>OZ244224.1:0-1372500 GCA_965217015.1 Parvibaculaceae bacterium | reverse complement strand
CGGGGAGATGTGAGCAATCTTTGATCCGTGGATTTCCGAATGGGGAAACCCGACTATTTATAGTCATCTTGCACTGAATACATAGGTGTAAGAAGCAAACCCGGGGAACTGAAACATCTAAGTACCCGGAGGAAAGGACATCAACCGAGACTCCGTTAGTAGTGGCGAGCGAACGCGGACCAGGCCAATGCCGTTTTTACTGTAACTGGAACAAGCTGGGAAGCTTGGCCATAGTGGGTGATAGCCCCGTACAGGTGTTCAGTAAAAACGGATTCGAGTAGGGCGGAACACGTGAAATTCTGTCTGAACATGGGGGGACCACCCTCCAAGCCTAAGTACTCCTCAATGACCGATAGTGAACCAGTACCGTGAGGGAAAGGTGAAAAGCACCCCGACGAGGGGAGTGAAATAGAACCTGAAACCGATTGCCTACAATCAGTTGGAGCCTCTTTATGGGGTGACAGCGTACCTTTTGTATAATGGGTCAGTGACTTAGTCTAACGAGCAAGCTTAAGCCGATAGGTGTAGGCGCAGCGAAAGCGAGTCTGAACAGGGCGTTCAGTTCGTTGGATTAGACCCGAAACCGAGTGATCTAGATATGAGCAGGTTGAAGGTGCGGTAACACGCACTGGAGGACCGAACCCACTTATGTTGAAAAATGAGGGGATGACTTGTGTCTAGGGGTGAAAGGCCAATCAAACTCGGATATAGCTGGTTCTCCGCGAAATCTATTTAGGTAGAGCGTCGCACGAATACTCTCGGGGGTAGAGCACTGGATGGGCTAGGGGGCCTCACCGCTTACCAAACCTAACCAAACTCCGAATACCGAGAAGTACTATGCGGCAGACACACTATGGGTGCTAAGGTCCATAGTGGAAAGGGAAACAGCCCAGACCGCCAACTAAGGTCCCCAAGTTATGACTAAGTGGGAAAGGAAGTGGAACGGCCAAAACAACCAGGAGGTTGGCTTAGAAGCAGCCATCCTTTAAAGATAGCGTAACAGCTCACTGGTCTAATTAAGCTGTCCTGCGCCGAAAATGTAACGGGGCTAAAGTCATACACCGAAGTTGCGGGTGTGTAGTTTACTACACGCGGTAGCGGAGCGTTCCGTAGGCTGATGAAGGCATAGCGCGAGCTATGCTGGAGGTATCGGAAGTGAGAATGCTGACATGAGTAACGATAAGGAGGGTGAGAAACCCTCCCGCCGAAAGTCCAAGGGTTCCTGCACAATGTTAATCAGAGCAGGGTTAGTCGGCCCCTAAGGCGAGGACGAAAGTCGTAGTCGATGGGAAACAGGTTAATATTCCTGTACTAGTGGGTAGTGACGAATTTCGTAAGTTGTTCCTCCTTATTGGATTGGAGGGGCCGCGAAGAAGTTCCAGGAAATAGCTCCCACATGATAACCGTACCCGAAACCGACACAGGTGGACTGGTAGAGTATACCAAGGCGCTTGAGAGAACGATGCTGAAGGAACTCGGCAAAATGCCTCCGTAACTTCGGGAGAAGGAGGCCCGCTCTAGAGGCAACTCTTGGGCGGGGGCACAGACCAGGGGGTAGCGACTGTTTATTAAAAACACAGGGCTCTGCGAAGTCGCAAGACGACGTATAGGGTCTGACGCCTGCCCGGTGCCGGAAGGTTAAGAGGAGAGGTGCAAGCTTTGAATCGAAGCCCCGGTAAACGGCGGCCGTAACTATAACGGTCCTAAGGTAGCGAAATTCCTTGTCGGGTAAGTTCCGACCTGCACGAATGGCGTAACGACTTCCCCGCTGTCTCCAGCATCGACTCAGTGAAATTGAATTCCCCGTGAAGATGCGGGGTTCCTGCGGTTAGACGGAAAGACCCCGTGAACCTTTACTATAGCTTTGCAGTGACATTAGTGACGGCATGTGTAGAATAGGTGGTAGGCTTTGAAGCAGGGACGCCAGTTCTTGTGGAGCCGCAATGTGAAATACCACCCTTATCTTCATTGATGTCTAACCGCGGCCCGTTATCCGGGTCCGGGACCCTGCATGGTGGGTAGTTTGACTGGGGCGGTCGCCTCCCAAAGAGTAACGGAGGCGCGCGATGGTAGGCTCAGGCCGGTCGGAAATCGGTCGTTGAGTGCAATGGCAAAAGCCTGCCTGACTGCGAGTCTGACAAGACGAGCAGAGACGAAAGTCGGTCATAGTGATCCGGTGGTCCCGCGTGGAAGGGCCATCGCTCAACGGATAAAAGGTACTCCGGGGATAACAGGCTGATGACGCCCAAGAGTCCATATCGACGGCGTTGTTTGGCACCTCGATGTCGGCTCATCGCATCCTGGGGCTGGAGCAGGTCCCAAGGGTTTGGCTGTTCGCCAATTAAAGCGGTACGTGAGCTGGGTTTAGAACGTCGTGAGACAGTTTGGTCCCTATCTGCCGTGGGTGTAGGAAACTTGAGAGGAGCTGCCCCTAGTACGAGAGGACCGGGGTGGACATACCTCTGGTGGAGCTGTTGTCGCGCCAGCGGCATTGCAGCGTAGCTAAGTATGGACAGGATAACCGCTGAAAGCATCTAAGCGGGAAGCCCCCCTCGAAACCAGGTTTCCCTTGAGAATCGTGGAAGACCACCACGTTGATAGGCCGGATGTGGAAGCGCAGCAATGTGTGTAGCTTACCGGTACTAATAGTTCGATTGACTTGATTGTTCTCATTTTCTCCATTTGTTAAATATTTGATTTTATCTTTTGCCGGCTTGGTGGCTATGGCGAAGCGCCTAAACCCGATCCCATCCCGAACTCGGCCGTTAAACGCTTCAGCGCTGATGGTACTGCATCTTAAGGTGTGGAAGAGTAAGTCGCTGCCAGGCCTGCTAAAGATAAAATCTAATACGATAAGCCAGATAAACATCTCTTCTTTGCAACTCTCTCCCTTGCGCTTTATTTTTTATCCCGCTTGCGGAGAGTGACCCATTATGGGTTGTTGTGCAGTGCTTTTATCGCCTCTAGAGGGCGTAAGGCGCCCTAAGGCAACAAGTTGCTAAGTGCTTTTAACGCCTCAAGATGGCATAAGGCGCACTAAGGCAACAAGTTGCTAAGTGCTTTTAACGCCTCAAGAGGGCATAAGGCGCACTAAGGCAACAAGTTGCTAAGTGCTTTTAACGCGGGGTGGAGCAGCCCGCCTGTTGGCGAAGCCAACTAAACAAAACTGCTACTGGGCATTTATCATGCCTTAAATTTTATCGCCTCAAGAGGGCATAAGGCGCACTAAGGCAACAAGTTGCTAAGTGCTTTTAACGCGGGGTGGAGCAGCCCGGTAGCTCGTCAGGCTCATAACCTGAAGGTCGTAGGTTCAAATCCTACCCCCGCAACCAATAACCCCGCTATGCGGGGTTTTTTGTTGCGTTGAGTATGGTGAATGTGCCTACTGGTTCACGCTATAAGGGCTTGGCGAGCTTAAGCGAGGCCTAGCCCGCCTTGCGCTGACGGAGCGCCTAAAGGCGCGCAGTGGCCAGCACTTATCGAGTGACAACGAGATTTAGTGCGCCTTGCGCCTTTATGGAATCCTACCCCCACTACGTCGGCACAAAGCGACCTAATTGGCCTTAGCGGCCAAAGGTCTTTTAGCGCCGCAACCAATAACCCCGCTATGCGGGGTTTTTTTATTTTAGGGATGGAGCAGCCCGTTTGCATGTCTAAAGCTCGGTTTTAAGCATATTCACTGATTACACCTCTATCATGAATAGCCAAACCCATCGCCAGTGACGATAGGTGCGACAGTCCAATTATCGCTTGGGGTGCGATACCAGCCCGCCGCTACCAATGCGCCGCCATCAAGATTTATCGTTGTGCCGTTTACCCATGCTGACATGTCAGATGCTAAAAACAATGCACACCCCGCTGCATCTGAGGGCTTGCCAAAGCGCCCTGATGGGTTCCAGCGTGGTATATGGTCTTTATATTGTTCAGGCGTCATGGCAACAGGTGAGACTTGCTCTGTTTCGGTGGTCTCAGGTGCAATTGCATTAACGCGTATCTTTTGCGGCCCTAAATCTAGCGACAAGCTGCGGGTAAAACCCGTTATGGCATGTTTGAAAGCAGAATATACAACAGCAGTAGGTATGCCACGAAACGCTTCAATAGAAGAAATATTAATAATGCTTCCGCCTGTATCACTTTTTTCTAAAAGCGGAATGGCAGCACGGGTGACTTTGAACATAGAGTTTAAATTAGCATTAAAAAGCGCGTCTATTTCATCATCGCTAAATTCCTTAAACGGTTTAATCAGCTCTAAAAAATCACCAACATTATTGACCAATATATTGAGCTGCCCATAATTTTGTTCAATCTCAGACATCATTTCTTGCACTTGCGCGGTCAAAGTAACATCTGTATGGCTGACCATCACATCATAGCCTTTTTGTTCAAAGTCATTTTGAGTGGCGTCACATCGGTTTTTATCTTTATCAGCTATAATTACCTTGGCGCCATGCAGGGCAAAGGCTTCTGCAATAGCGCGGCCTATGCCCGCACCGCCGCCAGTGATAAGAGCGGTTTTTCCTTTTAGGTTCGCAGCATCCATAAGAATCTCCCTCGTTAATGCATAGTGATTGATAGATATTCTTTACTATAGAGAACCTAAGCGGCTTAGCAATCATGTGTTATTGAGCGGCGGCTGGTTTCGTGCAAGTGCCAGGACCAGATGTACATTTATAGACACGGACATAATCGACAATGAGGGCTTTTGGAAAGCCGTCAAGGCTCACGCCACCTTGATTTTGATTCTCTGGCCAATTGCCGCCAATCGCAAGATTGAGGATTAAATGAAATTTTTGGTCAAAAGGCGCGCCCGCATTTTTGCGTGCTAAGGGGTGGCGGCTATGCCAGTCCTTTGCTTTAACAGTTGCATAGGCGGTACCATTGATAAGCCAGCTGATGCTTTCTGGCCCCCATTCAAGGGCATAAGTGTTGAAGGCTTGAAAATTGACAAGTTCAATCGGGTGCGTTTTTGAGCCTTTGCGCGGCCATTTTTGAGAAAAATAAAGCGACCCATAAACCCGATTCTCAACCTTACCCGTGCAATTTTTGCAGCCCGTGCCAAGGTTGATGGCTTCCATAATATCAATCTCACCTGAATGCGGCCAATCACCATAAACACGCTCAGATGGGAGCATCCAAAAGGCAGGCCAAACACCTTGTCCAGTCGGCAGCTTTATGCGCGCTTCAATTTTGCCATATTTGATATCCAGCTTGCCCCGCGTTTGTATCCGCGCTGAATTGAATTTTTTATTGTTGGATAAATTATTTTGTGGGTGGGCAATCAAAAATAAAAATCCATCAAGCAAACGAATGTGACTGAGGTCCTCACGATAACATTGGCGTTCTTGATTGCCGCCACCAAAACAGGCGTCGCGGCCATAGCTATCATTCAGGTTCCATTTATTCTTATCCAGCAATTCCCCATCAAATTCATCAGACCAAATTTGTTTCCAGCCCGCCGGCTCTTGTTTGGCTGGTGCTGAACGCCCATGTTCTTGTGCATGCGTTTCAGCATGAAGCGTGCCTGTCACACTCGCCGCAAAAAATAAACAACAGAACAGAAGAGGGAGAAAGTTTTTCGTCATTATAAATCATCACATTTTTGATGAGATTAAAGTAAATGATTCTTGTTTCAATACATGCTGTGGCGGTTTGATAAACACCCATTACCCCCGTCATTTAATGCGCGTTTCATGCCTGATTTATGAGCATAATGACTTGCTCGGTTTCTGGTGCGCCTTATTTTAATGTGCAGTCGCCCATGGTGGGCGCAATAGATAGTGAGGGCATGGGAAAAAAGGTTCAAAAACAACAGCTTGTGATTGTCTGGTTCAAGCGCGATTTGCGCTTGCACGACCATGCCCCTTTGCTGGCTGCTTGTGAAACTGGTTATCCTGTTTTGCCTTTATATCTTGTGGAGCCAGATTATTGGGCGCAGGAAACGCATTCGCGACGGCACTGGGCTTTTTTGCATGATTGCCTGCACGAGTTGCGGGCAGATTTGGCCGCGCTTGGTCAGCCGCTGATTGTGCGCCAGGCCGAAGCGGTGGACGCCTTGGCGGCGTTGGCTGAAAAATTTGAGATTAAAGCCCTATTCGCGCATGAAGAAACTGGCAATGCATGGACCTATGCGCGTGATATGGCGGTGGCGCAATGGTGTCGGGGCGCGCAGATAGATTTTCATGAAATGCCCTGTAATGGGGTTGTGCGCCAACTGAAAAATCGTGATGCGTGGGCGCGTTTGCGCCAGCAACGCATGGCGCTTCCAGTGCTTGAAAAACCTGCAGCCTTGAAGCCCTTGTCTGACATGACCCCCGATATGGATTTGGGCGATATCCCATCGCCTGATGATGCGCTGTTTGGCGCGCCGCTCATGGGGGAGGTGCAAAAGGGCGGGCGGCGCGAAGCGGTGCAATTGCTCACGAGTTTTTTAACCGAGCGCAGCCAGCAATATTTGGCATGTTTGTCCGCGCCGGGCCTGTCGGAAGACTATGCCTCGCGCTTATCGGCGCATTTGGCTTGGGGCAGTCTTTCGGTCAAAGAGGTGGTGCAAGCGGTGGCGGCATTTCGAGAAAAATCCCTACCATCAAACCCTTATCACCAAAGAAGTCTGTCGGCTTTTCAGTCACGGCTATCTTGGCGCTGTCATTTTATTCAAAAATTAGAGGACCAGACTGAACTGGAAACCCAGTGCATGCATTCCTTTTTTGAGGGCATGCGCGAGCCAGAGCATAATGAGGCTTTTTTTCAAGCTTGGAAAGACGGGCTGACCGGCTACCCTTTTATTGATGCCTGTATGCGCAATCTTAAACAAAAGGGCTGGATAACATTTCGTATGCGCGCCATGTTGGTGAGCTTTGCGAGCTATCATCTTTGGCTGGATTGGCGCGTTACGGGCAAGTTTTTGGCGCAGCTATTTACAGATTATGAGCCCGGCATTCATTATAGCCAGTTGCAAATGCAGTCAGGCGTGACTGGCATTAACAGCCTGCGTATTTATAACCCGCACAAACAAGCGCAAGACCATGACCCTAATGGGGATTTCATTCGTCAATGGGTGCCCGAATTGCGTGCAGTTGATAATGCGTTTATTCATGAGCCCAGCCTGATGGATATGGCGCAGCAAAAAGCCTGTGGTGTGGTGATTGGGCAAGATTATCCAGCCCCGATTGTGATGCATCTAGACGCGGTGCGCGCGGCGCGGGCAAAAATCGCGGCCATACGCCAGCAGCCGGGGTTTCGGGAAGAAGCACAAGCTGTTTTTCAAAAACTTGGCAGTCGGAAAAAACCCACCCGCAGGCGCGCACAGGGCGCAACAAGCAGGTCTCAAAAAACAACTAAGGCTGGCGGCAAAACAAAAAACACCCAGCAATTGAGTTTGTTTGAACCAAAATGAGGTGCCCCTACCAATTTGGTTTTGCCGCTGGTGGCAGCCATCATATGTGGCATATATTTTTATCACTTGCGTTTATCACTTGCGTTTATCGCTTGTGTTTATCGCCTGTGTTTATCACTTGCGTTTATCATTGTGTTCGCGGCGCTTGCGTGACATGCTCATCTATAGATTGCGTTTCAAGATGATTGAGGAGGCTGACATGCAGCGCCAAGATTTAATACCCGTATGTGTCGCTTATATTTTTACCCTTGCGGGGGCTTATATCGCGCTGGAGGTTTTGACCTATGGGCCATTGCTTGATGGGTTCCTCGCGGATTTGGTTGGCACGGTTTTGATTTTCCTGTTTGGGCGCCTTTATCATAATGCCAGTTTTTATGATGCCTATTGGAGCGTTATCCCGCCGCTTTTAGCGGTTTATTGGGCATGTGAGGCGGTCAGCCAAGCGGTGGACCCGACCCGCCAATGGCTGGTGATTGCACTGGTCACTTATTGGGCGGTGCGCCTGACCGCGAATTGGGCTTGGCACTGGCCGGGTTTGAGCCATGAGGACTGGCGCTATCAACCCATACGCGATAAGGCTGGTAAATGGGCATTATGGGCGGATTTTAGTGGCATTCATTTATTCCCGACATTGATTGTTTTTGCGGCTTGCCTGCCGATTTATGCGGCTGTCAGTTTGGGTGATGTACCTTTGAACTGGCTGGACTATGTGGCGGCGGTGGTGACTTTTGGGGCCATCACGCTTGAAATGATTGCTGATTTGCAACTGCATCGTTTTGCCAAAAACAAACAGACGGGCGATATTATTAACACTGGGGTTTGGCAATATTCCCGCCACCCAAATTATTTGGGCGAGTTTGGGTTTTGGCTGGGCCTCATGTTGTTTGGTCTGGCGGCTTACCCGCAAGGCTGGTGGTGGATTATACCGGGCGCGCTGGCCATGTTGGCCATGTTTGTTTATGTCAGCATTCCGCTTATGGACGAGCGCAGTTGCGCGCGGCGTAAAAATTATGCGGCGCATATGGAAGCTGTGCCGGCTTTGTTCCCGCGTTTGTTTCCCAAAAAATAGGCGACGATATGTCAGCGCGACAACGCATTGTCATTATTGGCTTTGGAGATACAGGTCTGCTTGTCGCGGCGCATTTGAAAAAGCGTTATGAGATTATTGCCATATCGCCAAAGCCTTTAATGGTGAGCGGGCAGGAACTCGGCACGCGTTTGGCGCGCCCGCAATTTTGGCAAGATTTATATATGCTCGGTTTTGACCGCTATAAGGCTTTGCAGGGCGTGGAGATTGTGCATGGCAAAGCACTATCGCTTAATCTGGCTGACCAGCTTGTCATCAGCGAATTGTCTGATGGCACAATGCGCGAGGACCCTTACGATGCGCTGGTGATTGCCACTGGCACACAAAATGGGTTTTGGCGCACCCCGCATATTGAAACCCGTGAGCAGATTGAAAAAGCCATTGCCCATCAGGCCAAGCTGTGCCGCACGGCAGACAGTGTTGCCATTATTGGCGGCGGGCCGAGCGGGGTGAGTGTCGCTGCTAATTTGAAACAAGCCTATGCGGATAAAAAAATTGATTTATATTTTTCTCAAAGCGAGGTATTGCCCGATTATCACCCAAACACGCGGGCGCAGATTATGGCCGAACTGGCCGCGCTTGATGTGGGGCTGCACGCGCATCACCGCGCCAAGCGACCCGCGCGCATGAATCATTTGGCTCTGACGCAGGGGCAGGTGGATTTTGAAACCGGGCAGGCAAAAATTCAGGCCGATTTGGTTTTATGGACGATTGGGGCGCGCAAGCCCAACAGCCAGTTTGTGCCGCCTGCCTTGCTCACCCCTGATGGTTTTGTGCGCACAGATGCTCATTTGCAAGTGCCTGATACAACAGGTGTTTTCGTGATTGGGGATATTGCCGATACCGACCCGAACCGCAGCTCTGCGCGCAATGCAGGGTTTTTGATACTGGCCAAAAACATTCAGGCCTATTTGGCCAACAAGCCGCATAAGATGAAAAAATTCACCGCGCCGCGCCATCGCTGGGGTTCCGTTTTGGGGGTGCAAAAAACCGGCATGAGCATTTATTCGCCGCAGGGCAAGCGCTTCCATTTAAGCCAATGGTGGACGCTGCGCCTGCTCTTCCCGATTTTTGTCTGGCGCTTAATCTATCGGGGTGTCAGTAAAGTAAAGCGACACTGATTACCAGCTTGTATCAGGCGATGGGTTATTGGTTGGCCCCCAAAAGGCGTAAAATTGCGTGATTTTTCCTGCTTCGTTAAAGGCCAGCGCATCAAGCGTGTCGACATAAAAAATATCTGGCCCAAACCCATGCACCCGCGCGCGCATGGCCGCTGCTGCATAAAAACCTGCCACGCGGACCGCGCCTTCAACCCGCAATTCTAGCATGCCCGCACTGGCCGCAAAAAATTCGCGGATTTCGGCATGGCCGTGGCGCGCCTCTTCACCTACCGGATCAAAAAACTGGGCGTTTTCATCAAATAAATTGATGATGCCGTCCAAATCGCCCGCGCTTAAAGCCGCACAATAATCATGCAGCACTTTATTAACATGTTCAGCTGATGGCGGGGTGCCTTCTATTTTGTGTCCAAATGGAATTTCTGGTGTCATCTTTTTCTCCTCTATCCCTGTCGTGAATGTTTTTATATTTTCCTTAGCCGCTGATGATATAGCCGCCATCAACAACCAGCACCTGTCCGGTAATCCATGACGCGGCGCTGTCTGTCATAAATAAAACCGCGCTGGCAATATCATCGGGTTCCCCCAAACGGCCAATTGGTGTGCGCGCTAGGGTGGGTTCTGTCCATTCCCCTTGTTCAAACATGGGCGATGTCATGCCTGTTTTGGTGAGGCCAGCCGCTACCGCATTGACGCGAATATTACGCTTGCCCAAATCAACGGCCATGCTGCGCACCAGCCCAAGCAGCCCCGTTTTTGCCGCGCCATAGCCAAGCGTGACATCGACCCCCATAAAAGAAGTGACAGACGCAATCGATAATATCGACCCGCCGCCTTTGATTGTGCTTTGCGCGATTTTATCAACCACCCCATGCGCTAGGCGATAGCCACCAATTAAATGCATTTGCACGGCGCGGGCAAAAATATCCGGATCATGCTCGTCAAGGCCCTGTGCCGCAAAAGCAATGCCCGCATTATTGACCAAAATATCAAGCTTATCGACAGCCTGTATCAGCGCATCAATTGACTCATTATTTTCAATATCAAGTTGGTGATACCCAAACGCGCTGAGGTCTTCATTATAAGCTGTTGCTTCTGGGCGCGTACCGGTGATGGTTACTTGCGCGCCAGCGGCATGATATTGCCTCGCAATGGCAAGGCCAATTCCGCTTGTGCCGCCAGTAACCAATATATGCGCGTCGCTATAATCAAATTTAACTGCCATAACAATCTCCCTTTCGGATAAGCGTAATCGAAAACAGAAAACTTGGTAAGACATAAGTTTTGCTTTTCCCAAATTTATGGTTTTTAATCTTCATATAAATTCAGGGGAAAGGGGGCATCATGAAAGCCTTTACACCAGCCAAATTAGGCAAGCTCGAACTTAAAAACCGCGTTTTGAAAGCCGCTACATTTGAGGGCATGACCCCAGATGGTGTGCCGGGTGACCGGCTTTTGAATTTTCATGAAAGATTGGCGCAAGGGGGGTTGGCGATGACCACGCTGGGTTATTGCACAACCGAAGCCGATGGCCGGATTATGGAAAGCATGTTGTATCTGCATGAGGGCGTGCGCGATAAGCTGAAAGAGCTTATCTCACGCGTGCATCAGGCGGGGGCTAAAGTTTCAGGGCAAATGACGCATTGCGGGCATTTTTCAAAAAATAAAAAATTACAACGCCTGAGCAATCCCAAAGGCCCCTCGCGCCAGTTTAATCCGCTTGGCATGATTGCGGGCCGCCCCTTTGCAGGGGAAATGGACCATGCCGATATTGATTATATGGTGCAGACATATCGCGATGCGGCGCGTTATATGCGTGAGACGGGTTTTGATGCTATCGAGATTCATTTTGGACATGGCTATGGATTATCGCAATTTATGAGTCCCAAAACCAATAAACGCACAGATGAATATGGCGGCTCGCTGATGAATCGTATGCGCCTGCCATTGCGGGTGCTTGATGCGGTGAAAGACGAAGCAGGTGATTTGCCTGTTATCGGTAAAATCAGCATGACCGATGGGGTGAAGGGCGGCATTGATTGGGACGAGGGTTTTGAAACCGCGCGGATTTTTGACAAAGCGGGTATTGATGGCCTCATCACCAGCGCGGGCACCAGCAGCTATAACCCGATGATTATGTTTCGCGGCGACAGCATTAATGATGGCATGGTGGAAATGGAGACCAATCCGATTGTGAAATTTGGTTTGAAAATGGTCGGGCCATTTCTGCATAAATCCTACCCCTATCATGAACTTTATCTACGCGAAGAGGCACAACGCATCAATCAAGCCGTTGAATGTCCGGTGATTTATATTGGCGGTTGCTCAACGCGCGAAAGCCTCGATGCCATAATGAATGAAGGGTTTGAATTTGTGCAGCTTGGCCGCGCTTTGATAAAAGATCCGGATTTTGTCAATAATGCGCAAGCTAAAGATAATTATGTCAGCGGCTGTATTCATTGCAATCGCTGTGTGCCATTGATTGACCACCCTGATGGTATTCGGTGTGTGTTAAATGACAAACCAGCAAAGGAACACGCGCATGCATAATCCGATTACAATTCGTCGCTTGGAAGCCACGGCCATTTTTGTGGCAGGCTTAATCACATATCAGCAAATGGGTTTTGGTTGGGGGCTGTTTGCCGCGCTCTTCTTTGTGCCAGATTTGGCTTTATTTGGATATGCGCTTGGCAAAAATTTTGGCAATCGTTTGTATAACACAACGCATTTTTTCGCCCTACCGCTGAGCTTATTGGTGGTGGCGCTTTTTTATCAACAAATGGCATTATTGCCCTATGCGTTGATTTGGGGTACCCATATCGCCTTTGACCGCATGCTGGGCTGGGGGCTGAAAACCACAAGTTTTTATCATACGGATATGGGCGATAAAAAGGTCAGCCCGCGCGCGGGTTTCCTTAAACCCTAATCAGGCTGGTCAAAATTGGCGTTTGGCCTATCTTAATCGATAGGAGATGCGTCATGGATAAAGTAATTGTACGCGTGGAAAAAGGCCTGTTGATTTTTATCGCCTTTGCCACTCTATATGCGGCTTTAGAAGAAGCCTTATTTTTGTTCAAAAATAAACATGTTGAATTAGCTGATTTGCTGCTTTTGTTTATTTATACAGAGGTTCTGGGCATGATTGCTGCGTTTTATCGCAGCAGCAAAATCCCTATCACCTTGCCGCTTTTTATTGCGATGACGGCGTTAAGCCGGATGATTATTCTGCAAGGTAAGGGTGTGGATACCATTAACCTGCTTTATGAAGCTGGTGCCATTTTGTTGATTTCACTTGCTTGTCTGGTTATTCGCTATCGCCCAAGCTCACAAGAAGATATTGAATAAATCTGGTGGTTTTTCTTTTCAGCGGGGCTTAACAATAAGCTTATTCCGCGTTAGATAGGCCTATGGAGCTATCATCAGCAAAATTGAAATGGGAAAATGGCAGCCCTGAGTCCGAGACTTTTGGCGATGTGTATTTTTCTAATGAAGGCGGGCCAGCTGAAACCCAAGCTATTTTTTTGGCTGCCAACCAGATTGGCGCGCGGCTGGCGGCTTGCCCAACTCAACTCACCATTGGGGAAACAGGTTTTGGTACGGGCCTGAACCTGCTGTGCTTGCTCGCACTTTGGCAATCCCAACCCGCGCCGCGCCCAAAGCTGCATTTTATCACCACTGAATTATATCCGCTCAGCCCTGCCGATATGGCGCAGGCGCATCAGGCTTGGCCAGAATTGGCGGATTTGTCTGCCATGCTGCGCGCAGTTTATCCCCCTGCCATTGCGGGGGCGCATCGGCGTTATTTATTTGATGGCGAGATATGCGTTGATTTTTTATGGGGCGATGCTGCCGATAAATTAAACGCCTATCACCCGATTGATGCAGCGCCAGTTGATTGTTGGTTTTTGGACGGGTTTTCGCCAGCTTTGAATCCGGATATGTGGACGCCGAAATTATTTCAGGCGCTGGCGGCTTTAAGCCACGCAGGCACAACACTTTCCAGTTTTACTGTCGCGGGCGATGTGCGGCGCGGTTTGGCTGACGCAGGTTTCAAAGTCAGTAAGCAGGCTGGGTTTGGCCGCAAACGCGAAATGTTGACGGCGGTTTTTGAAGCAGATGAAACCGCGCGTCCCACTCCTCCATTGCCCAACATCCATCAACAGACGGCACCGATTGTGGTGGTAGGCGCTGGTATTGCGGGCGTGGCAACAGCCTGGCAATTGGCGCGACAATTGGCTCCAAAGGGCCAAAATGTTTGCCTTATTGAGCGCGGCACTGAAGCCTGCCAAGCCGCCAGCTCTAGCCCTGCCAGCGCCTTTTCGCCTTTTTTTCAACCGCAATGGACGCCGCGTGCGCGAATGCTCATGGCTGGGTTTTTGACCGCGGAACATATGCTGGCAGACTTGCGTGCTAATGGGCATGTTTTTGACGCGCAACAAAAGGGCATGGTGATGCTGGACATGGCGGAGAAAAATAAACGATGCCAGCGTTTTGCAGAGTGGCAACATAGTCTTGATGTGCCAGACCCTTATCGCCAGACTTTATCAGTCGAGGCCGTGCAAGCTCTCACAGGTGTTGATGTGCCATATGGTGGGTGGCTTTATCCGCAGGCTGGCTGGTTGCATTTATCTCAGCTTGCGCAGGCCATGCTGGCTGATGCGGGGGAAAAAATAGACCATTATTTTTCCACTGAAGTGACAGCGTTGCGGCATGAGCAAGGGCAGTGGCAGCTGGTGCTAAAGTCTTTGTCTAATGGGCAAGAAACCATCATGCCCGCTGCGCGTGTGGTGTTGTGTCAGGCGCATGATGCCGCCGCTCTTATCCCTGAGCTGCCCTTAACAAAAGTGCATGGGCAAATCGTGCAATTTCCCAAGCCCGCCGGATTAAAAAACCTATCGCTACCGCTTAATTGTGGATTTACACTTGTGCCAGATGCGCAGGAGCAGTTGCATTGGGGCGCGAGTTTTCGTCATAAAATATCTCAAGCTGAAATCCTACCAGAAGAAACTGAGCGCCTTTTGGCGGCTTTTCATGACTGTTTTGACTTTCTGCCAGAGGCAGAGCGCGCTGGTGTCACGCAGGCGGCACAGATTAAGGTTTGGGCAGGGCTGCGATGCACTCACCCAACGCGTATGCCCCTGATTGGGGCTGTGCCAAACCAGCCAGACGGGCTTTATGTCAATTTAGCGCATGGCGCCCGCGGCAGTTTAACAGCCATGCTCATGATGCCGCCTGCTTTATATCAGCATTAGGCTTTATCTTAAGCTTCGCTTTTGCGGCGAATTATTGGCCAAAAAAGCTGCTCACCAAAACTAGTGTCAGGTAAATTTTCTACGCCATAATCAGCCGGACGCTGGCGGGTGATTTGAGCCGTGCCAAACAACACATCCCAGAAAAACAGCAAATTGCCATAATTGCCTTTGTAATTTGTAGCTTCATCGCTGGCATATTTACCATGATGCATAGAATGCGTTGATGGGGTCGAGATAAGCCGCTCCACAACCCACATGACGGGGCTTAGGGCTTTGATTTTATAAAGCGGGGCGTCCCATTGCCAATCACAATGCGCGCCGGTTATCACTGTGAGCTTCACAATAATGTAAAAAGCATAGGCATAGCCAAGCCCGAGATAAATCAAAATGCCCGAAAACCAGATGCCAGGCATCATCATATAATAAAAAACATTATTGCGATAAACCAGACGCACAGACATATATTCAGCATTGTGATGCGGGCGATGGAGATTATATAGCCATGAAAAACTATGCGATGCGCGATGCCACCAATATTGGGTCATGTCGTCAAAAATAAGCAATAGGGCGAACTGGGCGAGCAAAGGAATACCAATCAGCGCATCTTGATAGCTTGGGGCGATTTGTGGGCCAATGAGAGTCACACCCAGCAAAATAATGGGCTGGGTGACAATCAATAGATTGAACATAGAAAAAAACTCAACCCAACCATCATCTTTTTTGGCCAAAGGTTTGTTGAAAAAACCACATCGCCAAAATTCAACGACACAAAAGCCAATATAAATTGCTAATAAGATGAGTGTTTCGCTGCGCATCATTTTTCCCCAAAAAACAAATGATAAACTATCACGATTTACTTGTTTCTTCCATGAGCTGACGGGCGATAATTTTACCCTGCTCTACGGCTGGCTGGTCAAACGCATCAACCCCTAATAAAATCGCGGCGCAAATGGTTTCAAGCATCAAATTCATCAATAGTCCGCCAATTGCCTCTTCATCTAATTTTTCGAGCGTGAGGAAACGCACAGGCCTTTTTTGATTAACCAATGCCTGATAGCTGGCCTGACATTCAGCCAGTACCAATTCATCAATGGAGCGATTATGCAGCCATGATAATTCGGCAATATTTTCCAAACCCTGATCGGCAATAAGTGCCGCATCGTCTGGCCCTGAATGGGTCTCGATAAGGGTGTAGAATTTATCATCTGGCCCATCAAGATAAAGCTGTAACTGGCTGTGCTGGTCCACTGGCCCTAACGCATTGACAGGGGTGGTGCCGCGCCCCTTTTTGCCAAGACTTTCAGCCCATAATTGCCGAAACCAAAGCCCAAGCTTATCAAGCCGCTCATCATAGGGCATCAGCACTGAAATATTGCGTCCTGCTTGCGCATGGGCAATTTGCAATGCCGCGCCGCTGAGCGGCATATTTTGGGCGGCATCATCATGGTTCAAAAAATCATCAAGCGCTTGCGCTGCGCCTTGTCGTACACGCGCAATATCAACGCCTGCCAAACGCGCCGGCAAAAGGCCAACATTGGTCAGCACGCTAAACCGCCCGCCAATATTTTTATCATGCGGCAACGTCATCAGCCCTAATTTCTGGCTGATGCGCGTCAGGCTGCTTGGTTTATCTTCGGTAAGCGTCACAATATGTTTGTCAGGCGCCGTATTTTGCTCGGCAAGGAATGACAACACACAAGATAATTGCAGCAGGGTTTCAGGCGTTTCGCCAGATTTAGAAACAACCAAATATGCCGTTTCGGCAACTGGATATCTTGCCATGATTTTTTGCAGGCTGCGTGTTGATAAATTATCTAAAAAATAAAGTTTGGGGCCATTATCTGCCCCCGCTTGCGTGCCCCAGCCATTTAATTGCGCGAGCACCTGCGCGCCAAGACTTGAGCCACCCGTGCCTAAAATGAGAATATGTGAAAACGCCTCGAGCTTTTGGGCGGCTTTTTCAATGCCGTCCAAATCAGCTGCATCTGGTTTTGTTGACGCAAATAAGGGTAAGGGGTTTTGGCTAAGCTCCTGACAATAAGTCTTCAATGTTGAAAGATAATTCAGATTAACTGTTTCACTTTCTTGGGGCAAAGCGTGTTGATTGTCACAATTCATTTGTCGTCCGCAAATCTAAAAATTTATAAAAATGAGAAAAGTCTGTGTGCAGAATATGTTCTATTCCTTATATGAGGGATCCATTTTATCCAGTTTTCGTAACAGACCTGGCCAGGCCAGTGAGCCAGCTAGACCATTAAAAATAGCTTCACTTTGTAAGGCGGTCAGCTCGCTGGTTTCATCATCGCACAAAATCAGATTGTCACTATTTTGAGCGCGAATTTGTGTGGTGCAGGCTTTTTCAAGATAAAAAATCGCTTGATAGGCTGTGGCACAATCAATACCCACCGCTAAGGTGCCATGACTGCGCAAAATCAATAAAGGCTTATCCCCTAAATCAGCAATTATCCGTTCTTTTTCATCATGGTTCAAAGCCACGCCTTCATAATCATGATAGCCAACCCGCCCGTGACATATCATAGCATGTTGGGAAAGTGGTAAAAGCCCGTCTGCTTGCGCGGATACGGCAATGCCATCATCTGTGTGCAAATGGATAACGCAATGCGCATCTTCGCGTGCCTCGTGTATGGCGCTATGTATGGTAAAGCCAGCAGGATTAACAATATAAGGTGTCTCATGCACCGGATTGCCTTCCAAATCAATTTTAACAAGGCTTGAGGCGGTGATTTCATCAAATAGCATGCCCCACGGATTGATGAGAAAGTGATTCTCTTCATCTGGCACGCGCATTGAAATATGAGTGTAAATCATATCGTCCCAGCCATGGTCAGCGACAAGACGATATAGCGCGGCTAAGTCAACTCGTGCCTGCCATTCAGCGTCACTGACTTTGCCTTTTAGGCTTTCTACACCTGAAAAATTTGCTAAATCCCTGACGCTTTGGCGCATCATTTCCAATTCTTCTTCGGTTGGAATGCCCGCTTGTTGTGCTTCTGACATGTTGCCCCCCTGCAACGATGGTTCGGAAAGTTCTTATTTGCTCTGCAATTTTGGCGGTAAGATGTCGATAAGGCAAGTTTTTTCTTTTTTGTAACATATTCGAAATATTTCTCCCCTAACTGACAGGCATGCGCTCTTTATGAGGCATGTTTTTTAGTTTAGTGAATGGGAAATCTCATGAAGAAAATAGTTTTAAGTACATCGCTGCTCGCGATTTTATCAGCTCCGGCAATGGCTGGTAGCTTTGATGTAACTGTTGGTGGTTACTATAATTCAATGTTCTACAGCGTTGACTCAGATGTGAAGCAAAACGCCGTTGATGGCCAATTGCAAGAAGACGCTGAAATCATTTTCAAAGGTAAAGCAAAGACCGATAATGGTTTGGAAGTTGGTTTCCAAGTGCAGCTTGAAGCCGCTCAATCATCAGACCAGGTCGATGAGCATTATGTCTATGTCAAAGGTGGCTTTGGTAAAATTGAAGTTGGCGCAGAAAACTCAGCTCCTTATAAAATCCAAACAACCACGCCAAAATTCCTCGGCTGGAAAGACTATGATAATAACTATAAAACATGGAGTGAGGTTTCAGGTTGGGACAAGCCTTTGCACGATGAAATCTCAGCCGATGCCAATAAAATCAATTATTACACACCGCGTATGAGTGGGGTGCAGTTGGCTCTGTCATATACGCCAGACACCTCAAACACATCAGGTCATGGCATGACACTTTCAGTTGATGATGATGGCGGTTATGAAGTCTTTTCATACGGCATTAGCTATAAAGGCAAAGTCGGTGGCGGCACATTAAAAGCCTCTTACACAGCTGAAGATGGTGAAGCCCAACAAGGTGCAGGTGACAAAGAAGAGACTGCGTTTGGTCTGAATTATAAAAACGGCAAGTTTGAAATTGGTGTGATGAGCTTTGAGCAAGACGATAATAATAAAGAGCATGAAGCTATCCATTACGGCATTGCTTATAAAGTGACTGACGCCACAACTTTGGGCGTTGCGTTCCACGATCAGGAAAGAACCAATTCAGGTTCAAAAAATGGCGAAACAGATGTGATGATTCTGGGCGGGAATACAAAACTCGCAAAAGGCGTCAAACTGACCTATTCACTGGAAGAAGTTGAGTCCACCGGATATCGCGAAGGCGACAGCACATTTGCTGGTGTTGGGCTATTGCTCAAATTCTAATTGTGACCCTCCATCACAAAGAAAAGAGGCAGATTATTTCTGCCTCTTTTTTTATGTTAAATTATGAAAAACCCGCCAAAACCCGCCAAAACCCGCCAAAACCCAAACCCAGAGCCGATGAGCGAGGCAAAAAAATTACCGCAAAACCAGAGGGAGGGTAATAAAATTATCAATATTTTGGAACTCTTATCAGGATAATGCGAATTTGCATCATGCCTGTTTTTCTTGTGGTTTTTGTGGCAGAATTCACGCATAAAAGTGCAACCGAATGAGCGTCCCCCAGCCGAAAGGCCAGCTTTGAAACGGAGAAAAAATGGCACAAAAACCAATGACGAAGAAAACACCTAAGCAAAAATCAAAAAAGGCAAAACCCGCCACCCAAATTCAGGGATTAGATACAGAGCGTTTACAACAAGCCTATGAACTCATGTTGCTTATTCGCCGCTTTGAAGAGCGTGCGGGCCAGCTTTATGGTTTGGGTAAAATTGGCGGCTTTTGCCATCTTTATAGTGGGCAAGAGGCTGTGGTTGCGGGCATACAAGCCGCCCGCCAGCCTGGTGACCAAATGATTACAGCTTACCGCGACCATGGGCATATTATTGCCAGCGGCGTAGATCCCATTGCTGTGATGGCCGAATTGCTGGGGCGGGCGCAAGGCACATCAAAAGGCAAGGGCGGCTCGATGCATATGTTTGATGTGGCGGGGCATTTTTATGGCGGACATGGCATTGTCGGTGCGCAAGTGCCAATTGGTACAGGTCTAGCACTTGCCAATCAATATCGGGGTCAGGAAAATGCTTCATTCACTTTTTTTGGTGATGGCGCGGCCAATCAGGGGCAGGTTTATGAGAGCTTCAATATGGCCGCCTTATGGAAGCTGCCCGTGATTTATATTATCGAAAACAATCAATATGCGATGGGTACATCTGTTGAGCGCGCTTCTGCCCAAACGGACTTTTCACAACGCGGGGTGAGTTTTGGTATTGATGGCGTGCAGGTTGATGGCATGGATATTGAGCAAGTTTATGACGCGGCGTGCAAGGCGCGCGCGCATGTGATGTCTGGCGCTGGGCCGATTATTTTAGAAATGAAGACCTATCGCTATAGCGGGCATTCTATGTCGGACCCAGCGAAATATCGCAAGCGTGAAGAGGTCAAAGAAATGCGCCAGCATCATGACCCGATTAAATTATTACAAGCGCGATTGGTAGAGCGTGGCTTGCTCACAGAGGCAGAAATTAAATCAATAGACCAGCAAATGAATGAACGCATTGATGCGGTTGTTGCTGCTGCCGAGGCTAGCCCAGAACCCGATATGAGCGAATTAACAACAGATATTTATGTGGAGACGAACCATGCCGGTTGAAGTGATTATGCCCGCCCTGTCGCCAACAATGGAAAGTGGTAAGCTGGCCAATTGGCTTGTGAAAGAAGGCGACCAGGTTGAAGCTGGTGATGTGCTGGCTGAAATTGAAACCGATAAGGCCATGATTGAGCTGGAAGCCGCCGCCGATGGTGAAGTGGGTAAATTATTGATAGAGGCTGGCACGCCGGATATTCCAATTAACACACCCATTGCTTTTTTATTGCGAGAAGGTGAGGACGCCGAGGCATTAGAGCATATGGCCACTTCCGCACCTGATTCTGCCGCACCTGCACCTGCCGCACCTGCTCCTGTTGCTGGGTCAGCTGAAGCAACGCCGCCCATCGCAGGCAGTTCAGCGGAGACGCCATCTGCGCAAGTTTCGCCGCCTGTAGAAGCAGAAATGGCTTTGCCAGAGGGCACGCAATTTACCACGCTGACAGTGCGTGAGGCCCTGCGCGATGCAATGGCGGAAGAAATGCGCCGCGATGAAGATGTTTTCGTCATGGGCGAAGAGGTTGCAGAATATCAAGGCGCCTATAAGGTGACGCAGGGTTTGTTAGAAGAGTTTGGCGCCAAGCGCGTGATTGACACACCGATTGTCGAGCATGGCTTTGCTGGTGTTGGTGTGGGCGCCGCCTTTGCTGGGCTAAAGCCTGTTGTTGAATTTATGACCTTTAATTTTGCGATGCAGGCGATTGACCATATTATCAATTCCGCTGCCAAGACACATTATATGTCAGGTGGCATGGTGCAATGTCCGATTGTGTTTCGCGGCCCGAATGGCGCGGCGCGTCGGGTAGCGGCGCAGCATAGTCAGGATTATGCGTCTTGGTATGCGCATGTGCCAGGCCTTAAAGTGGTCTCGCCATATTCAGCCGCCGATGCAAAAGCCTTGTTAAAAGCCGCAATCCGAGATCCAAATCCAGTGGTGTTTCTTGAAAATGAGCTGCTTTACGGCGTGCAGGGTGAGGTCCCTGATTTAGATGATTATGTGCTGCCGATAGGCAAGGCGCATATTTTGCGTGCGGGTACAGATGTGACCGTGGTCTCGCATAGTCGCGGGCTAGATTCTTGCCTCGCCGCGGCGGATAGTCTGGCGGCGCAGGGCGTATCTTGCGAAATTATTGATTTACGCTCCTTGCGGCCTTTGGATATTGAGACGATTTTGGCGTCTGTCCAAAAGACCAATCGTCTGGTGACAGTTGAAGAGGCATGGCCTGTGGCGGGCATTGGCGCTGAAATTGCAGCCAGTGTTCAGGCGCGGGCTTTTGATGCGCTAGACGCACCTATCGAGCGGGTCACAGGGCTTGATGTGCCTTTGCCCTATGCCGCAAATTTGGAAGCGGCGGCATTGCCAACGGCGGAAAAGGTCATTGATGCCATTAACCGCGCTTGTTACCGGTAACGCTCATGACCAATGCGCCCTCTCAAAACCCGATGACCCCGTCAGCAAAGCCCCGTGTTTTGGCCAGTCCGTTAGCCCGGCGTTTGGCGCAAGACCATCAACTTGATTTGGCGGCGATACATGGCACGGGGCCTAATGGGCGGGTGATTAAGCGTGATATTTTGCCTATCATTGAAGCGGGCGGGGTTATAACAACCCAAACAGCGCCTCAAAGCACCCAGCTTGATACGCCGAAAATGGCGCAACTTCCAGACCCGCGTTTATTTTTTGACGCCGATGATTATATTTTGGAGCCGCTTTCGCCCATGATGCAATCCATTGCGTCGCGATTGCAGGCCGCTAAACAGGCCGTGCCACATTATCAGGTATCGATTGATGTTGAGGTTTCGGCAGTCTCTGCTTTGCGCGGGCGATTGAATAAAACATTGGCTGAAAAAGAAACCGGCGAAAAGCTCACCCTGAATGATTTCATTATTAAAGCATCAGCCTTGTCTTTGATGGATGTGCCGGAGGTGAATTCGAGCTTTGCAGATGATGCGATTATGCGCTTCAAAAATGCCGATATTTCTGTGGCTGTGGCTTTGCCGGGCGGTGGGCTTATCACGCCAATTTTGAAAGCCGCACAAGATAAATCAGTGCGCGAGATTGCACGCGAGGTCAAAGACCTAGCCGCGCGCGCAGGCGATATGCGCCTCAAGCCAGAAGAATATGAAGGCGGCACATTTTCAATATCCAATTTGGGTATGTTTGGGGTGGCGGAATTTAATGCCATTATCAACCCGCCACAGGGCGCGATTTTAGCGATTGGTGCCAGTCAGACACAGCTTAAAATGAGCGATGGCATTGTCCGCGAAACTGAGGTGATGCGGGTGACTTTATCCTCTGACCATCGGGTGATAAATGGCGCGCAAGCGGCAGCATTTTTAGCGGTATTTAAGGACTATATGGAACAGCCTATGGAATTGCTGTTTTGATTATTTAAATTGCGCGGCGCGGCCTTCCAATTCTGCCATCACCGCTTCGACCTGATTTTTCGAACCAATGATTTCCTCTTGCAATTCAGACTCGCGCAACAGGGCATCTGCTTCTGAAACATAAGGCGCTTCATTGATAATCGCTTTGGCGGCACGAATGGCTTGCGGGTTTTTGCTGGCGATAAGCTGCGCTGTTTCCAAAGCGGCGGCAATCGGGTCAGCTTCAATTTTGGTCACAAACCCATGCTGCGCGGCTTCATCGGTCAAAAAAATGCGTCCGGTAAAGGTTAATTCTTTAATCACATCTTGGCGGGCAATATGCGGCAAAATCGGCGTTGAGCCCATATCGGGCATCAGCCCCCAGCGAATTTCCATAATTGAAAATTTTGTTTCAGGCGCGGCATAGCGAATATCACTGCCCAGAAAAATATGCATACCCCCGCCAATGCAAACAGAATGCGCGGCGGCAATGACGGGCATGGGCAGCTTATTCCAGCCTATACAGACATTTTGAAACTTATTAGCCATGCCATGCGTGCGCGGCATAAGCGAGTCCTGCTGCACATCGGCTTGTTTGTCTTTATCGGCCATGGCGGCAAAATTGGATAAATCAAGGCCAGCACAAAACCCGCGCCCGCGCCCGGACAGCACAACAGCGCGAATGTCTGTTTTTTGCGTCAGTTCAGCAATGGCATCATTAAGCGCATCAAGCATCGCCATATCTAAGGCATTGATTTTATCTTCTCGCACCATTTCAACATGGGCGATATGGTCTTTATAGGTGATGGTTACTCTGTCTGTCATTTTCTTCCCCAAAATGTCTGTCTCCAGTCTAATGCCTTTAGCGTATAAAAATCTAATAAAATCGTAGACGCCATATTTGCCTTAGTGAAGTTGTGCCATCATATGCGCGCGGATTTCATCATAAGCTGCAAACCGGCCTTGATAGAGGCGGTGATTGTCCATATTGGGTTCATAAAGCGCCTGATAGGCAATCATATTGGTCAGCACGGACAAATTTGGATAGGCCCGATGCGACAAGCCCGCAAAAAGCGCCGCGCCATAGGCGGCATCAATGTGATGGGGTACTTTAATCGGCAGTCCCTGAATATCGCAGATGATTTGCGTCCAGATGGCATCACGCGCCCCGCCGCCAATCGCGATGAGCTGGTTGATTTTTTGTTTTCTGATGGTGCTGAGTTTTTGTTCAAAATCGAGCCGCACATCATAAAGCGCCAAACCAACCCCCTCATAAGCCGCCCGCGCCAAATCTTCAGCTGGGGTGGTGTCGGTTGTGCCAGAAATATTGACTCGCAACCCCGCATGCCAATGGGGCGCGCGCTCGCCCTGAATATAGGGGTGAAACAAAACCCCATTCGCGCCCGCTGGCGCAGCTTGCGCCCATTCTTGCATCTGCTCATGCGTGCAATGATTGAGATGATGTTCTCGCATCCAAGCCAGTGCAGTATGGCAGCTATTCATGCCCGATGCGAAATACCAGCCCTCGCCAGATTGCGGATAGCATGAAATCGGCGGTATGGCCTGCGCGCTGGGCGTATAGGCCGATAGCACGCCAGCACTGGCAAGTTTCAGGCAAGCCGTATCTGCCTGACTGATGCCCGTATTAAGCAATTCAATACTGGTGTCAATGCTGCCAATATAAACCGGTGTGTCGGCTTGAAGATGAAATCTTTTCGCGGCCTGTTTGGTGAGGGTGCCGCCTAGCGTTTCTGGTTTTTTAATCGGTGGCAGAATATCTGGAATAATGCCCGCCAAAGCGCAAAGCGGCAAGGACCAGCTTTGCATCTCAACATCATATAATTGCAACCCAACCGCATCAGACGGGTCGGTTGCCCATTCGCCGGTCAAATGATAGCGCAACCAGTCTTTAGCAGGGCTTAAATGACGGGTTTTTTTCAAAGTGTCATATTCATGCACCCACAACCAGCGCAAATGCGCCAATGTCCATGTTGGGTTGGGCTGATGCAGGCTGGTTTTGATAATGGCGTCGCTTTGGCCAGCCATTTCAGCAATTTCAGAGGCTGCCCGTTGGTCACTCCACATAATCGCTGGCCGCACGGGGGTGTGGGTTTCATCGCCCAAAACCCCAATATGTGCGCCCGCGGTCACGCAGATGGCGTCAATATCGGCGGCTGTTATCGTATTGTCTCGCCACAGCGCGGCCATCGCCTTTTCAAGAGCGGTGAGCCAATCTTGTGGGTTTTGTTCGCTCCAGCCAGCCTGGTCGTGCAGGGTGCGGATAGGCATGGCGGCATGCGCAAGCATTTCCCCGTCTTGGCGCACAAGAACCGCTTTCAGGGCGCTGGCGCCCAAATCTATGCCTAAAAATATCATGACCTATCATAGACGATATGTGCCAAAACACAAAAGAGGCCGCCTGAGGCGGCCTCCCGTGATTGAAATCGGGATCAATCAGTTATATTTTTTTGCCTTCAAACCACAAAGAATGCTCCAATGTGGTGAAGTGCGCCTCCTGATTGAGACCCAAGATTTTAAATTCACTAGACAATGGACCACCTCCTTTCGTTTGTTTCTAACGAATCTCATTCTACTTTATGTTCTGTAAATATCCAATCATGGAAATATAAATGCGTAAAAAAATATTAATCATTGGCGCTGGCGTGGCGGGCTTGCAGGCACATGCTATTTTGCAGCAGGCGGGTTATGATGTGACCATCATCGATAAGGGCTATAAGCTTGGTGGGCGCTTATCAACACGGCGCAAGCAGGGGTTTGCATTTGACCACGGCACGCCTGCTTTATCGGCCTCGCAAATGGCAAAATTATCAACCCTGCCAGCCATCAAGGCGGCGTATCAGGCAGGTGTTTTACAGCCCGCCCCACCGCATCGCCAATCTGATAATGTGTCTTTAGCGGACACGGCTATGGTGAGCGTGCCAGAAATGCGCAATCTGTGCCAGTTTTGGGCGGCAGGGTGTGCGCCGTTGCAATCTTATGAAGCAGAGACCTTAGAAATGACACCCCACGGCGTGCTGTGCCAGCTTAAATCCGCGCCTACAGAAAAGCAGGTTTTGGGCCCATTTGATGGGGTACTTTGCACGGCACCCGCGCCACAAACCGCGCAGATTCTTAACCAGTTTCCAGATTTAGCCGCTGCTGCACAACAGGCGCGCTATGCCCCGCAATGGTGTATGATGCTGGGGTTGGAGGCACAACAGCCAGAAGCGGCAGAAGCGGTCAACCGAGCAGCTTCGGCTTTTGGTCAAGCCTTAACTCAAGCTTTAACTCACGCTTTATCTGAAACTGAGACGAACGGCTTATCGGGGATTTCATTCGCGCCCAATCATGCGGCGCTGGCTCATGTCTATGCCGAACATATTAAGCCTGAACGGCCAACACAAATGGCACTCACAGTGCAGGCCTCACTGGATTGGAGCGCGGTTTATGAAGAAGCCACACCTGAAACTGTGCAGGATTTGCTTCTCTCTGCGCTTGAAGATATTTTGGGGAGCGTGCCACCAGCTGTTTATTTGGCCGCGCATCGCTGGCGATATGCGCGCGCACAGAAAATGTCAGGGTTAATGCACGACCAGCTCGTCAGCGCATCGGCGCCCATTGCCGTTGCGGGAGATTGGGTGCTAGAACCCGATATTTATGGTAGTCTGATGTCAGCACAATTGGCAGCAGAACAACTAAGAACAAGATTGGAGAGTTAACATGATGCACTTATCGCGATTTTTATTTGGGGTCTGGGTGATGGCCTTAGGTTTTGCGCTCTTACCCTTAATGCCAATTGCTCCCGCTCAGGCAGAGTTGGCACAAAGCCGTATCACGGCGCATCAGTTTGAGTTTTTGTCGATTGATGGCGCGCCATTATCTTTGTCTGACTATGCGGGGCAAACCATTTTGGTCGTGAACACAGCCTCGCGTTGCGGCTATACCAATCAATATGGCGATTTACAGAATTTATACGAAACCTATCAGGCGCGTGGTTTTATCGTTTTGGGCGTGCCGTCTAATGACTTTTTAGGCCAAGAGCCTGGCTCAGAGGCTGAAATTAAAGAATTCTGTGAAGTGAATTTTAATATTGATTTCCCGATGACTTCAAAAGTCCATGTGCGCGGCAAGCAAGCACACCCGTTTTATGTATGGGCGAAGCAACAAAAAGGCGGCCCGCGCTGGAATTTTCATAAATATTTGATAAATTCCAAAGGGGATTTGGTAGCTTCTTTTTCTTCAGGTACGAAGCCGCTTTCAACAAAAATGATTCAGGCTGTCGAAACGGCCTTATCAGCTAATAATTAGTCAGCTAATAATTAGTCAGCTAATAATTAGTCAGCCAGTAACGAGTTGGAGTTTCACGATGCCTCTTTCATATCGGATTATTCCGGTCACGCCTTATCAGCAAAACTGCACGGTTTTTTGGAATCCAGATACCAAAAAAGGCGGCGTGGTGGACCCGGGTGGTGATTTAGAACATCTCAAATCCTTAATTGCTGAAGAAGGGATTGAGATTGAAAAAATCCTATGTACGCATGGCCACCTTGACCATGTTGGTGGGGTTGCGGCGCTTGCTAAGGAACTCAATGTTCCGATTATTGGGCCGCATAAAGAGGATTTGTTTTGGATTGAGCAATTGCCCTCACAGGCTGAGTTTATGAATTTCCCCCCTTGCGAGAGCTTTACATCAGACCAGTGGCTTGAACATGGTGACGAGGTTGAGGTAGCGGGCGCGATTTTTCAAGTCTTGCATTGTCCGGGCCATACGCCGGGTCATGTGGTGTTTTATCAGGCCGAAGATAAAATCGCGCTGGTTGGC
This sequence comes from Parvibaculaceae bacterium, assembly GCA_965217015.1. Classification (GTDB taxonomy): domain Bacteria; phylum Pseudomonadota; class Alphaproteobacteria; order RS24; family RS24; genus JAYQKL01. Next base: position 1,344,892 of record OZ244224.1, on the reverse strand, counting down.
GATGTGTTATTTATGGGCTCAATCGGGCGCACAGATTTTCCGCGGGGCAATCATGAGGAATTGGTCAATTCTATCAAATCGCATTTATGGCCTTTGGGTGATGAGGTGCAATTTGTGCCAGGTCATGGCCCGACATCAACCATTGGGCATGAGCGCAAAACCAATCCTTTTGTTGCTGATGAGAATTTTGGTTAATCCGAACTATTACTCTCATGTTCATATTCGGACAATTCTAACTGGCTCATTTCCTGAACATATTCGCGAGAAGGAAAGGGCCAAATCGTGTGGTTTTCTTGGGTGTCGCCAAATTGCCCGCCCTTATACCAGCTCGCGCAATTGCCATTCCAAACTGTGCCTTTAAGCCCATCTTGTAGCCGGTCATTAAAGGCTTGCTGGTGATTTTGTTTGGGCATGAAACGCCGCAAGCCTTTGCGGCTGATAACCTCAAGGCACTGCATAATATAATGCACCTGCGCTTCAATCATCACAATGATAGAGCTGTGGCCCAAGCCGCTATTGGGGCCAAGCAGCATGAAAAAATTCGGGAAGCCTGTCACGGCAACTGTGCGATGCGAGCTGATGCGCTCTGCCCATGCTTGTTTGAGGCTCAGCCCGCTTTCATTGGTAACGGATAAATGGTCTAAAAAATTAAACGGCTCAAATCCAGTGGCGTAGATAATCACATCGGCTTCATGCAGCGTGCCATCTTTATCCTGCACACCATTATTTGTGATTTTTTCAATGCCCTGCGTATGCAAAGACACATTTGGTTTTTGCAAGGCTTCTAAATATCCTTCAACAAATAAAATGCGTTTGCAGCCCAGCGGGAAATCAGGCGTGAGTTTTTTGCGTAAATCCTCATCTTTGACCGTCGCCTTGAGATATTTTACCGCCAGCCGTCGCATATATTTCTGCATGAAGCTGTTTTCTTTGAAAGCGGGGTGAAATAAATATTCCGTCCGCCAGTAAATCAATTGCCGCCTTATCCATGACAAAGCAGGTATTGCGCGCATGAGGCTTTTTGCAAAGCCTGAAATTTTATTATTGATGCGCGGGAACATCCAATTTGGGGTACGCTGAAAAACCTTGAGTGTGCCAAGCTGGTCAGCAATTTGTGGCACGACCTGTACGGCACTAGCTGCGCTGCCAATAATGACGACTTTTTTGCCGGTCAAATCAATGTCATGGTTCCATTGTGCGGTATGAAAATCTGCGCCTTGAAAATCCTCACGGCCAGCAATGTCAGGAAAAGCGGGCGTGTGTAACCCGCCAATCGCGGTGACGACCACATCAAATTGTTTTTGTATATCCGGCGCTGTTTCATGTGCAAAGCTCAAATGCCATTGCCCATCTTTATACTGCGCTTTGGATACAGTGACACCAAAATGGCAATGCGCGGTGACGCCATAATCCGCCGCTATTTTTTCGCAATATGATTGAATTTCCGCACCCCCAGAATAGGCGCGGCTCCAATCTGGATTGCGCGCAAAAGAATAAGAATAGAGATGCGATGGCACATCACAAGACACGCCCGGATAGGTGTTTTCGCGCCATGTGCCGCCAACATTATCGGCTTTTTCGAAAATCGTAAAATTCTGATAGCCCTGCGCACGCAACTGGACACCCATGCAAATACCAGACATGCCTGCCCCTAAAATGGCGATGGATATATTTTTATTTTCTGTGCGCATAAGTTCTCCAGCTTGCCAGCTTTATTTGGCTTTCAGGTTTTGGTCTTTTGGGGGAGATGACCTATGTCTTGATACACTAAATTAGAGTGAAACTCATTCATTTCTAGCATTGTGTGAAGGTCGGTCAATATGAAAAGTCTTGAACATGGCTATAAAGCGGTTGTGATTGGCGCGCATGGCGGCATTGGCGCGGGTCTGATGCGGCAATTAAAAGCCGATGCAAACTGCGCGGCGGTATATGGTTTTGCGCGGCGCGAGAATCCTGACCAAAGCGATATTGCCCTAACCGGGCTGATGGACACAACCCAAGAGGCCAGTATTGAACAGGCGGCAGCCTCACTTGATGGCACAATTGATATGGTGATTAACGCCACTGGTTTTTTACATGATACGGAAACCGGCCAGCAACCAGAGCGCAGTATGCGGCATTTGGATATGGCGGCAATGAACCATGTTTTTGCGGTGAATTGTTTTGGCCCCGCATTGGTGATGAAGCATTTTATCCCGAAATTACACCGGCAAAAACGCGCTTTATTTGGCTCGCTTTCCGCGCGTGTCGGGTCGATATCAGATAATCGCTTAGGCGGCTGGTATAGCTATCGGGCGGCAAAAGCGGCGCATAATATGATGATTAAAAATGCGGCATTGGAAGCTGGTTTTCGCTATCAGCAGGCGGTGATTTTGGGGCTGCACCCCGGCACCGTCGATAGTGCTTTATCAAAACCATTTCAATCCAATGTGGCGGCGGATAAATTATTCAGCCCCGCGCAATCTGCGGCCTATTTATTATCAGTGCTTGATGCGGCTACCCCTGAACAGTCGGGCAGCTGCTTGGCGTGGGACGGGCAAACCATCACGCCCTAAAGAGATGTTTCTTTTTTGAGGCCTTGCATGCGGCAACGTTGCGAGCAATAAATGACTTGCTCCCAATCGCGGCGCCATTTTTTACGCCAGCTAAAAGGGCGCTGACAGACCGGACAGGTTTTTTCAGGCAATTCAGATTTTTTCCGCATTTTCATATGACTAATTTGGGTCACTGGGCGGAAATAGCAAATCGTTTGGACGCAGGGAAGTATCTTTCCCCCCTCCGAGTGGCCCAGATGCTCTGGAGCCACTCGCCGATCATGGAGGGACGAAGGGTTGATCGGACCACTTAAGGTGCGCGGCAGTGACAAACCAAACGCAACAACACCGCCGCTACATACTGGGAGACACAACTACAAGTGATAGGCATAAGTTAACACCTGCCAGAATCATGAAAAGGAAAGATTGTAAAAAACCCGTTCATTATCAATGGGTTGTTGGATAAGTGCAACATTTTCCACAGACAAGAAAGACACAGTTTAGGGCGTAAGAGCTTGAGAAAAATGCGTTTCTCTTTTTGATATACAACCTATGGTTTAAGGTTATTGATTTTGTCCAGAGGCGGGCGCGCTCATTAATTTGCTGGCAAAAATCACGGGCAAAATGCCACTGGCGACAATCATTAGTGCGGGAAGCGCGGCCTCTTCAATCAACCCAAGACTGGCCTTGCTATAAACTTGAGTTGCCAAAGTCTCAAAATCAAATGGCCGTAAAATCAAAGTTGCTGGTAGCTCTTTAAGCGTGTCAACAAACACCAAAATAAAAGCTGCGAGCAGGCTTGGTCGTAAAAGCGGAATATAAATCTGCCTGACCCGTTGCCAGCCAGCATTGCCAAGCGAACTGGCGGCCATATCAATTTTTGGCGAAATTTGCGCGAGGCCCGCTTCCATCGACCCAAAGCTGATGGATAAAAACCGCACCGTATAGGCAAAAATTAACCCGATGAGAGAGCCGGTTAAGAAGAATTGTGTGTTGAAAAAACCATTCAGTGGCGCGAGGCTGGTATCTACCATGCTGAAAAAGACCAACACGCCCAACCCTAAAACCGTGCCTGGCACGGCATAGCCAGTGGCGGCGGCTTGAAAAACATGACGGCTGGTTTTGGCAGGGCGTAAACGCTGGCGAATGGCCAGAAACAAACCAATAATCAATGTGACAATGGCGGCCAGCCCCGCGAGCAAAAAGCTGTTTTGCATGGCTGGCAAATAGCTTTGCACCTGAAATAAATTGTCGCCGCCCAAGATAAGCAAAGTCAGCACGGGCAGAATAAAACCAAATATAACCGGGACACCACAAATGGTGAGTGCTAAAAACTTTGTTCGTCTGGTGAATGCGAAAGCGGCTTTTGATGCGCGGCTCATCGCATTGCGCTGGGCATCTTTGGCGCGGTTCATTTTTTCAACCAAGATTAAAAACCCCATCAGGCACAATAAGACCAATGCCAGTTGAATGGCGGTGCCAAGCTGGCCGCGTGCCAGCCATGTATCATAAACACCAATTGTCAGGGTTTCGACGCCCAAATATTCTACCGCGCCAATATCATTCAGGCATTCCATCAACGCCAAAGCCACACCAACAAAAATCGCTGGCCGGCAAAGCGGCAAGCCAATGCGCCAAAAACAGGTGAGGGGGCCTGCGCCCAAAAGCCGGGCTGCGTCAATAAGTTGGGCGGATTGTTTCATAAAACTGGCCCGCGCAGAAACATACACATAAGGGGTCAGCACCAGCCCCATGCAAAACACTGCCCCTAACAGATGGTTCATATTTGGCCCATCAAAGGGCAAAGCCTGCCAAAGCCGTGCAAAAGGCCCGCTCGTATCGGTGATTTCAACATAAACATAAGCCGAGAGATAAGTCGGTAAGGCCAGTGGCAGCAGCATTAACCACTCAAACCACCGATGTTTGGGGAGCGCATAAAAAGTCATAAACCACGCGGCACCGACCCCAAAAAAGCTGGTAAATAATCCAACCCCCAGCATCAGCGCTAAGGTGGTGAAAAATTGTCGTGGCAGGGTGGTGGCCAGCAAATGCGACCAAATATCGGTCAGGCTTTCGCCGCCATATGTTTGGGTTTCGGCAAAGCCCGTTACACCGCCAATCGCCAAAACCAGTAAAGCGAGAACAGGTGCCAGCAAGACCAGCACACCGCCAAAAACAATAATCGTGTATTTATCCCGCATCATTATGTGTCTAAGGCCCAGGAGCCGTTAGCTTTTTCTAACCATCGCAGCGGCAGCCAATAATTCGCGCCCAATTTCTTCCGCCTCTTCAGGTGCGAAATCCATTGGGAGTTCAAATTTTTCTGTGGCAATAAATATTCGAACCATGCCCTGATCCGTCGGCCCAATACTCAACTCAGCTTCTAAATCAGATGGTGTGTTAATCCCCATAATGCCCTCTTTTTTGAATCCATCGTGTGATGTGAAAACATTTTCAGTTTTAGCATAATCATCTGAGGTTTAATAGGAAATCACAAAAATAATAAATCATGATTTTCAAGCTCTCAACTGGCCAGACAAAGACAAACGCCGCATCGGTGTTTTGGTTCTATGAGGGGCGCGCTTATGTGTTTTCATCAAAACGCGTAAAAGCGAGGAAAAAGCTTGAAACCTGTTGCGCTTCGGACTATTTTGCAGCGCAAGTAATGCATTGTGCAGCCATAGCTCAGTAGGTTAGAGCGCCTGATTGTGGATCAGGAGGTCCCCTGTTCAAATCAGGGTGGCTGTACCATTTTTCTTCCCATAAAAAACCTCATAAATCAGGCTTTTTCTGCCCCTTTTACCAAACAGTCTTGCGTCAGCTGTGATTGCTCGGTAAGTGTTGGATATGTTAACGGCCAATGAAACAAATATTTTAGACCTGCTCGGCGCGCAGAGCCAGGACGGGTTAATTGTGCTTGATGAGATTGGCGTGGTGGAATTTGCCAATCCCGCCGCGCAATCTTATTTGGGCGCACGGATTGTCGGGCGGCGGTTGCAAAACTTTGTCCGCCACCCTGATTTTTTGCCGTATCTGGCGCGGGTGCCGCAGGAAAATAAATCTTTTGCGCTGACGCATAAAATTTCAGGTCCGCTCCAGCGCGAATATGATGTGCATCTCTCGCCTTTTTGTCTGAAACGCAAAAAAACACTGGTCACGGTTAAAGACAAAACACCGGCGCAATTGCTGGAAGATATGCGCTCGGATTTTGTAGCCAATGTGAGCCATGAATTACGCTCGCCTTTGACCAATCTTATCGGTTTTATCGAAACCTTGCGCGATGGGGCCAATGATGACGCGCCCGACCAGGATATGCAGGCGCATTTTTTGGGGATTATGAGCGCGGAAGCTGCGCGCATGAGCCGGCTGATAAATGATTTGCTGTCTTTGTCGCAACAAGTGGCCGATAGCCATATATTGCCGGAGGGCGAGATAGATTTTTTGGAGCTGATGCAAGATGCTTGCACGAGTGTGGCCCCAAAAGCTGAAGAAAATGGCATGCAGATCGTGCTTCGTGCGGCGGCGGGGCAAGCGGATACGACAGAGCTTATCGGCTGTGGCGCTTATGATGATTTGCGCGCCATGTTGGTGAATCTGCTCGATAATGCGATAAAATATGGACACGCAAATACCCCAATTCAGATGGATTGGGCGTTGGCTGACGATAAAATCGAAATGAGCGTCATCAATCAGGGGGACGGCATTGACCCGATACATATTCCGCGTTTGACGGAACGGTTTTTCCGTGTCGATAAGGACCGTGCGCGCCAGACTGGTGGCACAGGTCTGGGGCTAGCAATTGTGAAGCATATTGTGCAGCGCCATCGCGGCCAGCTCCGAATCAAAAGCGTCATGAATGGCGAAACCCGCTTTACCATTTCTCTGCCACACCGCCTGAGCAGCTAAAGCGGGCTTATTGGGCAGTCCCATTGCGATTTTATGATGTTTTGTGGCGCATTTCTGCGGATTTCTAATAAATGTGGATAATCTCAGAAAAAGATGGGGTTTTTTATGACGCTGTCACAAAAGTGTAATATTCACTCCCGATAAGAGGCCTTGTTTGTCGATGATTTATTTTGACATTAATATAGGCCATTCAGGAGTAAATGATGCGCTATCTTCTTGTTTTTGTATTTATGATAACCGGCATGGTTATGGGGGGTACCGCGCAAGCGCGTGACCAGATTTCCATAGTTGGATCTTCAACCGTATTTCCTTTTGCTACAACTGTGGCCGAGCAATTTGGCCGCAAAACAAATTTCAAAACACCTGTTATTGAATCAACCGGTTCAGGCGGCGGTATGAAACTGTTTTGTGCTGGTATTGGTCTGGAGCACCCAGACATCACCAACGCATCGCGCCGGATTAAGTCCAAAGAGTTTCAAAAATGCACCAAAGCGGGCATTGATATGACAGAAATCGTCATTGGATATGATGGTATTGTGGTTGCGAACTCGAAAGCACAAAAGCCGTTAAAATTGACTTTGGAGCATATTTATTTGGCCACCGCTGCTAAAGTTCCAGATGCAGGTTGCACAAAATTCAACTGCACCATGATTGATAATCCATATGTTAAATGGAGCGATATTGATAAATCTTTGCCAAATACAAAGATTGAGATTTTAGGGCCACCCCCAACCTCTGGCACACGCGATGCCTTCCAAGAGCTGGCTATGAGTGGTGGGTCAAAAGCCTATGATTATCTGAACGCTTTGAAAAAGAAAGATAAGTCAAAATGGAAAAAGCTAACCCGCACCGTGCGTGAAGATGGCGCTTGGATTGACTCAGGTGAAAATGACAATCTGATGGTTAATAAGCTGGTCGCGAACCCTGACTCAGTTGGTGTGTTTGGCTTTAGCTTCCTTGACCAAAATAGCGATAAAATTCAGGGCGCTGTTGTGAATAATATCAATCCAAGCTTTGATAATATTGCCGCAGGTAAATATAAAATCTCTCGCTCGCTCTATTTCTATATTAAGCACGCGCATGTTGGCACAGTGCCTGGTATTGCAGAGTTTGTGAAAGAGTTTACCAGCGAAAATGCCTTTGGCGAAGATGGGTATCTTCTCGACAAAGGACTGATTCCCTTGCCAAATGCTGAGCGTAAGGCCATTCGGTCAGATGGTAAGTCATTGAAAAAACTGGCTTTATAATAAAGCTGAGACAGAGCCACAACGATTGATTATTATCTCTCGTTGTGGTTCTTTTTTTGGGATAGATGTGAATGACAATAGGTTACTTGATAAGCGGATTATTCCTTCTCGGTATTGTCGCCTATTTTTTTGGGAAATCGTCTATTCGTAAAGCTGTTGCCCAAACAGACTTAAAACAACATTCGCTTGATAATCATCACGGCCTCTATCTCGCGCTATTCTTCTTATTTCCGCCGCTTGTTATTATTTTTTTCTGGCAAATATTCGCACCTTTTCTGGTCGATAGTCTGACGCTTGAACAAATTATCGCGGTTGAGGGAGAAATGTCGCAAGGTGACTTAAGCGTATTTTTGGCAAAAGTGAAATCCTATGCGGCGGGCATTTTGCCAGAGGCTTTTGCAACCCCTGCTGTTCGCGACATAAGCACTTACTACCTCAAGCTATATTATTATTCAGACACTTTGCTGTTTGCTTTGGCGGGCCTGTTGAGCGCGTTTTCTTTTCTGTATGCCAAGCGCCATATCGCCCCGCGGTTTAAGGCGCGCGAAAAGGTTGAAAAGCTTTTTACGGGTGTGATGATTCTGGCATCAGTGATTGCGATTATCACCACGATTGGCATTGTTCTCTCTTTGATTTTCGAAACCATACAGTTTTTCCAAATTGTACCTGTTTCTGATTTCTTATTCGGCTTGCATTGGTCGCCGCAAATTGCCATTCGAGAGGACCAAGCCGGTGGGTCGGGTGCTTTTGGTGCCATTCCACTTTTTGCTGGCACTTTGATGATTACCTTTATCGCGATATTGATAGCCACGCCGATTGGGCTTTTGACCGCGATTTATTTATCTGAATATGCCAATCAACGATTGCGGGATATTGCCAAGCCAACCATTGAGCTTTTGGCGGGGATTCCAACTGTTGTTTACGGTTTTTTCGCAGCTCTTTTGGTGGCGCCCTTATTGCGCGATAGTGGTGCCTTATTGGGGCTGTCTTTGTCCTCCGAATCGGCACTGGCCGCTGGTTTGGTGATGGGGGTGATGATTATCCCTGTGATTTCGTCTTTGTCTGACGATGTGATAAATGCGGTACCGCAAACCCTGCGTGACGGGGCTTATGCGCTGGGCGCGACGCAATCTGAGACCATTGTCAAAGTTGTTTTGCCTGCCGCCTTGCCGGGCATTGTGAGCGCCATATTATTGGCGATTTCGCGCGCGATTGGGGAAACAATGATTGTGGTGATGGCGGCTGGGGTAGCGGCCAATCTGACTGCCAATCCTTTTGAATCGGTGACAACGGTCACTGTGCAAATTGTGACTTTGCTGGTCGGTGACCAGGAATTTGATAGCGCCAAAACGCTTGCCGCTTTTGCGCTTGGGCTGGTTTTGTTTTTCATCACTTTAGGGCTGAATATTTTGGCCATGTCAATTGTGCGGCGGTTCAAAGAGCAATATGAGTAATGCGGGAATTGAAAAAATGACAGAAGCAAGTCAGCGTTCTATGAATATGCAAAATTTGCTCAAAAAGCGTTACAAGCGAGAGAAGCGTTTTCGCCGCATGGGCATAACAGCTGTAATTTTATCAGCGGTTATCCTGCTCAGTCTTTTGATTTCGATTGGGTATCAATCTCTGCCAGCGTTTTCTCAATCTTATGTTGGTTTAGATATTTATTTTAATGCTGAAAAAATTGACCCTGATGGCACTGGCCAACCAGAATCGCTGCGCGAGGGGAATTATCGCAGCTTGGTTCGAGCGGCGTTGCTTGACCAATTCCCAGAAATCACCTCACGGCGCGATAAGCGTCAATTGGCCAAGCTGGTTGCTGATGATGCGCCGGAGTTTCTGCGACAAAAAATTCTCGCAGACCCTACGCTTTTAGGCCAGACGCAGAAGCTATATTTAACCACCTCTGATGATTTTGACCTTTTGCTCAAAGGCCGTATTCGCCGTGATGTACCAGAGCAAGACCGCGTTTTGTCTGATAAGGAAGTTGCATGGATTGATACATTAGTGGCCACGGGGCGTGTTGAAACGCGCTTTGCCCGCAATTTATTTTTCTCAGGTGACAGCCGCGAGCCAGAACTGGCTGGTGTGCGCGGCGCTTTGGTTGGCACGCTCTTAACCATGCTGGTGACTTTTATTGCCAGTTTCCCGATAGGGGTGATGGCGGCAACTTATCTGGAAGAATTAGCGCCTAAAAACCGCTTCACCGATATTATTGAGGTTAATATCAACAATCTGGCGGCGGTGCCGTCAATTGTGTTTGGTCTGTTAGGGCTGGCGGTTTTTATTAATTTCCTCAATCTGCCGCGCTCGGCGCCTTTGGTGGGTGGGCTGGTTTTGGCTTTGATGACTTTACCGGTGATTATCATTTCCACCCGCGCCGCTTTGGCATCGGTGCCGCCCAGCATTCGTGAGGCGGCAATGGGGGTTGGGGCCTCGCGCTTGCAGGTTGTTTTGCATCATGTGCTACCCCTAGCAATGCCCGGTATTTTGACAGGCACAATTATTGGCCTTGCGCGTGCGGCGGGTGAAACCGCGCCATTATTGATGATTGGCATGATGGCCTTTATTGTCGATACACCCCAAGGTGTGACGGATAAGGCAACCGTTTTGCCCGCCCAGATTTATATGTGGGCCAATAATCCAGAGCGTGCGTTTGAAGCACGCACAAGTGCGGGTATTATTATTTTGTTGATATTCCTCTTACTGATGAATGCAACAGCGATTTATTTACGCAAAAGATATGAAAAGAGATGGTAATCCATGAGTGAGAAAAAAATTAAAGTTCGCACACGTAATGTGAATGTTCACTATGGCGAGGCACAGGCCTTATTTGGTATCGATTTAGATGTGCCAGAAAATACTGTGACAGCGCTGATTGGGCCATCAGGCTGTGGCAAGTCAACTTTCCTGCGGTGCATAAATCGTATGAATGATGTGATACCCAGCTGTCAGGTCGCGGGTGATATTACTATTGATGACCAAGATATTTATAAATCTGGCTTAGATGTTGTTGAGCTTCGCGCGCGCGTGGGTATGGTTTTTCAAAAGCCGAACCCGTTTCCCAAATCTATTTATGAGAATGTGGCCTATGGCCCGCGCATTCATGGTCTGTTCGAGAATAAAGACCATTTAGACCATATTGTTGAGAAAAGCTTGAAACGCGCTGGTTTATGGGACGAGGTAAAAGACCGCTTAAATGATTCCGGTTCTGGCCTGTCAGGTGGGCAGCAACAAAGATTATGTATTGCACGCGCGATTGCAGTAGATCCTGAGGTTCTGCTGATGGACGAGCCATGTTCAGCACTCGACCCTATCGCGACAGCCATTATTGAAGAGCTGATGAATGAGCTGACGCAACGCTTTACAATAATGATTGTGACGCATTCCATGCAACAGGCTGCGCGTGTGTCGCAACGCACAGCTTATTTCCATCTTGGCAATTTGGTTGAGTTTGGGGATACAAAGCAGCTTTTCACCAATCCGTCGAATGAACAGACAGAAGCTTATATTTCTGGTAAAATTGGCTAATGAAAAAGGTATAAAAGATAATGATAGATGATACTCGGCACATAAGTTCACTTTTTGATGAAGAGCTGATTGACCTTAATAATGATGTGGCGCGCTTGGGGGCGCTAGCAGAAAGCCAACTTGGGCAGGTTATGGAAGCGGTGCGCGCGCATGATAAATCTAACCTTGAAACGGTTATCAATAAAGATAAAGAGCTTGATGAAATTGAAGCGGGGCTGAACGAAAAAGCCATTACCATGATTGCTCTGCGCGCGCCATTGGCAGAAGATTTGCGCCATGTGATTGTTGCTCTGAAAGTGGCGACAATTTTAGAGCGCACGGGCGACTATGCCAAAAATATTGCCAAGCGCATGCTTAAAATTGATGATAAAGATTTGCTCAATGGCACTAAAGCACTCGGTACAATGGGCAATATTGTACAGGAAATGCTGAATAATGTGCTGGACGCCTATATGGAAAAAAATGTTGATAAGGCCATGCAGGTTTGGCAACGCGATATTGATGTTGATGAATTGCACACCTCTGTTTTTCGCGAAATGCTTGAGAAAATGGAAAATAATAGCATTTCGGTTGAATCCGGTTCGCATTTGCTTTTCATCACCAAAAATCTCGAGCGCATTGGCGATTATGCGACAGGCATGGCAGAGCAGGTTTATTTTCTGGTCAATGGTGAGATGTTGTCTGACGAGCGCCCGAAGATTGATATATCCGCACAATAGTGAAACGATATGCCCATAAAAGTGCTGATAGCTGATGATGAGGACAACCAACAGGAGCTGATACGCTTTAGCCTTGTGAAAAACGGTTTTGATGTCATTGTCGCTTCAAACGGGCTTGATGCGCTTGAGCAAATAGAAACCCAGAACCCAGACTTAGTTATTTTAGATTGGATGATGCCGCAGATTTCCGGTGTTGATTTGTGTCGTAAATTGCGGGCGCGGGCGGATACGCGTGATTTGCCGATTATTATTTTAAGTGCGCGTGCTGAAGAAGGGGACCGCAGCTATGGGCTTGATTGTGGTGCTGATGACTATATTCCAAAGCCGTTTTTTCCAAAAGAATTAGTCTCGCGGGTGAACTCGCTTTTGCGTCGGGCGCGCCCGTCACTTGGCCAGGAAATTATGCGGTTTCAAGATTTGGAAATTGACTTGCTGAAAGTTGAAGTTCGCCGACAGGGGCATGTGGTTAAATTAAGTGCGAAAGAATTTAAGCTGTTAACCATCTTGATGGAGCGACCAGGGCAGGTTTATTCGCGTGACCATTTATTGGATTTGGTCTGGGGGCATGGCATTTATGTTGAGGACCGAACAGTCGATGTGCATATGAGCCGGCTTAGAAAATCGCTTAATCTGGGCGATAAGCTGGATACCCCGCTCGATGATATTATCCGCACCGTGCGCGGCATTGGTTATGCGATGAGCGCTGAAAATAAGGGTTAGTGCCGCCGTAAGGGGCCGCGCTTGGCAATTCTGCGGGCGAATTTCTGGCGCATTTCAGCTGTTGAAATCAGCGATAAATCAATTGTGAAAGCATGATGATGTTCACTGATTTGTGCTTCTGCCTCGCGCAGGCCTGCCATCACTTCTTCTAACTCTTCCCGCGAGACAGCGTCTGATGTCAATAAGGCCACTAATTGCCTTTTTTGCTGCGTGTAATTTTTATAGGCGGCGCGAATATTTTGTCGATGCGCTTGCATAATCGCCCGCGCTTCATCTTGCTTGGCTTCGGGAAAAGATTTGGCAATCATGCGCTCAATGCGCTTATGGTCATAATTGCCTTGCGCATGCCGTTTGTGCCGTTTTTCATGCGCAAAAACACTGCCCGCAATAAACATATTGATACTTAGGGATAAAACCAAAAGACCGCCTAAAAGAATGGCTGTGCGTTTTGTCATATTCACCATCATGTCACCTATTTGCACTTTCTATTTGCACTTTCTATTTGCACTTTCTATTTGCTCTTCATATTTGCCATGGGTCAAAATCTGGAAATAAAAGATCGCCTGGGTCTGTGCTGATGAGCATATTTAACTCAAAAAATGACCCAATCAGAGGTTGTGTGAAAAGAACAATCAGCAAGCAGGCCGCCATAGCCATGAAAGCACCAGTTAGATATGGGCGCAGATATGGGCGGGTGAATGCGAGGCTATGAGTCTGTGCGCCCGCCATTGGAATGGCCAAAATGCGCGCCCGCAAATCCGGCGATGCTGTTATGCGTAATCGCGCCAGCATAGAGTCCAAAGCCTGTATGTCTTGGCTTATGTCAGTATCAGGATTGCGGTTTTTATCTATGTCACTCATATTCGTTTCCGTCGATTTAATGCATCAAATCTTTCTGATGCTTTTTTAAGGTTTTTGCGAGCTGCTCGCGGCCCCGTCTGAGATGAGATTCCAGCGCTGCCAATGTGACGCCTAATGCGTCTGCCGCGTCTTTTTGCTTCATCTGCGCAAAATAAACCAATTCAATCGCCTCTTTCTGCTGTTGTGATAATTTGTTTAACGCATGGCGCAGCAATTCCCTGTCATTTTTTTTCGCCAGCTGGTCAAAGCCGTCATCTGCCGGATCTTTCGGCTCTTCCGCCTGTTCAAGCGGAACTGTTGGTTTGCGCCGTCTTATTTTGTCGATGCTTTTATTTGCCGCAACGCGGTAAAGCCAGGTAGTGAATTTTGCCTGACCCGCCTGCCAGCTTGCTGCACTACGCCATATTGTGGTGAAAATCTCCTGTGCCGCTTCCTCAGCTTCTTCCATCACCCCTAAACGGCGATAGCAAAAGCCGACTACCCAATCCAAATGTCGGTGAACCAATTCGGCAAAGGCTTTCTCGTTCCCTGCACCGGTTTGCTGCATCAGCGTTTCATCAGAAATTTTTATCTTTTTTGGCATAAAATCATAAAAAAATTTAATCCAGTTTATATAACGCCGCGTAAAAGAAGTACTGTCAAGCTTGTGCACTTGGCAGCTTACCTAAGTGTAAACCCTCGCACTATCCCTGAACTTTAGCCCTGCCGCCTTGTGCGGCAGGGTCTTTTTTTTGGCATTTTAGAAAATGCAGGCCGCCTAGTGTAACAAGTTGTGCGGCAGGGTCTTTTTTTGGCATTTTAGAAAATGCAGGCCGCCTAGTGTAACAAGTTGTGCGGCAGGGTCTTTTTTTTGGCATTTTAGAAAATGCAGGCCGCCTAGTGTAACAAGTTGTGCGGCAGGGTCTTTTTTTGGCATTTTAGAAAATGCAGGTAACATCATGACCTAACATAAAGAGATAAGAGAAGCGCTTGCATGGACGCACGGCTTGCTGCCGCGTCATGGTTCAAAATCGCGCGGGTGAGGCGCTCATGCGGGCGTGGGTCAAAATCGCGTGTATAGCGATGGCCAATTTTTTCGATAAGAGTGTGGGCGGTTTGATTAATGTGGCGCAATGGGGCAAGAAAATCATTGCCAGCACTTTCCAACACTAATGAAAAATACTGCAATTCTGCGGCGCCCGTGTCTAGACCAATGCCCGTCTGGCGCAGACGCGCAAATTGGTCAGAGATATTTTGTCTGGCTTCCGGCGAGGCACGAGAGGCCGCCAACGCTGCCGCGCCAGGCTCAAACATCAGTCGTAAATCAAGCAATTCATGCAAAAAAACCCGCCGTTTTTCAGGCGGCGTCTCGCGGGTTAACCATTCTAATATCAACGGGTCAAACATCGCCCAATTTTGACGCGGGCAGACAAAAGTGCCAGCTTTAGGCACAGCATGAACCAGCCCTTTCGCGCCAAGCATGCGTAAGGCCTCGCGTAAAACCACGCGCGAAACCCCGTATAATGCCCCAAGTTCCGCATCATTTGGCAGCAAAGCACCCGCTGCAAGCCGTCCAGCAATGATATCGAGACCAATTTTGCCCGCAACTTGGTCGGTCAGCCGTTTTGATTTGTTTTCCATAAGGAATTATAGCATAATAAATTAATAAATAATACTTATTATTTTCACTTATTCTTTTCACGCAGTAAAAATTCGATGAAATCTTGATATCTGTCAATCCGCCGCCTTTCAGCCTCGAAATTAGCCTGATAGCGTTGGTGGATATCTTGTATTTTGGCATCAAATTCAAGGGCCAGCCGCTCAATTGTGTGCTGGCTGTCAATCATATCCTGCTCAATCTGGCGGATATCTTCCTCAATGCGTGCTTTGAGAGCGGGGAGATTTTGCCCAGCTTTGGCAATCGCGTCCCGCATTTGTGCGGTGGTGTTTTTTTGTGCCTGTTCCAATTCAGACAGCAAATCTTGCTGCGTTTCATAGGTGTTTTGGTTGGATTGCAGGTCAGAGAGCACCTCGCGCATATCTAGGGATAATTTCATATGGTCTGACAGAGAAGTTGATTGAGGAGCTGAAGGAGTTGGTGTTGGCGCTGGTGTTGCTGGCGTCTCAACGGGTGTCGAAGTCTCGGCTGGCGAGCTTGGTGTTTGGGCTGATGCTGGCGTGATGGTGGCACCAAAATCACCCCCAAATTCACCCCCAAATTCACCCCCAAAATTGCTGCCAATCAGGGTATCCGGGGTGTTTTCTGCTGCCTCTTCCACTGCTTCTTCTTCAGCTTCTTCTTCAGCTTCTTCTTCAGCCGCTTCTTCAGCCTTATTGGCCATGCCCTCTGTTATATCTTCTATTTCATTGGGGCTATCTGTGGCCAACAGGTCGGTCTCATCACCCAGTTCAGCGGCAATTGCAGCTTCAAGCTCGGCATCTAGACTGGCATCTAGACTGGCATCAAGCCCTGCTTCATCATTGCTGATGTCATCACCACCCGCCAAAGGCGCAGCCTCATCGGTTTCTTGCTGGCTCTCAATATCTGGATTATCCGAAGCGAGGTTTCGGTCGTCTTGTGGGGCCTGTTGTGGTGCTGTTTCGGACGGCTCATCATCAAGAATATTTTGAATCGCGTCGGCGATTTCGGCCATTTTCCGGAATTCGTCTTTTTCGTCAGCCATTCAAAAACCTATTCCCAGCAACAAATAAGCGCTACGCAAGAACCATTCATACTATCATATGTGAATCTATTCCCATAAAAAAGGATAGATGATGTATTTATACATGTTTCATACTACTATATTTATGATTCGTCTGAAAGATGATACAAGCGTTCAATGACGCTTTTAGTATAGCTGTTGTATTTCTTTGCCCATAAGGACAGTGAATTGGCGAGACAAAATGACAAGTGAAGAAGAAAAAATCCAAAATCCGTCATCGCAATCCGTGCCGCCACGCTCAGTTCACAAAGGTGTGCGCGCCTTAACCCATCTTTTGCTTTTGGAGCATGATTTTAGGCGCGCTCAAGAAAATGAAGATTTAGCGCGACTTGTGGTCGATAAGCTGAAAAATTTCGCGCCCTATGACTGCGCGGTTTTTTGGACAGTGCGGCGGAAGAAACAGTTTCAAAAAGCGATTATTTCAGGGGTGGGTAATGAACCAGATGGCAAGGCCATGCGTCAATGGGGGGCGCAATTATCGCGCTGGCTGGCCAAAGAAATCTACCAATCAAAGCAGGCATTGCTCATAGACCCCGATGTGATTGCAGATAAAGTCTTGGATTGCTGGCCTGAAACGGTCCCAATGCACGGGCTTGCGGTGCCAATTAAAAACCCGAAAGGTGAGATTTTAGGCGGGGTTATTTTGCTGCGCGAAGCGGCTTGGTCGCCAGCGGTGCAGGTTTTGCTCGACCAAATGGCAGAGGCAGCTGGTTATAGCCTGCGCGCGATGTCCTTAGGCATGCATAAGCGCAAACCCAATAAAGCAAAATGGGTTACTCTTGGTTTGATAAGCCTGTTCATCGCTGGGAGTTTTCTCATACCCATGCCGGTCAATATTGATGTTCGAGCTGAATTGGCAAAAGGCAATCCAAGCTTATCAGGGTTTTCTGCACCCCGCGGCCCAGCCCAGATTGATTTGATGATACCTGCGCAAGAAGCGATGAATTTGAAACCGGGTATGCGGTTGGAAGCTAATTTCTCTGGCCAAAAATATAAGCTGGAAGTCGAGCGCGTTACCCCATGGTATGTTGCCTTATTCAGTGACCGCCGTGTGCGCACGCGATTGATTGATGCGCCTGATGATTTAGCCCCGCCCGTGATAGAGCGCGTGACGGTCAGCAATACCACCACGCCTTTGCCGATTTATCTGTTGCGCGGGCCAATTGATGCACTGCGCCGCGCATTTGGCTTGTGATAAACCCTCTTCTCACGCTAGATTGGCACCATGATTGAACTCCAAAATGTCACAAAAAAATTTGGCGATATCACTGCGCTTGATGCAGTTTCATTATCGGTTGAACAGGGGCGCTCATTGGCGCTTATCGGTGCGACGGCAGCTGGTAAATCGGTGCTGTTGAAGCTAATAGCTGGGCTTTATGCCCCTGAAAATGGTGTCATTCAGATTGATGGCGCGCCGCAAGGGACAGTTGATGAGCGCGCGCAGGCCATGAATTTGCGCATCGGCATGTTATTTCAGCATAATGCGTTATTTGACAGCCTCACAGTGTGGGAAAATATTGCTTTTCGGTTGATGCAAAATGGTCTGTCGCGACAGGCAGGTCGCGCGCGTGCGATTGAGCTGTTGCAACAAGTGGGGCTGGCAAAAGAAAATGCTGATTTGTTCCCTGCTGATTTATCTGGCGGCATGCAAAAACGGGTCGGATTTGCTCGCGCCATTGCGACAGATGCAGATATTCTGCTGCTGGATAATCCAACCGCAGGGCTAGATCCGATACTTGCCGCCCGCATTGACCGTATGATTTCGCAAATGGCGCGTGACAGAGGCGCGACAGTGATTTCCGTGACAAGCAATATGGTCGGGCTATATGAAGCCTATGACGATGTGGCAGTATTGGATCGCGGGCAGCTTCACTGGTTTGGAACATCAGAGCAAGCGCGCACAGACCCTAATCCCTATTTGCGCCAGATTATTGAAGGCCATCGTGAAGGGCCCATTAAGGTTATGGCCAGCTAGTTTCTATCGCTTGGCTTAAAAAATTAAGGAACTTTGATGTTTGAAAAATTTATGCAAAAAAAATTGACCCTCCCAACTGCTGAAACTGCCTTGCCGGGGCGTTCGGAGAAAATGCCAGTTTTGGGGCAGCATTTTGTCTTGAACACACCCACCATAGCCGCCTGGCCAGAAAATATGGAAATGGCCATGTTTGGCATGGGGTGTTTTTGGGGGGCAGAGCGCAAATTCTGGCAGGGCGCAGATGTTTTTTCCACCCAAGTTGGATATGCGGCAGGCTTAACCCCAAACCCGACCTATGAAGAGGTCTGCTCAGGCTTAACGGGGCATAATGAAGTGGTGCGGGTGGTTTTTGACCCGCAAAAAACCAGTTTTGAGGCGCTGCTGCGCGTTTTTTGGGAAAATCATGACCCGACGCAAGGCATGGCACAGGGCAATGATGTGGGGACACAATATCGCTCGGGGATTTATACATATTCCGCCCAACAGCAAGAGCAGGCGGTTGCGTCGCGCGAGGCGTTTCAAGCTGCTTTGGACAAAGCTGGTTATGGACCCATTACAACCGAAATTATCAGCGCGCCTGAATTTTATTATGCCGAGGACTACCACCAGCAATATTTGGGCAAAAACCCGAATGGCTATTGTGGGCTTGGTGGCACGGGCGTGGCGTGTCCGCAGGGCGTGAGTGCTTAAAAATAACGCTTGATATAAAAAGACCAATGGCGTTTTTCGCCGGGAAAATAGCGCGCTTGCCCAAAAGCAAAATCCGCACGGCGCGCATAGGCTTTGTCAAAAAGATTGTAAATGGCAAAGCGCATTTCATAATCATTTTGAGCGCGCCATGACAAATTGAAATCAACCAATGAGTGGCCATCATATTTTTGGCTACCTGATTCATTCATATGATAGGCGCTAATATAATGCCATTGTAGTTTGGTCGCGAGTTCTGATGTGATGTCATATCCCAGCTCGGCCTGCATGAGTTTGCGCGGCGCGCTATCTATATCTTGACCTGATAAAATTTGATTGGGCGCATGCGTAAATTCATAAAGATGGCGCGCATAGCTGGCGCGCACCGCACCATGCAAGCGCTGATAATGCGCCGATAGGTCGATTTCTAGCCCCGTATGGCTGGTTTTACCATTGGATAGGTTCTCTGAATTGGAGTCGCGAAAATAATAATTTTTCTTTTTCATGCGATAGGCGGTGGTTTCAAGCGCAAAATTTTGATGCTGTATGCGCCAGCCAATTTCCGCACTGTCTAGTTTTTCAGGCCGAATATCGCCAATATTTTGGCCCACGCGCAAACGATACATATCTGTGGTTTGCGGGGCGCGACTGCCGCGTGAGAGGTTCACAAACAGCAAATGGCGTCCGATTTGATGGGTCAGGCCGAGTTTTGGGGAGAGCGTGTCAAAGTCATCTTCACGGTCAGCAGGTCTCAAAAACCGCCCAAACCCGCCATGATTTGTTTTATTATCATAGCGATATTGGGTCAGCTCGGCGCGCAGGCCTGTGGTCAGCTTGGTGTGCGGCGTCAGCGTCCATTCCGCATGCGCATAGGGTGCCAAACTGGTGGCGCGAACCTCATAATCATAGTGCAGGCCGGGCAAATAGCCAAAGCGCGGCGGGTTGGTTTGATATTGCCACATGCTGCCTTGCGTGTAATCCATATCCAGCCCAAAAATCATTATATGCCCCGCTGGGCTGGTGCGCTCATAAGCGCTTAACATGCCAAAGCTTTCATGCGCATTTTTTTCAAGCGGGTCAGCCGTAGATAAAAAATGCATGCGGAAAGTCATATGATTTTTGCGCCAATATGGGGTTAGGGATAAGCGGGCATTGCCATTGGTTTTTTCGAGTTTAAGCGCGGCGCGCAATGACCATGCGTCACGATGGGCATTGTCATCAAAATTGGCTTTGGCAAGGGCTTGGTCGCGAAAGTCTGGCGCATAGCCAGCGGTTTCTTGATTGAGGTTCATGCCAGCAAGGCTCAAGCGTGCGGTTTTGTCTCCCGCGCCCCATTTGGTTTGCCATCTAAATTTCTGTTGTCCAAACCCCGCATTGGCGCGCGCGCCTTCTTCCTCGCCGCTCAGGCTGAGCGACAAACGGCTGGCGCGGTTTGTTTCTTTCAAAGCTGTGGCAGCGCTCAGGTGATAACGGCCATAAGAGCCTGCTTTGAGGCTTATATATGTGCTGCTTTCTTCAGGGTCTGGCGCAATCACATTTATCATGCCATGTTGCGCGTTAGAGCCATAAAGCGCGCTGCTTGGCCCGCGCACGGTTTCAACCCGCGCCGCATCGGTTAAAATAACATCGATTAAAGCGTTAACATTGGCAAAGCCGGCTGCGCGTAATGGAATGCTGTCTTCTAAATATAAAAATGAACCAGCACCCGCACCCGCCGTTAAAATCGGCGAGCGTAAGGCGGTCAAATGCTCTTGCCCGCTGCCACGCTGGATATAGACACCCGGCACGCGATTCATCATATCGGCAGGGTAAATTAAATCAGCCTCATCAGGAATTGAAATATGGATATTGCCCGGATTGGTGAATTGAGCGCTTTCAGCGCGACGCGTGGTCACAATAATATTATCGATAAAATTCTGCGCGCTTGCTGGCGTGAGTTCAATCACTATGACAAAAGCCGCAATGAACCAATGCGCATGTTTCGGATATGGCATTGGATTAGGCTGTGCCTAAACGCAACAGGTCGTGTAAATGAATAAACCCGATGGGCTGCGCTTGGTCACAAATAAACAGGCCTTGAATTTTATTTTTATTCATAATCGCCAGCGCTTCGGCGGCAATCATATTGGCGGTAATGGTTTTGGGCGGAGCGGTCATAATCTCGCTTGTGGTTTTGGTCAATATATCCGCCCCCATATGCCGCCGCAAATCACCATCGGTGATAATCCCGATGAGGTTTTGAGCGCTATCTATCACCCCAAGACAGCCAAAACCAAGCTGGCTCATGGTCACAATCGCCTCCGACATAAGAATATTGTCAGCGATAAGCGGTATTTCGTCACCGCGATACATAATTTCGCCAATGGTGGTGAGGCTGGCGCCAAGCTTGCCGCCCGGGTGGAATTTCTTAAAGTCTGTCGCCGTGAAACCGCGCATTTCAAGCAACGCGATGGCAATGGCGTCGCCAAGCGCGAGCTGCATGGTTGTCGATGTGGTCGGTGCCAAACCATTCGGGCAGGCTTCCTCTGCTTTTGGCAGGGTCAGGCAAATATTAGCCGCCTTGCCCAACGCACTGTCAGTATTTGAGGTGATGGCAATCAGAGGAATGTCAAACCGCTTCACATATGCAATCAGGCTACCAAGCTCAGGCGTTTCCCCTGACCAAGAGAGACCCAGCACAATATCCTCGGGCAGTATCATACCCAAATCCCCATGACTGGCCTCGCCCGGGTGCACATAATGAGCCGGCGTCCCGGTTGATGCTAAAGTCGCGGTGATTTTTTTCGCCACATGTCCGCTTTTGCCCATGCCAGTGACAATCAAACGGCCAGAGGTTTCCATGATGGATTGAATGGCCGCTTCAAAATCTGTTCCTAAGCTTTCTTCAAGCTGTAACAAACCTTCGCGTTCGGCAGTGAGCGTTTTGCGGGCTGATGCCAAAGACGACTTAGCTGGATTATGGGTTTGAGAGTCTGAATGTGTCATGTTTGAATTTTTATCACTTTTTGAGCAGGTTTTCCATGATTTCGCGCAAAGCGGAGTTGATGCTATCATCATCTAGCGCATAAGCGAGATTGGCTTCCAAAAAACCAGCCTTATTGCCGCAATCATAGCGCGTGCCGTCAAAATGAAACCCGTGCAGCGGCACTTGTCCTATTAAGTCTGCCATGGCGTCGGTGATTTGAATTTCCCCGCCCGCGCCAATACGCGGCGAGTCCAATTGGCGCATAATCGCCGGATCAAAAATATAACGACCAATAATGGCGAGATTTGACGGTGCATCTTCAGGCGCTGGTTTTTCAACCAGCCCGTCAATGGCAACCAGCCTATCCGTTTGCAGGCTGGTATGCGTGCTGGGGCTCGCACTGGGTTGAATAACGCCATAGCGATGGGTCTCTGATTTAGGCACTTCTTCAATGGCAACCAGATTGCCACCTGTTTCATGATAAATATCGACCATTTGCTTGAGGCAGCCTGTGGGGTGTTTCACCATATCATCAGGCAAAATAACAGCAAATGGCTCGTCACCAACGCACTCTTTGGCGCACCAAATCGCATGCCCCAATCCCAAAGGCTGGTCTTGATAAACTTCATGCAAGGTTGCATTTTCTGGCAAGCCTGCTTGCAAAAGACCAAGTTCTTTGGACTTGCCGCGCTGGGTCAGCATGTCCGTATATTTTTGATGCGGCTGAAAATGCTTCATAATGGCGCTTTTTTCTGGCGCAGAGACAAAAATAAACTCGGTAATGCCGGCTTCAACAGCTTCTTCAACCGCCCATTGAATGAGGGGCTTATCGACAATGGGCAGCAGCTCTTTTGGCACTGCCTTTGTCGCGGGCAAAAAACGCGTGCCCATACCGGCCACCGGAAAGACAATCTTATTTAGTTTTTTTGTCATATTTTGCTCAAATTTTAATGATAAGTGAAAAGTGATTAAGATCAAATTTACACATATTTGGTGCTTTCACCAAAATGAAATTATACACCCCTATGCTTGGCGCAAGATTAGAATCCTTATAGGACATAAATATGAAAAATTTTTTACGACCCGCATTCCTAAGCCTGTTTTTGACAGTCAGTTTGTCTCTTAGCGCGCCACTGAGTGCGGAAACATTTGATAGCTGGCTTGAAAATATACGCCAAGAGGCTTCAACCAAAGGGATTTCGCCTGCGACCTTGTCAAGCCTTGATGGCTTAACGCTCGATGAGGAAATATTGCGTTTGGCCAATCGCCAACCAGAATATGTTCGCCCCCCATGGGCTTATTTAGACACAATGGTTTCGCAAAAGCGGAAAGAAACAGGTTTGGAATTGCTGGCAACGCATCAGGATATTTTTACTGCCATTGAAGCAAAATACCTTGTCGATAAAGAACTGCTCGCGGCGATATGGGGCATTGAAACCAATTTTGGCACCTATCAAGGTAAAAAGCATATTTTGCGCGCTTTGGCGACTTTGGGTCATCAAGGCGGGCGTCGCAAAGCATTTGGCCGCCAGCAATTGCTGGCTGCTCTCGAAATTGTTGAGGCGGGCGATATCACAGGGGATAATATTTATGGCTCTTGGGCGGGCGCGATGGGGCAAACGCAGTTTATTCCGACAACCTATCTTGCCTATGCCGTTGATTTTGATGGTGATGGCCGCCGTGATGTGTGGCAAAGCAAAAAAGATGCGCTGGGGTCGGCGGCGAATTATTTAGCCATTTCAGGTTGGGATATGACCCAACGCTGGGGCTATGAAGTAACATTGCCCGCAGGATTTGATTATCGCCAGGCCGATTTGAAAAAAACGAAACCCATATCGGCGTGGCAAGCTTTGGGGGTGCGGGGGCTCAGTCTAAGCTTGCCAGATACAGATGCGGACGCGGCAGTGTTTTTGCCCGCAGGCTATCGTGGGCCTGCCTTTTTGGTAACGCAAAATTTCCGTGCCATTTTGCGCTATAATACAGCACCAGCCTATGCGCTGGCTGCGGGGTTATTGTCAGATTATTATAAAGGTTTGGCAGGCGTGCAGACCCCATGGCCGATTGATGAACGCCCGCTGCACCGCGCAGAGATTAAAGAATTACAAACCAAGCTCAATAGTGCGGGCTTCGCTATTGGTAAAGTAGATGGGTTGCTGGGGCGGCGCACAAAAGCTGCTATTCGCGATTTTCAGGCAGCCAATGGTTTGGTGCCTGATGGTCACGCAACGC
The DNA here is from genome assembly GCA_965217015.1 of Parvibaculaceae bacterium. Taxonomy (GTDB): domain Bacteria; phylum Pseudomonadota; class Alphaproteobacteria; order RS24; family RS24; genus JAYQKL01. The sequence continues at coordinate 1,320,819 of OZ244224.1, read as the reverse complement.
CCAGTCTTTTATCTCTCTTGCCATAAAAAAACCCCGCTAGAGCGGGGTTTTTCTTAAATTTTTTAGCGCGGGAGGTTGGTTTGACCCATAAGGAATAAATCCACCTCGCGGGCGCATTGCCGCCCTTCGCGAATGGCCCAAACAACCAAAGACTGGCCGCGGCGCATGTCGCCGCAGGCAAAGGTTTTGTCTCGGCTGGCCTGATAGGTCGCTGTATCGGCGGCAACATTGCCACGCGGGTCCAACTCAATACCAAGTTTTTCAATCAGGCCGTCATGGGTTGGGTGAACAAAGCCCATTGCCAGCAAAACCAAATCAGCTGGCAGCTCGAACTCAGTGCCTTCAATGGCCTGCATTTTATCATCTACCTTCACGCATTTAATGGCTTTCACATGATTATCTTCGCCCACAACTTCGGTGGTCATCACAGAGAAATCACGCGCCGCGCCTTCTTCTTGCGAAGTCGAGGTGCGCATTTTCAGTGGCCAGTTCGGCCAGGTCATTTCTTTGTTTTCTTTTTCAGGTGGCATCGGCATAATTTCTAATTGTGTCACCGATACCGCGCCCTGGCGAAAGCTTGTGCCAATGCAGTCAGAGCCTGTATCACCGCCACCAATCACAATAACATTTTTATCGGTTGCGGTGATGGCGTCCACTTCACCAATTGGTTCTTGACCAACACGGCGGTTTTGCTGCGGCAAAAATTCCATCGCAAAATGCACACCCTCAAGCTCACGCCCATTCACAGGTAAATCTCGAGGCTTCTCTGAGCCGCCAGAAAGAACAACGGCGTCATATTCCTTATCCAAAGTTTCCACATCAATGTCTTGGCCAACATTTGTGTTGTAATGGAATGTCACGCCTTCAGCTTCCATTTGCTCGACACGACGGTCAATCAAATGCTTGCTCATTTTGAAATCCGGAATGCCATAACGAAGCAGGCCGCCTGCTTTGGCATTTTTCTCAAATAAATGCACATCATGGCCAGCACGCGCCAATTGTTGCGACGCGGCTAAACCTGCAGGGCCAGAGCCTATCACAGCAATTTTCTTGCCGGTTTTTTCTGGATTGACCATGGGTTGAATCCAGCCCTCTTCCCAGCCTCTATCAACAATCGCGCATTCAATTGACTTAATGGTCACAGGTTGGTCAATCAGGTTGAGCGTGCAGCTCGCCTCGCAAGGGGCAGGGCAGATGCGGCCTGTAAATTCAGGGAAGTTATTCGTTGACTGTAAATTCTCAAGTGCCTGTTGCCATTCACCATGATAGGTTAAATCATTCCAATCCGGAATTTGATTGTTGACCGGGCAGCCATTATGGCAATAAGGCACGCCGCAATCCATGCAACGAGAGGCCTGTTTGTGCAGCTCATCATTTGATAGCGGAATGACAAATTCCTTGAAATGCTGAACCCGCTCTTCAGGGGCCGCATAGGTGCGGTCATGACGTTCATGTTCCAAAAATCCAGTTGGTTTTCCCATCTCTTTCTCTCCCTATTCACCAGCAACATGGCTGTCTTCAGCCTGCTGGGCAGCTTCCATTTCATTTAAGGCCCGACGGAATTCTGTCGGCATCACTTTTTTGAATTTCGGCAACCAGCTATCCCAATCGGCTAAAATGCTTTGCGCTTTTGCTGAATTGGTATAGCGCGCATGATTTTCAATCAGCTTGAACAAACGCTCAGCATCATGCGTGGTCATTTTTTCCTTCAGTGAGGATAAATCATTGGTCATTTCTGTCGGAATTTCTTCCAGTTCAACCATGGCCATATTGCAACGATTTTCAAAGCTGTTATCCGCATCAAGTACATAAGCAATCCCGCCAGACATACCAGCCGCAAAATTGCGACCTGTTTCGCCCAGCACAACCACCACACCACCTGTCATATATTCGCAGCAATGGTCGCCCGCGCCCTCAACAACAGCGATGGCGCCAGAGTTTCTGACTGCAAAACGCTCGCCAGCAACGCCACGGAAATAACATTCGCCTTCAATCGCGCCATAGAGAACTGTGTTCCCAACAATAATGCTGTTTTCTGGCACAATACCGCTTTCGGCAGGTGGGTAAACCGCCAACCGTCCGCCAGAAAGGCCTTTGCCAACATAGTCGTTGGCCTCACCTTCCAGCTCGAAAGAAATACCCCGCGCCAAAAATGCGCCAAAGCTTTGACCGGCGGTACCATTCAGCTTGACCGAAATTGTATCTTCATTCAGTCCGGTATGGCCGTGTCGTTTGGCCAACTCACCTGAAAGCATGGTGCCTGCCGAGCGGTCAATATTGGTAATTGGCGTCTCGATTTGAACCGGTTTTTTGCTTTCCAATGCGGGCATGGCCTGCTCAATCAATTTACGATCTAAAATATCGTGAATTGGGTGGTCCTGACTGATGCAGCGATGAACGGCTTCACCCTTACTGTCTGGCTTGGCAAATAAGCGGGTGAAGTCCAGCCCTTTGGCTTTCCAATGCTCAATCGCTTGCTTCGTGTCCAGCAAATCAGTTTGACCAATCAGCTCATTAAGGGACTTGATGCCCATTTCAGCCATAATTTCTCTTGCCTCTTCCGCGACAAAGAAGAAATAATTAATCACATGTTCAGGCAGGCCAGTGAAGCGCTTGCGCAATTCTTCATTTTGTGTGGCAATCCCAACCGGACAGGTGTTGAGATGACATTTACGCATCATCACACAACCAGCGGCAATCAATGGCGCGGTGGCAAAGCCAAATTCATCAGCCCCCAATAAAGCGCCAACAATCACATCGCGACCGGTGCGCAAGCCACCATCAACCTGCACAGAAATCCGCGTGCGCAGACCGTTAATCACGAGCGTTTGCTGGGTTTCAGCAAGGCCAATTTCCCAAGGGCTGCCCGCATGTTTAATCGAGGTGAGCGGGCTGGCGCCTGTGCCACCCTCAAAACCTGAAATGGTCACATGGTCGGCCCGTGCTTTTGAAACACCCGCCGCGACAGTGCCGACGCCAACTTCAGAAACAAGCTTGACCGAGACATCAGCCTTTGGATTGGTGTTTTTAAGGTCGAAAATTAACTGCGCCAAATCCTCAATTGAATAAATATCGTGATGCGGTGGTGGCGAGATAAGCCCCACACCTGGCGTTGAGTGGCGTACAGCGGCGATACGCTGGTCCACTTTATGACCCGGCAATTGCCCGCCTTCACCTGGCTTAGCGCCTTGCGCCATTTTGATTTGTATCATATCTGAATTGGCCAAATATTCAGTCGTGACACCAAACCGGCCAGAAGCCACTTGTTTAATCGCCGAGCGGCGGCTCTCGCCATTGCTATCAGGTACAAAACGATGCGGCTCTTCCCCGCCTTCGCCTGTGTTGGATTTACCGCCAATTTTATTCATGGCTAAGGCAAGTGTTTCATGCGCTTCGGCTGAAATTGAACCAAAAGACATCGCCCCAGTTGCAAAGCGTTTAACAATCTCGCTGGCAGGCTCAACTTCATCGATTGAAATCGGCTTGCGGTCTGTTTCATCAGCTTTTTTGATACGGAACAAGCCGCGCAGGGTCAGCAAATGCTCGTTTTGCTCATTCACCAGTCGGGCATATTCTTTATATTGGTCTTGGCTGTTGCCGCGCACAGCATGTTGCAATGTGCTGACGGTTTGAGCCGACCAAACATGGTCTTCGCCGCGTGTACGCACCGCATATTCACCACCCACTTCAAGCGTGTTGCGCAAAATGGCCTTATCGCCAAATGCGTCTTGGTGGCGGCGTACTGTTTCTTCCGCAATCTCGGCAAGGCCAACCCCTTCAATTGTGGTCGCTGTGCCAGTGAAATAATCATCAACAAAGCTTTGTGCTAGGCCAACCGCATCAAAAATTTGCGCACCGCAATAGGATTGATAAGTCGAAATCCCCATTTTTGACATGACTTTGCGGATACCTTTACCTGCCGCTTTGATGTAATGCTGCTCGATTTCATCTGCGCTCAGGTTTTGCATCGCCTCATAATGCGGTTTCATTGTATGCAGGGTTTCAAAAGCCAGATAAGGGTTAATGGCCTCTGCGCCAAAACCGGCCAAACAGCATAGGTGATGAATTTCGCGCGCCTCACCCGTTTCAACAACCAAACCAACCAGTGTGCGCAGGCCTTTACGAATAAGGTGATGATGCACGGCGGCTGTTGCCAATAGAGCCGGTATGCCAATCCGGTCAGCATTAACCGCACGGTCTGACAAAATGATGATGTTTTCATGATTCACGGTGATGGCTTTTTCGGCCTCATCGCATAAGGCGGACAAACGCGCTGACAAACCTTGCGCGCCTTGCGCGGCGTCCCAGCACATATCAAGCGTGACTGCATGGAAATTATTATCTTTAATCTGGCTGATGCCGCGAATTTTTTCCAAATCCTGATTGGTTAAAACAGGCTGGTCCACCTCAAGGCGCTTATTGCTTGAGCTTCCTTCAAGATTCAGCAGGTTTGGACGCGGGCCAATAAACGATACCAGCGACATCACCAATTCTTCCCGAATGGGGTCAATAGGTGGGTTGGTCACTTGTGCAAATAATTGCTTAAAATATTGGTAAAGCAGTTTGGACTTATCCGACAGGGCCGCAATGGGTGTGTCAGTCCCCATGGAGCCAATGCCTTCTTCCCCTTTTTCACCCATAGGTGATAATAAGAATTTCAAATCTTCCTGCGTGTAGCCAAAAGCCTGTTGCAGGTCGAGAATATCAGCTTCGGTTAAAGCCGGTGTGCTTTGCGCATTGGCCGGCAAATCTTTCAGTTTGATTTGCGCCTCATTCAACCAATCTTGATATGGGTGTGCATTGGCCAATTCTTCTTTAATCTCGGCGTCTTGAATAATGCGCCCTTGCTCAAGGTCAATCAGCAACATTTTGCCGGGCTGGAGACGCCATTTTTCGATGATTTTTTCTTCTGGTGCTGGCAACACGCCCATTTCAGACGCCATCATGACGCGGTCATCGCTGGTCACATAATAGCGCGCAGGGCGCAGGCCGTTCCGGTCTAATGTCGCACCAATCTGGCGGCCATTGGTAAAGGCCACCGCTGCTGGCCCGTCCCATGGTTCCATCAAGGCGGCGTTATACTCATAAAAAGCGCGGCGTTTGGCATCCATTTGCGGATTGCCTGACCAGGCTTCTGGAATCATCATCATCATGGCGTGGGGCAGGGAATAGCCGCTTTGCACCATCAATTCCAAAGCATTGTCAAAACAGGCAGAGTCAGACTGGCCTTCTTCGATTAAAGGCCAAAGCTTTTCCAAATCATCGCCAAATAAATCAGAGTTAAGTGCCTCATGGCGCGCCGCCATCCAGTTCACATTGCCACGCACTGTGTTGATTTCGCCATTATGGCAAATCATACGGAAAGGTTGCGACAGGCTCCATGTTGGGAATGTATTGGTTGAAAAGCGTTGGTGAACCAATGCCATCGCCGATACCATGTCAGTATCTTGCAAGTCGAGGAAATATTTACCAAGCTGAGAAGAGAGCAACAGGCCTTTATATAAGACGGTGTATGAGCTCATGCTTGGGATATAGAAAAACCCATCTGCTGCCTCGAGCGCGAGTTTTTCAACCTCAATTTCTATCCGACGGCGGATAACAAACAAATCCCGCTCAAAACCAGCACGGTCACGGTCGGTTTTGGTGTTGGCAATAAAAATTTGCTTGGTGATAGGCTCGGTTGGGAAAATCGATTCCCCTAAATCAGAATTATCAACAGGCACAAGACGCCAGCCCAGCGCCGCGTGACCTTCTTCAACAATAATTTTTTCAGCCAAAGCCTCAATGGTCTGGCGGGCTGCATCATCAGGCGGCAGAAAGAAAACGCCCGCTGCATATTGCCCTTCTTCAGGCAGGGTGATGTTTTCTTGCGCAGTGACTTTGCGGAAAAACGCATCAGGTGTCTGCAACAGAATACCAACACCATCACCCGCTTTCGGGTCAGCACCAACCGCGCCACGATGTTCCAGATTGTCCAGAATTTTCAGCCCATCGCTCACAATGTCATGGCTTTTCACATTTTTAATATGCGCGATAAACCCAATGCCACAGGCATCATGTTCATTGCGTGGGTCATAAAGGCCTTGCTTTTCCGGCAGGCCACGCATTTTCAAGCCCCGATAGGTTTTATCGGTGCGGTTTTTTTGTGTTGTTTGTTTTGTCATGCGTTCAGTCATATTACTATCCGTTTACTTATCATCTATCACCCAGACAACTGACAGGAGAGGCAAGAATTTTGTTATGAAAAGACCTATTTTTTTAAGGCTCTCTTCACCTAAAATTTTTTACATCTCAGCGATTTCCAAAACGCAGAATCTGTCGCGCTTCTCGATACCAGTTGCATTTATAACCCTTTATCTAGGTCATATTGCAGGCATGTAAATATGCCAAAACTGCATCAAAAACACAAGTTTTTATGTCAGCTATGTTGACCTAAAATTAAGCGTTAAAAAACAGTGCTTTAGCGATTTTTTTCTGATAAATATAAAAATCGCGCCTTTTCGTCGCATTATTTGGCTTTTTGTTATGCTTGATTAAGCTTTGAGCGGTAAAATATGCCATTATCCATTTACGGCAGTTTTTGAACAAAATCGCCAATATCCCGCAGTGCCAAGCGCGCCTCTGGCAATACTTCATGAAACATATGAAAAACATGGGGCATGCGATAAAAAGTCTCCAGCCGCGTGTCGACACCGGCCGCCTGCGCTTTATCATGAAAACGCGTTGCATCATCAAACAGAATTTCATCTGTGCCGACATGTATCAGCAAAGGCGGCAAATCCTTTAAGTCAGCAAATAGCGGCGAAATATACGGGTGGTCTGCTGGTGTATCCGCTGTATAAAAACGACCTGCTTGTTTAACCATTGGCCCATAAAGCATGTCTTCTTGCGGCTCGCGCGTGACCACTGAGTCGCCGCTCCCGGTTAAATCCGTCCAAGGAGACAGCAAAACACCGGCGGCGGGCAAGGGTTTATTATCATCGCGTAATTTGAGCATCAAAGCCGCGCTTAAGCCGCCCCCTGCGCTGTCACCTGCAATGATAATTTGGTTGGGTGCGATATTATCTGCGAGTAAAGCTTCATAACAGGCCAGCGCATCGTCCAGAGCGGCTGGAAACGGGTGTTCTGGCGCGAGGCGATAATCGACAATCAAGGCGCGCGCATTGGTTGCTTTGCAAAGTCCGCGCACGAGCCCTCTGTGTGAAGACGGGCCGCCAAAAACATATGCCCCGCCATGCAAATATAAAATCGTTTTTTCACATTCTTGATTGCCGCACCATTCTGCTTTGACGCCATTTATGGTGCTGGCTTTGGGCCGGTTTTTGCTTTTGAACAGAAATCTGGTCAAACCGCTGGTTTGGGTTAGGCGTGCGCGCAACTCTTCGGCGGGCAGGCCTTGTTTGAAAAGGCGTTTAATGGTGCGGCGCAGGATTAGTTTGACGATTCTTCCCTGCCAACTGAGTTTTTTATTCATCTTTTTCAACTCATCTTGCTTCATAAAAGTCGCCCCCGAGACCGAAGTCTCAGGGGCTGACGCGGATGGATGGGGGGAAGAAAGATCATGCCGCGCCAAGCAGGAAAACCTGCACTTTATGTATATCCCTGTTCTTACAAATTAGCAAGAAATACCCAGATTATGCCTATTGGCGCGACCAATCGTGCCAGCCAAAGCCAGATGATAAATAATTTATCATTGAAGTATTTTCGGGTCACTTCCACAGGAACAGACCAGGCTGCAAATGTCACAATCAATAACCCGCCTAGGGGCAGTAAAATATTTGAGGCAATGTAATCTTTGACATCAAACAAAGTTTTATTTGCAAAAGTGCCATCTGAGGCAATGCGCAAATCCGCCCAAATATTGAAAGAAAACACAGTGGCAAGTCCAATTATAAACGCCGCGAGCAAAACAATAAAAGTTGATTCTTGCCGCGAAAAACGGGTTGTTTCGCTTATCCATCTCACAGGGACTTCCGTGAGCGCTAATGCGGAGGTCAGCGCGGCAAATAAAACCAGTAAAAAGAAAACCAAAGCAATAATGCCGCCGCCTGGCATTTGGGCAAAGGCAATGGGCAGGGTGGTGAAAATCAGGCCTGGCCCGCCTGCTGGATCTAGATTTTGGGCAAAGACAATCGCGAAAATACCAAGCCCCGCCAGCAATGCCACCACTGTATCGGCAATGCCAATCAGAATGGACGCTTGGCCGATTTTAATATCATCGGCAACATAAGCCCCATAGGTAATGAGCATAGCCGCCCCGACCCCAACCGAGAAAAACCCATGTCCAACAGCGGACAGCACCACGCTGGAATCAATTTTGGAAAAATCAGGGCTGAACAAAAAGGTCATCGCCCCGCCCATATCGGCTGTGATGGTGCCATAAATCACAATGGCAAAAAGCATCAGCAATAAAAGCGGCATGAGAATTAAATTCGCACGCTCCAGCCCCGCATTTAGATTGCGGGCAATGACCAGCCCAACAAGAAAGATAAATGCCATTTGCCAGGCGATAAGCTCGTTTTGATTAGCCAGCAAATTAGAAAAAATCGCGTCGCTTGTTTCGGCATTGACCTGCGCCAGCGCCCCCGTGAAGGCACGCACAACATAGGCCATCACCCAGCCCGCAATCACATTGTAAAAAGTTAATAAAATAAAAGCGCCCAAAATGCCAACAAGGCCGATGGGTGCATAAAGGTTCGCATTGTGATGTTGGGGTGCGAGCGATTTCACCGAGCTATTGGCATTAGCGCGCCCCGCCCGGCCCGTGACCAGCTCTGCCGCTGCAACCGGTATAGCAATCAGGGCAATGGTAACAAGGTAAATCAACACAAAAGCGCCACCGCCATTTTCGCCAGCCATGTAGGGAAACTTCCATATATTGCCAAGTCCAACCGAGGCGCCGATACAGGCCAGCATAAAACCAAGCCGCGATGACCATGAGGGATATTTTTGTTCTGTCATTATTTTCTCCATTTTGGTGATAAGCGGTAATCAAATTTTTAAGCAATTCGTTAAAACTATGTTATTCGGTTATGCCATGAAAGAAAACAAAAACCCGCCCGCGGTGGGGTGTCATGAAAATTGCAGGCAAAACCCTTACTCATGGAATGATAATAAATATGAATAAAAATACGAAAATATTGCGCCCTTTGCTCTTTGCGATATATTTTTTTGTATATGGATTTGTCAATGATGCTGTCGCAAAAGAGAATTTAATGCCGGTGATGGAAAAAATGCCACAAGCGGAATGGAGCGCGGGCGCGCAGGCACTCATGCCTGACGGCACGGTCTATATGGCCAGACAAAATGATGGCACCAAAACCCGCGTGGCTGTTTTTGAACCGCGCCAGACGCTGCAAGCCACACTTGTTCTCATGACTGGCTATTCAGAATTTATCGAGAAATATCATGATATTATTCCGATTTTTCAGGCGCAGGGGTTTCGTGTGGTGATGCCAGAATGGCGCGGGCATGGTTTGTCTGGCGGGCGATTGAAACATAATCCGGCGCAACTTCATGTGACAGATTTTGATTTATATGTGTCGGATTTAATCACCGTGATGGGGTTTGTTACGGCGCAATATGACCAGCACCCCATTTTTGGGCTGGCGCATAGCATGGGGGGGCAAATTGCCTTGCGGGCTGTGCATGAACAAGCAGATTTGTTTTCGGCTTTGGCGTTGTCCGCGCCGATGATTGATATTCCCAATTCTGCTTTTGAGAAATATCTGCTGAAGCTTATTGCCTCTGCTTATGTGTTTTTTGGGCAGGGGGAAGCGGCTATGTTGTTTCAGGAAAATGAGCGGGAAAATGGCGCGCGGGGCAAAAATTTTGTGACCACAAATGAAGCGCGGTTTCGTGTGAATGAAGACCTCATCGCCGCCAATCCCGCCATCAATATTGGTGGCCGCAGTATTGAATTTGTTTTGCGCGCTGTGCAGGCCATGGAAGAAACGCAACACCCTGATTATTTGGCCGAAATCACAATGCCTATTTTTTCTGGGGTCGCGCCGCGCGATAGTCTGGTTTTGTCTCAGGCCACTATCGCCATGACAGACCATTTACCCAATGCGCGATTTAAGATTTACCCAGAGGCCATGCATGAAATTTTAATGGAGCAGCCTGCCATCAGAGATGCCTTTATCGCTGATGTGTTGGTGCATTTCGCGGAAAACCAAAACCCATAGCCGGATTATAAGGCCGCGGAGTGAAAAAGCGCGACCAGTTCCTGATGCAGCGCTGCATCGCCACTGGCAATGATTTGCCCGCCCTGCGCTGCGCTCTCGCCTTGCCAATTTGTCACCAGCCCGCCTGCGCCTTCAATAATCGGTATCAGCGCCTGAATGTCATGCGCTTTGAGGCCTTGCTCGACCACTGCATCAATTTGCCCGCAAGCCAGCATGGCGTAGTTATAACAATCCCCGCCATAGCGCATGAGGCGGGCGCGTGCGAGCAGGCTGTTCATTTCAGCCTCGCCAGCTGTGTTGATAAAAAAGCGTGGGTCTGTGGTGGCGCAAATCGCGTCCTCTATATGGGTGCAGGCGCGGGTTTGTGTTGGCTCGTAAGTCGCGCCTTTTTTGAACATGGTCGCCATGTCTTTTTGGCCAATCAGCCGCTCGCCCGTATAGGGCTGGTCAAAAATGCCTAAAATGGGCTGCCCTTTTTGGTTGAGCGCAATCAGCGTACCCCAAATCGGCAGACCTGTAATATAGGCGCGTGTGCCATCTATCGGGTCAATAACCCATTGAAAATCGTCACCAATTTTCTCATCAAACTCCTCACCTAAAATGCTATGGGCGGGATAGTCCTGCTCAATCAAGTGCCGAATGGCTTGCTCGGCTTCGCGGTCCGCTTGGGTGACAGGGTCAAAATCCTGCGCGTCTTTATTGTCCACATCAAGAGCGGCGCGAAAATGGGTTAAGGTTTTTTCCGCCGCCGCATCGGCCAGCCTTTCGCCAAAAGCGGCGAGGTGTGACAGTTCGGCAGCATCGATAAATTTATCCATGCTTTTTTTTACAATAATTTGGCGTCATAAGGCAGTTTATTTTATGAATTTAACAAATTCATCGAGTGAAGCGCGTTCTGATTGCAAACTATTAACGGGGGCGTCGGGGTCAGGATAGCCCAAAGCCAGCCCCATCCATAAAATTTGGCTTTCTGGCAGGTCGATTGTTTTGGCGACTTGTTCATGATGCATCACCCAAGCCTCTTGCATACATGTGCCAAGCCCAGCCTCTACCGCCAGCAGGCATAAGCTTTGCGCAAACATGCCGACATGCCCCCATTGATTGCGGTCAAAACATCTATCCAGACTGATGAACATGCCGACTGGGGCATCAAAAAAAGTAAAATTTTTCATCATGGCTTCAGTGCGCGCTTGTTTGTCTTTTCGGTCAACGCCCATAAGCTCATACATTTGCGCCCCAATTTGGCGGCGGCGCGCATTATAGGGTTCTGGCACGGGTTCGGGATAAACATTATATTCAGGCATAGAGCTTATGGGGTGGGTTTGCGTGATATCGCGCATTTCCTGTTTGAAGGCCGCTAATTTTTCGCCCATAAGAACATGCACCTGCCAGGGCTGCAAATTACCGCCTGATGGCGCGCCGCGCGCTTTATCCAGCAAGTCAGAGACCAGTGTTTCACTGACGGGTTTATCCAGAAAGGCACGAACGGATAGGCGTTGGGCGATGGCTTCAGAGACAGATAATTTTTCACTCATGATTTTACTTAATTTCTCGAGGCTAGTGTGAGTTCTGCTTTTTGGGACGGAATGGCTTTTTGCAAATGAGTTAACAGCCCCATTAATGTGTCTTGCAATCGGGCAAACCCTTCATGGCAGAGATATGTTTTTTCATCCATATAGAGTGCGCGGGAAATTTCAATCTGCAATGCATGCACATTTTTTTGCAAATCAGGCATGCGGGTTTGCAGACCATAAGATTGCGTGATGTATCCGCCAGCATAAGGTGTGTTGCGCCCGACGCGGTAGCCGTGTTCGGTTAGATAGGCTTCAACTTGCTGGGTCAGCTCGCTCGCACAAGACCGTCCATGCCGGTCACCCAAAATAATTTCAGGCAAGCGGTCACGCTGGGCGCGGATATGGGCTAATGCGCTCGACGGCATGGAATGAATATCCAAAAGATAAGCCTGTCCATATTTGGTGACGGCCTGCACCAATAAATCTTGCAGCTTATTGTGAAAAGGCACATGAATTTCTTGAATACGCTGGTCAGCCTCGGCAAAGGACATGCGCTCTGGATAAATGGGCATGCGGTCTGCCACAATGCGGGCAATGGTACCAAGCCCAGCCTTGACGCGCACTGAATTGGTGATGACATGGTCTGGCAAAGCGTCGGCAAACATATCTGGATCCAGCTCATAGGCTTCGCGGTTCAGATCCAAATAAGCTCGCGGATATATAGCCGCCAAAACCGCCGCCCCATATTGCGGTGCTTGTTCAAGCAGTCGGTCAATATGAGCATCTTCTGAACGGCGCAAATCATGCGCGCTGAGCAATGAGCTTTTAATAAACTCTTCTGGATATAAATGCCCGCTATGGGGGGAGGTTAGAATCCAGGCAGGTGTTTCGGGGCCGCTTTCCTGATGTGTTTGGATAAGCAGGCGATAGGGTTTTTTATGCGCTGTCGGTCTCGTTTCTGCCAAAATCCCAGTTTGAACCTTAATTATGCCGCGCTTTATAACGGCTTTTATGCCTTTAACTGGCTCTTAGTCTAGCCCGCATGTAACCATAAAAGAAGAGGTTTTTAGGCGCTTTCATTGTTTTTTGAGCTGATGCGTAAAATAAAATAGCCCAGACTGCCAGATAAAAGCGACCCAAGAATAACACCCAGCCGGACTTTGGTTTGCAGGACTGGCTCTTCAAAGGCAAGCGTGCCGATGAATAAACTCATGGTGAATCCCACCCCTGTTATAAGCGCCATGCCATAAAATTGACGCCAATTGACACCTTCAGGCAGTTTGCACAATTTCAGCCCTGTGCTGATAAGCGTTAAGCCCATCACGCCAATTTGTTTGCCAAAAAACAAACCAGTCGCAATGCCTAGCGTGATAGGATGGGTGAGCATATCAAGCGTTATGCCGTGCAGAGAAACGCCCGCATTGGCAAAAGCAAAGACTGGCAAAATAAAATATGCAACCCATGGGTGCAGCTCATGTTCTAACTGGCGAAGTGGGGGCTTTTGACCCGGTGCTTGAATTTTCAACGGGATAAAAAAGGCTAAAACCACACCTGCAAGAGTTGCATGCACGCCCGATTTGAGCACACAGGCCCAAAGAAAAATCCCCGTCACAACATAGGGGGCGAGTTTTGTCACCCCTCTTTTGTTGAGGAAAAAAAGAATGCCTATCGCCAATGCGCCAATGCCGAGTGACAAGAGAGACAGGTTTTCGGTATAGAAAAAAGCAATAATCAAAATCGCCATCAGGTCATCGATAATCGCAATCGCAACAAGTGTGATTTTAAGGGTCTCAGGCACGCGATTGCCCAAAAGCGAAACGATGCCTAAAGCAAAGGCAATATCGGTTGCGGCGGGTATCGCCCAGCCATGTATCGAAACCGCATTGTCCCAATTCATCAAACTATAAATTGCGGCGGGCACAACCAGACCGCCAATCGCGGCAATGGCAGGCAATCCAATTTGTTCTTTTGTAGATAATTGCCCTTCTAGCACTTCGCGTTTAATTTCCAGCCCGACAAGGAGAAAGAAAATCGCCATCAGGCCGTCATTAATCCATAATAAGAGCGGCTTGTTGATGATGAATTCGCCAATTTGTATCGCGACAGGCGTGGTTAAAATCAGGTCATAAATAAAGGCGAGGGGGGAGTTTTCCATCACTAAGGCAAGCATGGCCGCCAACGCAAGCAAGATACCGCCGACTGACTCCAGTCTAAAAAACTCGCGCATCATATTCATTGGCATGGATATTTATCCTTCTGGTTAAGGTGACATTGTTTTTTGACTGATGATTAAACGCATGACCTAAACGCATGACCTACTAAAACATTTAGGCAGATTTTCTTTTTTTTCTAGGTGCGAAGGGTTGGTTTTTGCAAAAAACAAACAAATTTACCTGAGCCAAAGCATTAAGCCAGTAAAGAGGATAAGCGCTTTAGCGCGGCGCGGCAATATAGGCCTGCATGTCGGGTTTTTTCATGGCCTCTTCAAAAGCCTGATAACTCCAGGGCCAGGTCATGGGAATACCGGTTTTATCCAGATACCAGCTCGTGCAGCCGCTATTGAAAATGGTTTTTTGCGCGGCCTCAATGCGTTTTTCCTCATAGTCAAGAAAGGCGCCCATTGAGGGTTCAAGACTGGCGGCATCACCTGTTTGCAAGGGCTTGAGAAGCTGTTCAATATAGCCCCATTGCATTTCAGCAATATCAATAAGCGAAAAATTGCCAACCGGTCCGGTGGGGCCATTGAGCATGAAAAAATTTGGGAAAAACGGCACGCTTATCGCGTAATAGGCAGAGGCGCGCTCGGCCCATGCTGTATCCAGCGATTTTTGCTCCCGCCCAATCACCTGTGTCGGGCGAATAAACTGGTCCGCTTGAAACCCTGTCGCTAAAACCAAAATATCGAGCTCATGCAAATCCCCATTGGCCATGCGGACGCCATTGGCTTCGATTTTTTCAATCGCCTCGGTTTCTATCACCACATTTGGGTGCTGGACCGTGTCATAATATTGCCAGCTATAGACCAGCCTTTTGCAGGCGGCACGATAATTCGGGCGCAGCTTTTCGCGTAACACAGGATCTGTGACACTGGTTTCTAAATAATTGAGGCAATAGGCTTCAATCTCTTTCATCTCGGGGCTGTCTGGCTCGATAATGCCTTTATTAAAACGATAAACATTGTGCCAATAGGTCTCATCATGGCGAATAGCATTGATTTTATCGACATCTTGGCGAAAGGCTTGTTTTTCTGCTTCGCTATAAGGGAATTGCTGCACGGGCATAATCCATTGCGGGCTGCGTTGGAAATGAACCAATTGTTTGGCGCGCGCGCTGAGCGCGGTGGCAATTTGTATGCCGCTTGACCCGCTGCCAATCAGGCCAATGCGTTGATTGTCCAGCGTCACGCTTTCGTCCCATTGCGCGCTGTGGAAACAAGCGCCCTGAAAATCACCCAGCCCCTCAATCTCAGGCATTTTGGGGTGGTGCAACACACCACTGGCACAAATAATCACATCAACGCAATCACGCGCCCCTGTCGATAAATCGATATGCCATTGCTGCGTGTCCTCATCAAACTGGCAATGCGTAACCTCTGTGTGGAACTGAATAAAGGGCGCTAGATTATGGTCGTGGGCCACGGTATCAAAATAGCGTTTAATTTCTGCGCCAGTGGCATGATATGCGTTCCATTCTGCATAGGGGGCAAAGCTGTATGTATAGGCATGAGCTGGCACATCGCAGGTCAGGCCAGGGTATCGATTGTCGCGCCATGTGCCGCCAATTGCCCCTGCTTTTTCATAGACCACAAAATCATTTTGCCCTTGTTGCTTTAATTTTATGGCCGCCAAAAGCCCCGCCATGCCCGCGCCAATAATCGCATATCGTAAAGCGCGTGAATTTTCTTGTGTCTGCATCATGTAATTTTGAAAAACCCCGAAAGCCAGGTTTTCAGGTTAATTAAAAAAAACCAAAAGTAAAACAAAAATTTCATCATCACTTAAATTTTGCTGCCTGTTTGGGCGGGCATGATGGCGTCAGGTGACGAGGGTGTTGACAGCGTGGCGTTTTCTTTGCATAACCACCAAGCATCTTAATGCAGCAGTGGTTGGGGCGATTAGCTCAGCGGGAGAGCACTACCTTGACATGGTAGGGGTCACTGGTTCAATCCCAGTATCGCCCACCACTTCGCTTCACTTTGCTTCGCTCATTATGGGCAGGCCCAGTATCGCCCACCACTTCGCTTCACTTTGCTTCGCTCATTATGGGCAGGCCCAGTATCGCCCACCACTTCGCTTCACTTTGCTTCGCTCATTATGGGCAGGCCCAGTATCGCCGCTTTACACGCAGGCACTCAGGCTGTTATGTTTTTCGTACTCTATTATTTCTAGCTTTGCAAAGCCGTGCCAATCTTTCGTGATGGAGGGAAGCCATGCCAAAACTCATCGCTCTTATTTGTAAAAGAGACGAAATCTCTGAAGCAGATTTCAAAGCCTATTATGAAAACAACCATGTGCCTTTGATTAAAAGTCTGTTTCCAACAATCGCTGGATATAAAAGAACCTATCTGCTTGAGGCGAATAGTCTCAGTGAGGCTTTGCCGCTTGAGTCAGAGGGCGTTCAGCAACAAGTGAATGTGATTACAGAAATAATTTTTGACGATGAAGACGGCTTGAATGAATTCTTTGCAAGAGGCACGCATGAAGATGTTGTTGACGCGATTAGGAAAGACGAAGCCCATTTCCTAGATGGTGAAAAAACACTTATGTATCGTGTTGAGTAAAGCGTATTTCAATACATAGAAGTTCAATTATTGATAGAAGTTTATAGTGTGAGGCTGTGCCGTATCTTACGCAGCATCAGGTGGTTTGTTATCAAGCTGAATAACATCAGAGGCATTATGCGCTGTATCCAATCGCCGAGCTGATGGCGCGTTCATTCATTTCCCTTGCTTATCTCACATCGCTAATACCCCTGAACGCAGGTTTACCTATTAGCCTTTCAATTGTTATGATTTATATGGTTACTCGTGTTGCTTCTTGGTGAGAAAACCTGAATATGAAATTGTTGAGCTAGTATGGACCCTTTATCACAAGGAACAGTTGGCGCAGCCTTTGCGCAGTCAGTGGCAAATAAAAACAATATTGCAAAGATAAGTATTGTCGGCTTTCTCGCAGGATTGGCGCCCGATTTAGATGTTTTAATCAGGTCATCAACCGACCCCATTTTATTTCTTGAGTACCACAGGCAATTCACGCATTCCCTTTTCTTCATTCCCTTCGGAGCGTTAATCGTCTCTGCTCTTATTTTTCCGTTGGTTAGAAAATCTCTAAGTTTTAAAACGACCTATATGGCAAGTTTTTTGGGGTATGCGACCCATGGTTTACTAGATGCCTGCACGTCTTATGGCACGCTTCTCCTTTGGCCCTTCTCTCATGAGCGCATAACTTGGAATAATATATCCATTGTTGACCCGCTTCTGACAATTACCGCCCTTGTTCTTCTGGCCGTGGCCGTCAAAACAGGTCGGCGGCGATTTAGTTTTTTTGCCATTAGTTGGATTGTCTCTTATTTGGCTTTGGGTTTTGTGCAGTATGAAAGAGCATTGACATCTGCGCTCAAACTAGCCCAATCGCGGGGGCACAGTGCGGAACGGATGACGCTGAAACCTTCTTTTGGCAACCTAATACTCTGGAAGTCCATTTATCAGCATGAAGATAGTTTCTATGTTGATGCCATTCGTGCTGGACGAGCGCTCAGCTGGTGTCCTGGTGAAAGCATTAAAATTTTTGACTATCAATATCACTTGCCAGAGTTAGAAGAAAATAGTCAGCAGCAAAAAGATATTGAAAGGTTTCGTTGGTTTTCGCAGGGTTATTTGGGCTTTGATGGTGAAAAAAACCTTGTCACAGATGTCCGTTACTCCATGGTTCCAAATCAGATTGCACCCATGTGGGGGCTGGTCATTGATGAGCGGAAGGAAACAAATGAGCATGCGGATTGGTGGACCAGCCGCGATTTAGATGAAGAGAGTTTGACTTCATTCAAACAAATGTTGTTTGGCGATGAGTGCGCAGCAAAATAATGATGTTTGCCTTGA
Organism: Parvibaculaceae bacterium; assembly: GCA_965217015.1. GTDB lineage: Bacteria > Pseudomonadota > Alphaproteobacteria > RS24 > RS24 > JAYQKL01. The sequence goes on along the minus strand of OZ244224.1, from coordinate 1,303,021 downwards.
AATTTCATTAAACCCAGTGAGGTCAAAAGCGGCAAACCCACGCCGCATGTGTTGTCCTAGCGCTGCCTATTCCTAAGTGGTAAGCTAGAATCGGACAATACTTGCTTTGATGTGGAGTTGTCCTAGCGCTGCCTATTCCTAAGTGGTAAGCTCCTTAGCGGCTCACCCGCTTATCAGGAGATGTTGTCCTAGCGCTGCCTATTCCTAAGTGGTAAGCTGCCCGGCAACATAGACGCAAAGGCGGCAATGTTGTCCTAGCGCTGCCTATTCCTAAGTGGTAAGCTGCGGGTGCAGGTGGGCGAGAATGAATTGCAGTTGTCCTAGCGCTGCCTATTCCTAAGTGGTAAGCTCCAGATTGATAAATGGACGGTGGATCATAAGTTGTCCTAGCGCTGCCTATTCCTAAGTGGTAAGCTAACCAGCACAAAAAGCGTCAAGATGCTTTGGTTGTCCTAGCGCTGCCTATTCCTAAGTGGTAAGCTGCTGGCCAAATATTTTGCTTGTTTTTCCGTGTTGTCCTAGCGCTGCCTATTCCTAAGTGGTAAGCTCGCCTTGAGCTGGTGGCGGCGGTGCCGCAAGTTGTCCTAGCGCTGCCTATTCCTAAGTGGTAAGCTCAAAACTTACTGCGCCATCAAAGAAGCTCAGTTGTCCTAGCGCTGCCTATTCCTAAGTGGTAAGCTTGGGTGAAATAGCTCTCTTCTTTAATTTTGGTTGTCCTAGCGCTGCCTATTCCTAAGTGGTAAGCTATTCTATCTAAATGGCGCACCAGAAATCCAGTTGTCCTAGCGCTGCCTATTCCTAAGTGGTAAGCTAGAAATTTTGTAAGTGTTTGATTTTATGAGTGGTTTTCTCAATCCTAGTTGGGAAAACCACTTTAAAACAGATGTAGTTGCTTCGGTTTGTTGCTTTTTTTGATTCGGCTCGTGGCATAAAAACGCCTCATATTGGCAAATTGTTTATCAGTAATCGTCAGAATATCAACTTTTCCGCCCGGCGGCAATTGTTGTTGAATGCGGTTACCCACAGCCTCAGCCTTCTCGCCAGAGGCGCAATATTTCAAATAAACCGAGAATTGCGACATTTCAAAACCAAGATCCAGCAAGTGATTACGAAACCCCGTCGCTTGCTTGCGCTCTTTCTTGGTGCCAACTGGCAGGTCAAACATTACAAAAAGCCACATGATACGATAGGGGCTGAGATGGGTTCTTTTTTGCGGCATGTGACTGGCTCATGAGGCCGCGTAATCCAAAGGGGTTGGCAGAGTCGGGCAGAGCAGCGCGTCCGTCTCTCCCAAATACCAGGCAGCCAGCGACCGACAGCAGCGCACCGCCGCCAGCGACAAGGGCGAGGTTTCATCACCCACGGGCACTGGTAAAGTGGTGAGCGCGGCCAGCGCGGATCTGGTGTCAACATCAAGGTCGCCAATTTGGTTTTGATATTTTTTCCACAAAAACAAATCTACAATCGGGCGGAACGGCTCCACCATATCATCGACCAGGTTCATCGGGTTTTGCGGGTTTTTGTGATGCAGGCTAAAGCTTGGATGCAGGCCAGCGCCCACCACCGCGCGCGCTACGCAGGCACGCATCACCGCATAGGCATAATTGAGCGCGGCATTCAGCCCGGGGGCGTCGCGGTCACGCCGAAAATCACTGCCGAACAAGGCCTGCCAATAGGCGCGGGCGGCTTGTGCCTCACAATTATCCGGGTCGCCAGAGCGCACGCTGTCGGCTAGCCGTTTCAGGCGAGCATCAGATTGGCCAGCCCGCACCAGCACGTCAGCCTGGTTCAAGATTTTGGCGCGTACCAGTGCCTGCCAAGCACGCTTGCGGCGCGGTTCCGACAGCGCCATTTGTGCCTGCATGATGGTGAATTGCCGATTGTGGCCAGTGAGCGGCAGCGTCCAACAGCTTGGCAAATAGTTTTGTCCGCAGGTGACAACTGGAATGTTGCGGGTGGCCAGCTGCTCTAGCAGATTGGTGGAAACCGCGCAACCCGGCACCGAGATAATCACGGCGGCGATGTCGTCCAGCGGCACTTGGCCAAGCTTTTCGCCATTATGGCGCACTTCCAAAAAACCGCGCGACTTAGCAAGCCAGTGGCCAGGGTCGGTTATCTCAACAATTTGTCCCACCATATCCGAGACTTCCTGCCTGCTGGTTATTTCTTCTTGCGGCGCGGCTTGCGACGCTTTTCATAGCTCACCTGCCCAGTCGGACTGATATGAACTTTGCGGGCTATCCCTTCTAAAGTACCGACATTCTTGCGGGTCACCTCAAAATTATCATCTGGAGTCCACTCCAAGCCTGGCGTTTCTTTGTCAATCTCGTAAATGCCTTTGTTGTTAAGTTTCCACGCATTGCTCTTCTTGGCATGGTTTCTGAAATCAATGTCATCATAGTTCCACTTCAAATTAGGATCGTTCAGTTCGCACTCTATTGTTTCTTTACCGCGTTTGAACTTTATTTTGTCGTTCTTTAATTTCCCCCGAAACTCTTTCCCTTGATAAGTGCCGCTCACATTATCGGATGGTTTAACCTTGATAACCTTCTTGTTTTTTTCACCTGCCAGTTCCCCTGAAAACGTAAAGCCGTTCAATATCCAAGTGCCATTCTTATTTCTATTTCTTGCGTCAGCATTCGCTTCATTATGAGGGACAAGGATAAGCTTCTGGCCGTTTATTTCTTTAATAAGCATAATATCTGGCTTATCTTCCGTTCCAATATCAATGCAGTCATTTTCTTGTAAGCGCATGACGAAACGGGCAGCGGGGTGAGGCAGGCGTTCTCTGACATTCTCAGGGTCAAATTCCGGCTGGTTGGCTTCAAACTTTGTGATGCAAACGCCCACCCATTTTCCGCGCTTGCTTTTCCAGTTTTCTTCCCCTTCCTTGGGGTTTTCAGGATATTTATCGGGATACTGAAATATCTCCATGCCCCAATTTCCATCAGGCTTGAAGCCTTTGTATATTTTTCCACCTTTATCTTTAACAGGAATAACCGTGATTTTTTCACGCTTCCCCTTGTGTATCACATTAATTGCTTGGTTGAAATCAACCTCTTCGCCCCGTTTTAGTGCGGGAATCCCATAGGCCGTGTCATTGTGTAGTTGCCCGGTCGTATTTATCTTTATGGGCCGCCCTTTTTTGTCCAACGCAGCCTCGCTCCGGTTATGGGTTCTTGCCGTTTGTGAGACTTTCGGCTTGCCTTGTTTGTTCAGCTTGATTCCATCATTCTCATCTTTTTCATACATTGCATATATCGGCCGCTTCCGCTTTGCTTTATGCGAAACAATGATATCATTCACAGCAGTCTTCACTTCTCTCAGAAATGTTTCCCGTTCCTCTTTAGATTGATTGAAGATATGCGCAACAATCTTCTCCGTTGTAAAATATTCCTTGTCGCCAATGCTGTCTTTGAGCTCGTTCTTGAAGGTATGAACCCGTTGCACCCGAGAGCGCGTTGCCATCCCGACTACAATCGCATCTATCGCGTGATGGCGGTGGTCATTGCGATTTTTGGTGCCACGTTCTTCTTCAGGTCGGTCAGGGTGGTCCAGAATAGAGTCCAAATGCCAGTATTTCCGCAAATGATGGGTCAGTTGTCCCGTAACAACGACAATATGTCCATCTGGACAAATTTGTCCCAAATAGGCTTTTGCCAGCTTTCCAACATAGCCCGTGTCGCTGATTTGACGTGACAAAAATCCCTTATATTTCTTTTCCCAAACTTCTTTGGCATCTTCCTGAAAGCGCCAATGTTTGTATTCCGGTAGAGCGCTATAATCTGGCTTATCACCAAAAGCCTCATAGGGTGTTCGCCCGCCCTTTGCCTGGTTGCAAGTTCTGCATGAAATGGTGAGGTTACCCCAATTATCCTGTCCACCATAGGCCTGAGGTATAAGATGCTCTTTTTCCGCGCCATTGAAAAGCTCAGCACCGCCAATTTTTTTGCTACAAAATGGGCAGCTATGTTTGGCCTCTTTCCACAGGCGCAATTTTTTGATGTCATCACGACTTGGTTGAGGAATGCCAAAATCATTCTGAAGTTCAAGAGTGTCTTTCTTGTTGGCTTCTCTCTGCTTCTTTTGTTTTTTTATTTTGTCACCCCTCTTTTTTGCTCCAGACGGAATGTTACGGCTTAGCTCAATAGATATGGCTTCTGGTTTGCCAAAACGGACAATAATCTCATTCACCACCTGCCGTATCTGGTTCAACGCGATATGCACGGTCGGGTTGGTGACGCCGCCGTAATGTTTGCGGTCATTCCATTTGTCCTCTGGTTCCCAAGTGCCGCGCATGATGTTGCTGGCAAGTTCATCTAAAGCCCCGTAATACTTTAGCCTTTGGGCTTGTCCCTGCCCAACAAGTTCATACGGGTCTTTGAAATCGTCCCTTTCTTCTGCCACTTGCTGAACGGCTTTGCGTTGGGTTGGCTTGTCGCCTGTTTTCATTTCTTCGGTTATCAAGCGAGCCGCCTTTGCAGACATATTGGCATAACCAGTTGGCAAGTTAAATTCCACACAGCATTTGGCCTCTTCAGGGGTTAATCCATATTCGTCTTGAAGGCATTGGATAGCTTCTTCATCCGTTTGATAGCGTTCTTTATTTTCGCGTTTTTCATCGGGAACGCGCTTGATAATGGCGTTAACAAATTTATCTTGCTCTTCCACGCTCCAATCTTGCCATTTCCCTTTGATAGGTGAGTCCTTATGGCCAAATAGGGCAGCGGTTTTGTCACCATTCAGATATTTATCGTCACGCTTTTCAAGACTGAAAAGGGGTTTTTTCTTTTTCTCTTTTTTGTCCCATGACGGGTCATCAGCCATAAAGCCAGCTTTTTTCAATTCTTGTCGTATCGTGTCAAACGTGATTTCCCCTTTTTGATTTGTAGGTTGCAGGAAAAGCTTTTCTACCTTCTCGTAAGCCTCAGGCCTATCCTTCAAAGAGATGGGGTCTTCGTTCTCATTATATTTCCAAGACAAATTATTCAGGTCTTGATAAATTCTGTGATGTTGAATGCTGGGCAAGGCCTTTGCACCGCGTCTTTCGTTTTCCATATACTGGCACACTCCCGGATCCTGTGCCTTGAGTGGGCGCTGATGAAAAATTATATAGTATATGTAATCTTTGATGTTGCAGTCCAAGCGAGCATTCTGGCCTTTCCCGTTCATTAAATCCGCGTGGTGACCAGCCTGTTTTGCCCAAATCTGATTGAACTCATCCTGCAACATGTCGCGGTCTATGTAATAATCATAATGGTCAACCCCTTTCGAACTGTCAGTTTCTATCTCACCGGATTTCTTGCGCGGTCGTGAGCGGGTTTGCTCTCCTCCTTTATTCAATGGCCATAAATATTCGCCAATGGTTCGGGCTCCCGCGTTCTTCATTTTTTCACGGGTTTCTGAAATAGATTTGCTGATAGACCCATCAGATTCATTGCTCCTGTCCTTCCGATTGCTCTTGAAGCCGCGGCGTTGGTTCAGGGCAAACAGCGCGCGGCCAATCAGATATTCCGGTTTTCCGCTTAGGGTTTCGGCGGCCTCCGCGTCTGTTGTGGGTTCACCCTTTTTCCTGGCGCCCGTGCCGGTGCGCGCGGCAATATCTTTCAGAATATCCGCCGGTTTCTCATTCAGCAGGCGCGCGCGCAATTCCAGCGGGTTCAGCACCTGCAGGGCGGCGCGCTCTGCCTTGTTGTCTTCAGCAGGAAACAGGCCGGCTTCGGTCAAGGCCGCCAGCAAAAAGCCGCGGCGTTGCTTATAGCGGTCACGGCGGCGGCGGGCTGAGCGCGCTTCGCGACGGTCGGCGGCCAGTGTGGCTTTGGACTTGCTGTCGCGCCCGTCTGAGAAAATGCGTGAGCCGGTGGCCTCAATCGCCACTGGATTGCCGTCATCATCGGTGCGCAATACGCTCCAGCCGAGCGAATTCGTGCCAACATCTAAACCTAAACGATAATTTATCATTGCCCCATTCCTTTTTGTTTTTATTAGGGAATTTGAGGTAATCATTAAGATTTGATTGTGTCAATAGACACCTGAGTTGATTATATTTGACTTTTAAACCACAAAAGACTAGCGTTACAAATATAGCAACTTAGGAATAGGCAGTTTTTGCGCTAGGATTAACAAGCAAGAATTTGCAACATTGATAAGGCCGCCTTCGGGCGGCCTTTTTCCTGGTTAAAGCTCTTTTTTTAAGCTCTGTTTAAGGTCGGTTTAGGGCTGTATCCAAATGGCCGAGCTGATGGCGCGTTCCTGGATTTCTTGCGGGGCGGGGGCTGGCACGCCCAGCGCTTTTGCATCATGCGTGGTGTAGCGCGGAATTGGAATTTCAATCGCGCGCGCGTAATAAAGCGCATTCTCAGACGGGTCGAAAGTGGGGTCTTGCCAAAGCGCCAATAAATTGGTGGCGCCTATGGTGTTTGTATAGGCGGCCTCGGCAATATTAACAGTGCTGCCAACAGGCGGAATTTGCCCGTCTTGCATTTTTTCTATGCGCTTATCTGAGGCCGCAATATTGAAGATTTTCTCATAGCTTTTGCCTGTGGTGTCCACCCAAGCTTTGACAATTTGAAGCCGGTCAAGATTGGCGCCTATCGGGTCTTTGCCCGCAAAGACAATAAAGACGGGCGAGCGGGTTTGATTGCGACTGTTCAAAACACCCCCCATAGGCACCCCATTTTGATAGGCCATGGTGAGCCAGTCTGTCGGCAGTTCAGTTGTGGGATAGTCCCACCCCGCAAAAAACCGCAAGGTGATGCGCGAGCCAGAGGTGGCGTAGGTTTCTTTGCGCATCATGGCATTAAAGATAGAATCGCGTGTGTTTTCCTGCGCCCAGACCGCGACCAAACCCGCCGCGCCATAGGCCCGTAAATTGCTGGCATAGTCAGAAGAAAAATAAGCAATGCCAAGCCGTTGCGCGGCTGTCGCGTCAATGAGAGGCAATTTGCCATGATAATTATCTTCCTCTGTTGACGAGGACGCATTATGGCTGTCGCTGCTGCCAATCACACCAAATTGAAAGGGGTTAAAGTTTTTATCATGCGCGAAACTCAAGCCCGTGCGCAAAGCATCGCGTGCATAGCTGCCTTTGGGCGTGCTGTCCATCATATTGACGCTGAGCATTTTATCCATAATTTCAAAGCCAGCAAATTCATCTTCAGGGGACAGGCTGGGATGCGTTTCTGATGACCCTTTGATTTGGAAAATTTCCACCAGCGGTTCATTACGATTGCGCGTGGCGGCATAGTCTGGGGTTATGGGTGTGCCATCAAATTTTGTGTCTTCAAACATGCGCCCATTGCTGGCATTGCTATTATGCGGAATGGCCAACATCTCCATGCCTTGCGCGCGTTGTTGCTGCATGGCGTCCCATAAATCTTCTGGATTATCCGACTGCAAAGAAGAATAAGGATAGGCTGGCACATGGGTATCTTTATAAATGACATTGCGATGGAGATTGTTTTCGCTTGGCATTGAACTCCATTCATAGCCCACAAAGCTGGTAAAGCGTCCGGGGTCATTATGGCGTTCGGCGGCTGCGATAATATCCTGCCAAGCGGTGATGGACACAGCTGACGGTTTGGTTGAACCAGCTGCGCCAAATTGTGCTGCCCGCGTTTGATTGGACCCCATTGTGGTTATCATGCGGTGGGCAAATCTGGCTGTATATTCAGCACGGCTGCCTTTTTTGAGGCTGTTGATGATGGCATTATCGGGCGTGTCGGCCTGCGCACCCGCGGCTGCTCGCGGCACATTAAGATATTTATCATGGTCGGTGACGGCGCCAAAATCCAATGGCCGTCTGGCGCGGATAGGAAATCCATAAGAGTGCGCAATTGTGCCGCCCTTCATAAAAATATAGGCATCATCGGGGAGAGTGCGCGCCCCCATTGTATAGGCATCATAGGAATAGGCTGTGTGCACATGCAAATCCCCCCACAGCACATGCCGGTTGGGGTTAAAACTTATTTTTTCTTTTTGCGGGATTTGGGCTGGCTGGGTGGCATCGTAAATACTGGTAAATTCTGGTGCATCAAATCGGGTGAGGTAATCAAAAACCCATAATCCACCGAATACAATAAAAGCAAAACCGATAAGACCAAGTGCTGCTCTTTTTCCCCATTTCACCAAAGTCATTTTCATTCCTTTTCAAAACCTATAGGGCGATTATAGAGAAAACAGGCAATAAAACAAATCAGCGCGCGGGTTGGTTGAGATGTTTCAGCTGTGTTTGGCGATAATTATCGTGCTTCAAAGCTTGCAAAAATCGCGCGTCTGGCTCATCTTATTAAGGTTAAGAAATGGGGGAATAATGTGACCTATCAGTGGGATAAAGAAGTCGATATTATTGTGGTCGGGTCCGGCGCTGGTGGCATGGTGTCAGCTTTGGCTGCCGTGCAAAATCAGGCCGATGTGATGATCATTGAAAAGGCCAAGCTGTGGGGCGGCTCATCAGCTACATCAGGTGGTGGCATTTGGGTGCCAGGCAGCGATGTTGCCAAAGCGGCAGGTTTTGATGATGATTTAGACGGTGCCTATCGCTATATTCGCGGACAATCTGCCGATAATGTGCCAGACCAAAATATCCGCGCCTTTATTGATAATGCTGCGCCTGTTTTGCGCTGGCTGATGGACTCGACCATTGTTGATTATATGGCCTTTCCATATCCTGATTATCGCGCTGAATGTGATGGGGGGTCACCCACAGGTTTTCGTACACATATGCCCGTGCCGATAAATGGCAAGCAGCTTGGTAAAGATGTTGAAACCATGCGGCCGGCTAATCCGGCGGCGTGTTTGTTCGGCTATTTGAACTGGCATTTTGATGAAACCAATTTATTGCTTTATCGCCAGCCCGGTTGGATACGCGCTTTGGTGAAAACCTTTCTGCGCTATTGGCTAGATGTGCCGTTTCGGTTCAAGTCGCGCAAGGATCGCCGTTTGACGCTTGGCAATGCGCTGGTTGGGTCGCTGCGTCTGGAATTGAAAAAACATAATGTGCCGCTTTATCTTGAAACGCCGATGGAGCGTTTAATCGAAGAAGATGGCCGCATTATCGGGCTAGAGGTGTCACATCAGGGCAAGCGGCAATATTTCAAAGCCCGCAAAGGGGTTGTGCTGGCCGCAGGCGGCATGGATAAAAATCAGGACTTACGCAAATCTGTGGCGCCGCTTTATCCCAATGCGCAATATTCAGGCGGCGTGACCAGCAATACAGGCGACTCGATTGTGGCGGGCCAAGCTCTTGGCGCGCAAACGCTTAACCTGCAATCGGCATGGGCGGCACCGGTTTTTTATGTACCGGGTGAACAGGGTGGGCGCTTATCGACAATGGAGCGCGCCCTGCCGGGCACGATTATGGTGAACCAAAAAGGCGAACGCTATTTGAATGAAGCTTTGGATTATCACACCGCTGGTCAAGAAATGGCAAAACGACAAGCCGAATATGGAGATGCGAGCCCAAGCTGGATGATTTTTGATTTCAGGTACCGTCATAAATATCCAATGGGGCCGCTTTATCCGCTCATGCCAGACTGGTTCCATCATCGCGCCGTGCGCTCGATTATGAAAAAGGCAAAAACAATCTCGGCACTGGCAGAAAAAATTGGTATGGAGGCTTCGGTCTTAGAGGCGACAGTTACCCGGTTTAATCACTATGCCGAAAAAGGCGAGGATCCGGATTTTCAGCGTGGGCAGGCGGCTTATGACAAAATGTATGGTGACCCGCGTCAAGAGCCAAACCCCTGTTTGCGGCCAATTGAAAAAGGGCCATTTTATGCCATGCCTATTTATCCGGGTGATATTGGGACAAATGGCGGCTTATTGACAAATGAAAACGCACAGGTAATCGGCAAAGACGATGCCCCTATTGCCGGCCTATATGCGGTTGGGAACAACGCGGCTTCCACAATGGGCGAAAGCTATCCGGGTGCGGGTGTAACGCTCATGCCTGCTATGACATTTGGCTATCTGGCCACGCGGCATATTTTGGGGAAAAACGAAAAGCCCGGTTAGTTTGATATAGAGATTTAACATGGATCGCAAAACAGAAAATGCTTTGATTGATGAAGTGCTGAATTTGAAAAAAGCAGGGGCGCTTTACACCAAAGATGATTTGCATCAAAGCGCCGTGACAGATTATGTCTGCGCTGACCGCCTTTCATGAAACAGTGCAAACATATCTTGAAAAATAATCGAGCATATTAGGGGGGTAGCTTTGTGATGGAAAATTTGGAAAAAGGCGCATTATGGGTCGGGCGCAGCCTGTTAGGCTTATATTTTCTGTTGCCAGGTGTGGCGAAATTTATCAATCCAGACATGCATCTTGATTTAATGCGGCTCCATCAGGTGCCGTTCGCAGAGCCGCTTTTATGGGTTGCGGGCCTTGCCAATATTGTGTTGGGCCTGCTCTTGCTGGCCAATCGTTATGTGGCTTATGCGGCCTATGGCTGTGTGCTGTATATTTTAGTGATTAATATTATGCTGCATGATTTTTGGAATTTTGACGGCATTAAGGGCGCGCATGAAACCCAAAATTTTGTTAAAAACCTCGGTATTTTGGCAGGCTGTCTTATTCTGGCGAGCTTCAGTCGTCCGCGTGCAGAATAATATCGCTATTGGTCACTTAACTGCCAGTCATTTCGATAGAAGTCTTGCAAAATTTCAAAGGCTAATTTGCGATTGCCATTTTCATCAATCAGCCCTTTGCGGTTACGATAGTCTTGGATACCAGCCAGAGGTCGCAGCATGGCACGAAAATCTTTCAAAATCCATGGGCTGATGCCCTGCACATCTGGGCTTTTGGGCAGCATAGCAAGCTGGGCGCGATAGACTTTGGCTTGATACTCCTCACTCCAAATAGGCGCCGCCGCATCGCGCAGGCCATATTTTGCACCGGCGCCAAATTCAGATATATGAAGCGGTTTTTCATAAGGGGTGGCAAAGCGTAAATCTTGCATAAAGGCCAGCATGAGCGGGCGTATGACACTTTCATCTAAACCCAATTCGCGGGCTAGGAAAACGCTATAATACCAGCCATAATATTGATTATAGCCAATCACATCGACATATTCGCCAAGCGGGTCGGTGATGTTAATCGTGTAGCCATCAGTAGGGTCAGGGGCGAAATAGTCTAATTGTGCGAGCAAATCTTCAAAAATAAGACGGCTTTGGGCGTCTAAATTCGGGTTCATCAGCCCGCGTGCTGCTAAGCGTGCTGTGATCAGTGCAAAGTCAGGGCCTGTGCCACCCAATAAAGCTGCGCTCATCAGGCGGCTATCGTCTTGTTGGCGTGCGGCGTCAATGAGGCGGCGCAAAAATTTTAGGCGTGCGCGGCTATTGGGTGTTTCATTAGCCACTGACCATATGATGATGGAGGCGCGATTCCAATCACGCGCAATCATGCGCGATAGCTGATTTTGCGCAATGTCATAAGTCTGCTCATTCTGCCAATCTATTTGCCAATAAACCGGAATTTCTGCCCAAAGCATCAATCCCATTTCATCAGCCAGTCGCGCCAAATATCGGTTATAGGGGTAATGCGCAGCGCGCACAAAATTCGTGCCAAGCGCTTTTGCCTCCTCCAGCAGGGCGCGCATGTCTTCCTCACGATAAGCGATACCATCACGACCAATTGGCTCTTCATGCATTGCAATGCCCGAGAGTTTAATTTTTTGGCCATTTAAATACAAACCCCGTCCGCGTGTTTCGATATGCCGAAAACCGATTTTATCTTGCACGCTCTCTTGACCGGCTGTTAGTTGCACCTGATAAAGTTTTGGATTTTGGGGAGACCATAATTCGGGCGTGACAGGGATTTGGAACGCAATATTACCTGTTTCTAAGACTGTTTCATAATGAACACCAAGCTCTGCTATATCTAAAGAAATTGGCGTGCCAGCGACCATGTCTGTGGTTTCAATGGACACATCAATCAGGTCATAACGCCCCTTATGCAGCTCAATTTTTGCATTACGAATAAACGCTTTGGGTGTGGTGATGAGATGCACATCACGGATAAGCCCGCCATAAGGCCACCAATCTGTGCGGTCCGTTGGTACAGTTTCAGGGGTAAGCCGATTATCCACCCAGACCAAAAGCTGGTTCTTTTCTGGTTTGAGTTTGTCTGTGACATCAAATGAAAACGGCACATATCCGCCTTCATGACGGCCCAGCAATTCACCATTTAAAAATAATGTTGCTGTAAAATTAACCGCCCCGAAATGCAAATGCTGGCGCGTGTCGGGGGTGAGGGGCACCTCAAATTCCCGATAAAACCAAACCTTATCTCGATAAAAAAGCAGCTCAGGTTTTTGCGTATTAAAATCACCCGGTACTTTTATGGTCTCAGCTTTGGCGAAATTATATTCAATCAGGTTCTGCCCCGTTGTATCGGTTCGGTTATCAACAAACCCGCCGAAAATAGATTGCGGTGCGCCAATTTCCATTGGGTCAATAATCATGCGCCACTCATCGCCGCGCTGGCTGCCAAGATTTATTTTCTGGCGTGCATCAATCCACCCAAGCAATGGGTCGGGTTCGGGATAATCTTGCTGGTCAGGCGCGAAAAAATCCGCTTCATCTGGAAGAATAAAGCTCAATAAAAGCCTAGCCTGCTCGGTTTTATCTAAGCGCGCAATATAAATACCGCCAATTGTCAGTGCGATAAGACTGAAGACAATACTATAAAGCAGGCCTTTGAAAATTTTCTTTTTCATTATGGCACCTTAAGATACCTTAATATCGGCAATAAAGCTTTTTAAGACAGCGTTCACTTCGTCAGATTTTTCAAGCTGAACCAAATGGCCAGCAGTGGAGACCATATCGACACGGCGCAAATCTGGGAATTGCCTTTTTAACAACCCAATCGGGTCGTCACCATGAAAGCCTTTAAGGTCAACATCTTCTTCACTGCCTAGAAAATAAGCCGGGACAGTGCTGGTTTGATGATAAGTGGCTTGCCGCTCCTGCCATTTTATATCCATTGAGCGATACCAATTCAGCCCGCCGGTAAAGCCTGACTGCTTGTAAGTGTCGATAAAAACCTGCATCTCTTCAGCTGAGAGCCAGTCCCAATCGAGCGGGGGCGCAGGGTTAAGCGCATCAATATAATGCGTGCCAATCGGGTGATTAAATGTATCAAAATAATTGCCGCCCGCACTGAGCGCCCAAAATACTTTCGGGAAAAACGCATCAACACGCGCCAGCATGTCTGCATCAGCTACACCTGGCGTGTCGCAAAAATAATTTATATGCAAAAAATGATCCTTGCCCATTTCTTTATATTCTGTCAGCGGTGAAATGTCAGGATTATGCGGCGGGGCAGGGTTCTCAAGCATAATCAGTGCTTTGACTTTTTCTGGATAGCGCAGGGCTAAATCATGCGCTGCAAATGCACCAAAGTCGAGACCGGCAAAAACCGCCTGTGTCAGGCCCAAATGGTCCAACAGGCCGAGCAAATCCGCGCAAATGGTTTCGACGCTATAAGCTTGTGGGTCACTGGGCGCTGTGGTTTGCCCCATGCCGCGCATATCCGGCGCAATGACATGGCACCCCGCCTCAACCAATGCTGGAATTTGGCGATGCCAGCTATACCAGCTATGCGGAAACCCATGACATAAAACAATCGGTAGGCCAGTGCCTTGCTCGACATAATGCATGTTAATGCCGTTAATTTCGGCCTGATGGTGGCGCAGCGGCGCAGCGTCTGGGGTCATTTTGGTTCTCACTTAATCTGTACTCGTTTTAAGTCTATCCCTAGCTATGAGTCTGTGACAATAAAACTTTATAAAATTTTAGCATCAGTCGATTTTTTTAAGCCGAATCCGTGTCAAAAAATTGTAACCTGAATCAGGTGCCATTGTATCAGGTGCCATTGTATCAGGTGTCATTATATTAAGTGCAACTGGATATTGGGTGCAGCTGGTTTGATTGAGGTTTCATTGCAGGCAAATATGGCTTTTTATTATGGTTTTTAAGAAAAACACGTTGATTGATGAATTTACGGCGGCGTCTGAGGGTCACAGGCTGGCGAAAATTCTGGCCATTCGGGCGGTGGAGCGCATGAGTGGCCAGCACCGGCTTAAAAGAATTTATCTCGACTATAAAAACCAAGACACGCCATCTGAGAATTTCTGGATTGATATGATGCTGCGGCTTAATCTTGTGCCAGATTTTCATGGAACCTCACCAGACCAAATTCCTGCCAAAGGCCCTTTACTGGTGGTTGCCAATCACCCTTATGGGGTTTTAGATGGCATGGCCTTATGCGGTGTGGTGGCGCATAGGCGGCAGGATTTTAAAATTATGATTAATCATGTATTGGCGCGCATACCAGAAATGCAGCCCCATGTTTTGCCAGTTAATTTTGATGAAACACAAGCTGCGCGTGAAACCAATCTGGCCTCGCGGCAACAGGCTGAAGCCTATTTGAAAGCGGGTGGGGCGGTGCTGATTTTCCCTGCCGGTGGTATTTCAACAACCCAGTCTTTTTTTCAAACAAAAGCTGAAGATGCGCCATGGGGGTCTTTAACAGGAAAATTGGTTAAAAAAACACAAGCCAATGTGGTGCCAATTTATTTTGATGGCCAGAACTCGCAACTTTTTCAAAAAGCAAGCCATATGACTCCTGCCATTCGCTGGGCTTTCATGTATCATGAAGTGTATCGGCGTAAAAATACCATGCTTGATATGGTGATTGGTGAGCCACTTTCTTATGCCACGCTTGAGCCGCATTTGCCGCCCAAAAAACTGGCTGCCTATTTGCGCGAACAAACCTTTGATTTGGCGCGTCAGATGCACTCAATCAATCTCAAAAATATTTCTTGAATTTTTAAGTGGCAGGCGCGGGTTTAAACCAAATCTTTCCAGAGCAGATATACAGAGGCTATGCCGACCAGCTCAACCATAATGCCCGCGAGATTCATGCGCGAATAGCCATCAAAAATAAGGCTGAAGCTGCGCCCGATTGTCACCGCGCCCGTCGCCATAATGGTAGGTAAAGCCCAGACATTGCCATACAGCAAAAACAGGCCTTGAAACACCCCAATCAGCAAAAGCATGCCCGCAATATCGCCGCGTATCATGCCCATAGCTTCGGTTTTATTGGCGCTAAGCCCCAAAACATTTTCCAGTGCTGGATAGTTAAACACAATTAGGAACCACGCGCCAATCAGCCCAACGGATCCAAGACCAATGATGATTTGTAAAATAAATTCCATGAAACCCTCTCTTTTTATGTCTATCCAAGCTTATCAAGTGAAAACACTTGATGCCAGTTCATTTATTGAGAGGGGGTTTTGAATTGGCTTAGGGGGCGTGTTTCGCCAATTTTCATGACCGCAGATTGTGGACCCGCCGCTTCATGAAAACGCGCGCGCGGCTCGGCAAAAGGCTCAAATGATAATCTGAAAGTCCCCCAATGCATTGGCACCATCATAGCGCAGCCAACATCGCGCCCAATTTGCACACCGCCTTCTGGAATTGTGTGATGCCCGCGCATAATCGCCTGCGGTTCATACGCCCCAACACTGATAAGGCCAATATCACACCCCTGATGATGCGTTTTCATATGTGCGCCAATGGCTTTGAAAATATCCGGATGGGTTTCTGTATCCCCTGTGTGATAGACGGAGCGCCCACCCGCTGAAAATCCATAAGACATCCAAAGCGTGCGGTCACGGTCAAACAGGCTGCGGCTGGACCAATGCGCAGCTGGATAGGCGGTGAGTTTGAAATCGCCTGTCTTTGAGGCCAGAGAGATTTCATCATACCAATCCACCTCATAAACTTTACCAAAGTTTCGTTGGGTGAAATATGTGCCAAGCCCTAATGGCACAATGGCGGTGATACGCTCTGGATTTGGGAGTTTATCGAGTGTGCGCGTATCCAAATGGTCATAATGAGCATGGCTGATAACCACCACATCAATCGGGGGGAGGTCTGAAATTTCCAGCCCTAATGGTGGCACGCGGGCAGGGCCTGCAAATGAAACAGGCGAGGCGCGGTCTGAAAAAATAGGATCTGTCAGCACGGTCACGCCGTCGAGTTTTATCAAGAAACTTGCATGTCCAATCCAGCTTATGCTGTCTTGGTCACTCAATAGCGCTAATTGGCTAAGGGCTGTTTCACGCGGCACAATATGGTTCTCGGGTATGTCGGGCTGGGCGCCAATAAGTTGCGAGCCAATCATGCGAGAGAAAAATTTCACTCGGTCTGAAAAACGGTCAGTGGTGGCAATGCTGTTTGGCGGGTTACGGAAACCGCGCTCCATATGGTGATATGGATAGCCCTCACCTTTCGGGTCACCCACGCCAGCGCAGGAACCCATCGCTACCCCAATAAAAATAAACAGGAATAGGATTGGAATGAATTTTTGAAATTTTTTCACACGCATTTCCTATAATCAGTTTTCTGAACTCAATTTGTCAGTTTTAACTTCCTCTAATTTTATCAATTAGGTCTTTTGAGCCTTTATGCAAGAGCTTGGGCATCAGGCGGTGTATGTACCACGCGATGCGGGCATAGAGCGGGGTGAAGATGAGCCGGTCTTTTGTCAAAAGCCCATCAATAATTTTTTGCGCGGCAATGCTGGCAGGCTGGGCTTTGGGTAAGAAGTCGAGTATAGGCGATGGCTTGCCTGTGCTGGTTGCGGCATTAAGCAGCAAATTTGATTGAATATTGCCCGGACAGGCAGCCCGAATATCCACCCCATAAGCCTCGGCCTCAACAGCGGCTGACACTGTTAACCCGACCACGCCATATTTTGTGCCAGCATAAGACACCATTGTCGCGGTTGGCAGCAAGCCCCCCATAGATGCAATGTTGAGGATTTGCCCAAAGCCTTGTTTTTTCATTTGTTGGTAAGCGTAGAGCATACCAATTTGCACGGCATTATAATTTATGTCTGTGGTTTTGCGAATTTGGGCTTCTGTCATCTCAACAAATTCCCCGACATAAACAGTGCCTGCATTATTGACCATCACATCAAGCTGACCATTTTCTTTGACAATTTTATTCATCACCCGCTTCAAATCAGCATCTTTGGTCACATCGCATTTATAGGCATGGGCTGTGCCGCCTGCCAATTGGATTTTTTTGGCTGTGACCTGGGCTTGTTTAAGCGTGATATCGGTTGCGTAAACATGCGCCCCGCGTTTAGCAAATTCTTCTGCCAAAGCCTGCCCAATGCCAGAGCCTGCGCCCGTCACCATGACCTGTTTATTATGAAATGCGTCAGTCATATCCACCCTCCTGATTATGCATATGCAAACAGGCAAGTGATAAAACTTGCCTGTTCAAACTGTAACAAAATGACAGATGCGTGCAATCACGCTTTTACTGTGGCTTACGCAAAGCCGTACATTTTCGCGCCATTCTCCCATGTGATTTTATGCACATCTTCTTCTGGCACATCTTTGAACAACTCAGCCACTTTAGCTTGCGCATTTGGCCAGTTGCAGCATGGGTGCGGGAAGTCAGTTGACCAGAGGAGGTTTTCAACCCCAAGCTGGTCGCGATTGGTTACCGCTTCTGGCTCGTCAACAAAAGTCACGGCCATATTGCGCTTCCAATATGTGCTGGGAAGCTCATCAACGCCAGGAAAGTCATAATGCTGGTCCATACGGCGGTCGAGGAAACTCAAAAAGCCTGGTATCCAAAACAGGCCTGGCTCAACCCACACAATTTTAAGATTCGGGTGACGCCCTAAAATACCCGTTAGGAAATACCACATCATCGGCTCCATCATGAGTGATGGCGGCAGGCCTGTGAAAATACCCTTTTGCGGGGTTGGGTCACGGCGGAATGTTCCCCACAGATGCGGTGTTATGGAAAGGTGATGCGCAATCACGGCACCGCTTTCCTCAATCGCGCTGAACAAGGGTGTGTAGCGCTCATCATGATAATCAGGCAGGCCCAATACAGATGGGAAATTTGGCAGCTGAACAGAGCGCGCGCCGAGTTTCAAAACGCGGTGCAGCTCTTGTATCGCAAAATCAATATCTGTGATTGGCAAATGATAGGTGATTAAAAGCCGGTTCGGGTCGGCAGAGGCAAAATCATAAAGCGCATTGTTAAAAGCTGAAAGATTGTCCTGCACCGTATCGAGATTATTATAAAACCGCATATCATCAAGCGGGTCATTATACATCACCTCATGCAACACCCCGTCCTTATCCATTGCTTCTAGACGGGCTGGGCCTTCAATATATCCTGGGTGGCTCGCCGCTTCCAAATCGACAAAATCGTCCATCGACAATTCTTCACCCTGTTTCATATCAGCATCATATTTTGTATATGCGGCCACCGCGTCGTCAAAACCTGCCTTTTTTGCTTCAGGCAAATAATCGCGAATGGTGTCAGCTGGAATGTGGACATGAGAGTCGACTGAAAAGAGCTTTCTTTTGTTTTCCATTGTTTCCATTTTATCTCTCCAAGTTATTTACGAACCGCGTTCGGAAATTAATTAAACGATAAAAAAGCTGATACTGTCAAGACGCTATCGGCTCTGATTTAAATTATTTTTAAGACTATTCAGCCGCTTTGGCGGGTGCATATTCTTCCAGATTTGCCCAAGTTCCGTGAAAACCGAGCGGTACACGCTGCGGCAAGTGCACTTCGGCCACTGGTTTGTCGCTCATATTTTGCGCGTCCATAATCACCACAGAGGATTTTTCGGTTTCGGCATTGGTCACAAAGGACAATACATATCCATCATCTTCCGATTGGGCATTAAGGCGCGGGGCAAAGGCTGGCTCTGACCCATATGTGTTTTTGGCAAAACTGTGTTTTTGATAGGAGCCTGTTGTGAGGTCATATTTTAAGATGCCATCAAATAATTGTGTTTCCATATCGGGTATGGCGACATGATAAGAATATTGCGAAAAATGTCCGGCGCGCCCAAGATTGATAACAGGGAATTCACTTATTGCATCATCAAGCTGTTCTTCTTTGCAGGCGCCGGTTTTCATATTCATTGTCCAGCGCGTGGTCACCGCCCGCAGTGCCAGCACATTGACCATTGGCGCATAAGGGCCATATTGCATGGGCAGGTCGCGGCCATTATCAACCATTTTACAACAGTTCAGGACAACATTATCGCCTTCCTCCCAAGCATTGATGACATGATAAATATAACAGCCAGGAAACGAGAACCACTTAATTTCGCTGCCCTCGCCCTTGCGCGGCATAATGCCAAATCGGGTTGGCAGATTTTGGTCTTCGTGAATGGTCCAAATCTTATTGCGCAAACCTTGCTCGGTAAACACAATCGGTAAATCCATAAAAATGGCATAATTTTCTGTTATTGCCATATCATGCGGCAAACGCGGGCCAGGTAATTCTATTTGGGTGAAATGGGTTAGGTTATTTTGCGCATCAACCACACCATAGCTATACCAAGGCTCATACAGCGCATAATCAAAAAATAAAAATTCGCCGGTGTTCAAATCCACTTTCGAATGGGCGGAAACATTATGGGGCAGTTTGCCACCGAAATTTTCTTGTTTCACGGTTTCCAATGTTTTGGCGTCTAACCGCACAGGCTGGCCGCTAATATACCAAAGCGCCATCAGCTCACCATTATGCATGATGATATCTGTATTGGCGGTGTCCTTATAAACGGTTGTGCTGTCATCTTCGACGGCGGGTTTCATAATACCAGCTTTTGTCAGCTTACCGGCTTCATCAGCAAGAAAATCATGACTGCGGATATATCGGTTCACATAGCTGGCCTGACCATCTTCAAAATGAATGGCATGCAACATGCCATCGCCATCAAACCAGTGATGCATACCCTCTGGCGGCGTTTTTGGGTTTGGGCCATTGCGGTAATAAGAGCCTGCAAAATCGCGTGGGATTTCTCCAGTGACTTCGAGTTTATCTGACTGTATTTCTTGCTCGACTGGTCTGTATAGCCCCTGCAAATAAGGGTTCAAATCGTTGAGTTCTGTCGTTGCATCAGACATAGGCTTGCCTCCTTTGGGCGGGTGTTAATGTTTCAAAAGTGTGTTCATACTCATCTACTAATTGACGGATAATATCCTGCACAGGCTGTATCGCCTGAACTGAGCCGACCCCGTGTCCGGCTGACCAAACATCGCGCCAGGCTTTAATTTGGTTTTGCGAATCGTGTAATTGCATGCCTTGTCCAGCTTGCATATTGTCCGGATCAAACCCCATTTTGATGAGCGATTGGCGCAGATAATAGGCTTTCACGCCGGTTAACTGGTCGGAGAGAACCAAATCCTCAAACTGCGCTTCGACCACCATTTCTTTATAGTCTTGGCTGGCAAGGCTTTCTGGCGTGGCGATAAAATGTGTCCCCATATAACATAAATCAGCCCCAGCGATTTCTGCCGCATGAATGGCCTGACCCGTGCCAATGCCACCGCCCAACACCACCAGACCATCAAAAAATTCACGCACAGCTTGCACGAATGAAAACCCCGCCATATGGCCTGTATGCCCGCCCGCGCCAGCAGAAATCAGCGCAAGCCCGTCCACACCTTTGTCAACGGCCTTACGGGCATAATGCAAAGAATTGACATCAGCAATAACAGTGCCGCCATAAGATTTCACAACCTCTAAAACCGGCTCTGGCCCCCCTAAAGCCGTAATCACGATTTCAGGTTTATGATTGGCAATCAAGGCGATTTCATCTTGTAAGCGGTCATATGTGCTGTGGGTGGTCAGATTGACGGCAAAAGGCGCGGCATGCGGGGTGTTTTTGACAGTTTGGCTAATATCATCAAGCCAGCCATCAAGGGTCGCAATATCGCGGGCATTGGGAAAGGGGAATGAGCCGACAACGCCCGCCAAACAGCTTGCCTTCACAAGGTCAGGCCCAGACACCAAAAACATCGGCGCCACAATAACCGGCAAGGCCAGATTTTCTAAGCTTTTAGGTTTCATATCCATCAATCCACTTTTATAATCATACTAACTATTGCTTAGTGGTTTGGCAATCGCTAAAGTAATGTCAGGAGGAAAATTCTGTGACAAAAAAAATATATATTTTGGGCGGCGCCCAAACTGATTTCGCCAAAAACTGGGCGCGAGAAAATAAAGACTTGTTTGATTTATTTCAGGACTCTGTTTTGGCAGGTTTGGAAAATGCCCAGCTAGAGGCAGGGGATATTGAGGTTGGCCATGTTGGCAATTTTGTCTCCGACATGTTTACGGGGCAGGCTCATCTTGGTGGCTATTTTGGCCATGTTGATAAAGCTTTTTCGGGCATGCCCGCAGCGCGCCATGAGGCGGCCTGCGCGTCAGGCTCTTTGGCGATTTTGGCAGCCATGTCTGATATTGAAAGCGGACGCTATCAAACCGCTTGTGTGACTGGCATTGAGCTGATGCGCAATGTGCCGGGCCAAATCGCGGCGCAAAATTTGGGCGCCGCCGCATGGGTCGGTAAAGAGGCAGAGGGTGCGACCTATTTTTGGCCGGCTATGTTTTCAGATTTATGCGAAGTTTATGAAGAGCGTTTTGGGCTGGACTATCAGCATTTGGCCGCGATTAGCAAAAATAATTTTGCCAATGGTCGGCGCAATCCAAATGCGCAAACCCGCCAATGGGATTTTAATGAGGACAGTTTCAAACAAGATGATGAAGCCAATCCGGTGATTGAGGGCTGGATGCGCAAGCAAGATTGCGGACAAGTGACAGATGGCGCGGCAACAGTGATTTTGGCGGGTGAGGATTTTGCGGCTGATTATGCCAATCAAAGAGGTCTGAATTTGGACGACATACCCTATTTTAAGGGCTGGGGGCATTCAACCGCGCCAATGCTCATGGATACAAAAATGCAAGAGAGTGAGGGCGGCGGCTATGTTTTTCCATGGACGCGCAAAGCCATCACTGATGCTTATCAAAGAGCGGGTATTTCAGGGCCAGAGGAATTGGATTCGATTGAAACCCATGATTGTTTTTCCATTACAGAATATATGGCGATTGAACATTTTGGGCTCACCGCGCCGGGTGAGGCATGGAAAGCCATTGAAGAAGGCCGGATTGAAATGGGGGGTGATTTGCCGATTAACCCATCAGGCGGTCTGATTGGTTTGGGTCATCCAGTTGGTGCAACCGGTGTGCGTATGGTGTTGGATAGTGCCAATCAAACCACCGAACGCGCAGGCGATATGCAAGTTGAGGGTGCCAAAACAGTGGCGACTTTTAATGTTGGCGGTTCTGGCACCACCAATGTTTCATTTGTTATCGGCACAGAATAAGGACGCAGAAAATGACCGCTTATATTTATGATGCCCTGCGGACGCCGCGAGGTGTTGGGCGTGCGGCGCGTGATGATAAGCCAGGCGGCGGATTGTCAGAACTCAATCCGGCTGAGCTGGTCGCGCAGGTGAGTGATACCCTGCTGGCCCGCAATGACGGGCTGGCGACGGCGGTTTCCTCTCTCACCTTAGGCTGTGTTGGCCAAATTGGCGCGCAAGGCGGCCATATTGCGCTGGTGAGCCGTTTGGCCTCGTCTTTGGCCGACCATGTGACAGTGAAGACCCTGAATAATTACTGTATTTCTGGGCTGACAGCGGTTTCCAGCGCGGCCATGAGTGTGCAGGCTGGTTTGGGTGGTTTGCATTTAGCGGGTGGGGTTGAAAGCCTGTCCGCAGTCGGGTTTTTGGCCGATAAGGCGGATTATTATTCTAAGCCAGACATGATTCAAAAACTCAAATGGGCGCCACCTGTTATGGGGGCGGAGTTAATGGCAACGCTGGAAGGATTCGAGAAACAAGAGTTAGATGCGTTAAGTCTGGCCTCGCATCAAAAAGCGCATGCCGCATGGGAAGCTGGCCATTATGATAAAAGCGTGATGGCGGTCAAAAACAGTGATGGCAGTATTGCTTTGGCCAGAGATGAACTTATTCGCCCTCATTTAACGGCTGAAAAACTTGCTGCTATGCCACCTGCTTTTGCGGCAGATGGGGAAAAAGGTTTTGATGCTATGATGTTGGCGGCTTATCCAGAATTAGAGGCGATTGAGCATCTGCATTCTATTGGCAATTGCCCGGGCATGGCCGATGGCGCGGCGCTGGTGGTTGTGGGCGATGAGCCGGCAGGTCAAGCGGCTGGGCTGGTACCTATGGCGCGCATTGTGGCCATGCAAGCCGCTGGCGGAGATCCGATTTTACAACTTGGCGCTGGCCTGCAGGCATTGGAGCAAATTTTGGCGCGCACAGGGTTCAGCATTGATGATTTTGCCGTGATTGAATTTATGGAGGCTTTCGCCGCCCCGCCATTGAAATTTATGAAAGATTTTAACCCTGACCCGACTAAGGTGAATGTGAATGGCGGGCATATCGCGATGGGGCATCCAATGGGTGCGACAGGGGCGATTTTGTTAACCACTTTGGTGCATGAACTCACACGCCAAGGTGGCGGATTAGGGCTGGTTGTCGGTCAAGCGGCTGGCGGCATTGGCGAAGCCATGATTATTGAAACCGTTTAACAGGCAGGAATTAAACCATGTCTCTTTTTGATAAACATAAGAAAACCATTGAATTGGCACTGAACGCGTGTCGTGAGCGGCATTATTGGAGCCCGTTTACGGAATCGCCGAGTCGTGATTTGCATCCCGAGGGCGCACATGAAAAAGGCAAGGCGGCGTTTGAAGCGCATCTGGGCACTTCATTTGCGTTGGAACAACCGGGTGAAATTGGCCGCACAGGGCATGAAATATCGCCCTATACACAGGCGCCGCTCAATATTGATTATCCAAAAATTGATGTTGATGCCGTGATGAGCGCAGCGCATAAAGCCCAGCAGAGTTGGAAACATATTGCCCCGCAAGAGCGGGTCGGCGTGTGTATGGAAATGGCGTTTGAATTGGAACAACAATGTTTTGAAAATGCTTATGCGACCATGCACACCGCAGGGCAGGCCTTTCTAATGGCCTATTCGGGCAGCGGTCCAAACGCGCTGGACCGTGGCGTTGAGGCGTTAAGCTATGCCTATAAAGCCATGTGCGATGTGCCAGAGACAGCGGATTGGTCAAAACCATTTGGCAAAGCAGGCGAGGTGACATTAACCAAAAATTATCGACTGGTACCACGCGGGGTTGCGGTTGTGGTCTGTTGCGCGACATTTCCGATGTGGAATGCTTATCCGGCGATTTTTGCCAATCTGGCGACAGGCAATCCGGTGATTGTAAAGCCTCACCCCAATGGTATTTTGCCAGTTGCGATAGCGATAAAAACCATGCGTGATGTGTTGCGTACAGCAGGGCATGACCCAAATATTGTCACCATGGCCGCAGATACACGCGATAACCCCATCACCATTGAGTTGTTGGAGCATGAAAAAACCGCCATTATCGATTATACAGGCAGCCAAAGATTTGGTCTTTGGATTGAGGAAAATTGCAGCCATAAGCAGGTTTATACGGAAACCGCGGGCTGTAATGGTGTGGTGGTTGAGTCCACCGATAATATTGATGGGCTGATTTCTGGGCTTGCCAATGCGCTTTGCGGGTTTTCAGCGCAAATGTGTACCAGCCCGCAAAATATTCATCTGCCAGCTGCTGGCATTGAAACTGATGAAGGGCATGTGAGTTTTGAGGCATTTCAGGAGCGCCTGAGCGCAACCATTCAACAGCGCCTATCCGACCCCAAACGCGCGGCGGCTATGTGTGGCGCGATACAGGCTGATGAGTCGTTAAAAATTTTAGAAAATCTGAAAACCGATAAGCGCGCTCAAATAATTTTGGACAGCGCGCCTTATGACCACCCAGACTTTCCCGATGCGCGCACGGCAACGCCATTGGTTTTAGCCACCAGTGCAGACAATCAGGAACTTTATGCGCAGGAGCATTTTGCGCCTGTATCGTTTCTCATTCGCGAGGATAATGCCGCAACCGCATTGGCCAATGCCGCCCAATTGGCCGCTACACATGGGGCAATCTCGTCTTATTTATACAGCGCAGATCCCGAATATAAAGATATTGCGCAACACGCATTTGCTGAAGCTGGCGCATCGCTATGGTGCAATATGACAGTGCCAATGCCGATAAATTTTGCAGCGGCCTATAGTGATTATCATGTCACGGGCCTCAATCCGGCGGGCAATGCATGTCTGGCAGATTTGGCTTTTGTCACCAACCGATTTCGGATTGTTCAGTTTCGGGAGCCAGCATGAGTGTAATGGAAAAAGATATTCTCGGGGCATGGCATTTGCAACAATGGCGGATTGAATTGCCTGACGGGCGGGTGCATTATCCGTTTGGTGAAACGCCTAAAGGGCAAATTCTGTACACAGCAGACGGGCAAATGTCGGCCACTATTATGGCTGATGCGCGTACTGGCTTTGGGGCAGCGAGTGCGCGCCAAATAAGTGATGCGCAAAAGGCTGCGGCTTTTGATGGTTATTTTCACTATGCAGGGCATTGGTCGCTAGAAGGTGATGTGGTGGTGCATGATGTCACCTTATCACTCAATCCGGATTTTATTGGCACCCAGCAGCGTCGCCAGGCGCATTTTCAAGACCCTTACCATTTGACCTTATCAGCAAAAGAAGAAGTTAAAGGTAAAGGCTGGCGGCATCATTTTATTGACTGGTTCAGGGAGGAAAATGAGTCATGGCACTAAATGAAATTAAAAGCTTTTTTGTGGCGTTATTTGCGTCAACCAATCCTGATATATCGGCGGCGTGTGAAGATTTAGCGCTTCAAAATCGCTTCACGACCATGCAGATTGAACAAAGTCGCGCGGTGACAGAGCGCGAGGATTTGCCTGCTTTTTGTCAAATCACGGGCAGCATTGACCCGAATATTGGTTTTGAGGCGCGTTTTCCACTGACGGCGTGGAACGGCAAATATTATCAGGCTGGGTGCGGTGGCTTTTGCGGGCGTGTTTTGCCAGACCGCGAAACCCACTCAAATGCCATCAACCATGCTTTGCGGCGTGGCTATGCGACAGTCACAACCGATGGCGGGCATCAGGGTCAATCAATTGGCGATGCCAGCTGGGCGACCAATCCGGTGGCTGAAAAAACCTATGCCAGAGAGGTGCTGCCCCGCACGCATGCGGCGGCGCATCAGCTGATTGAAACGCTTTATGGTCATGGTCCTGAGTACTCTTATTTTTCAGGGTGTTCCAATGGCGGGCGGTTGGCCGGCAAGGCGGTGCAGGAATATCCGGATTTATTTGATGGCGTGATTTCGGGCTGTCCAGTGCTGAACCTGTCACATAATGGCGGCATATTTGGCTCATGGGTGATGCAGGCCAATCTTGATGCTAATGGGCAACCAATTTTAGGCACATCGTTTAAGGCGAAACTGCCCTTGCTTGAGGCCAATGCGTTGGCGCAATGTGACGCGCTTGATGGGGTTGTAGATGGCGCAATACAAAAGCCATTTGCCTGTCAGGTCAGTCTTGACCCGATTACGACATGCGCAGGAGACAATACTTCTCAATGTTTAACGACTGAAGAAAAATCTGTGGTGCGTAAGCTTTATGACGGGGCGCAAAATTCAAACGGCGAGAAACTGTTTTATGGCGCACCAGCGGGTAGCGAACGCTATTGGGGGTTTTGGTATTTGGGCAGCGATGAGCGCCCAGCGGTAGGCACTTTATTGGCCGAGGGGTTTTTGCCCTATCTTGGTTTTGCTGAAGACCCGAAAAACTATACGGCACTCGATTTTAATTTCGATACAGATGTTTCGAAACTGGTGCCACAATCGGCGCTTTTAGATGCACAAAATCCAGATTTAAGTGCTTTTAAAAAAGCCGGCGGGAAGCTGATTATGTGGCACGGTTTAGCTGACCCATTGGTTCTGCCCCAACAAAGCGAAGCTTATTATCAGGCTGTGCGTGACACTATGGGCGCGGCTGAAACCGATGCGTTTTTCCGACTGTTCCTCGCACCTGGCATGGGGCATTGCTGGGAATTACCAGCCGCTTTGCCAGACCGCATGAGTATGTTACAGGCACTTGAAAATTGGGTTGAAAAAGGCATCGCACCCGAAGAGGTGGCGCTTAAAGAGTTTGAGAAAGGCCCGCAAACAGGCCGTCATGGCGCATTAAAACCCTATCCGCAACAGGCTGTTTATTCGCAGTGACTTTAATTGGTTTTAAAAAAAACCATAAAAAAACCAAAAAAAAACCGGAGTCCGAGGACTCCGGTTTTCTCTTTCATAAAGCCAGATTAGAAGTTGTAATCCAGCTTAAATGTGATGTTGCGTGGACGGGCATAAAGCGCGTCATAGGCAATGCCATTACCACCGGTAAATGCTTTAGCCAATGGCAATGTGCCACCGATAACACGAATACGCTCATCGGTGAGGTTGTCACCAATCACTGACAGACGCCATGTGCCGTCACCACCTGCAAGACCAATTTGGGCGCCAAGCTTGGTGTAACCATCTTCTTGCAGATTGGCATCAAGGTTGGTCGCGAGGAAATATTCAGAAGAATAATCCGCATTGATGTTGATATCCAAAACCATGTCATTGGCTAATGTGGTTTCATAATCAATGCCGAAATTGGCTGTATATTCTGGTGCATATGGTGCTGTGTAACCAGAGCGGTCACAAAATGCTCCATTATTTGGCGTTTCACCAAAACCACACTGACTGTCTTTGAAGTCTGTGTAGGTGTAATCCAAATAGGCAGCACCACCATAAATTTCCAAGCCTTCAGAGACCAGGAAGCGACCATCAATTTCAATACCTTCCACTTCCGCAGTTGAAGCGTTTTTAACAAAGAAGCCCAACACGCCATCAAAGATGTTGGTTTGCAGATCATTATAATCTGTTTGGAAAACAGTGACATTGATTTGCGCACGGTCCCAATTCATTTTGGCACCAATTTCATAATTCTCAGCCTCTTCACCCTCAAACTCGAAAGCCCCTGGAGCTGCTGCGGGGTTCAGGGGTGTTTGAGTTGGAGCTGAGTTTGAGCGAATGTCAAAACCACCGGCTTTTGAGCCTTCAGTGAAAGATGCATGAATAGCTACATTGTCATTGACGTCATATTGCAAACGCACCAATGGGTCAAAAGAGCTTTCCTCGCGGTCACCTTGCAGGTCATGCGGGAACACATTTAAAGCCACTGCCCATGTAGTTTTTAAAGGAACTGAGCCAGTCTGCCCATCTGTGCCAAGCACATCTAAGACACGTTGCCCTTTTTTGTCTTCTTTGGTGTAACGCGCACCAACGGTTAGGTTCAGCTGTTCGGTAATGTCGTAATCGCCTTGCGCAAAGATAGACCAGCGCTCAGAGCTTTGGTCATATTTACGTGCCCATTGTGTATCTGTCAAAATACCGAGGTTAAGAATGCGTGCGAATTCACCAATAAAAACATTATCTGTGACTTTCAAATCATCATCTTGATAGAAAATGCCCGCAATATAATCGAGACGCTCACCACCTGGTGAGGCGATACGGAATTCTTGAGAGAATTGCTCATAGGCCTCACTTTGGTTGGTGCCATCAAGAACATCCAAATGCGTGTAGTCCACATCAAGAATTTCGAATGTGTCATATTCAACATAGCCGGTGATGGAAGTGATGGTGTGATCATTCCAGTCATAATTGGCTGTTAAGACAAAATTATCCAATTCGTTTTTGGAGCTAACTTCACCACTGCCACGCGCCCAATCTTCGACTGTATCTACAGATCTAAAAAGAGAAAAGGGGCTATTATTATAGAAATCGTTTGCGTTCAGGTTTTCCATCGGATAGCCATAGCTGTCAAATTCAGCGTGTTCGACTTTCAAATTCACTGTCAAAGGACCGCCATCATCCCATGCCAATTGCGCACGAAGATAATCTTCATCACGCTGTGGCTCTTTACGATTGAGATGTGTGTTGACAATCCAGCCATCAAGCTGACGGTGCGAAACGGTCAAACGCGCACTTAATGTGTCAGACAAAGGCCCTGACAAGACGCCAAGAAGTTGTGGCTCTTCATGGTTCATTTCGTATGAAACAGAAATCTTGCCTTCAAACTCTTTGGTTGGTTTGGCTGAAATAACGCTAATCGCACCAGCAATCGCGTTTTTACCAAACAAGGTTGGTTGTGGACCGCGCAGCACCTCGACACGCTCTAGATCAACCAAAGGTGTCCGGATGAGCTGGCTACGCCCGTATGAAATGCCATCAAAATACATCGCAACGGATTGCTCAAAACCTTTATTGTTACCGGTTGTCACACCGCGAACCGAAATGGTTGAATCAATCTGGTTTTCGTTAATGGTCACATTCGGCATAGATTGTGACAGGCTTGATAAATCATCAATACTACGATTTTCAAGTGTATCCCCTGTTACCGCCGCAATTGAAATTGGCACGTCACTGAGTGACTCAGCGCGTTTTTGAGCTGTCACAACAATTTCATCAAGAGATTGTGCCACAGCAGAACCACCTGCAACGCCTAAAATCAAGGCGAGCGCAGATGCAGAATAGAATGTTTTCTTCAACATGCCCTATTTTCTCCCTAAGACTTTTAATAGGTATAGTTTATGGAGAGTTGGTTTGTTTACGCAAGATGAAATCTGCCGCTGCGCAATTAAGCGGCATTTTGTGTTATAATTGCAACAGCTTGGTGATGCAGAAAAGAGGGGTTTTTTGACAGCGATGGCGCTAACCAGCTTTTAACTTATCCTCAAGGACTTTGCGGTCCACTTTATTCATAGCATTTCGGGGGAGTGCCTCAATGATTTCAAGCCGTTCTGGCCATTTGAAAACGGCCAGTTTTATGCCTTCGAGATAGGTTTTAATATCCTCTAAATCGAGTTTTTGGTCAGGCAGCAACACAATAAATGCGCAAATTTTCTCACCCATCACCGCATCTGGATAGGCGGCAACCGCCGCTTCGGCAATGGCAGGGTGCGCGGTCAAGACCTCATCAAGCTCTTCGGGTGAAATATTAACCCCACCACGCACAATCAATGATTTGCAGCGCCCGACAAAGCGATAATATTGGTTTTTATCGCCAGTGATTTCAAACAAATCGCCAGAGCGAAAATAACCATCTTCGCTAAACGCATCTGCATTATCATCAGGCGCGTTGTAATAGCCGTCAAAAACAGTCGCGCCTTTAATCAAACATTCACCAATCTGACCTGCCTCTGTGATTTCGGCACCGGTTTCAATATCAACCAATTTGGTGTGAATATGTTTGGAAATGCGATTGTCCCATGCATGCTCGGAGCGGCCAAAGCGCGGGAAAAAGCCCGCCCGGCTTTCAGCATCAGGCACATCGGTTGGGTTTGATAAAATCGTCATGCCTTCATTGGAACCAAAAATATTCACCACATCAATGTCAAATTCACGCTTAAAACCGGTTATCATTTCAGGCGTTAAGGGTGCGCTGCCAGAAGCCAGAATATGCAATTTTGACAAATCAAAATGCGCCTTAATACCGTCTTTTTGTATCAAAAACTGATTCAAAACAGCGGGTGGCAAAATGGTGTATTCGACATCCTCATTTTGTAGTTGGCCGAGTAAGACATTGGCTTCAAAAGGGTGGTGAAGTACCATCGTGCCGCCCAATTTCAACCAATAAAATAAAAACCCGCCAATCGCTGCCATATTGATAAAGGGAAATGGGTTTAACATAATGGCGCCAGGTTTTAATTTAATGGCATCTTCACTGGCTAAGGTGGAGGAGAGCCAGTGATTATAACTGCGCGGCACACCTTTGGAGCGCCCCGTCGTGCCAGATGTCCAGCAAATGGTGAAAATATCATTGGCGTTTATATCAAGCCCCGCGCAATAGTCTTTATACTCGGTCATTTGGGGTGTGTCGGCGTTTATCCAGTCATCGCCTGATAAAATCACTGTGCGACATTTATCTGATAAAATATTTGCCTGCTCATGACCAAAACCATCACCCTTGAATTTTTCAAAAGCCAGATAGCCATCGGCCTCAATGGTTTGGTCAATATGCGACAGCTCAAAATGCCCATATTGCATGGCAACCGGGCTAACAATAACGCCAAGCCGACTGGCCGCAAGATAGACCAGCACAATCTCGCTCACATTCGGCATTTGTAAAACCAGCTTATCGTCCTGACGCAACCCCGCCTGAAAAAGTAGGCAAGCCAGTTGGTCGCTTAATTGGTCAATTTCGCTAAAAGATAATCGCTTGGGGCTGCCGCCAACCAATTCATCACGATTGGGCGGGTCAATCAGGGCTTCTTTTTGGGAAGCGCTTTGCAGGCAGTCCGCGAAAATGGACCGCAAAGTTTTGTCACCCCACCACCCTTTTTGGGTGAGCTCACTAATTTTTTCTTCAGCCGTTGTCCGCAAAACAAATCCCCCTCAAATATCCCAAATATTTATCAAATTGGTTAACTTTTTTAAATATACTATATACTCTCACATATGCGCGCAATGCTTAGTTAACGATGCGAAACCGATAGCAGAGGTCAAAATGCGAGACACGAAAACAATAAAAGCCTGCTCTATCTGGCGCGCCTTAGATGTGCTTGGAGACAAACCGACTTTGTTAATTCTGGAATCCTATTGGCTTGGGACAAGGCGTTTTTCTGAATTTCACAAACAGACCGGATTGTTAAAAACAGTCGTGAGTGACCGATTGCAAAAACTCTTATTGGCCGGCTGTATGCAAAAAATCCCTTATTCAGAACGCCCCTTGCGCTATGAGTATCGGGGAACCGATAAATTGCTGTCTTTATATCCTGTCGCTTTGAGTATGCTCAATTGGGAAAATAAATGGAGCGATAATCGGCATAAAATCGCGGTGAAGCTGAAGCATGAGACCTGTGGTCAGGAAACCACCCCGATTTTGCAAACAGATTGCTGTGCCAGCGTCATTGATGCCCGCGAAGTGGATTGGGAAGTTGGACCAGGTGTTTCAGATGTCGCGTTACATTATCAACGCCGCCGCAAAACAACATTAGATGTCACCCAGCGCCGCACCGCCTTATTTGATAATATTGTTGATGTGATTGGGGATCGCTGGGCAAGCCTGATTATTCGTTCTGTGTTCACCCAAATCAATCATTTTCAGGATATTCAAGACGAAACACAAATGGCGTCCAATATTTTGTCAGAACGGTTGAATGATTTAGTGGCGCGCCAAATTCTCAAACGCGTTGAAAGTGATAAGGGACGAGCGCATTATCGCCTGACTGAAAAAGGGCGCGATATTTATCCGATTTTAATGTCTTTATTGGTGTGGGGGGATCGCTGGTATGCTGACGAAAACGGCCCGCCTCTGATTTTAACGCATCGCCCATGCCAACAACCTTTGCAGATGAATATTATGTGTTCAGCCTGTGGTGAAAAAATTCAGGTGTCAGAGATGTCATTTGAAGTAACAAATGGCACGACAGGGCGGTTCGCGCCCAACCAATATCGAGAGGCTAAAACCGCTTAAGCCCTTTTGAGGCAATTTTGAACGAACTCAAAAATATCCTGATTGGCGCGTTGTGAAATCGCAGCTTCCGGCATGAGGGTGTTGAAGCCATGAAAAGCGCCTTCATAAATTTTCAAATCGCACTCACTGCCATCTGCTTGCATGCGCTGGGCATAGTGTGTGTTTTCAGCGAGGAATAAATCCAAATCGCCAACCGGAATTATAGCGGGCGGTAAATTTGATAAATCTTGGGCGCGGCTTGGCGCGGCATATATCTCAACCGCATCCGTGCCAAAAGCGTCACCAAGATAGGCCTGCCAACCAAATAAATTACTGGCGCGTGACCAAACATCTGTATCGGGTGTTTCGGCGCTGGCGGGCGCGATATTGGTGTCGTCCAGCATAGGGAAAATCAATACTTGTCCGGCTGGTTTGATGTTTGTTTTATCGCGCAGGTAAAGCCCAAGCCCTGCCGCAAGTCCGCCACCCGCGCTGACACCTGAAATGATAATGCGATGCGGGTCAATATGGTGCGTATCAGCATGGTCAATTAAATATTGCAAGGCATGCACACAATCCATTAAGGGGCCGGGGTAAGGTGTTTCAGGGGCAAGGCGATATTCGACACTGGCGGTGAACATGCCAAGCTCTGCCGCAAATCTGAGCGTGTCAACATCACCTTGTGCGGCTGAGCCCACAACAAATCCGCCGCCATGAATGAAAAAATAAAGCGGCATAGGTGCAGCACTTTGTTTGGGACGCAAAATCCGAATAATAATCTCATGCCCTTCTGGCGAGGGGGCGGTGATTTCTTCCAACATCACATTATCTGGCAGGGAGAGTTGCTCTTGCATGGATTGTGTGATGGCGGCCATATTGGTGCGCGTGCCAGCTAAATCATCAGCTAGATTAAGGTCATCACCCAAAACTTCTTTCATGGCGGCGAGTGCGCCGGCGAGTTCAGTATCCATTATTTCCCCACTTGTTTCATCTCGAACTTTTTTGACTTTATAAACGAAGCGCGCCCAAGTCTAGCTATTCCAAATGATATGATTGGCTCATATCATTTTCAAATTGGCAAGTGATAAGAAACAGGTAAACTGAACCCAATCAAAACTTGAGACAGAAGAAAAATGCGGGGGGACAAAATGCGTGGTTTTATTTCTATTATAATTTTGATGCTGGCAATGGTTGGGTCATTACCTTTGCGGGCTGAAGAGGTGCGCATGGCGCAACCAATATCATCCCCCACACCTCCCACACCCCCCACTCCTCCTACACCCGAGCAACAAAAACTGCTGCAATCTTGGGAGGCTTTTTGTGAAACTTTGAAAAAGCAGGGACAGCAAATTATTGCCTTTGACACAGGCGCGCCCATAGATAGCGCAGAGGGGTTTCATTATCTGGCCATGTTAAGTGCCTTGACCATTGAGCGTGTTCAGTTTTCGCAAAATGTCACTTATCCGGTGTTGGTGCGTGCGATAGACCAGCATAAAAAAGTCGGTCTCGATTCACCGGATAATAAATATTATATGACGCGCTTTGACCCTGAGGGTGAGTATGTCATTAAGGGTCGGCGTGGCTCGGTTCCTTATCTTGGGTTTCAGTTTAATATTGATGGGCGCGCTGTTGCCAATCTCAATCATAGTCAGATGGTGTTTGAAGATGATGGCACATTTGAGCTTTACCTCACCCGTGAACAGCAGGGGCAGAATTGGCTGGCGCTACCAGAGGGTACAAATGGTCTTTATGTGCGTGAGATTTTCACGAAATGGGACGCGCAAACACCGTCAACCATGTGGCTTGAGCGGGTTGATGAAACCCCACCTGCTAAACAGCTGACGCCTGATGATTTGGCTCAGGAATTTGCCACAATGGGAGAAAAAATTTCACGCGATATTGTGTTTTGGCAAAAATATGTCGCGATGAATAAGCAGCGCGCCTATAACACAATCTCGGTGCCGCGTGACACCAGCGCGCAAGGGGGCAGTCCGGATAATCTTTATAGTGGGGGCTATTTTGATTTGAAAGATGATGAGGCGTTATTGATAGAACTCACTCCTGTTGAGGCGGCCTATTGGGCTGCGCAGCTTGGCAATATCTGGTTTCAGTCGCTGGATTATCAACAGGCGCAAACCAGTCTTAATTCCGAGCAGATTGTTTTGGATAAAGATGGCAAATTACGACTTATTGTGGCGCATCAAGATCCGGGTTATGCAAATTGGTTGGATACAAATGGCCGGCAAGAAGGGGTTATTTATATGCGCTGGAATCGCGCCAAAGCCCAGCCAGAGGCGATAGCAACACGCGTGGTAAAGATAGCTGAACTCGAGAAATATATGCCCGCAAATGCAGCGCGGGTTACAGCTGAGGCGCGCGCGCAAGTGATGGATAAGCGGTATCGGGCAGTAGCGCGGCGTTTTGCTGAATAAGGTGTGAAATAAATAGGGCGTGACGCCAAACAATTGTGGCTCTACATCCCCATTTGCTTGACGGCCAAATCGCGCATGATTTCTTCAGAGCCGCCGCCAATTGCCATAACTTTGACTTCGCGATAAATGCGCTCTACCGCATTGCCGCGTAAATATCCCGCGCCGCCATAAATCTGCATTGCATCACTGGCAATGGCTTCCAGATTGGTCGAGCAGAAAAATTTGGCTTTGGTGATTTCTGCTACTTGCGACACATCGCGATTCATGGCCTCGCAAATATTCGCTAAATAGGCATACATGGCATCGATTTTTGCCGACATGTCGGCCAGTTTGTGCCGAATAACCTGATGCGATATCAGCTTTTCGCCAAAAGTCTCGCGGTCTTGCGCATAGGTGATGCATTCTTCATAGAGCCGCATGCTCATGCCCAGCATCATGCCGTTAAGCCACATGCGCTCATAATTGAAATTATCCATAATGGCGTAAAAGCCTTTATTTTCTTCGCCCATTAAATGATCGGCGGGTATCCGGCAATCATCGAAATATAAAACCGCCGTGTCAGATGACCACCAGCCCATTTTGCGCTCAATCGCGGTGCGGGTGAAGCCCGGTGTGTCGGCATCAACGAAAAATAAGGAAACGCCACCCAGCCCTTCACCACCTGTGCGCGCTGCCACCACAAAATAAGAAGCCTGCATGCCACCTGTGATGAACATTTTTTGGCCGTTTAACACCCATTCATTGCCATCGCGTTTGGCGGTGGTTTTGATGCGCGCCACATCGGAACCGCCGCCCGGTTCTGTGACCCCAAGTGAGCCGCCTTTGCGGCCCGAAAGTAATTCCGGCAGGCTGCGCATTTTGATTTCCTCATGCGCCAATTCAGTAAGCGGTTTCAGCATGATGGACCGCGCCCCTACAGTGATGGACACACCCCCCGCTGCTGCACGCCCCATCTCTATGGCCGCCGCGAGCCGCATATGCATATCATCAAAACCCAAGCCGCCATATTTTTCGTCAATGTCAAAACCAAAAAGGCCCAGCGCGCACATTTTTTCGTTTATTTCATGCGGATAGCTGCCCGCTTCTTCCCATGCATCAATATTTGGCCAAACCTCGGCCTCCATAAATTTTTTAACACTATCGTGAAATGCCAGACGCTCTTCTGTTTCATATGGATTGAACATTTCATTTCCCCCAAAAATTTTTGTTCCTAAATAAGTTTAACAGCCTTAAGTGACTTTACAAGCATAAGCCTGCACCTATAAGCTTGCGGTTGGAGGGAAGCATGACCAAAACCATTCGTATTGCTGGCGCCAGTGGATATTGGGGCGACTCAATGATGGGCACACAGCAGTTTTTATCTGACGGCAATGTGGATTATATCGTTTTTGATTTCCTTGCTGAAATCACCATGTCGATTATGGCGCGCGCGCGTCAAGC
Organism: Parvibaculaceae bacterium; assembly: GCA_965217015.1. GTDB lineage: Bacteria > Pseudomonadota > Alphaproteobacteria > RS24 > RS24 > JAYQKL01. The sequence continues at coordinate 1,266,819 of OZ244224.1, read as the reverse complement.
TAAGCCTGAAATGGGATATGCGACTGATTTTATTAGCGGTGTTTTGAAGCCGCACCTCAAAGACATCGCTGCACAAAATATTAAAATCATTTCCAATGCGGGGGGTGTGAATCCAACAGCCTGCGCGCAAGCGGCGCGGGCGCTGGCAAAAGAGCAGGGCGTTGATGTGAAAATCGCGGTGGTCACAGGTGATGATTTAATGCCGCAAAAAAACGAATTGGCCGCGGCGGGGTATACAGATATGTTTTCAGCCGCGCCGTTCCCGCCCATTGATGATTTGGTCAGCATGAATGCTTATTTAGGGGCGTTCCCCATTGCGCAAGCTTTGGCTGATGGTGCGGATATTGTCATTACGGGCCGATGTGTGGACAGCGCGGTTACTTTGGGCGCTTGTTTGCACGAATTTGGCTGGGCGGCAGATGATTTTGACGCGCTGGCTGCTGCGTCTTTAGCGGGGCATATTATTGAATGCGGTCCGCAGGCGACGGGTGGTAATTTTACCGATTGGCGCGATGTGCCGCATATTGATGATATTGGCTATCCGTTTATTGATATGGAAGCATCGGGTGCCTTTACGGTGTCTAAGCCTGCAAAGACGGGTGGGTTGGTGTCGGTTGGCACGGTCAGTGAGCAAATGCTTTATGAAATTGGCGACCCGCAAGCGTATCATTTGCCTGATGTGTGTTGTGATTTTTCAGAAGTTAGCATCACCCAAACCGCGCCAGATAGTGTGCGGGTGAGTGGCGCCAAAGGCTACCCGCCTTCGCCTGATTATAAGGTCAGCGCAACTTATTTTGATGGGTTTCGGGCTGGCACAATGTTGGCTTTTATCGGATTGGAAGCAGCGGAAAAGGCACAGGCTTTTGCTGATGCGTGTTTGGCGCGGTCTGAGAAAATTTTCCGGGCGCAAAATCTGGGCGGCTTTGGCGAGACCAGTATCGAATTGATTGGCGCGGGCAGTCATTATGGTGGTGGCGTGAGCGCCCCAAGTGCTGCGGATAGTCAAGAAGTAGTGTTGAAACTGGCCATCAAACATGCCGATAAATTGGCCGCTGCTTTGTTCTTAAAAGAAGTGAGCGGCATGGCATTGGCGACACCGGCGGGGCTGACCATGTTTGCTGGCGCGCGTCCCAAGCCATCGCCGATTGTGCGCTTATTCTCATTTTTGATTGATAAAACAAAGCTGGACATCACGATTGAAGATGAAACGCAAAGCCGTGCTTTTGATTTGCCCTCTGGGCCCTTTGGGTTTTCGCCAGCTCCCTCTGTTTCGCCAAATATTCCAGCAAAGGTCAAAAGCTTGGAGTCGAATATGGTTGAGGTGCCGCTGATTAAGCTGGCATGGGGGCGCTCAGGGGATAAAGGCAATAAAGCGAATATTGGTATTATTGCCCGCCAGCCGGATTATGTGCCTTATATTTGGGCGGCACTTGATGAGCCTACCATTGCCGCGCGTTTTGCGCATTTCATTGATACGCCAGACGCTGCTGTGCAAGCCGTAAAGAGATATTATTTGCCGGGAAGTCATGCGATAAATTTTTTAATTGATGATATTTTGGGCGGCGGCGGTGTGGCGAGTTTGCGCAACGATCCGCAGGGCAAATCTTATGCTCAAATTTTACTGAACCACCCGATTGCGGTGCCAAAAGAAATCGCGGAGACATTATAATGCCTGTTTTTGACTCGAAATTGAACATGCAAGCCGATAGCTATCAACGCAATTTTGATGAGCAAATGGCGCGTTTGACTTTATTGCGGGCTTTGGAAGAAAAAGCCAAAGCGGCATCTGAAAAAAGGCGTCCGCGATTTGAAGAGCGCAACCAACAAACCCCGCGTGACCGTCTGGCGCTTTTGCTGGATCCGGGCATGCCCTTTTTGCCGCTTTATAATATGGCAGGGTTTTGTGTTGATGATCCGGACCCTGAAACAAGCATTCCGGGCGGTTCGGTGATTGCAGGGATTGGTTTTGTCAATGGTGTGCGGGTGATGGTGGCGGCTGATGATAGCGGCATCAATGCTGGCGCGGTCACTGAAATGGGTTTTCGCAAATTATTGCGCGCGATTGAAATTGCCTATCAAAATAAATTGCCTTTCATTCATTTGGTTGAAAGCGCTGGTGCAAATTTAATGTCATATAAAGTTGAACTGTGGGCTAATGCGGGCAGCGTGTTTTATATGTTGGCGAAAAATAGCGCGGCGGGACTGCCCACCATGACGGTTTTACATGGCCCGTCAACGGCAGGTGGTGCTTATATGCCGGGCATGTCTGACTATAATGTTGGGGTAAAAAATAATGGCATGGCCGCGCTGGGCGGTGCGGCTTTGGTGCAGGCGGCAACAGGCGAAATAGCAGATGAGCGCGAACTTGGCGGCTCTGAAATGCATGCCGCCAAAACAGGTTTGATAGAATATTTGGCCGAAGATGATGTTGATGGCATTCGCCAAATTCGAGATGTCATCGGCTCGCTGGGGTGGAACGAGCATTGCCCCAGCCCGCCGATGCGCGACATTAAAGAGCCGCGCTATGCTGCCGATGAAATTTTAGGCCTTGTACCAGTGGATTATAAAGTGCCTTATGAAGCGCGGGAGTTGATTGCGCGTTTGGTGGACGATTCTGACTTCACCGATTTTAAGGCCCGCTATGGCCCAAATTTGGTTTGTGTGCAGGCAAAAATTTTCGGTCAGCCAGTGGCGTTGATTGCTAATAATGGGCCAATGGGTCCTGACGAGGCGGCAAAGGGCGCGCATTTTTATCAAATTGTTGACCAGTCTAATCACCCGCTCATTTTCTTGCATAATATCACCGGCTATATGGTCGGGACGGAATATGAGCAGGCCGGCATGATTAAGCATGGGGCGAAAATGATTCAGGCGGCTTCTAATATTCGGGTGCCGAAAATTTCATTCCATGTTGGCGCGAGTTTTGGGGCCGGCAATTATGGCATGGCGGGATTTGGTTATGATCCGGATTTCTTGTTTGCTTGGCCTGCGGCGCGAAGCGGGGTGATGAGCGGTGACTCAGCGGCTGGCACAATGGAAACAGTGGCAACCAATATTGCCAAGCGCAAGGGAACAGAGGTTGATATGGCGGCGATGGATAAACAAAAGCAAGCCATTATGGATTTGTTCACGCCGCAGGAAGATGCGTTTTACACATCTGGCCGCATGCTTGATAATGGGGTGATTGACCCCCGCGATACGCGCAAAGTTATTGGTTTTATTTTACAAATGATTTGGGAACGAGAGCATCGCAAACTGCAGCCAAACGCCTTTGGTGTTGGGCGCATGTAAAGCATAGAGGGTAGCACATGGTTTTTGAGACAATAGCATTAGAAATTGAAGGTGATTGGGCCACCTTAACGCTGAACCGCCCGCAAGCGCGCAATGCCATGTCCGATGAATTGGTTGACGAAATGCATCTCGCGCTCGACCAATTGGCACAGGCTTCTGATGTGCGCGGGGTCACATTTCGGGGCGCGGGTGATATTTTTTGCGCGGGCGGCGATTTGAAAGGTTTCCAAAAAAACTTTCAGGCCGAGCGCACGCCAGAGCAGGTGAAGCAAAGCAGCGTGATTATTGGTGAGATGTTTTATAAAATCCGCACTTTGCCGCAAGTGACAGTGTTTTTATTACATGGCGCGGCGGTGGCTGGCGGGCTTGGCATGGCCTGCGCGGGCGATATGGTGATTGCAGTTTCTGGCACAAAAATGGGCTTGAGCGAAACCTCAATTGGCATTGTGCCAGCGCAAATTGCGCCTTATGTGGTTGAGCGCGTTGGCGCGTTTAAGGCGCGTTATATCATGCTGACTTCTTCTCGCTTTACAGCAGATGAGGGTGCTGGTTTTGGGCTGGTTGATTTTTTAGAAGCAGATATGATGGCTGCCGAGGCGCGTTTGGCAGAGATAAAAAAACAAGTTCGCAACTGCGCGCCAAATGCCAATGCCGGCACAAAGCTTTTGCTTGAGGAAACAAAAAAGCGCAGCCTTGAAGATATGATTGATTATGCGGCGCAGGCTTTTGTCGATAGTGTGCGGGGTGATGAGGGCAAAGAGGGTGTTGCTTCTTTCTTAGAAAAGCGCAAGCCAAATTGGGCGACAAAAAATGAGCCTAAAGACTAGCCAAAATTAAAGAGGATATGATGGCGTCAATTCAAAAAATTCTAATTGCCAATCGCGGCGAGATTGCGTGCCGTGTGATGCAAACGGCGCATGGTTTGGGGCTGCAAACTGTGGCGGTTTATTCTGATGCTGATGCGCAGGCTTTGCATGTGCGCTTGGCTGATGAGGCGGTGCATATTGGCGCTGGGCCTGTGGGCGAGTCGTATTTGCTGGGGGATAAAATTATCGCTGCCGCACAAGCCAGCGGTGCCGATGCGATACACCCGGGCTATGGATTTTTGTCAGAAAATGCAGAATTTGCTGAGGCGGTCAGTAAGGCTGGTTTGATTTTTATCGGCCCAAGCGCTGAGGCAATTGCCTTAATGGGCAATAAGTCAGCCGCCAAAAAGCGCATGATTGAGGCTGATATACCTTGCGTGCCGGGATATCAGGGTGATGACCAATCCGACAAAAAACTGCAAGCAGAGGCGGATAAAATTGGCTATCCGGTCATGGTTAAAGCAGCAGCTGGCGGCGGTGGGCGCGGCATGCGGCTGGTCATGGCTGCCAAAGAAATGAAAGACGCTTTGCAATTGGCGCGCTCTGAATCCGAAAATGCTTTTGGCTCGGCAGAATTGATTTTGGAAAAAGCCGTGCAAAAGCCGCGCCATGTTGAAATTCAGGTCTTTGCTGACCAGCATGGCAATGTCGTGCATTTGGGTGAGCGCGATTGTTCTGTGCAAAGACGCCATCAAAAAGTGATTGAAGAGGCGCCTTGTCCGGTCATGACTCCGCAATTGCGTGATGCTATGGGGCAGTCTGCGGTTGAGGTGGCGCGTGCGATTGATTATGTCGGAGCGGGCACGGTTGAGTTTTTGCTTGATGAGAAAGGCGCGTTTTATTTTCTTGAAATGAACACACGCTTGCAAGTGGAGCATCCGGTCACTGAGCTGGTGACGGGGCTGGATTTGGTTGAGATGCAGATTCATGTGGCGGCGGGCGGCGCTTTGCCTGTGAGTCAGGAAGATGTGCATTTAGACGGTCACGCGCTAGAGGTGCGGCTTTACGCAGAGGACCCTTCAAATGAATTTTTGCCCAGCACGGGGTTTGTGAGCCAGTTCACACCTTATGACCATCCGCAAATTCGGGTGGATCAGGGGATTGTTTCTGGTCAGGATATTTCGCCTTTTTATGACCCTATGGTGGCCAAAATTATCAGCTATGGCGAAACCCGCGACGCGGCGCGCCAGCTTATGGTGACCGCTTTGAAAGAAACTGTGCTTTATGGCCCCGCCACCAATCGCGGTTTTTTGATGGCGTGTCTTGAGCAGGAAAATTTCATTGATGGCGATTTTTCTACCGCCTTTATTGATGAGCATTTTGCGGGGTCGTTCCAGCGCCCAGAAATCGATTTTGAGCAAATGGCGGCTCTCGCATTAGCACTTTATCAGCTTGAATTTTTTGCCATGCAGGCCAATGCGGTTCATATGGCGGGACCATTGGCAGGCTTTTTAGGCGGGGAAGAATTGGCTGCGCCCTATCTTTTGGCCTGTGGTGAAACCACCATGCCGATAAGCATTAAGCCGTGTGAAGGCGGCTTTGATGTGCAAAGCGGGGCGGATATTATCAGGCTCTCATTAGCTGAAGCAATGGCCTATGATGGCGAAAACCCGCTTGCTGCGCGCCGCTTTGTGATGCGCACAAAGAGGAGGAGTTTGGTCTGTCATGCACGGCTGGAAGCGGGGCAATTATGGGCCAATCTTGATGGGCAGGATTTTGTGGTGCAAAATATATTGCGCCAAGACAGGGCGGCTTCTGAAGCCGCGCATACTGGGCGGATTGATGCGCCATTGCACGGGCGGGTTATAGATGTTTTTGTATCTGCAGGCGATAAGGTGGCGTCAGGTGACCGGCTGGCAGTGCTTGAGGCGATGAAAATGCAGCATGAAATTCTGGCTGAAGCTGATGGGGTTGTGCAAGAGGTGTTTATTGTAGCTGACCAGCAAGTTGGTGCGGGCGATATGATGATTGACCTTGATATAGAAAACACAGCTTAAAAGGAGCAGGCACAATGTTACAAGAAGCTTTTGATTTTCGTGATGAGTCGCAAGCGCTTTATGATGTGATGAGCGATCTCTCTGATGCTGATTTTGACCAGCCCACCCAGTTTAAGGGCTGGACCTTAAACCATGTGCTAGAGCATTTACATATTTGGAATTGGGCAGCTTATGAAAGCTATCGCAATGAAGAAAATTTCCAAAATTTTTTAAGTCAGGTAATGGAGAATATCCAGTCTGGCAGTTTACGCCCGTTTGAAAGCGCTTGGCTGAAGGGTATTTCTGGGCGTGATTTGTTGAGGCAATGGCATGATTTTTATCATGAAATGGCGGAAGATTTTGCCAAAATTGACCCCAAAACGCGGCTGAAATGGGCTGGTCCAGATATGAGCGCACGCTCGTCAATCTCAGCGCGTTTGATGGAGACATGGGCCCATGGGCAAGAGGTGTTCGACCATTTGGGCGTGGTGCGCCAAAATAAAGATACCATTCGCTCAATTGTTGTTTTGGGGGTTAATACATTCAAATGGACATATCAGGTGCGCGGTGAAACCCCACCCGAACAACAGCCCTTTATTGCGCTGACAGCCCCATCGGGCGAGCCATGGCAGTTTGGTGAGGCGCAAGAGGCTGAGCGTATTGAGGGTGATGCAGAAGCATTTTGCATGGTGGTGACACAAGTGCGCCATATTGAAGATGTTAATTTGCGTGTGACAGGTGCGGTGGCGCGCGATTGGATGTCTAAAGCCCAATGCTTTGCTGGCCCGCCAGAAACGCCGCCTGCGCCTGGAACCCGCTTTACTGTAAAAAGGTAATTTGTAAGGTAATTTGTGATGCAAGTTTTCCATCGCTTAAAGTCACTCTTGTTGATTTTGGCCTTTGTCTTTTCTGTTGGCATGACAGCCAGTTTTGTGCCGTCTTTTTTGATAGAGCCTGTTTTTGCCGAAGAGGATGTTGCAGAAGAAGATGACGGGTGGGGTTATGAGCCGCGTTTTGACCCGCTGCCCCTACCACCACTTGACGCACCAAAGCGCAATAAGCCCTCTGGCCCGCTTGATGGCAAAGCCCTGATTTGCACCTATTCTGTTCAGGATAGTTTTTATGTTTTATCGCCAGCCTATTTTTTATTTCTAAAAGGGGGTGTGCAGTTGATTGAAGAGCTGCCAAAGCGCAAATTTAATTTGATTGAGGGCAGTGTGGAGCTTTATGACAGCTCGATACATCTTTATATCAATCAAGGTAGCCGATGGGATGGCGACCGGATTTTGAACCGCCGCTCAATGCAAATGGTGCATCGTGATAAAGCCTCGCAACGCAAAGTCACCGGACAATGCGAAATGGCCGACCCTGACGCTATCATGGAAATTTTCGGCAAACGATATTTCAAAAAGTTTTAGACAGCCTTTCCCGATTCTTGTTTAAGCCAATCGGCAAACAGGTTAAACTAAATAAAATTAAGAGGTTCACTCTGTAAAATGACTTCGCCAAGCAGCCAGATTGAAACATTAAGCCATATTTTTGATAAAATGATTTTTGGTTTTGTCCTGATATTTGGCTTGGTTGTTGCTTTGGCGCCTAAATCTCTTGCCTTGCTGGCAGGTTTGTTGGGCGTGTTTTGCTTTTTGAGTTTGATAAAACAACCTAAATTGACCCTTCCATATGGCTCGATTTTGTTCAAAACCAGTCTTTTGTTTTGGTTGTGGCTGGCGCTCAGCTTGTTATGGGTTGATGACCTGCCTGAAGCTGCGCAAAAGTTTTTACAGCTTTCTGGTTTTTTTATTTTTAGCGTTCCGATTTTAGCCTATGCACATTCAGGTCTTACGCAAATACAAGCCCGCCAAATGAAATATGGGGCTTTGGCGAGTTATCTTTTGGCTTGGGTGTTAACAACTTGCATTGTATTTTGGCCGCAAAGTTTTGTGGCGGCCTTAAACGGGTTTAATGAGACTTTGTCGCAAGCCTCATTAAATATTCAAATGCAAAATTATGTGAGCTTGTCCAATCGAGCGATTACCATTTTAACGCCCTTAGCTTTTGTTTTTGTGCCGCTTTTTGTCAGGCCATTTTTTTTGCGTTTGTTGGCAATGGCGGGGCTGGCATTTGTGATTTATCACTCCAATAACCAGTCGGCGCTTTTGGGTTTGTTTTTGCCATTGGGGTTCATGTTGGTAACACTGCCCAAAAAGAACTGGCGTGTTCGGGGCTTTATCGCTGCTTTGGGGCTAGGCGCTGTATTGATGGTGCCACTTACCCAACTGAATTATGCGCAGCAATGGGCGCCAACATATTTGAAAAATACGATTTTCAAAAAAGCGAGTCTCAGCCAGCGCAGTGGTTTATATTATGCCTATGGTTCGGCAATTCTTGAAAAACCGATATTAGGCTATGGGTTGGATTCGTCTTCATCTGCCGATTTTGGTGATGAGCCCTATAATCTATGGCAGGGCAAAAACCCACCACATCACCCCCATAATTATTTTTTACAATTATGGTTCGAGTTGGGCGCAATCGGTTTTGGGTTGGGGCTGGTTCTTTTGGCACTCATGGCCCGACATTTAGCGCAATTAGCACTAAAAACTGATGAGCCTTATTGGGATACATCACTGCTGCCGTTTTATCTCTCAACCCTGTCTATCGGTTTTTTCGCTTATAATATTTGGCAAAGCTGGCTGTTAGGCGGGATTTTGATTTCTGTTTTTATAAGTATAAAAATCAAAAAGTAGCACAATTGGTGAAGGCTAGAGTTTTTAATAAGCAGTTCGTTTTCGGCGAGAAAGTTTTTGCTTCATCAAAGCAGTCAGCATGCTTATTACAAGTGCCATAAGAGCAAATGCGCCCAATAAGATGACTTTTGAAGTGGCGGGTTTTGTAGAGATTGTATTTTCATCATAATTGATAAATTTTGGATTCTCAGATACGAGAGGTGAATTTTTCAGTTCATTATCGAGATTAGAGACTGACAAATCAGTTTTGAGTGAAACCAGTTTAGCGCGAAGCTCTGGATATTCATCAATATATTTTTGCGCCTCTTCCCGCGATACGCTTCGCGCATTTAACTGATCTAACTCTATGCCAATGGCTTTATACCCGCGCATGTAAAAATCTTGACTTTCTAAGGCAGTGGTCAGGTTGCCGTCTTCAGTTTCGCTTTCCTGCAATTTGACAAAAATATTATCGGCAATTTCCAAAGTGTTGGCGATGGTTAATTGTTCGGCTAGAAATTCTTTGCGGGCGTTAAGCTTTGTATAATAATCATCTAATAGGTTTTCTATTTTTTGTTCAGTTTCTGCAATTTGAAAATTTATTTCTCTTTCTTTGGTGTTTCGTATTGCATAAAAGCTGTTTAATAATGTTTTGTGCGTTTTTTGATTCAGCTGCTCAATTATTTTTGTCAAAATTTCACTCGCAGACTTTTCATCGACCCCAGTATAAGAAATCATCATTGGCATGAATTCCTCATTTTCGTTGGGAATTGAGATTTTAAGATTTTGACGCACTATATTCGCGGCGAGACTCGTTTTTCCAAACGCAGTGCCATCAAATTTTTGAATGCGTTTATCGTTTGACTTAACGATTTTTAATGAGACTTCACCTCGATAATACTCATGTATCAATGCATTGCTTAAATCAGAGGCTGTGAGCGGAGTAGGCAAAATAGCGTTAAGACCCTGATACTCCGACATTTGAGAGGAGTTTAGCTGTGTGAAGTTAATCTGTGCGATAACGCCAGGGTTATAGATGAAAACCAAAAAAATTGCCGCTGGCGCAGTCAAAAGTGCTGTAAGCCCCGCGATAAACCATTTCCCATCCCAGATGACTTCAATTAATTCGAAAATGTCAATTTCGTTATTTTCATTATCTTCCATATTTTTTTCCTAGCATTATCTAGCAGCTTAATCCAGTGGCTTTGTGAATTATCAAACCATGGTGAATGCACTTTATTGCTATGATTAGGTTAATTTTTGATTAATTACGGTTTTGTGATGTGCATTTAATATATGGTCCATGTTCTTTGTCGAGTTCTATATTCAATGTTCAAAATGGATACCACGTTTAAACAATACGCCATTTAGTTATATCATTATTAGACACTATATGGGATGTTAAAAAAGTCACGATGGAAGGGCATTTACGGTTAATAGTCTAAAAATGACACATAAAAAAACAGAAATCGAAGCCTCAGATAAAATTCCTGAAAGCGCCAGATGGTATGTTGTGCAGGTGAAGCCGAATGATGTTACCCGCGCCCTCACAAATCTCGAGCGTCAAGGTTTTGAAACATTTATGCCAATGCGCCTTAAAACCATCAGGCATGCGCGGCAGATGAAAAATGTTCTTAAACCGATTTTCCTAAATTATTTATTTGTTCGGTTTGCGGCTGAAAGCGCAAGCTGGCGGAAGATTAACTCGACTTTTGGCGTTTTACGCCTTATTAGCTTTGGCAAAAATTTACCCACGCCAGTGCCAGTGGATTTGATGGCAGGCTTACGCGCGCGATGTGATGATGCTCAAATTTTGCAGCCATTAGATGATTTGCGCACCGGTGAAAAGGTGATGATACTTTCAGGCCCATTTGCCAATTTTGTTGGGGAAATTGAAACTTTTATTGCTGATGACTGTGTGCGTCTTTTGTTTGAATATATGGGGCAGGTGACGCGGGTTGATATGCCAACTATTGATCTTGAAAGATTGTAAATAAAGGTGGTTTTTGATATTTGGAAAATGCTCCAAACTATGCTTTGTATTAGAGTGGGCTGCTACTCTCGTTTCACCCGAGAGTGCGGTAGCTTGCCAATTTTTAGAATAACCAATCCCATAACATGAATAAGGTGATGTCATGAGTGAAGATTTAACGCGTATTCTGGTCACAGGTGGGGCAGGTTATATTGGTAGCCATACATTAGTCGAGCTTCTGGTTGCTGGTTATGAGGCTTTTGTCATTGATAATCTATCTAATGGTCATGAAGAAGCGCTGCGCCGCGTAAAACAATTGGCCAATAAGGATTTTGGTTTTTTAGCTGGTGATATACGCGATGCTGATAGTCTCAATAAAGCTTTTTCTGATTTTAAGCCGAATGCGGTTATCCATTTTGCTGGGTTAAAAGCGGTTGGCGAGAGTGTTGAGAAGCCTTTGGCCTATTATGAGAATAATGTAAATGGTTCAGTAGAGTTATTAAAGGCGATGGATAAATATGATTGCACCCGCATTGTGTTTTCTTCCTCGGCGACTGTGTATGGCGAGCCGCAATATTTGCCTTTAGATGAAAATCACTCGGTAGCGCCGGTTAATCCGTATGGCCAGACCAAGCTCATGGTTGAAAATATTTTGCAGGACTGGGCGCAAAATGGGCGTGGTGCATGTGCGTTGCGCTATTTTAACCCTGTGGGTGCGCATGTTTCGGGCCGCATTGGCGAAGACCCGCAAGGTATTCCTAATAATTTGATGCCTTATATTGCCCAAGTTGCTGTTGGCAAGCGTGAAAAGCTGCAAATATTCGGTGATGATTATGAGACGCGAGATGGCACGGGCGAGCGTGATTATATCCATGTGACTGATCTTGCAAAAGCTCATTTAGCCGCGCTTAATGCTTTGGAAAACCCAAATGGTTTTGAGGTGTTTAATATCGGCACCGGAAGTGGGGCGACTGTTAAAGAATTGCTGGAAGCTTATAAAAAAGCCTCTGGTCAAGAAATCGCCGTAGAAATTGTTGAGCGTCGCCCCGGCGATATAGCAAGCTCGGTTGCCAGCCCTATCAAAGCAAATGAGAGGTTAAACTGGACGGCTAGCCTATCAATTGATGATGCCACTTCATCTTCATGGCAATGGCAATCTCAAAATCCAGAGGGCTATCGTTCATGAGCAGTAAATATAAAATCACCGTCGTCGGCACTGGCTATGTCGGTATGTCTTTGGCCGTGCTGCTGGCGCAGCATAATGAGGTCATGGCACTGGACATTGATGCCGGCCGCGTTGAGCTTATCAATCAGGGTAAGTCTACTGTGGCGGATGCTGAGATTGAGCACTATCTCGCGGGGAAAGAGCTCTCGTTGACAGCCACTTTGGATAAAGCTGAGGCGTATCAAAATGCTGACTTCATTATTATTGCCACCCCGACAGATTACGACCCTGAAACCAATCAATTTGACACCAGCTCGGTTGAAGCGGTTTTGGCCGATGCGCTGGCTATGAATGAAACGGCGCTGGTGATTATTAAGTCCACCGTACCTGTTGGGTTCACCGCTTCGATGAAAGAGAAATTCTCAACCGAGCAGATTATTTTTTCTCCAGAGTTTTTGCGCGAGGGGCAGGCGTTGAAAGATAATCTTTATCCCTCGCGCATTATTATGGGTAGCGACTTGGAACAGGCGCAGGTTTTTGCCAGTCTGTTGCAGGGCGCAGCGGAAAAACCAAATATTGAAACGCTGTTCATGCGCTCCACTGAGGCCGAGGCCGTGAAGCTTTTTGCCAACACTTATCTCGCGATGCGGGTTTCGTTTTTCAATGAATTGGACAGCTATGCCATGGCGCAAAACCTAGACACCCGCGCCATTATTGAGGGGGTTTCACTCGATGAGCGGATTGGCGGGCATTATAATAATCCAAGTTTTGGTTATGGTGGTTACTGTTTGCCGAAAGACACAAAGCAGCTTTTGGCAAATTATGAGTCTGTGCCGCAAAATCTGATACAGGCGATTGTGACATCAAACGACACGCGAAAAGATTTTATCGCTGAGCAAATTATGGCTAAACAGCCCAAGTCAGTCGGTATTTACCGGCTTGCCATGAAGGCGGGGTCTGATAATTTTCGCTCATCTGCCATACAAGGCGTGATGGCGCGTTTGCACAAGCAAGGCGTGAAAATGGTGATTTATGAACCGCTATTAGAGGAAGAAAATTTCTCTCATTCTGAAGTGACACATGATGTCGAAAGCTTTAAACAGGCATGTGATGTCATCATCGCCAATCGTATGGTAGATGAGTTGGAAGATGTGAGCGACAAAGTGTTCACGCGGGATTTATTTGGTAATGACTAAGCTTATTCCTATCATTCTGTCCGGCGGTGCGGGGTCACGTTTATGGCCTGTCTCGCGGCGTATGCACCCCAAGCCGTTTATGGAAGTGGCGGGCAAGCCGCTTTTGCGCCATGCGCTAGAGCGTGCCAGCCAGGTGAGTGATGAGGTGGTGATTGTGACCAATCAGGATCATTTTTTCCTGACGCAAAATCTGCTTCATAAAATGCCGCAAGCACCAAATCTTTCTTATTTGCTGGAGCCAAAAGGCCGCAATACAGCACCCGCCATTGCGCTGGCTGTTCGCCATGTGCAGGCGACCTATGGCAATGAGGCTGTTTGTTTGGTGCTGGCGGCTGACCACTTGATTTTTGATGATGCGGCGTTTGAAAAGGCGGTGGCGCTGGCAACAGCGCAGGCGCAGGCTGGCAATCTGGTGGTTTTCGGTATTCGCCCAACCGCGCCAGAAACCGGCTATGGCTATTTGGAAGTAGAGGCAACGGGCGATGGTCCGCAAGCTCTTAAAAGTTTTGTTGAAAAGCCTGACCGCCCAACAGCAGAAAAATATCTTGCTGAAGGGCGTCATTATTGGAATAGCGGCATGTTTTGTTTTACCGCTGGCGTGATGGCGCAAAATATGGCCGCGCATGCGGGTGATGTTTGGCAGGCTTCAGAAGTGGTTTTTGCAGCGGCGCAAAAAACGGCTGATGCGATGCGGTTTGATGAAACAGATTTTATGGCGCAGCCAGATATTTCGATTGATTATGCGGTGATGGAAAAGGCCGATAAAATTGCCATGGTGCCAGCCGGGTTTGGCTGGTCAGATGTCGGCAGCTGGGATGCGGTGGCGGGCGCGCATGAGACCGATGCCAATGGTAATAGTGTGGTGGGCGCAAGCGCGCCGCAAATGGTTGAAACCCATAACACCCATATTGAAACCAACAGCCACACAGAAAAAATGATTGCCACGATTGGGGTGGATAATTTGGTGATTGTGGATACACCAGATGCATTGCTGGTGGCAGACCGCGCCAAAGCCCAAAATGTGAAGCTGGTGGTTGAAGCTCTGAAAGCCAGCGCAGATGCCGAATTGACCGAGTTGCCCGCCATTGTGCATCGGCCATGGGGGACCTATACAACCCTGAAACAGGAAAACGGCTACCAGGTGAAGCGCATTACAGTTGCGCCAGGGCAAAAGCTCAGCTTGCAATATCACCACAAGCGCGCCGAGCATTGGATTGTGGTGCAGGGGCGTGCATTGGTGCAAATTGGTGATGAAGAATTAGCAACAAATTCGGGCGATTATCGTTATATTCCGCTGGGTGAAAAACACCGCCTGACCAATATTGGCGATGAGGAACTTGTGCTGATTGAGGTGCAGGTCGGTGACTATTTAGGCGAAGACGATATTGTACGCCTCGAAGATGTCTATGGGCGAAGTTAGGGGGGCGAAATTTATTTCATTAGTGCCTTTGAGCAGATTTAGGTTTTGTTTTTTGAATGACTAAAATAGCCATATTTGGATTAGGGAAAATTGCTTTTGATCAGCATATTCCTGTGATTACAGCATCAAAAGATTTTCATTTGGTTGCTACTGTGTCGCAATCAAAATCAGTTGCCGAAATACCAGCATTTCGCTCACTGTCAGAGTTATATCAAAGTGATATAGATGTTGATGCGGTTGCGCTTTGCATGCCACCACAATATAGATTTGATATTGCCAGCGAAGCGATTTCTTATGGTTATGATTTATTATTAGAAAAGCCGCCATGTTCATCAGTGAATGAATGTGACCGTCTGATTGAGGCTGCCGATAAAGTTGGGTCAGTAATTTTCGCAGCATGGCACTCAAAACACGCTCCGATGGTTGAGGCGGCACGGTGCTGGCTGGAGGAAAATAGGTGTGAGACTTTCCAAATAATTTGGAAAGAAGATGTTTTGAAATGGCATCCAGGACAGCAATGGGTGACCCAAAAAAAAGGGTTTGGTGTTTTTGACCCTGGGATAAATGCTTTATCGATATTGTATGAAATTTTAGACGAGGAGCTGTTCTCAAGAAATATTCAGTTTTTTAAGCCAGTCAATTGGGAAACACCGATTGCTACTTTTTTTGATTTATACGCGGCAAATGGGCTGACTGGTAATGTTGAATTTGATTGGCGCGCTGCAGGCACAGAAATATGGGAAATCCGATTTGTTTCAGGTAAAAATGAAATGGTTTTGTCAAGTGGTGGGCATGCAATGCATGTGAATGGTGAGGTGTTTAAACCACAAGCGCGCGTGCGTAGCGAATATGAGTCAATCTATGCGCATTTTTCCGGTTTACTTCTCGCAAAAAAATCTAACTTTGATAGGCGCCCGCTTCAATGTGTAGAGAGCCTCTATAAAAAAGCAGACTGGGAAGAGGTGGAGGCCTTTGCAATTGCTGAATAAATCTGCCCCTAAAATATCTGTTATCTATGAACAGCCATGCAGGCTGGGTGAGGGCGCATTCTGGCACCCTATTCGGGAGCAATTTTTTTGGTTTGATATTATCAATAAAAAACTCTTTACCTTGGATAATGGTTTAAGCAAGAGTTGGCAGTTCGACCAGCATGTTTCAGCCTCAGCTTGGATTGATGAGGTGACACTTTTAATCGCAAGTGAAACACATTTATTTTCATTCGATATTGAAACAAATGATCGTGTGGATATTTGCGAATTAGAAGCCAATAAAGACGCAAATAGGTCTAATGATGGGCGGGCTGATCCATGGGGTGGTTTTTGGATTGGCACAATGGGCAAGAAGGCAGAACACGAGCAGGGAGCAATTTATCGGTTTTACAATGGGCAGCTTGTTCAATTGCATCATGGCATTTCTATACCAAACTCAATTTGTTTTTCGCCTAATGAGCCATTGGTTTATTTTTCTGATACAAAGCAGCATATTATATTTTGTCAAAAATTAAGTGATGAAGATGGCTGGCCAGAGGGAGATGCGGAGATTCTTGTCGATCTGGGGCCTGATATGCTAAACCCCGATGGTGCAGTTGTAGATGCTACGGGCAATATTTGGTGCGCTTTATGGGGGGCATCACAAATTGCCTGCATATCGAAATCTGGAGAAATAATTTATAAATTAGATGTGCCGCCTGTCCAGCCAACCTGCCCTGCTTTTGGTGGAGATGGTTTGCTATCGATGTTTTTAACAAGTGCTTCAGAAGGCTTGGATAATTTTGCTAAAGCTGATGGTCAGGTCTTTGAAATTAGTTTGGGTGTGGCAGGCGTGGCTGAATATCAAGTGAGGTTGGGTTAATGACCAAGAAAACTTTGGTAAGTGTTGTTATTAGAACACTTAATGAAGAAAAGCATTTGCCTGAGCTTTTAGAGGCTATACAAAATCAGATATCTGATATTTTCGATATTGAGACGGTCATTGTTGATTCTGGTTCTACTGATAAAACATTAAAAATAGCGAAGAAATTTAACGCCCGTATTACATATATCAAAAAAGAAGATTTCTCTTTTGGGCGTTCGCTGAATGTAGGATGTGCATTTGCAAAGGGTGACATTTTCGTATTTGTGAGCGGCCATTGTATACCAACAAACCAACACTGGCTGCATCATTTGGTGTTGCCGCTTCATGAACAAGTTTGTGACTATAGCTATGGTCGCCAACAGGCTCGGGATACAACAAAATTCAGTGAAAAACAGTTATTCTCGAAATATTTTCCCGCTGAGTCTCAAATCCCTCAAGAAGGTTTCTTCTGCAATAATGCCAATTCAGCTTTAACGAAAACGGCCTGGACGAAGTATGGTTTTGATGAATATTTAACGGGTTGCGAAGATATGGACCTCGCAAAAAAATTGGTTAATGATGGGCGTAGGATTGGTTATGTAGCTGAAGCTTCAGTTTTCCATATTCATGATGAAACATGGCAGCAAGTAAAAACGCGCTATGAAAGAGAGGCGTTGGCTCTGCAAAAGATTATGCCAGAGGTGCATTTGTCAAAGCTTGATGTTCTTATGTATTTTTCTGCGGGTGTCATAAAGGATTTGCGTGTTGCGATATCAGAGGCCAGTTTGTTTAGAAACTTCCTCTCAATATTGTATTTCCGTTGGGCTCAATATACAGGTGCATATATTGGTAATCACCACACGCGTAAACTGTCAAAGAGGGTGAAGGACAGATATTTTTATCCGCGTGTTACAGATATGGAAATCAAGGACCATTATGATGACTAAAGTTGTTGCTCTTTTACCGATGAAAGCGAACAGCTCTCGCGTGCCGGGCAAAAATTTTAAGGACTTTTGCGGGAAACCTCTTTTTCGTTGGGTGCTGGATAGCCTGCTCAGTGTTTCAGAGATTGATAAGGTGATTATTAATACTGATGCAAAGGATATCTTGCTTGAAAATGGCTTGGAGGAAAATGAAAGGGTGGTTATTCGCCGACGCCCAGAAGAAATATGTGGTGATGATGTGTCCATGAACTTGGTTATTGCTGATGATATTAAGAATGTACCTGCTGATATTTATTTAATGACGCATACCACCAACCCGCTCTTATCGAAACATACTATTACTGCTGCCCTTTATGCGTTTGATGAGCATGTTGCTAAAGGCAGCGCTGACTCGCTTTTTACTGTAAATAAAATTCAAACCCGTTTTTATCGTCAAGATGGTAGCGCTATTAACCATGACCCAGACCATTTAATACCGACTCAGGATTTAGAGCCTTGGTATGAAGAAAATTCAAATTTATATATTTTTACGGCTGACTCATTTGAAAAAACAAAAGCAAGAATTGGTGCTCAGCCAGCAATGCACGTAACCCCTTTGAGAGAGTCAGTTGATATTGATACGCCAGAAGACTGGGATTTAGGTGTCATCACGACGCGCTATCTTTTAGAAGCTGGATTGATAGAAATTTAGGAAGCGACCATGCAAAAAATTCTGGTAACATGTCCGCCTATGCTCGGACTTAAAGAGCAATTTATTCCTGTTCTGGCGCGCGAAGGGTTTGAGGCGGTGTGTCCTGATGTAACACAAACACTGAGCGAAGATGAGTTAATCGGTCTTGTGCCTCAATGTGTTGGTTGGATAATTGGAGATGACCCCGCAACCCGAAAAGTGTTTGAGGCAGGCATTGCTGGAGAGTTGAAGGCTGCCGTGAAATGGGGCATTGGCGTTGATAATGTTGACTTTGATGCTTGTCGGGAGCTTGGGGTTCCTATCACCAATACACCGGGCATGTTTGGCAATGAGGTGGCAGATGTCGCGCTTGGGTATTTATTATCATTGGCGCGTGATTTACATGTGATTGACCGCGGGATACGCAATGGGAATTGGCCTAAAAATAGAGGCATGTCACTCAATGGTAAAACGGTAGGGGTTATCGGTTATGGTGATATCGGGAAAAACACTGTGGCGCGGTGCCAGGCTTTTGGCTTGGAAACAATCATTTATGATCCTGGTGTGACAGAGGTTAAGGATAAATCTCGTTTGGAAGTCTGGCCAGCCAATATATCTGAATGTGATTTTCTTATTTTTACTTGTTCATTAAATGCGCATAATAAGCATATGCTGAATGCGGAAATATTGTCGCAATGTAAGGACGGTGTAAGAGTTATTAATGTCGCCAGAGGGCCGCTTATCTGTGAGGCAGACTTGGAAGAGGCACTGCGCAATGGCAAAGTTCATGCTGCCGCGCTTGATGTGTTTGAACAAGAACCGCTCCCGCTAAAAAGTTATTTGCGCGAACACCCGTTATGTATGCTGGGCTCACATAATAGTTCCAACACTTTGGAGGCGGTGATGAGAACCAATGAGCAAGCAATTAATAGTTTGTTAGGTTTTCTTTGAGATAGTTTTCTGCAAATCACTGGTTGTTTAATGGACAAAAACCTTGCCATATTAATGAAAAAAGGAAAATCTATGCTTGATAATTTCAAGTATACATTTTTCTTAAGGGCCGCATCAGCAGGTCTTGGCGCAGCTCAAATTATCGCTGTGGTTTTGTTTTTAGACTCTCAAGAACAAGGTTTTTTCTATGTGATGCAAAGCCTGATAGCACTTCAGGTTTTAGGGTCTATGGGGCTGAATGTTGCGCTCATTCATTTTTTAAGCAATCAAATATCTGCCATAAAGTTTGATCAGGGGCGAATGAGTGGCCCTGAGGCCCCCGCGAGCGAGATATTTTTTGCGCTGCGTTATACTTTCAAATGGTATTGTATGGCCAGTCTTGCGGTTTTGGTGGTTTTATCACCCTTAGGTGTTGTTTTTTTTGAGAATAATTCAGAAAAACTGGCTGGGCTGAACGGTGCATGGATTACTTTATGTCTGTCCACTGCTGCAAATTTGCTCCTGATTTGGTTGTTAACCATACTTGATGGTTTCAACAAAGTGGAGCTGGCCTCTAAATATCGTTTATTTCAGCTGTTTGTGGCTTATCCTTTGACGTGGATTTTCCTCGCTTTTGATTTTGGGTTGTTATCATTTGGCATTGGTCAATTGATTGGCGTAATTTGCACCATATTAGCTGTTTTGCTTCTATTGAAGCCGCTACTGATTGATTTTAAGGTTTTCTGGGGGAAAAACCGTCAGAAAAAATGGCACGCCCCTTTTTGGAATTTTCAATGGCGTATAGCCTTAAGTTGGATTTCGGGACTTTTTATCTTCAGTATTTTCTCGCCACTTTTGCTGGTTTATGGTGGCTCTATTATTGCTGGGCAATTTGGCTTGGGTCTGCATATTTTCAGGTCGCTGGCCGCTATTTCTAATTCATTTATGGAGGTAAGACAGCCCCTATTTGGCAAGCTCATATCCGAGGGGGAGATTTCTAAATTAGATGAAACTTATAAGAAAACATTATTCATGACGCTTATTAGTTTTTTTGCGTCTGGATTGTTTCTACTTACTATGATTTGGCTGGTGGGCTCTTACACAGATATATTTATTGAAAGACTGCCGAATATATTTCTCTTAGGGGTGATGTTTTTTGTTGGTGTCGCTTATTTAATCAGAATGTCGCAGGCGACCTATCTGCGCGCACATAAGGAAGAGCCTTTTTTAAAAGTTGAGCTTTCTAACGCTCTGGTCACGGGCTTATGTGCTATTCTTTTAATTCCAAATATTGGGCTTAACGGGGCGGTCATTGCTTATTTTATTGGTTCGTTTTGTGTTGGTCTTGTCATGGGGACCACTGTGTTCCAACAATTTCGTAAATTGAAGGGATACCCACATCTTATCTAGACTGATAGCTTTTAAGAATGCTCGGTGCTTGAAGGATAAGTTTACTGCTTTGAAAGTGTATAATTAATGATTGGTTCATATATATATCGTATTCCACGCTTTATTATTCGTAAAATAACGGAGCAATTGCGCAGCTTTATGTGGCGACATGGACTCACTCATGAAATGCGAGAGAATAGGAAGAAACTACAAGCCCTAAAGGATAAACATAAAGGACAAGCTTGCGTTATTATTGGCGGCGGGCCGAGCATTAATAAAATGGACCTAACGGCTTTTAAATCATTTGTCACAATTGGGTGTAATGGATTTTATTTGAAACATGATGAAATTGGTTATGTGCCTACCTATTACACGGTAGAGGATCCGCTTCCCGCAGAAGATAATAAAAAAGAAATCGAAGAGATTGAGGGGACAGTAAGAATTATTCCTTGGGATTTAAAAAACACAATAAGCAGTAAGATTAACACCATATATGTTAATTTTCGTCGCAGTCATGTTTATCACGGAAGTAAGCGGTTTCCTTATTACTCGCATGATTTCCTTGAAGAAAGTTATTGGGGCGGGACTGTTATGTATTTTAATATTCAACTTGCTGAATATTTAGGCTGTGACCCAATCTATCTCATCGGCGTGGATCTTTCCTATAAAGTTCCTGATACTGTTAAACAAAAAGGGGCAGTCTTGACATCTTCAGAGGATGATGAAAACCATTTTGACCCAAGATATTTTGGGCCAGGAAAAAGATGGCATCTCCCTGAAACTGAACGTATGCAGAAGGCCTTTGATACAGCATATGAAGCGTTGCAAGATAAAGAAATAAAACTTTTCAATGCAACAGTTGGGGGTAATCTTGAAAAAATTCCACGAAAGGAAATTGTTTGATGAATCTGCTTCTGCCAGGTTTATATCTTACTCTCATGGTGGCGCTTAATGTACAAAGCCTGAAATGGGTCAGATTCCATTTCCTTGCTGCGCTTGTTATGGGCGCGATAATTTCTGCGACAAGATCTTCCTTTGGTGAAGATTATCTGGTTTATCAAGCATTTTTTCAGGGGAAAATACCTGTTACGAATAATGATTATTTATTTCTTTATTTGTCGCATTTGCTTTCCAAAATAGATAGCTCAGGAATAGCTGGTTTTTGGCTTTTTTCTCTTGTCACAGTCATTGGTTATGGGCGCTTTATTTATGTTTGGGTTCCAAAGGAGCGTCTTTTTGGATTGGCTCTATTTTTCTTAATCCCATTGTTTTATTTAAACTCTATGAATCTTATGCGGGCTCATTTTGTTATTGCGATTATACTTTTTCTTATATCTATAAGAGGATTCAAAACATTTCCCATCATAATTGGTGCTACGATTACTTTTTTCATTCATAAGATAAGCATTTTAACAGTATTAGTGAATCAAGCCTCCATATTTAATCGACGCTTTGTTATGTCGATGTTGCCAGTATTTGTTATTGGGGTTTTCTCATTCTTTTATTGGTTTGAAGATGATGCTGTTAGGATATTAGGTTATGAGTATTTTGCTAATCATTCATCAAATAATAATTTATATTTTATTATTGGGTTTGGTTTTGTTTCTCTGGTTGTAGCTTTCATATATGCTAATTTTCGCCTATCCAATACTAATGTTGTCGTTGCTGCTAATGTCTTTATTTTTTTATTTATGACATTGTATGCTTTTTCTAGCCTTTCGAATTTTTGGTTGCGTGTGGCACAAAGTGTATTCCCTTTTATTCTTGTGGGTATTCCTAATATTGTGGAAAGGGTAAGACCCCGTTTCTTTGGATATAATATAAAAATTATTTTTTTATGTATGTTAATTGCATATCTCTTAAAATCATTATCGATAATTTAAATGATGATACCTGAAATATTTTGTGAGAAATCAAATTACCGAAACGAAAACAAATAAAGTTTGCATTATTGGCGCTAATTCAAGAATAGTGCGGTCTATTTCTTGGCCGGATCAATATTGCCTTATTTCGCATCGGGATCTTTCGCAGCATGACCTTGACCAATTCTCAATTTTTGTTGTGTTTTCTTGGTCGCATTCTTGTCCTGAAGACAACCAGAAAATTTTTCAAAAATTGCGCGGTAAAAGAGTCATATTTATTTCAACAATTTCTGTTCTTTCGCTTATTGCGCGACCTCAATGGAATGCCTATCCAAATGAGAAAAATCATTTTGAAAAATTATATTGGTCAGACGGGGCAAGTATCGTTCGATTGGGTGTCTGTTTTGATAGTTATCAAACACATATTCCTTTTTCCTCACCAGAAGCAATATTGAAAGCTATTATTTCTTGCGTCAATGATCCTAATCAGCGTGTTGTGACGCCTGTTGAAATTAAGTTAAGAAAAAAAATAAGCAGTTTAGAAGCGGTTTTTCATCGCCTGTCTTATCTATTTCGCGCACGCATATGGCGTATGTTGTGTGAGGTGGCGGTTAAAATTTTAGTTCGGAAATATACGCCATTATATGGCTATACAGCGGATTGTGTGAATATGTTGGTGCGCCCCATGCAAGCGGGATACGGGGCGGTAGGTTCACGCAGCCGAGACTCATCTTCACGGCAAATTATTGTTGACCCACGGCCTAATATTTTGCTTGAGCAAAATGGTTTTAGGGATACATGGATTGGACGGAATATTATTGGTTTGTCCAAAACATGGCATGGTGTTCAAATCGTTGGAAAAGGAAGTTATCATTATAAAAAAGTGCCATTCTTTATCCGTCGCAAAATGCCTCCCTTTGATGCTATTCAAACCCCCATTGCTTCAGTCGATTTTGTTAACCAGACTGTCACGTTTGATACAGATGTCCTAGTCAAACCAGAAATACCCTATTGCCTTTTATATTTGGCTATGGGGCCAATTAGAAATTCTAGTGAACTATCTAAAAATTTTAATGAGACAATATATCTTTCCGACCATTCTATTGGTTCTGTCGGTACTATCAAGGCGGCAGATTTGATAAAAGCGGGTTATTTGAAACGGCTGGGGTGTTTTTTAATTGGGCGTCGGGTTTATCGGGGGGAGGCAAATGATTTTATTTTGGACTTTCGTCCCTTTATTGCGGGTGACCAAGGTCTTAATGAAAATTTCTATAATGAGCAATCGCGCGGGATTATATATAAGATAATCAAGCGTTTTTCTTTTCAACGGCTCAATCAGGCTTTTTTCAATAAATTCGGTATATGTTTCTGGCAATCAAGAATAGATGCTTGGATACAAATTTTGATGAATGAATGCATTACTGTTTCTGGTGATGATGTGCAGAAAAAAGTTGACCTTTCAAAAATCCATGCCGCACAAAAGGAAATCATTGCTGCTTTTCCAAGCATCGATTTAAGGGCTGAGGTTTCTCTTTTTGATGCGCAACATATTATGGGTGGTAGAAATATTTTAGAGAAAGTTTCTGCTAAAGACATGAAAAGAAAATACGGAATAGAAGTTTTGGGGGTTCCAAACGCGTCTCAGCCAAATGCTTTCCACCATACTTGGTCCTTGATAGAAGAAACACTCAAAGTAGAAAGAGATTGAGTTTTATGGAAAAGACTTATTGCGCGCTGGGTGCTTTATATGGCGGTGATGATGCGACTTCTTTTGAATTAGCTTTGCTCTCGGTCTTAAATCAAACGATATCTGTTCCAATTTGTTTAGTTATTGATGGGCCAGTTTTAGAGCCTCATGAGCAAATTTTAGCAAAATATGAACATTCAATTCAGCATATTATAAGGTTACCTGAAAATATAGGTCTCGGTGCTGCTTTGAAACATGCCATAGAAGAAATGGCGCCCATTTATGACTTTGCTATTCGGTTTGACAGTGATGACATAAATCTACCACATAGGTTTGAGACCTTAATTGAGGCAATTGAAACAGAAGGTTATGACTTGGTAGGTTCCCATATTGACGAATGCGAGGGGCGCGATTTAAATGTGACCATAAACACCAGACGAGTTCCATTAGGTTTCGAAGCTATTTTGTCGACGATTGGCTATCGTAATCCTTTCAACCATCCATCGGTTGCTTTCCGAATTGAAGCTATCAATAATGTTGGAAGCTATGAAGATGTACGTTACTTCGAGGATTGGTATTTATGGGCAAAAATGATTGCAAGCAATGCTAAGGTTGGTAACATTGACCAGTCACTTGTGAAGTTTCGTTTTAGTGCTGAAATGTTGGGGCGCAGACGTGGGTTTGCTTATCTTCGTCATGAATTCAATTTTTTTAAAAAACTATCCCGTTTAAAACTAGTTGGCTCTGTGCGTTTAGTTATTGTTATGTTGGCGCGTATGTTAACGCGTGTTATGCCTCAAAAGGCTTTTAAATTTATCTATTTTGGTTTCCGACGGTTGATAAAGCATTAAGCTGGATTTCTGACCATCAAATATATTATTCAAGGTGTGCGTTATGAAAATTTCAATTCTTGGCGGTGCGGGTTTTGTTGGTACTAATCTTTCCCGCAGATTGTTTGAGCAGCAAGGCGCTTTCTCTATCGGGGATTTACAAACTTCGCAGGCCTTTCCAGAGCGTACTGAGGCTCTGGATATCCGAATTAAAGAGGATCTGCGTACCAAACTTAAAGGCGACATTGTCGTTAATCTCGCGGCTGTTCATCGCGATGATGTTACTGACCTCAATGAATATTATTCGACCAATGTTGAAGGGGCGCGGGTGCTTTGCGAAGTGTGTGAAGAAAAAGGCATTAATAAAATTGTCTTTACCAGCTCTGTCGCTGTTTATGGTTTTGCCCCGCCGGGCACTGGGGAAGAGGGCGATATAAATCCGTTTAATGAATATGGGCGTACAAAGGCGCTGGCTGAAGATGTCTATCGCGAATGGCGCGAAAAAGACCCAGAAAATCGCAGTCTTATAATCGTTCGCCCGACAGTTGTTTTTGGCGAAGGCAATCGCGGCAATGTTTATAATTTACTCAACCAAATCAATTCAGGTGCTTTTGCCATGATTGGCAATGGCCGGAATAAAAAATCAATGGCCTATGTTGAAAACCTATCTGCGTTTTTGGTGAAGTGTATCCAGTCGGATAAAAAATACGCCGTCTATAATTATGTTGACACGCCAGATTTTACCATGAATGAACTCGTTAGTCTTGTTCGCGGCAAGCTACGCGGTAAATCATCTGTTGGAATAAGAGTGCCAAAAATTGTGGGTCTGATGGCGGGTTATGTTGCCGACGGGTTGGCTAGGTTTGGTGTCAAATTGCCTATTAGTTCAATCCGAGTTAAGAAATTCTGCGCTTCAAGTGAATTCACTTCTGCAAAGTCGGAGCTAGAGGGGTTTGTAGCGCCGTTTACTTTGCAAGAGGGCCTCGAGCGAACGTTAGAAGCGGAATTTATAAATCCAGACCCAGAGCGCCAGATTTTCTATACGGAATAGTCTTGTATTAACCGACAAGGCTTTTGGGTTGCGCGCATCAATCATTATTTTTCATGAAACGAACAACAGAAACAATCTGTTTAATGAAGAAAAAATAAACAATGCTGGCAATAAAAAACAGCGCGATAGTCGCTATATCTCCCCAAAACAAATAACAAACATAGCCTAATAAAATAAGCAAGATGGCCAAAATGCTAATAATACCTAGCGCTCGGCGGGCGTTTAAGCCTGTGTCTGTTAATAAATGATGTAAATGTGTGCGGTCAGCCGACATGGGTGAACGCCCCTGAAGGCTTCTGCGCAAACTCACCGTCAGTGTATCGAATATGGGAATGGCGAACAGCCATAGTGCCATTGAGGGGGGCAGCGCTTTTTGCGGTGGTAACTGGGTATAATAAATGACAATCCAGGCGCAAATGAACCCAATCATCATGCTGCCAGCATCGCCTAAAAACACTTTGCGCTTTGACGACATGGCGAGGTTGACCAGCAAATAACCCCCAATCGCGCCACGAAAAATATCAAGATAGGGTTGGTGGATGAGTTGCCGGTCTAAAAAATTGATAATTAAAGTTAACGCAAAAATACAAATCAGCGCATGCACGCCTGTCAGGCCATCAATCCCGTCACTCATATTAAAGGCGTTAATCATGCCGACAACGGCGAGCAAGGTGACGGCATAGCCAAAGGCGCCAAGCTGAAGAGAGGTGCCATCGGGCCAATAAGCAATATGATTCACATATAGCCCGGTTTGCCACATCATCAGCCCCACCGCGACGGCCTGAGCCACCAGTTTATACAAAGCGCGCATATCGAAAAAATCGTCAATAATGCCAATCCCAAGCAAGAGGCTGGTTGAAATCACCAACCATCTGATTTCAGGTATGGTTTCAGAGGCCAAAAAAAATGTCGCGGCAAAGGTGATGAAAATGCAAATGCCACCAATAAGCGGGATATTGCCTTTATGTTGTTTGCGCCCGCCGGGCTGGTCCAATAAACCGATTGCTCTGGCGATGGGTGAAAGCGACAGTGCCAGCAGCAAGGTGACGGTCCCCGCCAAAACTCCATATGGGATATTTTCTATAAGTGTGCTAATCATCGATACTGATATTTATAGATTAAACAATTCAAGGTAAACAGCTTTTTAGCGAAAGTAAACTATGTCCAAAAAAGCGCTCATTACAGGCATTACTGGTCAAGACGGTGCCTATCTCGCAAAATTTTTAGTAGAAAAAGACTATCAGGTTTATGGCGCGGTGCGCCGCAGCGCCTCGCTCAATCTGGCGCGTCTGGCGGCGCTTGATGTGGCTGAACATGTGACTTTTATCAATTATGATGCCAATGAATTATCCAATATTATGAGGGTGTTAGAGCAGACCCAGCCAGATGAAATATATAATCTGGCAGCCCAGAGTTTTGTGCAGGCAAGTTTTGAACAACCGCTTTATACCGCGCAGATTTCAGGTGTCGGTACCATGCGCTTGCTTGAAGCAATGCGCACCTTGAAAATGCAAGCACGGTTTTATCAGGCCTCGACATCGGAAATGTTTGGCCATGTCCGTGAAACGCCGCAAACTGAAATGACGCCTTTTTATCCGCGTAGCCCTTATGGGGTCGCGAAACTTTTTGCGCATTGGTCGGTTGTCAATTATCGCGAAGCATTCAATATGCATGCCTCCTCCGGTATTTTGTTTAATCATGAAAGCCCATTGCGGGGCATGGAATTTGTGACCCGCAAAATCACCAGCCAGTTAGCCAAGCTGGCCTGTGGCGATGAAGGGGTTTTGGAGCTTGGCAATTTAGATGCCCAACGCGATTGGGGCTATGCGCCGGATTATGTCAAAGCCATGTGGTTGATGATGCAGCAAGACCAGCCTGATGATTATGTGATTGCCACTGGCCAAACGCATTCTGTGCGGGCTTTTTTGGAGCAAGCGGCAAAAGTGATGGGCTTTGAGTTGGTTTGGGAAGGTGAGGGGCTTAAAGAGCGTGGTTTGGACCGTCAATCTGGTCGCTTATTGGTGAAAATAAACCCTGATTTTTTCCGCCCTGCAGAGGTTGATATATTGATTGGTGATGCGTCAAAAGCGACAAAAAAACTTGGCTGGCAACCAGAAATGAGCTTTGATGCGCTTGTCACCTGCATGGCGGAGGCCGATTTGAAACGCGCTCGGGAAGGTGCGAGGTGGTTCTAAACCAGCGGCTCAAATCTTTGTTCTGATTTTTGGGCCGGAATGTGCTAAAAAACATTATGAGTGAACACCAACCCATCTCCAGCGAAACGATTTTTGATGACAAAGAACGCCGATTAGGCATGCGGCTTTTAATGTCGGCTATGGTTTTGGTTGGGGTCGGGCAGTCTCTGCTTTTTACGATTTTGCCACCCATTGCGCGTGATTTTGAATTAACCGAATATCATGTCACCATGATTTTTTCGGCCACTGCGTTTTTCTGGACCATCTCAAGCCCATTTTGGGGGCGTTTAAGCGACAGTCTGGGGCGTAAACCCGTCATGCTTTTAGGTGTTATGGGCTTTGCGATTTCAACCGGCGGTGTTGGTTTGGTGCTTTATCTTGACGAGATGAGTTTGCTGCCCGCTTTTCTCATGTACCCACTTTTATTGCTCACACGCGGCTTTTTTGGATTGCTGTGTCCTGGCACATTTACATCTGCAATTGGTTATATTGCTGACCGTACAGGCCGAGACTCCCGCTCAGCAGGGCTGGCACAAGTTATGGCCGCTTTCATGCTCGGCACTGTGATAGGGCCTGGTTTTGCATCTGTTATGCTGCTGGTCGATTTATATTTGCCGTTTGTGCTGTGCTTTATTTTATCCATTTTCATTTTAATCGCGATTTATATTTATCTGCCTGAAAACAGGTCGCCTGATATTTTTGAGCAAACTGAAAAGCGCGCCCGATTAAAAATAAAAGATTGGCGCATACGCGATTTTCTTTTTATCAGTTCGCTGGGTGGTTTGTTGCAGGCGGTGGTGTTGCAGTTAACGGGTTTCTATTTGCTAGATGTGATGCATTTGGACACGATGCAAACAACGAAATTTTTGAGTGTTGGCATGATGAGCATGGCGGCGGCTAATATTTTTGCGCAATCTTATGTTGTGCCGCGTTATCCTATGTCCACAGATAGGCAAATTCAAATTGGCGCGGTTTCGATGATGGTTGGTTTCTTTTTATTTTTGTTTGAGATTAATCTCATCATTTTGACGCTTGCCATGATGTTTATTGGTTATGGATTGGGGCTGACGCGAACTGGCTCCGCGTCTGGTGCCTCGCTTAATGTGACGCCCTTTGAGCAAGGCGCTATTGCTGGTTTGTTAAGTTCAACCGCGACCATTGGGATTATTTTCACCCCAATAATTATTGTCCCACTTTATCGGTTTTATGATCGCGGGCCTTATGTTTTGTGCATTTTATTGTTGGTTATGCTGCTTTTTTCCAATAAGCGGGCCAAAATCGTTTCAGCTCAATTAGAAAAAGACCGCAAGACTGCTGTCGAATAAACTTTGACCTTTGATTATCACTTCTTAATGGGGGCATTAAGGGTGCAGAGCGGTGATAAGGGTTATTGACATATGGCTTTGGCTCGGCTAGTTTCCGCACAATTAATTGACCACAGACATTTGCCGCCTCGGAGGCTGGAACGATGAAAGTTAGAAATTCTTTGAAATCCCTGCGTGACCGACACCAGAAAAATCAGGTTGTGCGTCGTCGTGGGCGTTTATATGTAATTAATAAAGTGAATAAGCGCTTCAAAGCGCGTCAGGGTTAATTCCCGATTTTCCACTGAATTTTACGCATTATCTTTACGGGTGTTCCCCTTTTTTTTCGGGCGCAGCACCCTAATTTATGCGTATGATGAAATTCATGAAAATAACTGGTTTATTCTTTTTTGTCATTTTGCTCGGGTTAGCGTTGCACGAGACCATGTTGCGCCGTGCCATTGAAGCGGCGTATCCACCTAAAGGCGCATTTGTTGATGTTTCTACCGCGCGGCTTCATTATATTCATCGCCCGGCCCAATTTAACGAAAATATTGTGCAAGACCCGCATCCGGTTGTGCTGATACATGGCGCAAGTGGTAATGCGCAGGATATGGAACTGGCTTTTTTTGATGCTTTAGCGCCTGAAATTGATGTGTATGCGTTTGACCGCCCGGGCCTTGGTTGGAGCGATAGCAAAATTTCTGCTGAACTTATGTCCAGTCCCAAAGCCCAAGCTGAGGCGATTGCGCAGGCGATTGATAAATTAGGTCTCGAAAAACCTGTGATTGTTGGTTTTAGCTGGGGCGGGGCGGTGGCCGCGGCGTTTGCCAGCGAATATGGCGATAAGGTGAGCGGTGTGGTGGCGTTGGCAGGTGTTTTTTATCCCTGGCAGGGCACAGATGTCTGGTATCAAAAACTCGCGGAAATACCTATCGTCAACCAGCTCTTTATGCGGCTGGCTTTGGTGAAAATTGGTCAGGATATGATACCCGCTTCGATAGATGCGACTTTTGTTCCCGAAGCCCCTTTCCCAGACTATCAAAAGCAAGCCGCGATTGACCTCATTTTGCGCCCAAGCCCATTTATTTATAATTCGATTTATGGCATGCGCTTGCGGGGCCATTTGCAAGAGATGATGGGGCGATATGAGCAAATCAATGTGCCGCTGGTGCTGGCAGCAGGTGATGAGGACCAAACAGTCTATACACCCAATCAATCACAACGCCTGCTCAAAACGGTTGAAAATGCACATTTTATGCATTTTCAAGGGGCGGGGCATATGTTGCACCACACCCGAAACCAGCCCATTGTGACAGCGATTAACGACCTCGCTTATGGTATAGCTCTGCCGGCGGGAGAATATATATTTCAAGCAGAAGCGCACGAATCGGGACACATTAATCAATAGATTATGACCGCAGCTGAAGTCTATAAACACCCTTATCGTATCTGCAATCCCGATGGCGATTTGCAGTTTATTATTTTGTGCGACCATGCGACCAACGCAATCCCGCCTGAATATAATAATCTTGGATTGTCTGATGACCAGCTTGCCCAACATATTGCTTGGGATATTGGTGCAGCAAAAACCGCAGAGATGATAGGCGATAGGCTGGATTGCCCTGTGATTTTGGCTGGTTTTTCGCGTTTGTTGATTGATGCCAATCGCGGGATTGATGACCCGACATTGGTCATGCAATTATCCGATGGCGAGGTGGTAGAAGGTAATTTAGACATTCACCCAGCGCGTCAATGTGCTGAAAAAAAGAACCGTATCAGCGGTTTTTATGAGCCTTATCACGCCCAAATTGAGCATTATCTCCAGCAAGCAGAAGCGGCGGGTAAAGTGCCAATTATTTTATCTGTGCATAGTTTTACACCCTTTTGGAAAGAGCAGAAACGACCCATGCCTGCTGCGATTTTATGGGACAAAGATGACCGCTTGCCACGCCATATCGAGCAAAAAATTCAGGCGTTTCAGGCGCAAGCCGATGCACGGTTTCAGGGGCCAGTGGCGCATAATGACCCATATTCTGGACAATTGAAATATGACACGCTTTATCGGCATGGTACGGCAAATGGCTTACCGCATGCGCTGATTGAGTTGCGGCAAGATTTGGCGACGCAGGCGCAGGATTGCCAGCAATGGGCGCAAATTATGGTCGCGGCGTTGCAAGCGGCGGCGGCGGATAGCGCCTGCCAGTCGCGCCATTATTATGGCTCTGTATGCGATGCGCCAAATGAACAGCCCTAAAGCTCTATAAAAACATGGGAAAAATATAAAATCAGTCAAAATAGCAGTTTGCGTTCTAGTTGTTTTATATTAAAAAAGAGCATTATTTTAGGAGATGGCTATGGTTGAAGATAACACAAGCACGGATTGGGGTAAGGAAATGGATGCCGATGAGCATATCCAGACCTATGACAAATTTATCCAGTTTAGTAAATGGGGTACCATTATTTGTTCAGCCATTGTTTTGTGGCTGATTCTATTTGTTTTTAGTTAAAAACAGCTTACTTAAACTAAAAGTTAATCCAGCATTAGGGGATTTAAAATGGCGTTGAAATTAGCTGTTTTGAAGGACGGCAAGCCGTCCGAAACGCGTTGCGCGGCAACACCTGAAACCATCAAAAAATATGTTGGTCTTGGTCTGCAGGTTGAGGTGGAAAAAGGGCTTGGTGAACAGGCGGGTTTCCCAGACCAAGACTATGCAGAAAATGGCGCGACACTGGTTGAGGCAAAAGCCATAGGCAAAGACGCTGATTTAATCCTCAGCGTCAACGCGCCAACCGATAAAACCCTTGCAAATTTCAAAAAAAATGCTGTTTTGCTTGCCGTGCTTGACCCGCATAATCGTCAAGACGCGGTTGCGAGCTATGCAAAGGCTGGTATTCAGGCAATGGCCATGGAACTCATGCCGCGCATCACGCGGGCGCAGTCAATGGATGTTTTATCTTCTCAATCCAATTTGGCGGGCTATAAAGCTGTTTTAGACGCCACGAATGAATATGGCCGCGCTTTGCCGATGATGATGACGGCGGCTGGCACGATTGCACCGGCTAAGGTTTTTGTGATGGGCGCGGGCGTTGCTGGGTTGCAAGCGATTGCGACGGCGAAACGGCTGGGCGCGGTTGTCAGTGCAACCGATGTGCGTGCAGCGGCGGCAGAGCAAGTGGAAAGTCTGGGCGCGTCTTTTGTGATGGTTGACCAAGACGAGACGGATAGCGGCGAAACAGCAGGCGGCTATGCAAAAGAAATGAGCGAAGATTATCAAAAACGCCAAGCCGCTTTGGTGAGCGAACATATTGCCAAGCAGGACATAGTTATTTGCACGGCGCTGATACCGGGTCGTCAGGCACCTGTTTTGGTTTCCAAAGAGCAGGCCGAATCAATGCGTCCTGGTTCTGTGATTATTGATTTGGCTGTTGAGCAAGGCGGTAATTGTGTGCTGTCTAAGCCGGGCGAAGTTGTGAACCATCAAGGCGTTAAAATTGTGGGTCATACGAATGTGCCGGGCCGTTTGGCGGGCAATGCCTCTGAGCTTTATGCCCGTAATTTGTATAATTTCATCGATACTTTTTATGATCAAGAGAGCCAAAGCCTTAATCTTGACGCTGAAGATGAGATTATTGCAGGTATTACACTCACACGTGACGGTGCCATTGTGCATCCGGCTCTCGCGTAAAACCGAAATAGGATAGAGATATGGAAATAAGTAATTTTACATTCCTAATCAGCATATTTGTTCTGGCAGTATTTGTTGGTTATTACGTTGTGTGGTCTGTGACGCCAGCTCTTCATACGCCGCTTATGTCTGTTACCAATGCGATTTCTGCGGTGATTGTGGTTGGCGCTTTGATTGCGGTTAATGTGCAGGCCATTGATGGCGCCTCTACAGCGGCGCGCTGGCTTGGCTTTGCGGGGCTGGTATTTGCTTCCGTAAATATTTTTGGCGGTTTCCTCGTCACCCAGCGCATGCTGGCAATGTATCGTAAAAAGAAATAAGCGGGGCTGTCATGGACGCGAATATATCTGCACTCTTATATTTATTGTCAGGCGTTATGTTTATCATCGCGCTGCGCGGCCTAAGCTCGCCCGAAACGGCGCGGCAAGGCAATATGCTGGGCATGCTGGGCATGGTGATTGCTGTTGCCACAACCCTTGCTTTGCCTGATAGCCGTTATTTTACAGATGTCACTAATATCAGTCTCGATAATACGCTTATTATGGCGATTATCGCGGTTTTGATTGGTGGCACAATTGGCGGCGTGATTGCGATACGCATTGCCATGACCTCAATGCCGCAATTTGTGGCTGCATTGAACGCGCTTGGCGGATTGGCCTCTGTTTTGGTCGCTTGGGCAGCCTTTTTAAGCCCAACAGCGTTTAACTTGCCCGCTTTAGGGTCATTAAGCGCGCTCAGCCTTGTCGAAATGTCATTAGGCCTCATTATCGGGATTGTGACTTTCTCTGGCTCGATTATTGCCTTTGCAAAACTTAATGGCAATATGTCCGGCGCGCCGATTATTTTGCCGTTGCGGCACTTGATCAATCTTGGTTTGTTTATCGCGATTATTGCAGGCACCGTTTATCTTTGCCTTGACCCTGCGCATCAAACGCCACAGGTTTTTGCTATAATTACCGCGCTGGCCTTTGTGCTTGGTTTCTTAATCATTATCCCCATTGGGGGCGCGGATATGCCGGTTGTGGTCTCAATGCTGAATTCTTATTCAGGTTGGGCGGCAGCTGGGATTGGCTTTACATTGGGCAATATGGGGCTGATTATCACAGGCTCGCTGGTCGGTTCATCAGGCGCGATTTTGTCTTATATTATGTGTCGTGGCATGAATCGCAGCTTTATTTCGGTCATATTGGGCGGCTTTGGGAGTGAAGACGGCGCAGTGGTAGAGGCGGGCGCGAAAGAGCAACGCCCTGTCAAGCAAGGCAGCGCAGAAGACGCGGCCTTTATTATGAAAAATGCCTCTTCGGTTATTATTGTGCCGGGCTATGGCATGGCCGTGGCGCAAGCCCAGCATGCTTTGCGCGAAATGTCTGACACGCTTAAAGCCGAAGGCGTAAAAATCTCTTATGCGATTCACCCCGTAGCTGGGCGTATGCCCGGTCACATGAATGTGCTGCTGGCGGAGGCCAATGTGCCATATGATGAAGTGTTTGAGTTAGATGACATCAATAATGATTTTGCGCAGACAGATGTTGTATTTGTGATTGGCGCTAATGATGTGACCAACCCAGCTGCGCGCACCGACCCGCAAAGTCCGATTTTTGGCATGCCGATTTTGGAAGTCGATAGAGCCCAGACTGTTTTATTTGTGAAACGCGGCATGGGCAGTGGTTATGCCGGCGTTGAAAATGAGCTTTTCTTCAATGACAATACAATGATGTTATTCTCTGACGCTAAGAAAATGGTCGAGAATATCGTGAAGTCACTTTAAGGATTTGACATAAAAAAAACGCCGCTTGTAGTGATAGAGGCGGCGTTTTTGTTTGGTTTGGCGAGTGCCTAGCGACGGCGTCCTGAGAAGCCGTTTTCACGCTGGGCAGCTTTGCGTGCTAACTTGCGAACCCGACGGATAGATTCCGTTTTTTCACGAGCGCGCTTTTCCGAAGGCTTTTCGTAATGATCCCGAAGTTTCATTTCACGAAACACGCCCTCACGTTGCAGTTTCTTTTTCAAGACCTTATAGGCCTGGTCAACATTATTGTCACGAACTGTAACTTGCACTTTATATCACCTCAATTCCTTGTAGATTTTGCCGCTTTCGCGCCAAGAGTGTTTGATGTATCAAGAATTGACGCCAATGTCCAGCCTTGTCTGGTTTTTAACAGCTTTTCCCTTTAGATTGTGATATGAAAATGCCATAGTCGGGCAAAGGAAAATGGATATGGCCAAAACACTTTATAGCAAAGAAAAAGCCCAGATTCTCAAAGCGGCTCTGCCAGATTTGGCTTTTGATGGATTTAGCGATGAGCTGGTTGCAAAAGCAGCAGCGCAAGCCGGAGTGCGTAAGGACAAGGCTCTCTTGGCCCTGCCACGGGGCGGGGTGGATTTGGCGGTTTATTTTATCCAGCAAGGCACAGAACAAATGGCGCATGAGTTGGCGCAAAAAAACCTATTGGAAATGAAAATTCGGGACCGGATACAAACTGCCGTCATGACGCGTTTGGAAGTTGATACGCCACAAAAGGAAGTGGCGCAGCGCGCTTTTGCGGTTTTAGCACTGCCTGCTTATGCCCAAGATGCACTTACCCTGCTTGGCAAAACTGTTGATGAGATGTGGCGGGCGGCTGGCGATACCAGCACTGATGGAAATTATTATTCAAAGCGGTTGATTTTAAGTGGGGTCTACACCTCCACGCGCATGGTTTGGTTTCAAGATGAAAGTGACGATGCGGCTGAGACACGCGCTTTTTTAGCCCGGCGCATTGAAGATGTCATGAAAATTGAAAAGGGCAAGGCGCAATGGCGCGACTTAAAAGAAAAATTACCGGACCCATTGGCACTCTTATCGAATTTAAGATTTGGCGGCTAAGCTTTGCGCGGTAAAGCGCCAAGCGGATAAAGCGTGTTCAAATGCCCCATTTTACGGCCTGTGCGTGCGGTTTGTTTGCCATAATCATGCAAATAGCTTGAGGGTTGCGCGGGCGCATTTTTCGCTTCAGCCAGCTCATCACCCAACAAGTTTGTCATAATCGCATCATAGTTGCGCTTCGGGTCTGCCAGCTGATGACCCGTAATGGCCAATATATGCTGGTGAAATTGGCTTGCCGCGCAGGCATTCATGGTCCAATGGCCAGAATTATGCACACGCGGTGCAATCTCATTGACCAGTAAATCCTGTCCGCACACAAATAACTCAATGGCTAAGACGCCAATATAATCCAAAGCGGTGAGCATGGTTTCAGCCAGCGCGAGGGATTGTTGATGAAGCTGGTCATCAATTTGCGCCGGTGCATAGCTATATTTCAAAATATGATTTTCATGCACATTTTCAACACAGTCAAAAACCGCTATTTCGCCCGATAAATTCCGTGCCGCGATGATGGAAACCTCGCAATCAAAGGGAATACATTTTTCTAAAATCGCGGCCTGACCATTAAGAGCATTAAAAGCGGCTTCGCAGTCTGCGATTGAGCGCACACGCCATTGCCCTTTGCCGTCATAGCCAAAGCGGCGGGTTTTTAAAATCGCGTCTTGGTCAAAAGCCTGCCAAGCTTCAGTCAAATCATCTCGGGTTTTAATATCGGCAAAATCTGCAACACCAAGGCCTTGCTGGCGAATAAAGGTTTTTTCAACCAGCCTATCTTGTGCGACTTCTAAGGCTTTTTCACCGGGCCGCACGGGTTTGAGCCGCGATAAAAACGCCGCCGTATCACGCGGGACATTTTCAAATTCATAGCTAATCACATCAACGCTTTGGGCAAATTCAGCCAAAGCGGTTTCATCATCATAGGCGGCTTGTGTCACCTGCGCCGCGACCTGACCTGCTGGTGTTTGGTCTAGTTGGTTATCAGGGGCATAAATATGTGTCTGATAGCCATAATCTGAAGCCGCTTGCGCCAACATGCGCCCAAGCTGCCCTGCGCCCAAAATACCAATCACGCTTCCTTTGTTTAACGGCTTAATCGTCACTTGGGGTCTCAGCTACCGCATCTGTTCTGGCCTGACGCCAGGCAATGAGTTTTTCAGCCACTGCTGCGTCTTGCAGGGCAATCACGGCGGCGGCAAGCAGGCCGGCATTGGTAGCGCCAGCTTGCCCAATTGCCAATGTGCCAACTGGCACACCTGCAGGCATTTGCACAATGGATAAAAGCGAGTCTTGCCCGCTCAGTGCTTTGCTTTGAATTGGCACACCAAACACTGGTAAATGCGTCATTGCGGCGACCATGCCGGGCAAATGCGCGGCGCCGCCAGCGCCTGCAATTATCGTTTGCAGGCCGCGTTCATGGGCGGACTGCGCATATTCATAAAGTCGCTTTGGGGTGCGATGGGCTGAAACAATTTTTTGTTCAAAAGCAATCCCAAGCGCGTCAAGAATTTCAGTGGCATGTTTCATGGTGGGCCAGTCACTCTGACTGCCCATAATCACACCAATCAAGGGTTTTGGATGGTTGCTCATAGCTTTTATCTCCAAACCAAAAGGGGAATTAACCGCAAAATATGCGCTATTTCAAGGCTATTTTACATGAATTTGAGGAAAATATAGACATGATTCGACAAAATTCTGGTTTTTTGTCATGCTGATAGAAGGAAAGGAGCGTGCTTATGAACAAAGCTCGGCAAGAAAGTCTTGAGAGACAGCATTTAGAACTTGAAATGAAAATCGAAAAAGAAGCAAAACGACCTCACCCAGATGAGGATGTGCTGCATGATTTGAAAAAAAGAAAACTTAAATTGAAAGAAGAAATGCTACAGCTTAGGCGAGGTTAACTCACCCAAGCTGCTACATTTTATGCGACTTGATATTTTAGTCGTTAAATTTACTGAAAACGCTGTCAATATCCGGCGTTTTTGTATCTGCTTCTGATGTCGCCATATCATTGATTTCTGGCTCAACAGGTGCTTGCGGCTCAATGGAAGCGCTTGGTGTTTGCACAGACTCTTCAGTTGGCAATAATGACGCGCCACCATCTAATTTGGCCTGTTTTTTGGCCGCCCGCTCAACACGTTTTGCCGCCCGCGACACTTCATGGTCGAGTTCGATTTGTTTGCACAAACCCAAAGTGACTGGGTCAACAGGCTTCAAATTGCTGAGATTCCAGTGCGTACGCTCACGAATGCTTTGAATGGTTGGCTTAGTTGTACCAATCAATCGCCCGATTTGCGCATCGTTTAATTCAGGGTGATTGCGCACCAGCCAGTAAATCGCATTTGGGCGTTCCTGGCGTTTGGACAGCGGCATATAGCGTGCGCCTTTTTGTTTTTTCGGCTCTGGCACGTTACGCTTGCTTTCATGCAAAGTGAGTTGGGCTGTTGGGTCATTTTGGCAGCGTTCAATCTCATCACGGGTCAGCTGGCCGCTATTGATAGGGTCTAGCCCTTTAATGCCATGCGCGACATCACCATCGGCAATGCCTTTCACTTCAAGCGCGTGAAGGCCGCAAAAATCGGCGATTTGGTCAAAGGTCAAGGCTGTGTTGTCTATCAGCCAAACAGCAGTTGCTTTAGGCATGAGTGGATAAGTCATAATTTCTCCTTATGTCCAAGCCCTGTTTCAGGCTCGACCATCTGCAATATAAAAAGCGTTTTGATGGAATGGGTCTTATTTAGCGCAAAATTACGGGCTTGCCTAGTAAAAAGGCAAGCAAGGGGTCTTTATGGTGGTTTACTTGCGCCCGATGAGTTGGCAAAATAAGGGCAAATGATGGAGAGACCCATGGAAGATGAGATAAAAGCCCTGCAAGGCTCTGCCCTCGCGCAGGTGATTACAGAAAGTTTGGACATGCTCAGCCTTGATGAGCTGGCGGTCCGTAAATCTCTATTAGAAACAGAAATTGCGCGGATTGAGACCAGCATGACACAAAAAAAAGGCTCCCGCGATGCGGCGGAAGCCCTTTTTGGTTCGTCTGATTAAATCGTCTTGGCGGTGAATTAGCCCAAGAAGCTATCAAATTTCTTATTGAAACGGCTGACACGCCCGCCACGGTCCACAATATGGTTTGAGCCTGCATTCCAGGCTGGGTGGGTTGATGGATCAATATCCAATGTCAAAGTATCGCCCTCAGACCCGTATGTTGAGCGGGTTTGATAGCTGGTGCCGTCAGTCAAAGCGACTGTAATCATGTGATAGTCAGGATGAATGTCTTTTTTCATCGGAACAATCCTTTTCATTTCAATTTGAGTGGGTTTATAACTGAGGCACGGCAAAAGTGCAAGCGCTGTTTTGCGCGGCATTTCCGGTTTTTTTAACCTAAAATGTAAAAAAAACGTGAATTTATGGCATCTTGAGATATAAAAGAGCCAGCAATGACAAACCAATGACAGATCAATGACAGAGCAATAAAGGGGCGCATGGTGCATCCAGCCGAAAAAATTGAAGAACAAGCCAAGCGGCGTGCCAAATCGCGCAACCTTAAGCCTCTGCACGCTTTATGGCCGTTTTTGAAAGCCTATCCAACTAAGCTGGTTTATGCTCTTTTAGCGCTCATTATGGCGACATTAAGCACATTGGCCTTGCCTTTGGCCTTGCGCCAAATGATTGATTTTGGCTTTTCAGGCTCTGATGCGCAGGCCATTGACCGCTATTTTGGTGCGATGATGATTGTGGCTGTGCTGCTCGGGTTTTCAAGTGCGATGCGGTTTTATTTTGTATCATGGCTCGGTGAGCGCGTGACTTCTGACTTACGGCAAAAAGTCTATGAGCATATCACGCAATTAAGCCCGCAATTTTTTGAGACTGTCCGCACGGGCGAGGTGCTGTCGCGCTTGACGGCAGATATCACGCTTATCAAAACAGTGGTTGGCTCTTCCGCTTCTATCGCCTTGCGCAATGCGTTTATGTTTGTTGGCTCGGCCACCATGTTGGTGGTTACCAGTCAGGTTTTAAGTGGTTTAGCGGCATTGGCTTTGCCAGTGATTATTATTCCGATGATTGCGTTTGGTCGTATGGTGAGGCGCTTGTCGCGTAAAAGTCAGGATCGCATTGCCGACACCAGCGCGCAGGCGCAAGAAACCATTACCTCAATTCAAGTGGTGCAAGCCTTTACCCATGAGGCAGAGGAGCGCCGGCGCTTTGGTGATGCGGTAGAAAGTTCTTTCCAAACTGCGCGTGCGCGTATCATGGCGCGGGCTGGTTTAACGGCGCTGGCGTTTATTTTGGTTTTTGCTGGCGTGGTTGGTATTTTATGGGTTGGGGCGCAATATGTTTTGGACGGCACAATGAGCGGCGGCACATTAGGTCAATTTATTATGTATGCGGTTTTATGTGCCACCTCGATTGCTGCGTTGTCAGAGGTCTGGGGGGATATTCAGCAAGCGGCGGGGGCAACAGAGCGGCTGGTGGAAATTTTAGATGTTGAGCCGACCATCAAGACGCCTCTTAATCCGGCAGATATGCCGTATCCGGCAAAAGGCGCGGTTCGGTTCTCACATGTTGGGTTTCATTACCCATCACGGCCCCAAAGCCAGGCACTGCGTGATTTTTCTTTGAGCGTCACACCCGGCGAGACTGTGGCACTGGTTGGGCCTTCTGGCGCGGGTAAAAGCACGGTGTTTCAGCTTCTTTTGCGGTTTTATGACCCACAAGAAGGGACAGTTTGTCTTGATGATGTTGATTTGAAATTAGCTGCGCCGCAAGATGTGCGCACCAATACAGCGATTGTACCGCAGGAAACAGTTATATTTGCGACCAGCATATTTGAAAATATTCGCTTTGGGCGACCAGAAGCTGATGCCAATCAGGTTTATATGGCGGCAGAAGCAGCACTGGCGGCAGATTTTATTAAAGCCTTGCCAGAT
This sequence comes from Parvibaculaceae bacterium, assembly GCA_965217015.1. Lineage (GTDB taxonomy): Bacteria > Pseudomonadota > Alphaproteobacteria > RS24 > RS24 > JAYQKL01. The sequence continues at coordinate 1,226,035 of OZ244224.1, read as the reverse complement.
GGCTATGATACGCAAATTGGCGAACGCGGGGTAAATTTATCGGGTGGCCAGCGCCAACGCATCGCGATTGCCCGTGCGATTTTGCGCGATGCCCCAGTTTTATTATTAGATGAGGCCACATCAGCACTTGATGCCGAAAGCGAGAAGCTGGTGCAAAAAGCGCTTGAAACGCTGATGCAGGGGCGCACCACCATTGTTATCGCGCATCGGCTGGCAACCGTTTTGAAAGCCGACCGGATTATTGTCATGGATGAGGGGCAGATTGTTGCGACAGGCACACATGAAGAGTTGTTGCAACAAGAGGGGCTTTATCAGCGACTGGCGAAATTGCAATTTGGTGATGATGAGGCGAGCCTAACAAATGTGACGCCGCTTGAGCCGCGCAAAGCTTAAGGTAAGAAACTTAAATTATTGTTTAGCCCAGCGCTTTGAGAAGCTGGCCATGCAGCGGTTCATTCGCAGCGATGATGTGGCCATTTTCTAGAAACTTCTGCCGATTATCCAAATCAGAGACATGGCCGCCCGCTTCACGCACAAGCACCACACCAGCGGCTATATCCCATGCCTGAAGCCCGCGTTCCCAAAAACCGTCCATACGCCCTGCTGCAACATAGGCTAAATCCAAAGAGGCCGACCCCATGCGCCGCAGGCCAGAAATTTTTGGCAAAAGCGTATCTATTTCTTTGATAAATTCTGTTTTGCCCACACGCCCCTGATGCGGTGCGCCTGAGGCAATAACACTGTCCTCAAGCTTGTCACGCCCCGAAACCCGAATGCGCTTATTGTTCATAAAAGCGCCTTGCCCGCGCTCGGCATAAAATAAATCATCAGTGACAGGGTTATAAACAACACCGGCCACCAGCGTGCCTTCACGCTCCAGCGCAATGGAAATGGCAAAATGCGGAATACCATGCATAAAATTTGTGGTGCCATCTAATGGGTCAACAATCCATCTATGGGATTTATCGCCGCCTTTTATTTCGCCTGCTTCTTCCATCAGCAAGCCATAGCCAGGGCGCGCTTCGGTCAGTTCTTCTTTCAAAATGGTTTCAGCTTTAATATCGGCATTGGTCACAAAATCGCCGGGCCCTTTGCGTGAGACCTGAAGATTTTCAATTTCACCAAAATCACGCCTGAGACCGCGCGCTGCCTTTTCGGCAGCGTTAATCATGACATTTAAGGTTGCAGAACGTAACGCCATTTGACACCCAACCTATTCGGCACGCTTTAGGTAAATCACTTCATTTGTATCCACGACGATTTTATCGCCTGCTTCAACAAAAGGTGGCACCATGACACGAACATTATTTTCTAAAATAGCTGGCTTGTTTGATGAGGCTGCCGTTTGTCCTTTAACAACCGGCTCGGTTTCGCTGACTTCTAAAGTCACTTGGTCCGGCAAACGAACACCAATCGGTTTGCCCTCATGGCTTTCTACCACAACCATCATGCCCTCTTGCAAAAATGCGGCCCGGTCGCCAACAAAATCGGCCTGCAATTCAATTTGGTCATAGGTTTCTGTATCCATAAAACTTAACGCATTATCGGCTTCATACAAGAATTGGTAATCGCGTTGTTCCAAACGCACGCGCTCAACCTTATCGGCAGAACGAAAGCGTTCATTAAGTTTTGAGCCATTGATGAGGTTTTTCAGTTCAACCTGTGCAAATGCACCGCCTTTGCCTGGTTTCACATGCTGCAGTTTAACGGCAACCCATAATTCGCCATTATGTTGAATCACATTGCCCGGCCGAATTTCATTTCCGTTGATTTTCATTTTCACACTCCTCATATGCAAGCGGTTGCGCTCTGATAGCACTGTTATGGCAAAAATAAAAGCTTATTGCGCATGCGCCTAACTGGGCTGGCTTTGGGTTTCGTCAAATAAGTGGTTAAAAGCGGTCACCGCTTGTTTGGCGCCTTCTGCATGTCCCCAAACGCCGTGGCTGACAGCTAAAAAATCCGCGCCTGCGGCGATAAGAATAGGCGCGTTTTCCAGCTGAATACCGCCAATCGCAACACAAGGGGGTTGCATGTTTTCTTGCCACCAGCTTAAAATTTCTGGCGCGGCTTTTGATTTTGGGTTTTTCGTCTGGGTCGGGAAAAACGCGCCAAAGGCCACATAATCCGCGCCTGCTTCACCAGCGACCATCGCTAAATGCCGCGAGTCATGACATGTCACACCAATAATTTGCTCATTGCCTAAAAGCGCACGCGCCTCCTGATAGGCCATATCTTCCTGCCCGATATGCACACCATCAGCGCCCGCTTTTAAGGCCAAATCAGGGCGGTCATTAATGATAAAGGCCACATTTTTGGCCTGCGCAATGGGTAATAAAACCTCGCAAGCGGCTAAAATCTCATCATCAGAAGCGGCCACACCTTCAGCATTTTTTAGGCGCAACTGAAAACAAGCCACATCACCGCCCTCAAGCGCGGCGGCAAAATCCTGTTCAAAAGCGGGCAGGTCAATAATGGGCGGGCTAATTAAATATAAACGCGGGCGCATGTTCATTTTTCCGTGTCAATTTTCCGTGTCAATTTTTCGTTAGTGAGAGTGCGTTTTGGGGTTAACCATTTTGGCCGCGATGGCGTAAGAAATGGTCAGCCAGAACCAACGCCATCATTGCTTCACCCACTGGCACGGCACGAATGCCGACACAAGGGTCGTGACGCCCTTTGGTCACGATTTCTGTGTCGTTGCCCGCGCGGTCAATCGTAGCGCGTGGTGTTAAAATGGAAGAGGTCGGTTTCACCGCAAAGCGGACGACAATATCTTGTCCGGTGGAAATACCGCCCAAAATGCCCCCAGCATGATTGGATTTGAAATCGGGTGAGGCGGCATCATCGCCAGCGGCCATTTCATCGGCATTGGATTCACCAGATAATGCGGCGGCTGAAAAACCCTCGCCAATCTCAACGCCTTTGACAGCGTTAATGCTCATCATCGCATTGGCAAGTTCAGCATCGAGCTTGCCATAGATAGGCGCACCCAGACCGACAGGCACATGGCGCGCAATAACTTCAATCACTGCCCCGCAGGACGAGCCCGCTTTGCGCACGCCGTCTAAATAATCTTCCCACATGCTGGCGGCTTCCGGGTCTGGGCACCAAAATGGATTGCTATCAATCGCGTCCCAATCCCAATTATCACGGTTGATGTGATGTGGACCAAGCTGCACCAGCGCGCCTTTTATCTCGACATCAGGCAGCACTTTACGCGCAACCGCCCCTGCCGCGACACGGGCCGCTGTTTCGCGGGCTGATGAGCGCCCACCACCGCGATAATCGCGTATGCCATATTTCTCCATATAGGTGAAATCCGCATGGCCGGGCCGATATTTATCTTTAATATCGCCATAATCTTTAGAACGCTGGTCCGTGTTTTCTATCAATAAAGATATTGGCGTGCCGGTGGTGACTTGTTCGCCTGTTTCGGGGTCTTCAAACACGCCAGAGAGAATTTTAACTTCATCAGCTTCGCGTCTTTGGGTGGTGAAACGGTTTTGGCCAGGCTTGCGTTTATCAAGCCAATGTTGAATGTCCGCCTCTGTGAGCGGCAAGCGCGACGGGACGCCGTCCACAATACAGCCCAAGGCTGGGCCGTGACTTTCACCCCAACTGGTAAAACGCAATAAATGACCAAAGCTGTTATGTGACATATTTTCCTAAAACTTCCTATTCGCCAGCTGTTTCATTTGATTTCTCATCGGCTTCACGCGCCGCCTTCAAATCATCAAAAGCCGCCATGCCGATTGTATTATAACCCGCATCGACATAATGGATTTCGCCGGTCACACCCTCCGCCATGTCAGAGAGCAGATAAACGGCAGAGCGTCCGACTTGTTCTTGCGTGATATTGCGGCGCATGGGTGCATTGGCTTCGTTCCATTTCAGCATTTCGCGGAAATCGCCAATCCCTGCCGCCGCGAGGGTTCGGATTGGCCCTGCGGAAATTGAGTTGACGCGAATGCCTTTAGGCCCCAAATCAGACGCCAAATAGCGCACGCTGGCTTCAAGCGCCGCTTTGGCGACACCCATAACATTATAATGCGGAATAACCTTCGCCGCGCCATAATAAGACAGGGTTAGCATTGAGCCGCCCTCGCTCATCAGTTTTTCGGCATGGCGTGCCACCGCGGTGAAAGAGTAACAAGAAATATTCAGCGCTTGATTAAAAGCCTGTGATGAGGTGTCCACATAGCGCCCCATCAACTCTTCTTTGCCAGCAAACGCAATGGCATGCACAACAAAGTCAATTTGTCCCCATTGTTTGGCAAGCTTGTCAAAAAGCGCGGTCATGCTGTCTTCATCAGTCACATCACAAGCTTCAATCAGGCTTGAATTGACGGACTCAGCAAGCGGGCGCACCCGTCTTTCTAAATTTTCGCCCTGATAGGTAAAGGCCAATTCTGCGCCCGCATCTGCGCAAGCCTGCGCAATGCCCCAAGCAATTGAATTTTTATTGGCGACCCCCATGATAAGGCCGCGTTTTCCCTGCATGATATTCGTGTTCATTTTTTTAATCCTGTGTGAGCTTTCTGTCTTAATGCGGTCAATATTTCTGTGAAAATACCCTAATTCGCCTTTTTATACTCTAAAAAAAGGCATTTTGCTATGTTAGTATAACACGCTATTTATTTCTATCATGATGGTTTTCATAGGCAAATTTTTGCTGCTAAAACCGCGTTATAAAAGGATTAAAAATGGACTTTGATAAACCGCCTGCCAAGCCGCTCCTGGTCTTTAATGAATGGCTGGCTGCCGCTGAAGAAAAAGAAATCAATGACCCTAATGCGGTGGCCGTAGCGACAGTCGACGCTGATGGTTTGCCAAATCTGCGCATGGTTTTGCTCAAAGGCCATGATGAAAGAGGGTTTGTTTTTTATACCAATTTTGACAGCACCAAAGGCCGCGAGCTTTTAGCGCACCCAAAAGCGGCTTTATGCTTTCATTGGAAATCACTGCAGCGTCAAATTCGTATTAGAGGCGCAATTGAACAAGTGTCTGATGCTGAAGCTGATGCTTATTTTGCCTCGCGCGCGCGAGGCAGCCGAATTGGTGCTTGGGCATCGCAACAATCGCGTCCAGTGGCAGACCGTGCTACCCTTGAGCAGTCTGTCGAAGACATGACCCAAAAATTTGAGGGGCAAGATGTCCCACGCCCGCCGCATTGGTCGGGTTGGCGGCTGGTGCCGCAACAGATTGAGTTTTGGGAAGATGGGGCTTATCGTCTTCACAATCGGGTGGTTTATGAACGCGCCACCGCGCAGCAAGATTGGCAGGTAAAAAGGCTTTACCCGTAAGCGGGCGAATGTATAAGATATTTTATGGCGCATGATTTAGAACATCAACAAGACAATTCAGACCTTTTGCAAGCGAGCGGGAGAAAGCTGCATTTCATCACGCTGGCCGCTATTTTTGTGGCGCTCACATTAATCGGCATAAAATCCTATGCGTGGTTTGTCAGCTCATCTATTGCGCTGTTGAGCGCGCTTTTGGACTCACTGATGGATTTGATGATTTCTGTGTTGAACTTTTTTGTGGTGAAACACGCGCTGACACCAGCAGATCAGGAACATCGGTTCGGGCATGGGAAGGCCGAAGCACTGGCCGCGCTTTTTCAGGGGCTTATTATTAGCGTCATGGCGCTTTATTTGGTTTATGAAAGCGTTGAGCGTTTCCAAAACCCCATTGTCATCACGCAAGGTAATATTGGCATTGCGGTGATGGTGATTTCGATTGTGCTGACGCTTTTATTGGTGACGGCACAACGCCAAATTGCCCGCCAAACTGGCTCGGTTGCGGTGTTGGCAGATAGCGCGCACTACAAGGGCGATTTGTTCATGAATCTGGGTGTGATTATCGCGCTGGTGGCCAATACTTATGGCGGTTTGGGCTGGGCAGACCCTGTGGCTGGACTGGTGGTGGCGGGTTTATTGCTGAACTCTGCTCGCGAGATTTTATCTGAGGCAGCCAACCAGCTGATGGACCATGAATTGCCAGAAGCTGAGCGTGAGAACATAAAAAAAATTATTCTATCGCACCCTGATGTGAAAGATTTGCATGATTTGCGTACCCGCCGGTCCGGAATTTATAAATTTATTCAATGCCATGTGGAGTTAGACGGAAATATGAGCCTGCGCGCAGCACATGATATTTCAGATGCTATTGAAGCAAATGTCATAGATGTGTACCCTGAAGCGGAAGTTATTATCCATCAGGATCCGGAAGGGTTTGAAGAGGTTTCAAATCTCGAGCGCAGTTAAACTTTAATGACGAAAACATAATCACAAGGGGAGGGTTTTATGTTTGGGAGAATGCAAGAATTACCATTATTGATGAATGGGATTTTGGATCATGCTTGTTTGAATCATGGGGACCAAGAAATCGTGACGCGATTGGTTGATGGTTCTATCCATCGTGAAACTTATGCTGATGCGCATTTGCGGGCGCGTAAAATGTCTCAGGCTTTATTGGGGCTTGGTCTTCAAAAAAGCGATGTGATTGCCACAATGGCATGGAACTCTCACCGCCATTTAGAGGCGTGGTATGCCATTACGGGCATGGGTGGGGTTTATCTTATCATACATTGAACCCCCGCCTGTTTGCTGAGCAGTTGGATTACATTATCAACCATGCCGAAGATAAATTTATTTTTCTCGACACCACTTTTATTCCTATTCTTGAGGGCTTGCAGGATAAATTGCCAAAGGTGAAGGGCTATATCATCATGACAGATGAAGCCTCTATGCCCGAAACAACATTAAAAAATGCGCATTGTTATGAAACCTTGATTGACCAAAATGATGGCGATTACCGCTGGGCTGAGGTTGATGAAAACGACCCTTGCGGCATTTGTTATACCTCTGGCACAACTGGCAATCCAAAAGGTGTGGTTTATACCCATCGTTCAAATGTGTTGCATACGCTGGTTGTGAATGGCGCTGATGTGCTTGGTTTTTCGGCCAAGACTGTAATTTTGCCTGTGGTGCCTATGTTCCATGCAAATGCTTGGGGGATTGCCTTGGCCGCCCCTGCAGTGGGTGCGAAAATTGTGAATCCGGGCATGGCAATGGACGGGGCGAGTATTTATGAATTGCTTGAACAAGAAAAAGTAACCGAGACCGCTGCTGTGCCAACTATTTGGATGATGTTGTTGCAATATGTTGAGGAAAATAATCTGAAACTGCCGCATTTGAAACGGGTGACGATTGGTGGCTCGGCTGCGCCACGCACTATGATTGAAAAATTTGAGCGTGATTTTGATGTGAGCGTGAACCATGCTTGGGGCATGACCGAGACCTCACCGCTTGGCACGATTGGGGCGCCGAAATATGGCATGGAAGATTTTTCTTTTGAGCAAACAATTGACCTGAAACAAAAACAAGGGCGCCCGCCTTATTTGGTGTCGTTGAAAATCACCGATGATGAGGGTAATGAATTGCCGCGTGATGGGGTCGCATTTGGGAATTTGAAAATTAAAGGCCCGTTTATTGTTGCTGAATATCTCAAAGGCGATGGCGGCGATATTTTAGATGATGAAGGTTATTTTGATACGGGCGATGTCGCCACGATTGACCCGCTTGGCTATATCCAAATTACAGATCGCTCTAAAGATGTGATTAAATCTGGCGGGGAGTGGATTTCGTCAATTGAAATTGAAAATCTGGCCGTGGGGCATGAGGATATTGTTGAGGCCGCCGTTATTGGTGTGGCGCACCCGAAATGGGATGAGCGGCCTTTATTGATTGTTATCCCAAAAGCAGATTCTGGGCTGACACGCGAGGCGGTATTGGCCTATTTAGACGGCAAAATAGCTAAATGGTGGATGCCAGATGATGTTGTTTTTGTTGAGGAAATTCCACATACTGCGACAGGTAAGATTCAAAAACTCACCCTGCGCGAGCAATTTGGGGATTATCAATTGCCAGATAATAGTTAGATGCGTCACATTAAAATGTGCCATCTTTCAGCGATGGGTAAATGAGTTAAAGGAGAAGCGTTATGTCGCGTAATCGACAAGAGACATTAACAATATGGAGCCGCCGGCTGGCTGTTTTCGCATTATTGATTTTGGTCGGAGGAACCGCGCTCTTTCGGCTCGGGGTGATGAGCTATGAACTCCCCTTATTAGGGGTTGCAATCTCAGTATTGTTGGCAGTGCTATCATTATTTTTGACGCTTTTCATTTTGCTATTGCAAGGTGATAAGCTGTTCAAACGAAAAGCGCGGCGGACACTGGTTCTGTGTCTTGTTGTTTTGGTTATTCCTGTTTCGTCCATCATTGCAGGGGCAGGGAAGCCTGTTATTCATGATATTACGACGGATTTGGATAACCCGCCTGTTTTTAAAACAGTCATCAACCAGCGTCCAGACAATGCAAATTCATTGGCCATAAAACCGGAAACAATTGCCATTCAAAAACAGGCTTATCCTGATATAGCGCCATTGCGAACCGATTTACCCAAACCGATTATATTCGCCAAAACCCTGAAACTGGTTGAAGAAAAGGGCTGGCAGTTGGTTTCTGACAATATTGATTTGGGTGAAATTGAAGCAATAGTGACAACGCCCGCTTTTGGATTTCAAGATGATGTCATTATTCGCATTCAGGCAGATGATGCGGGTTATCGGGTGGATATGCGCTCTGTCTCGCGTGTGGGGCTTGGTGATTTAGGCGCCAATGCAAAGCGCATTGAAGGGTTTTTGGCTGATTTGAAACTTGCCTTAACCCAATAGAAAACCTGCCAAAATGCGCGGCTTAATTGGCGAGTCTGTAGTGATTATTGAGTCCAATGCCGCCATCTGACAAGACGGTGCCATTGGCAACCAGTGCTTGTAAATGCGCCAACATAGACATGGCCGCGGCGGGGTGTAAGCGCGCATCAATATCGGCATAAATTTTCGCGACCATAGGTTTGATTTGGTCCTCACCTGCTTTTAACTGCTCAATAATTTGCGCCTCGCGCTGTTTGCGATGGTCAATATAGGCTTGGATAAATGGTTTCGCCTCGGTAATGGCAGGGCCATGTGTGGGGCGCAAGCAGGTTTCGTCACGCTCTAACAGCCGTGAGAGCGAGTTCATATAATCAACCATATTGCCATCAGGCGGGGCGATGATAGATGTGGACCAGCCCATAATATGGTCGCCCGTGAACAGTGTTTGTTCTTCTTTGAGAGCAAAACAAAAATGATTATGAATATGACCAGGGGTAAAAACAGCTTCGATTGTCCAATCAGGTCCGGTGAGCATGTCGCCGTCTTTGAGCAGAATATCTGGCTGGTAATTTTTATCGCAGGCTTCTTCCAGTGTCACGCCTTCCAGCAGTTCTGGTGTGTCGGGCGCATAAACGCCAGTGCCATTGCTATGGTCAGCGCCGCCACAAATCAGCGCATGGGTTTTTTCTTTTAACGCAGCCGCCAAAGGCGAGTGGTCTGAATGCGTATGGGTGACCAGAATATGGCTTACGGTTTCACCGGGCTCAAGTGCTGCGCATATCGCCTCTAAATGCGCCATATCCAATGGGCCAGGGTCCAGTATCGCCACGGTGCCATTGCCGATAATAAAGCTGCCCGTGCCTGTATAGGTGAAAGGGCTGGCATTGGGGCAGGTCACGCGCCGCACCAATGGCGAGAGCTTTTGGCATTTGCCATATACTGGTTCTAAATCATGGACAAATTCAATCATGATGTTCCCTCATCGGTGCCATAAAGACCCATTATTGGTATCACAGTGCTTGATTCCAAGTTCTTTTATCGCATAGTCTTAATTCATATCTCATTTTGTGCGTATCACATATTACACAAATATAATCAGTATTGTAGGAAAGTGTGAAGGGAGCGGGTGTCAATCATGGGCGGATTTATTAAAAAACTCAGGCAGAGCCTCAAATATCTAGCCGCGATTGGGGGTGCTTTTATCTTGGCGCTGCTATTTTGGCCAGTACCGATTGAGCCTGAAATTTATGAAACCGGCCCGCAAACAGCAGGGCTTCCGCCTTTTGAACATAATAATGCCCTTGCGCAGGCAAGTCTTATCCCGCTTGATGGCAATGGGCCAGAAGGCATCGCACGAGGCGCTGATGGTCGCCTATATACAGGCCTGATAGATGGTCGCATCATCGCGTTTGATGAAGAAACTGGTGATGTGGAAACGCTGGCTCATACAGGCGGGCGGCCCCTCGCCTTGATGTTTGATGCCAATGGTCATTTGGTGATTTGTGATGCGATTAAGGGGCTTATTTCTATGTCCCCCGATGGTGCTATCCGAGTTTTGGTTGATGAGTATGACGGTCAAAAAATGATTTTTGTTGATGCGCTGGATATTGGCTCAGATGGCAAAATCTGGTTTTCTGATGCGTCACAAAGATTTGATATTCATGCGGGCTTTGCAGATATTATTGAGTCGCAAAGCACAGGGCGTATTTTCAGCTATGACCCGCGCACGCAACAAACGACATTAGAAATGGACGGTTTGGCTTTTGCCAATGGTGTGGTGTTGTCACCAGATGAAGATTTTCTTTTGGTCAATGAAACCTATCGTTATCGTATTTGGCGCTATTGGTTGACGGGCGCGAAAGCCGGTCAAAAAGAAGTGTTTGTCGATAATTTGCCGGGCTATCCGGATAATATCACCCCTGCACCAAATGGGCATTATTGGGTCGCGATTCCAACAGCGCGTGATGCTACGCTTGATGCGCAGTCCGATAAGCCTTTTATCCGTAAAATTCTTTATCGTATTGATAAATTAGGGTGGTTGTCGCCATCTATGACGCATAGTTTTGCTGTTTTAATTGGCCCTGATGGTCAGGTGAAAATGAGTTTAGATGCAAAAAATGCGGCGATTCAGATGGTTACAAATATCGAGGAAATGCAAAATAAGCTTTATATTTCGAGTTTAACATCTCCCCATATTGGGATTTTGCCGCTTCCCAAAGCGAAATAAAAAAAACCCTAAAAAACATTTTGAAAAACACTAGACCTAAAGCGCAGGACGCTTTATATATCTGCTCAGTTGGGGTGTAGCCAAGTGGTAAGGCAGCGGTTTTTGGTATCGCCATGCGTAGGTTCGAATCCTACCACCCCAGCCAACTAACCCAGCCAACTATACTGGCTCTTCCCGATCTAATTTTTCTAAAAACTGTGTAGCATCATGAGTGATGGCCAGCTTTTTGTCATCGGCCATTTTATCATAGCTGCGATATATCATACCCAATCTGTGGTTGTGTCCTAGTTCTGTTCGGTTCCGAGCAAGAAAATCCCAATATAGATAATTAAATGGACAGGCTTGAGGGCCATTTTTTTCTGCCACTTTATAAGCGCAATTTTTACAATAATTGGACATGCGGTTAATATACGCCCCGCTCGCCGCATAGGGTTTGCTGGCTAAAATCCCACCATCAGCAAACAACACCATGCCTGACACATTTGGCAATTCAACCCATTCATATGCATCTGCATAAACCAGCAAATACCATTCATTCACTTCTGCCGGCGATAGGCCAGCAATCAGCGCAAAATTACCCAATACCATGAGACGCTGTATATGATGGGCATAGGCATTTTCTTTGGTCTCAGTAATGCATTGCGACAGACAATTCATTTGCGTGTCAGCAGTCCAGAAAAAATCAGGCAATTTACGATGCGCATTCAGCGCATTGAGGTCTGCATAGTCTGGCATTTTGAGCCAATATAAGCCGCGCACATATTCTCGCCAGCCTAAAATCTGGCGAATAAACCCCTCCACCGCATTGAGCGGCGCATTGGTTTCATAAAAAGCAAACTCGGCGCGTTTAATAATTTCCATGGGCAGCAACAGCCCAATATTGAGATAAAACCCAATATGCGCGTGATACATAAAAGGCTCACCCTCAATCATCGCATCTTGGTAAGTGCCAAAATCGGCCAGCCGGTTTTCAAAAAAATCATCGAGCGCGGCCAATGCTTGTTGGCGCGTTACGGCGAAATGAAACGGCTCTAAATCGCCGAAATGGTCGGCAAATTCTGTGGCTACCAATGTCATGACATCTCGCGTTATGTCGTCAATCGGTGCTTTGAAAGGCGGCGGGATTTGCAAACCCTTTGCAGGCGGTTTGCGGTTTTGCGCATCATAATTCCATTTGCCGCCAACCGGCTTACCGTTGCTAAGTAAAATATTATGGTGCTGGCGCATGGTGCGATAAAAAAACTCCATTTGCAGGGTTTTGCGCCCCTGCGCCCAGTCTTGAAACATTTTATGCGACGCTAAAAACCTGTCATCTTCTCGCATATCAACTGTGCAATTAAACGCTTCAGCCCAGCCAGACATTTCTTGTTGCAATCGATATTCCCCAGCCTCTGTAACAATGAGCTGGTCGCATTGCAAAAGCGTCAAATGGCGCGCCACTTCGCCGCTAAAAGTGCCGCTATTTTCAGGGTCATTATACTGGACATAAATCACCTTATGGCCCGCCCGGCGCAGTTCCTCAGCGAAATGCCGCATAGCAGAAAAAATAAAGGCGATTTTCTTTTTATGATGGCGCACATAATGCGTTTCGCTGTGCAATTCGCACATTAAGATGGTGTCGTCACCGGGTGTCGCATCGGCGAGTGAAGAAATTTCTTGGTTTAATTGGTCACCCAAAACCAGCCTTAAGGCAGCCATGCTCACCTCCGCTATACTGTCTATGCTTTAAGAGTTAGCGCAGATTGAAAAACGTCAAGTCTTCTGCTTAGCGCACAGATGGCATGGGTGAGGGGGTGTCGAATTTAATATCCAATCGAGTGTAAATGGCATCAATCTCGCGATCAGCCACTTCATCATAGCGGATATATTCTAAGCCAAGACCAACTGTTTCAGAAAAGTTAAAGCGCGTACCAATGCCGTAATACCCGCCAGTGCCATCATCTTGCAAACCATTGACAATAGGCGTGCCAGCAAGGGTAACATTGCCGCTCACGCTGGTTTCTGTTTCCCAATGAATAACCCCTGCGCGGGCATATAAATCAATTTTTTCATTTACCGGATAGGTAAAGCGCAAGCCGCCTGTGATGCCTGTAATGTCTTCGCGATAGACCGCATTAGAAGCGAGCCCAAGCTGGCGCTCGCCAAGTGTCAGAGAGACAGTATTGGCCGATATATTGGTGAGTTCATTTTCGCCGAGCTGGACATAGCCTGCTTCCAAACCAAATGATTCCGACAAAGGAATGCCAATGACAAAGTCTTGAACCTCATGCTCTTCGTCAATTTTATAATTCTGGCTGACGGGGGTGGCGTCTTTATAATCGCTTTCCCCATAACCATAAGAAATATACAGCGGATACCAGTCACTATCTGACTGGGCCGCCACTGGCCAAGCAAGGAAGGGTAAAGCTGACATGAGAAAAACGGCAAGAAATGTCTTTGTAATCAACCGGTGACGCATACGCAAAACTCCACAACGAATCATTTCATTGTAGCAGATGCGCGCGCCCAGAGCTATTTCAGCGCGTGCTTATTTGAGGAGGGCTGATTTTTGACCCAATGCGTCAATGGCATCAAGATATTCGCGTTCCATCGCATCAACCACATCAGACACGCTATCCACTGCATTGACGCCGCCAATGCCCTGACCGCAGCCCCAAATATCTTTCCAGGCTTTCACCGAGCTATCGCCTTTGGGTTCACTTTTCACGGCTTCGGCAAAATCCATTGCGGTTTTGTCTGAGTCTGGCAATTGGTCTGGATTCATGCCCGCACGCGCGATGGAGGGTTTGAGATAATTTCCATTAACGCCTGAGAAATACGAGGAATAAACAATATCATTGGCAGCACAATCCACGACCATCTGCTTGTAGTCCTCAACCGCATTGGCTTCTTTCGTGGCAATAAACCGCGAGCCAATATAAGCCAAATCCGCGCCCATAGCCTGAGCTGAAGCAATGCAAAACCCGTCACCAATTGCGCCAGAAAGCAAGATTGTACCGTCAAACCACTCGCGCACTTCACGCACCAGCGCGAACGGGCTTAATGTGCCAGCATGACCACCTGCACCTGCCGCAACCAAAATCAAGCCGTCAACGCCTTGTTCGGCAGCTTTGCGCGCATGATGAACATTAATCACATCATGAAACACAACCCCGCCATAACTATGAGCCGCTTTGACAATATCTTCAGGCGGGCGCAGGCTGGTGATAATGATTGGCACTTCATGCTCAACGCATGTTTCCATATCTTCCATCAAGCGCGGATTGGTTGCATGGCAGATTTGATTGACCGCAAATGGTGCGATTTTGGCATCAGGATTTTCTTCGCGATGTTGGACAAGGTCATCTTTAATTTGCTTGAGCCAGTCGGATAAAACCTCTTGCGGGCGCGCGTTTAGTGCTGGGAAAGAGCCAACAATGCCGGCTTTGCATTGCGCGCTGACAAGTTCGGGGCCAGACACGATAAACATGGGCGAGCCGATAACTGGCATACGCAGATTACCTTTAAGACATTCGGGTAAAGACATGTTGAACTCCTTCGAATAGCTATTATGAGTTATCAAATACTGACACTAAATTAAGTCAAAATTCTAGGGAAGCAATGCTTCATATATCTTATCTGATAATTCTTTGCGGATAGGATAACACCCATAGGGCATCATCTGCGTCATAAAAATAAATGAAAACTGATTTTGACGGTCAATCCAAAAATAAGTATTGGCCAGCCCGCCCCAAGAAAAACTACCATTGGTTGTGGTGTTAAAGGTGCTGGTTGCGTCCATCACCACCGAGCCGCCTATCCCAAAACCATTTCCTTCAGCGCCGTTTTCGCTAAACGCCCCTTGCGCGTAACCCTCCAGCGTATCGCCATGATAAAGCTGGTTTTGCATCATTTTTTCAACCGTTTCCGGTTTGGCCAATTGCACACCATCAAGGCTGCCGTGATTGAGCAACATATCACAAAAGCGGCGATAATCATTTAAGGTCGAATACAGCCCGCCACCGCCGCCAAGGAAATGCGCTTTTGTTAAATAAAGCGAGTTTTCAACCCCATCAACCACGCGAAACGAGTTGTTTTTGGGGTCTTGATAATAATTATAGGTCAGGCGCGATATGTCATGCGCGGGCAAGTCAAACCCTGTGCTGTCCATTTTTAAGGGCTGGAAAACCATTTTTTGCATCAAAGCGTCTAATGATAGGCCAGAGACAATTTCCAGCACCCGCCCAATCACATCAATACTGAAAGAATAATGCCACGCCTCGCCCGGTGAAAATAAAATCGGCAAGGCAGCTAGGCTGTCGCAAAAACCTGCTAAATCAGTCTCGCTATTGCGCATGCCATGAATTTGCTTGCGCCGATAAATGGCATCGAGCGGGTGCTCCCCAAAAAAATTATAGGTCATGCCCGATTGGTGCGTGATTAAATCAAGCAAGGTGATATCACGCGCCGCAGGGCGGGTGGTGTAGTCGGTTGTATTGCCCTCTACCCAAACCTGCGGATTGGCAAAGGCAGGAATATAATCTTTCACCTTATCTTCAAAGCGCAACAATCCTTGCTCAACAAGCTGCATAAAAACAAAGCTGGTAACCGGCTTTGTCATGGAAAAAATTCTGAAAATACTATCCGCCGTGAGCGTGTGATTATAAGGGTCGCTTGCCTCCAGCGCGCCATTTCCAGCGCAAAAATGATAACTTTCTCCAGCCCGTGCCAACATATAGCCACAGCCAGAAAGCTTGCCGCTTTGCACATAAGTCTCATCTAGAAAATGATTTAACGCCGTGATTTTTTCAGGGTGAAAACCAAGATTTTCAATATTGGAGGCTGTGTTTGTCATGTCTTTATAGTTGTCTTTCAAGATTTAAGCTTCTAACGCATGCACGCTGATAATGAAACTATAGACAAAAGCCAGTTCATCAAGCTGGTTAAAGCGGCCAGCTTTGCCGCCATGGCCTGCTTCCATTTCAATGCGCAATAAAGTCAGGCGCGAGTCTGTGCGCATATCGCGCAACCGAGAAACCCATTTTGCCGGCTCCCAATAGGTCACCCGTGGGTCTGTCAATCCGCCTGTCGCCAAAATATGCGGATAGGCGCAGGCTTGTATATTCTCATAAGGGGCATAATCGGCAATCACTTTATAGTCATCTTCACTGGTAATGGGGTTACCCCATTCAGGCCATTCGGGCGGCGTGAGCGGCAGACTGGCATCTAACATGGTGTTCAATGCGTCCACAAAAGGCACTTCAGCAATTGCGGCTTTGAACAAATCTGGTGCCAAATTAACCGCTGCGCCAACCAGTAAGCCGCCCGCGCTGCCGCCATGAATGGTGATATTGCCTTTTTGGGTTAACCCTTCAGCAATCAGAAACTCTGCCGCGGCGATAAAATCTGTGAAGGTTTTTTTCTTTGTTTTGCCACGCCCTTGTAAAAACCAGTCATGCCCCATGGCCTTGCTGCCACGAATATGGGCAATCACATAAATAAACCCGCGATCCACGAGGCTGAGGCGATTGCCTGAAAAACGAGCAGGAATGGTGATGCCATAAGACCCATATCCATAAAGCAAAACGGGCGCCGAGCCATCGAGTGGCGTTTCCTTATGATATAAAACGGATAAGGGGATACGCGCCCCATCTTGCGCGGTGGCCCAAAGGCGTTTGGCTTTGTAATTTTCTGCATGATGGCCTGAGGGTATAATTTGCTCTTTTATCAATTGGCGTTGATGTGTGGCCATATCATAGTCATAAATTTGTTCTGGCTGGGTTGGCGAGCTGTAGCGAAACCGCAATTGCGCGGTGGCATATTCATAGCCAGCTTCTAATTCTAGCGCATAAATTTCTTCGTCAAACTCAATCACCTGTGTGCTGTTATCTGCCAATGACACAATCGTAATTGAAGGCAAAGCATTGACCCGCGATAAAATGGCGAGGTGATTTTCAAAAGCGATGGCGTCTAAAATCAGCTGACCGGTTTGATGTGGCATCAGCTCGTCCCAATTTTCGGGCTGGCTGACGGGTGCTGTCATAATCTTAAAATCCACCGCCGCACCTTGATTGGTGACGATGATAAAACGCTGGCGCGCGGCATCATGGCTGACCTCATATTCAAGCCCGACCTCGCGTGGGCGCAGGCATATGGGGGCGCTGTCGGCATGATGGGCGTCTAAGATATGCACTTCAGATGTTTGATGGTCATGGCTGTTAATAAAAATAAAATCACCACTGCGGCTCGCTTGCAGGCTGACAAAGAAGCCGCTATCGGGTTCTTCATAAACGCATATATCTTGTTCAGACGGCGTGCCAATTTGGTGTTTCATGACTTTACAAGGACGATGGTTCTCATCGAGCTGGACATAAAAAAGTGTCTCGCCATTATGCGCCCATGCCATCGCGCCGGAACTGGATAAAAGGCAATCTGGTAAGTTATTTCCCTGTGCAATATCGCGAATATAGATTGAAAATAATTCAGACCCTTTAACATCTACCGCATAGGCAAGCCGCGTCTGGTCGGGAGAGGGGCAGCTATTGATGATTTTGAAATAGGCCTCGCCCTGCGCTTCTTGATTGCCGTTGAGGATAATTTGCGGGTCACTGCCATCGCGTCTGCCGCGGCAAATCAGCGGGTGCTCGCCGCCTGTTTCAAATTTAGAAAACCAGCTAAAAGCTCCATTCGGGCGGGGCGGTTGGCTGTCATCTTCTAAAATACGCCCCCGCATCTCTGTATAGAGTGTTTGCTGTAAATCCTGACAGGGCGCGGTGACAGCGGCGCAATACGCATTTTCAGCGTTCAAATGGGCCTTAATATCAGGCGCGAGCGCGGCAGGGTCACGCATAACATTTTGCCAATTATCATCTCGCAACCAGGCATAAGGGTCTGTGCGGGTGATGCCATGACGCGTATCGCTAATAGGCTTTGGTTCAGCCACTGGCGCAGGGAGCGCGGTATTTAACATATGTCTATCCGGTTTATTCTGCTTTATCACTGGCGGCAGCAGCTGGTGTTTTGAGGTTCAGCGCGGTGCCATTCATGCAATAGCGTTGGCCAGTCGGGGGCGGCCCATCAGGGAACACATGGCCTAAATGGGCCTCGCAATTTTGGCAAACCACTTCAACGCGTACCATGCCATGCGCATTATCCATCACTTCAGATACGGCATCTTCGCGCACGGGTTGAAAAAAGCTCGGCCAGCCAGTGCCGCTATCATATTTTGTGGCCGCATCAAAAAGCGGTGCATCGCAGCAAATGCAATGATAAATACCGGGGTCTTTACAATCCCAATAAGGGCCAGTGAAGGCACGCTCGGTTCCCGCGCATCGGGTCACCTGATATTGTTCGGCAGTGAGTTGGCTTTGCCATTCTTCATCTGTTTTTTTCATTTTTAATCTCTATTTTTTCGTTTCGTGTTTAATCTTCGTAATAAAGTGACAGGGTTTCTACGGTTAAGGCTGGTTTTGCCTGGTTTTTGATTTCAATTTTTTCCAAGCGCGTCACCATCATGCCGCCAGCCCGCCGTCTTGCATCGACCAAAAATGAACGCAGGCGAATATGGCAACCAACCGGAATTGGGGTGTTAAACCGCAACTTGTTAGAACCATAATTAATGCCCCGCGTCGCACTTTCAATTGTAAAAATTTGTTTGCCAAGAACTGGTACAAGCGACAGGGTGTAATATCCATGCGCAATAGTGCCATGACCTAAAATTTCCTGACACTTTTCAGGGTCGGTGTGAATCCACTGGTCATCACCGGTTGTTTTCGCGAAATTATCGATTGTGCTTTGCTCAATTAAAAACCACTCACTCACGCCAAGCTCCTCACCTGCCGCGTTTGCGTAATCATCAAGCGTTTTAAATATTTTCATCGTCCTGCCAAAATTTATATATTGTTAGGACGATTATAAAGCTTTGAAGGCCTATTGAACAGTCCCCCGTCGCGACTGATTTTCTTTGCTCAATTCTTCAATATAAGGCCATAATTGACGGCCCCATAAATTGACGGCGCGCTTTAATTTTGAGGTCGGCACATAAAGCTCGGCACGGCCAATTTTTTGCAAGGGCTTGATATAGCCTTTTTCTTCAAACCTTTTTAAAGCCGCGCGCACTGTGCCATAGGCTCTGCCTGTAACTTCCACAAAGTTTTTGGTGACGGTTGATTTGCCCTCTGCGTCATTGGCGAGAATAATAAAAAGCATCATCCATTCTTCATATTGAGGGGCTTGGGTCTGAAATAAATCGCAGCCCAGACTATGTGCGTTTAACAACACATTAATGCCGCGCATGGCTTCTGGAAGCACCCCTGAAACATGTGACGATATTTCCTGCGGAAGCTGAAAGCTGTCAGTGAATTCTGAAGGAGTAGGCTCTTCAGACTGGAGGGGTGTTTTTTCTAAAGTAGATTTTCTTGGCATTGGCGCCTCTCTCTCGTTTCACAATGAGTTTAGGACGCAGAACAACGCAACAATTTTTACGAATATAATTATCTATTCAAATAAAGAACAGAATCGGGCTTTAGGTCAAATTTTTATAATTTATAACCTTCAACTGTGGGTTGTGGAAAAAGTTAAGTAACTGATTATAAATGTAAAAGTTAATTATTTTCACTTCTTGAAAAACGAGTCAAAAATTGAGTTAAAGAAAAAAGGTGGAGGGTGAAGAATGAAGCGCCATCAAACATTTTGTAAAAAGCGGCGGGCGGGCTTTTTGCGTCATGAAAATCCTGATGTTGAGGCCATGCGCCATTTGGCTTGCGCGCAATTAGTGGTTGGTAATATTGGTCTCGCCTATCGCGTGCCTGTGCTGGCAATTATGGGGTCAAAAAAGGGTCGGCAAAAAGTTTCTGATGCGCGGCAGCTCTCACAATATTTATGCCATATTATTTTCAGTCAGACCTTGTCAAATATTGGGGTTATTTTTAAGCGTGACCGCACCAGCGTTTCCCATGCATGCCAGCGCATTGAGTTTTTGCGCGAGGAGGCGACGCATGATTTGGCGATTGATTATCTTGAGCTTGGGGTGAAATCGCTGGCTGGCTCTTTGGGCTTAACGCAAAGCGAGGATCGTTAATGCAGGCGCAAGACCAACAAATTTTTAACAAAATGGCGCGCCGTTTATCGGAACAAAAGGCGTTTTTATCAAACGCGCACCAAGTTGAGGGTTATGGGTTAATGGTCGCACGGAATGGCTGGAAAAAGCCGGTTATGCGCTTGTCACATGAGATTGTCCAGAAATTTATCCGGGCAGATTTGCTGGTTGAATCAACAAAAATACCAGGTGTCTTCTTTCTGTCAAAAGCTGGACACAAACATTATCTGCGGCAAAATAATGGCAATGATTTTCAAGCCCAGCATGTGCTACATCACGCTTCAAAGTCTGGCAATCTTGTGCGGCTTCATTCCCCTATTGATTGGTTGCGCCGTCATAATGGCGCAGGTTCCATTTTATTTACAGAAGAAGAATTATCCGCAGCCGAGCAGCTGATGATGGATTATGAAATATCAATGTCGCCCGCCAATATGTCGGTGGATTTCACCCGTCCTATATCAAAAAACAAAACAGCCCAGAATTATGAAGTGCCAAATCATCTATTAGATGCGAGCCGACGGGTGGAGCATGCGCTTGATTATATTGGGGAGGATTTAAGCGATATTGTGAAATTGGTTTGCTGTCACAATATTGGCTTTGAAATGGCTGAAAAAAAGCTCAAATGGCCGCGCCGGTCAGCGAAGCTTGTGTTCAAATTTGCCTTGCGGCGGCTGGTTGCGTTTTATGCTTTTAAGGCGCGCTCACGCTTGAAGGGCTGACTCGGCCTCATGGCGAATGCGTGCAACCATTGATTGAAAACCATTAGAGCGTTGGGGGGTTAAATGCTCACCCAGCCCAAGCTTTGTGAAGGCGTCTTGTGCGTCAATAGTCAAAATTTCACTGGCTGATTTTCCTGAATAAAGCATCAGCAAAATCGCAACCAGGCCGCGCACAATATGGGCATCGCTGTCCCCGCGAAAATGCATTTGGTTTTTATCGCCTTGTTTAATCAACCAAACTTGCGACACACAACCCGGCACTTTCGTGCGCTCATTATGCTCTTCATCGCTGAGCGGCTCTAAATTATTGCCAAGTTCAATAATATATTTGTATCGGTCTTCCCAGTCTTCAAACAGGGAAAAATCGTCAATCAGGTTTTCTAAAGACATTTGCACTCCTCATTCTTCTGCAAATTAGATTTCCTAAGACATTTCGGCAACCCCTTGTTTGCAATTATTTTCAAGAGTGTGCTAAGCAAAACCATGCGGTTAAAAGCACATATTTGGGTCAATGCCCTTATCAGGCGCGCACAGGCTGGCGGTGCAATGGCGGCGGTTATCCATCGCGGCGATAATGATGCGGGCTCGGTTATGCTCAAGCTCAATTTTTTGACCGGTCAAGCGACACTTTATGCTCCCTTTACGGGGCTTGAGGGGGCGCGGGTTTGGCGTGTTTTGCAAGACCAAGCTGCGGAAACAGATATTGATGCGGCAATTAAGCGTGAAATCAATCTTGACCCTGACCTCTGGGTGGTGGAAATTGAAGATCGACATGGTCGTCATTTTATTGACGAACCCATGGAGGCAATTTGAAAGGCCAAATAATGGATAATTTACAAGAATTATGGCAGCTCATCGCGACGGTTTGGAATGCAGGCTCTTATGGTATTGGAGGCGGTAATTTAATCGGCGCTTTGGGGATATTCCTCTTTTTTGCTGTTTTGCGTGGGCTTTTCACGCGGTTTGTGTTGTCTTTCTTCAACCGCCTGACCCAACGCACGCGCACGAATATTGACGATTTACTGCTTGAAGCGTTGAAAAAACCGCTGAAATTCTTTTTCTTAATTCTGGGGGCTTTCTTTGGGTTTGAGTTTTTGAACCTAACAGGCCTGCCCGCAGAACTGGCCGATAAATCGCTGCGCACGCTGATTGCCATTGGTATTTTCTGGTCATTTTATGAGGCTGTCTCGCCGCTTTCGGAATTGTTAGAAAAAATTCAGGAAATTTTATCGCAAGAAATTATCAGCTGGCTAAAAACTGTCATGCGCACTGGGGTGGTTTTGATGGGGCTGGCCACTGTGTTGCAAATCTGGGGCATTGAGATTGCCCCTATCATTGCGGGCTTTGGTTTGTTTGGGGTAGCCGTAGCTTTGGGTGCGCAGGATTTGTTCAAAAACCTGCTTGGCGGCCTTTCTATTTTGGTCGAGAAACGCTTCAAAATTGGCGATAATGTTCAGGTGACGGGCGTTGTGCATGGGCATGTGGAGCATATTGGCTTTCGGTCAACGCGCATTCGCCAATTTGATAAAGTCGCGGTGACAGTCCCTAATAATATGTTTTCAGACCATGCGGTGGTCAATTATTCCACAATGACCAACCGGCGTATTTATTGGCAAATTGGTCTCGAATATCGAACAAGCGTCGCGCAGATGAAAGAAATCCGCGATAATATCTTGAGCTGGCTTAACGCTAATGAGCATTTTGTCAGCGATGATGAAGATGTGGCCTGCACAGTTTATGTAGATAGTTTCAATGCCAGCTCAATTGATATGATGGTTTATTGTTTTACCCAAACAACGGACTGGGACGCATGGCACCAGCACAAACAAGAGCTGGCTTTTGCGATTAAGGAAATTGTTGAAAATGCAGGCACTGGCTTTGCCTTTCCAAGCCAATCTGTTTATGTCGAAACGCTTCCGAATGCCTTGCCTCACGATGCGCCGGAAGCTTTTGTGCCGCCGCAGGACACCGAGAAGAAAAAGGGCTAGGCTGGATACATGCATGTCATTGTGATTGGTGGTGGCGTTGTTGGCGTGACGACTGCTTGGGAATTGCGCCAAGATGGGCATCAGGTGAGTCTGATAGAGGCTGGACCAGATGTGGCGCAGGCCACCAGTTTTGCCAATGGTGGGCAAATCGCGGTAACCGAAAGCGCCCCTTGGTCGAAACCTGGTTTGGTAAAAGATTATTTGCGCCATCTTTTTCAGGAAAAGCCGTATCGTTTGCGCCTGCGCGCCGACCCTAACCAATGGCGGTGGCTCTATCAATTTTGGCAAAATAGCCGCCCGCAAGCCCATCAGCAAGGCACGATACGCAATTGGCATTTGGCGCAATATAGCCTGAAATGTTTGCATCAGACACGGCAAAAGCTTGGCAATGAATTTCATTATGATGATCGCCAAAACGGGATTTTACAGCTTTTTGGCCCTGATTATCCTCTGGCACCTCTGCGGGAGCATTTTGAAACATTGCGCGGGCAGGGTGCGGATATTCATTGGCTGGAAGGCGCGGCTTTATATCAGCAAGAGCCTGCTTTGCGGCATGCGGTTGACGCGGGTTTGGTGCGCGTTGCGTTATGGGGGGCGCGTGATGAAAGTGGCGATGCGGCGCAATTCACGCAAAAACTTGCCACAGCGTTTCAAAAAGCAGGCGGTGAGATTTATTTACAGCACCGAGCCATTGGGTTTGAGCGTGAAGCTGGGCAATTGACAGCCTTAAAAATGACCACGCCTGAGCAAATCCAAACCAGTTTGAAGGCTGATGCTTTTGTTATATGCGCGGGCACGGCATCTCAGGAATTGGTGGCGCCATTTGGTTTGCGCCTGCCGATTATGCCGGTCAAGGGTTATTCGCTGACCGTCGATATTGATGATGAAGCGGCTGCGCCGCAAGCCTCTTTGACAGATTTATCTCATCGCTTGGTGATTTCGCGTTTGGGGCAACGCCTGCGGATTGCCGGATATGCCGAAATTGGGGTCGCTCCTGGCATTAACCCGCACCGCATCAAATCCATCGCGGCGCGCATGCAGACCCTGTTTCCTGATGTGGCACAATTTGCACAAGGTTCGGCTTGGTCAGGTCTGCGGCCAATGACACCAGATGGCGCCCCAATTATTGACTGCGCCCCTGATGATGAAAATTTATGGCTTAATACCGGACACGGCTCGCTTGGCTGGACATTTTCGCATGGGTCGGCGCGGCTTTTGGCGGATAAGTTAGCGCAAAAAACAACCGAGATTGATACAGCTTTATTGGGTCTTAACCGGCCCTAGCGGCGCCAAGGAATGGCATTTTGTGTATCAGCGGCAGGTTGATAGGCGTCTGACAGTTCAGCCATAGCGGTGTTAAATTGTTCAAGCGTGACATCTTGATTCACCTCAAAAGCATCAATCCCACAGCGCGCCATATAGGCCCATTGGTCATAGGCAACATCGCCAATGGCCCGAATTTCGCCTTTATATTTCAGCTCATCGCGTAAAATACGGGCCGAGCTATAAGCGCGCCCATTGCGGAAGCTTGGAAACTCAAGCGCGATTACCGTCAAGGCCTCAAGATAAGGTGCCAGCTCTCGCACATCTTCCCCCAATTGCGTTTTGCCAATATTGTCCGCCTGAATAACCACACCCAAATCCGCCCCGCGTGCCATGAGTTGCTCAGCGTCTTTGTGTAAACGCTCAAGCGTGACAATCACCGCGCCCTCTGGCAGCTCGGCTTCATCAGCAACACGGGTGAAAGGGTCATCATGAAAGTTTTTGTTTTTAATGAGAGGCATAAAGGCGCTCCTTAAACGGGTCAATGCCAACGCGGCGATAAGTATCGAGGAAACGCTCATCGTCCTCGCGCAGGCTGATATAGGTCTCGACAATTGTTTCAATCGCATCAACCACTTCATGCTCGGTGAAAGCAGCGCCGGTGATTTTGCCAATGGCGGCGGTCTCGTCTGAAGTGCCACCCAGCGTGATTTGGTAAAACTCTGTGCCTTTTTTATCCACCCCTAAAATACCAATATGGCCAACATGGTGATGCCCGCAGGCATTGATACAGCCTGAAATTTTGATTTTCAGTTCGCCAATATTTTTTTGCCGGTCAATATCAGCAAAACGATTAGAGATTTCCTGCGCCAACGGTATGGAGCGGGCATTGGCAAGGTCGCAATAATCCAGCCCCGGGCAGGCAATCTGGTCGCTGATAAGCCCGTGATTAGGCGTCGCAAGGTCTTGGGCTAAAAGCAGGTCGTAAATTTGTTTCAAATCATCTTTTTTGACATGCGGCAAAACCAGGTTCTGCTCATGGGTTACGCGAATTTCATCTAAACCGTAACGACGCGCAATGTCAGCAATGGCGCGCATTTGTGTTGAGCTTGCATCGCCCGGAATGCCGCCAATGGGTTTGAGCGAAATATTAACAATCGCATAAGCAGGCATTTTATGCGCCACAATATTGGTATCGACCCAACGGGCAAAATCAGCATGTTCGGCAAGATTTTGTTCAAATATGGCGCTCTCAGCCTCAAGGGTCTCATAGGCAGGCGGCGCGAAATAAGCCGCAATACGCGCCAGTTCTTTTTCTGGTACAGTCAAAACATTGGCTTTATCAATATGCGCAAATTCGGCTTCAACCCGTTTGGTCATTTCTTCCTGCCCCAATTCATGGACAAGAATTTTAATCCGCGCCTTATAAGCATTATCACGGCGTCCTGCCTGATTATAGACCCGCATCACGGCTTCTAAATAGGCGAGTAATTGTTTGGCTGGCACAAAATCGCGGAGTTTTTTGGCAATAAAAGGTGTGCGCCCAAGCCCGCCACCGACATGCACCTCATAGCCCTTTTCGCCCTTATCATTGGTTACGCAAACAATGCCAATATCATGGAAGCGAATGGCGGCGCGGTCATTTTCATGCGCGGTGACAGCAATTTTGAACTTGCGTGGCAGGTAAGAAAATTCGGGGTGGAAGGTTGACCATTGGCGAATAATTTCTGAAATCACCCGCGGGTCTTCAACCTCGCCATCTATCACGCCTGCATATTGGTCAGCTGTGACATTGCGAATGCAATTGCCAGATGTTTGTATGGCATGCATTTCAACTTCGGCTAATTCTTCCAGCAGGTCTGGCACTTGTTCTAATTTCGGCCAGTTATATTGAATATTTTGGCGGGTGGTGAAATGGCCATAACCGCGGTCATATTTATCGGCAATATCAGCAAGTTTATCCATTTGCCGGCTGTTGAGGGTGCCATAAGGTATCGCAACCCGCAGCATATAGGCATGGAGTTGAAGGTAGAGGCCGTTCATTAAGCGCAAGGGCTTAAAAGCGTCCTCACTTATCTCACCTTTAACGCGGCGCATGACCTGACCGCGAAATTGTTGGACGCGGTCTTGCACTAATTTATGGTCAAATTCATCGTAACGATACATGGCTTTTTCCGTGTTTTTTCTGTGTTTTTTCTGTGTTTTTCTGTGTTTTTCTGTGTTTTAGGCTTGCGCCTGTTTGCCTAAATCTTTTCGAATGGTTGGGCCAGCAGCACGAATGGTCTCGCGCACGCTGACAGGCTTGTGGGCATCATTTATTTTTTCAACCTCAAACGCATAAACGCCCACCACTTCAAGCTCGGTTTGCTGGGTCGCTAAGCTGGCAAGCTGTGCCTCTATGGCTTCTGGCCCGTCAAAAACACAAGCGGACTGGAAATCAGTCTGCCAATTGTTTTCAGGCGTGAAATACACGACCTCGCCATCACTGAGCCGATTAGCCGTGATTGCCTGTAAGCGCGCGCCTTTTGAACTATGTTGTGCCATGCCAGCCTCATTTGTGAAAGTGAGCGCAAAATAATCGCAATCCCCCCTTAAATCAAGGTGTTTTATGTGAATTTAATAAATCTACATAAAAATAATGTATAAATTGAAAGCTGCGCTGTTTTTCTATAGATTTGCTGATGATGACTGATAAACCAAAGCGTCCAAATAACCAATCCCTGCCGCCAAATTTTTGGCAGGACAAACCACTCTCAGAGTTGTCGCATGAGGCGTGGGAAGCGCTTTGTGACGGCTGCGCAAAATGTTGTTTGGTGAAATTGGTCGATGCTGAAACAGAAGCTTTGCATTATACGCGGCTCTCTTGCAAATTGCTGGATACGCAAACATGCCACTGCACGGATTATCAAAACCGGCAAAAACAAGTGCCAGATTGCTTGAAAATCACACCCGAAAATTTGCCTAACATGGCCGCTTGGTTGCCGACAAGTTGTGCCTATCGGTTATTGCATGAGGGGAAAGAACTGCCAGACTGGCACCCTTTGCTTGCCAATGGGCCAGAGCTGATGCACCAGCAGGGTCACTCGGTGCAAGATAAAACTTTGCCCGAAACAAAAGCCAGTGCCGCACCGGAAGATTATATCTGGGACGAAGTGAATGAGTGAGTTTATATCCTAAGCTTTAAGTTGTTTATTTGGTTCACAAATCTCGCTTTTATACCCGAACATTCTTTTTAACCCACTGAAAAAAAATAAAAATTTATGATTAAACGCTTGACTGGCGTGACGCTATCGCGTATAAGTTATGCCATTATCACAAATCCATAAGTTTTTTTTGATGTGTCATAACGCTGTCGGTGCTTTCGCCAACAGTGTTTTTTTATGCGTGAGTTTTGATTTTTTCAGAAAATGAAACCTTAACTTGTTCTCATGAGGCACGCATGTCTTTTACAAAATCAAAATTACAGCAGCTTCATGAGGCTTTAGCTGAGGATTTAATCCAGCTTGAAGCAAGTTTGCCGCAAAATGCTGAGGATATGTCAGAGGCGCTAGAGCGTTATGTGAGAGTCATAAACATACTTATACGGTCTATGAATATTTTAGGGGCGCGTGAAGACAGTCTGGCGGCCAAAACCGATAATGATAAGAAAAGCAAAAAAGAAATTATCAAAGAACTTGAACATTCACTCGATCGCCTCATTGCCGAAACAAAAAAGAAGCGCGTTTCTAGAAAGCCTGAGTGAAGAGCATTTGCATTTTTTGATGCGGCACTGGCAATTTTGGGCGCGACCCGACCAATTGCCGCCAAAAGGTGATTGGCAAACATGGCTCATGCTCGGCGGGCGTGGGGCAGGCAAGACCCGTGCGGGGGCAGAATGGATACGCCATTTGGTAGAAGGCCCAACCCCGCTTAAAGCGGGGGCATGTCGGCATATTGCCCTGGTCGGTGAAACTGTTTTAGCCGTCAGGGAGGTGATGATTGAAGGCCCTTCTGGTTTATGTGCGATTGCGCCCACCGAAACGCGACCTGTTTATATTGCCAGTCGGCAATTGTTGAATTGGCCCAATGGGGCAACGGCGCAAATATTTTCTGCCTGCCACCCGGACAAATTACGGGGCCCGCAATTTGATGCGGCGTGGTGCGATGAGCTGGCAAAATGGCGCCATGATGAAGAATGCTGGGACATGTTGCAATTTGGTTTGCGTTTGGGGAAGCACCCGCGACAGGTTGTGACCACAACCCCACGCCCAACACATTTGATAAAACGGTTGATGAAAGATGAAAATTGTATTGTGACACGCGTCTCGACCATGGCCAATAAAGCAAATCTCGCGCCTGGTTTTGTCGACTCATTGCTCAAGCGCTATGCTGGCACGCCTTTGGGGCGTCAGGAAATTGAGGCGGAAATTGTTGAAACAACACCGCAGGCTTTGTGGTCTTATGAGGTGATATGCGAGACACGGCTGGCGCAGGCCCCACCATTAGCGGTTTTGATTATTGCAGTGGACCCGCCATCTGTCACCAGCCCAAAAGCTGATGCTTGCGGCATATGTGTGTTGGGGGCTGATGATAAAGGCCACGCATATGTTCTGGCTGATGAAACAGTGCGCGGTTTGTCACCCGCTGGCTGGGCGCAAAAAGTGGCGGCCTTATACCAGCATTATCAGGCTGACCGGCTTATCGCTGAAATCAATCAGGGCGGTGATTTGGTGGAGACACTTATTTTACGCTATGCGCCAAATATTGTGTATCGCGGGGTGAGGGCAGTGCGCGGAAAAATGATACGGGCGGAACCTGTCGCTGCGCTTTATGAACAAAGGCGCGTTCATCATGTGGGTGTTTTTAAGAATTTAGAAGAAGAAATGTGCCGTTATGACGGGCATGGAAAAAACAGCCCAGACCGCATGGACGCGCTGGTTTGGGGGCTAACGGATTTGCTGTTGCAACGCAGAAAACCGGTGAAACCGGTCATCAGAAAACTTTAAGTTGGACAAAAATATGGATTTCAAACAACTCTTTCAACGCGGGGTGAAAGGTAAAAATAACCCTGTGACCGAACGCAAACATAACGGCTCTACCCGTTTTGCAAATGCTGATTTTGGGCATTTGGCATATTGGAGCCGCCGCGATTTTGACAGTCTCACGCGCAATGGGTTTGAAGAAAACGCCATTGCCTATCGTTGTATTCGCTTGGTCAGTGAGGCGGGTGCATCAGTGCCTGTTAAATTATATGAAAAAGGTGAGGAACTTTCAGCGCACCCCATATTAGATGTTTTGCGCCGCCCAAATCGCGAGCAATCTCTGCCCGATTTAATGGAGCGCTTTTATAGCTATTTGCAAGTAACCGGCAATGCCTATCTTGAATATGTGCCATCTGAAACGGGTGCGGGGCAGATTTATATTTTACGACCAGACCGCATGCGGGTTTTGCTTGATGAGCAGGGCTGGCCCTGTGGGTATGAATATCAGCTTGGCACGAAGAAACATAAATATGATATTCCTCTGCACGGGCTGGCGCCTATTTTGCATCATAAATTATTTCACCCCGCTAATGATCATTATGGCATGTCACCACTTTCTGCAGCGAGCAAAAGCATTGATATTCATAATGGGGCGAGCGGGTGGAATAAGGCGCTTTTTGATAATTTGGCCCGCCCATCAGGGGCGCTGGTTTATAAAGGACCGGACGGCGCACCAAATATGACAGATGAACAATTTGAGCGCTTAAAATCTGAATTGGCGCAGAATTATCAGGGCGCGCAAAATGCGGGTCGCCCCTTATTGCTTGAAGGTGGGTTGGACTGGATGCCGCTGAGCCTGTCGCCGCATGACATGGATTTTATTGAAGCCAAAAATCTCTCGGCACGCGAAATCGCGCTGGCTTTTGGTGTGCCGCCTATGTTGTTAGGCATACCAGGTGATAATAGCTATGCCAATTATGCCGAGGCCAATCGGGCGTTTTGGCGCCAGACTGTTTTGCCAATGGTGCAGCGCGCCCTAATGGCGTTAGGGCAATGGTTGGCAGCAACTGACCCGCAAAACGCGTCCACGCATTTACGTCTTGAGGGGGATTTGAATGCGATTCCCGCGCTGGCCGACGAGCGCAGTCGCTTGTGGCAGCGCATCAGCAAAGCGGATTTTTTGACTATCAATGAAAAGCGTCAGGCCTTGGGTTTTGGATTGATTGAGAATGGTGACGAACTCAAACGCAAAGGTGCGCAAGATGAAGATTAAAGGATATGCCAGCCTTTTCCACCGCGCTGATTTGTCAGGCGATATTATTTTGCCTCAGGCTTTTCATGGCTGCCTAAACCGCCGCGCACCGCGCGAGGTTAAAATGCTTTACCACCATGATGTAACCGCACCGATTGGCTGTTGGCATCGTATGACGCCGACCTCAAAGGGCCTTTGGGTTGAAGGGGAGTTATTAGTCGCGGCCAGCCTGCCGAAAGATTTGGCGACATTGGTGGCAGCCGGCGCAATAGACGGTCTTTCTATTGGGTTTCGGGCATTAAAGTCTGCCCGCACCCGCCAAAAGCAAAGATTGATTAAGGAAATTGATTTGTTGGAAATCTCATTAGTGACATTTCCGATGCAACCAATGGCGCGGCTAATGACAAATGCCTAAGCCCTGCACAGGGCTGCGTTTGCGTATTTATCCAAATGAGAATTCATCTCGCTAATAGAAGGAAAAAACGATGAAAGATGAACATGATTTACCAGACAATTATGAAGCGTATCCGGTTGAGTATGCACATGCTGGGTCAGTTGAGGGAATTGGTTTCTCGCAAAGTCAAACGGCGCCTAGCACAAAGCAAACATTGCATGATTTGAATGTTTCTTTTGAAGCTTTCAAGCATGCCAATGATGAGCGCCTTGAGCAGATTGAGCGTTGTAATGCGGAAGATGTGGTGACGAAAAACAAGCTCGAAAAATTGGAAGCGCAATTGTCGCATTTGAGCCAGAATTTACGGCGACCCTATTTAGGTGAAACGCATTATGACGGCATGTCATCGGGGGCAATGGCGGAACAAAAAGCTGCTTTTGCTGGTTTTTTGAAAACCGGCATGGCAATGCCCACGCCCACGTCAAGCCTTGAAACACGGGCGATTCACTCAACAACAGGGGCAGATGGCGGGTATCTAATCCCTGAAATCATTGATCGCGAGGTCGGTCATGCAATGGAAAAAATCTCCGTCATGCGTTCGGTTGCAGCTCAGGTGCAGCTCGCCAGTGGCAGTGATTATCGCAAAATCTATCAAAATGGCGAAATGGAAGCTGAATGGGTTGTTGAGCGCGGGGCGCGTAATTTGACAGATACGCCGCAAATGAAAGAGCTGGTTGTGCCAACCCATGAAATGCACGCCTCACCAGCGGCGACTTCTTTGTTTATTGATGACGCCGCGATTGATGTTGCTGATTGGTTTTTCAAATCTGTGACACGCTCTTTTGCGAATTTAGAAGATGACGCATTTTTGAATGGCAATGGCACAACCAGCCCGAAAGGTATTTTGACTTACCAAACAGAGCAGAACACCAAAGGAAAATGGGACCGCTTATTTGTGCTTAAATCAGGCCACTCATCTGGCTTGAAATCTGATAAGCCAACCGATGTGTTGATAGATTTGATTTACAGTCTTGATGCGCAATATCGCCAAAATAGCCATTGGATGTTGAACCAAAGCACGATGAGTGTGTTACGCAAATTGCGTGACAGCAATGGCGATTATATCTGGTCGCCGCCTGTGAGTGCGGACCAATTGCCTAGCTTGTTTGGCTATCCGGTGCTTGAAAATGCCAATATGCCGAATATGGCATCAGGCAAGGTGCCTGTGTTATTTGGTGATTTTAACAGCGCATATGTGATTGTTGACCGGTTGGGCACGCAGGTTTTGCGCGACCCTTATTTGCAAAAACCATATGTGTGTTTCTACACAATTCGCCGTGTTGGTGGTGGTTTGCAAGACTTTGCTGCCCTGCATGGGCTGAAAATCTCTTCTTAACATGCTCAGTCTTATCACCAAAAATCCAGCCCTTGAGCCAGTGACAGTCTCAGAGGTTAAAAGCGATTTGCGGCTTGAGAGTGGTGAGGATTTACTCCTCGCCACGCTCATCACCTCTGCGCGCCTGGTCGTGGAAGCTCAAACTGGCTGCCGATTGATTAATCAGGATTGGGACTTAATGTTTCATGACTGGCCTAAAAATAATGAGGGTCTCAGTCTGCCGCATTATCCTGTTGCGGCCATATCGGGCGTTTATGTGCTTGGGCAAAGACGCCAGAAAATTGACGAAAATTTATATGAGGCAGAAATTGGTGTGCGCCACCCCGCCATATTTTTTAAGGAAACGCACAATCTTCCATGCCCGAAGCGAAACAAATTAGGACTGCTCATTTCACTGAATGCGGGCTTTGGCGAGCAGGCAGAAGATGTGCCAGCACCTTTACGGCTGGCCATTCGGCAATTGGTGGCTTTTTGGTATGAGCTGGGTGAATGGCACAGCATGAATGCGCCAGCCAAAGTGCCAGAAACGGTTAATACGCTGCTGCAACCTTATCGGAATATAAAATTATGAGACGGTTTCTGGCTTCGCGACGCTTGCGGTTTTTGCATCAAAAATGGGTGGCGGATAATGACCCGCCGCAATGGGCACCAAAGGGCTATGTTTGGGCGCGTATGCGCTCACGCCCCGCAACTATTAAATGGCTTGCAGGCGTTGAAGAGCAAAATATCACGCATCATTTACAGCTTAGGCAAAACCAGAATTTACAAGCTGGTGACCGGCTTTTGCATAATGACAAAATTTACCATGTCCATTTTGTGCATGACCCAGATGGGCGTGGGCGGCGACTGGAGTGCTTTTGTGAAGAGCGCCAGCCCCTTTAACCGAGCTGAGCGAAAGGAAAAAATAAAATGAGTTATGAACTTATCAGCCGCCAATTTCAAAAAGCGATATTTGATCATATTGCCACAGATGACAGTTTATCAAACTTGTTGAGCCGTCAGCAGGGTGCGCGTGCCGCTTTGCCAAGATTGGAGTTTGATTTTTTAGAGAGTAAAGCTTCTGACCAGCCAGATATTTGTCGTCATGAATTTCAGTTTTCTTTGTGGTCTGAGCTGCATGATACAACGCAAGCAGACCGGCTTGCTGACCGCTTGCATCAAAAATTTGACCATAGTGAGCTGACTATTTCAGGTGCCAATTTAATCTTACTGGCTTTTGAGTCCCTCATCATACGCAAAGATAAGGCGGCGCGTTATCAGTTGCATCAAATGCGATTTAAGGCTGTGACACAAAGCCAATCTAGATAGCCATATCAATTTGACCATCAACACATAAACGGGAGCTGCTATGACAGTACAACTCGGACATAAAATTTTGCTTAAATTATATAGCAAAGGCGGCTATCGCACTGTGGCGGGGCTGCGCTCGCGCCAGATTGAATTTAACCTGACGCCGATTGATATCACCGATAGTGAGTCAACGGGCTTATGGCAGGAATTGCTTGCCGGTGGCGGGGTGAAAAATTTGCGCCTAACTGGTGAGGGTGTGTTCAAAGACACTGCCGCCGATGCAGCGATTAGGGAAAGTTTTTTTGCTGGGCGAGCAGATAAATGGCAGGTCATTTTGCCAGATTTTGGCACGCTGAGTGGCCGGTTTATTCTCACTGAATTGGCTTATGCGGGCGATTATCAGGGCGAGGTAAGCTGGCGCTTAAGCCTGTCTTCGGCCAATCAAATCAGTTTTGTCGCGCTCTGATGTTTAAAACACCCATTTTTATCAACCCAAAACGCGGCGAGGTTGGCGCCATTATCAATGGCAAGGCTTATAAATTATGCCTGACGCTCTCTGCGTTGGCTTATTTGGAGTCGCTTTATGATGGCAAAAATATTTTGCAGATAACCGCCTCATTTGCCCAAAACGGCCTGACAGCGCAGGATATTCAAAATATTTTGCAGGCAGGTTTATTTGGTCGTGACGGGCCCGCATTAACGCATTTTGAGGTGCGTGGTGGGTTTGATAGGGCAGGCAAACTCGCCACTCTTTTGCTTGAGCGCGCATTTGTAAACGCGGCTGATGAGGCGTGAGGCAAAATGGCGTTTGATTTTTGGCACCAAATTTTATCCATGGGGCAGGCGCAAGGCCTGTCGCGCCCGCAATGTTGGGATTTAACACCCGCAGAAATTTTATCACTCACCCGAACCCGTGCGTCTGCTTTTGGATTTAACCATCAAGATTTGGACGCGCTGATGGCGCGCTTCCCTGACACTCTTTCAAACGGATAATTTTATGAACGAAACACAAAAAAAGCGATTGCTGAGCGCAACCCGCGCCGCGGCAAAAAGCTTGAGCCATTGGCAAAAAGACTTAAGCCAGCTTGAACATAAGCAGATAAAAATGCAGGGCTTAGGGCAGGAGTTATTTGCGCAATGGGATGTCTTTTTCCAGCATTTTGACCAAAAAAGCCAAAATATGTTGCGCGTGGGCGAACTGGTTTTGCGCCAATGGCAAAATATGAATGCTTTGCCTGGTTCGCAAAACGCATCGCAAGGGCAAAAACGAGATGCCTTTTTGGCGGTTCCTGAATTTGGGCAACAAACCAGCCAGCCAGCTGACGGCTTGTTAAAAAGCGAAACCCAAATCTCGGCGCTTTTGGCGCGCGCGGTACAATATGGGATGCGCAATCTATGACCGCCTTAAAACCTGCCTTCCATGAAGTGGTGCTGCCGGCTCGTTTGGCCTTTGGGTCTATCGCTGCAACGCACCGCAAAACAGAAGTGATTGAAACGGCTTCTGGTTTCGAGCAACGCAACACCCCTTGGTCGCAATCACGGCGCAAATACCGGCTCACCACCGAGCCGCGCCCGCTGGTCGAGCTTTATGCTTTGCTTGCATTTTTTGAGGCACGCCAAGGACGGCTGATTGGGTTTCGCTGGCATGACTGGCTGGATTTCAAATCCTGTGCGCCCGATAAAACGGCAAAGCCCACCGACCAGATTTGCCGGGCGCTTGATGATGCAGGGCGGTTTTTTGGCTTGCAAAAACAATATGGCAGCGGTGCAGATAAGGTTTTTCGCCGAATATTGAAACCCTGCGCTGGCAGTGTGGTGGTTGCCATTGATGGGGTGGTGCTGGATAAAACGGATTATCAGGTCAACACTAAAAATGGCACGGTGACGCTTCTCACCCCTGTGTCACATTTACAAAAAGTGACGGCGGGCTTTGATTTTGATGTGCCGGTGCGCTTTGACACGGACCAGCTTGATATTGCGTTAATCGCGCCGGAAGCAGGTCGCTTGCAACCGACTGAATTGGTGGAATTGCACCTTGATGAAACAAGAGGGGCGGTCTAAATGCGTGATATATCAACAGATTTTGCGCGCCACTTGCGGGGTGAGGCAACCGCTTTGTGCCATTGTTTGTCCTTGCACCCTGTTCAAGGCACACCGCTTTATTTAACAGATCATGATGTACCGCTTGAGTTTAAAGGCAAGACCTATCTGGCTAATGCGGGGTTGGTCAGTTCATCGGCTGAGGAAAATGCTGAGCTTATACGCGATGGTCTGGAAGTGCAGACAATATTGAGCAGTGTGCATTTGTCGAAATCTGATTTGCTAAACGGGGTTTATGACGGCGCGACATATCGCTTTTGGCGGGTGAACTGGTCGCATACCGACAATGCTATTTTATTATCAAGCGGGGTGTTGGGTGCCATCAAAATGACGGGCGATAAAGTGCATGTCAATTTGGAGGGGCCTTCATTGGAAATGCAAAAGCGAAGTGGACGGGTGTTTCAACCGCGTTGTGATGCGCGTTTGGGGGACACAAAATGCCGTGTTGATGTGACGAATTCACGTTTTCACACTACCACCACGCTTGTGAAATATGAGACGGGGCGGCTGATATTGCCAGTTTTATCTGCTTTTGATAAAGCCTGGTTTGCGCATGGCAGGGTTGAATTTTTAGATGGTAAGTTAAGCGGGGTGCGCGCGCGCATTCGGTCTGATGAAACTTTGCATCAAGCCCGTCAAATTACTTTATGGGACAGTCTGGTCGGCGCGCCTAGCTCAGGTGATGGTGTGAAGCTGGTTGCGGGCTGTGACAAAAGCCTCAATGCTTGTGCAGAAAAATTTTCCAATAGTATTAATTTTCGTGGCATGCCGCATATGCCCGCCGACCATTTGTTGGTTAGGGCGATATAAATGCGCGGGGATTTTCATGCTGCGCTTTTCGCAGAGGCAGAAACATGGCTCACCACACCTTATTGCCATCAGGCGCGGCGCAAACATGTTGGAACAGATTGTTTGGGTTTTATCATGGGCCTTTATGCGCATTTTTCCCCTCTGCATAATATGGTGCCGCCCGCATATGAGCTTGACCCGCAATTTGGTGAGGGTGAGGTTTTGTGG
This sequence comes from Parvibaculaceae bacterium, assembly GCA_965217015.1. GTDB lineage: Bacteria > Pseudomonadota > Alphaproteobacteria > RS24 > RS24 > JAYQKL01. The sequence continues at coordinate 1,189,631 of OZ244224.1, read as the reverse complement.
CAGGCGGCACAACAATATTTAATTGAGCAAGCCCGCCCAAACCCAATGCCTGGTCAGGTTTTGCTCTTTCGCATGCAGCCGCACTTACCGGCCCGCCATTTGGGTTTATTATTGCCGCATAATCAGTTTATCCATGCTGCGCAAAATTTGGGTGTCGTAAAAACCCGATATGGGCGCTGGTGGTCGCGCCGGCTTGTGGCGGCGTTTTCTTTCCCTCCTTTCAACACAAATAATTAGAACACTATGACCGATTTAATCATCACCTCAGCGCAGGCTGGCGCGCAATTTCTCAATTCTGATTTGGGGCGCATGGCGCTGGATTTGGCTTTTCAAGATAGCAGCAGCAATATTAAAGAAGGCCGCCGCTTGTCTGATGTGCCGGTTTTAAGAAGCCGCGAAGGCGCAGCTATTCCGCGTGTTTTTGGCCGCATGCGTTTGGGTGGGCAATTATTATGGGCAAGTGAATTGCGCGAACAAGCGCATGAGAGCGGCGGCGGCAAGGGTGGGCCATCGGCGCCGCGTCAACGACATTATAGTTATCGGCTGGATTTTGCTATTGCCCTTTGTGAAGGGCTCATTAGCTCAATTGGTCGTATTTGGGTTGATGGTGTGGCGCAGGATTTGTCGGCCTTTCATCACCGCCTTTATAAAGGCAGTGAAACCCAAAACCCAAACCCCAAAATGAAGCATCACCTTGGCGCGTCACAAACCCCTGCCTATCGCGGTTTGGCGTATATCGTATTTGAAGATTTTGATATCACGGCCTTTGGCAATCGCATTCCGCAATTTAATTTTGAAGTGTTCACCCAAACGGAAGATACAGGCAGTCGGGTTAAAGCAGTGTCGGTTATTCCTGGTGCGACAGAATTTGGATATGACCCTGAAATTGTGATTCAGGTTCTGGGCAAAGGTCGCGCACAGGTTGAAAACACGCGCTTGAGCGCCGATAAATCTGATTGGGAATTATCGATAAATGATTTGCAAGAAAGCTGCCCTGACTGTCAGTGGGTGTCTTTGGTGGTGAGCTGGTTTGGTGATGATTTGCGCGCAGACCATATTTCGATTGAGCCGCGCATTGTCTCTAAAATAAAAAAGACAGCCCCTAAAATATGGCGCGTGGCAGGGCGAGATCGCCGCAATGCAAAAGCTGTAAGCCAATATGATGGGCGTCCGGCTTTTGATGGCACACCAAATGATGCCTCCGTGATTGCCGCGATTAAAGACCTGAAGCAGCGCGGCTTTAAGGTGATGTTTTATCCTTTTGTGATGATGGATATTCCCAAAGATAATGACCTGCCCAGTTTGGAAAATCCCAGCCAATCGCAGCCAGCTTATGCGTGGCGTGGGCATATTGGGCTGGCGCGGGCCCAACATAAAACCTCAGCTGTGAATACCGCCCTTAAGCGGTTTTTTTATGGTCAAGGCACGCAGGCCAATCCAAAAGCTGGTCTGGCTTTCATGATTGAGCATTATGCCAAGCTTTGCCGTCAGGCGGGCGGGGTTGATGCATTTTTGCTGGGTTCAGAGTTTAAGCAGCTCTCGCAATTGCAAGACGCGCATCAACAGTTTCCTTTTGCAACCCATTTGGTGAGCTTGGCAAAAAAAGTGCGGGCGCAATTGCCCACAACAAAAATTTCTTATGCCGCGGATTGGTCAGAATATGGCGCTGTTTATGATGCGGTTGATGATGATGTGAATTTCCCGCTTGATGTTTTTTGGGCCGATAAAAATACAGACTTTATAGGCGTTGATAATTATTTGCCGATTGCGGATTGGCGCGATGGCGGCCAGCATTTAGATGCGCAGGCTGGGTATGGTGATATTTATGAGCCAGCCTATTTGCAATCACAGATTGAAGGTGGCGCGTTTTATGATTGGTATTATGCCAATGATGCGGCGCGTGCCACCCAAACGCGCAGTCTCATACAAGACCCGCAGGGTGAGCCTTTTATCTATCGCCAAAAAGATTTTCGCGGCTGGTGGGAAAATGACCACCACCCGCGTCGCAAAGGCGTGAGGCAACCCAAAACTGCATGGCGCGCTAAAAGCAAACCCATTTGGTTTACAGAATTAGGCTGCCCAGCGGTTGATAAAGGAGCCAATGAACCCAATCGGTTCCCTGATGTGAAATCCAGTGATGGCGGTTTGCCTTTTGCCTCAAATGGCCAGCGCGATGATGCCATGCAGCGCGCCTATATTGCAGCCTGGCAAGATTATTGGAACAAGCCAACGCATAACCCGCAGGCCGAATTATATGATGGCAAGATGATTGACACCTCTAAGTTTTTTATTTGGGCGTGGGATGCGCGACCTTTTCCGGCTTTCCCGATGGCGCGTGATATTTGGGTTGATGGCGCGTCATGGGCAAAAGGACATTGGCTCAATGGTCGTTTATCCTCCGTGCTGCTGGGCCAGCTTATTTCTCAAATCAGCGATAAGCTTTCTGGTTCAATAGCCAATATTGGTCAGCTTGAGGGCTATTTGGCCAATGGGTTACAGACCCCGCGTGAATTATTAGAGCCGCTGATGCAAGCCTTTTCTCTTGATGCGGTGATGCAGGGGGAACAGCTTGTTTTAACGGGTCGCCATCACCGGTCAGTCACGCCGATTACTGCGCGCGACCATGTGGTCACGCCCCAATATCCTCAGCCGCAAGAAACCCGCCTTGAAAGTCATCACCTGCCACAAGCGCTGAAACTCGGCTTTTTGAGTGCGGAAGGTGCATATGAAACATCTGTTGTTGAGGCTTGGCGGGACGACCACATGGCACCTGAGGCTTATGGCGGCGTGCCACATATAGCGCAAATTGAATTGCCGATTGTGTTAAGTCAGGGGCAGGCGCAACAGATTGCAGAGCGCCTCTTGGCAGAAATCTGGGTGGCGCGTGATAAGCTGCGCCTGAATTTGTCCAATCAGTTTTTGCATATGCAGGCGGGCGATTTTATCGCTTATGAAAACAAGCATTATCGCATTACGCGTTTGCAGGATACAGGCATGCGCGAGATTGAAGCAGAGCGCGTGTCGTTAGACTTATACGCAAACCGGCAGGGCGATGAGGTCGCGCAATCTGCGCCGTTGCGGTTTTCAGCAAACCGGCAGGTCACACCCATTGCTGATGTGCATCTCTTAGAGCTGACGAATTACAGCCAACAAGAAAAACCAACACTTTATGCGGCAGCTTTTGCTGACCCATGGCACCACGGCATACAGATGCAACACCCGCATGAGCGCTGGCAGTTAAAGCTGGCGCGCCCGGCTGTTTTAGGGGTCACACAAACTGTTTTGAAAAAGGGAGTGGTTGGGCGATGGGATAAGAGCCAAACTCTAACTTTGCAAGTTGAGAAAGGTGGTTTGGTAAGCCAGTCAATAGATAAGGTTTTATCTGGTGGCAATCGTATGGCGATAAAAAATGCGCTGGGTTGGGAAATAATTCAATTTCAAAAAGCAGAACTCATCGCGCCGCAAATTTATCAATTATCGCATTTGCTAAGGGGGCAATTTGGCAGTGACGGTGTGATGGCTGCGCAAGTGCCTGCTGGCGCCGATTGTGTGTTGCTTGATGAGGCGGTGCAGCCTTTGCCCCTTTCGTTAAATGACATGAGTGAAGAGCTGGTGGTACATGCTGGGCCAGTTGAGCGGATGCCGACAGATTATAGCTGGCAGATTTTGCGCCATCATGTTCAGCGCATTGCCGCCCGCCCGCTTGCACCTGTGCATATTCATCTGTCACGCATGACTGGCGGCTGTCAGATTAAATGGATACGCCGCAATCAAATTGGCGGCGATGACTGGCAAGCGCCTGATATCCCTCTGGACGGCGTTTTGAATTTATATGAGCTTCGTTTTTACGCAGGCACTGACAAATCCAAGCCTGTGCGGGTGCAGCGCGTGCAGGGGACAGCTTATTTTTATGCGGACGCGCATTACAAGACCGACCATAGGCGCGGGTCACTCACATTAGAAATTGCCCAAATTGGGGCGCAACAAGAACTGGGCTTTGCCGCACGCTTTGCCCTTTCGGATTTTATGAGGTCTTTATGAAAACCACACATTTGAAACTTCCCTATCTTGCCGCCGACCAAGCGCAAAAACATGTCACGCTCAACGAGTCATTGCGGCGTTTAGATGCAATGGTTCATATGCAGGTTTTGCGCTTTCACCAAAATACGCCGCCAGCGACACCGCAAGCAGGTGACCATTATGTCATTGGTGCCAACCCGACAGGTCTGTGGCAGGGCAAAGCCAGCCAAATGGCGCATTATGTTGATGGGGCTTGGGAATTTTTAACGCCGCAAAATGGCTGGCGGGTTTGGGATCAGCGCGATAAAATCTTACGGCTTTATGATGGCGGCAAATGGCTTAATCTTGCACCGCAATTCAGCCCGCAAATTGGATTTGTGACAACCAGCCTTGACCATGTCATCACGCCTGGCAGTTATAATGACACTGCCTTGCAGATATTGGACCGCGATTTGGTGCTTGGGGTTGGCGCGCGCGTGATGGCAGCTTTACCCAATAATCAGTCATGGAAATTGGGGGTTGCGGCAGATGTGGGGCGTTATGGTGCGCATATTCCGGGTGGCGCGCAGGCGACAAATATTGGTATGACCTCGCACCCAATGACCTATTATGCCGCCACGCCGTTACGGATTTCTGGGCAAGATAAAGCGCTCACATCTGGCACAATCCGGTTGCAATTGCATGTGTTGCGGCTCACACCACCCGCTCTTTGAGCGAAAATAAATCAGAACTCTTGTCTTTGCGCACCAGCCTGATATGGTCGCCCCATTCAAAATTTTGAGCCATATATGTTAGAAAGGCGCGTTATGGGGTGGCAACCAGCTCTGATAATTTGTGTGTTTATTGGTCTTGCCGGTGCGCTTTTCCTGACCTATGGCTTGCGGAAAAATAAACTCACCCATTTATCTGACCGTGTGGCCTATATTGCTGGTCTGTTTGGTGTGCCGGTGTCCGCGTTTTTGATTTATTTGTATTTCGGCAATCCTTATTTGCCTGATACGCCGCTTAAACCCAGATTAGATGGCGCGATTGGTGAGCTGCCGCCAGCAGCTGTGATTGCCATGCTTGAGCAAAAACTGATTGGCCAATCTGATGATGTGCAGGGCTGGCGTTTGCTGGCGCGCATTCGGGTTGAACAAAACCAGCCTGATTTGGCGGCGCAGGCATGGCGCCAGATTTTATATTATCAAAGTCAGGATATTGAAGCCCTGTTTGGGCTGGTTAAAGCGAATTTAGATATTGGTGAGGGGCTGATTGATGCTGAAAGCGCGGATTTAATCGCGCAATTATCGGCTCGCCTGCCAGACCATTATTTAACGCTTTTTTATCAAGGTTTATTGGCGGCGCAGGAGGGGGATACCAAGCGCGCCAAAGCGATGTTGGCGGCCAGTGGTGGCGCCCAGCCAGATAATCAGGTCTGGCAGGATTTCATTGCCGCCCAAATAAGCACACTCAAGACCCCAAGCACCCCTTAAAAAATACTCAAAATATAAGGCATATAACTGGGTGCCGTCCTCTCATCTCGTAAGATGCGGCGAGATGTAGCTTTTTCTTTTCTGTATAAAAGGTTATGTAGAGTGAGAGGAAAAAATGACTGCACGACAAACACGCATCAGCTTTTTAATCGCCGGTCTTGCTTTATTGGCTGGCATTGCTGCTTTTGCCTTAACAGCGCTAGAAGATAATCTGGTTTATTTCCGCTCGCCCTCCGAATTGGCGGCCACTCCGCCCATAATAGGCCAGAATTTGCGAGTTGGTGGCTTGGTGAAGGAAGCGAGCCTGTCGCGGCGCGGCAATGAAAGCCGGTTTGTGATTACCGATGGCGAAGGCGAGGTTCAGGTGCGCTTTGTTGGTCTGCTGCCGGATTTGTTTCGCGAGGGGCAGGGCGTGGTGGCAGAAGGCGTTTTTATTGAAAATCAAATTTTTATCGCCAGCTCGGTTTTGGCCAAGCATGATGAAAATTACATGCCGCCTGAAGTTGCAGATGCGCTTAAAAAAAATGGTGTCTGGAAACCAGAAAATATAAAAGCAAAAGAGGCCAGTGGTGATTATTGAGTCGGGTCATTTTGCGCTTATCATGGCTTTGAGCGTTGCGGTTTTCCAAATATGTGTGCCGCTTTGGGGGCGCCAGCGCAACCAGACCAGCCTTATGGCTATGGCCAAACCAGCCGCTGGATTGCAGTTTTTATTGGTTTTATGGTCTTTTATCGCATTAACGATTGCCTTTATCAGCTCCGATTTTTCAGTGTATCTGGTCGCGGAAAACAGCCATGCCGCCAAGCCCTTTTTATATAAATTCGCTGGCGTATGGGGCAATCATGAAGGATCCATGTTGTTATGGATCCTAATACTTGCTGGCTTTGGTGCTTTTGCCGCTTATCGCCTGCCAGACATGCCCCTCACGATGCGGGCAAGCTTGCTGGCCAGTCAGGCTGGTTTGAGTGTGTTGTTTTTAAGCTTTTCTCTTTTCACCTCCAATCCATTTGCCCGCCTTGCGCCCGCCCCTTTTTCTGGTGGCGGCTTAAATCCAATTTTGCAAGACCCCGCCTTGGCGCTTCACCCGCCTTTATTATATCTTGGCTATGTTGGCTTCTCGATTGCCTTTTCGTTTACGCTGGCTGTATTGCTTGAAAAAAAGCCGCCCCAAAATTGGGCAGCTTGGTTGCGGCCTTATGTTTTGGTCGCTTGGGTATTTTTAACCCTCGGCATCGCGCTGGGGTCTTTTTGGGCATATTACGAATTGGGCTGGGGTGGATTTTGGTTCTGGGATCCGGTTGAAAACGCTTCTCTTTTGCCATGGTTGGCTGGCACAGCTCTTTTGCATTCTGTCATGGTGGCGCAAATGCGGGTCTCGATGCGCAAATGGACATTGCTTTTGTCTATTTTGACTTTTGGCCTGAGCATTGCAGGCACATTTTTGGTGCGCTCAGGTGTGTTAACTTCAGTGCATGCTTTCGCTAATGATCCGGCGCGTGGGGTTTTTATTTTGGTGATTTTGGCCAGTGCGGTTGGGTCGGGGCTGGTGATTTATGCGCTGCGGGCCGAGCGCGCTCTGCAAAATCAAGTGGGTGTCACGCCCTCGCCTGACCAGAATTTTGCTTTGACCAGCCGTGAAACGGCGCTGATGGTTAATAATATTTTTCTCGCCAGTGCCACCGCTACGGTCTTGATTGGCACAATTTATCCGCTGATTATTGATGCGCTAGGCATGGGAAAAATATCTGTTGGTGCGCCTTATTTTAATAAAGTGTTCACCCCGCTTATGGCGCCTCTGTTTATTCTTATGCCTGTGGCGCCCTTTTTGGCTTGGCAAAAAGGGCGGGGTTTGGCTGCGCTTAAACCCCTGCGCGCGGCGGCGGCCCTAACCCTATTGTCCGGCCTTGTTTTATTTTTCACGCAGACTGAAACAGGCTGGAGCTTGCTTGGATTGGCAGCGGCGGTATGGCTGGTTTCAGGCGCGCTGGCCGATTTGGGCAAAAAAGCGCGCCTCGCACAAGGCGCTTTTCGTGAGCGATTGCAACGCCTTTTACGCTTGCCTGCGCAACAATGGGGCGTGGTGCTGGCACATGCGGGGGTCGGGGTTTTGCTCTTTGGCATTGTGGCCAGCACGGCCTGGCAAGAAGAACGCATTGTGAGCTTGCAAGAAGGCCAGTCTGTTCAGCTTGGTGACTATGATTTGCGGTTAGAGGCGGTCAGCAAAATCAATGGCCCAAATTATGCGGCTGAGCAAGCGCGCTTAAGTTTCGATGTTGCTGATGAAACGCAAACACTTTTGCCTGAGCGCCGGTTTTATCCAGTTGAGCGTTCGCAAACAACCGAAGCGGCCATCTTAAAAATGTGGCGCGGTAATATTTATGTGGCTTTGGGCGATAGAGTGCCAGCTGAGGCAGATAGTCAAAGCGCGGCGCCTGCTTATGTCATTCGTGCTTGGTTGCATCCTTTTGTTAATTTTATTTGGCTGGGGGCTGTGTTGATGGCGCTGGGTGGCATGGTTGCAGTGATGGGAAATGCATTACGGCGCGGGTCATTGTTGCGTAGCGCGGGTGAGGGTGAATAATGCACAAGGCTCTCATATCCTATTTTATGGTTTGCCTTATATTTTGCCTTACGGTTTTTGGGCCCAGCTCCGCATGGGCGGTGCAGCCGGGTGAAGTGCTAACCGATCCGGTGCTAGAGGCGCGCGCGCGAGCCATATCGGCAGAATTGCGCTGTCCGGTTTGTCAAAACCAGTCCATTGATGACAGCGATGCCCCGCTTGCTAGCGATTTGCGCAAACTCATCCGAATACGGTTGCAAGCCGGAGACAGCAATGAAGAAGTGCTGGCATATATTGTTGAACGCTATGGTGAGTTCACCCTACTGGACCCAAAATTTTCTGCGAAAAACAGTTTTTTATGGTTGGCGCCGCTTTTCTTTTTGCTGCCAGGTGGGTTTTTCCTATGGCGGCGGTTGCGGGCAAAAAAACTGTAAAAGATTAAGAATTTTTAATCATTGTGTAAGGTTTGTGCAATGCGGGCATTGCCATATTAGGCTTGAGCATTGAGTGCCCTCCCTCCTTAATGTTTCGTCTCCTTGGGGAAGCTTCGTGATTGGGGCTTCCCCATTTTTTTAATTCGGATAAACTAAATTGATGCATATTTTGTTAATTGAAGATGATCTTGAGGCGGCTGGTTTTGTTCAAAAAGGCTTGCGTGAAAGTGGCCATGTTGTCGACCATGCCGTCAATGGTGAGCAGGGGCTGGAAATGGCACTGGCGGGGCAGTTTGATGTGATGGTTGTTGACCGCATGTTGCCACAACGCGATGGCTTATCGATTGTGTCGCATCTGCGCCAAGCGGGGATACATACCCCTGTTTTATTTTTATCCGCTTTGGGTGAAGTAGAAGACCGCGTTGATGGGTTGAATGCAGGCGGTGACGATTATTTAACCAAGCCTTTCGCTTTTGCTGAATTATTAGCACGCATTGAAGCGCTGACCCGCCGTGGCACAAATGAAAATATTTCTACAGTGCTTGAGTTGGCAGATTTGGAAGTTGATTTATTATCGCGCAGGGTTACCCGACAAGGCCGGTTGATAGAATTGCAACCCCGCGAATTTAAGCTGCTTGAATATATGTTGCGCCATGCTGGACAGGTTGTGACCCGCACCATGCTGCTTGAAAATGTTTGGGAATATCATTTCGACCCGCAGACCAATGTGATTGATGTGCATATTTCGCGCTTGCGGGCCAAGTTAGATAAAGATTTTTCACCACCGCTCTTGCAAACAGTTCGGGGTGCAGGGTATTCGCTTCGTGTTCCAGGCTAAACTTCTCAAAACCACAACATTTCGGGCCGCCTTATTTTATTTGGCGATATTCTGTTTTTCGTCTGTGGCTCTGATTTCTTATCTCTATTGGAATACGGCGGGCGTGATGATGCGCCAGACCGACCAGGAAATCATGGACGAGATTGCTAATATGTCTGGCTATTATAAACGCTCAGGCATTCCGGGCATGATACGGCTGGTCAAGCAGCGCAGTCTGGATCCACGCCTGAGCCTGTATTTATTGATGGACCCGCAAGGGCGACCATTGGCTGGCAATTTAAGCAATCTGCCAGATTATAGCGTGCAGGCAGATAATTGGATCCATTTTGACTATCGCCGCCAGCGTGAGAACGAAACCAAAATCACCACTGCGCGCGGGCGGCTGATTGATTTATCGCTTGGTTTCAAATTATTGGTGGCGCGTGATGTGGAAGAATTGCGCCAACTTGACCGGCTGATGACACAAGCCATGGTTTATGGGCTGGGCTTGATTTTGCTGATGGGCGGCGCGGGTGGTTTGCTAATCAGCCGAAATTTCAGACGCCGGATTGACAGCATCAATCGTGCCAGCAAACAAATTATGGACGGCGACCTGTCGCGGCGCGTGCCGATAAAAGGCACTGATGATGAAATTGACCAATTATCGCAAAACCTGAACTCTATGTTAGAGCGTATTGAAGATTTGATGCGCAGTATGCGGCAGGTGACTGATAATGTGGCGCATGATTTAAGAAGCCCGATAAATCGTTTGCGCAATCGCCTCGAAGTCACCTTGATGCAAGATACATCGAATGAGGAATTGCGCGAGGTTTTAGAAAAAACCATTGAAGAGGCAGACAGCCTATTGGTGACATTTAACGCGCTTTTATCGCTGACCCGATTGGAAGCAGGCGCATCTGAGGTGCCAATGGATAAGCTTGATATTTGCGCTTTGGTGCAGGACGCGGCGGAATTTATTGCCCCCATTGCCGAAGAAAAAGGTTTTCATTATCGCACCCAAACCCCCAATCAGCCGCTGATGGTGCAAGGCTCCTATCCGCTTTTATCGCAGGCGGTGGTCAATCTCATTGATAATGCGTTGAAATATGGTGGTGGCGATAATCCTGAGGTGCAAATTGAAGTTGAGGATTGGTTGGATAGGGTGATTATTCGCATTTGTGACATGGGGGCTGGTATTCCAGAAGCGGCATTGGAGCGAGTGACAGAGCGGTTTGTTAGGCTTGATGAAAGCCGAACGCATCAGGGCAGTGGTTTGGGGCTGTCGCTTGTGGCGGCGATTGTTCAACTGCATCAGGGCCAGCTCAAATTAACGCAGAATATACCGCAAGGTCTTAAAGCTGAAATTGTGCTACATAAATATCATGAACACGAAAACGCCCTCATCACCACTTAAATTGACGGCATTGGCCATACAGCCGCCGCAGGATTTAGAGCGCGCGCAGGCTTTTCTTGCGGATTGTCAGCAGGTTTGGATTGCTGATTTATCCGCGCCCGATAAAGCCCGTGCTTTGGCATTTGTGAGTGCTCAAGAGAAGCTGCTTTTATCTGTTTTTGAGGCGTCGCCTTTTTTGACCCGCATTTTGCGCACGCGGCCCGACTTATTGGCGCTTATGGCGCCGGATTTAAGTAATCTGGAGAGCCTATTAGAGGCGCAATTATCGCAATTACCCAAGCGGGCCATGACATATGCGGACGAAGAGAGCCTGATGCGGGATTTGCGCCAGACCCGACAGGCATTTGCCCTGATGCTTGCGCTGGCAGATATGGCTTTGGCATGGCCAGTGCTGAAAGTCACGGATTTATTGACTCGCTTTGCGGATATATGTGTGGCGGCAGGTGTGGATTGGGCTGTGCAGGAGGCGCGCGATAAGGGCGATATTGTTTCGCAAGTGTCGCAAATATCCCAAACGGGTCTTACCATTTTGGCGCTTGGCAAGCATGGCGCTTTTGAGCTGAATTATTCGTCCGATATTGATTTGGTGGCTTTTTATGAGCCTGAAATGTTAGCGCTGAAAGACGGGCTTGAAGAGCAGGTTTTTTATGTCGCGCTGGTGCAAAAGCTGGTGCATATTTTACAAACCCCGACCGCAGATGGATTTGTGTTTCGGGTGGATTTGCGCCTGCGTCCTGATCCGGGCTCCACGCGGGTGGCGGTGTCTATGCCTGCCGCCGAAATTTATTATGAAACCTTAGGGCAAAATTGGGAGCGCGCGGCCTATATCAAAGCGCGTGTCATTGCTGGTAATGCAGAAGTGGGGCAGCGTTTTTTAGATACGATAAAACCGTTCATTTGGCGCCGTAATTTGGACTTTGCTGCCATCGCCGATGTGCATGCCATGAAGCGTCAAATTCATGCGGTACGCGGGCATCAAAATATTACTGTGAGCGGGCATAATATTAAATTAGGGCGCGGGGGGATTCGCGAGATTGAATTTTTTGTCCAGACCCAGCAGTTAATTGCGGGCGGGCGTGACCCTTCTTTGCGGGGTAATCAAACTTGTGCGGTTTTGCCTCAACTCGTTGCATCTGGCTGGATAAACCAGCAAACATCAGATGAGCTGATACAGGCTTATCAGTTTTTCCGGCGCGTCGAACATCGTTTGCAAATGGTCGATGATGAGCAGACACACAGCCTGCCTTCTCAGGCTGAAAAGCTGGTCAAGCTCTCGCGTTTTTTAGGCTATGCGGCGCATGAAGATTTTGAGCGAGATATGATATTGGTCATGCAATCTGTGCAAACGCATTATGCGAATTTGTTTGAAAATGAAGACGCGCTGGCATCTGATGTCGGGAGTTTGGTGTTTACCGGTGTTCAGGACGACCCGGAAACCATTGAGACTTTATCGCGGCTTGGTTTTCAAAATCCAGCAGCAGTGAGTTCGCAAATTCGGTCATGGCATATGGGGCGTTTTCCGGCGTTGCGCTCTGAGCGTGCGCGTGAATTATTAACCAGTCTCATGCCCAAATTGCTTGATGTATTGAGCACCACGCCCGACCCAGATTTTGCTTTTCTGCGGTTTGAGGATTTCTTAAAGGGCTTGCCGATTGGGGTGCAACCTTTTTCGCTGTTTCAGTCTAACCCGCATTTATTGTCGCTTATGGTTGATATTATCGGCACGGCGCCACGATTATCGGGGCTAATGGTACGCCAGCCTGCCATGATGGACAGCCTGCTGGATAAGGATTTCACCGACCCGCTCCCACCAACTGCGCAACTTTTAAGCGCTCTGCAAGAGCGGTTGCAGGCATATGATTATTTTGAACAGCAACTCGATGTGGTGCGCATATGGACGCGCGAGCAGTCTTTCAAAACCAGCACGCAATTATTAGCAGGCAGTGTGACGCCAGACCAAGCAGGTCAGGCATTCACAAATTTAGCAACGGCTTGTGTGCAAGCCTGCCAGCATTTGGTCGAGCTTGATTTTAGACAACAATATGGCGCGCTGGCGCAAAGCGACTGGGCAGTTCTGGCAATGGGTAAATTCGGCAGCTATGAGATGACGGCGGCTTCGGATTTAGACCTGATTATGATTTGTGACGCGGCAGATTTTGATACGGCCTCTGAGGGCGAGAAACCTTTATCGGCTGAAGTTTATTATGCGCGCATGGGGCGGCGATTAATTTCGGCATTGACCGTGCCGACGAGTGAGGGCGCGTTGTTTGAGGTGGATACGCGCTTGCGCCCGTCCGGCAATGCGGGGGCTTTGATTAGCAAGTTTTCGAGTTTTGCCAATTACCAGCGCGAGCAAGCTTGGGTGTGGGAACATATGGCGCTCACACGGGCGCGGGTGATAGCTGGCGAGTCGAAACTGGCGGTTAAAATTCAGCATTTGATAGATGAGATTTTAACCCAAAAACGCGACCTTGAAAAAACACTCAAAGATGTGTGGGATATGCATGCGCGCTTGCGAGATAATTTTCCAGGTAAAAATTTTTGGGATATGAAGCATCGTCCAGGTGGTTTGGTCGATATAGAATTTATCGCGCAGGCTTTATATTTATGCCATGCCCATGACATGCCAGATTTACCTCGTGGCGGCACGCAGACCGTATTGGCAGGGTTGGAGCAAGCAGGGGTGATAAAGCCAGCCGACCAAGCTTTGTTATTTGAGGCGCTGTCTTTGCAAACCGCGATAAATCATGTCTTGAAACTGTGCTTAACCAAACTGCCCGATGAGGTTTTTTCAAAAGCGCTGGAAAATCTGATTTGTCAGACGGTGAATGTGCCAAGCCTTGACCGTGTAGAGGCAGAGTTGGCGCGCTTGCGTCCAGAAGTCACAAAGCTGATGGCGCGCTATTTGGCGCCGACATCTTAAACCAAGAGTGACTCTCTAATTTTTGTGTAAAAAACCCGAAAGTGGTACTTCACGAAGCGTGGTCAGGCACGCATCATCTTCGCCATATTCAAAACCGTAAACAAAAGGTTGGTTGCCTTCAAAAACAACGCGGCAAAACCCGTCATCATCTGAAATGCCCATCACCTGCGGACAGGTGAGCATATCTATATGCGGAATGGCTTCCTCGAATTCCGAATAGGTCACCGCGCAATCGCCGCTATAGCCATCAGGCGGAGTGGCCATGCTGGCAATTGGGGCAAGGCCGCAAAACAGGCCGGCCAGTGCAAGGGTGATTTTGGTCAGTTTTTTGGTGTTAGACATGGTTAAGCTCTCAAAAAAATTATGACTTATGTATAGCCTAGATAAAAATCAGTTTCTAGGGCGTCGCGCAAATGTTATGAGGGGTTATGGAAAATTTGACGCCAGAGGATTTTCGTTTTTGTGTCGCGCCAATGATGGATTGGACGGACCGCCATGACCGGTATTTTTTGCGGCTGATTTCAAAAAAAGCGCGGCTTTACACAGAAATGATAACCGCTGATGCCATTATACATGGCGATAAAGACCGCCTATTGCGCTTTCATGCTGCTGAGCACCCGCTTGCGTTGCAGCTTGGTGGCAGCGACCCTGAAAAGCTGGCCATCGCCGCGCGCGTCGGTCTGGATTATGGCTATGATGAAATAAATTTGAATGTTGGCTGTCCGTCTGACCGCGTTCAGTCGGGCCGGTTTGGTGCCTGCTTAATGGAAGAGCCAGATTTGGTGGCCGCTTGTATTGCTGCCATGCGCGAGGCAGTTTCTGATGCGCTGCCCGTCACCGTAAAATGCCGGATTGGGGTTGATGACCAAGAGCCGGAGAAAGCCTTGTTTGAGTTGGTTGAAAAAACCAAACAAGCAGGCTGCCGGGTTTTTATTGTTCATGCGCGCAAAGCTTGGTTGCAAGGGCTGAGTCCAAAACAAAACCGCGATATTCCGCCGCTTGATTATGAGCTGGTTTATCGTTTGAAGCAGCAGCACCCTGATTTGCTTATCGTCATAAATGGCGGGATTGACACATTGGCGGCAGCGCAATCCCATCTTGACCATGTTGATGGTGTGATGCTGGGGCGTGCTGCTTATAAAACCCCTTATATATTGTCTGAAGTTGACCAGCTTTTTTATGGCGCGACCCATGCAGCAGTGGCGCGGGAAGATATTGTCAGTCAACTCATTCCCTATGCGCAGGATTTATTGGCCGATGGCACGCCATTGCACGCGCTGACCCGACATTTAATGGGGCTCTATCAGGCGCAACCTGGCGGGCGTTTATGGCGGCGGCATTTGAGCGAGAACGCGCCGAAAAATAAGGCGGGCATTGAGGTGTTGCATGAGGGCTTGGACATAATGCGTGATATAAAAGCGCGCGCGCAGGCACCTAACACTTATGCAGCAGAGGCATCATCTTTTGGGTTGGCGCCTGACAGAAAGACAAAAATATGACTGGCTTAGAAATCATCACCCTGTTGAGTATTTTTATCATTGCGGGCATTGCGGCTGGGATTTTGGCTGGTTTGCTGGGCGTTGGCGGCGGGATTGTTTTTGTGCCTGTGCTGTTTCAAACTTTTATTTTTATGGGCATTGACCCGGCCCTGCAAATGCATTTAGCGGTGGGCAGTTCTTTGGCGGTGATTATTGTAACGGCTATTCAATCCGCGCGCGCCCATCATGCTAAACAGTCTTTGGACTTTGATATTGTGAAGCGCTGGGCGCCTTTTATTGTGTTGGGTGTGGGCGTTGGCTCTGTCGCGGCGGTATATCTAAATGCGGATAGTCTGAAATTTATATTTGGGTTTTTATCGGTTTTGGTGGCGATACATATCAATCTGCCCCATCAAAAAACTTTTGCTATACCGGCTTTATGGTTGCAGCGCAGCGTTGCCGCTTCCATTGGGTTTTTCTCGTCTCTTATGGGGATTGGGGGCGGCACTTTTTCTGTCGCGTTTCTCACGCTTTTTGGCTTAACCATTCACCGCGCCGTGGGGACATCTTCTGCACTTGGCTTTTTTATTGCTGTGCCTGGCACAATTGGCTTCATGCTGGCTGGCTATGGGCAGGCTGGGCTGCCTCCCTTTTCGGTTGGTTATGTCAATTGGCTGGCGGTTTTATGTTTGATACCGATGACCGCTATCAGCGCGCCGATTGGGGCGCGTCTGGCGCATCAGTTTTCCCGCCAAACCCTTGAGCGCGCTTTTAGTGTGTTTTTGATACTCACAGCTTTGCGCATGTTTTATTCATTGCTGATGGCGTAACAGCTATGCGCTTTTAAATTTTTTGGTCATAGTCACCAACCTCAGGATGGGTTGATAAAATATCATCAATGGCCTTGAACATGGCGCGCATCTGCGCATCAGAGACCGGACTTTCCACCACAACCACCAGACCAGGTTTGTTAGAAGACGCGCGCACCAGCCCCCATGTGCCATCTTCCACCGAGACCCGAACCCCATTGACCGTGACCAGATTGGTGATTTTTTGGCCAATAAGGGTGTCATTGTTTTTCTGCATTTCCTCAAAATGCGCAATGACTTTATCCACCACGCCATATTTTTCTAGGTCAGGGCAGTGGGGTGACATGGTTGGTGAACCATAGGTCACAGGTAAAGAGCGGCGCAGGTCCGCCATTGTCATATCAGGATTATCGGATAGCATATCGCAGACGCCAAGCGCGGTGAGAATGCCATCATCATATCCACGCCCAACGGGTTTGTTGAAAAAGAAATGGCCTGATTTTTCAAAGCCAGCTAATGCGCCAGTTTCAAAAGTATAGCGTTTCATATAGCTATGGCCGGTTTTCCAATAATCGGTTTTGGCACCTAATTGAATGAGTTCAGGGTCTGTATCAAACAGACCGGTTGATTTTACATCAACGACAAACCGTGCATTGGGATTTTTTCTGGCCAGTTCACGCGCCATCAAAACCCCCATTTTATCGGCAAATATTTCTTCGCCCTCATTATCAACAACGCCGCATCTGTCGCCATCACCGTCAAAGGCAAAACCAATATCGGCGCTGGTTTCAAGCACCTTATCGCGCAGCGCATGCAGCATTTTCATATCTTCAGGATTGGGGTTGTGGTTCGGGAAATGATGGTCAAGCTCACAATGAAGCGGCACAATTTCCACGCCGAGTTTCGTTAAGACCTCAGGCGCAAACGCCCCCGCTGTGCCATTGCCGCAGGCGACAACCGCTTTGAGCTTGCGCTTGACCGCATCACGATGGGTCAAATCGGCAATATAGCGCGCTGCCATATCTGGCACATATTGATAACTGCCGCCCGCGCGCGGCGTGGCGGTATTGTCCAAAACAGTGCGGCGTAGCATGTCCATTTCATCAGGGCCAAAAGTTAATGGCCGGTTGGCCCCCATCTTCACGCCCGTCCAGCCATTTTCATTATGGCTCGCTGTGACCATCGCAACAGCTGGCACATCGAGTTCAAATTGCGCAAAATATGCGGTTGGCGAAAGTGCCAGACCAATATCATAGACTTTCGCGCCAGCAGTCATCAGGCCAGCAATCAAAGCCTGTTTGATGGATTGAGAATAAGAACGAAAATCATGTCCAACCGCAATAGATGGGTCATCGGTTAAGTCATGCAACACATGCCCCAAACCAAACCCGAGCGCTTGCACACCCAGCAAATTAATTTCATCTGGAAACAACCAGCGCGCATCATATTCCCGAAACCCTGTTGGCACGATAAGGGGTTTATTTTCAAAATCGGCGCTATTTGGCTTGAGATTGTCTTCTGGTTTAGGAAACATAGAATTATTAAACTTTCTTTGTTATGTGAAACAAAAATATCATTTGCGATGATTTTACATTCTTAATGTGATTACATATAACGCAGTATGAAAAAATTGGAACAGGATATTGTGCGATTGCGCCAAGCAGGCGTGCCATTGCCAGATGTCAAAACAGCAAATATGCCTGTTTTTGAACCTGGTTGGGTTTGGCTGGCAGGCGCGGGGCCGGGCGATCCGGGTCTGTTGACTCTGCACACGGTCAATGCGTTGCAGCAAGCAGATATTGTGATTTATGATGCTTTGGTGAGTGAGGATATTTTATCTTTGCTTCCCGCCAATGCTGAGCGTTTTTATGCTGGCAAGCGCGGTGGTAAGCCGTCCATCAAACAAGAAGATATTTCTGACCAATTGGTTGCTTTTGCCCGCGCTAATAAACGTGTGTTGCGGCTTAAAGGCGGTGACCCGTTTGTATTTGGGCGTGGCGGAGAAGAGGCGGAGCGGCTGGTTGCTGAAAATATTCCATTTCGCGTTTTGCCGGGTGTCACGGCTGGCGTTGCCGCGCCAGCCTATGCAGGTATTCCGGTAACGCATCGCGATGTTAACCATGCTGTGACTTTTATTACTGGCCATTTGGCAGGCAGTGATAAAACCGAATTGCTGGATTGGGAGGCTTTGTCCAAAGGCGCACCGGTTCTGGTTCTTTATATGGCGATGAGCAAATTGGCGGTGATTGCTGAAAAACTCATGGCAGCCGGGCGCGCGCCAGATGAGCCTGTGGCTTTTATTACCCAAGCCACCACGCCCTTGCAACGCCAGCATATCACCTGCTTGGCCAATGCGGCAAAAGATGTTGAAGAGTTGGCATTAGAGCCACCTTCCATCGTGGTGATTGGGCAGGTAGTCAATCTCGCCGAAACCCTTGATTGGTTTGCTACACCGCGCTAGGTTTTAGAGGACTTAAGATTTTAAGAAAAAATGACGCAGGCGTCATTTTTAATTGATTTGGGGCGGGCTTTTCACTAATATCGCCCAGAATCATGAACCATGGGGGAAAAGATGGATCTTGCATTTACGGACGAACAAAAAGCGTTTCGGGAAGAAGTCCGAAGCTTTATGGAAGAAAAATATCCAGCCGAGCTGAAGGAAAAAAGATTCGGTGCGATGACAAAGGAAGATTTCTTGTCATGGCATCGGATTCTTGCCGATAAGGGCTGGATTGCGCCAAGCTGGCCACAAGAATATGGCGGGCCAGGTTGGGACCTGACCCAGCGTTATATTTTTGACCAAGAGCTTGGTCGCATTGGTGGCGTCAATATCATGCCTTTTGGTATCACCATGTTGGGTCCGGTGTTACAAAATTTTGGAACGGAAGAACAAAAAGCGCATTATCTGCCGCGCATTCTTGATGGCACTGACTGGTGGTGTCAGGGATATTCTGAGCCGGGATCTGGTTCTGATTTGGCTTCGCTTAAAACCAAAGCCGAGCGTGATGGTGATGAATATATCGTCAATGGCCATAAAATCTGGACAACCATGGCGCAATATGCCGATTGGATTTTTTGTCTGGTGCGAACCGATAATTCAGGCAAGCCGCAACAGGGCATTAGCTTTTTGCTGATTGACATGAACACGCCGGGCATTGAAGTGCGCCCGATTTACACCATTGATGGTGGCCATCATGTGAATGAAGTTTTCTTCACTGATGTGCGTGTGCCAGTTGCCAACCTAGTTGGTGAAGAAGGTAATGGCTGGGGGATTGCTAAATTCCTACTGGTCAATGAGCGCAGCAATATCGCTGAAGTTATGAAATCTAAAAAGGCGATTGAGAAGCTTAAAAACATCGCCCGCGCAGAAACAATGGCAGGTGATCCACTTATCACAGATGAAAGCTTCACCAAGAAAATTGCTGAACTCGAAGTTGATTTATTGGCGCTTGAGTTCACCGAGCTGCGGGCTTTGTCTGCCGAGTTAGAAGGCACGGCAACAGGGCTTGAGGCGTCATTTATGAAAATTCGGGGTACCGAAATTCAAATGCGAGTTGCAGAGCTGACAATGGAAGCTATGGGCAATTATGCAATGACGGCAGCGCCATTTATTGAAGTGCCGGATAATTATTCGCATGTCGGGCCAGATTATGGCATTGGCGCGGCGCAAAATTATTTTGGTATGCGTAAGACAGCTATTTATGGCGGTTCAAACGAAATTCAGAAAAATATCATCGCTAAGTTTGCACTTGGTGTTTAACCTGCGTCATTGATCGCACATCGTGTTTGAGGATTAAAATGGACTTTAATTTTAGTGAAGAGCAAACCCTGCTGCGCAATATGGTGCAAACCTTCGTGCAGGATAATTATGATTTCGACAAGCGGATGAAAATTGTCCGCTCCGAGACGGGTATGAGCGCTGAGAATTGGCAAAAATTTGCAGAGCTTGGCTTGCTGGCAGCGCCGTTTAGCGAAGAGCAAGGCGGTTTTGGCGGCGGTGCGGTTGATGCCATGCTGGTGATGGAAGAATTTGGTAAAGGTTTGGTCATGGACCCGTATTTACCGACAATTATTTTATGTGGCGGCATGCTTGACCGGCATGGAACAGACGCGCAAAAGCAGGCTTATATTCCATCGATTATCGATGGCTCGGCGATTTGGGCTTTGGCCTATAGCGAAACGCAAAGCCGTTATCAGGCCAATCATGTGCGTCTGCAAGCCAAGGCTGATGGCGATGGCTTTGTTCTCAACGGTCATAAATCGGTTGTGATTGCGGCGCCATGGGCATCGCATTTGATTGTGTCGGCGCGCACATCTGGCGGTGAAAACGACCCGCAAGGTATCAGCTTATTTATTGTTGAAAAACAAGCGGCAGGGGTGTCCTGTCAGGATTTCGACACGGTTGATGGCGGGCGTGCCAGCGATATTAGTTTTGAAAATGTCAAAGTGCCAGCCAATGCCGTGATTGGCGCTGTTGATGGTGGCTTTGAGGTGCTTGAAGAAGCGCTGGATTTTGGTGCGGCGGCAGCTTGTGCTGAAGCGGTGGGTGCGATGAAAGCGGCAACTGCTGCGACCATTGAATATGCCCGCACGCGCAAACAATTTGGTCAGCCTATTGGAAGCTTTCAGGTATTGCAACATTGCATGGTTGATATGTTGGGCGAGGGCGAGCATGCGACCTCTATTACAACAATGGCGCATTTGAAATTAAATGCGGGCGCATCAGAGCGGCGTCAGGCTGTGTCGGCGGCGAAATCCTATATTGGTAAGTCAGGGCGTATGGTCGGTCAAAATGCGGTGCATATTCATGGCGGCATGGGCATGACAGAAGAGCTGAATATTGGACATTATTTTAAGCGGCTGACCACTTTGAACATTCAATTTGGTGATGAAGATTTTCACCTCAAAAGATTTTCAGCAGAAACCAATAAGTCCGCCCAAGAGGCAGCTTAATGTCGGACTGGCTGCTTGAAGAGCAGCATGGCGGGGTGATGCAGATCACCCTGAACCGCCCAGACCGACTTAACGCGCTGGCCGATGCAGGCGATGGCGCGGCTTTTCAGGATTTATTCCAACGCATCAATCAAGATGAGAGCGTGCGTGCGGTTATTCTCACCGGTGCGGGCAAGGCGTTTTCGGCGGGTGGCAATGTAAAAGATATGCTGGCGCGGCGTGGCCTGTTTGATGGCACGATTGATGATATAGCTGAAGCCTATCGCACCAATGTGCATGAAATTGTGCGCGCGGTTTGGGGCTGTCAGGTGCCGATTATTGCGGCTGTTAATGGTGCGGCTGTTGGGCTGGGGCATGATGTGGCGGGCTATTGCGATATTCGGCTGGCCTCTCAAGCAGCAAAATTTGGGTCTAGCTTTGCCTCTATTGGGCTTATTCCGGGTGATGGCGGGGCGTGGCTTTTGCCGCGCAATATTGGTTTATCCCGCGCGGCCACCATGCTTTATACAGGCGCTCTTATTGATGCAGACCAAGCGCTGTCTTGGGGGCTGGTCACGGAGGTTTTGTCGCCAGATGATTTGCTGTCTCGTGCGCATGAAGTGGCGGCGCAGATTGCCGCCAAACCGCCTTTAGCTATTCGTGAAACCAAGCGCCTGATGCGCGCCGCGATGGAGCAGGATTTACCAGCTGCATTGGAGTCTGCTGCAACCGCTCAAGCCCCCTTGCATCGTACGCAAGACCATGAAGAAGCTTTGAAAGCTTTTTTTGAAAAACGCGACGGCCAATATCAAGGCAAATAATATCAAGGCAAATAATGGCTGCAAATATTCAGCCATAAAAAAACCCGCCAATGGCGGGTTTTCTTTTTGGTTGCGATGGGCTTACTGGTTTTCCATTGCCATCGTCACAAATTTCAATGTTTGCTCGCCGCCCATACCTTTTGGTGTGGCATTGCTCATATCTGAAATTTTATCCCAATTGGCAGCAATATCTTCAGCCGTTGGTTCATTGCTAACAAACATGCCTTCCGATTCCAAAATTTGTGAAACCGCAAAGGCACCGGCGCCCGCACAAATAATCGTGCCTGTCGGGGCGTCTTCGCCGCACATATAAATCACAGCCGGTGTTACTTTATGTGGCTCAAGCAAAGCAAAAGCTTCTTCGGGTATCAGGCCCTCAGTCATGCGTGTGGCTGCAATTGGCGCGAGCGCGTTAATATGCACATTATATTTTTGGCCCTCAAGTTTGATGGTGTTCATAAAACCAACAACCCCCATTTTGCCAGCGCCATAATTGGACTGACCAAAATTACCATATAGGCCTGATGATGAGGTCGTCACCATTATGCGTCCAAAGCCTTGCTCTTTCATGATGGGGAAAATGGCATGTGTGGGCTTAACAGTGCCTAGCACATGGACTTCTAAAACTGTCTGGAATTCTTCCAGTGTCATTTTGGTGAAGCTTTTATCCCGCAAAATACCAGCATTATTGACCAGCACATCAATACGACCAAACGCGTCTAGTGTCTGCTTGACCATATTTTGCACGCCATCATCATCGGTAACAGATGCGCCATTGGCAATGGCTGTGCCGCCATTATCGGTGATTTCTTTGACAACCGCTTCAGCTGCTTCGGAGGAGCCGCCAGTGCCATCAACAGAGCCACCCAAATCATTCACCACAACATTGGCACCGCGTCTGGCAAATTCCAATGCATGCTCGCGGCCCAATCCGCCACCCGCACCTGTGACGATGACGGTTTTATTTGTAAAGTCTAAACTCATATTTTCCCCCTTAAAAATAGATATAGCTTTATCGCATATGAGATGAAGTTCGTAAAGCAATCCTCGTGTAAAAGCGCGCTTAAGGGGCGAAAAATGCTTGAGATTTCTCATGGGTCGATTAGGTTAATAATATAATTTTTTGGGGGTATTATGATTTATCAACATTTGCGTGACGCGCTGCAAGAATTAACCGCACATGATAGTCTTTTCGCTGTTTCCGAAATGGAAATTAAAGGGGAAACCATGCGTGGTTTTTTACTCGCACCCCCTTCCATGCGGGATATTTGGTCACTGACCATCGCCAAAGCTGATAATGAATATCTGGTTTATGATGAAGAGCGTTGGACCTATACGCAAACCCATGAGGAGGTGGCCTCTGTTGCAAACTGGCTTGTTTCGCAGGGCATAAAGCCAGGTGATAAGGTTGCGGTGGCGATGCGAAATTATCCTGAATGGGTGATTGCTTATTGGGCAATTTTATCAATTGGCGCGGTTTGTGTGGGTATGAATGCCTGGTGGATTAGTGAGGAAATGCAATATGCAATTGATGACTCCCAGCCAGATATTATCATCAGTGATGCTGGGTGCTATCGCCATATTGAGCCGCTCCGCGCGCAGTTCCCAAATATTAAAATTGTCGGTGTGCGTTTCAAAGAAGAAGCCGAAAATGTTATTCCCTATCAGGAATTAAAAAACTTTGGGGGTGATTTGCCCCAGCCCGAGATTGACCCTGATGATATCGCATGTGTTTTTTATACATCTGGCACAACGGGTTTTCCAAAGGGCGCGCAGCTTACCCATCGCAGCTGCATTGCTAATCTGATGAATTATCTATGCATGATGCGCGCGGTTGATGTGGCGGTAGCGCGTGACGCTGGCACTGAGGATCAATTGGCACCGATTGGTGAGGGGGATCCGGTCAATGTTTTGCTGACCACGCCGCTTTTTCACGTCACGGCAAATAATTGTGCCATGCAGCCTGTCACCATGATTGGTGGCAAAATTGTCTTTATGTATAAATGGGATGCGGGTGAGGCGCTCAAAATTATTGAAAAAGAAAAAATTTCCAGCATCACAGGTGTGCCGGTGATGTCACGCGAGTTGATTAACCATCCTGATTTTGACAAATATGATACCTCTACGGTGCAAACTCTCGGCGGGGGCGGCTCTGCTTTCCAGCCCGATTTGATAAAAGATATTGATGCCAAGCTCAGCAATGGCAAGCCCGGTACAGGCTATGGTATGACAGAGGTGAGCGGCATTATCGCTGGCATTTCAAAAGAATTTAGCGTGATGCATCCCGATAGTGTGGGGCCAGTGGTTGTGACAATGGATGCGCGGATTGTGAATGGTGCGGGCGAAGATGTGCCGCAAGGCGAGATTGGCGAAATTTGCGTGCGCGGGCCGAATGTTTTTGCGGGTTATTTGAATAAGCCAGAAGCGACGGCAGAAACCATTCGTGATGGCTGGTTGCACACAGGCGATGTTGGCCGCCTTGATGAGAATGGTTTTCTTTATATTACGGACCGTATTAAAGATATGCTCATTCGCGGTGGTGAAAATATTTACAGCGCCGAGGTGGAGGTTGCGCTTTATAAAAATACAGCGATTGCGGAATGCGCTGTTTTTGGCGTGCCAGATGACCGCTTGGGCGAGGAAGTCGGGGCGGCGATTTTCTTGAAACCGGGCGAAGCGCAATCAGCTGATGAAATTCGAGAAGCGTGCCGCGAACATCTCGCGCCTTTCAAAGTGCCGCGTTATATTTGGGTGGCTCAAGAAAATCTACCACGCAATGCCAGTGGCAAAATTCTGAAAAAAGGCATGCTGGACTTGTTCGACCTCGCCGACGCGCAATAGATTTTGCTGCCCATCAGCACGGGCGTTATTTTGGCAAAAATGCTTCTATGTCTGGCAGGCAGCTTTTTACAGCTGGCCAAAATTCATCATAATGAGAAATAACAGCCTGCGCGCCAAGCGCGCTGACGGGTGAGCGGCTATAACCAAAATCCACACATAAGCATGCTATGCCTGCAGCTTGTGCGGCTTTGGTGTCGGCCTCGCTATCGCCAATCATCAGGCAGTTTTCAATCGGGGTATTCAAATCTACTGCTGCCTGATGCAACATGTCAGGGTCAGGTTTGCGCGTGGGCAGGCTGTCGCCGCCAATCAGGGTTTGGAAATAGCCATCAATTTGCAGGGCGGCCAGAAGTTTTTTGGCCAGACCATAGCGTTTATTGGTGACCACCGCGCACCCCAAACCAGCCCGTTGAATGGCTTGCAGGCAGTCCACAACGCCGTCAAATAAATGGCTGGCATCGGCAATATGGTCATTATAATAAGCAACCAATTCTTCTGTGGCTGTGTCTAGCTTTTCTGCGCTCCATTCTATTTGGTTAAACGCCAGCCCGCGTTCCAAAATCACCCGCGCCCCGCCGCCAATCATGTCGCGCACATGCGGTGTTGGCACGGGGTCAATATTATGCTGGCGCAAAACATGGTTCATGGCGCCCACTAAATCAGGCGCGGTTTCAGCTAATGTGCCATCAAGGTCAAAAAGAAAAGCGTAAGGATATGACATGCGACCCTTTCAAGTGTTAGACTGTTCTCAAGCTCAACAGTCCAGACAGTGATAATCAATCATAACTTAAAATTGAAAGCCTATGTTGTATCAACTGACTTTATCACCAAATTTTGACAGCCGCCAAAATCATGCAGTGGATATGATTGTGTTGCATTATACGCATATGGATTCGGCGTCTGCCGCATTAGCGCGTTTATGCGACCCGCAGGCAAAAGTTTCGGCACATTATTTGATTGATGAGGCGGGCGCGGTTTTCAAATTGGTTGAGGAAAAGGCGCGTGCCTGGCATGCCGGTGTGGCTTATTGGCAAGGCGCGCGCGATATCAATGCCTGCTCTATCGGGATTGAGCTGGCGCATCAAGGCCCTGATGCACATGGCGATATGTCGCCTTTCCCCGCCCGCCAAATGCAGGCTTTGGTCGCGCTTTTGCAGGATATTAAAACCCGACATGAAATTCCGCCCGCACGGTTTTTGGGGCATAGCGATGTCGCGCCCCAACGCAAAATAGACCCGGGCGCGGCGTTTGACTGGCAGTGGTTAGCCATGCAGGGCTTTGGGGCTTACTCAACGGCTGTAAACACTGGCAAGCCGACCCTTACATTTGGCGATAAGGGCAAGCAGGTGGCTGATTTAAGAACCGCACTGGCGGCTTTTGGCTATGAGTTGCCCGCAGGTGATGTTTATGATGAGGCCACACAAATTGCGGTGACCGCGTTTCAGCGTCACTACCGCGCACACCATATTGATGGTGTGGCTGATGATGAAACACAATCGCGCTTGCTTGACCTTTTGGCCCAGTCAGGCTAGGGAAAAGGAGCAGATGGTTGGGCAGTCGCTCTTGTTTCGGCAGGAGAGGAAAGTCCGGGCTCTTTGGAAACACGATGCCGGGTAACGCCCGGCCAAGGTGACTTGAGGGAAAGTGCCACAGAAAATATACCGCCTTTGATATTTCAAAGGTAAGGGTGAAATGGTGCGGTAAGAGCGCACCGCGTTTCTGGTAACAGAAATGGCAGGGTAAACCCCATCGAGAGCAAAACCAAATAGGAACAACATATAATCCGTTTCCAGATTGTTGTTCGGGTAGGTTGCATGAAATGTCTGGTAACAGGCATTCAAGATGAATGGCTGCACATGATTTGCCTTATGGGTGAATTTGGACAGAACCCGGCTTATAGACCATCTGCTTTTTTCTTTTTTTCAGCGCTATTTTGCAAAATTGCGCGCGATGCTCGCGATGTCAGCCAACAGGCATGCACTTAAGCGCGCGCGGTTTTTGCTCATTTCCTTTAATTGCGCCGTCAGTTTCGCAAAACAGGTCAAAATCCCTCAAAACAGTCAAAAACCCGTCAAAAAACCCATTAAGAAACCCTTAAAACCGCCCGATTTTCCCAGAGGTTTCCATTGACTTCCCATATAATCCCATGCTATCCCAAAGTATCCCACTTTATACCACGCCCGATTTGTATCTGGCTTTGGTGGAGTGTGTGCATGTTTGGTTAAGGAGAAGAAACTGTGTCGGCATTTTTGTCAACCGTGACGCATAAGATTGACAGCAAGGGACGGGTATCCGTGCCGGCTGCTTTTCGTGCTGTGGCATCGGCGCAGGGTTTTAACGGTATTTACCTTTACCCCTCTTTCACCGAGCAGGCGATTGAAGGTGGCGGGCAGTTTTTAATGGATAATGTCAGCCAGATGGTCGCTCGTCTTGACCCCTATAGTGATGAGGGTAGCGCGCTGGCCACAGCTTTATTTGCCGATAGTCACCAGATTCATTTTGATGGTGATGGGCGTATTTCCCTGCCGGATATTTTGCTTGAACATGCAGGGATTGATAAAGCCCTCACTTTTGTTGGGCTGGGCGCGAAGTTCCAAATTTGGGAACCTGCAAAATTTGATGCTTATCGCGCTGATGCGCGCGCCCAAGCCCGCCAGCACAGAGGGCTGTTGCGATCTCTTTCAGGTGCGCCACCCCAAAATCAGGGAGAAGTCTGATGGTAGATGTGCGCAAGGATATGTTGTCTGACCTGCGCACAGCAGAGCGCCCTCATATTCCGGTTCTTCTTAATCAGGTTGTTGAAAGTTTATCCCCCGCCGATGGTGACATTATTGTTGATGGCACATTTGGCGCAGGTGGCTATAGCCGCGCTTTGTTGGAAGCTGCGCAATGTGTGGTGATAGCGATTGACCGCGACCCGTTTGCCATTGAGCAGGGCAAAGCCATGCAAGATGAATTTGGCGAACGCCTAAAACTGGTGCAGGGCTGTTTCGGCGATATGGAGGATATTCTCGACAATCTTGGCGTTGCGCAGGTGAATGGCATCACGCTGGATTTGGGGGTGTCGTCTATGCAGCTGGATAATGCTGAGCGCGGCTTTTCATTTATGCGCGATGGCCCGCTCGATATGCGTATGGCGCATGCGGGCGTCTCGGCTGAAGATATTGTGAATGAGCTGGGTGAAGATGAATTGGCGCGCATCATTGCGGTTTATGGTGAAGAGAAAAAAGCGCGAGCGATTGCGCGGGCGATTGCACGCCAAAGAGAAAACACGCCGATAACGCGTACTGGTGAATTGGCGGATATTGTTGAATCTGTTTTGGGCGCGGCGCGATATGTGCGCGGTGAAAAACGGACACACCCCGCGACCCGCACATTTCAGGCCTTACGGATTTATGTCAATGATGAGCTGGGAGAGCTGTTGCGGGCGTTGAAAGCCAGCGAGGCTAAGCTGGCGCCGCATGGCCGTTTGGCGATAGTGACTTTCCATTCTTTAGAAGACCGTATTGTGAAAAAGTTTTTTTCCTATCGCACAGGGCGTGTGGGGCGAGGTTCTCGTCATATGCCAGAGCAGGCAGTGGCTCCGTCTAGTTTTTCTGAATTACGCCAAAGACGCCAGGACCCAACAGCTGATGAAATTATGGATAACCCGCGTGCGCGTTCAGCCCGTTTGCGCGCAGTTGAGCGCACACAAGCGCCGATGATGACGGGCGATGATGATTTGCTGCCGCGCCTGCAAACAACGCATCAGGCAAACCGTGTATCGCCAAATAAAAAGTCCAAAAATAAAAAAAGAGGTGGCGCATGATAAGAATATTAAATGCCGTTTTACTTGTGGTGACTGTGCTTTTATTCGCCAGCCTGTATCACATTCGTTATGCCGCCGAAATGCGATTAAAAGAAATTCGTCAAACTGAGCAGGCTTTCATTAAGGCGCAAAATGAGCGCGAGATTTTAGAGGCAGAATGGGTCAGTCTTAACAATCCTGAGCGTTTGGAGAAAATGGCCAGTGAATATCTTACGCTCGCACCGCTTCGGGCTGAGCAAATCTATGACGCGGCGACTTATGATTTAGACGACACCAAGACCCGCCCTGTTGCCTCATCTGTTTCTTATGAAAAATTATTTCCGGAGGCACAATGAAGCATATTGTCTCCAGGTCGCGCCATACACAAAAAATTCCGCTTATTCGTCCGGGCGGGGATTTGGTAACGGGTGTGAAATCAAACCAGAGTTTGCAGCTTGGTGATTTGGAGCGGCATGCGGTAGAGACCACGCGCAAGCGTATGAAATTGGTCATGGTGTTATTCGTGTTGATTTTTGCCGCGCTGGGAGGGCGGCTTATCCAGCTCAATACGGGTGATGAATTGCATGCCCGTCATCAGGCTGCAAAAAATAATAAGGCCAATCTAACGCGGCCAATGATTGTGGACAGAAACGGTGTTTTGCTGGCGACAAATATTCAGGCCTATACTTTAGGGGCAGATGCGCGTTTGATTGATGATGCTGAAACTGTCACCCAAAAATTAGCCCATATCATTCCTGACCTTAATCAATCTCGCACGCGTCATTATCTCGCCACAACTCGGCATCATATTAAGCTCAAGCATGGCGTGACACCGCGTCAATATCACGCCGTTTTGGAACTTGGAAATCCGGGATTAAAAATGGAGCTGTCGCAAGAGCGTGTCTATCCGCACGGGGCGAGTGCGTCACATGTTGTGGGATTTGTGAATAGTGACAATAAGGGCCTGCGTGGGCTGGAGCGTGCTTTGGACGAGGCGCTGGTGATGGCCGATGAGGGCGCGCATGTGCAAACAACACTTGATATTCGCGTGCAGCACGCAGTACGCGCTGAGCTGCAAAAAGGGGTTGAGCGCTTTGCGGCTATTGGCGGCGCGGCGCTGGTGATGGATGTCACAAATGGCGATATTCTTGCCATGGTTTCTCTGCCAGATTTTGACCCCAATCACCCAACACTTGTTCCTGAAGCAAGCCGCTTTAACCGCAACACGCAGGGGCTTTATGAAGTCGGGTCAATTTTCAAAATTTTCACCGCCGCAATGGCATTGGAAAGCAAGGCGGTTTCCGTCGAGCAGAAATTCCAGACCTCTGAGCCGCTCTTGATTGGCAAGCACACAATTGAAGATGACCACGGCCAGGAGCGGCCATTAACAACACATGAGATTGTGACCTATTCTTCCAATGTCGGGTCGGCACAACTCGCGCTTTCTGTGCCGCCAGATGTGCATCGGGCTTTTTTTGAACGCTTGGGATTAATGAACCGCCCGTTTTTCGATTTGCCAGAAACAACAGACCCACAACTGCCCGCCTATTGGAGTGATATTCACCGTGTCACGATTTCTTATGGCTATGGCATGAATGTAAGCCCGCTTCAGGTGGTCGCGGCAGGCGCGGCGATGGTCAATGGTGGCATTTATTATGAGCCGCGTTTGGTGGCCAATGGGTCACCTTTGGGGGTTTCGGTTATTTCTGATGAAACCAGCAAATATATGCGCGAAATGATGCGCGATGTGGTGGTCAGCGGCACGGCCAGTCAGGGTGATGTGGTGGGGTATCCAGTTTTAGGCAAAACAGGCACTGCTGAAAAACAAAGAAGCGGCGGTTATGCGGAAGATGCGAATATCTCGAGCTTTTTCGGCGCCTTTCCGGCTCATAAACCACGCTATGCCTTTATTGTGATGCTGGACGAGCCGCAAATTATTGACAGCACGCCACGCAATACAGCGGGTTGGAATGCGGTGCCTGTATCTGCACGCATTGTTGAGCGCATCGCGCCCCTGTTAGGGTTGATGCCGCTTAATCAAGATGAGCGGTTGCGTTTGGCGCGATTTGAAGGGGAGGGGCTGTGATGCGTTTGTCTGAATTGCTTTGCGAGCAAACTTTCCCCGCCGGCCTTGCGCAGGACACACAGATTACAGGCCTGACGGCTGATAGCCGCCATGTGCGCCCGGGATATGTCTTTGCGGCTTTTCAGGGCGATGCGCAAAATGGAGCAGATTTTGTCGATGATGCCAAACAGCGCGGTGCGTGTTTGGTTTTGGCCGAAACAAAACTCCAAACCGATTTGCCGGTTTTGATTGCGCCACAACCGCGGCTTAAATTTGCTAAGCTTGCGGCGCGGTTTTTTGAATATATGCCGCCACATATTGTGGCGGTGACGGGGACAAATGGCAAAACATCAGTGGCTGAGTTTTATCGCCAAATCGCAACGCATCTATCCGTCTCAGCGGCGAGTTTGGGAACCATGGGTCTCAATGCGCCGGTTGATATAGGCACCAGCCAGCACACAACACCGGATCCGGTATCGCTTCATCAATTATTGCGCGATTTATATTTTGCGGGTGTCACGCATTTGGCAATGGAAGCCTCGAGCCATGGTCTCGACCAATATCGCATGGACGGCGTTGTGCCAAAGGCAGCCGCTTTTACCAATATCACGCGTGAGCATTTGGATTATCATAAAACAGAAAAAGCTTATTTAGCGGCGAAAGCACGCTTGTTTACTGATTTATTAGACGCGCAGGGTCAGGCGGTTATCAACATGGACGGCGCGGGTGCAAATGACTTGCTGGCGTTGATGGATAAACAGGCTGGCGCGATTTTGAAAGTGGGGACGCATGCAGAAGCTGACCTGCGCGCTTTTGATATTGAGCAAACCACTAATGGTTTGCAATTCCAGCTCGCCTATGATGGCGCGATTGCTTCTGTCCAGCTTTCTTTGGTTGGTGGTTTTCAGGTTGAAAATATTTTATGTGCTGTTGGTCTGGCTTTGGCAACGGGTTTTGATTTTCACGATATTGTTTCGTGTCTGCCCAGTCTCACGGGTGCGCTTGGGCGTATGGAAAAAATCGGCATGAATGAAAAAGGCGCGGCGATTTTTGTTGATTATGCGCACACTCCTGATGCGCTTGAGAAGGCTTTGACGCATTTGCGCCCGCATTGTGCGGGGCGGTTGATTTGCGTGTTTGGTTGCGGTGGTGACCGCGATGCTGGTAAGCGCCCGCAAATGGGGGCGATTGCGGCAATGCATGCTGATGTGGTGATTGTCACAGATGATAATCCGCGCCATGAGGAGCCGTCCGCCATTCGTGCAGAAATTTTGGCCGCCTGCCCCGATGCGCAAAATATCGCCAATCGCGGGTCGGCGATTGAGGAAGCCATGGCGCAGGCGCAGGCAGGTGATTTGGTTCTGGTGGCGGGCAAAGGTCACGAGATTGGCCAGATTATTGGGGATAAGACCCTGACATTTTCTGACCATCATGAAATCCGAAAAAATTTACGCAGAGGTGCCGCATGACCGATAACACGCGCCCTCTTTGGTATTTGCATGAAATCGCCGACGCAGTTGGCGGCTCGTTAGAATTTTATGAAATTGCATCAGACATGCCGGTGACGGGTGTTTCGATTGATACCCGCACCTTGCAAGAAGGTGATTTATTTATCGCGATTAAAGGGCCGCATCATGATGGCCATGATTATTTAGATGCTGCTTTTGCGGCTGGTGCAGCTGCCGCGCTTGTCAGCGCCGCACCGCCTGCGGATAAAGACTATGCGCCAAAAACAATTCAGGTCGCGGACACGCAAACGGCCCTTGAGCAATTAGGCGCGGCGGCCCGCCAACGCATGACTGGAAAAGTTATTGCAGTGACGGGCAGTGTTGGCAAAACCAGCGTGAAGGAAGGGCTGTTGGCTGCTTTTGGTGCCAGTGCGAAAGCCCATGCCTCGCAAGCCTCTTATAATAATTTATGGGGTGTGCCGCTTTCTCTTGCGCGTATGCCAGCGGATTGTGATTTTGGTATATTTGAGATTGGCATGAACCATGCTGGCGAAATCACCCCGCTGACGGCTCAGGTGAAACCTGATTTGGCCATTATCACCAAAATTGCCCCCGCTCATATGGAAAGCTTTGCGTCTTTAGAAGAAATCGCCTATGCGAAATCAGAAATTTTTAGCGGGCTGGCAGGTATGAAACTGGCCATGATACCAACAGAGTCCGAATGGTTTGGGCTGATGAAAGAGGCTGCACAAAAAGCAGGTGCGGCGCAGATATTTGGATTTGGCACGGATAAACAAGCCGATGTGCGGGCAAAAAAAATTAAACTCCACCCGCATTGCAGCTGTCTAGAAGGTTCTGTTTTGGGTCAAGAATTGGCCACGCGTGTTGGTTTGCCAGGCCATCATATGGCGATGAATGCGCTCACGATTTTAGGCGCGGTTCATCTATTGGGGGCTGATTTGGCACTGGCATCGATTGCGCTTGGCAAAATGGAGGCGCTGTCTGGGCGTGGCAAGCGTCATCATATTCATTTGCCACAAGGCGAAGTAACGCTGATTGATGAAACCTATAACGCCAATCCGGAGTCTATGTCTGCCGCGCTTACCATGCTTGGGCAAATGCCGCGCTATGGGCAGGCACGGCGGATTGCGGTGCTGGCTGATATGAAAGAGCTTGGCGAAAATAGCTCCGAGCTGCATCGCAATCTGGTGACGGAAATTAAAAATCAGGACATTGATTTGGTTCTGACATTGGGTGAGGACATGTCCAATCTGCATGACGCGTTGCCGCCTGGGCATATCGGCCTGCATGCCACATCGATTGCACAGATTGAAACGGCTTTGGTTCAAGAATTGCAAGACGGCGATATCGTGATGATGAAGGGCTCTAATGCGATGGGCTTATCAAAACTGGTTGAGGTTTTATGCGCTTTCAAACCTGCTGAAACCGATGGGGTGGCGACAAGTTTTAATCAACAATCTGAAGGGGGCGCGGTGTAATGTTTTATTATCTTGCTCAACTTTATGGCGATACAATTTCGGGCGTGAATGTTTTGAATTATATTACATTCCGTGCGGGTGGGGCGGTTTTAACGGCACTGCTCATAAGCTTTATCTTTGGCCCGAAACTCATTGGCCAATTGCGCGCCCGCCAGCAAAAAGGCCAACCCATACGCGAAGATGGGCCGCCTTCTCATTTGCTGACAAAAACCGGCACACCAACAATGGGCGGTTTGCTGATACTTATCAGCGTTGGGTTTTCGACATTATTATGGGGCAATTTGCACAACCCATTTTTATGGATTGTCCTACTGGCCACGCTGGCTTTTGGTGCGATTGGGTTTTGCGATGATTATCTCAAAATAAAAGGCGGCAGCAGCGATGGCGTACCGGGTCGCATTAAACTTATCCTTGAGGCGCTTGTCGCGCTTGGCGTTTTATTTGCGGTTTCTGCGCAAATGCCGCCTGAGATGGCAACAGGCTTTGCCATACCTTTCTTCAAAGATGTGCTGATAGATTTTGGTCTGCCCTTTTTCATCTTTATAGGCTTGCTGGTGATTGTTGGGGCGTCAAATGCCGTGAACCTTACCGATGGGCTGGACGGGCTGGCGATTGTACCAAGCATGATTGCCGTCGCCAGCTTTGGTTTTATCGCCTATCTGGTTGGCAATATTGTTTTCGCTAATTATCTGCAAATCAATTATGTGGCAGGCACGGGCGAGTTGGCGGTGTTTTGCGCGGCTTTTATTGGCGCAGGGCTTGGCTTTTTATGGTTTAACGCGCCACCTGCCATGATTTTCATGGGCGATACGGGGTCACTCTCTATAGGCGGGGCTTTGGGCTCTATCGCGGTGGCGACAAAGCATGAAATCGTGCTGGCCATTATTGGTGGCTTGTTTGTGCTCGAGGCGGTGTCGGTGATTGTTCAGGTCGCCTCTTTCAAGCTGACCGGCAAGCGGGTTTTTGCCATGGCCCCTCTGCATCATCATTTTGAGCAACGCGGTTGGGCCGAGCCAACCATTGTTATTCGGTTTTGGATTATTTCCGTCATTCTGGCTTTGATCGGACTGGCCACATTGAAATTGCGATAGAGGAGAGCGCGCGCTACATGATGAAAGTCACCACATATCAGGGACCGGTTGCTGTTTACGGGCTTGGTGTATCTGGCATGGCCTGTGTTGACGCACTTGTGGCGGGCGGTTGCCAGCCTATCGCGTGGGACGATGATATGGCGCGGCGTCAAGAGGCGCAAAAGCGCGGCGCGCAGATTGATCCGCTCGAAACTTTCCCTGATGGTGTGCAGGCTTTGGTTTTAAGTCCTGGTATCGCGCTTACTCACCCTAAACCGCATGATGTGGTTTTGCGCGCGCGCCAGGCTGGTATTGAAATTATCGGCGATATGGATTTATTCGCACGCGAAATGGCGGCCTATCGCAAGCTAGACCATGATTTTCAAGTGGTGGCGATTACAGGCACGAATGGGAAATCAACCACCACCGCTTTGACGGCTCATATTTTAAGTGAGGCTGGGTTTGATGTGCAAATGGGCGGCAATATTGGCCAGCCTGTTATGGCGCTGGCGCCACCCAACTCAACCACTCGTGCAAAAACAATCTATGTGCTGGAGCTGTCATCTTACCAAATTGACCTTGCCGCGTATTTTGCGGCAGATATTGCGGTCTTGTTGAATATTACACCAGACCATCTGGAGCGGCATGGTGGCTGGGCAGGCTATTGCGCGGCTAAGGAAAAATTATTCACCGCCCAATCAGATGGCGCGCATATTTCTAACCAATTTTTTTATAACCCACAGGCGATTATAAATTTAGATGATGCGGCTTGCGCGGCCATTGCGGGGCGCATTATGGCTCAAGATAAGGCGCACGCGATTGCGCTGCATGGGTTTTCAGCCGCGTCACAGGCAGAAGCGCGCTTTACCGCTCAGGATAAAAACCTGTTTGATGGCGCTCAGCAAATTGCCAGTCTTGAGACGGCTGAGTCTCTCAAAGGCGCGCATAATATGCAAAACGCGCTGGCGGCATCTGGAGTGGCGCGATTGCTTGATGTGGCGGGTGAAAAAATTGCTGAAGCGCTTCAGTCGTTTTCCGGATTGGCGCATCGGTCCCAAAAAATTCGTGCCTTTCAAGGGGTGCATTTCATCAATGACAGCAAGGCCACCAATGCTGATGCGACGCGCCATGCCTTGCGGGCCTATGAAAAGATTTTCTGGATTGCGGGTGGGCTGGCCAAAGATACAGGTCTTGATGCGTTAATGGCCGATTTAGATAATGTACAAAAAGCCTATCTTATCGGTGCAGCATCGCAGGCTTTCGCGCAAGATTTAGAGCCGCGTTTACCTTGTGCCATTTCTGAAACGCTAGATAAGGCCGTGCCGCATGCTGCTTCTGACGCGATGGCGGCTGGCGGCGGTGTCGTGTTGTTTTCACCAGCGGCGGCTTCTTTTGACCAATATGATAATTTTGAGCAACGCGGTGACGCCTTTTGTGCATTGGTTGAAGACTGCTTGGTGAAAATGCAAGGGGAGGCCGCGTCATGATTGGCTTGACCCGCAAAGATAAAGGCTTGCTCGCCGATTGGTGGTGGACGATAGACCGCTGGCTGCTGCTTGGTCT
Source organism: Parvibaculaceae bacterium (assembly GCA_965217015.1). Lineage (GTDB taxonomy): Bacteria > Pseudomonadota > Alphaproteobacteria > RS24 > RS24 > JAYQKL01. The sequence goes on along the minus strand of OZ244224.1, from coordinate 1,153,674 downwards.
GGTTGTGCTGGTTGGTCTTGGCTTTATTATGGCTTTTGCGGCAAGTCCGGCGGTTGCGCATCGGCTGGAATTGCCGACCTATCATTTTGCGTATCGTCAGCTCATTTTCTTAATCCTCGCGCTTATCGTGGCGATTGGCTTATCACTTTTGCCGGCTGAATGGCTGCGGCGTGTGGCCTTTATGGTTGGTTTGGGCGCGTTGCTTGGCATGCTGGTCACGGTGCTGGATACAGAAGCGATTAAAGGCGCGCAACGCTGGATACGCGTTTTTGGTTTTTCTGTGCAGCCATCAGAGTTTTTGAAACCTTGTTTTGTGGTGGCAGTGGCATGGTGTTTTTCTTCTTATAACACCCAATTCGATTTTCGCGGGCGCTTGATGGCGGTGATGATTTACCTATTATGTGCCAGCTTATTAATGTTGCAGCCTGACTTTGGGCAAACCGTTTTGCTGACTGTGGTTTGGGCCGGCTTATATTTTGTGGCGGGCGGGTCTTATGCGTTTCTTGCCTTTTTATCCTTTTTCGGCATGGCTGGAGCGGTGATGGCTTATCGCCTGATGCCGCATGTGAAAAGCCGGATTGAGCGTTTTATCAATCCGGATTCTGGCGATAATTATCAGGTTGAGCGCGCTGTTGAAGCCATACAAAATGGCGGCTTTCTTGGCACGGGGCTGGGCGATGGCAAAGTGAAATCAATCTTGCCAGATGCGCATACAGATTATGTGTTTGCGGTGGCCGCCGAAGAGGGTGGCATCTTATTTGGTATGATGATTATTGCCGTATTTGCCGCGGTGATTTTGCGTGCCTGCTGGCGATTGCAGCAAGAGCGCCAGCACTGGATTCAATTATCAGGAATTGGTCTGGTTGGCCTATTTGGCTTGCAAAGCATTTTCAACCTTGCCGTTAATCTCAATATGGCACCGGCTAAGGGCATGACATTGCCATTTATTTCTTATGGCGGTTCGTCCTTATTGGCTTTGGCGTTAACCATGGGCATGATTTTATCGCTGACCCGCAAACGCCTGCCGCAAGGGCAGTTCAGCTCGCGTGGCGTGACCAAAGTATCTCTTTCCAAAGAATTGATAGCGGAGGGGCGGATATGACACTTAGCCAGACCTCTTCTCAAAATAAAAAACGCATTTATCTCGCGGCAGGCGGCACAGGTGGGCACTTCTTTCCAGCTTTATCATTGGCCCGCGCCCTGCAAACACGCGGCCATCAGGTGGTGATGATGACCGATGACCGCGCTTTCAAATATGGCCAGCAGCTTGATGCGCTTAGCCTTCGTACAACGCGCTCGGCGACATTTTTTGCTGGCTCAATCATCTCGCGCCTTTTTGCACCGTTAAAAATCACTTTTGGCATTTTGCAGGCAATGGGTTTTTACCTCAGGCGGCGCCCGCATGCGGTGATTGGCTTTGGTGGGTATCCCAGTTTCGTGCCGCTTATGGCTGCGCGTTTATTATTTATTCCGATTGCCATTCATGAACAAAATGCTGTTCTGGGACGGGCGAATAAAGCCTTGATAAAAATTGGTGCGGCGATTGCGGTGTCTTATGTTGGGACGAAACATGTGCCGCATCGCAAGCGCGAACATCTAGTGGTGACGGGCAATCCTTTGCGTGAAGAAATTATCGCGCTGACCGACCAGACTTATCAGCCACCTATGGCGCATGAGGCGTTTAAGTTGCTGGTCTTTGGTGGTTCGCAAGGGGCCTCTATTCTGAGTGAGGTCGTACCAGCCGCGATTGCGAAATTGCCAGAAGCAAAACGCAAGCGCTTAAAATTGGTGCAGCAATGCCGTCGCATTGAGCTGCGCGAAACACTTAAGGCCTATAATGATAATTGCGTTGATGTTGAATTGCGTGATTTCTTCCAAGACTTACCAAAGCGCATGCAGGACGCAGATTTAATTATCGCGCGCTCTGGGGCATCAACTGTATCCGAACTTGCTGCTATGGGGCGTCCGGCAGTCTTAGTGCCATTGCCTGGTGCGATTGACCAAGACCAGATGAATAATGCCGTGCAATTGAGCAATCATGATGGTGCGTTTTTGATGGAACAAAAACTGTTCACACCCGAAACACTTTCGGGTTTGCTGAGCGATTTAATGGACCAGCCACAACGACTTAAAGCCGTGGCGCAAGCGGCGCAAAAACGGGGTGTGCGCGATGCGACAGACCGTTTGGCTGATTTTGCTGAAAAAATCGCTGGCTGCGCGAATAATCCAGAAACATATCAGGAGGTGCGGACATGACACAAATGACCCCCGCAAGCCCTGAAGCCATCGGCATTGTGCATTTGGTTGGTATTGGTGGCATTGGTATGTCTGGCATTGCGGAAGTGATGCATAATCTTGGGTATCATGTGCAGGGTTCGGATATGAGCCAAAATGCGAATGTCGAGCGCCTGCAAAATATGGGCATTAAAATCATGACGAGCCATGATGGCGCGCATATTGAGGGCGTTGGCATTGTGGTGATTTCTTCAGCCATTAAAGAGGATAATCCAGAAGTTCAGGCTGCGCGCAAGGCGGGTATCGCCATTGTGCGGCGCGCTGAAATGCTGGCCGAGTTAATGCGTTTAAAATCAACCATCACCATTGCTGGCACGCATGGCAAAACCACCACCACATCATTAGTGGCGACTTTGTTAGATGGTGCATCTTATGACCCGACAGTGATAAATGGCGGCATAATTAACGCTTATGGCACCAATGCGCGCTTGGGGGCGGGCGACTGGATGGTGGTTGAGGCAGATGAAAGTGATGGAACATTTGTGCGTCTGCCATCAACACTGGGGGTTGTCACCAATATAGATCCAGAACATCTTGATTTTTACGGAGACTTTGACGCGCTCAAAGATGCGTTTCGCGCTTACCTCACAAATATCCCATTTTATGGCGCGGCTTTAATGTGTATTGACCATGCCGAGGTGCAGGCTCTCATGGGGCGGGTTCAGGACAGACGCTTAATCAGCTATGGCTTAAGCGCGCAGGCAGATTTGCGCGCGGTTAATGTTGTTACCCAAAATGGCGAAACCCGTTTTGATATGACCCATAATAATCGCCGCACAGGGCAGATGGAAACTTATGAGGGTTTTGTTCTGCCGATGGCTGGCAAACATAATTTGCAAAATGCGTTGGCGGCACTTGGTATTGGTCTGGAACTTGGGATTGAGATAGAAAAACTGCGCCAATCTCTGGCGGGTTTTGCCGGTGTGAAGCGGCGTTTCACCCATGTTGGAAATTGGCAAGGCGTTGATATTTATGATGATTATGCCCACCATCCAGTTGAAATTTCTGCGGTTTTAGAAAGCGCTAGAGGCACAACCAAAGGTCAGGTGGTGGCGATATTGCAACCCCATCGATATACGCGCCTGCGGGATTTATTTGAAGATTTTTGCCGTTGTTTCAATGAGGCTGACAGCGTGATAATCACCCCTGTTTATGAAGCGGGTGAGAAACCGATTGCAGGGGTTGATGCGCAGGCGCTGGCGGAGGGTATTCGCGCGCATGGGCATCGGCAGGTGACAACAATTAACGACCCGTCAGAGATTGCGGGCTTGATAAAATCACAAACAAAGTCGGGTGATATTGTTTTGTTTCTAGGAGCCGGATCTATCAGCAATTGGGCTTACGACATGCCCGAAACTTTAGCAGGGGGGCGTGATGGTTGATTTAGCTAACCTCGCTGAGCTTCTGCCAGACTTGCGCGGCAAGTTACGCCAGAATGTTGCCTTGTCGGATTTGACATGGTTTCGGGTTGGTGGTGCGGCGGCCTATTTATTTACGCCGGCTGATAAAGATGACCTTGCCTATTTCTTGCAAAACTGCCCAGAAGAGGTGCCGCTTTATGTGCTTGGCGCGGGGTCCAATAGTTTGGTGCGCGATGGCGGCTTTGCTGGTGTGGTTATTAAGCTGGGCAAAGCATTTGCTGAGATGACCGTGAATGATGCGTCCCGATTAACGGTTGGCGCGGCGGCATTGGATAAGCAGGTGGCGCAATTTGCTGCGAAAAACGAGCTGGCGGGCTTGGCGTTTTATGTCGGAATTCCAGGTTCAATTGGCGGCGCCTTACGCATGAATGCGGGGGCTTATGGCGGCGAAACAGCTGATTGTTTTGTGCAGGCTGAAGCGCTCGACAGAAAAGGGCGGCTGCATATTTTAACAAAACAGGATATGGGATTTGCTTATCGCCATTGCGATGTGCCTGAGGACTTTATTTTCATTTCGGCGACTTACCAATTGCAGGCGGGGGCGCGTGAAGCAATTGAGCAGCAAATGCAGGATATTGTTGTATCACGCGAAGACAGCCAGCCCATTCGGGCGCGCACAGGCGGCAGCACTTTCCGCAATCCAGGCGGCACCAATCCTGATGGGCCAAAAGCGTGGAAATTGATAGAGGCGGCAGGCTGTCGAGGCATGCGGATTGGTGATGCGCAAATTTCAGAAAAGCATTGCAATTTTCTTATCAATCATGGCGGCGCGGCAGCGCGTGATTTGGAGGCACTAGGCGAGCAGGTGCGCCAGCGCGTGCAAGAGACAGCTGGGATTGAGTTGCATTGGGAAATTAAACGCATTGGGCAAGCGCAAAAAGCGGCGCATGAGAGTGAGGGTGTGTCATGAGCCAGTTTAGGCACATTGCGGTCTTGATGGGTGGCTGGTCAGCTGAGCGCGATATTAGTTTGCAATCGGGCAAAAACTGCGCCGCCGCTTTGCAGCGATTAGGCTTTGCGGTTTCCGAAATTGATGTCGGGCGAGATATTGCACAGCGCCTGACAGAGCTGCAGCCGGATTGTGTTTTCAATTGCCTGCATGGCACTTATGGAGAAGATGGTGTGATACAGGGCGTTTTGGAAGTGTTGGAGCTGCCATATACGCATTCGGGGGTTTTGGCCTCTTCATTAGCGATGGACAAAATCAAAGCCAAATATGTGTTCCAGCAAATGGGGCTTCCAGTGGCGCCGGATATGCTGATTTCAAAAGCAGATTATGAAAACCACCCCATGCCGCCACCTTATGTGGTGAAGCCGATCAATGAGGGCTCAAGTGTGGGTGTGTTTTTAGTGGGTGAAGACGCGCCCCTACCAGAATTTTTAAGTCTTGAGAAATGGCCATTTGATGGCGATGCAATGTTGGAAACATATGTGCCAGGCCGTGAATTTACCTGCGGGGTGATGGGTGCGCAAGCGCTTGAGGTGATGGAAATCGTGCCATCAGAAGGTTTTTATGATTTTACCGCAAAATACACAGACGGCATTTGTGAGCATGTTTTGCCGGCTGATATTTCGCCAGCACTCGCCACTCAAATTAAAGAAGTCGCTTTGGCGGCGCATCAGGCGCTTGGGTGTAAAGGCGTTTCACGCAGTGATTTTAGATATGACGAAAAGGGGTTGGGACTCGTCTTGCTGGAAATCAATACCCAACCCGGTATGACCGATTTGTCTTTGGTGCCAGAAATGGCTGCCTTTCAAGGTATTTCCTATGATGAATTGGTTCGGTGGATAGTGGAGGATGCCTCATGTCAGCGTTAAAACAACATTTTGTGTCGCTGCTGGCGACGCCAATCAATTTACTAGCGCTTGTGGTGCGGTTGTTAAAATCAGGCCCGCTCGCGCCGCTTATGCTGGGTGTGTTTCTTTTATCGGCAGTGATGGTGGGGCTGTGGCTCAATGGAAGTTTAACGCAAACCCGCCTCATGCTCGTGAATAATATGCACCAGCAATTTGCCAATTTAGGGTTGCAGCTCAAAGGGGTGAGCGTGACCGGACGCCACAATACGCGCCAGCAAGATATTATTGACGCTTTTGATACGCCCCTCGGCACGCCGATTTTTGCAGTGGACCTTGACGCTGCACAGGCGCGCCTTGAAATGCTGGCTTGGGTCAAGTCGGCTAGCATCACCCGTATTTTGCCAGATCGCTTTCATATTGAATTGGTGGAAAGAGAGCCATTTGCCCTTTGGCGGCAAGATGAGAATTTATATCTCATTGACCGCGATGGGGTTAAAATAACGCGCAATTATCTCACGCGGTTCCACCATTTGCCGACGATGGAGGGCGAAAATAGCCATTTATATGCGGCTCAATTTATGGACTTGCTGACCGCGTATCCGGTGTTGCGAAACCGCATGGTTGGGGCGCGGCGTTATGGAGACCGGCGTTGGACAGTTTATCTCGACCATGGCGGCGCGGTGCATCTGCCCGCTGAAAATGTCGAAAAAGCCTTAAAGCTTTTGATGGATATGGAAAAAGAAAAGCGCGTATTGGCCTTGCATGGGCGCGCCATAGATTTGCGCATGGAAGACCGCGTGCTTTTGCGGGCTTTGCCTTTGCCGACCAATAAGAAAAAGACGGAGAAGGCAACATGAACCAACCCGTGCATCATCAGCAATTTGCCAGCCGCTTAAACCGCACCGGACCTGTTGCGGTGCTGGATATTGGCACCAGCAAAATTGCTTGCATTGTTGCCTATCCGGTGGCGGAACAAGGCTCAGCTTTGATGCAGATTAAAGGGGTTGGCACCTATGCGTCTAAGGGGTTCCGTGCCGGCATGGTGACGGATATGGAAGCTGCTGAGAAAAGCATTCGCGCAGCAGTTGAGGCGGCAGAGCGCATGGCTGAAACAACAATTGAAAATGTTCTGGTTGGGATTTCGTCTACCGCTTTGCAAAGCCAGACTTATAATGTCACCGAGCCGCTCAACGGCTATGCGGTTGATGATGAGATTTTGGCTTCAGCCTTATTGCAAGCGCGGGACAAATGTGCGTCTGAGCAGGTTGAGTTGCTGCATGCGATACCGGTTTCTTATAAAATTGATAATGGGCCAAATGTGCAAGACCCGCGGGGCATGCATGGCGATATGTTGCGGGTGACGACCCATGTAATGACCGCGCCCATAACGCCGGTGCGCAATTTATTATTATGCATTGAAAAATCGCATCTCACAGTTGACCGCTTAATCGCCACGCCTTATGCCAGCGCATTATCCTGCCTGGTGGAAGACGAGGCGGATTTGGGCGCAACCGTGATTGATTTGGGCGCTGGCACGACAGGCTTTACCGTATTTTTTGAGGGCGCGCCTATCTATACCGCCATTTTGCCCATTGGTGCGCATAATATCACGACAGATATTGCGCAGATTCTGAACATTCCTGTTGAGCAGGCGGAGCGGTTGAAAATGATGCATGGCTCAGCTTGGTCGGACTCCACCGCCTTGCATGAAAATGTCAATATTTTACCCATAGGTGAAAATGACCCGTCGCAAATTCAGGCCATTGACCGCGCTCAGCTCACCCAAATTATCCGTCCTCGCCTTGAAGAAACCTTTGAACTGGTGCGTGAGAAAATTGAAAGCTCTGCCATAAGTCAATTTGTTGGTCGGCGGGTGATTTTGACAGGCGGTGGCGCACAACTAACAGGCGTTGAAGATTTAGCGACACAAATTTTAGAAAAACAAGTGCGGCGCGGGCGGCCTATGCGCATGGCAGGTCTGCCCGAGGCGGTGTCAGGCCCCGCTTTTGCGGCCAGCACCGGATTGGTCACTTATGCCTATAAGCGGCCCAATGATTATTTATATCAAACCTCAAATAACGCAGGTTTTTGGGGTCGATTTGGCCAGCTTGGCAACTGGTTTAAGAGGAATTTTTGAGATGGCGGGATATTTAGAAAACACACTAAAAATCCCGACTGAATATGCCTTTGGCATATTCCGAACGAGCCTGACGGCTCAAATTGAAGTCTGTCTGTCATGGATCAAGTCTGCTCATTGGGAGCGGGCGGGGAGATGGACTATTGGCTCACACAGCAGCAATGCAAACCATGTGAGCGAAAGGAGAAAACTATGAGTATCCAACTTACTGTTCCCCCAAAACGGGAATTAAAACCGCGTATCACAGTTATTGGCGTCGGCGGAGCTGGCGGTAATGCTGTTAATAATATGATTAAAGCAGGGCTTAACGGCGTTGACTTTGTGGTGGCCAATACGGACGCACAATCGCTCACGGGCAGCCATGCTGAACGGCGTATTCAAATGGGTACCCAGCTCACCGAAGGTCTTGGAGCTGGTTCTGACCCTGAAATTGGTCGCTCGGCTGCTGAAGAGGCAATGGCTGAAATTGTCGACCAAATTCAAGGCTCACATATGGTGTTTGTGACAGCTGGTATGGGCGGCGGCACCGGAACAGGCGCGGCGCCAGTGATTGCGCGTGCTTGCCGTGAGCAAGGTATATTAACAGTCGGTGTTGTGACCAAACCCTTTGAGTTTGAAGGGCCGCGGCGTATGCGCTCGGCTGAAGATGGCATTGCTAATCTGGCCTCTGAAGTTGATACGCTGATTATCATTCCGAACCAAAATCTCTTCCGTGTGGCCAATGAGCAAACAGGTTTTGTTGAAGCCTTTGCGATTGCTGATGAGGTGTTGCATTCGGGCGTTGCGAGTGTGACAGATTTAATGACCAAGCCAGGTTTGATTAATTTGGACTTTGCAGATGTTAAAATGGTCATGAATGAAATGGGCAAAGCCATGATGGGTACAGGCGAAGCTGATGGTGAAAACCGCGCTCTGGACGCAGCAGAAGCAGCGATTGCTAACCCCTTATTGGAAGATGACTCCATGCAAGGTGCCACCGGTGTGCTTATCAATATTACAGGCGGCAATGATATGACGCTTTATGAAGTTGATGAGGCAGCCACGCGCATTAAGAAAGAAGTTTCTGGTGAGGCCAATATTATCATTGGCGCGATTTATGATGAAACACTGGAAGGCTCGATGCGGGTTTCTGTTGTCGCAACAGGCATTGATAGCGCGGTTGCGGCTCAAGCTTTGCCAGAATCGCATGAACCGCGGGTTGTGCAACTCAATCCGGCTGGGCAATCTAACCTTGCCGATCCGGTAATTGGTGAGGCCGATTTTGGCGCATCGCAAAATATAATGGGTGAGCAGGCTGAAATGCCGGTGACAGCTGAGGCTGACAGCGCGCCAATGCCTGCAGCACAGCCAGAGGAAACAGGGCAAAAAGCATCAAATATCCCTGATTTTCTTGGTGAAGCGGAAAAACCACCTCGGGAAACCCGTGCCAAAAAACGCGGTCAGAGTTTCCTCGACAGAGTGTTGCGTGGGCGTAAATCTGAGGAAAAAGCGAAAGCGGCGCCCCAAGCGCCAATCGCACCTGCGGTGAAGGAAAAAACGGCTGAAATCGATGTGGCAAAACCCGCATCGACTGACATGGATACCCCCATGCCAGAGCCAGAAAATCAGCCGGCTGTTGCAACTTCAACCATGAAAATGGAACCGCTTATGCTTGATGAAACCCCGCCTCAGGAAATTCAATCTCCGGTGCGGGCGTCAGCTATTGCGGCTGCCGAGACGGAAGCAAAAGCTGAAATCTCATCTCAGGCTGAAATTGCAAGCGCAACCACAGAAACTGAAATGGTAGAAAAAGAAGCGGCAGAGATGCCAGCACCTGAAAAGGCTGAAGCGCCCGTTGAAGCTGCTGTTGAAGCTGCTGTTGAAGCGCCAGCAAGTTCAGATGACAGCCTGTCCGCTTCGTCTGAGCCAGCTCAACACGAGCCTGATATTGCTGATGTGGTTGAAGAAGTGGCCAAGCAAGCGGGCGAGCCGACTGAAGCGGTGGCAGAAACTGTGACTGAGTCTGTTGCGCAAGCACCGGTTGTTTCGGACATCAAAGCACCAGAGCCACAATCGGTTCAGTCAACCGTGCAAACCACAATGACAACTGGCGGTTATGATGATGGCCAGTTGGATATTCCTGCCTTTTTGAGACGCGGTCAGTAATTGGCAGACTGATTATGATGCCTCCGGTTTGATCCGCCGGAGGCGTCAACCTTTGCTGTTTTTAATTTTGGATCATTCACGAAGCTGGATAATGACAATCCGTGCTGCCGAGAGGCGATATTCTTTACCCCCTGATACCGTGTCAAACCCCTATAAATGTAACAAAAAGTAACAAACTGTTATTTGTCGTGACAGGTGAGCTGGCGTAGAACAGACTCGTAGATTTACCTATGTAAGTTTGAACATATTTGAAAGCTGGTTTTAAGAATGACACCACCACCTGCAACACTTGCACAAATGCATGACCGCTATGAGGCGATGCCCGTTAAGGGCAGCGTGCCTTGCGGTGTGATGCAGCGCACTGTTGCGGCGCCTTTTACCTGCACTGGTGTTGGGTTGCATTCAGGCGCAGATGTAAGTTTCACGCTTAACCCCGCACCTGCCAATACGGGTATTGTTTTCATTCGCACAGATATTGAAAACCCTGCCGAGGCGTCAATCCCAGCTCTTTTCGCCCATGTTTGTCAGGTGACATTATGTTCCATGATTGGCAATTCTTATGGTGTGACAGTTGGGACGGTTGAACATTTAATGGCCGCGCTTTCTGGCATGGGTATTGATAATGCCGTCATCAAAATTGATGGGCCAGAAGTGCCGGTTATGGACGGCAGCTCGCAGGCATTTGTTGATTTGATTAACCAAGTCGGCACACAAGAGCTGAACGCACCACGCCGCATGATTCGCATTAAGCGTGCCGTGACCGTCACTGATGGCGATAAGTCCTGCACATTATTGCCTGATGAGGGGTGTGTTTTTGAAGCCGATATTGAATTTAATAATGCGGTGATTGGCCGCCAGTCAGCGACCATGAATCTCGCTGATGATGAATTTAGCAGCTTTGTTTCCAATGCCCGCACTTTCGGCATGTTGCACGAGGTTCAGGCCATGCACGCGGCAGGCTTAGCGCTTGGCGGCTCGCTTGAAAATGCTGTTGTGATTGATGGTGAAAAAGTCCTGAATGAAGACGGCCTGCGCGGCGATGATGAATTTGTCCGCCATAAAATTCTTGATGCGGTTGGTGACTTATATCTGGCAGGTTTGCGTATTATTGGTCGCTATAAAGGCGTTAAATCCGGTCATGCCTTGCATAATAAGCTGCTGCATGCGTTGTTCTCGCGTCCTGATGCGTTTGAGATTGTTTCTTTATCTGAAGAACCAGAACTCGCATCACTTGCGGCGGCGGAATAGTTTTTTACCAAAAATCTATCTAAAAAGACCATTTTCCCAGCTCTGGCTCTTGCAATCATCGTAAAATAAAGCCAATCTCTTGCTAATGAACTCTGTTAAGACAGCTTGAGTCTTATGGCTGTGTTGAGTGGCTTTTGAGCCTGCGATACATAGTGTTAATGAAAAAATTGTGTTGAGATAAGTCGATGATGAAAGAATTACCTAAAGCGCGTTTTCATAAATATAAGCGCGTCTTTATGGCCGTTTTTCTGACCGGTTTTTTGGTTGCTTGTTCCGATGACAAAACCGAAGAACTTGAATATGTCGAGCGCAGTGTTGAGGAAATCTACAATGCTGCTTATGACAGTTTAGAAAAAAATGATTTCCGTCGTGCGGCGATGGAATTTGACGAAGTTGAACGCCAGCACCCTTATTCAATCTGGGCGCGGCGCGCAATGGTGATGTCAGCCTATTCTTATTACCGACAAAATAAATATAGCGAAGCCATTTTAGCGGCGCGCCGGTTTGTTGCCTTACACCCGGGCAATGAGCAGACACCTTATATGTATTATCTCATCGCGCAGTGCCAATATGAGCAAATTTCAGATATTTCTCGCGACCAGAAAAACACCGAACTGGCGCGCGAGGCTCTGATTGATTTAATTCGCCGTTACCCAAATACAGATTATGCGCGTGATGCACGGCTTAAGCTCGACCTGACCATTGACCATTTGGCGAGTAAAGAAATGTCAATTGGGCGTTACTATTTGCGCAATAATTCTCATGTCGCGGCGATTAACCGCTTTCGCAATGTGGTGCTTGAATATCAGCGCACCACCCATATTGAAGAGGCCTTACATCGTTTGACGGAGTCTTATTTGGCTTTGGGGCTGGAAGAAGAAGCCCGCGCATCTGCGGCGGTTTTGGGTTATAATTACCCAAATAGTGATTGGTATGCGGATTCCTATCGAATGCTTGTCGAGCGTGACTTCTCACCTGGCGAAAAAGAAGCTTGGTATAAGCGCGCTTGGAAGCAAATTTTCTAGATATTTATCATGCTCGTTTCCTTGTCCATACGCGACATTGTTCTTATCGAAAAGCTTGATTTGACCTGGTCGCAAGGATTGTGTTCGCTCACTGGCGAGACCGGCGCTGGGAAATCAATTTTACTCGATGCCTTAGCTTTGGCCACTGGCGCGCGCGGCGATGCCAGTCTGGTACGGCAAGGGGCGGAAAAAGGACAAGTCAGTGCGGCTTTTGAGGTGGCAAATGACCATGAAGCGGCGCAATTTCTTATGGCGCAGGATATGGCTTTTGAAGGACAAATTATTTTACGGCGGGTGCAGACCTTAGATGGCCGCTCACGGGCTTACATTAACGATCAACCTGTCAGCGTTAATTTGCTCAATCAAATTGGAGCCAAACTGGTTGAAATTCATGGGCAAAATGAAAGTCAATCCTTAACCGATGCGAACACGCAAAGGCTTTTGCTTGATTCCTATGCTGGCCATCAAGATTTGAATGCCAAAACCAAAACCAGCTATCATGACTGGCAAGACAAGCTGCGCGCTTTGACCGAATATGAAGAAAACATTGCGCGTGCTCAGGCCGAGGAAGCTTATTTGCGCCATGCTTTGGAAGAACTAACGCAGCTCGACCCGCAATTAGATGAGGAAGCCTCTTTGAGTGAAGAGCGTAGCTTGTTGATGAATAGCGAGAAGATTTCGGCTGATTTGAACGAGACACTTGCGCTGCTTGAGGGTGATGAAACCATGCGCTCGGCTTTAAGTGCGTGCTTGCGGCGGCTAGAAAATATTGCGCCAAAAGCGGGGGGGCTTCTTGATGATGCGGTGGCGGCATTGTCGCGCACGCTGGTGGAAGCTGAAGAAGCGCTTGCACTGTTAAACGCGGCGGGAGCGAAATTGATTTTTGACCCTGCGCGTTTGCAAACTGTTGAGGAGCGGTTGTTTGCGCTGAAAGATTTGGCGCGCAAACATCAGGTGACGGTGAATGATTTACCTGCTCTCAAATCTGACATTGAGCAAAAGCTTGAGTCGATTGAGGGTGGTACACGCGATTTAGAAAGCTTGCGCCTTGATACAGACAAAGCGCGTCAGCATTATGAGAAATTTGCGCAAAAATTATCTGCGTCACGCACGAAAGCAGCACAAAAACTTGATGCGGCAGTGATGTCTGAGCTAAAGCCCTTAAAGCTAGAGGCCGCAGATTTTGAAACCCAAATTGAAACACGCCCGCTTGAGCAGGGTAATGAAAACGGATTGGACCATATCAGCTTTATGGCCAGCACCAATCCGGGCATGCCAAAAGGCGCGATTGCCAAAATCGCATCAGGCGGGGAATTGGCGCGTTTCATGTTGGCGCTGAAAGTGTCATTGGCAGCGAGCGCACCGCCGCGCAGCTTGGTATTTGATGAGGTTGATGCGGGTGTGGGAGGCGCGGTGGCGCAATCTGTTGGCACGCGGTTAAAGACTTTGGCGCAGCAAGGTCAGGTGATGGTGGTTACGCACTCACCGCAGGTTGCGGCTTGTGGCGACCATCATTGGCGCATTTCAAAGCAGGCTGAAAATCAAAGCACGCTAACGCATGTCCAAGCATTGAATGCAGCCGAGCGCGAAGAAGAAATTGCGCGTATGCTGTCTGGCGCAGAGATAAATGATGCGGCGCGTCAGGCGGCGCGTGAATTATTGGGGGCTTAAATGGAAACCGAGCAGCCCCGTATTGAAGATTTAACAGAACAGCAGGCGGCAGCTGAATTGGCCCAGCTGGCAGCTGAAATCGCCAGCCATGATGCCGCCTATTATCAACAAGACGCGCCGCTCATCAGCGATGCAGATTATGATGCGTTGCGCTTGCGCAATGCTGCGATTGAAACGCGTTTTCCGCATCTTAAGCGGCCTGACAGCCCGTCTGATAAGGTGGGGGCGGCACCAGCATCTGGTTTTGAAAAAGCCCGTCATAATGTGCCCATGTTGTCTTTGGGCAATGCGTTTGATGCAACAGATGTGGCGGATTTCGAAACCCGCATTAAGCGGTTTTTGAATTTATCCGATGCCGATAAAGTGGCTTATACAGCCGAGCCAAAAATTGATGGTCTATCAGCCAGTCTGCGATATGAAAACCGGCAATTTGTACTTGGGGTCACGCGGGGTGATGGTGAGGTGGGGGAAAACATCACCGAAAATCTGCGCACAATTGATAATATCCCGAAACAACTTCCCGAATCTGCGCCTGATGTGGTTGAGATACGCGGCGAGGTTTATATGCTGCATACTGATTTTGATGTGCTCAACCAAAACCAGACGGCACAAAATAAAAAGACATTTGCCAATCCTCGCAATGCGGCGGCGGGTAGTTTGCGCCAGCTTGATGCCAATATTACGGCGCAACGCCCTTTGAAATTTTTTGCCTATGCATGGGGCGAGATGTCTAAAAATGTCGCTGACAGCCAGTCGGAAATGATGGCGTTTTTCCGTGATTGGGGGTTTCAGGTGAATCCGCTTTTGATTGAAGCCGATTCAGTCGCTGAGCTGATGGCGCATTGGGCATTGGTCGGCGAACAGCGCGCCGAGCTTGGCTATGATATTGATGGCATGGTTTATAAAATTGACCGGCTGGATTGGCAAAAGCGTTTGGGCTTTGTCGCGCGCGCGCCGCGATGGGCGATTGCGCATAAGTTTCCGGCAGAAAAAGCCGTGACCATATTGCAAGATATTGATGTGCAGGTTGGGCGGACAGGCGCTTTAACCCCTGTCGCGAAGCTGCAATCTGTGCGTGTGGGCGGGGTGAATGTGACCAATGCGACCTTGCATAATGCCGATGAAATCAACCGGCTTGATGCGCGCATTGGGGATACGGTGATTGTGCAGCGCGCGGGCGATGTGATACCGCAAATTGTTGAGGTTGTTTTGGATAAACGCCCATCAGATTCTGTTGCCTATGATTTTCCAGATACCTGTCCTGCCTGTGGCGCGCATGCGGTGCATGAAATACGCCAAGATGGTGAACGCGATGCGGTGCGCCGATGCACTGGCGGTCTGTCTTGCCCTGCTCAAGCGCGTGAACGCTTGAAACATTTTGTGTCGCGCCGGGCTTTTGATATTGAAGGCTTAGGCACCAAACAGATTGATGAGTTTTGGGCGCTTGATGTTTTGCGCACGCCAGTTGATATTTTCAAATTGGCAACCCATGCACAAAACCCGCCAGCAAGCTGGACATATGGGTCTGGTAAAAACAAGGGTGAGCTCAAAGAGAGTATGAAAAAGCTTTTTGCCGCTATTGATGCGCGCAAAACCATTGCTTTGGAGCGGTTTTTATTTGCTTTGGGTATCCGCCATATTGGCGAAACCACCGCAAAATTACTGGCGCGTCATTATCAGTCGGTTGAGGCGTTGCAGGCGGCCATATTACAAATCGCTGAGCAAGATACGAACATAAGCCAGCCCGCACGCGCTGAATTGGAAGCGATTGATGGTGTCGGCGAGACAATGATAGATGCGCTGGTTGGGTTTTTTACCGAAAGCCATAATCGCGAGATTGTGCAGGGTTTATTGGCAGCAGGCATTGTGACACAAGCCCCAGAGGCGGTGAATACAGCCTCACCCATTGCC
This sequence comes from Parvibaculaceae bacterium, assembly GCA_965217015.1. GTDB lineage: Bacteria > Pseudomonadota > Alphaproteobacteria > RS24 > RS24 > JAYQKL01. Next base: position 1,138,024 of record OZ244224.1, on the reverse strand, counting down.
AGCAAAACAGTGGTGTTCACTGGCACTTTGGAACAAATGACACGAGCAGAAGCTAAGGCACGGGCTGAACAGCTTGGCGCTAAAGTATCGGGTTCTGTGTCTGCGAAAACAGATATTCTGGTGGCAGGGCCTGGTGCAGGGTCAAAACTGAAAAAAGCTGAAGCCTTAGAGGTTGAGATAATGTCTGAAGAGGCGTGGCTGGCTTTGATTAAAGATTTATGAGTCGAATTTATAAATGTGAGCACCCAATGGCGGCGTGCGCGCATAAAGCGGCAGAATGTCTCCATTTTCAATATCCACTGGATAAAAATCTTCTGTGTAAGTTTGCGCCCATTGGAAACAGTGCTTTTGATGATTTTGTAAATTCCGCAAACTCATCACGCCCCGATAATTGGCCGCGAGCATCGCTTTTGAAAGGCGCGCAACCTGCCTAGCGGACATGGTGCCTGTTTGGATGTGATTTTTACTCACCACCATTACCGCAAAGCAAGGAAGCTGCTGGTCCGCACAATGTTCAACCAGCTTATTCATATGCTGAAACAACAGCGTGTAAATATGCGCCCAATCTTGATCCGCAATGCCATAAAAGCGCGTTAATTGTTTGAAACCAGTATAGCGATTAAGGCGGGCTTGATGGAGAATAAACTGTAGTGTGGCATCGAGATGGAATCTTTGCGCAATCATTTTCTTATCTGCAACTATTATGTGTCATCGTCCTCACAGATAAATACTAATAGTTGCAATATTTTAGACTACCAACTCAAGGTTGTGTCTTTAATTTTCTTGTTGATATGTGAGCGCCTTAAAGCGGTTCCGTCGCTTGCTCCAACCATTGCGCGGCGGTGATGCTTAAAAGCGGCATGATTAACCGTCTGACCTCTTGATGATAGGCATTCAGCCAGCTGATTTCGGCAGGGGTAAGCAGGTTTTTATCAATCAAACGCTTATCAATCGGGGCTTGTGTCAAAACATGAAACCCATGCATTGGGCGGTCTTCACCAGCTCGTTTTTCAGCAACGGTGACATATTGCAGGTTTTCAATGCGTATGCCGAAAGCATCGGTGCGATAATATCCCGGCTCATTTGAAATAATCATGCCTTCTTGTAACGCAACCGTGCCGCCTTTGGAAATGCGTTGCGGCCCTTCATGCACTGACAGATAAACCCCAACGCCATGCCCTGTGCCATGGTCAAAATCAAGACCAGCAGCCCAAAGCGGCGCGCGCGCCAGTGTATCAAGCATGACCCCATCTGTACCAGCAGGGAAGCGCGCCATTGCTAATGCAATATGGCCTTTCAACACCCGCGTAAATGCCATGATCGCATCAGCTGGCGGCGGCTTACCCTCAACATAAATCGTGCGCGTCACATCAGTAGTGCCGTCAATATATTGACCGCCACTATCCACTAAATATAAATCGCCTGCTTTAATTTCACGATTGGTTTTCTCAGTCACTCGATAATGCACAATCGCGCCATTCGGGCCAGCGCCTGAAATGGTATCAAAGCTCAAATCCAATAGGGCATCTGTATGGGTGCGAAATTGCTCTAATTGTTTGGCGGCGCTGATCTCGGTCAGATGGCCTTGCGGGGCTTGGACATCAAACCAGCTCAAAAATTCGCATAAAGCCGCCCCATCGCGCAAATGCGCGGCAGTGGTGGCGGCCAATTCAGCCTTTGTTTTGCAGGCTTTGGGCAGGGCGCACAAATCAGTGGTTTTTTGATAATGCGGCACAAGCTCGGCAAAACCATAATTGGCGGTGCTGGGGTCGAGTAAAACTTTTTTATCACCAAGCTGAGATAAATGCGCCGTCATGTGGTCAGGGTGTATGAGGGTCAGACCATCACCAATATGTTTGGACAATGTTTTATCAATGCGTGACGGGTCGATAAACCAGTCAAAGCTCCCATTTTGGTGCAGCACACCATAGGACAGGGCAAAAGGTGTATGCGGCACATCTTGCCCGCGAATATTCAGCAGCCAAGCAATGCTTTCGGGCTGCGTCACGATAAAACAATCAGCTTCCTGTTGTTTGATTTTATCCGCAATTTGCGCGCGTTTTTCAGTGCTGGTCGCGCCCGCCAATTTATCGGGATAGGCTGAAACGGCCCCTGATGGCATTGCGGGGCGGTCATGCCAAATGCCATCAATCAGATTTTCATCCACTGGTTTGAGGTTAATCTCACAAGGCGCGAGGCTCTTTTTCAATGTTTCTATCTGATTAAGATGATGCAGCATTGGGTCAAACCCGATAATTTGCCCGGCTTTTAGGTTATTTTTAAGCCAGTCCTGCGCTTTGATATGCATGGAGGGCAAAATTTCGTAAAAATCAGTATCGACTTGTTGCGGCGCTTGTAAAACATACCGGCCATCAACCAGTATTGCCGCTTTATCATGCAAAATCATCGCCAGACCAGCTGACCCGCCAAAACCTGTCAGCCATTTAAGACGCTCGCCGCAAGCAGGTACATATTCGCCTAAAAATGCATCTTCGCGTGGCACAAAAAACGCATCTATGCCTATTTCGGCCATGCGCGCGCGCAAGTGCGCAAGTTTTTCACTGCCGCCCCCGCTCTCATCATCATCAAAATCTTGAAACATGGAGCTACCTTACCAAGCTGGTCGCTTTTTGAAATAATAAAGTGACCCATTCATCATTTGTTTGTTGGTTTTTGACCACTAAATCCTGCGCCCGCATGGCGGCGCGCACAGATTGTGTTTGGTTTTTGAGCAGGCCAGAAACAATCAAATATCCAGCAGGGGCAAGATGCGCGGCAAATTCTGGCGCCATTTGCTTGAGCGGCTCGGCTAAAATATTTGCTAGAATAAGCTCAAAAGGCGCATGTGCGCGTATCAAGGGTGTGTTGAACCCATCACCGCATTGCGCCCGAATAAAGGGGTGTACATGGTTCAAGCGGGCATTTTGGTGTGTCACCTTCACCGCGATTGGGTCAATATCTGTTGCCACAATCTGGGTTCGTAGTTTTTTAGCCAGAGCAATGGCTAAAATCCCCGACCCTGTGCCAACATCTAAAATATTGTGCGGGCGGGTTTTTTTCAGCAAACCCGCCACCATCGCCAAACAACCTGTTGTTGTTTCATGGTGGCCACTGCCAAAAGCCTCGCCTGCATTGATTTCAACCCCAATGGCGCTATCCGGGCAGGCCGCCACATCATGCGAGCCATAAACAAAAAAAGGGGGGACATGCACAGGGGGCAACCCTTTTTGGCTTTCGCTGACCCAATCCAATTGGGGTAACAGCTCTACAGATAAATCAGAATGCGGCGGTAATATTGGCGCAATTTCAGCAATAATCGGCTGATAGGTAAAATACGCTTCTATTAAATGCGGTCGCTCCTCCGCTGGTATTTGCGGGTCCCCTAAAGGGGTAACAGCCTGTGCCAAAGCGCCGATTTCTTCTAATTGGGTTTCGGTTTCGGCCAAAGCGGTGGTGGTGAGATATAATTTCCAAACAGTTTGCATATAAAAGTCTTAAGGTTTCTCAAGAAAATTATCGAGAACCTTTTTCGTTCCCGCTTTTTCAAACCGAACTGTCACTTTATTACCGTCAATCACATCAATGCGTCCATAGCCGAATTTTTGATGGAAAATACGCTCACCCTGTTTGAATTTACTGTTTGAGGTGTTGCTGGTTGGCTTGGCGTTGATGGTTTTGGGCGCTTGGTTTTTCTGGGCAAAATGCTTTTGTGCGCGTTGCCAGCCCGGGCTTGAATAACCAGATTGGTCAAATCGATTCATGTTGCGCTGCTCAAAACGGCTTGGATTGAGAAATTCAGCCTCTGCTTCGCTCATATCCACCGCATCGACTTCAACATGCGGTTCGGGCAGCTCATCAATAAATCGCGAGGGAATACTCGTTTGCCATTGCCCATGAATACGGCGATTGCTGGTGAAAGATATCACCGCTTTCTGCTTGGCGCGGGTCAGACCAACATAGGCCAAACGCCGCTCCTCTTCCAAAGCGCGTTCGCCGCTTTCATCAAGGCTGCGTTGATTGGGGAAAACGCCTTCTTCCCAACCGGGTAAAAATACGCTTTCAAACTCAAGCCCTTTTGCCGCGTGCAATGTCATGATGGATACTTTTTCTTCGCTATCAACTTCGCTGGCCTCCATCACCAAGGAAATATGTTCCAAATATTCACCAAGCGATTGGAAGTCGTCCATAGAGCGAATGAGTTCTTTTAAATTTTCTAATTTGCCGGGTGCATCTGGCGATTTATCTGCTTGCCACATATGGGTATAGCCGCTTTCATCTAAAACTTTTTCTGCCAGTTTTGCATGCGGCATGTTTTCGGCATCTTGGCGCCAATCCAAAATATTTTTAACAAACCCACTTAAAGAACGGCGGGCGGCGGGTTTTAATTCTTCTGAGTCCACTAAAAGACGGGCCGCGCGGAACAGCGAAATATTTTGCCCCCGCGCGGCTTTGTGCAAAGTCTGCAAAGCCACATTGCCGAGGCCGCGGCGCGGCTTATTGCAAATGCGCTCAAAGGCCAAATCATCGTCTTGCTGGGCAATTAGGCGCAGATAAGCATTGGCGTCCCTAATTTCAGCGCGTTCATAAAAACGCGGACCGCCAACCACGCGATAGGGGATACCGCAGGTCAAAAACCTGTCTTCAAACTCACGCATTTGAAAAGAGGCGCGCACCAGCACGGCGATTTCATTCAGGCTGGTTTGTCGGCGTTGCTCGTCCTCAATATCTTCAGCCGTGATACGGGCTTCTTGCTCGCCGTCCCACAGATTGCGCACGCGCACTTTTTCACCCTCATTATCTTCCGTGTAAAGTGTTTTGCCGAGCCGGTTTTTATTGGCCTCAATTAAGCCAGATGCTGCGCCCAAAATATGGCTAGTCGAGCGATAATTGCGCTCCAGCCGAATAATGCCAGCACCTGGAAAGTCTTTCTCAAAGCGTAAAATATTATCAACTTCCGCGCCCCGCCAGCCATAAATGGACTGGTCATCATCACCCACACAGCAAATATTGCCATGCGATTGTGCTAATAATCGCAACCACAAATACTGTACCGCATTGGTGTCCTGATACTCATCGACCAGCATATGGCTAAACCGATTTTGATATTGCGATAAAATATCGTGATTTTCCTGAAACAAGCGCAGGCATTCGAGCAATAAATCACCAAAATCGACAGCATTCAGCGTTTTCAAACGCTGCTGGTATTGGCGATAAATTTTGCCGCTCAGACCATCTGCAAAAAAAGCATATTCGCTTTCTGGCACTTGGTCGGGTTGCCAGCCACGGTTTTTCCACCGATCTACAAAGCCAGCCATTTGCCGCGCGGGCCAGCGTTTTTCATCGACCCCTTCGGCTTGTAAAAGCTGTTTTAATAAGCGGATTTGGTCATCTGTATCTAAAATGGTGAAGTCGGAGCGCAAATCGACAAGCTCTGCATGTCGGCGTAAAATTTTTGCAGATATAGAATGAAAAGTGCCCATCCAATGCATATCTTCAACACTTTCGCCGACCAATTCGGCGACCCGCGTTTTCATTTCCCGCGCCGCTTTATTGGTAAAGGTCACGGCGAGAAATTGGTTTGGCCATGCTTGTCGGGTCACAATTTTATGAGCAATCCGATTGGTCAGCACCCGCGTTTTGCCTGTGCCAGCACCAGCGAGAACCAATAACGGCCCATCAGGCGCGGTCACGGCCTGATGTTGCGCTTCATTCATTGCGGCGAGGCTGTCTTGTAATTTCGGGCTAGCGCCTGAGTGCGCCTGCGCGCTGGCCGGTCGCGCGGCTTGGGCGCGTTCAGAAATCGACATGCCAGAAGGGTGGGGCGCAGCGGGTGGTTTTTCGTGCGCCTCATCTTTGTTGATTTCAGGGGGGGGTGGTTTTGCCGCAGGCGGTTCGTCATGCCCCAAATCAAATATGTCGTCAAACGGGTCTGTGCTCATCATATTTCCGTGATTCTTGCCCTATTATACCATGCTTGCGCTTGTGTATTGAGTGACATAATGGTTAATATTCAAAAAACGAGCTGTTTTTTCAAAATGCTTCACATCAAGTCTGGTAAAACATGACACATCATTTGCAAGATAGCCCTTCGCAGGCCTCGCAGGCCGAGAAAACAACTGCTCTGCTGGCGCTTGAAACACGGTTTGGGGATAATTTCAGCACTGCTGAGAGTGTGCGCGCACAGCATTGTCGCGGAGAGGCATGGCATATTCCGCACCCGCCTGATGCGGTGATATTTGCCAAATCTACCCAAGATGTGGCCGATGCGGTGTCCATTTGTGCGGCGCATCAAATGCCGATTATCGCGCATGGCGCTGGTACCTCGCTGGAAGGCCATCTAAGCGCTGTTCACGGGGGCGTCAGTCTGGATATGACAGGCATGAATGAGATTTTAGACCTGCGTACGCAAGATATGGATGTGAGCGTTCAAGCGGGCGTCACCCGCAAACAATTAAATGTTTATTTGCGCGACCAAGGGCTTTTTTTCCCGATTGACCCAGGCGCTGATGCCTCAATTGGGGGCATGTGTGCCACGCGGGCTTCTGGTACAAATGCGGTGCGCTATGGCACCATGCGCGAGAATGTCCTGAGCCTGACAGCGGTGATGGCCAATGGCGAGATTATCCGCACCGGCCAAAGAGCGCGCAAATCGGCGGCAGGCTATGACCTTACCCATTTGCTCGTCGGTTCGGAAGGCACTTTGGGCATCATTACCGAAATCACCCTGCGCCTGCACCCGATACCCGAAACCATCGCCTCTGCGGTGTGTGCCTTTGCGGATTTACATGGCGCCGTGCAAACCGCGATGGAAACCATTCAGGCGGCCGTTCCGGTTGCCCGTATAGAACTGCTAGACAGCTTGAGCATTCAGGCGGTGAACCAATATTCTAAACTTGGTTTGCCGGAGACCCCGCATTTGTTTCTCGAATTTCATGGCTCACCTCAATCTGTGGCCGAACAAAGTGATTTTGTGAACGCTTTAGCTACCGATAATGGCGGGAAAGATTTTAACTGGACCAGTCAAGAAGAAGAGCGCACAAAATTATGGCAAGCCCGCCATGACACTTATTACGCCACGCGGGCGCTGGTGCCAGAAAAATCAGGCATGAGCACAGATGTGTGCGTGCCCATATCGCGTCTGGTGGCTTGTATTGAAGAAACCCAAGCCGATATCGCAGAAACCGGCTTGGTGGCGCCGATATTAGGCCATGTTGGCGATGGTAATTTCCATGTGATTGTCATGCTGGACCCACATGATGCCGATGAGCTGGCCATTGTGAAGGCTTTTCATGCGCGTTTGGTTGCCCGCGCACTCAAATATGAAGGCACCTGCACCGGCGAACACGGCATTGGCATTGGCAAAATTGATTATTTAGAACAAGAGCTCGGCACGGGCAGCGTCGCCCTGATGCGCCAAATCAAAACCGCCCTCGACCCTGACAATATCCTCAATCCGGGCAAGATTTTTCGGCTTTAATAGGCAATGAAAGCCTACCCCCGATACCAGTTCAGCACATAGACGCGGATAGCTGAAGAGAGGGAGGCGTCTCTGGGCAGGGCGTCGATTTCAGCGATTAACTCTGCCACGCCTTTATCCTGCGCTTTGGCAATCTCGCGCAGGGCCGTCCAAAACTGCGCCTCCAGCGAAATGCTGGTCGCGTGGCCAGCAATGCTGATGGAGCGTTTTTGAGGTTTATCAGACAATATAATCCTATTGGGACAATAATTATTTCGGCGCAATCATATCTTGCGGGCGTACAATGGCGTCAAATTCTTCATCTGTGACATAGCCACCGCCAACGGCTTCTTCGCGCAAAGTTGTGCCGTTTTTATGCGCCGCTTTGGCAATGGTGGTGGCGTTGTCATAGCCAATTTTGGGTGCCAATGCCGTGACCAGCATCAATGAGCGCTGCATCAGCTCGTTAATATTATCTTCATTGGCCTGAATGCCAATCACGCAATTATCGGTAAAGCTCACCGCGCCTTCGCCCAGCAATTTAATGGATTGCAGCAAATTATAGGCCATGACGGGCTTAAACACATTGAGTTCCATATGGCCTTGCGAGCCGGCAAAGCTGATCGCGGTATGATTGCCCATGACCTGTGCGCAAACCATGGTCAGCGCCTCGCATTGGGTCGGGTTGACTTTGCCCGGCATGATGGAAGAGCCAGGCTCATTTTCTGGTAGGCTCAACTCGCCAAGCCCAGAGCGCGGGCCAGAACCCAGCAGGCGAATATCATTGGCAATTTTATAAAGTGAGGCTGCAACCGTGTTCAACATGCCCGACATTTCAACAAACGCGTCATGCGCGGCCAGCGCCTCAAATTTATTTTCTGCTGTGATGAAATCCATATCTGTGAAGTCAGCAACTTCTTGTGCAAAGGCTTCAGCAAAACCTGGCTTGGCGTTCAGCCCTGTACCAACGGCGGTACCGCCTTGCGCCAAACATAAAAGGCGGGGTAGGGAGGCTTGCACCCGCTCAATGCCGTATTTGACTTGGGTGGCATAGCCAGAAAACTCCTGACCGAGCGTCAATGGCGTGGCATCTTGCAAATGTGTACGCCCAATTTTCACGATATCTTTAAAAGCTTCTGCCTTATCTGCCAGCGCTTTGTGCAAATGTGTCAGCTGATGAATAAGCTGATTATGCACCTCTTCCGCCGCGGCAATATGCATGGCGGTGGGAAATGTGTCATTTGAGGACTGGCTACGATTGCAATGGTCATTCGGGTGAACCGGGGCTTTGCTGCCCATTTCCCCGCCCAAAATTTCAATCGCCCGATTGGAAATCACCTCATTGGAATTCATATTGCTTTGTGTACCAGAACCGGTTTGCCAAACGACAAGCGGGAAATGGTCATCTAATTTGCCTTGCGCGACTTCGGTTGCGGCTTCCACAATCGCCACGCCAATCTCTTTTTCAAGATTATCAAGCTTCATATTCGCCAATGCGGCGGAGCGTTTCACAATGCCAAGCGCGCGGATAAGCGAAGCAGGCATGGTTTCGCCACCAATTTTAAAATTGCCAAGCGAGCGTTGGGTTTGCGCGCCCCAATATTTTTCTGCTGGCACTTCAAGAGGACCAAAACTATCTGTTTCTGTTCGCGTTGTCTGCTTGTTTGACATATGTCTCTCACTTATCGAGGCTGTTAAAGTTTTGTTTCAGTTAGCATGAGATAGGTTTTCTGCCAAGTGATGACCTTTAGAAAAACGCGCTTTTGCGTCATCTTCTTTATCTTTTAATCTTCGTCGCGGTTTTTTCGAAATGCATCAAGATGCACAATTTCACTGGTTTGGTTTTTTGATTTTGCAGCTGGTTTGGTTGGTTTATCCGCGTTTTCTATATCGTTTTGATTGTTCATATCCATCATGAACATATCTTCGCGCAACTCATCAAGCATGCTAATGGTTTCGCCGTCCTCTGCACTTAAAAAGTCAGTTTCCTCCTCATCATCACCCTCAAAATCGTCAAAAATTAAGCCAAAGCTGACGGCAGGGTCATAAAATCGTGACAAAGCCTCAAAAGGAATAATAAGCGTCTCGGGCTTATGGTTAAAACTCAAGCGCACTGTGAAATGGTCGTCTAGGACATTTAAGTCCTCATATTGATTTTGCAAAACAATCGTCATTTCATCAGGGTGTTGGTTTTTCAACGCATCAGACAAAACCACGCCTGGCGCTGTGGTTACAAAGGATAAATAAAAATGATGCTCACCTGGAAGACCATTTTTAGCTGTTTCCTGCAACACATCGCGCACGACTTGGCGTAAGGCATTTTGGGCACGCAGGCTATATTTAAAATAGTCTTCACTCATCGATAAACTCCAAATAAAAGTGGAAGGCTTCTGTTGCCAGGTGCCTTCCGAACCCCGCCCAAACCTGCGACGGTCAGGGGCTTAAAATGAAGTGTGGCACTGCTTAGGCAGCGACAGCAACTTCCGCATAGTTGTCATTTGCAACTAAAAAATAGCCCGATAACGGTGGTACAATACCGAGCGACGGAACCAACCTTTACACCCTCGTCGATCCTATTTCGCCCCCAAAACTTTTATTGTGATGGTGGAGGCGCCGGGTACCGCCCCCGGGTCCGATAGGTTTATTACGAAGACCGTTTATCGCCATAGTCCAAAGCAAAGCTTTCGACACCCTTTATATACTCTTTTTTAAAGCAAATTTACAGAGGCTTGCGGCAAAGAATGTGGACATAATGTAAAAAACCCGTGAAAAGCTGGAGAATCTAACTAAATTAAGCACTATGAAACAGTATTTAAATTTACTTAATCGGGTTTTGGACGAGGGTGTTGAGCGTGGTGACCGCACAGGCACAGGCACTTTAAGTGTTTTTGGCCATCAAATGCGATTTGACCTGAGCGCTGGTTTTCCGGTTCTGACCACAAAAAAACTGCATTTAAAATCAATTATCCATGAGCTGCTCTGGTTTCTTGCAGGCGACACGAATATCGCTTATTTGAAGGAAAACGGGGTATCTATTTGGGATGAATGGGCTGATGAAAATGGCGATTTAGGGCCTGTTTATGGCAAGCAGTGGCGCAGTTGGGAAACAACGAGCGGCGCGGCAATTGACCAGATAAAAATGCTGGTGACGCGCTTGCAAGAAAACCCAGACTCGCGCCGCCATGTTGTCACCGCATGGAACCCAGCCGATGTTGAACAAATGGCATTGCCGCCCTGCCATTGTCTGTTTCAATTTTATGTTGCCCCGCCCGCGCCAGATAATCCCAATGGGAAAAGCCGATTGAGCTGCCAGCTTTATCAGCGCTCGGCAGATATTTTCTTAGGTGTGCCTTTTAACATCGCTTCATATGCGCTGCTGACCATGATGCTGGCGCAGGTGTGCGATATGGAGGCAGGGGATTTTGTACATACGCTCGGCGATGCCCATTTATATCTCAATCATCTTGACCAGGCACGCGAACAGCTTACCCGAAAGCCGGGTGGCCTACCTGTGATGCAGCTTGACCCCACTGTAAAAAATATTTTTGACTTCAGCTTTGAGAGTTTTACCCTTGAAGGCTATGAGGCGGCGCCAAATATAAAAGCGCCAATAGCTGTTTAAGCGGGTTGGGAAAAAACATGCGCATTACCATGATAGTGGCAGCGGCTGAAAATGGCGTGATTGGCAAAGACAATCAAATGCCATGGCGTTTGCCGTCTGATTTGAAGCATTTTAAGCAAACCACACTGGGCCATGCGGTTGTGATGGGGCGGAAAACTTTTGCCAGCATTGGCAAGGCGTTGCCTGAGCGGCTTAATATAGTCATCACCAGAAACCCCGATTTTACGGCAGAGGGGTGCGAAATTGTTGCTTCGCCTGAAGCGGCTATGGCGGCGGCTCAAGCGGCAGGCTATCAAGAGCTGATGGTAATCGGCGGTGGCGAGATATATAAGATATTTGAGCCGTTGGCCACGCAGATTATTATGACAAAAGTAAGTGCCAGCCCTGAGGGGGACACATTTTTTGCCCTGCAAAACCCTGCTGATTGGCTAGAAACCAACCGCATTGAGCAAGCCGCCACTGAAAAGGATAGCGCAGACATGGTGTTTATCACCCTGACGCGTCAGGCTTAAGCCACGCCATTATTATGGCAGGCCTTTTTTTTGCGCCTTATTTTTTTGCGCCTTGTAAAATCATTTCCGCTAAATTCGAAAACGCTTCGGCTGCGGGGCTTTCAGGGGCATGCGCCACAACAGGCTGGCTGGCATTGGTCGCTTCTTGCAGCACCGGGTCTAATGGCAATTGACCCAAAAGCGGGCATTGCATTTGTTCGCTAATCAGCTGCCCGCCCCCTTCGCCAAACGGGTGCAAGCGGGTTTCACCATCAGGAGCAAACATCCATGCCATATTTTCAACCACACCAATAATCGGTGTTTTGGTTTTTTGCAGCATGGCGATTGAGCGCCGCACATCTGCAACGGCGAGGGCTTGAGGTGTTGTGACCACCAAAGCACCGGTAACTGGAATTTGTTGCGCAAGGGTGAGCTGGATATCGCCAGTGCCAGGTGGCAGGTCAATCACCAGCACATCAAGCGCGGGCCAGGCAACATCATTGAGCATTTGCAACAGCGCGCCTTGCACCATTGGGCCACGCCATGCCAAAGGCTGGTCAGGCGGCACCATAAAGCCGATAGACATGGATAAAAACCCAAACCGGTCAACAGGCACCAGCTTTTTATCGTCCGACACATCTGGTTTCTCGCTCAAGCCCAGCATTTGTGGCGCAGAGGGGCCAAATATATCGGCATCTAAAAACCCGACACGCTGGTCTTTTTTGGCCAAAGCAGCGGCCAGATTAAATGCGACTGTTGATTTCCCGACCCCACCTTTGCCGCTGGTGACCGCAATCACATTTTTAATCTGGTCAAAAATAGCAGGGGTTTGCTTCTCCGGCGCTTTGCGTTCAGCCTGCATGGAAGGGGCGGTTTCGTGCGCAGTTAAAACAGCGGTCACGCTCAACACCCCCTCTAAAGCCGCGACTTTTTGCTCACACATTTGGCGCATGGGTTCGCAGGCATCTGCTTGCTGCGGGTCAATCAGCAAGGAAAACCCGACATTTCCTTGCTTAATGACAATGCCTTCAACCCGCTTTGCGGCGACTATATTTTCACCCGTAACCGGATCCGTGACATCACTTAGCGCGGCCAGAATAGTTTCAGCGTTCACATCAGACATAAAAGACCTTAAAAACTTGATTTATTGCAAATGTTTAACTTGAAATCAGCAATTTCCTACCCACATATATAGAGTTAGATTTAACTATTCAACTGCCTGTCTCATGTTCATTGATGCTATGATTGACTGTATCACCAGCAAATTGGGGCATAACAGGCGATATATTGTGAGGAGCAAGGCTAATGCCATGGGATAATCAAAACGGCTCTGGGGGCGGAAACCCTTGGGGTTCAGGAAATCGGGGTGGAAATAAGTCTCCACAAGGTCCTGATTTCGATAAATGGATAAAAGATAATCAAGAAAAACTAACAAAAATGATTCCTGGTGGCGGCGGCAGTGGGGTTGTCCTGATTTTGATTGGTTTGCTGGTGATTTGGGGCCTGAGCGGGTTTTACCGTGTGCAGGCCGATGAGCAAGGCGTGGTAATGCGTTTTGGCAAATTCCATACCCAAACCAGCCCGGGCTTAAATTATCATTTGCCGTTTCCGATTGAAACCGTGCAAACCCCAAAAGTGACTTTGGTGAACCGCGTTGATATTGGTATGCGCGGCGGCTCTGACGATGGGCGTACCGCGCGGCTTTCTACCCTCGATGTGCCGGAAGAAAGTCTGATGCTGACCGGTGATGAAAATATTGTTGATGTGGATTTTTCTGTTTTTTGGCTGATTAACAATGCGGCTGATTATTTGTTCAATATTCAAAACCCAGCCGGCACGGTCAAAGCTGTCGCTGAAAGCACGATGCGCGAGATTGTCGGGCAAAATGATATTCAGCCCATTTTGACCGAGCAGCGTCAAAGCACAGAGGACCAAGTGCGCGAATTGATGCAAAAAACACTCGATGGCTATGGGGCGGGTATCACCATTACGCAGGTGAAAATGCAAAAAGTGGATCCACCAACAGCTGTGATTGATAGTTTCCGTGATGTGCAGGCGGCCCGCGCAGACCAAGAGCGTGCGCGCAATGAAGCTAACGCCTATGCCAATCGGGTTGTGCCAGAGGCGCAAGGTGAGGCGGTTCGAATTCGTCGCGAAGCGGAAGCCTATCGCGAGCAAACCATTTCAGAATCTGAAGGTCAGGCCAGTCGTTTTGCGGCCATCTATAATGAATATCAAGATGCGTCCGATGTGACCCGCCAGCGCCTATTTTTAGAGACTTTGGAAAAAGTCATGGAAAAATCGGATAAAGTTATTATTGAGCAGTCTGGCTCTGGCGGCACGGGCGTTGTGCCATATTTGCCGCTTGACCAATTGCGTAAGAAGGAGGCTAACTAATGGCCCGTTTTTCAATTGGCACACTCGTGCTTGCCGCGCTGATTATTTTTCTGGCTTTTTCAAGCCTGTTTACAGTGCATCAAACGCAACAGGCAATTGTCTTGCAATTTGGCGACCCGCGTAAAGTTATCACAGAGGCAGGTCTGCATGTGAAACTGCCCTTTGTTCAAAATGTGATTTACATTGATAAGCGGATTTTGGATTTGGATAGCGCGACAGAAGAATTGATTGCCGCCGACCAAAAGCGTTTGGTGGTTGATGCGTTTACCCGTTACAAAATCATTGACCCGCTTAAATTCTACATTTCTTTGCGGGATATGCCGCGTGCGAATTCTCGCCTTGCGGCGACGGTTTCTTCGTCAATGCGTTCCGTTGTGGGTGAGGCGCCTTTTGAGGATATTGTGCGCGATGACCGTGAAAAATTAATGGGTAAAATTAAAGTGCTGGTTAATGAGCAGGCCTTTGATTTTGGGATTGAGATTGTCGATGTGCGCATTCGACGGGCGGATTTACCTGAGGCTAACAGTCAGGCTATTTATCGCCGCATGCAAACTGAGCGCCAGCAAGAAGCGGCTGAGTTTAGAGCGAAAGGTCAGGAAGTCTCGCGTGCCATTCGGGCGCAAGCAGATAAAGATGTGACGGTTTTGTTGGCCGAAGCCTCGCGTGATGCGGATATTATTCGCGGTCAGGGCGATGCTTGCCGGAACCGGATTTTTGCAACAGCTTATGGGCAAGACCCCGATTTCTTTGCTTTTTACCGCTCTATGCAATCCTATGAAAAAGCATTGCAAGAAAACAGCACCACAATGGTTTTGTCGCCTGACAGTGCTTTTTTCAAATATTTGAATGACCCCAATGCGGTGATTACGAGTGTGAAGCAAAATAAAACAAAGGTTAAAGGAGATGTCGATGTGGCAGCTTTGATTGCGGAGGGGAAAAGCCTGCGCGAAGAAATTTGCCCTGAAATCATTCTCTCACAACCAGGTGGGGAGGTTTATAAGCCCTAATGCCTGAATTCATCTATCTGGCGATTGGATTGGTTCTTGTAGCAGAAGGCATTTGCTATGCGCTGTTCCCGTCACAAATGATGAAATTAATGGAACAAATGCGCCAGATGACACCTGATATTTTGAGATTTTCAGGGCTTGGTGCCATTCTTTTAGGGACAATTTTTCTCTGGCTTTATAAGCTAACTTCATAGGTATGACGCCGAACTGTTCTGCATATGAGGTGTTTTCAAAAATGAGCGTCAAAAAGGAATTTTTATGATGAGCGTTGCGCAAAATAGTCACCAATCAAATATCTTCTCTGTCTTGCATAAAGTCATGATGCGCTGGCAGTTGGCTTTCTGGGCGTGCCTGTTTTTGATGCCCATGCAAGCCGCTCATGCGGTTGAGGAAGGTTTTGCAGATTTGGCTGAAAAGCTGATGCCGTCTGTGGTGAATATTTCAATTAGCACCAATGTTGAGCGCGGGTTTAATTCGCCTTTGCAAGGCAGCCCGTTTCAAGATTTTTTTGAAGATTTCCTTGAGCGTCACACCAATCCACAAGACGATAAAAATGGTCCGCCACAGCAAAAACAAACCTCGCTCGGTTCAGGTTTTGTGATTGCACCAGAGGGCATTATCATCACCAATAATCATGTGATTGAAAATGCCGATAAAATCACAGTTAATTTTTCAAATGGTGACAAGCTGGACGCTGAGCTTATTGGGCGTGATGTCAAAACCGATATTGCAGTTTTGAAGGTAGAATCTGACAAGCCGCTGCCATATGTGAGCTTTGGTGATAGCACACGCTCTCGCGTTGGCGATTGGGTGATTGCTATTGGTAATCCGTTTGGTCTGGGTGGTTCCTTATCGGCTGGGGTGATT
Organism: Parvibaculaceae bacterium; assembly: GCA_965217015.1. Taxonomy (GTDB): domain Bacteria; phylum Pseudomonadota; class Alphaproteobacteria; order RS24; family RS24; genus JAYQKL01. The sequence continues at coordinate 1,122,184 of OZ244224.1, read as the reverse complement.
TCGGCCATGAACCGCGATATCAATGCTGGCCCCTATGATAGTTTTATTCAAACGGATGCGGCGATTAACCGTGGTAATTCTGGTGGCCCCTTATTCAATATGCAAGGCGAGGTGATAGGGGTGAACACGGCTATTATTTCGCCAACAGGCGGTTCGGTTGGTATTGGCTTTGCTATACCAGCAGATATGGCCTTGCCAGTGATTGAGCAATTGCGGGCTTATGGCGAAACCCGGCGCGGCTGGCTTGGTGTGCGCATTCAAACTGTGACTGAGGAATTGGCAGAAAGCCTGGGCATGAGCAAGCCGCGAGGCGCGTTGATTTCGGAGGTCACAAGCAGTGGGCCAGCTGAAGAAGCGGGCTTAAAACAAGGTGATGTGATTTTACGATTTGACCGAAAAGAAGTCGCAGAAATGCGCGACTTGCCGCGTATTGTCGCCGAAACAGAAGTGAATAAAAAAGTTCTGGTAGAGGTTTTGCGGCGCGGTAAGGTCATTAAGAAAACCGTGACGGTTGGTCGCCTTGATGAAAGTCAGGACCAGCGCGCTGAGGCTAAGCCGAAAAAGAAGGATCCAAAGCCTGCTGAAAAGCCAAGCATTTTAGGTATGCAGCTGGCACCCCTCACTGAGCAAGCGCGCGCGGCGGTTGGCTTGAAAGCGAGCGATAATGGGGTTTTGATTGACGGGGTAGAAACAAATTCTGCGGCAGCACTGGCGGGTCTGCGACGCGGATTTGTAATTGCCGAGCTGGATCAAAATGAGGTCACAGAGCCGCAAGATGTGGTGGATATTGTGAAAAAAGCTCAAAGTGACGGCAAAAAATCTGTGTTGGTTTTGCTCAAAACAGCGAATGGCCTGCGTTTTGTTGCTTTGCGGGTGACGCAAGACTAGCTGAGGTCAGCTGTCCAGCGTTTCAACAAAGTCTTGCTGGTGATAGCCCTGCAAATATAAAAGCGCTGTCAAATCGCCATAATGAATGGCGATTTTAGCGGCTTCAGCAACCAATGGCTTAGCCCGAAACGCTACCCCGGCGCCGGCAATGGCCAGCATCGCCAAATCATTCGACCCATCACCAACAGCCATGGTGGCAGCTTGGGGAATTTCATCTTGGCGCTGCCATTGTGACAAATATTCAGCCTTCGCATTGCGGCCTAAAATGGGATCCTGCACAGTGCCGTCAAGCGCACCATTTTGAATGGATAAATGATTGCTTTCCCAGCGATGAAAACCAAGACGCGTGGCAATTTTTTCGGCATAAAAAGAAAACCCGCCTGAGACCAGCGCGCAAATCGCTCCATGGGCGCGCATGGTTGCAATAAGCTGTGCGGCGCCTGGCATGAGGGTGACTTTCTCGCGATAAATATCTTCCAGTGTGGTTTCGCTCAAGCCTTTGAGCAGCATCACCCGTTCGCGCAATGCGGGTTCAAAATCAATTTCACCCCGCATGGCGCGTTCTGTTATGTCTGCAATTTGCGGGCGTAAATCAAGCAGCTCTGCCAACTCATCAAGGCATTCTTGCTCAATAATTGTGCTTTCCATATCCGCCACCAACAGTTTTTTACGCCGATGCGCCGCGCTTATGACATTGATATCTGTCTTATAGCTGTGCGCAATGTCATCACATTTGTCTCGGTTGAGGGGCTTGGCGATGGCGGCGTCAATCTCAGTTTCATAAGCAATGTCTGGCGCAAGGCAAGTCAGCTCAGCTTGAATGCCAAGTTCGGCCAGAATTTGATGACTGGTTGCAGGTGTCAGTTTTGCCTGTGCAGGGTCGGCGGTCAAAACGAGAAAAAAACGGTCGGACATAATGTTAAGCGCTCACTTTAATTTCAAATGCTATAGCGTTTTGCATAACTAGCTTTATACTGACTTCAAACGCTATCTCAACTAAATAACCACTTATCGCCAAATGGCAAAACATAATGCACAAAACCAAAGCGCGGATAATATGACCAGCGCGCCCAAATTTCGGGCCATATTGATTGCGGGGCCAACCGCCAGTGGCAAATCTGGCCTGGCGCTTAAGCTGGCGCAACAGCTCAAGGGCAGCATTATCAATGCCGACTCCATGCAGGTTTATGCCCAAATGCAGGTTTTAACCGCGCGCCCCAGTGCCGAGGAAATGGCGGATATTCCCCATCATCTTTATGGGCATGTGTCGGCACAACATGCTTATAGTGTGGGGCAGTGGCTTGATGATGCGCTGGCCGCCATAGAGACCTGCACACAACAAGGGCGCATGCCGATTTTGGTGGGCGGAACAGGGCTTTATTTTAAGGCGCTGACTGAGGGGCTAGCGCAAATTCCCGATATTGATGAAGCGGTGCGCCAATCCGTGCGCGCAGAATTAGCTCAAACAAGCGCGGCAGAGCTGCATGCGGCATTGGCCGATTTTGATAAGGCAGCTTACGCGCGTATTTTGCCCAGTGATACGCAGCGTATTTTACGCGCGCATGAAGTTTACCGTGCCACAGGTCGCGCTTTAACGGATTGGCAAAAAGACAAGGTTACACCCATGCTGGACGGGGTGTTGGCAAAAATTTTACTCATGCCGGCCCGCGACTGGCTTTATCAACGCTGTGATGCGCGTTTTGCCCAAATGGTGTCGGCGGGGGCGCTAGAGGAAGCCGCCATGATGCAGGATTTGGCTTTGCCGCCGGAGCTGCCTGCGTGCAAGGCATTGGGGTTGAGTGACTTGCAGGCGTTTCAAGCCGGGGAGATTGATTTGGAGCAGGCGAAAGAGCAGGCGTCACGGCAAACACGGCGTTATGCAAAGCGGCAAATGACTTGGTTCCGGAATCAGATGATTGCTTGGAATAGCTTTAATGAGCAAGATTATTACAAAAAACAACAAAAAATCTTTTCATTTCTTACAAATATCGCTTGACCTTACCTTTTTACCTGTTAGATTGCGCTCAAACAGGCTGAAACCCGCCCATGGCTGGTGAGGCGCCTATTGGTGGTGATTTTAAGTAAAGAGCAGCAAAGTAAAGAGCAGCAAAGTAAAGAGCAGCAAAGTAAAGAGCAAGAACATGACAGATAATGCAAAAAACCAAATGACTGGTGCGGATATGGTTGTGCGCGCCCTGCAAGAGCAAGGCGTTGAACATATATTTGGCTATCCAGGCGGGGCGGTGTTGCCGATTTATGACGCGATATTCCAGCAAGATAAGCTAGAACATGTGTTGGTGCGTCATGAGCAGGGCGCAGCACATGCGGCAGAAGGCTATGCCCGCTCGACTGGAAAATGTGGGGTTTTGCTGGTCACATCAGGGCCGGGTGCAACCAATGCGGTGACGGGTTTGACCGATGCGTTGATGGACAGCATTCCGCTTGTTTGCATTACAGGTCAGGTGCCGACACCTTTAATCGGCTCTGATGCGTTTCAGGAATGTGACACGGTTGGGATTACGCGCCCCTGCACCAAGCATAATTATCTTGTGAAATCGATTGATGATTTGCCGCGTATCATGCATGAGGCGTTTCATATTGCCACCAGTGGTCGGCCCGGGCCAGTTGTGATTGATATTCCAAAAGATATCCAGTTTGAGACTGGCACTTATATTGGCGCTTCAAGTGTTGATACACCGAGCTATAAGCCGCAGCTCAAAGGGGATATGGACGCGATTAGACAAGCGGTTGAGATGATTGCCAATGCCAAAAAACCGATTTTTTACACCGGCGGTGGGGTGATAAATTCTGGCCCGATTGCCAGCAATCTACTGCGCGAGCTGGTCGGGCTGACAGGGTTTCCGATTACCTCAACATTGATGGGGTTGGGGTGTTATCCGGCTAGCAATGACCAATGGTTGGGCATGCTCGGCATGCATGGCACTTATGAAGCCAATATGGCGATGCATGATTGCGATGTGATGATTAATATTGGCGCGCGGTTTGATGACCGCGTGACGGGGCGTCTTGACGCGTTCTCGCCCAATTCCAAAAAAATACATATTGATATTGACCCGTCTTCTATCAATAAAATTGTGCAGGTTGATGTGCCAATTATTGGCGATGTAGCGCATGTGTTAGAGGATATGCTGCGGATATGGCGTGATGGCGCGTATCAAACCGATAAGCAAGCTTTGGCTGGCTGGTGGTCTCAAATTGAGGACTGGCGCGGGCGACAATCATTGGCTTTCAAGCCAGCGCAAGACCAGATTAAGCCGCAATATGCAGTGCAGCGTCTTTATGAGATGACCAAAGACCGCAAAACTTTTATCACGACAGAAGTAGGCCAGCACCAAATGTGGGCGGCGCAACATTATCATTTTGATGAGCCCAATCGCTGGATGACCTCTGGTGGTTTGGGAACAATGGGTTATGGCGTGCCAGCCGCTGTCGGTGTGCAAATCGCGCACCCAGATGCGTTGGTGATTGATATTGCGGGCGAGGCTTCTGTGCAAATGACTTTGCAGGAAATGTCCACCGCCATTCAATATCGCTTGCCGATTAAAATTTTCATTTTGAATAATGAATATATGGGCATGGTGCGCCAATGGCAGGAATTGCTGCATGGTGGTCGCTATGCGCATTCATATTCTGAAGCCCTGCCAGATTTTGTGAAAATGGCAGAAGCGTTTGGTGCGACAGGTTTGCGGGCGCAAACGCCTGAGGAACTTGACAAGGCGATTGAAGAAATGCTGGCGACTGATGGCCCGGTAATTTTTGATTGCATTGTGACCAAAGAGGAAAATTGTTTCCCCATGATACCTTCGGGTAAGGCCCATAATGAAATGATTTTGGCAGGGGGAAGTGCCTCTGATGTTGAAATCTCAGAAGAAGGAAAAGCGCTGGTTTAAGCGCTGGTAAGAGAGTGAATATGTCACAAGAGATTGAAATCCATACGCTTTCTGTTTTGGTTCAAAACCAAGCTGGCGTGCTGGCGCGGGTGATTGGGCTGTTTTCAGGGCGTGGTTATAATATTGAAAGCCTCACCGTGGCAGAGGTTGATGGGCAGGCGCATATTTCGCGCATCACGATTGTGACATCAGGCTCGCCGCAAATTATTGAGCAGATTAAGCATCAGCTTATGCGGCTGGTGCCGGTTGTGTCGGTTGTTGACCTGACCGTTGAAACGGATTCGGTGGAGCGGGAGCTGGCATTGGTTAAGGTTGTTGGTGCGGGAGAAAAGCGCGTGGAAGCCTTGCGTGTCTCACAGGTATTTCGTGCCAATGTGGTTGATACCACGCATGAGTCTTTCGTGTTTGAACTCACAGGCGCGCCCAATAAGATTGATGCTTTTGTTAATCTGATGCGCCCGCTTGGGTTAAAAGATGTGTCACGCACAGGCGTGGCTGCAATTTCTCGTGGCATTGACGCGCTGTAGGGTCTATAAGAGCGTCAATGTTTTTCAAATTTTAGTTTCCGAGGAGATATTAAATGGAAATGCTGTATGACCGCGATGCGGATTTGGAACTGATTAAGGCCAAAAAAGTGGCTGTTATTGGTTATGGTTCACAAGGCCATGCTCATATTTTGAACTTGCGCGATAGCGGCGTAGAGCAAGTCTGTGTTGGTTTGCGTGCTGGCTCAGCTTCAACAGCAAAAGCTGAAGCTGAGGGGCTGGAAGTGAAAACCATTGCTGAAGCCGCAGCTTGGGCTGATGTGGTGATGATTTTGACGCCTGATGAGCTGCAAAAAGATATTTATAATGCAGATATTGCTGACAATTTGCGCCAAGGCGGCACATTGATGTTTGCGCATGGTCTGTCTATTCACTTTGGTTTAATTCAGGCGCGCCCTGATTTAGATGTTTCTATGGTGGCGCCAAAAGGGCCGGGTCATACGGTGCGGGGTGAATATGTCAGAGGTGGCGGCGTGCCATGTTTGGTTGCGGTAGCACAAGATGCTTCTGGCACCGCGCGCGATTTGGCGCTGTCTTATGCATGCGGCGTTGGCGGCGGGCGTTCTGGTATTATTGAAACGACCTTCCGTGATGAGTGCGAGACCGATTTATTTGGCGAGCAGGCAGTTTTGTGCGGCGGTGTTGTTGAGCTTATCAAAGCTGGTTATGAAACCCTGACAGAGGCTGGCTACCCGCCTGAAATGGCCTATTTTGAGTGCCTGCACGAGGTCAAGCTGATTGTTGACCTGATTTATGAAGGCGGCATTGCCAATATGAATTACTCGATTTCAAATACGGCTGAATTTGGTGAATATGTTTCTGGCCCACGCGTTGTGACCGGTGAAACCAAAGCTGAAATGAAGCGTATTTTGGAAGATATTCAAACCGGTAAATTTACCGATCGCTGGATGCAAGGCGGGCAGGAAGAAATTAAAGAAATGCGCAAAGCTTCTGCGGCGCATCCAATCGAGGCCGTCGGCGCTGATTTGCGGTCAAAAATGCCATGGATTGCGGCCAATAAGTTGGTTGACCAAGAGAAAAACTAACCCGCTTTTTGTCCTTAATATCTCAATAAAGGGCTGCCCATTGATGCGTCAAAGGGCGGCCCTTTTTGCATGGAAAATGGCTAAGTTTCTGAAAATTAGTAATTTTATGAATTACATATCCGCAATAATTGATTTGCAGATTTGCAATTTATCGTTTTTGCAAGTATATATTTGCAATTATGAAAAACATGGATTGGGACGATTTACGCTTTTTTCTGGCGGTGGCGGGCGCAGGGAGCCTGTCGGCGGCGGCAAAGCAATTGCGGGTGAACACAACCACTGTTTTGCGCCGCATTGCGCATTTGGAAGAGGCACTCGACACGCGCTTATTTGAGCGGTTGCGTTCCGGCTATCAATTGACACAAAGCGGCGTGCGCTTGCGCGATATGCTGGATCCGGTGGATCAAAATCTCTCGGCCTTAGAGCGCGACTTTCAGGCAGGCGGGCAGGCCAGTGGCGGCTTAGTAAAGCTGTCGGCAAGCGAAGTGTTAAGCAGCGAAGTTCTGGCAACTGGCCTTGCGGCGTTTCATCGCCAGCATACAGCCGTGATGTTGACTGTTTTATCGGACCAATTTATCGGCTGGGGCGGGTCATCTGCGGCGCCGCGCATTATGAATCCCCTGCGTGATGTGGATATGACCATTCGCGCTGTGCGCCCAACAGATGGCGATATGTTGATGCGCAAAATTGGGGATATGGCTTACAGCCTCTATGCCGCTAAAAACCGAGACGCGGGTTTGTTTGATAAAAAAGCCGTGGCAAAAAATGATTTATCGGATTGTCCTTTGGTTGGCTTTGCCGAAGAAGAGCCGCCTGTCGGGCCAGTTTGGTGGTTGTCGCGGGCAGAAAAAAATGCCTCTGTCATTGCGCGCTCATCTTCTGCGGCGTTGCGCGCGCGCCTGATAGAAGACGGCGCCGCGCTGAGCGCCCTGCCGTGTGTGGTGGGTGATAAAAACCCGCATTTAGAGCGCGTGCTGGATCCGGAAGTTGTTGGAAGTTTTGAGTTATGGCTTTTGGTGCGCAAAGATTTGGCCAAGCTCTCGCATGTGCGCCAAGCAATGGATTTTGTGATTGACCATGTGCAGCACATGAAGCCACAGCTTTTGGGCAGTGTTTAGGGCTGTCAAAAAACATTTTTACTTCACGGCAAACCCTGTAAACACCATTGAAATTGCTTGCAATTTTATGCCCTGACAGATAAACAGAAATGAGAGTTAAATTTGATAGTCAAGAAGGTAATGAAAGTGACAACCGACATGACACTGTGTTGTTTTTGGACGCTGCCAGCGTCAATAAAAACAAAGGGTCATCAGCCTGCGTCTCAGATGGGTGCGCGGGGGCTGGTCTGTGCTGGTCTGTTGCATTCTAAACTGCTCCTCCTAACCAACCCCTGAGGGGTAACGACACATGTCGATGGGCTCGCTCAGGGGTTAAATAAGCAGAAGAAACACTTTCAATACTGAGGAAAAACAAATGACTGACACAAATCATAATGCACAGAAAACGGGCGCGCCGGAGGATCGCGTTATCATTTTCGATACAACTTTGCGCGATGGCGAGCAATCACCCGGCGCTTCCATGACATTAGATGAAAAACTGCGTATTGCTGAAATGCTCGATGAAATGGGCGTTGATGTGATTGAAGCCGGGTTTCCGATTGCCTCAAATGGCGATTTTGAAGCGGTGCAGGAAGTCGCTAAATTGATGAAAAACGCAACCGTTTGCGGTTTGTCACGAGCTGGCGAAAAAGATATTGACCGCGCCGCGCAAGCCTTGAAGCCTGCCAAAAGCAGCCGTATTCATACTTTTATTTCAACCAGCCCTGTGCATATGAAGCACAAATTGCAAATGGAGCCTGAGCAGGTTTTAGAAGCTATTGCTTTTAGTGTCGATAGGGCGCGCCAATATACAGATAATGTGGAATGGTCGCCTGAAGATGCGACCCGTACGGATCGCGATTTTTTGTGTCGCGCTGTTGAAACCGCCGTGAAAGCAGGGGCGACCACAGTCAATATTCCAGACACAGTCGGTTACACTTTGCCAGAGGAATATATTGAAATTATCACCATGTTGCGCAATCGCGTGCCCAATATTGATAAGGCCATTATTTCAACCCATTGTCATAATGATTTAGGTTTGGCGGTGGCCAATTCATTAGCAGGGGTGCGGGCTGGTGCGCGCCAGATTGAATGCACAATTAACGGGCTTGGCGAGCGGGCTGGTAATGCGGCGTTGGAAGAAATCGTCATGGCGTTAAATGTGCGTCATGATTTAATGCCGCAATGGACTGGCATTGACACCACGCATTTGACGCGAGCGTCTAAACTGGTTTCGGCTGTCACCGCGTTTCCTGTGCAATATAACAAAGCCATTGTTGGGCAAAATGCGTTTGCGCATGAAAGTGGTATTCATCAGGACGGCATGTTGAAAAACAACCAGACTTACGAGATTATGCTGCCGGAATCCGTTGGCATTTCGCAATCGTCACTGGTCATGGGCAAACATTCAGGCCGCCATGCTTTCCGTGAAAAAATAAATGAAATGGGCTATCAGCTTGGCGATAATGAATTCCAAGAAGCGTTCACGCGCTTCAAGGATTTAGCAGATAAGAAAAAGCAGGTCTTTGATGAGGATATTGCCGCTTTGGTTGATGATGCTGAAGCGCGGCGCGATGAACGCATCAAGGTTGTTTCTTTGCAGGTTTATGCTGGTTCAAAAGGTCCGCAAAAAGCCATTTTGGAGCTGGAAATTGATGGCGAGATGAAACAGGCCGAAACCACAGGCGATGGGCCAGTTGATGCCACATTTAATGCCATTAAATCTTTGTTCCCAACCGAGGCGCGGTTGAAATTGTACCAAGTGCATGCGGTCACACAAGGCACTGATGCGCAGGCTGAAGTAAGTGTGCGTTTGAGTGAGGACGGAAAAACAGTCACAGGGCGCGGTGTTGATACGGATACAATGGTCGCATCGGCGCGGGCTTATGTGAGTGCCTTGAACAAATTGCTGGTTAAGCGATTGCGTCAAGCGCCAGATGATATTGCAACCTTAAGAATATAGCGTTGCGCGATTTAAAAATACGATAAAGGGATTTGAAAAATGTTGGACGGTTTACTCGGAATGTTCTCGGCAGATATGGCCATTGATTTGGGAACCGCAAATACTTTGGTTTATGTCAAAGGGCGGGGCATTGTATTAAATGAGCCATCTGTGGTTGCGATTTTTAATAATAACGGGCGCAATCAGGTGTTGGCAGTTGGCGATGAAGCCAAGCTGATGCTGGGGCGTACACCGGGCAATATCCAAGCCATTCGCCCGATGCGTGATGGCGTTATTGCCGATTTTGATGTGGCCGAGGAAATGATTAAGCATTTTATTCGCAAAGTGCATAATCGCCGGACTTTCGCCAATCCGCAGGTGGTGATTTGCGTGCCATCTGGCGCGACAGCTGTGGAAAGACGCGCCATTCAGGAATCTGCTTTATCGGCTGGTGCGCGCCGTGTGTATTTGATTGAAGAGCCCATGGCCGCCGCGATTGGGGCAGGCTTGCCAGTCACTGAGCCAACTGGGTCCATGATTGTTGATATTGGTGGTGGCACGACAGAAGTGGCTGTGCTTTCGCTGGGCGGGATTGTTTATTCGCGTTCTGTGCGTGTGGGCGGAGATAAAATGGACGAGTCGATTATTGCCTATATTCGCCGTAATCATAATTTGCTTTTGGGCGAGTCTAGCGCGGAACGGATTAAAAAAGAAATCGGTTCAGCGGCGGTGCCAGATACAGGCGAGATGAGTATGAAGATTAAAGGGCGGGACCTCACAAATGGTGTGCCGCGTGAGGTAACGATTAGTCAGCGTGAAATTGCTGAAAGTCTGGCAGAGCCTGTGGGTGCGATTGTCGAAGCGGTCAAGGTTGCTCTGGAAGCCACGCCACCTGAACTGGCGGCAGATATTGTCGATAAAGGGATTGTGCTGACTGGTGGCGGCGCCTTGCTGAAAAATTTAGATAAAGTTTTGCGCGAGGAAACAGGTTTACCGGTTAGCATTGCCGATGAGGCTTTGTCTTGTGTCGCGCTTGGCACGGGGCGTGCGCTTGAACATATTAAAACCATGAAGCATGTGCTGTCATCTGTGTATTAAGAATGATGGGCGCGAATGGTGAAAAGCGGGATTAGAACAAGCGGTGGAAGAAGAAAAGGGTCTTCACGACGGCGCTTGATAATTCTCCTCGTGCTTTCTGCTTTATTATATATTGTCACGCGCAATCAACCTGCTGCGCTTCAATCTATACATCAGGTTTTTACAGATGTGAGCTACTCGGTGAAGTATCTTGTTTCACGGCCTGTGGTGTTCACACAAGATTTTTTAGCACTCGCCCAAAATTATTTAAGCCTGCGCTCGGAAAATAATCGGTTAAAAAAAGAGCTGGATAAATTTCATCAAATTGAAATTGAAAACGAGATGTTGCGCCACCAAATAGATGACTATCGCGAGTTATTTAATGTTCAGCCAGAGGCGCAGAAAAAATCCATTGTCGCGGAAATCATGTTTGACCCAGGCGGGCCGTTTGTCAGAACCTATGTTCTTAATGTGGGTTATAATAATGGTGTGACAGTAGGGGATACAGTGGTTGGTCAGTTTGGGCTGGTTGGTCGCATCGTGTCGGTTGGTGTTTTGTCCAGTCGGGTTTTATTGGTCACAGATTTGAATAGTCGTATTCCCGTGCGTGTGGAGCCAGCAGGCGTCAACGCGATTTTGGCGGGCGATAATAGCGATGTGCCAAAAATATTGTTTAATGCAGAAACGCAAAATATGAGTGATGGCGATATTGTGATGGCGTCTGGTTTGGGTGGGCAAGTGCAAAGCGGCACCCCGATTGGCAAAATTCGTTTAGAGCGCAATGGGTCGATTTCTGTTATCCTATTTGAGAAGCTAGACCATCTTAATCTGGTGCGTGTTTTGCATGGGCAACAAAATATCGCCCTCAAAAGCACGCAAGATGAACCTGTTATTCTAAAAACTGCGCCACAAGCAAATTCTCTTACTGACAGGCAAGGTGAGTGACATGGCGTTTAAGTCGGGCACAGGGTTGGTCAATTTTTTACAAAATCAACGCGAGAGCGCACGACCTGGCAGCTTATTTCTGTTTATTATCGCCTTGCTTTTCTTGCTGTTTCAATCTGTGCAATTACCTGGCCTTTGGGGCGTTTCGGCCATGCCCAATTTTTTATTGATTATTATTTTCTTCTGCTCCGTGCTGGGCGAGGACAGGCTCGGCCATGTGCAAATTTTTAGTTTAGGGCTCATGCAAGACTTGCTTATGGCAACCCCTTTAGGCTTATGGGGCGGTGTGCTGCTTTTGATGCATCTTTATACACGCTCGCAATCAACAATTTTGGCAGCGGGTAGTTTCATGACAAATTGGATAAGCTTTGCGCTGGTGGCGCTTGCGGCCTATGCCCTTATCTATCTGGGCGTGTCGTTGCAGCATGACTTTTATTTCAATTTTTCGCTTATTCTCATACCCTATATCGCGACATTGGCGGTATTTCCTGTCATGACAAAGCTGCTTGATTTTCTTGAGCTGCGTCTCTCTAGGATTGGTATCGGGGGGTGATATGCAAAGTGACGAAGAAATTCAGAAAATCACCCGCCGCTCGCTTTTAATGGGTGTTAGCCAGATTGGCCTCATGTCGCTTTTGGCGGGGCGGTTATATTACTTGCAGGTGACGCGCTCTCATGACTACACCATGCGGGCTGAGGAAAACCGCATCAATGTTCGCTTATTGGCGCCAACACGGGGGCGGATTTTTGACCGTTTTGGGCAAGAAATTGCCATTAACCGACCCAATTTTCAGGTCGTGATGGTGGCAGAACATGCGCAGGACCCGAATGAAACCATTGCGAAACTGGCACGCTTGGTGCGTATTTCTGACCGTCGCCGCCGTCAGCTTTTGCGCGATATTCCGCGCACCAAAGAGTTTATTCCCCTCATGGTCGCGGAAAATCTAACATGGGAAGAATTCGCGGCGGTCAATGTGCATTTGCCACATTTGCCGGGCATTGAAACGCGGGTAGGGGAGCGGCGTTATTATCCGCTCGCGGCAGAATTTGCCCATATTGTCGGTTATGTCGGCATGCCAACGCGGGAGGATTTATATGATGAAGATCCTTTACTGAAACTGGAAGGGTTTAAGGTAGGCAAAAACGGTATTGAAAATAAATTAGACGATCAGTTGCGTGGGGAGCCGGGCAGTCATCGTGTTGAGGTCAATAATGTTGGGCGCGTGGTGCGCGAACTGGACCGTAATCCGGGCGTCGCGGGGGCGGATATTGTGCTGACCCTTGACTCTGAACTACAGAAATATGCCACACAACGCATGGCAGAAAAAAGCGGCGCGGTGGCCGTGATGGAAATACATTCTGGTGATATTCTCGCGCTTGCCTCGACACCTTCTTATAATCCGAATGATTTTAATGTCGGGATTTCGCAAAAATATTGGGATAGCTTGCTCGCAGATGACAGAAAACCGCTTTTGAATAAAGCTGTGTCTGGGCAATACCCGCCCGGTTCAACCTTCAAAATGCTGGTCGCTTTAGCTGGTCTGGAGACGGGGGCCATCTCGGTTGATGAGAAAATTAACTGTTCAGCAAAATATGAATATGGGCAGGATATATTCCATTGTTGGTTTGATGAGGGGCATGGCGATATTGACCTGCATGATGCGATTAAACATTCTTGCGATGTTTATTTTTATGAACTTGCACGCCGGATTGGCATTGAACCAATCGCAAAAATTGCCCGTGAATTTGGTTTGGGTGCGCGCACGGATATTGAAACGATTGGCGAGAAAAGCGGCATTGTGCCATCGCGTGATTGGAAACGCGCCAATTTAGATGCACTTTGGCAAAAAGGCGAGACACTCATCACAGGTATTGGGCAAGGCTATTTGCTGGCCACGCCCTTGCAGCTTGTGCATATGGTGTCGAGGCTGGCTAATGGGCGTAAAAAAGTATCGCCTAATTTAGTTTACGCCTTGGGCGGGAAGGTTAAAAATACCCCTGAATTTGAACCGCTCAGTGTGAATGCAAAAGACCTGCGTGTTATTCATGCAGCGATGCGAGCCGTTACACATGATGCTGATGGCACAGCTTTCATGCCGGATTTAGATGTGAATGGACAAAAAATGGCTGGCAAAACGGGGACAGTGCAGGTGCGCCGCATCAGTGCTGCCGAGCGCGAAGAGGGGATTGTCAAAAATGAAGACCTGCCCTGGCATTTGCGCGACCATGCCTTGTTTGTTGGTTTTGCGCCGGTTGAGAACCCTAAATATGCAATCGCGGTGGTGGTTGAGCATGGAGGGAGTGGATCCAAGACCGCAGCGCCAATCGCGCGCGATATTATGCAACAAATACTTGAGCGCGACCCGCAATCTAAAGATGTATATATTCCGCCATCACCGGCGCTAGAAACAGGAGCCGTGTGATGAGTAATTTATTTTTTACGGAAAGAAAATCTTGGCGCCAGCAGTTAATTGGCTTGAATTGGTTGCTTATTTTTCTGGTCGCCTGCCTGTGCGGGGCAGGTCTGATGGCGCTATATGCGGTGTCGCAAGGCGCGTTTGATGTCTGGGGCATGCCGCAAATGTATCGCATGATTTTTGGTTTTTCCCTGATGTTTGTGGTCGCCCTTATTGATATTAAATATTGGTATCAATTGGCATATTTCTTCTTTTTCATGGGGCTTGTCGCGCTGTTGGGGGTTGAGTTTTTTGGTAATAAGCAAATGGGGGCGCAGCGCTGGATTGATTTGGGAGTCATGAATGTGCAACCCTCCGAACCGATGCGGATTGCTCTTATTCTGGCTTTGGCGCGCTATTATCATCGCCTGCCCGCAGAAAATACTTCGCGTCCAATATGGCTTTTGCTGCCAGTTTTGCTGATTATTGTTCCCGGATTTATGATTATGCGCCAGCCTGATTTAGGCACATCTGTCTTATTCGCAATTGTCGGCGGCGGTATTTTATTTATGACGGGTGTGAATTGGCGGTATTTTTTGGTGGGGGCATTAGGTCTTGTGCCTGTCGGCATGTTTTTTTGGCAACGCATGCTGGAATATCAAAAACTGCGCGTGCTGACATTCCTCAATCCTGAGCGTGATCCGTTGGGTGCGGGCTATCATATTATTCAGTCTAAAATTGCCATCGGGTCTGGCGGTGTATGGGGCAAGGGGTTTATGAAAGGCACACAAAGCCAGCTTGACTTTCTGCCTGAAAAACAAACCGATTTTATTTTCACTATGATTGCCGAAGAAATGGGTTTGGTGGGGTGTCTGGTGATATTGTTGCTTTATACAGGTGTGCTGCTTATCGGGTTTTTAATATCACTTGAGGCAAAGAGCAAATTCAGCCGCTTGGTGGCAGGCGCGGTGTCTTTGTCTATCTTTTTATATTTATTCATCAATGTGGCGATGGTTATTGGCCTTATGCCAGTTGTGGGTGTGCCCTTGCCGTTTATCTCTTATGGCGGCACCTCGATTGTGACATTTATGGTCAGTATTGGCTTATTGCTGAATATTCAGCTGAACAAAAATATTGAACTGCCTCAAAATTAACAATTATTAGCCGTTATTAGCTATTGATAAGCTTATCAAGCTGGCCATTGCGCTCAAGGTCATAAAGGTCATCGCAGCCGCCAATATGGGTGTCGTCAAAAAAGATTTGCGGCACTGATGTGCGCCCGTCTGCGCGCTCTGTCATGCGGGCGCGCCCTTGTGGGTCACCACTGACATCAATTTCATCAAAATTTTGTTTTTTTTGAACGAGCAAATCTTTGGCGGCATGGCAAAAGGGGCAGGTTTGGGTTGTGTAAATGGTAATTTTCATTCTTGTGATTTTCCCTGAATAAATTCTGGTAAAGGTGTGGTGGCGAGCAGCCATTGGCTTTTCAGCCCTTCTTCACGATGTATTTTATCTGCGAGATAGGCATCAGAGCTTGTCATGTCAAGAAAGGCTTGTTGATTTGGATATTGGACAAGAAAAACGGTTTCAAAAGGCGGCACATTTTCGCCAATCACAGGTGTTACCATCTCGCCCATCCAAACGAGTTTGGCGCCATAATCAGGCATTAAATTGCCAATGGCATGCATATATTTTTTGTAACTGTCGCGGTTTTTATAAACCAGCATATTTATCATAACGATAGGCGAGTCTTTTGGCCCGCTTCTCAGAGCGTCAATTTGTTGTTTCGTTGGTAATAAGCTCATATCATTCCCCTTTCAGGAAATAAAAACATGACTTATTCACAGTGTAAATATTTTTCGGTTCAAAGCTTAGGCTTGAGTTAGCCAACCAGAGTGTCTGTTTGGTCAATCAACTCAATATCGGTTGCAATGTGTCGACCATCGCGCCCTTCGGTCAGCTCATAATTCACACGCTGGCTTTCGACCAGCATTTTGAGACCAGACTCTTTTACTGAGGTGATATGAACAAATGTATCTGCCGCACCATCATCTGGTGTGATAAATCCATACCCTTTTGCGGTATTAAACCATTTTACAACGCCACTAGGCATATCTTGCTCCTGTATTGCTTGTTAACAAGCTATTCTTTGCGGAAGGGTGCCAAGAGCCGCTGGAAGTAATCACACCCAGTATAGATTTAGGTCAAAGAGGCGAAAAGCCAATTAATTTTTGAAAAAAAGCTTTTTTGTTGTTAAGTTCTTGAATATCTTACGAAAAATATATATTCCCGCCATGATAATTAGCCATCTTGAGAGGAAAAACCCAAGCGATGTTTCAAATAATGAGCGGCCAAAGTCTTGAAAGGAAAACATGCCATTTTCATTCAAATTTGGTAAAGCCGCGTGTAATAGCAGAAAGCAAATCAGCGCTACGAAGACGCAATGGAGATATTGAGCCGGGCGATTGAGCAGAGAAAAGATAACCAAGACACAAACCATAATAATGATTTCCGTTTGTGTTGGGGGATAGTGCAGTAATTCTGACCAATATTCCATGCGACCCTCTCCTAACCTTCTGCGTTATTTTCTAAAGGGTGCAATAATTCCCTCAAAAAATCAAATTAGAATGCCAACCCGCTAAATCTTTTTGCGCAAGATGGACAAGCAATTCAATACTGTCACTGCTGGCATTCAGGCAGGGAACCGTCGAAAAATCTGTCCCCCCAGCGTCATAAAACATATCGCGCACCCCAATATTGATTTCTTCTAAAGTTTCAACACAATCAGAAATAAATCCGGGCGTAATGAGCGTTATTTTTTTATGTCCTTGCTCGGCCAGTTCAATCACTGTTTTATCCGTATAAGGTTCAAGCCATTTGGCAGGCCCAAAACGCGACTGGAAAGTAAGCTTAAATTTATCCTCAGTCAGCCCAAGTGCTTCACGCAACAAACGCGCAGTTTTGGCGCAATGGCAATGATAAGGGTCGCCTTTTTCAAAATAACGCTGCGGCAGACCATGAAACGAGGCGACAATCACATCGGGTTCCCATTGCTGAGCCTGAATTTGGGCTTGGACAGTGGCCGCTAGCGCATTGATATAGGTCGGGTCATCATGCCATGGCGCCGCGGTGCGAATGGCTGGCTGCCAGCGCAGACGCATCAAAGCTCGAAACACTTCATCATAGACAGACGCGCTGGTGGTCGCGCTATATTGCGGATACAGCGCCATCACGGCAATGCGCTCACAGCCCGCTTCCTTCATCTCGGCCAGCCTGTCTTCAATGGACGGGCGGCCATAGCGCATCGCCCAGCTAACTTTTATCTCATCACCGAATTTTTCTTGCACGGCCTCAGCCTGCTCCCTTGTGTAACGACGCAAGGGGCTTTCATTGGTTTCTTTATCCCAAATTTGCGCATATGCATGGGCGGATTTTTTGGGGCGGGTGTTCAAAATAATGCCCCGCAAAATAGGTTGCCAAATAAAAGCAGGGGTTTCGATAACCCGCTTATCACTTAAAAACTGCTTCAAATATGGGCGCAAGCCTTTTGCGTCCGCGCTTTCAGGCGTGCCTAAATTTACCAGTAACAGGCCTGTGCGGCCAAATGCGATGGGTGGGTGAGATGTCGGCAGGGACATTAGATTGCCTCGTTTAGTCGGCCCTTTGTTTTCTCTTTAATATCTAGGGCGTCCCAAACTTCAAGCAAGGCATCAACCAATTGTTCCATTAAAACATCATCATGCAAAGGCGATGGCGTGATGCGCAAACGCTCTGTCCCACGCGGCACGGTTGGGTAATTGATAGGCTGAATATAAATGCCGTGATTTTTCATCAAGCGGTCAGACGCGGCTTTGCACAAAACCGGATCGCCAACCATAACCGGCACAATATGTGTTTCAGTTTGCAAAAATGGCAGACCGGATTTGGCTAACATGGTTTTGAGTTTTTGAGCGCGCTCTTGATGTTGCTCTCTCAGTTCGGAGCTATTTTTCAAAAGCCGAACACTGGTTGTCGCACCAGCGGCAACAGCGGGGGGCAGGCTGGTGGTAAAAATAAAACCAGGTGCATAGGAGCGAATGGCGTCAATCATTTGTGAAGTGGCGGTAATATACCCACCCATAATGCCAAAGGCTTTGGCTAATGTGCCTTCAATAATATCGACTTCTTCCATCACATTGTCGCGGTCCGCAATACCGCCACCGCGTGGGCCATACATACCAACCGCATGCACTTCATCAAGATATGTCAGGGCATTATATTTTTTCGCAAGCGCGCAAATTTCAGGGATTGGCGCAATATCGCCGTCCATTGAATAGACACTTTCAAATACAATCAACTTGGCGCGGTCATGGCCTGCCTGTTGCAAAATTTCTTCTAAATGGGCGAGGTCATTATGCTGCCAAACCACTTTTTCGCAATTTGAGCTTTTTACGCCAGCAATCATTGAGGCATGGTTCAACTCATCGGATATGATGAGGCAATCCGGCAGTAATCTTGCCAGAGTAGAAATGGTTGCTTCATTGGAAACATAACCAGAGGTGAAAACCAATGCGCTTTCTTTATTGTGTAAATCCGCCAGCTCTTTTTCAAGCTCAATAATAAGGTGATGAGTGCCGGAGATGTTTCGGGTGCCGCCCGCGCCCGCGCCATAGGTTTCAATGGCATGTTTCATCGAGGTCATAACCTGCTGGTTCTGCCCCATGCCGAGATAATCATTCGAACACCAGACAATGATTTCACGCGGCGGGGATTGAGAGTAATCAAGCGCGCGCGGAAACAAGCCAACTTGACGCCCTAAATCTGTAAAGACGCGATAACGCCCCTCTTCATGGAGAGAATGCAATGCGGTTTTTATGTATTTTTCATAATCCATGACGCGAATGTGCCTTATCTGGCTTTTTATATCCAGTTTTTTTCGGGAGAAAATTGCGCCAAATGCGCACACCCAAATGCATATGATACAGGCTTATATCAGTTTTTGCGCGTGATAATATTATTCGCCTTTAACGAATGTGACCGCGTAATAGGTCTCACCGTCAAACAGGTCTTGGGGTTCTGACATGCCGTCTGTGACTTGGAAACGGCGCGCCACAATCGACCCTTCCATACGATAGCCCTTAGATGCCATATGGCTGCGGTGAAACTCCATCGCCGCAGGTGTGAAATCTTTTGATAAAACGGTAATGCGCTCTGCATTATCTTGATTATCGGACATAAAAATCTCCCTGAAATACTATCTCTTACCGATGTAACAGATTTAAAAGCCTTTGCCTATATCGGATATAAAGATTTTTAAGCCGAGCGGGTTAAAAATTGGCTTGAAAAGCGAAAATGCGGAAAAGGCATAAAAAAGCAAAGAGGAGTAAAGAAAAAGGGCGTTCTCATCCCCCATGAAAACGCCCTGAATAACGAAGTCTCGTCATTACTCAACAATAACACCAGAAAAAAAGAATCGTTTCAAGTAAAAAATGACGCATGTGTCATTTTTTGTGTGATGGGTTTTGCTTGCCAGCGTGAGCGAACAGGATAGATTGGGTTTCAAGGCATGTTAAACATGGTTTTAGGGCATTTATGACTTCGATGACTTTATCTTTTTTGATGGTTTTAGGCGGTTTTTTGTTGCTCGCGCTTGGCGGTGAAGGGCTCGTCAAGGGCGCGGTCTCATTGGCGCGGCATATGCGTGTGCCACCCTTAATTATTGGTCTGACATTTGTGGCGTTTGGCACCTCGGCGCCTGAATTAATGGTTTCCGTTCAGGCAGCTCTGTCGGGTAATGCTGGTATTTCGGTTGGCAATGTGGTGGGCAGTAATATTGCCAATATTTTACTGGTTTTAGGGGCTACCGCGCTGGTTCGCCCTGTCGTGAATCAGGACCCCAGTCTCAAGCGTGATGTGTTTTTTGTGCTTTTCATATCGATTGTTTTTGCCGCCATTGCACAATTTGGACAAGTGACACACGCATTCGCTTTGGCGCTTTTGGGGTTTTTATTGTTTTACATTGTGCTGGTTTACCGGCAGGAAAAACAAGCACAAACACCTCAGGTGCAAATAAGTGATGACGCCCCGCAAGGTGGGGTTTTGGGGGCGCTTTTGCTGTTAAGCGTGGGCGTGGCGGCAGTGGTGTGGGGCGCCGATATTTTGATTGATGGCGCTGTGCATATCGCGCAGGGCTTTGGCGTGCCAGAAACCATAATTGGGCTGACATTGGTTGCATTTGGTACCTCTTTGCCTGAGCTGGCCATATCTGTTTTATCGGCTTTTCGTGGGCAGGCAGGGGTTGCGATTGGCAATGTGATTGGCAGTAATATTTTCAATATCGCCCTGATATTAGGGGTGACGGGGCTTATCACGCCTCTGGATATCAGCCTGCAAATTGCTGAATTTGATGTTTGGATTATGCTGCTTGCAAGTCTCAGTTTTTTATGGCTGATGCGCGAGCGGGCAAGGTTGAGCCGATTAGTCGGCGCACTGTTTTTGTGTGCCTATGGCGGATATATTGCGCTTCTTTTGGGGGCGTGATAGGACAGCGAATTATTTGATAAAGGTAATGGTATGACGCTTGCCTATAAATTATTACCAAAGCAAACCGCGCATGCGGTGGCTGTTGACCAGATGCTGGACCGCGTGTTTGGGCCAGGTCGGCATGTGCGCATGGCTGAACGCCTGCGCGAAAATGCGCCGCTTGTTTCTGAATTATCCTTTGTCGCGATGGGTGAGGATAATAAGTTACTCGGGGCAATATCCTATTGGCGCATTCAAATAGGAGCGCAGGCAGGCTTATTGCTGGGTCCATTGGTGGTGGATAATCCCTATCAGGGGCTAGGGGTTGGCCGTCATTTAATGCAAGAAACCATCACATTGGCGCAGGCAAAAGGATATGACTATATTCTTTTGGTAGGGGATTTGTCTTATTATCAATCAAGCGGATTTGAAGAGGCACCTAAAACAATCACCTATCCCGCGCCGGTTGACCCGCACCGCGTTTTAATACACCGGCTGGGTCCTCAAACACCCCTGCAGGGCAAATTGGCGGGCGCGCTGGAAGAAACAAAAAGTGGTGAATGAGGCATGCGCGCATGACAGATGAACCAGCAAATTTTCAAAATGTCTTAAAGTCTATTCAAGCGGTGGACCAGTCAACTGGCTTGCCCCCTGTTGAGGACTGGAACCCGCCATATTGTGGCGATATTGGGCTGGAAATCCGTCGTGATGGGCAGTGGTTTTATCAAGGTTCACCAATTGGTCGAAAAAAACTGGTTAAGCTTTTTTCCTCCATTTTGCGCCATGATGAAGATGGCCAGCATTATGTGGTGACCCCCGTAGAGAAAATTTTGGTCACCGTTGAAGATGCCCCGTTTCTGGTGACGCAAATGTCAGTTTCTGGTGCGGGTAAAGACCAAATTTTAGAATTTACCACCCTGACTGATGATGTGTTTTGCGCGGGCGAAAACAACCCCATTCGGGTGGATATCAATCCGGATAATCAAGAGCCGACCCCCTATGTGCGGGTGCGTGGGCGTCTTGAGGCATTGATTGCGCGCCCCGTTTTTTATCGTCTGGTGGATTTATGCGTTGAAGAAACCATTCATGGCGCGGCGCAATTTGGTATCTGGAGCGGCGGTGTATTTTTTGCGATTGCCCCGATGCAAGATGTTGGCTTGTAGATGAAAGACGAGATGGATATGTCTTCAAAATTACGCCAAGAACTCGCCGATGCGCTTATTCCGTCGCTGCCAAGCTTGCCTGAAAATGTGGTTGATGGTGGCGCTTATGGTGATTTTGACCTGAATCATAATGTGCCTGAAGGCGTGCGACAAAAACCGCTTAAGCCCGCCGCTGTACTTGTGCCTATTATCACTTATGAGGACATGCCGCGGGTTTTATTCACACGGCGCGCCGAGCATTTATCAAACCATTCGGGCCAAATTGCTTTTCCGGGCGGGCGATTGGACCAGACTGACCCAACTGTGCAGGCGGCGGCTTTACGCGAAGCGCATGAGGAAATCGGTCTTTCCCCAGAGCGTGTTGATGTGCTGGGTTACGCGGACAGTTATGAAACCTTTACAGGCTATTATGTGGTGCCAGTGATTGGCCTTATCGCGCCAGGCTTTGAGATGCAAATCAACCCTGACGAGGTCTCAGATGTTTTTGAGGTGCCATTGCAGCATTTAATGAACCAGCAAAATCATATTGTTGAAAGCGCTCAATTTAAGGGTCGCCAACGCTATTTTTATGCCATACCCTATGAGCAGCATTATATTTGGGGCGCGACGGCGGGCATGATACGCGCCATTAGCGAGAGAGCTTTTAGATGATACGACTTTTATTATGGGGCCTGTTGCTTTTTTCACTGCCATTTGCGGTGGCTTATTTTTGGCTGGCTTTGGTCAAAAAAAGTCAACCGAGCCAAGCAGAATTGAAGGTTTGGGCCATCGCGGCCAGTGTTGGTTTATTTTTGGTGTTGGGCAGCTTGTTTATCTTGCGCTCACAAAGCGGGGTGTCGCCCGAAAATGACTATGTGCCGCCAAAAATCGAAAACGGGACGCTGCAACCTGGTTATTTTAAGTCAAAACCAGCAGATTAGCCCTTTTGAAGAGATGAGAAAGAAGAAAGCATGACTGTCCTTCGTCTTGATGCTGAGTGGCTTTCAAGACCGCAAACGCAGGCCCTGATGTCGGCTTTGGGGGGTGATGCTGTGCGCGCGGTTGGTGGCTGTGTGCGCGATACATTATTGGATATGTATGATGAGGGGGGGGCTGAGCGTGCCAAAACAGCCACGCCAGATGTTGATTTGGCCACCCAGCTTTTGCCAGAAATTGTGCAGGAAAAGCTTGAAGGGGCGGGGTTTAAGGTTGTGCCTACAGGTCTGAAACATGGCACTTTGACCGCGATATTAGATGGGTTTCATTATGAGGTGACAACTTTGCGGCGCGATGTGGCCACCGATGGTCGCCATGCCGAAGTCGTGTTTGGGCAGGATTGGGAGGCTGATGCGGCACGGCGCGATTTCACCCTCAATGCGCTTTATTGCGATGCACAGGGGCAGGTCTATGACCCGCTCGGCACTGGTCTGGCTGATTTACAGGCCAAAAAACTGCGCTTTATCGGCAATCCAGAAGCACGGATTGCAGAGGATTATTTGCGCATTTTACGGTTTTTTCGCTTTCACTATTTATTGTCGCCCAAAGCGAAAATGGACGCCCCCGCGCTGGCGGCATGTGAAGCCGCAAAGGACAAATTGGTCAAGCTGTCAGGCGAGCGCAAGCGCGAAGAGCTGTTCAAAATCCTGACCCTGCCAAAAGTTAGATTTGCCATAAACGCCATGCACGAGACAGGAATTTTAGAACCATTGCTCGGCTGCGAGGGGGAGGGGCTGTGGCGACTATTACATCACGCTGAACGCCATGAAGAAAAATATGGCAGAGGCGAACCGGATACCCTGTTGCGGCTGATGGCGCTGGTGCCGTTTCCAGACCCATTGACAAATGTGGCAAAAATGGCTGAAAGGTTGCGCTTGTCCAATAAGCAGAAAAAACGCATGGAAAAGGCTTTTGGCCGGCTGGCTGACCGTTATGATTATTCTTTATCAGCGGGTTTGTATTTTTCAGGGCCGGAAACCCTGCGCGACCAGGCTTTGATATTAAAATCTTACCCAAATTTCTCACTCCCACACGGCTTTGGCTTTATTGTTTTGACCGATGATGAGGAAGAAAACGAGCGGCGCAGAGCAGAAGAGAGCGCCCGCGCCGAGCCCTATTTTACCTTTTGGGAGCGGGCAGAAACGGTGCCGCAGGATTGGCAACGCCCGCAATTTCCAATCACGGGGGACAGGCTGGCCGCTGCAGGGGTGACATCAGGCCCACAAATGGGCAAATATAAAAAGGCACTGGAACTCTGGTGGGCGATGCATGACTTTCCTGATGCCGAGACCGTTATGCAACAAATTGATAAAATCCGAGATGGCACTGCCGACTGGCTGCATTTGCTGGATTGAAGATTAAGGCGCGGGCCATTTCACGACAGGCGGCATAGAGGATAAAATACTGTCCACATTGCCACCGGTTTTCAGGCCAAACATTGTCCCGCGATCATAAAGTAGATTAAATTCCACATAACGCCCGCGTTGCACAAGTTGTTCATCACGCTCGGCCTGCGTATAGGCCTCGCCAATGCGTTTGGCGATAATGGCTGGATAGGCTTGCAGAAAGGCTTTGCCGACATTTTGGGTGAAGAGAAAATCCTTATTCCAGTCACCACTATTGAGATGGTCATAAAATATGCCGCCCGTGCCGCGTGGCTCGTCGCGATGGGGCAGATAAAAATAATCATCGCAGGCTTTTTTATATTCGGCATAAGCATCTGGCGCATAGGCATCGCATGCTTGTTGATAGGCCTGATGAAAAGCCAGCGTGTCAGGGTGGTCGGCGCGCCGGTCACGCGCCAGCATTGGGGTTAAATCGCCACCGCCGCCAAACCAGTTTTTTGTGGTCACGACCATGCGCGTGTTCATATGCGCGGTAGGGGCGTGCGGATTTTTGGGGTGAATAATGACCGAAATCCCGCTCGCCCAGAACCGCGGGTCTTCATCAGCGCCTTCGACCTGATGCCGGAAATTTTCAGAAAATTCACCATAAACTGTGGATATATGCACACCTGCTTTTTCAAAAACATCGCCTTCAAGCAACGCCATTTCGCCGCCGCCTAAATCTTCATCTGAACCATGCTGCTCTGCGCGGCTCCATTTTTTCTTCTGGAATCGTTGCCCATTTGGCTCAAAAGCCTCTAAAGCCGCGCATAATTCATCGCGCAGGGTGCGAAACCAGTCAGATGCCTGTTTTTTTTGCTTATCCATATCCGTATCTACTATATGTACCATGCAATTCACCTACCATATCAACCCTTATTTTTTACCCTATTTGGCTTAAAAATGTGGAAATTTCACCCTCTGCGTCATGGTGACACATAGAGCCTTGGAAGCCAGAGAAGTATTTTCCCTAACAGTTAAATCCTTTATAAAGGAGTGACTCGATTTATGAGCGATGAGCGCTGGTAGGTTGAGAAGAGAACACCAATGCTGGAGATATCGTCTTGAGTGATACTGCTGATAGCAAAAATGGCGAGACTAACCGCCGAGAATTCCTTCATTTAGCAACCGGAGCTTTTGCGGCCATTGGCGCGGCAAATATAGCTTGGCCTTTGATTGACCAAATGAACCCAGATGCTTCAATGCGCGCTTTGGCCTCGATTGAGGTAGATTTGGGCGCGATTGAGGTCGGCCAAAGCATCACTGTCACATGGCGCGGGAAACCTGTTTTTATCCGCCGCCGGACAGCAGATGAGATAACAGAAGCAGAACAAGTGGATTTAGCTGAATTACGCGACCCCCAAGCCGATACATTGCGCGCTGAAAAGCCCGAATGGTTGGTAATGGTCGGGGTTTGTACGCATCTAGGGTGTGTGCCTCTTGGTCAGGCTGGCGAATTTAATGGCTGGTTCTGCCCTTGTCACGGATCGCATTATGATACTTCAGGGCGTATTCGTAAGGGGCCAGCCCCAACCAATCTGGAAATTCCAGAATATCAATTTGTTTCAGACACACGTATTAAAATCGGTTAAGCGAGATAGGATTGACACATGAGCGGTGAGAGCACCTATAACCCAAAAAGTGGTATCGCAAAATGGATGGATGAGCGCCTGCCTTTAATGCGCTTAGCACATGATAGTTTTGTTGATTACCCAACCCCAAAAAACCTGAATTATTGGTGGACTTTTGGAGGTATTTTGACTTTTTGCCTGATGACACAAATCGTCACCGGCATTATTTTGGCCATGCATTACACACCGCATGTTGATTTGGCGTTTAATTCTGTCGAGCATATTATGCGCAATGTGAATTATGGTTGGTTAATCCGCTATATTCACGCCAATGGCGCTTCTATGTTCTTCCTCGCTGTTTATATTCACATATTTCGGGGCATGTATTATGGCTCCTATAAAGCGCCACGCGAGGTGCTGTGGATTTTGGGCGTGATTATTTACCTGCTCATGATGGCGGCGGCCTTTATGGGCTATGTTTTGCCATGGGGCCAGATGAGCCTTTGGGGCGCGACGGTGATTACCAATCTTTTTGGCGCTGTGCCATTGGTGGGTGACAGCATCGCAACTTGGTTATGGGGTGGTTTCTCGGTTGATAACCCAACCCTGAACCGCTTTTTCTCGTTACACTATCTTATCCCATTCTTGATTGCGGGCGTGGTGGTGTTGCATATCTGGGCCTTGCATGTGCCGGGCAATAACAACCCGATTGGTATTTCGGTCAAATCAAAACAAGATACGGTGCCGTTCCACCCTTATTACACTGTAAAGGACGGATTTGCGCTGGTGCTGTTTATGATTTTATTCAGCTATTTCATTTTCTTCGCGCCAAATGTGCTGGGTCATGCGGATAATTACATTCCCGCCAACCCATTGGTGACGCCAGCTCATATTGTGCCAGAATGGTATCTATTGCCATTTTATGCGATTTTGCGGGCTGTACCTGATAAGCTTGGCGGCGTGATTGCAATGGTCGGGGCGATTGCGATTTTGTTTGTACTGCCTTGGCTGGACACTTCAAAAGTGCGCTCTGCGCGTTATCGTCCACTGTTCCGTCAGTTCTATTTCATCTTTATTGGTGTTTGCTTGCTGCTCGGTTATTTAGGCGCGATGCCGGCTGAGGGGATTTACATTGTGCTGGCACGAATAGCGACAATTTATTATTTCGCGCATTTCCTCATCATTTTACCCCTGCTTGGTTTTATCGAAAAACCAAAGGATATCCCCGAAAGCATTTCAGATTCTGTGCTTTCTAGTAATGCAGCGCCTGCAGAATAAAGGTCGGAGCTATGAAAAGAACACAATTTTTCACCTCATTAGGGCTTGCCCTGATTATCGCATTGGCAGTACCGACACAGGTTTTTGCGGCCGGCGATGCCAAACACCCTGCAGCACAAGACTGGAGTTTTAACGGCCCATTTGGTACTTTTGACCGCGATGCGCTGCGTCGTGGCTATAAAGTTTATCAAGAGGTTTGCGCGGCCTGTCATTCCATGAACCAGCTGCGCTTTCGTAACTTGTCACAATCAGGCGGGCCAGAATTTAGTGAAGCTGAGGTGAAAGCCATTGCAGCTAATTTTACGGTAGAAGATGGCCCTGATGATTATGGTGATATGTTTGACCGTCCGGCTTTACCAAAAGATGCCTTCATCGCGCCCTATCCAAACGAAAACGCAGCGCGCGCATCTAATGGCGGTGCTTACCCACCCGATTTATCGCTGATAACCAAAGCCCGTGGGCTCGGTGCTGATTATGTCTATGCGCTTTTGGTTGGTTATGAAGACGCGCCAGAAGGTGTGAAGCTTGGTGATGGGCAATATTACAACCCCTATATGGCAGGTGGTAAAATTGCGATGGCCGAACCTTTGGTTGATGAATTGGTCGATTATGAAGACGGCACAGTCCCAACCAAAGAGCAACTGGCATATGATGTCACGACTTTCCTGTCATGGGCAGCCGAACCAGAGCTTGAAACCCGCAAGCAAACCGGTGTGATGGTGATTATTTACCTCTCACTCTTTGCTGGCCTCTTGTTCTTGTCCATGCGCAAAATTTGGGCTGACCAACACTAAGCGTCCGCTCAATCCAGTGAAATTTTAACCCTCGCTATCTCCTATAGCGGGGGTTAATTTTTGATTTTCACCTTATCTGGCTCAATAGTAACTTCCGTATCTTTATTCAGCCGATTGCCGATACCCTCACTGATTGTTCGGGTTGCCTCATTGCGTGACTTAATGCTGTCAATTTCCGCTTTGCGTTGCTCAACCTCTAAATTCGCGCGCTCTTTGGCGGTTGCGCTGCGTTGTTCTTCTTTGGTGAGCTCGGTGATTTCCTTTTGCAGCTTTTTTGTTGCCTCAAGCGTTTGCTGCTGGCGCTTTAATTCCATCATTTTATCCGAATGGGTGGGTTGGCGCCCAAGCTTCAACATTTCTTGCGCAGAGGCGTCATAATCATATCTGCTGAGTTTTCCTGTGACCTGCTCTTGTC
Organism: Parvibaculaceae bacterium; assembly: GCA_965217015.1. Classification (GTDB taxonomy): domain Bacteria; phylum Pseudomonadota; class Alphaproteobacteria; order RS24; family RS24; genus JAYQKL01. The sequence continues at coordinate 1,094,255 of OZ244224.1, read as the reverse complement.
CCTTAACACAAGGGTTCATCGCATTGGGCTGAATGCGGCTGCTATTTGCCTGCGTTACAATCATCAAGGCGGTGCCTGGTGCAAATTGGCAGGGCTGGCCCACTTGGGTTGAGGTGAGGATTGTGCCATTTTGCTCGTAAAACAGGCTCACACCATCTACCAGAACAGTATTGCCTGCGATATTTTCAGCCACTGTCGCCCCGACAAGCCCACCGCCCAATGTAGCCGCTTTGCCGTGGCTTGTATTGCTGCCCAGTTCTGCCCCTAAAAGCCCGCCTAAAATAGCGCCGCCAATGGCCGCAAGCTCTTGATTGCGTTTGTTCTCCACCTGCACTTTGCTGGCTTCAATCGATAATATCCGAACGGCTTTGGCTTCTTGGCGGGTGTTGATTTGATCCGCTTGATAAACATCTGCGGCATAATGAGACGCTGGCGACATGCAACCAGCCGCCGCCAAAGCAAGAGCCGCAAAACTGGTGAGAAATCGAGCCTGCTGGCGCAAGGTGGAATAGGGGTGTGGTTTGAAATGAAACATTGGCTGTCCTTTTTTATTATTGTGGACATGCTAGCCAGTAATACCCGCCCGCGTCAAGCGGTGTCAAAAATCATGGCTTTTTCATTTTAAGGTTATATGAGCGCTAAACATTAAACCGGAACAGCATGACATCGCCGTCCTGCACGATATAATCTTTGCCCTCTTGGCGCAGGCGGCCAGCGTCGCGCGCGCCTTGTTCGCCCTGATGCGTGGTATAATCATCATAGCTGACGGTTTCAGCGCGGATAAAGCCCCGCTCAAAATCAGTATGAATCACCCCAGCTGCCTGTGGTGCGGAGGTGCCGCGTTTGATGGTCCAAGCGCGGGTTTCTTTAGGCCCAGAGGTGAAATAGGTGATGAGATCCAGCAGCTGATAGCCTTGCCGAATAAGGCGATTAAGGCCCGGTTCTTCTAGCCCTAAAGTTTGCAAATATTCCAGTCGTTCGCTTTCGTCGAGCTGGGCGAGTTCTTCTTCAATACGGGCGGAAATAATCACCGCCTCTGCGCCTTCTTGGGCCGCCTTTTCAGCGACTTTGGCAGACAGGCTATTGCCTGTTTCTGCGCTTTCCTCTTCCACATTGCACACATACAGCACAGGCTTGGCAGTTAAGAGTTGCAGGTTCTTAAAATCAGTTTCCCGCCCTTGGGGTATATCCGCACAACGCGCTGGGCGGCCTTCTTGCAATTCAGCCAGCGCCAGCTCAACCAGTTCTAATTCTTCTATCGCTTTTTTATCTTTGGTGGTCGCTTTTTTCCGTAAGCCATCAGCGCGTTTCTCAAGGCTTTCTAAATCAGCCAGCATGAGTTCGGTTTCCACCGTATCTGCGTCAGCAATGGGGTCAATCGTCCCCTCAACATGGGTGATGTCGCCATCTTCAAAACACCGCAAGACATGCGCAATCGCGTCCACTTCACGGATATTGCCCAAAAACTGATTGCCCAGACCCTCGCCCTTTGACGCGCCCCGCACCAGCCCCGCAATATCAACAAAGCTCAAGCGCGCCGCTATGGTTTCTTTTGAGGCCGAAATTTCAGCCAATGCCGCCAACCGCGTGTCAGGCACACTGACCTCGCCAATATTTGGTTCAATCGTGCAAAAAGGAAAATTAGCTGCTTGCGCCGCCGCTGTTTGCGTCAGGGCGTTAAACAGCGTGGATTTCCCCACATTTGGCAGCCCAACAATACCGCATTTAAATCCCATAATCTGTCCTTTTAATCCTGCTCTTCTGTGTCATTGTTTTTGGCTGGAAAATGCTTGTGCATATCCTCATGAACCCGGTTTTGATAAGTTGTATCCGCGCCTTCCAGCAGCAATGGAAAATGGGTGGCAAGGGCGGGCAAAAAATCTGCCAACCAGATTTTGTCCTGCTTCGAGAAATCTTTCAAAACATGACCTAAAACCTTGTCTTTATGCCCGGGGTGTCCAATGCCCAGACGCGCGCGACGAAACTCATTGCCGATATGAGCCTTTAACGATCTAAGCCCATTATGCCCGGCCAAACCGCCACCTGTGCGCAAGCGCAATTTGCCAGCGATTAAATCAAGCTCATCATAAAAAACGATAATCTGGTCCAGTGCCAGCTTATAAAGGCGCACCGCCTCGGCAACCGATTTGCCGCTTTCATTCATAAAAGTTTCAGGCTTGAGCAAAATGACCTTTTCGCCATTTATCACATGCTCGGAAATCTGGCCCTGAAATTTCTTCTTAAAAGGCGGGAAATTGTGGTGCTTGGCAATCTCGTCTATGGCCATAAAACCAATATTATGCCGGTTTCCAGCATATTTTTTTCCAGGATTACCAAGACCAACAATTAAAAGCATCAAGCCTCTCCGACACATAGCCAGCTTTGGCCGCTATGTTAGATGGTGATGCAGAGGTGATGATGGGGCGGATTATTCCTCGCCGCCCTCATCAGCAGCTTCTTCGCCGCCTTCTGCTTCACTTGCTTCGCCTTCTTCACCTTCATCATCAGCGTCATCTTCTTCGTCCAGACCTGCAGGTGCAGCTATGGTCGCAATAGTGAAGTCGCGGTCAGTGATGGTCGGCGTAATGCCTTCTGGCAATTGCACATCAGAAATGTTCAAACTTGCCCCAATTTCAGCTTCGGCCAAATCAAGCTCAATAAATTCAGGAATATCACCTGCTGGGCAGAGCAATTCAACCTGATAGCGCACGACATTCAGCACGCCACCTTGTTTGAGGCCAGGGCATGTCTCTTCATTTAAGAAATGCACTTGCACCTCAACCGCAATTTTTGTGGCGCGTGTCACACGCAGGAAATCGGCATGCAAAATCGTGTCTTTGACGGGGTCAAATTGCACATCACGCGCAATCACACGGCTTTTTGAGCCATCAACTTCAAGTTCCAGCAAAGTCGCCATCATACGACCTGTGTTGTAAACTTTGTCGATTTCTTTGCGTTCAAGAATAATCGGTAGAGGCTCTTTTTTGTCACCATAAATGACTGCCGGAATTTTTCCGGCGCGACGCAGCGCGCGAACGGGCCCCTTGCCGTTCAGTTCGCGTTTTTCTGCGTTTAAATTGATAATGTTGCTCATTATCTTATCTCCAAAAACTGGCTGAATTGCCAATCACGCTTGGCTCCCTCCAGGGGTGTGAGCCACAATCTGGACTCATTTCCAGATGGCGTTAAGCGTGCCGTTTTATAACGATTAAGGGCTATAAGAGCAAGCCAAAACCGTTATTGTGAATAGATAAATGCCGCTTTAGGCGTTTTGCATGTCGATATTATTTTGCTGAAAATATTCTTGTAATTCGTTTTCAACAAACATTTCGCGCACAATATCGCAGCCGCCAATAAATTCGCCTTTTACATAAAGCTGCGGAATGGTTGGCCAGTTTGAAAATGTCTTAATGCCTTCACGCAATTCATCGCTATCGAGCACATTCACGCCCTTAAAAGCCACGCCGAGGTAAGATAAAATTTGCACAAGCTGGCCTGAAAACCCACATTGTGGAAAAACGGGCGTGCCTTTCATAAACAAAACAACATCGGCACTTTTAATCTCTTCATCAATATGTTGATGGATATCTGTCACTTGATTACTCCTCATCTGGCACGGCTGTTTGCAAAGCCAATGCGTGTAATGTGCTGCCCATACCATCTTCGCCGGCATCGGTTTTAAAGGCATCATAAACAAGCTTGTGCTGTTGCACGCGTGTTTTGCCCTTAAAGGCTGCCGAGGTGACGACGGCAGCATAATGGTCGCCATCGCCGCGTAAATCGGTAATCTCAACTTGCGCATCAGGCAGGGCCTGCTTGATTAAATGCACAATTTCGGATTCTTTCATGGGCATGTTCGTTCAACCTTTTGGTTTGAGCTTTGCGTTCCAGTTATGCGCTCATATAATTCGGGAACCAGCCTTCATGTGTCTGTGCCAGTTCTTCTATAGATATGCGTATCTTAGTGTCCAAAGTCAACTCATCGCCGCCGGTTTTTCCGATTTCTTGAAGGAAAATGCCAGATTGTTCTGCTTTTTCAATAAGTTCGCTGGCTTTATCTGCATCAATTGCGACAACATAACGCCCTTGGTCCTCGCCGAACCAATAACCATGTGGCTGGTCAATATCTGGTGTTTGCAGGGACACCCCAACCTTGCCAGACATGGCCATTTCTGTGACCGCAATCAACAGCCCACCATCAGAGACATCATGCACGGTGGTGAGCAGGCCAGCGCTTATCATTGAGCGCACAAAATGCGCATGGGCTTTTTCCTGTTCCAAATCGACTGGGGGCGGGGCGCCAAGTTCAGTGCTTTTGCGCCCTATAATATCACGCAAATAAAGCGAACAGCCCAAATGCCCTTTGGTTTCTCCAATCACAAAAACCCGCGCACCCTCGGCCTTAAAACAAGCATCTGCGCGATGATTTAGGTCTTTGATAACGCCAACGCCGCCAATCGCAGGTGTCGGGAAAATCCCCGCGCCATTGGTTTCATTGTAAAGCGAGACATTGCCCGAAACGACAGGGTAATCCAATGCGCGCCCGGCCATGCCCATGCCTTCAAGGCAGCCGACAAATTGTCCCATAATTTCGGGCCGTTCTGGATTGCCAAAATTAAGGCAATTGGTGATGGCAAGTGGCAACCCGCCCGCCGCCGTAATATTGCGATAGGTTTCAGCAACTGCTTGCTTGCCACCCTCTATCGGGTCCGCAAAGCAATAGCGGGGGGTTACATCAGCGCTGACTGCCAACCCCTTATTGCTGCCGTGCACACGCACAATCGCTGCATCGCCACCCGGGCGTGCCACTGTGTCGCCCATCACCATATGGTCATATTGCTCCCACACCCAGCGCCGTGAAGCGAGTTCAGGGCTGCCAATGAGTTGGCTCAGGCTCGCGGCCCAGTCAGTCGGGGCGTCAATGTCAGCCGCCATAATGACTTCACGCGCAGGGGTTGCGACATAGGGTCGTTCATAAGCCGGTGCGCCATCAGCCAGTGGCTTAATCGGCATATCGGCTTTAATCTCGCCCTCATAATGCACCACCATACGGCCTGTATCGGTCAGCTTCCCAATCACGGCAAAATCCAAGCCCCAGCGTTTGAAAATCTCTTCAGCCTCAGCCTCGCGGCCTGGTTTTAACACCATCAGCATGCGTTCCTGGCTTTCAGATAAAAGCATTTCATAGGCTGTCATTGCGGTTTCACGACAAGGCACTTTATCAAGGTCAAGCTCAATCCCAACATCGCCTTTATCGGCCATTTCCACTGACGATGAGGTGAGGCCCGCCGCGCCCATATCCTGAATCCCGATAATCGCATCAGATGACATGAGTTCCATACATGCTTCAAGCAAAAGCTTTTCAGTAAACGGGTCGCCAACCTGAACAGTTGGGCGTTTTTCTTCGGAATCATCATCAAATTCCGCCGATGCCATCGTCGCACCATGAATCCCATCTCGGCCTGTTTTTGAGCCAACATAAACAACAGGGTTACCAATGCCCGTGGCTTTGGCGTAAAAGATTTTGTCAGATTTAGCGAGGCCAACACACATGGCATTCACCAGAATATTGCCATTATAGCTGTCATCAAAGTTCACTTCACCGCCGACAGTTGGCACACCAATGCAATTGCCATAGCCGCCAATACCCGACACAACGCCAGCAACCAAATGCTTGGTTTTTGGGTGATTAGGGTTACCAAAGCGCAGGGCGTTAAGATTAGCAACCGGGCGTGCGCCCATGGTAAAGACATCGCGCATAATCCCACCAACGCCTGTCGCCGCGCCCTGATAGGGTTCAATAAATGACGGGTGGTTATGGCTTTCCATCTTAAACACCGCCGCATCGCCGTCGCCAATATCTATCACGCCAGCATTTTCACCGGGCCCTTGTATCACCTGCTCGCCTGTGACCGGCAATTGGCTTAAGAATTTACGAGATGATTTATACGAGCAATGCTCCGACCACATGACTGAAAATACCCCGAGTTCTGTCATATTGGGGGCGCGCCCCATATGTGCGACAATCAGCTCATATTCTTCTGCGGTCAGGCCATGTTCAGCAACAATCTCGTCAGTGACGGGCGTATCATTCACATTATCAACTTTTTCTTTCATCAACTCACTCATGACGCAAACTCCACAAGGCTATCAAAAATTGCTTTGCCGTCTGTGCCACCAAGCGCTGCCTCTGCAAATCTCTCCGGGTGCGGCATCATGCCCAGCACATTGCCGTTCTGGTTCACAATGCCAGCAATATCAAGGCAAGAGCCGTTAGGGTTGTCATCTGGCGCATATCGAAACGCAATTTGGCCCTCACCCTCAAGCCGTTTGAGTGTCTCGTCATCAGCAAAATAATTGCCTTCATTATGCGCGACAGGAATAGTGATTTCGTCGCCTTGTTTGTATTGGTTGGTGAACGGAGCAGCTGCGCGCTCTACAATCAGGCGGGTATCGCGGCAGACAAAATTCAACCCTTTATTGCGTATCAGCACGCCCGGCAGCAAGCCACACTCGGTCAGCACCTGAAAGCCATTGCAAATGCCAATCACCGGCACGCCTTGCCCCGCCCGCTTAACAATTTCAGCCATAATCGGGCTATTGGCGGCCATTGACCCGCAACGCAAATAATCCCCGTAAGAAAAACCACCTGGCAAAACAATCACATCGCAATCAGGTAAGGCGTTATCGCCATGCCAGACCATATAGGGTTTTTGCCCCGATGCCGCCTCAAGGCAAACAGCAACATCTCTGTCGCAATTTGAACCTGGAAATACAATAACCGCAGCTTTCATTCTTATGACGCCGTTTCAATTTCAATGTCGTAATTTTCAATCACCGTATTGGCCAGCAATTTTTCGCACATTTGCATTAATTGCGCTTTGGCGACTTGTTCATCGGTTTCGGTCAGCTCGACCTCAATCAATTTACCCTGCCGCACATTGTCAACACCTTGAAAATCAAGCTGGGTGAGAGCGTTTTCAATGGCTTTACCTTGTGGGTCAAGCACCCCATTTTTTAATCTAATTTTAATCGTTGCTTTCATCATTTTCCTGATCTCATTCATCATTTTTTGCGCTTAATAGCCCCAGCCGCGAGGCCACTTCTTGATAGGCATCGACCATGCCACCCATATCGCGGCGGAAGCGGTCTTTATCGAGTTTTTCATCTGTTTCACTGTCCCAAAGGCGGCAATTATCTGGACTGATTTCATCAGCCAGCACAATTTGATGCCCGTCTTCGGTCTCAAGGCGGCCAAATTCGAGCTTAAAATCAATCAACCGAATATTGCAGGCCTGAAACATGCCGCTCATAAAATCATTTACCCGCAATGAAAGTGCGGTCATTTCTTCCAGCTCGGCGTCACTTGCCCAGCCAAATGCCGTGATATGCTCTGGCGCAATCATCGGGTCGCCCAGCGCGTCATCTTTATAATAAAACTCAACAATCGTGCGGGGTAAAATCTCCCCCTCTGGCAGGCCTAGTCTCTTTGAAATAGACCCCGCAGCCACATTGCGCACAACAACCTCTATCGGCACAATCTCAACTTCGCGAATGAGTTGTTCGCGCATATTTAGGGTTTTGATAAAATGTGTTGGAATACCAAGCTGCTCAAGGCGGATAAAAATATATTCAGAAATGCGCTGGTTCAACACACCCTTGCCGTCAATAATATCGTGTTTTTCGGCGTTAAAAGCTGTCGCATCGTCCTTGAAATGCTGAATGAGCAAGCCTGCTTCAGGGCCTTTATAAAGGGTCTTGGCTTTGCCATCATAGATTTTTTTACGCGTGGCCATATTCCACTCCTTCAATCATTACAGCTTAAAGTGACTCGCACTTATTTTTCGCCAAAAACACGCGCAAAAATTGTATCCACATGTTTGAGGTGATAACCCAAATCAAACAGGTTCTCTAACTCAGTCTCTGACAGAGCGGCGCGCACTTCTTCATCGGCTTTTAATAAATCAAGGAACACGCCCTCGCCACGCCAGACGGGCATAGCGTTGCGCTGCACCAAGCGATAAGCGTCCTCACGGCTAACCCCAGCCTGCGTCAGCGCTAAGAGAACGCGTTGCGAGTGAATAAGCCCGCCAAGCTTGTCCATATTGGCCTGCATACGCTCTGGATAGACCAGTAAATTCTCTATCACATTTGTCAGGCGCACAAGTGCGAAATCAAGCGTCACTGTTGCATCTGGCCCAATCATGCGCTCGACAGAGCTGTGTGAAATATCGCGCTCATGCCACAAGGCGACATTTTCCATAGCAGGCAGCGCCATGCCGCGCACTAAGCGGGCAAGACCCGTCAGGTTTTCGGTCAGGACCGGATTGCGCTTATGCGGCATAGCTGAAGACCCTTTTTGGCCTTCAGAGAAATATTCTTCAGCTTCAAGCACCTCTGTGCGCTGCAAATGGCGCACCTCAACTGCAACCCGCTCAATTGACGAAGCAATCACGCCCAAAACCGAAAAGAACATGGCGTGGCGGTCACGCGGTATCACCTGCGTTGAAACTGGCTCAACCGCCAGCCCCATTTTATCAGCGACATGGTGTTCAATAGACGGGTCAATATTGGCAAATGTGCCAACCGCGCCAGAAATGGCACAAGTGGCGATTTCTGCGCGCGCGGCCAGCAAGCGTGACCGGTTGCGGTCAAATTCAGCATAAGCTTGCGCCATTTTAAGGCCAAAAGTTGTTGGCTCCGCATGTATCCCATGACTGCGCCCAATGGTGACTGAGTCTTTATGTTCATAAGCCCGTTTTTTAATCGCCGCCAGCAGCGCGTCCATATCTTGCAACAGTAAATCAGCTGCACGCACAAGTTGTACATTAAGGCATGTATCTAAAACATCTGATGAGGTCATGCCCTGATGCACAAACCGCGCCTCGGGCCCAACATGCTCAGAAAGGCTGGTCAAAAACGCGATGACATCATGTTTGACTTCGCGTTCAATTTCATCAATGCGGTCAACATCAAACCCGCCTTTTTCCCGCACTTTTTGGGCAGCTTCTTTGGGCACAATCCCAAGTTCGGCCATTGCGTCCATTGCGTGGGTTTCAATATCCAGCCAAATACCAAAGCGGCTTTCGGGCGTCCAAATGGCCGCCATTTCGGGTCGTGTATATCTTGGAATCATAAAATCTCTCCTGCAGCGTCGGTATAGCCGAAAATGCCAAGATTCTCAATATAAGAAGCCAGTTTGTTAAGCTTTTTTCACCTCTCAAAGCAAGTTCAAACTCTTAAAGCTGACCACCTCTCCCCGCCCAATGACCAAATGGTCATGCAGCACAATCCCAAGCCCGCCACAAATCTTTTTAATTTGATTGGTCATATCAATATCAGCTTGCGATGGCTTGGGGTCGCCGCTTGGGTGATTATGGGCGATTACAATGCCAGAGGCGTTATGCATAATCGCTTTGCGTAAAATCTCACGCGGATAAACAGGGGTGTGGTCTATTGTGCCTTCTGACAGCTTTTCATCGGCAATAATGGCATTTTTGCGATTGAGAAAAATCACCCGAAATTCTTCAATATCGCGCTCGGCCATTGTACTGCGGCAATAATTTTTCAAATCTTCCCAAGATGAGAAAATATCGCGGTTCATTATTTTGCTTTGCCCAACATGTTGCGCAAGTGCTTCCACAAGCTTCAATAGCTGGATAGTGCGCTCACCAACCCCGTCCACTGTTTTTAGTTTTTCTGGCGTGGCGCCAAAAACGCCCGACAAATTGCCAAACTCTTTTATCAACTCTTTGGCAATGGGTTTGGTGTCGCGTTGGGCATGGCTATAAAATAACAGCATTTCTAGCAATTCATAATCCGCTAATGCTGCTTTACCGTTTTCCATAAAGCGTTGTTTCAGTCTTTGCCTATGACCGCTTTGGTGATGTTTGTCGCTGACTTTATTCTTTTTGTTCTGCGTCATGTTGTGTCCGATTACGGGGAGGGGTTTTTATGTGGTTCCTCTAATCCTATTTCTGATTGCGTGAATATTTCATAGCCTGTGGCGGTGACGCCAATCGAATGTTCATATTGAGCAGAGAGTGAGCGATCTCGCGTGACCGCTGTCCAGCCATCTGACAAAATTTTTACACTTGGTTTGCCGAGATTGAGCATTGGCTCAATGGTAAAAATCATACCTTCTTTTAAGGCAACCCCTTCACCCTCTCGACCATAATGCAAAATATTGGGCGCATCATGAAAAATTTGCCCCAAGCCATGCCCGCAAAAATCGCGCACAACCGCCATGCGTTCGGCTTCTGCTAGGGTCTGTATCGCATGACCAATATCGCCGAGGCATACACCTGGTTTAACCGCCTCAATACCTGCCATCATCGAGGCATAAGTCACATCCATTAGGCGTTTGGCCCGAACCGGCACCTCGCCAATCGCAAACATGCGGCTATGGTCGCCATGCCAGCCATCATAAATCAAGGTGACATCAATATTCACAATATCGCCTTCTTTCAGCACCCGCTCGCCAGGTATGCCATGACAGACAATATGATTTAAAGAAGTGCAAATGGATTTTGTGAAACCGCGATAATTAAGTGGGGCCGGTGCGGCGCCGTGGTCGAGAATAAATTCATATGCCAGCTTATCGAGCGCATTTGTTGTCACGCCAGCGCGCACATGTGGATGCAGCATATCAATACATTGCGCTGCCATACGCCCAACAACACGCATGGCCTCAAAAGCTTCAGGCCCATGAAGTTTAATTTGTCCCGTATTTACGAGCGGCGCATTTTTGGCATCAATGTAATTCATGACTGCTATTTACCATGAAAAAAATATTTTTCACCACATGAAGTTGTTTTTTTTTAGAATATCACTTTTGGGGCTTTAGAAAATCAATTTGATTTGCTATAGGAATGCAACGCAACCAATTATGGCCCCCTGGCGGAATTGGTAGACGCAGGAGACTTAAAATCTTCGTCCGTTAGCGGAGTGCCGGTTCAAGTCCGGCGGGGGCCACCACTTTGTTTTCCAAAAAACTATTTTCTTAAATTATGGCCGCTGGCTTTATCATTTTGCAGCGGTTGATGAGTCGCTTTTTGGGCTGGTTTTTAAAATTTCTTCTCGGATAAATTTATCCGCTGCATCGGCGGTGATAAGCGGTTCAGTTTCCATCGGCAAATGCCCGACATTGGGATAGGTCACCAATGTTGAGGTCAAAATATAAGCATTCATGCGCCGCCCATATTTGACAGGGACAAAACTATCCTCTTCCCCCCACAGCAAAAGTGTGGGTTTTTCAATATTGGCCAGTCGCACATCAAGCGCCTCTTCCTGCGCTTGTTGCTGGATACGCAGAGCCGAGGCACGCCGATTGCCAGCATAAAGCAATAACTCATAATAGCGGTCCACCATTTGCGATGACACTGGGTATCCCTCACCATAAGCGTCTTGCGCGGTGCTTCTTATCAAATTATAGGGCGTGATATAGCGCGTTAAATTTGATATGAGCGGCATATTCATTAACCGAAAGGCAAGTGGGGGGGTATCATTTTGGTCAAATTTTAATCCTGACGAGCCGATTAAAATCAGGCCCTGAACCATGTCAGGCTGGTCAAGCGTCAGGCGTAAAGACACCGCGCCACCCATTGAGCTGCCGACCAATATGGCCTTATCAATTTTCATCAGGCGCAAAACATCTCGCACTGTATCGGCCATAGCGGCGATGGTGTAATCGTCAGACGGTATGGGGCCAGTTACGCCATGTCCAGGTAAATCAAGGCGGATAACACGATAGCGATTTTTAAGAATTTGCGTCCACATATCCCAGCTATGCAAAGAAGCATTTGAGCCGTGAATCAACACAAGCACAGGCCCGTCCGCTTGGCCTTCATCTTTCACATGGATTGTTTTGCGTTGCGGCGCGGGCAGAAAAATTGACTCATCGTCCGTATATTTTGCAATTATTTCATCGCGTGGTTTGTCTGGAACCGTGAAAATAGTCATCGCAAATAAACCGCTCACAGTCAGAACGACAAAAGCAGTCAGAAAGCTTACAAATATTCTGACAAACCATTTTTTAGCTGTTTTTGCTGCTAGATTTTTGACGCGTGCCAATTATGTGCCCTCTAAAATATTTTTGGCTTTTAGTCCTTGCACAGCAGTTTAGGGTGAATTGGTCGAAATAGGCAAGTCAATTGCAGCAAGCCAGAAGCTCTGTCATTTCAAAAGCTGCGCATATCCCTAACTTATAAGGCGCAGCCTTCGGGATTTGTTTCATTGGCTTGCAAATTGGCATCATATTCGAAAACAGTCGAGCAATAGGGGCAGATGATATTATCGTCATTGCCCATATCAAGAAAAATATGCGGGTGGTCATAGGGCTGGCTTGCGCCGATGCATTCAAACTCTTTCACACCAACGCGAATGGTTGTGACACCTTTATCATTTTGAATTTTCGGTTTTGCATATTCCGCCATGACCTGCTCCTTCACTCTTGCACCAAAGCTATATCCTGCGTTTCAAAAACAATCAAGACCAAGCTCACGCACAGCCACAGCCACCTAATGTCGCATTGCCATCAGCCCGCCATGCATTGGCAACAGATTGGGCAGAACTTTCTGCTGTTTCGGTAAAGGCATTTTGCGCGCGCTGGCGCAATGGGTCATTCATCAATACATCTAAGGCGGTCATGGCCATAGCTTTGGCGCCATCAAGTACGGCTTTATCGCCCGCAGGCGAGGCCGCGTGTCGGGTGAAATCGGGATGATGAATGGTCACTTCCGGCGGCGCGCAGGCAATCATTGGATGAATAGACGGCACGCGATGGCTGACATTGCCCATATCGGTTGAGCCTGAGGCGGCGAGGTTTTCTATCGGATAGAACTGGCGCCCAAGCGCCTCCGCATTTTCGCGATAGGCATGGGCAATATCCCAATTATTTTTGATTTCTAAATAATCAACTTTGGCCCATTCAATATCTGCTGTGCAGCCCGAGGAGAGCGCGCCAGCTTCTAAACAGGCATGCACGCGGTTTTTAATATCTGCCAGTGCCAGCCCGTCAGCGGCACGCACATAAAACACACCGGAGGCGCGATGCGGGACAATATTGGGCGCGTCGCCGGCTTCGGTGAAAATCCCATGAATTTTCTCAGTCGGGCGAATATGCTGGCGCAATTGTGCCAAAGACTGATAGGCCGTCACGAGCGCATCAAGTGCGTTAATGCCTTCATGCGGGGTGCCGGCGGCATGTGCGTTGCGGCCATGATAAGTGACCTTGACTTCGGTCATCGCCAAAGACGGCATGGTGATTAAATCCGCCCCTGCCGGATGCACCATCATTGCAGCGCATAAGCCGTCAAAAGCTTTTTCCTGCGCCATATATTCTTTGCCGCCGCCGCCCTCTTCGCCAGGTGTACCAAGATAACGGATTGTGCCGTTAAGCGCGCCTTGATGCTGGGGCAGGATTTTTGATAATGCTAAAGCCGTGCCAAGACCTGCGGCGGCGATAATATTGTGACCGCAGGCATGGCCAATGGCTGGCAGGGCATCATATTCTGAAATCACGCCAATGGTTGGTGTGTCTTTATCCTTGCCATCGCCAAATTCACAAACGAAGGCAGTATCTAGGCCAAAGCTGTTTTTTTGCACGGGCAAATCATGTTTTTCGAGTGCAGCACAAAGCGTTTCAGCCGCAAAAAATTCCTCAAAAGCCAATTCAGGTTTGGCGTGAATGGCTTGGCTTACCGCGATAAGTTCTGGCGCCAAGCTATCGACTGCATCTATGGCGTGTTGTTTTAATTTGTCCAATGACATGTTTTTCTCCATATTTTCCATATCCTAGCTGGGTCCTTAAAATCCTGCAATGGGGAAGTTTGAGGGCAAATCAGGCTTGCGCCATGGGCGAAACCGTTTTACTCCTAGAGAAGATTTGGAGTGTCTTTTTGATGAGTGATAAAGAACCAGAAATATCGCAGGACGAGGTCTGGCATCAGCTGCGCAAAGAAGCAGAGGATATCAGCGCGCGCGAGCCATTATTGGCCGCCTATTTGCGCGCCAAGATTTTGGATAATCAATCCTTGCGTGCATCAGTTGCCGCTATTTTAAGCGATAAGCTGGCGAATGCGCATATTCCTGTGCCAGAACTGGAAACCACTATTTTGGACGCATTTGAGGCAGATGAAAATATTGCTCAAGCCATGTGCGAAGATATTGTGGCGGTTTTCGACCGCGACCCAGCCTGCAAAAGCTATTTGGATCCAGTTTTGTTTTTCAAAGGTTTTCTCGCTCTACAAACCTACAGAGCGGCGCATATGTTGCTGGCTAAAGGCCAGCGTGGCACGGCGCTTTATTTACAAAACACAGCCTCTGAAGTTTTTGGCGCGGATATTCACCCCGCTGCAAAAATTGGCAAAGGCATTATGATTGACCATGCCACCAGCGTGGTCATTGGGGAAACCGCAGAAATTGGCGATGAAGTGTCGATGTTGCATGGCGTCACGCTTGGTGGCAGCGGCAAAGAGGGGGGTGACCGGCACCCGAAGATTGGCAATGGGGTGTTGATAAGCGTTGGCGCAAAAGTGCTGGGCAATATCCGGATTGGCGATTGTGCAAAAATTGGTGGCGGCAGTGTGGTTTTGACCGATGTACCCGCCTATTCAACGGCGGTGGGGGTACCAGCCAAAGTGGTTGGGAAAGTAGATACGCCAACACCGTCGCGCTCAATGGACCACTCATTTGAGAGTATCCTTGATAAAGATAAGCCAGAAAATAAGACATGAAATTCTGAAGAGGAAAGAAAATGACCGATGAAGAAGTGAAAAAAGTCGAAACTTATTTGCGTAAAACATTCCGCCTCGACACGATTAAGCTTAATCGAAGTGCCCGCAAAGATATGTGCGAGGTTGAGATTGATGGCGAGTTTATCGGCACCATGACCAGTGATGAGGACGAGGGCGAGGTCAGCTATAATTTTTCAATGGCAATTTTGGATTTTGACCTTGAAGAGGCAGGCCTTTAATGACTTTCTATGCGCTTGATGACAAAACCCCAACCACGCCGCAAAGCGGCAATTGGTGGGCGGCGCCTGATGCGCAAATTATTGGTGATGTGAAATTTGAAGAAAATGCCAGCATCTGGTTTGGCGTTGTTGCACGCGGGGATAATGAGCGCATTACCATTGGTGAAAATTCAAATGTGCAAGACAACAGCGTGCTGCATACGGATATGGGCTATCCATTGACAATTGGCAAAGACTGCGTTGTCGGACATTTGGCGATGTTGCATGGGTGCCAGATTGACGATAATAGCCTGATTGGCATGGGCGCAGTGGTGATGAATGGCGCCAAGATTGGTAAAAACTGCCTGATTGGCGCGCAAGCTTTTATCAAAGAGGGTATGGAAATCCCTGATAATTCAATGGTTCTGGGCCAGCCCGGCAAAATTGTGCGCGAAGTGAGCGAAGAGGTCGCACAATTTATTCACATGAATGCGGCGGTTTATGTCGAGAATTGGCAAAGATTCAAATCAGGTCTGAAACCGCTCGATACGCAATAGCACCTCATATCCCCGATTTAGCCGATTATAAGCTTGATTCAGCCCTCTCTCTTTGACATTCTTTGAAAAATAGTGCTTTGGAAAAAAAACAATGTGCGATGGAGGGGTGCATGAATTTCGATTATATCATTATTGGCGCGGGCAGTGCAGGGTGTGTTTTGGCCAACCGCCTGTCGGAAGACAGCTCTTCTAATATTTTATTGCTGGAAGCTGGCGGCAAAGATAGAAATCCATTTATTCATATGCCGTCTGGATATGCGCAATTAGTGCCTGAAAAAAATAACAGTAATTATGGTTTCACCACTGCGCCGGTCAAACAGCTTGGCGGGCGAGAATTATACTGGCCGCGTGGGCGTGGCTGGGGCGGCTCATCTTCAATCAATGCGATGGTTTATATTCGCGGTCACGCTTGGGATTATGACCATTGGAACCAGCTCGGCAATCAAGGCTGGTCTTATGAAAGCGTGTTGCCGTATTTCAAAAGAGCAGAATGTTTTGAAGGCGAAGGGGATTTGGATTATCACGGGAAATCTGGCCCGTTACATGTGAAAAAATCTGACCAGAAAAAAGATATATTGCTGGATAAATTTGTTGAGGCTGGTGCCGAAGCAGGCTTTCCGCTGACCCATGATTTTAATGGAAAACAGCAGGAGGGGTTTTCACGATATGAGCACACGCTGAAGGGTAATAAGCGCAATAGCGCGGCGCGGGCTTATTTATATCCAGCGCTTGAGCGCCCTAATTTGCATGCCATGACCAATATTGTGATTGATAAAATCATTGTTGAAAATGGTATAGCCGTTGCGGTTGTCGCTAAAAAGGGCGGTAAGGAAATGCGCTTTGAGGCTGGGCGCGAGATTATTCTATCTGGTGGTGCGCTGAACAGCCCGCAAATTCTTATGCGCTCGGGCATTGGGCCAGTTGATGAAATCAAAAAGCATGGGATTGAAATGGTTCACGAACTGCCGGGCGTGGGGCAGAACCTGCAAGACCATATTGGCGCGCCGGTGCAATATGAATGCACAAAACCCATTACCATGCATTCCAGCACGACCCTTTTGGGGCAGTTTATGGCTGGTGTGCAATATTATCTTGCGGGCAAAGGGCCAGCCTCGAAACCCCCAACGGCTGGGGGTGCGTTTTTGAAATCAAATCCGGATAAAGATATTCCAGATGTACAGCTTCATTATGTATCGCTCGGTATGCTTGACTCGCATGGGCGGGGTGGCAAATTTTCAGAATGCCATGCTTTTTCATCTATTATGTATATTTGTCGGCCACAAAGTCGCGGCTATATTGGCCTGACCTCAAATGACCCATTGGCTGACCCATATATCCAGCCCAATTATTTTGATGTCGAAGAGGATATGATTGACAGCCGTAATGGCCTGCGACAAGCCAATAAAGTGTTCCAAACCACTGTGTTTGACCCCTATCGTGGGCCGCGCCGTAAACCTGGCCCTGATATTGATATGAATAATGACGCCGAAGTGGACCAGTGGATTCGTGATAATTGTGAAACGCTGTATCACCCGATTGGCACATGCAAAATGGGGAAAGATAAAATGGCGGTTGTGAATGAACATGGCCAATTGCATGGCATTGAGCGCTTGCGTGTGGTTGATGCGTCAATCATGCCGACCTTGATTGGTGGCAACACAAATGCACCAACAATTATGATGGCTGAAAAAATCTCTGACCATATTCGCGGGCGAAACTTTTTGCCAGCACAACCTGTTAGCTAGAGCCAGCCGATGCCAAAAATCGAGTTCTTTTTTGATATTTCCAGCCCATGGACTTATCTGGCGTTTTCGCAAATTGAGAAACTTGCCGCGCAGTATGAGGCCGAGCTGATTTGGAAACCGATTCTCGTGGGTGGGGTTTTTAATGCGGTCAACCAACAGGTTTATGAAACCCGTGCCACGCTGGACGGCCCCAAATTTGCTTATCAATTGCAAGATTTACAAGATTGGGCCGCGTTTTATGACATTGACATAAATTGGCCAAGCGTGTTTCCGCTCAATGCGGTCAAGCTGATGCGCGGAGCGATTGTCGCCCAGCAAGCGAGTCTTTTACCGCAATATGCGGCCAATGGTTTTGCGGCTTATTGGGGCGCGGGGCAGGATTTGTCGCAGACTGAACCCTTGGCGGCGCTGGCTGAAGCATCAGGGCTGGACAGGGACATGTTTTTGCAAGCGCTTGATGCGCCAGAGGTGAAGCAGACCTTGCGGGCGAATACAGACGAGCTGATTGCGCGAGGCGGTTTTGGTAGCCCTAGTTTTTTTGTTAATCAGGATAAAATGTTTTTTGGCAATGACCGCTTGCCGCTGCTTATTCATGCGTTGCAAAGCCAACCTTAATGCGAGGCGCAATCACCGATGACGGATAAGGCTCAAAAAGAACCCATTTTACGCTCTCCGCCAATTGTGCTGGGGCTGTGCGTGGTGCTGGTGAGTATTCATGTTTTATTGTTTTCACTCAATCCGGCTGATGCCTATGGGCTGGTGATGATGTTCGGCTTTGTGCCAGCCTTTTTGGGTGAGCGTTTTTTATCCTTTCTGACTTTGATAAGTTACGCGTTTTTGCATGGTAGTTGGGAACATGTGCTTATGAATAGCATTTGGCTTTTGATTTTTGGTACGCCGGTTGCCATCAGGCTTGCTGGCGCTTGGCGGTTTTTTGCCTTTTATCTTATTTGTGCGCTCATTGCTGGGCTGACCCATTATATTTTGCATGCAGATCAGCTGGTGCCGCTTATTGGGGCGTCGGGCGCGGTTTCTGGCATGTTTGGCGGCGCCACACGATTTGCGATACCTGGTGTATCTTGGCTGAATCCAAATGAAGCGCGCCGCCAATTACCGCTCATGCCGCTGCGCCAGACCCTAACGCGCCGACCCGTTTACAGTTTTATTGCCGTTTGGGTTGGGCTGAATATTATATTTGGTGTGTCCGGCGTGAGCTTTAATGGTGATCCTATTTCGGTGGCTTGGCAGGCGCATATTGGGGGTTTTGTGGCAGGGTTGGTTTTATTGCCGTTTTTTGAACGCCCACCCATCTCTCCTTCTGGCGGGCCAGGATATGTTGAATATGGACGCTGGGCTGGTTCTTAACCTATTGATATTAAGTAGTTAAATTACTTTTCTGTGGGCTTGCTCTTGCATCTCAGCCATGCCTGACGCAAAATATAGGCAAAGGAGACAAGAATGAATGTGAAAGCCATTTTAGATGATAAGGGTGCGGGCATTTTGACCATTGATGGCAACCGGCTTTTATCTGATGCAATAACTGTTTTCGAAAAAGAAAGCGTTGGGGCTTTGGTGGTGACTTTTCCTGACCAGCCATTGGCGGGCATGTTGTCTGAGCGCGATATGGTGCGCGCATTATATGCCAAAGGCGGGTCTGCTTTGGACGAAAAAATCTCCGCCTATATGAACCAAAACATCATCACTATTTCGCCAGAAACCACGATTGTGCAAGCGATGGAAATTATGACAGAAAAGCGTGTGCGCCATCTTCCAGTTTTGCAAAAGGGCAGCCTTGTGGGTCTTGTGTCGATTGGTGATGTTGTTAAAAAACGCATCAGCTTAAGCGAGGCTGAGGCCGAAGCGCTAAAAAATTATATTGTGAGTGGCTAAAGCTTGAATTTTACAGCTTGGTCGGGTTCGGCGCATCGCCATAAACTTCCAACGGGTCAAAGACTTTTTCGTCTTCTTCATACTGCAATTTCGTGTCCGCTTGTAAGGGGCTGCCAATGGGTATGGAGCGGTAGAAGCAGGAGCGATAGCCGACATGGCATGAGGCGCCATTGCCCGCAACATCGACCTGCATCCATACGCAATCCTGATCATCATCAATGCGCAGCTCAGTGATTTTTTGCACCAGCCCGCTTGTCGCGCCTTTGTGCCAAATAACCTCTCGCGAGCGGCTGTAATAATGCGCTTCACCGGTTTCAATGCTTTTCAAAAAAGCCTCTTGATTCATATAACCATGCATCAGCAATTCGCCGCTGCTTGCATCAGTTGTGACCACAGGAATAAGCCCCTTTTCGTCAAATTTAGGGGCAAGCTCGTGGCCTTCTTCCACTTGCTCGACACTGGTTCTATTGGCAAAAGGGCTTTCCTGCATTGTCATCATTACCTTAATTTTGAATCATGTTTAAAAAACGAGCTTCCATACGCGGGTCGTCAGCAAACACACCCGTAAAGCGTGTGGTGATGGTGGCAACTTGTGCCTTTTTAATGCCGCGTGTGGTCATGCATTGATGTTTAGCATCAACCAGTATCGCAACGCCAGCAGGTTCTAAAACGCGTTGAATGCAATCAACAATCTGCGCGGTCATGGTTTCTTGCGTTTGCAAACGCTTAGCAAAAATTTCAATCACACGGGCAAGTTTCGAAATGCCAACGACTTTATCGACAGGCATATAGGCAATATGGACTTTCCCCAAAATTGCAACCATGTGATGCTCGCAATGGCTTTCTAAATCAATATCGCGCAACATCACCATATCGTCATAGCCTTCAACATCTTCAAAAGTGCGTGCAAGCACGGCGTCTGGGTCCTCGCTATAGCCAGCGAAGAATTCTTCATAAGCCTTGACCACACGTTTGGGGGTGTCGACCAACCCTTCTCGGTCAGGATTGTCACCAGCCCATGCAATGAGTGTGCGTACAGCGGCTTCTGCTTGCTCTTGACTCGGTTTTGCCACTTTTATATCCCGTTCTTTAAGTTTACTTACTTTTCCGTCTACAATTGCGTCCATAATTTAAGCCTCTGTGAGAAAAATACGTCCTCACCTTCGTCAGGCTGATGCCCGTGATTAAACTGCCTCCTCACGAGTCATGGTTTTAGTGCCATGATATTACCGATTTGACCATGCAAAAAACACGCATGGCCTTTTGCATAAAATAGCCAAAGGCACCAAATGATTACAAAGAAGGGGTATAATTCCTACTTCTGGATAGGTCAAGCTTGGCACCCACCAATAACAGCATAAATTATACGAAACATAGGGGTTTATGGATTGCTGACTTGTGGAATTATTAAAACCCGATTATGTTTTCGCACATGCGCATTCAGTTTTATAATGTGGCGTCGCGCCAAAAACAAGTTTTCGAACCTGCGAACCCTTCGCGTGTGACCGTCTATGTTTGTGGGCCAACCGTTTATGGGCCAGCACATATTGGCAATGCCCGCCCTGCGGTAGTGTTTGACACATTGGTTGGGCTGTTGCGCCATATATATGGCCAAGACCATGTGGTTTATGCACGCAATATCACCGATGTTGACGATAAAATTAACAAAAAAGCGACGGACCAGAATGTGCCGATAAACATCATCACAGACCGCTATCGTGAAAAATATCATGCGGATATGGGCGCGCTGGGGGTGTTTCTACCAGATATTGAACCCCACGCCACTGCCCATATTGACGAAATGATTGCCATGATTAATGAGCTGATTGCGCGGGGGCATGCCTATGAGGCCGAGGGGCATGTGTTGTTTGATGTCAGCACAGATGCCGCCTATGGCAGCCTTTCGCGGCGCAGCCAAGATGATATGCTGGCCGGCGCGCGGGTGGAGGTTGCCCCTTATAAGCGCAATCCGGGGGATTTTGTCCTTTGGAAACCCTCTGACGCGACCCAGCCCGGTTGGGCGAGCCCATTTGGGGAGGTGCGTGAAATCGGGGCTGAAGAAATCAAGGGCTATGGACGCCCGGGCTGGCATATTGAATGTTCTGCCATGATTAAAAAACATTTGGGCGAGACGATTGATATTCATGGTGGCGGCATGGATTTGCAGTTCCCGCATCATGAAAATGAGTCCGCGCAAAGCCGATGCGCGCATGGACATGAGCTGGCGCGTTTTTGGCTCCATAATGGCATGCTCACCATGTCGGGCGAAAAAATGTCTAAATCCATCGGCAATATTAAGCTGGTTGATGAACTCTTGGCGGATTATCCGGGCGAGGCTATTCGGTTGGCTTTGCTGCAGGGGCATTATCGCCAACCACTTGATTTCACTGATGATTTACTAGCGCAATGTGTCAAAAACCTTGACCGGCTTTATGGCGCCCTGCGCGATGCGGGCGTGGCAGAAGCCGCCGTGCCAAATCAGGCGCAGCCTGTTCCAGAAGCGTTTTTGGCGGTTTTATGTGATGACCTCAACACCCCCAAAGCCATGGCAGAATTATTTGCTTTGTCGAAAGATTTATCCACGCCTGAAAAAATCGCCTCCTTTTTAGCAGCGGCGCAATTATTGGGAATTTTGCAGCAAAACCCTGCGGACTGGTTCGCGGGAGAGCAGGGCAGTGTTGATGTGGCTAAAGTCGAGGCATTGATTGCCGAGCGTGCCGAAGCCCGCGCCGCTAAAGATTTTGCCCGCGCTGACGCCGCTCGCGATGAATTGCAGGCCATGGGCGTGGTGATTGAAGACAGCGCCGATGGCACAAGTTGGCGCATGGCGCGCACGGTTTAGCCCATGATGAATGAGCTGTATAATAAACGCATTTTAGAACTAACCGCACAAATTGACCGGATTGGGCGTTTGCAAGATGCTGATGCTGAAGCTGTGGCAGTGTCCAAATTATGCGGCTCGAAAATATCCGTTACCTTAAAATTTCAAGATGGGGTGGTTACAGATTTTGCCCATGAGGTCGAAGCCTGCGCGCTGGGTCAGGCCAGCGCGGCGGTGATGGCGCGTGATATTATTGGCGCCTCTGCTGATGAGCTGCGTCAAGTCGGGGCGCAAATGCGGGCCATGTTGACGCAAAACGCCGACTGCCCGACAGATTCTGAACGGGGCGGGCACTGGAGCGCGCTTGAGGTTTTGTCACCAGTGCGTGATTTCAAAAACCGCCAAGCCTCGGTGCTGCTGACTTTTGACGCGGTGGAGGACTGCTTGCGGCAATTAGGGGTTTGAGCTAGACTCCACCTACCCAAAAAGAAAAAAAGAAAGGGTGGACATAATGATAAAGAGAAAAAGTCGACAGGCTGTTGATTTTATAGATAGCCTGCATTCGTATATTGTTAGAAATCCTCAATTCCGCAGAAATACAGCTGAACGCTCTGAGTCATCAATTCAAGCGGAGATACGCCCACTTATTATCCAGTTTCTTGAAGAGCATTTCAAACAAAGCGGATATGTGGATTATACCCGAAAGGCTAATGCTTCTTTTTATTGGGAGGGGCAAGAGGGGTCCTTTGAAACCGCACCCACGCCGATTTTTGGCAGCCGAAATTATCCGGACTTCATCATAACCAATCCCTATAAGGTGGCTGTTGAATATAAGCAAAGTGCTTCAGGAGCGCTTGTTAAGCAGGCTATTGGCCAAGCAATGATGAACACAATGTCGGGTGATTTTCATTATGCTTACATTTTGTTTCATGACCAAAACAAAGACAAAAAGATTGAAAAGTCGTCAGTTAATAAAAAAGAGGTGGCGATTATGAAAACTGTTTGGGAGCAATTCAATGTCAGGTTGAAATTTGTCTAAGGGTTCTCTGACAGCCTTATTTATTAGACAGGAGGAGAGATATGACGTTTTTGCTTACAAAGGAAACGCAGCCTTTCACGGAAGGGTGGCAGAGTGAGGCTGCTTTTGATAAATGGCTGGTATCCGAAGACGGCTTAGAACGGCTGCAGGCCGCGACTCATATTGAGATTGACCCAGAAAGCATTAGCCAGCAGGAATCGGTTGGTGGGTTTTCTGCTGATATTGTGGCGGAAGACACAGAAGGCAAAAGGGTGGTGATTGAGAATCAGCGCGGCAAAACCGACCATGACCATCTGGGCAAATTGCTGACCTATGCGGACGGTCTGGCGGCTGGCGCAGGCGGGTGCCATCTGGTCTGGATAGCCGAGAATATAAGGGGCGAGCATCGTGCAGCGCTGGACTGGCTGAACAATCAAACTGGTGATGATGTTAATTTTTTCGGCCTGGAAATAAAATTGCTGAAGGTTATGAGGCGCGAAGGCCAGCCCCAAGAAGATGTCGGCTTGTTGCCGGAATTTAAGGTTGTCAGCCGCCCAAATGACTGGGTGCGTGAAAGCAAAAAGATAGAAGGTAAACTCAGCCCAAGAGAAGAAAAACGGCGGGCTTTCTGGAGCAAGGTAATAGAGAAAAATTCTTTGTTTCAGGGCAAACGCCCAACAAGAGACTCTTGGTTCGGCACAGGCGCTGGCTACACCGGGTGTGGTTGGTATCTGGATTTTCTGCAAGGTGAAATACGGGTTAGTTTGATGTTGCAAAATAAGAACCAAGAGCGCAATGAAGCCATATTTGACCATATTAAGCAGCATCATCAAGCAGAAGTAGAGGCCGCTTTTGGGGCGCCGCTCGCCTGGAACAGGGGAGAGGACACAATAAAAAGTATGATTGTTCATACCCGAGATGTTGCGGGTGAGGGTTGGAATGAAGACAAATGGGACGATTTTGTTGACTGGCTGGACGTGCATATCAACAAGCTGAAAGACGCGCTTGATGCACCTTTGCAGGAAGCTGTTGACGCCCTAAAAAATGAATACTGACACGCGTTATTGATTGAAAAGGCGCACATAGACCGGAATGGCGAACAGCGCGCAGGCCACCGCATACCAATACCAGTCCAAGCACAAAATATCGGGCGCGAGTTTGGCCAGCAAAAGCGTGAAAGCCGCCACGCTGAGTTTGATGAATCCGATATGATGCCAGCGCAATCTGTTGACCTGCTCATTGGCCCAATCTGTGATAAACCGAAATTTAACCATTTTATCCCTTTCTTCTTATTGGTTATCGTTTCAGCCTAATATATTATAGCGACATGTCAAAACTGCTTTCATATGTGCTGCTTATTCCTATCTGGGCTTATCGGTTGTTGGTTTCGCCTTTCACGCCGCCAAGCTGTCGCTTTCAACCGACTTGTTCGGAATATGCGATTGAGGCGCTTAAAAGGCATGGTTTTTGGGCGGGGTTTGTGTTGAGTTGCCAGCGGCTTGCGGCCTGCCACCCGTTTGAAAAATTAGGTGCGCGTGATGGTTTTGACCCAGTTCCTCTTGAGATTTTGCCGATAGCTTGGTATGCCCCTTGGAGAGTAAAATCCGCAGACCCAAAAATGAAAGAAAAGTGATGATACGTTTAACGCTCCCAGATGGTGCCAGTCGCGAATTTGATGCCCCGTTGGACGGCATGGCTTTTGCGAAATCAATTTCCAATTCGCTGGCCAAAAAGGCTTTGGCGCTCAAGGTTGATGGGGATTTGGTGGATTTGGCCACGCTTCTGGATAAGGACTGTGAGGTGGCGGTTATCACGGCAAGTGATGATGAGGGGGTCGAGATTATTCGCCATGATGCAGCGCATATTATGGCAGAGGCGGTGCAGGAGTTATTTCCTGGCACGCAAGTGACCATTGGGCCGGTGATTGAAAATGGCTTTTATTATGATTTTGCACGAGAAGAGCCTTTCAGCCTTGATGATTTAGAAAAAATCGAAGCCAAAATGCACGAGATTGTAAAGCGCGATGAGCCGATTATCCGTGAGGTTTGGGAGCGGCAGGAAGCGGTTGCGCATTTCCTAGAAATTGGGGAAAAATATAAGGCTGAAATTATCGAGTCCATTCCGGGCGACGAGCCGATTACGGTTTATCGGCAGGGGCAGTGGAAAGATTTGTGCCGCGGCCCGCATTTGCCATCAACCGGCAAGCTTGGCAAAGCGTTTAAGCTCACTAAGCTGGCGGGTGCCTATTGGCGCGGCGATAGCCAAAATGAAATGCTGCAACGCATTTATGGCACCGCTTGGGGGCATGAAAAAGACCTCAAAGCCTATCTGCATATGGTGGAAGAGGCCGAAAAGCGCGACCATCGGCGTTTGGGGCGTGAGATGGATTTGTTCCATTTGCAGGAAGAGGCGCAAGGCTCTGTGTTTTGGCATCATAAGGGCTATGTGATTTGGCAGGCACTGGAGCAATATATACGCCGCCGCCTGAGCCAAAATGCTTATCAGGAGGTGAAAACCCCGCAATTGCTAGACCGCCGTTTTTGGGAGCAATCGGGCCATTGGGACAAATTCCGTGAAAATATGTTTATCGTGCCTGATGAAATTCCCTCAACGGAAGAGGGCGCGGCGGTTTTATCTGGCGATGCTGATTTGATGTCGCTCAAGCCCATGAATTGTCCGGCCCATGTGCAGATTTTCAAACAAGGGATTAAGAGCTATCGCGACCTGCCCATTCGCATGGCCGAGTTTGGCTGTTGCCACCGCAATGAACCGCATGGGGCGTTGCATGGGCTGATGCGCGTGCGCCAAATGACCCAAGATGATGCGCATATTTTTTGCCGTGAAGACCAGATTATTTCTGAGTCCGTGGATTTTTGTGAACTGGTGAAGCAGGTTTATACAGATTTGGGGTTTGAAGATGTGTCGGTCAAATTAGCGTTGCGCCCTGATATGCGCGCGGGCAGTGATGAGGTTTGGGACCGCGCCGAAAATGGTTTGCGCGAGGCCTTAAAAGCAGCAAATCTGGAATGGGAAGAGCTGCCCAATGAGGGGGCGTTTTACGGCCCTAAGATTGAATATCATTTGCGCGATGCGATTGGCCGCACTTGGCAATGCGGCACGCTGCAGCTTGACTTTGTGTTGCCCGAACGCCTTGATGCTGCCTATGTCGGGGAAGATGGCAATAAACACCGCCCGGTGATGTTGCATCGCGCCGTGCTTGGTACATTAGAGCGTTTTATTGGTATTATGCTAGAAAGCTATGCGGGCAAATTACCGCTTTGGCTGGCGCCGCAACAAATTATGGTTTGCCCTATTACAACAGAAGCCAATGCGTATGCGGAGCAGGTAGTGGCGCGATTGGCAGAAGCCGGTTTGCGGGCCAGCGCGGATTATCGCAATGAAAAAATCAACTATAAAGTGCGCGAACATTCTGTTGCGAAAGTGCCAGTTATTTTGGCTGTTGGCGCGCGCGAGGCTGAGGCAATGTCTGTTTCCATGCGCCGCTTGGGGTCGAAGGACTCGCAGGTTTTAGGGTTGGACGAAGTTGTTCAGCAACTCGCTGACGAGGCATTGGCACCTGATTTGCGTTAATGCTTTGATGCGCCGCGTTTGACCTGCAGCCCAAAAATCACAAAGGTTTCTCTGGGAATGCTGGGCAGGGTGCGCTCATGCCCCCATTTACCGATAAGTTTTAAGTTTGGGTTTATTGGGACACCGACCTCGCCAAACCATAAATGCTCATTATAAGGCGCGATACCCCAAAACCGCCCGTCCAAACGCTCATAAGCCAAGTGAAAATGCCGATAGGCCAACTCAACCCGCGTGATGGCTTTGGTGGCCTGAAAGCCATTTTCATAATGCTGATATTGAACCGCGATTTCTGTATAGACGCTTAATGGGTGCTGATGGGTGGTCGCAATTTTATCGCTCGCAGCATATTGCACGAGGGCATAAGCTTTTGCCATTGAGGGGCTATAGCCAAAACCAAAATCAAGGCTTGATTGGAATTGCCGCAAGGGCGGGTCTGGGGACAGGATTTTCCATAAAGGGGCGAGGCCAGTTGGCAGCAATTTCCCCTTTTTAAGGCCGCCTTTTTGCCGCAGCAATATTTCATAAAGTTCGGTTCTGTCTTGCTCGCTTTCTAAACCAGCACCGCTTTGTCCAGATAAATATTTGCCGACCAATGTCAGCCTATCGCGATAGCCATATTCAAAATAAATCTGCTCCGTCTCGCGGCTATAGTGATTTTCAACGCCTTGAAAATTCTGATTATAATCAGAGGAGACATGCTCATAATGCACTTCTAACTGGCCTTGTGGTTGTAACCATGCCGCACTGTGGCTCGTATTTAAGCCGCCTGCAAAATAAGTGACGGCCAAAGCCAGCCCAAAAATGATAGCGCGTTTGTCGCGCCTAATTTGTGTGGTCATATTTTCTTTTTATTTTTCAACCTATTTCCTTATATATAGTCATCAGTAATGCTGTGCAATTTTTACCTGAAATAAAGAGAGCCGAAATGTCGTCTGTTTCATCGCCTGTGATTTCTTTCCTTCAAACCCGCCGGTCTGTCTTGGCGCGCAATATGGTTGCGCCCGGCCCATCTGCGGAGGAAATTAATGATTTGCTGGCCATTGGCGCCCGCGTGCCAGATCACGGTAAGCTGGCGCCTTGGCGGTTTATTGTGTTTCAGGGGGAGGCTAATGCGGCATTTGATGAGAAATTATCAGCTATTTTTCAAAAAAATAATCCGCAAGCCAGCGATGATGAACTGCGCGTGGCGTCCGATTGTTTGGCCCGTGCGCCCTTGGTGATTGGTGTTGTGGCCAGCCCCAAACCGCACCCTAAAATTCCGGATTGGGAGCAGCATTTATCCGCCGCCGCGGTGTGCCAAAATATTTTGATTGGCGCGCAAAGTCTGGGCTATGGCGCGCAATGGCTGACCCAATGGATAAGTTATGATGCTGATGTGGCGGCGTTGTTAGGGTTGCAAGAAACCGAAAAAATGGCTGGTTTTATCTATATTGGCACCGCTAGTGAGCCACCCAAAGAGCGCGCGCGACCAGAGATAGATACCCTCACCAGCTATTGGTCTGGAGCGTAAAAGATTATGCCAAATACCTTAAATGCAGCCATGCCGCGTGTGATGGCTGATGTTAAAGACCTGCTTAAATTAGCTTGGCCTGTCATTCTCAACCGTGCGGGCGTGTTTAGCCTAAGCGTTGTCGATACCATTATGGTTGGCCAATATGCAGCAACAGAGTTGGCTTATCTTGGGGTTGGGCAAGTACCAATGGGGATTGGCATATTGCTCGCAATCGGCTTGTTGATGGGGACAATGGTTTTATCCTCTGCCCATTTTGGTGCGGGGGAATATCAACAATGCGGTGTGGTTTGGTGGCGTTCTCTCCCATTTGCCATGCTCATTGGCGGTATCGGCTTTGTGATTTGTTTTTTTGGTGAGCCGCTTTTGCTGTTGTTCAGCCAGCCGCCCGATATTGCCGCCAATGCTGGGCGCATATCGATTATTCTGGGTCTTGGCTTGCCATTTGCGGCTTTGAACATCACCACTGTTTTTTTTCTTGAGAGCATCAATAAGGTCAAGCCGGGTATGGTGATTGTCCTCATTGCCAATGTGCTGAATATTTTTCTCAATTCAATATTCATTAATGGTGGTATGGGTGTGGAGCCAATGGGGGCGGAAGGCTCAGCTTGGTCTTCCTTGATAGTGCGCATATTGCAGTCTGTGATGGTGTTGGCTTTTGTTTGGCATATGGCAGATTGGAAAAAATTCGGTGTGCGTCACCGGCCTTCTTTGGCATGGCATCATGCCGCCCGCCAACGCCAAATTGGGTATGCGAGCGGTTTGAGCATGGGCATTGAAAACACGGCATTTAATATGTTGATTTTATTCGCGGGCATGATTGGTGCCACTGTGGTCGCGGCTTACTCCATCACATTCAATATTTTTGCCTTATGTTTTATGATTGGTTTAGGTTTTGGTTCGGCAACAGCCGTGCGTGTGGGCAATGCCTATGGCGCGAAAAAATTTCATCTGGTGGCGCGCTATAGCTGGATTGGTCTTGGCACGCAAATGTCATTTTTGTTTGTGCTGGTCTCTTGTTTTTATGTTTTTGCCCCGTTCTTGGTAGGCGCTTACACGCAAGATGCGGAAGTGATTGCTTTGGCTATTTTATTGCTCAAATATGCGTTGCTGGCGCTTTTATTTGATGCCGCGCAAGCTCTGATGGTGCAGTCTTTGCGGGCGCGCCAAGATATTTGGGCGGCTTTGTTGATACATTTTGTCAGCTTCGGCCTGGTGATGATACCGATGGCATATCTTGCCATTTTTTATTGGGAGCGCGGGCCAATAGGCATGATTGATGGCTTGGTGGGTGGCACAATGGTTGCAACATTGATGGCCGTCACGCGGGTGGTGCAACTCAATCGCCAGCATAGCCGCCAGCATAATAACCCGCATAATAACCCATCTTCATAAACACCCTCTATGATTAGGCTCAATATCAGCTTGATGCATAAGATGATTTTTACCCGTATTTTGTGATAATATTTTCACATGAGCCATATAGATGAAAAAGCATTTGCGGCGCTTTTGCGCCAACAGGCTGACGAATTGCGCGATTTGAACAAGGCGACACAAGATGATGTGGCGCCGGTTGAGTTGGATCAGGTTTCGGTTGGGCGATTGTCGCGCATGGACGCCCTGCAGCAACAGGCGATGTCAGAAGAAACCCGCCGCCGTCGGGTGCGAGCCTTAACCGCCATTGATGCCGCGCTTGACCGCATGGCACAAGGTGAGTATGGATATTGTCAGGAATGTGGCGAGGAAATCCCCGAAGCCCGCCTTTTGCTTGACCCCGCAACGGCGTTTTGTGTGGATCATGCTCAATCATAAAAAGCTTTGAATAAAGCTCATCTGGAAATGTAAATGGTAAAAGACTACGCTGAATTTTTTCGTCGCCAAAAAAGATTTATGATTTTTGGTATGCTGATGATGGCTTTGTCGGGGCCGGGGCAGACTTTTTTCTTCTCTTATTTCATTGCTGATATTCGCACCGAATTTGCGCTGAGCCATAGTGAGTTTGGCGCGCTTTATTCGCTGGCAACACTGATAAGCGCTTTTCTCATTCTCTTCACTGGCCCTTTGATTGACCGTTATAAACTCACTCATTATGTGGCGTTTATTCTTATTGGTTTAGGGCTGTCTTCTATTTTGCTCAGTCAGGCCGCGCATCTCGCGGTTTTGTTTATTGGTTTTATTGCGGCGCGCCATTTTGGGCAGGGGCTTTGTATGCACACAATGGGCACAGCTTTTGGGCGCGCCTATGATAAAAACCGTGGCCGCGCGATTGCAATCGGTCAAACCGGCTTGCCGATTGGAGAGACATTATTCTCGCTTTTTATTGTTTCTTTGCTCACGGCTTTTGACTGGCGCATGAGTCTTTTGGCGACAGGCTTGGGCGTGTTGAGTCTGGCTTTGCCGCTACAGGTTTTTCTGGCTAAGTCTGAGCCTGAAAGCCATCATGACCAGCTGGAAGATAATCAAGTGATTAGCCGTTCGCGCCGTGAGGTGCTGCGTGATTGGCGGTTTTATGCCATTATGCTTTATTATATCGGCTCGCCAACCTTGTTAACGGCTTTGTTTCTTAATCAGGCCAGTCTGGCGCAAGAACGCGGCTGGCCGTTAGCATCTATGGCCTTGGCGTTTGGTTTTTATGCTGTCGTTAAAATATTTTTCTCGCTTTATATTGGCCCTAAAATTGACCAAACAAGTGCGCGTAAAACTCTGCCATTTGGGGTGGTGCCTTTTATTTTAGCGATGCTTTGCTTGTTGATTTTTGATGGCGATATGCAAGCCTTTGGGCAACCCATTTTACCTTATTTATATATGGGGTTTGTTGGGGCGAATGTCGGTATTCTCAGCGCCTCTATTTCAAGCCTTTGGCCAGAGCTTTATGGCACTGCCTATTTGGGGGCCATTCGCTCACTGGTTTCCACAATCACCACATTTGGCACCGCTTGCTCGCCCTTTTTTGCAGGGCTGATTTTGGATACGCGCTTTGGTTTTGATGGATTGATATGGGCCAGTCTGGTCTATGCCATCATAACTTTACCACCCGTGCTTTGGGCGGTGCGTGAAAAAGCGTAAATTTTACGGCAGAAACTGCTCGCGTAAAATCCGTTCATCAAGGCTATGGTCCGCGTCAAACATCATTTTTAATTGGCTTTTATTGTCCTGTGCAATATCCACTTTGACCACATTGTCAAAAGACACATGGTCCGCCACTGCATTGACCGGGCGCTTGTGATGCTCCAAAGCCTCAATCGTCACATGGGCGCTATTTGGCAACAGCGCCCCCCGCCATCGGCGTGGGCGAAAAGCGGATATTGGGGTCAGCGCCAGCAATTGCGCCTCAATCGGTAAAATCGGGCCATGCGCAGAAAGATTATACGCAGTGCTGCCAGCAGGCGTTGCGACCAAAACACCATCGCAGGCGAGTTCCTCTAGCCGTGTTTTGTCATCAACGCTGATTTTCAGTTTAGCCGCCTGTGCGGTTCCGCGCAAAATTGACACTTCGTTAATGGCCAAAGCGCTATGGGTGTTGCCATCACTATCCGTGGCGGTCATTTTTAGCGGGTGAATATCAGTCACATGCGCCGCATCAAGGCGTTGCATCAGGTCTTCATCGCTATAATTATTCATTAAAAACCCAACAGAGCCGCGATGCATACCAAATATAGCTTGCCCTGTATTGATGGTTTTATGAAGGCATTGCAGCATTAAGCCATCACCCCCAATAGAGATAATGATATCTGCTGCCTTAAAATCGACAGTTTCATATTTTGCTTCCAAGCTTTTCTTCGCGCTTTGTGCGTCTTTTTGCTCGGTTGCCACAATGGCGATTTTCTTGTTTTGCATAACAATCCTTTTAGATGTTAGACTTCACAAAGTCTCATATTCTTTTTAGTCTAAATTTGTCCTTTTGGGGAGACCATTATGAAAAATCATTTTCTGAAGCGTTCTGCTGAGCCTTTTGTAAAACCTTTTGTAAAATCTTTTGTAAAACCTTTTGTAAAATCTGTAGCTAAACCTTTTGTCTTGTCGGCGGGTTTGGCAGTGTTGGTTATGCCATCATTTGCTGGCGATATTATTGAGGCGCGGCAAAAGCGGTTCAAACAAAGTGGCGCGGCATTGCAATCCATGTTTAAAAAAGACGCCCCTGCGGGAGACTTTGACGCTATTAAACAAAAAGCGAATGAGCTGATTGAATGGGCAAATGAAATGCCGGGATATTTTCCGCCTGGCAGCGATAGCCCAGATGATGAGGCGAAGCCGATTGTGTTTTCGGACCCAGAAGGGTTTAAGCAAGCCGCTCAAAAATTTGCGGCCAGCGCGCAGGCCGTTGAAGATGCCGCCAAGAGCCAAGATGGTGCCGCTGTGAAGGCCGCTTTAGGCCAGCTTGGTGGAAGCTGCAAATCCTGCCATACAAAATATCGCGATAAAAAATAATTCGTTCAATTTAGTAGGGGCGCAATAACACCAGTAAATGCGTACTGGTCACGCATAGCGCCATCAGGCCGAGCCCTGTGAGCTGATGCCGCCATGTTGGCTGGGCGAGCTGGCTGTCTTGGCCGCCTGTTATCATGCGGCTTACGAGTTTTTCTTTGAATTTAAGCCGGTGCACCAAAATTGCAGAAATATGCAACACCCCCATAAAAATAATCAGCAGACGGGTGATTTCGTGAATTTGATACGCCAAATCAGACCAACTTGGCGCGAGATGGCGCAAAGGCCCATCATATAAAATATCATCTGTTGAAAAACTGCCCGTTAGGGTTTGAATGATCAATAGAACCAAAATGGTGAGGACAGAAAGCGCGCCAAGCGGGTTGTGGCCGGGCTTGTCTTGCTGGTGGTGGTGCAGATAATTTTTAAGGCTGGACAGGCGGGGGGTAAAATACGCAAACCGCGAAGGGGCGTGGCCAATGACACCCCAAATCACCCGAAAAATGACCAGACCCAAAATGGTTAGGCCAAATTTCTCATGTGCATTTATATTGCCGCTATTAACACTGATAAACGCCCCAAAAACACAAATCACTAATAACCAGTGAAATAGTCGGGTTGGTATATCCCATATCATGAGCCTAGCTTACGCTATTTTGTCGGCTTTACCAAAATATTTGCGATAAAAATAAGGGTAAAAAATAAGGGTAAAAAAAAGGGTAAAAAATTTGGTGTCCTTGCAAAGTTATGATTAACTTAAAATATAATATAATGGGGGAAACAATGGATATTAAACTAATCGGTGCGCCTTTATCACCATTTGTACGCAAAGCGCGGTTTGTGTTTCATGCTAAAAATATCGGCTATGAGTTTGATCCGCGGGTCAGCCCGCTGCACGTGCCAGAAGAATATGTCAAACTCAACCCGTTAAAATTAATCCCAGCGATGACTGTCACGCAGAATGGCACCCAGACCGCAATTCCTGACAGCTCGGCCATTTGCGCATTTGCAGAAAAAATTGCCCCCGAACCCAGCCTATATCCAGCCGCGCCTGTCGATTATGCGCGCTGTTTGTGGTTTGAAGAATATGCCGATACCGAAATTGCCAAAAAAGGCACATTTACTTTTTTCAGAACGGTGTTTTTTGCGCTGGTGGCGGGCAAGGAGCCTCAATATGAGGAGCTGCATATTGGCTTTGACTATTTGGCGGAAATTGCCAGCTATATTGAGTCCCAATTGGGGGATAATGACTGGCTGGTGGGCGATGAAATGAGCCTTGCCGATGTGTCGGTGGCCTCGCATTTTGTGAATATTCATCACGCGGGCTATGATTTTCAAGCAGCTGATGGCGCAGCGCTATATGGCTTGATACAGCGTGTTTTCGCGCATCCGGTGATGGCGGATATTATTGCTGGCGAGCATGAGGTGCTGGCAAAAATGGGTTATGAAAAACCTGACTTGAACGCCTATCGAGCTGAAAATAATCTTTAATTTTAATCGGCTGAGGGCGGGAAATATATCGGTGCAGCACCGTCAGCCCATAAATCATATTTCACCATCGCATCGGCTAGCCTTTGCGATTGCAAAAAATTTTGCAGCCAGTTTTGGACATTTGACCATTGCGTCTGCCCATCAAACCATGCGCTATCGGCAATTCGAAACTGTCGGATAAATGGCAGAATAGCAAAATCAGCAAATTTAGGGCTGGCGCCAAACAGCCAAGCCTTATTATCCAATTGCATATTTAATTTCTCAATATACGCCCCACACGCTTGCCGATGCTCAAGCGCGTCAGCATCTTCATAACGATTAGCGTATTTGTAGCGGTCCAAATGGTGCTTGAACGGCCCGTCATTATCAGCAATGAGCTTTTGTGCGCGTGCGCCCGTATCAGCAGGCATATCCAATAAGCCCTCAGGGTCTGATATTTCCAGCGCCCATTGCATCACATCTAAACTCTCGTCAATCACTTGCCCATTTGTCAGCCACAAAACAGGCACTGTGCCTTTGGGGGAGAGGTGCAGCATATGGGCAGGCTTGTCGCGCAAGATAATCTCGCGCAATTCAACCTGTAGCCCCGCGCTGGCCAACGCCAGCCTTGCCCGCATCGCATAAGGGCAACGCCGAAAGCTATAAAATATAGGAATACTTGGTCCGCTGCTCATGTCTCATTGACTTCATCTGATTGGCCAATATGCGTGGTGCCGCGTGCCTTGGCAAGTTCCATTTGTTTTTGCCGGTCTTGAAATCTTTTCAATTGAGTTGGGCTATGCTGGCCATAGCATTTGGGGCAGCTCACACCAGCTTGGTATTTTTCATCTTGCATGTCGGCTTGGGTGATGGGCATGCGGCAGGCGTGGCACATATCATAATCGCCTTGCTTGAGCCCTGCACCAACTGAAACGCGATTGTCAAAAACAAAGCAATCGCCTTGCCATTTGCTATCTTCTTCAGGCATTTCTTCCAAATATTTTAAGATGCCGCCCTTGAGATGAAACACATTTTCAAAACCTTGCTCAAGCAAATAGCTGGTGGATTTCTCGCAGCGAATACCGCCTGTGCAAAACATCGCAATTTTGGCGGGTTTGGTCTCGGCCACAAGCGGCTTGAGCTGATGCTCAACATAATCGGCAAATTCGCGGAAACTTTTGGTTTCAGGGTTGATGGCATTTTCAAATGTGCCGATCGCCACCTCATAATCATTGCGGGTGTCAATCACCAGCGTGTCTGGGTCCTCAATCAGCGCGTTCCAATCTTGGGGGGCGACATAGGTGCCAACCGTATTGGTCGGGTCAATCGCGGGCTGGCCAAGGGTCACAATTTCTTTTTTAAGCCGCACTTTAAGTCGATGAAAAGGCATTTCCGCCGCAAAGGAATATTTAACCTCTACATCAGAAAATGGCGCTTGCTGGCGCAAATAATCCAGTAGCGCGCTTATCGCATTATGGGTGCCAGCCACTGTGCCGTTTATGCCCTCATGCGCCAGCAAAAGCGTGCCCTTCACACCCGCGCGCAGGCACACGCGTTTGAGATGCGCCTGTCGGGTTTCAAAATCTGGCAGCGCGACAAATTTATATAAAGCCGCCACGACAATGGGCGTGCCTGGCGGTGGGGTAGGCACTGAATGTTGCATGCAGCCAGTGATAGCCATTTTTGGCCTTTTCTTCAAGATGCTTTAACTTTAAGCCCTTGTAAAATGCAACATTAAAAGCCTGATGGGCATGTTTTCAGGGCGTTGAAAAATGTTAAAAAAAAATCAGCTTGGCGTGAAAAATCACTGGTTTTTATTTTCTAACATGGGTATAAGACCAATGTTTGTGAGTGCGGTCTGCACCACAGCCCTGGCCGGTATAGCTCAGTTGGTAGAGCATCTGATTTGTAATCAGAGGGTCCGCGGTTCAAGTCCGTGTGCCGGCACCACTAACCTCCTATAAACATTATATAAAATAAGTCAGACGTTTGGTGCGCTTTATTCCACCTGAACTCAGGTCGCATATGGGTCGCAAAACCGTCGGTTTCACAGCCTTTCAGTCACGAATCTAAGACAAAACTGCTGCGAACACAATCTGCAGCTTTCCGTTAACTTCAAGATGCACCCCCCGGGGGGGGTAGCGTGCCCGATAGTTTGTTCGCGTTGAAAATACCTCCTGAGGGTAATTAGCTTCCTCGGCGATCTAGAAAAGTTGCAGCCATAATCAACATATTTTAGTTTCTATCTCTATGATTTTCTTGAAATAAATCTTTTTTCGGGGTTAAGTTGAATGCTGGAATTGAGCTAACAACAATATTAAGGACCAAATTATTGTGATTGCACTCAAAGACATCAAAAGTGGTAGCAAGCTTCGAGGGCTTTCAAATGACTTGATCTGCACTGTGATTAGTGCGGAATGGTTTGGCGAGCAGGCTGTAAAAGTCGTATTTGAGGATACTAACGGCACGGTCTCGGATCGTGTGGTGTTTCAGGATGATTGTGCATCAATGGAACTCATCAGCGACGGGCAATTTTGGACGTTTGATGCCAAAGGCGATGATTTAAGGCTTGTTACTGAGGCGAACCGGATCAGGTTAGCACACCATTTTGACCCCTACCTAGCTATTCACACCAGCTTGGTCGACCCGTTGCCGCACCAGATAACAGCAGTTTATGGCGAAATGCTTTCGCGGCAGCCGCTTCGCTTCCTGCTCGCCGACGATCCTGGCGCTGGAAAAACTATTATGGCTGGACTGCTCATAAAAGAGCTGCTGGCTCGTGGTGATATGGAACGCTGCCTTGTCGTCGCTCCCGGCAGTTTGGTGGAGCAGTGGCAAGATGAATTGGGTGAAAAGTTCAGTCTTGAGTTTGATATTCTCACTCGTGACATGATTGAAGGTTCCCGTTCGGGCAATCCGTTTAATGACCGGAATTTTCTGATCGCTCGCCTGGATGTGTTGGCTCGCAATGAAGAGCTTCAGGAGAAACTGGTTCGGTCGAACGAATGGGACGTTGTTATCTGTGATGAGGCGCACCGGATGTCGGCCAGTGTGTTCGGTGGAGAAGTAACCTATACGAAGCGCTATCAGCTTGGTCAGAAACTAGGTCAAATATGTCGGCATTTTCTTCTAATGTCTGCGACACCCCACAACGGAAAAGACGAAGACTTTCAGCTGTTCATGGCATTGCTAGATGGTGACCGATTTGAGGGGCGCTACAGAGAAGGTGTACATTTTGCTGATACTGCGGACATGATGCGCCGCTTAACAAAGGAAGAATTGTTAAAGTTTGACGGCACACCATTGTTCCCGGAACGACGTGCCTACACTGTAAAGTATCAACTTTCAGATGAAGAGGCATCGCTTTACGCGGCGGTTACAGAATATGTTCGCACTGAGATGAACCGTGTCTTGAGGTTCGCGGACGAGGACAATCAAAAACGCTTGAATGTTGGCTTTGCTCTCCAAATCTTGCAGCGTCGACTAGCATCTTCGCCAGCTGCTATTCATGCGTCGTTAAAGCGAAGAAAAGAACGGCTTGAGAATGAACTGGCAGAAGCACGGCTTGTTTCCAGGGGAAAATCTGTCTCTGGGAACATCGATGCAAAATGGGTTGATGACATTGATGAGCTCAGCCAAGACGACCTCGAGGACTTAGAAGAGGCCATTTCTACGGGCGTAACATCTGCAGCTACCATCGAAGAGTTGGAAAAAGAAATCGAGACTTTGATGGGACTGGAAGCACTTGCTTTTCGGGTTTTGAGAAGTGGCAATGACACCAAGTGGCAGCAGCTCAATAAAATCCTTGATGATGATCTAATGACGGATAGCGATGGTGCGCGTCGGAAGCTCATCATTTTCACCGAGGCTAAGGATACGCTTGAGTATTTAGTTGAAAAAATCAGGACTCGTCTTGGGAGGCCTGAAGCAGTCGATTGTATTCACGGTGGTGTTTTGAGGGAAAGCCGCCGCAATATCGTGCAGCGGTTCATGCAAGATAAAGATCTGCTTGTACTCGTTGCCAATGATGCAGCAGGTGAGGGCGTCAATCTCCAGCGCGGCCATCTCATGGTGAACTATGACCTCCCATGGAACCCAAATAAGATTGAACAGCGTTTTGGACGAATACACCGAATTGGCCAGACCGAGGTCTGTCACCTTTGGAATCTTGTGGCGGCAGAGACCCGAGAGGGCGAGGTCTATGGCCGTCTCCTTGAAAAAATGGAGTCGGCACGAGCGGCTTTACATGGACAAGTATTCGATGTGTTGGGAGATTTGTTTGAAGGCAATTCTCTCAAAGACCTTTTGTGGGAGGCCATTCAATATGGCGACCGTGACGATGTCCGTGCAAGGTTAGATGAAAAGGTTGATGGTGCAATCGACATAGATCACATCAAAGAAATCATGTCTAAGCGGAAGCTGACCAATGACATGATGCCAGCGGAGCAAGTCGAAAATGTGCGAATGGAAATGGAGCGCGCCGATGCTCAACGTTTGCAGCCCCATCATATTCAAGGTTTTTTTATTGAAGCCTTCGAGCGCCTTGGCGGCAAGCTGAAGCAACAAGAACCGGGTCGTTTTGAGATAAAGCGTGTTCCTGTGCGCGTCATGGAGCGGGACCGCCAGATAGGCAGAGGTTCGCCGGTTCAAAAGGCTTATGAGCGGATTTGCTTCGATAAAAAGCTTATCAATCAGCAGCCAGTGGCCGAGTTTGTCTTCCCGGGGCATCCTTTGCTGGATAGTGTCATTGACCTTATTCATGAAGAATTCAGCCATTTGATGAAGCAGGGTGCGGTCATGGTCGACCCTTCTGATGTTGCGACCGAACTTGATGCCTTATTTTTGGTTGAGCACGCCATTCAAGATGGGCGGAAAACGAGCTCAGGCGCTCAGCAAGTGGTTTCTCAGCGCCTACAATTCGCGCGCCTCGCGAAAAATGGCACAGTATCCAATGGCGGCATAGCACCGCATTTGAACCTACGTCCGGCGACACAAGCGGAATTGACTCTGGTCTCGGCTGAAATGTCTGAGAGCTGGCTACAAGGCAGCATTGAAGACAAGATCAAAGAGTTTGCTATTGTGAATCTGGCGCAATCGCATCTGGGAGAAGTAAAAGAACGTCGTCTGCCAGAAATTGAGAAGGTGCAGACCGAGGTCGAGCAGCGTCTGAAGCAGGAGATTCGCTATTGGGACAATCGCTCTGCGCAATTGAAGGAAGAAGAAAAGACTGGCAAAAAGACGCGCGTGAATTGGCAGAATGCCGAGCGGCGCGCGGAGGACTTGGCTGATCGTCTTAAGCGCCGTCTTGATGAGCTGGCGCGCGAACGCGCCATTGCAGCCTCGACACCTGTCGTTAAGGGTGGCTTGCTGATCGTGCCGCAGGGTTTGCTGGACATGAAACAATCGGCTGGCACGCCGGGTGCCTTTGAAGAAAATCCGGATAATCGCGCTGCTGTTGAAAAAGCAGGCATGGACGCGGTAATGGCGGCAGAGCGTGCTTTGGGTAATGAACCGCGGGATGTCTCGGCTGATAAGTGCGGCTATGACATTGAAAGCTTCGACCCACAGGCCCGCAGCCTGCGCTTTATTGAGGTCAAGGGTCGGACGGCCGGGGCTGAGACTGTCACAGTAACAAAAAATGAAATCATTTCCTCGAAGAATCAGCCGGATAAATTTATTCTGGCCGTGGTCGAAGTTGATAATGGCTTCGCCCACCAGCCGAAATATATACGTCGCCCTTTTCTTGATGTAGAGCCCGGGAGTGATGGTGTTTCTGTGAATTTTAATTTGCGTGATTTATTGGCGCGAGCAGAGGAACCCGCATGACCCCAACACCAACTGGTCAAAATAGGAAGAAAAAACTGATTGAAGTGGCATTGCCATTGGCGGCAATCAGTGCTGCCTCAGCGCACGAAAAATCCATTCGTCATGGCCATCCATCGACTTTGCACCTTTATTGGGCGCGGCGACCGCTGGCGGCGTGTCGCGCTGTTTTATTTGCCCAATTAGTCGATGACCCCTCAGCCCATCCGGACAAGTTCCCGACTGAAGAAGCCCAGCAGGAAGAACGCGAGCGGCTGTTTCGGATTATTGAAGAATTGGTCTTGTGGGAAAACAGCACCAATGAAGAAGTGCTTGGTCGCGCACGGGCAGAAATTTTAGCCAGCAATAATGGCGAAATGCCGCCGGTCTATGACCCGTTTTCCGGCGGCGGGTCGATACCGCTTGAGGCACAACGCCTGGGGCTGCCGGCTTATGGCAGTGATTTAAACCCGGTGGCGGTGATGATTGGCAAGGCGATGATTGAGATCCCGCCGCTTTTCAAAGACCAGTCACCGGTCAATCCGGATATTGAAAAGCGCATGAGCTACCGCAATGCCGAGGGTTTGGCGTCGGACGTAAAATATTATGGCGAATGGATGCGCGAAAAAGCCTTTGAGCGGATCGGCCATCTTTATCCGCAAGTCGACCTTCCCGCGCAGCATGGTGGTGGAAAAGCCAAAGTCATTGCCTGGATTTGGGCACGCACTGTGCCGAGCCCTGACCCGGCCTTTGATGGTGTTGATGTGCCGATTGCATCTAGCTTTGCACTCAGCACAAAAAAAGGCAAAGAAGTGTGGATTGAACCAATTGTTGACCGCGCAACCAAAACGATAAGATATGAAATTCGCGAGGGTGGCTCAAAAGAACAAATGGAGGTGGCAAAAACCGGAACCAAATCTGGGCGAGGTGCAAATTTTGTCTGCCTTCTTAGCGGGGCCGCGATTGAGCCTGAATATGTAAAAAGATCTGGATGCGAAGGTCGAATGAAATCGACATTAATTGCGATTGTTGCCGAGGGAAAGCGGGGTCGTGTATATCTCAGCCCTATTGATGAACATACGCAAATAGCTTCGTCACAAAAGCCACAAACAAAACCGGATACCCCGCTATCAGGAGACAAACGGGCGTTTTGGACGCCCCCGTATGGGTTAGGAACCTATGGCGATCTTTTCACTGATCGGCAATTAGTGGCGCTGAATACATTTAGTGAGCTGGTGCATGAAGCGCGTGGGCAGATTGAGAAAGATGCATTGGCCGCGGGTCTGTCCAATGACCAAACCCCACTGCGTGATGGCGGCATCGGCGCAAAGGCTTACGCT
Source organism: Parvibaculaceae bacterium (assembly GCA_965217015.1). Taxonomy (GTDB): domain Bacteria; phylum Pseudomonadota; class Alphaproteobacteria; order RS24; family RS24; genus JAYQKL01. The sequence goes on along the minus strand of OZ244224.1, from coordinate 1,053,133 downwards.
GATGCCATAGGCATATTCATTGGTTTCTCAACAAGCAAATGCTCGGACTACTGGTCGTCGATATGCTCATGGCATAGTCCAGGCGAAAAAATGCGGAATACCTTTGGACGACAAGCTATACCAATGGTCTGGGACTATGCGGAAGCAAACCCCTTTTCAAGTTCCTCGGGAAACTGGATGGCTATGGTTAACTGGGTTTGGAAAGCAGTAGCCCAAATGCCGGCTTTAGTGAAAGGAACCCTGATAAATCATGATGCCCAGACAGTTCGATACCCTTCCAATACAGTCATCTCCACAGACCCACCCTATTATGACAATATTGGTTATGCTGACCTATCAGATTTCTTTTTCTGCTGGATGAAGCCCGCGTTGAAAGATGTTTATCCAGACCTTTTCGGCGTTATGGCGACGCCAAAAACGGAAGAATTGGTGGCGACGCCTTATCGACATGGCGGCAAAGAGGAAGCTGAAGATTTCTTTCTTACCGGCATGGGCAAAGCGATTAAAAATATGGCTGAACAGAGCCATAAGGATATTCCGGCCACTATTTATTACGCCTTTAAACAATCGGAAGTTGAACAAGAGGGCATTAGCTCCACTGGCTGGGCGACTTTCCTGCAAGCCGTAATTGAGGCAGGCTATGCTGTTGTTGGCACATGGCCTATGCGGACGGAAATGGCAAATCGCATGGTAGCCTCAGGAACAAATGCACTGGCCAATTCCGTTGTGCTCGTCTGCCGACAACGCGGTCAGGCTGCGCCGAGCATTACCCGCGCCGAGTTTATCCGTGAGCTCAAACGCGAATTGCCGGCGGCGATTGAAAAACTGAAAGCCGCCAATATCGCGCCGGCTGATATCCCGCAAAGTTCTATCGGCCCCGGTATTGGTATTTTCAGCCGCTATACCTCTGTGCTGGAAAGCGATGATACGCCCATGAGCGTCAAAACCGCGCTGCAACTTATTAATGCCGAACTTGGCGATAGCGATGGCGATTTTGATGCCGATACATCTTTTGCGCTGACATGGTTCGAGCAGCACGGGTTTTCTCAGAGTGATTTTGGCACTGCCAATAATATCGCTAATGCCAAAGGCATAGCGGTCGAAAGCTTGGTTCATGCCGAAGTCGCCGAGTCCTCAGGCGGCAAATTCCGCCTGCTGCCACGCAACGAAATGGATGAAGGCTGGGACCCGCGAACCGACACACACCTCACCATATGGGAATGCTGCCAGCACCTCATACGCATTCAGCAAGAAGAGGGTGATACGGAAGCGGCAAAACTCATGAAGCTGATGGGGCCGGAAAAGGCGGAATCCGCCAAAGAGCTGGCGTATAATCTCTATGATATCGCCACAACGAAGCGCAATGATTCCAAAGAGGGTACGGCTTATAACGGTCTGATCGCAGCATGGAGCGATATTTCAGCGATAGCCGCATCATTGACCGATGAAGACTTTGCCGGTGACCGGCAGATGGGATTGATTTGAGGGGAGAAAAATAATGGCTAAAACAGCACGTCAATTCGTATCAGATGGCTTGGAGCTGATACCGGATGCCTTGTCACCATGGGTTGAAACACGTTTATCAGCCAGTCTTACAGGCCATTGGCAGGCGCAGGTCACTGATAGAATTCGGGGCCTGTCGGTTAAAGGCGGCAACATTCATTGGGACCAGCAGGCCTTATTCAGGGTCATGGATATATTTTGGAATGATGCTTTCCGCGAGGTGCTCGGACGCACAGATCGCGCCATGGTCAATGAGCTTGTCGAGGTACGCAATAAATGGGCGCATAACGAGCCGTTTTCTTATGATGATGCAGAGCGCGCTTTAGATACGATGCGCCGACTTATGGACTCCATTAGTGCCGGAGAGGTATCCGATAAACTAACCAATCTCAGAAATGCAGTTCTTCGGGTGAAGTTTGAAGAGATGCGGCGGTCGGCCGAGCGCCGGAAAACAAAACAGGCGGATATGGAATTGGAGACGGTTGCAGGGCTGCGACCATGGCGTGAAATTATTGCACCACATAATGATGTGGCGTCTGGTGATTTTAATCAGGCTGAATTTGCTGCTGATCTGGCCAAGGTTCATAACGGAACTGCACCTGCCGAATACTCTGATCCCAAGGCTTTTTTCTCGCGTACCTATTTGACAGGCGGTTTGCAAAACCTTTTGCTGAATGCGGCGCGCCGCATATCAGGCGCTGGTGGTGAGCCGGTCGTCGAACTACAAACCAACTTTGGTGGTGGCAAAACCCACTCTCTCCTTGCACTGTATCACATGGTTGGCGGCACGTCAGCGGATGAACTTTTAGGTCTCGACCAATTGCTTGGTGAGGCTAGTCTAGAAGTGCCGAAGCAGGTAAATCGAGCGGTTCTGGTTGGGACATCTCGGGGGCCGCAAGATATTAAAACCGCTGAGGATGGAACAGAAATTCGTACAACATGGGGCGACTTGGCGTGGCAGCTTGGCGGCAAAGAAGCTTTTGATATGGTCGCTGAGCAGGACAAGTCGGGCGTGGCCCCTGGCAGTGAGCTTCTCGAGAAGCTTTTTACCTCATACAGCCCATGTCTCATTCTCATTGATGAGTGGGTGGCCTATCTGCGCAATATTTATGGCGTCGACGGCCTTCCATCCGGCAGCTTTGATGCCAATTTGAGCTTTGTGCAGTCCCTTACTGAGGCTGTTAAGCCTGTGGAGGGGGCCTTATTGGTTGCTTCCTTACCTGCCTCCCAAATCGAAGTGGGGGGCTCAGGTGGCCAAGAGGCTCTGACGCGTCTTAAGCAGACCTTTAGCCGCGTTGAAAGTCCGTGGCTGCCTGCCTCTCAGGAAGAAAGCTATGAAATCGTCCGTCGGCGTCTATTCCAGGAAATCGACGGCTCGCTTGGTCACCATAAAGATAATACGGTCAAACAATTCATGAAGTTGTACCGGGAAACGCAAGATAGCTTCCCACAAGTCGCAAGTTCCAGCGACTATGAACGCAAAATGGCAAAGTCTTACCCAATTCATCCTGAATTGTTTGATCAACTTTATCAGACTTGGAGTTCGATTGAGAATTTCCAGAGAACGCGAGGTATCTTGAGGCTGATGGCGCAGGTTGTTCATGAGCTCTGGGCGTCTAGTGATAAATCGGTTTTGATCATGCCAAGTAATGTGAACCTGGTATCACCCCGAGTGCAGCCTGAGCTGACAAAATATTTAGGGAGCGAGTGGTCGGCAATTTTAGCTGCCGATATTGACGGTGAGCAATCTATTCCCTATCAGGTGGATAATAGCCAACCAAATTTAGGTGCAGTGCATGCTTCACGACGGGTTGCTCGATCCCTATTTTTGGGGACAGCGCCTTTGTCTTCCACAAGCGGTTCGGGAATGGAAGATAAGCAGATTTATCTGGGTATTGTTCAACCGGGCGAAAGACCCAATTTATTCGGCGACGCGTTACGACGTTTGCAGAACCGTTCAACCTTTATGCATTCTGAATTGGGACGTCACTGGTACTCGACAGCTCCAAGTTTGAACAAGATTGCTTCTGAAAAAGCCGAGCAATTTGAAGAAGCGCTTGTTGATGCAGCAATTGATGATCGTTTAAAAAAATATATAACCAGCGTGGGCGACAGATCAGGTTTCGACGCTGTTCATTGTTCCCCTGGGACTTCTTCTGATGTGCCCGACGATGCCGGAAACCTTCGGTTGGTGGTTTTAGGTGTCAAAAACCATCATCAAAATAGTCGACCGAATAGCGAAGGGATATCTGAGGCAAAGAATATCCTTACGTATCGGGGTTCTACACAACGCGTTTATCGAAATACGCTAGTTTTTCTGGCAGCGGATAGTCGAGCAATCGATGGCGTCCGTGAAGAGATGCGTCGCGAGATGGCTTGGGAGCAAATTGTTAAGGAGACTGACCGATTAAACCTCACACAAAGTGATGCGGCTCGCGCAAGGGAGCAGATGAGTAATGCCGTCTCGACTGTTGATGTCAGGATGCGCGAAGCCTGGTCACAGGTAATATATCCAATCCTCAGAACGCCCCAAGATGACGTTGAATTCTCATCGAGTAAATTACAGGCGACGGATCAAGTGTTCGCGAAAATTATACGCAAGCTCGAGACTGATCAGGTGATTTATTCGGAGCTTGGTCCAAAAAGTCTAAATCGGGTTTTAGAGCGTGATATTTGGCCATCTACTAATGGCATCCTGCGGCTCTCTGACCTATCTGATTACCACTCTCGTTTTGTTTACATGCCTAGGCTAATTGATACTGCAATTCTGAAGAAGACAGTCTCAGCAGCCATATCGCAAACAGTACCGGGTGAGTTTGCTTATGCAGAGGCGTATGATGCAAATACTGAAGAGTTTTCTGGCCTAACCATTGAAAACGGAATGAACATGCCCGTTTCCATCAACTCAGACAGCGTAATAGTCAGATCAGATATTGCTGAGAAATTTCGGCCCACAATGCCAGAGATTGCCGACAAACCAGATGTTGATGACGTCACCAATAAAGGCGAGGGAGATGATGAAGCCTCCAATATTAGTGAAGTGGTCGGTGGCCTTCCAAAAAGATACAGAGGCATAGTTGAGATATCGCCTGAGCGACCTTCGAGGGATTTCGGCAAAATTGTTGAAAATATCGTGGAGCAGATCGCCCTGATAGATGGTGCGAAAATTGAAATTACCGTTGAAATTGACGCCGAGGTTCCATCCGGTATCCAAAAAGACAAACAGCGTGTTCTTCTTGAGAACTCAAACGTGCTTGGCTTTAAGGATAATCAGATAACTTAACTATTTAGGCAGCTTTATGAATAAATATCTTGGAAAAAGCGGTAATGAGATATTGCAGATGGCAATTGATGCAAAATCATTTGGGGAAATGAGAGAGCATTTATCCGCTTTAGTTAGCAAGAAAAGCCTTGATAAGACTAGGTTAGTTGAGCTTGTTGATGCCGCGGAGCGTATCAGTGACTCAAGAAAATTGCCTAAACGTAAGGCGGGTGACGCGCGCAGGCGGCTTCAAGAGTTTTTAAAAGGCCACTGGCCTACCACACTCATTTATCCAATTGACTCCAACGGGCGAGCATTAAATTCGATTCCGGAACTCCGTGAGATAAGCCCATTAGGAATGGTTGGTTATAAAGTAGGGCATACTGATGGATTGAGCCAAAATAATAGGCGAGATGTTCTTACTAATTTCTTTGAGAACAAGCTTCATCCAAAGCTCCACGAGATTTTCCCCGACGAGCTAGGTGAACCTTGTTCAATGGAAAGGTTGCTAAAAATGGCTAATATTATTGCCGTGATATGTAAGCTGAACAAAAGGAAGGAAAACCCTTCATTAGATTACGCAATTGAGTGTTGGGAAAAAGATCTGGCATTTCTTAAAGAACGTTTTTTTGACCCAATGCAAAAGGGGCAAAAGCCAAAAGCATGGCCAGAAACATGAGCCGATTGAAAACACTCACCGATGAAGATCTGTTTAATTGGACATCGTCAAACACTTTTCTAGGAACCACTGCTTTGGCCGTTCATGGATACCCGGTTGTGGGAGGCATTGACCTACCTGAGCCCGCGCGAATGTCTATATTGATAAGCTTCTATTATGAAGATCTTGATGTAAGTACACTTGTGCATGAAATGGACGAAACTGGTGCGCCAGCAACAGAAGAACGTCTCCACTACATATTTACCATAATGGCGCGAGGGGTAATTTTTGCTGGCGATACCGATGACGCCGAACATCAAAAGCTGTTGGTTCACGACATTAAGGAGTTAGCCAAAGCTGAGTGCGAAAAGAAAAATGCGTTGATAGAAGAGGAATTAGCTAAGGTGGTTTTCTATGACGGAGGGTGAGTATAATAAGCGAATGCCAATTGTAAGACCCCCATCAGAAAGACTGGGGAACCTACCACAAGCTTGGACACCCCCTTTGAAAGATGATCCTGTTGAGGGCTTCTCTGAAGCTGGTACCAATGCGGAAGCATTTATGGTTTGCCTAAAACATATGATCTCTGACATTCGTGCTAAAAGGCGCTTTAAAACTCGCATCAAACTAATCGACGGCCACTTAATCGATTTCCATGAAAACATCTACAGGTTTGCCTTGGACGAAGACGAAACCTTTTTTGAGGGGGCGAGATTAGAGGTGTTTATCGAAGAGCAAATGATAATTGGATCGATTGTAAGCGTCTCTACTGCAGTTCCGCGTTTTGTTCTTCTTTCACTAGACAAAAACGTAGGCGAAGCAATTGAAGAGTGTGAGCTTCAGCAAGATGATGCCTCATTCTATGAAGCTTTATTGGCTAGATACGAGGTGGAAACAGACACGGTACGCCACCAGTCCGTAAAGAAGGTCGAGGCAGACTTCAAGTTTGCCGATCGAGTTATTGTTAACGACCCGAAGAAGCTTAAACATAGCATCGAAATTAATCCCGGCGATCTAAACTCAGAGCAGCATAGTTTTCTTAATAAAGCTCTCAATTATGACATTTCATATCTTTGGGGCCCTCCCGGAACGGGAAAAACTAAATGCCTTGGCGCTCTGATTGCAGGCTTTTACGAGGGGGAAGAACGTTCTGCAATTGTCTCGAACACTAATCAGGCAGTAGACCAAGTTCTTTTGAAACTATGCCGAGCCCTAGTTGCCAATGGCAGAACTAAGGACTTGGAAGAGGGAAGAATTATTCGTCTTGGAACCATTCACCATGAGGAGCTCGAAAACGAATTCGGTCGTTTCATAAACTTGGACTTTATACTTCAAGACAAAGGGCAAGTCTTGGAGAGTGAGGCAAGCAAGTTGAGGAAAGAGCTTAACCAAGACAAAGACTTGTTAGAGGTGCTAGAAGAACTACTTGGCTTTATTGACGACCTAGAGAAATTGAAAAAGGAAGCTGGGTATCGTCAAAGTAACTTAGACAAAGCGAAGAGAGCTCTTGATAGGGCGGATCAACTACACAGACAAAACCTCTCCAAACAAAAAAAACTGCGTCAGGAAATGAGACAAGTAGGTTCCCGCGGTCTTTTCAAAGAGTTTTTCGGTAAAACAAGCGAGCAGTTGGTCAATGAATTAGATATTACCGAGTCAATAAGTGAAGGTCTTAAGTTGGAAATGGAAGCGGCTAAAGCCAACCATGCAGAACAAAAGGACATGTGCGATAAATCAAAGGCGCTTGTAGCAAAGGCAGAGGCGGCAGCAAAGGGTAAAACACGCCAATCTGTGGCCTCCGAAAGAAAAGAGGCAAACACCCGGATCAAGAAAACGCAGTCGGAACTTAGCGAAATCACAAAGAAGCTGGAAAATCTAAAGAGTGAAATTGTGTCTGAGGCCCTTGTTATTGGGTCAACCCTTACAAAGGTCTTCTTAACCCCCTCGCAAGTGGGTAAATACGACAACCTTATTGTTGACGAAGCATCAATGGCAATTCTTCCAGCAGTTCACTTTGCATCCTCTCAAGCCAAGAAAAGAGTAGTTGTTTCAGGGGATTTCCGTCAGTTGCCACCAATCATCAATAGCAACAACGAGACGATTGATAGAACAATAGGCCGAAATGTTTTCATTACCTCAGGTGTGGGCCGTTCTTTATTCGAAGGCGTGGAGATACCCAATGCGGGGATGCTTAATTGGCAGTATCGAATGCCCGACGGCCTCTGCAAGCATGTCTCAGATTTTGCCTATAATTCCCAATTAAGGACTGCTCCAGGCATTTCTCGAGAGGCCCTCCCAGCGCCAGAGGGCATGGAAAGATCCATTGTAATTATTGATACAAGTGAATTGCAGCCATTCGCTGATTTAGACGTAACCGGGTCTAGATCGAACACTATTCACGCTGTGATAGCTACGAAGCTTTTAAAGACTTTCGCGTCTGATGAAGCGTTCGGTTCAGTTGGTTACTGCACGCCATTCAGGTCTCAATCAAATCTCGTAAAGGCAATGATTAAATCTGATGGGGTTGCAGGAAACGTTGCAGCCGGCACTATCCACGTTTTCCAAGGCGACGAAAAAGACACCATTATTCTCGACACCGTTGAAGGCTTAGGAAGCTTTAGGTCTACGGGAATGCATATTTCCCAGGATCACCCGGCAAATGCCCAGCTAATGACAGTAGCCTCCAGCAGGGCAAAAGAGCGCATGATTATAATTGCCAACCTCAAGCTCCTGGATCAGAAGCTACCAGCGAAAGCGTTCCTGAGAACACTACTGGCTGCTGGCGAATCCGATGGAACAGTTATTGCCGCTGAAGAGCTGATACCAATGAGACAAATTGGAAAAGACGTTCGAGCGGATCTTTTGAAGCGTAATGAGGAGCTAAAACAAATTAAAGCCGAGTTCCACGCAAAGAACGCCAGCCTCAGGAAGCTTCAAGCCGACCTGGGCAAAATACAAAAGGAAGCCACTGAAGACCTTGCAGAGCGACGTGATGAGGTGGCGCGGCTAGAGATAGCCATAGGTAAACGGATAAGGGAGACTAATCAGCTAACTATTCTCATCAAAGAAAAACAAGCCCAGCTGAACAAGCGAGAGGCCGAAGTCACAGCTCGGGAAGAAGCTTTAGACAATTGCTCGATTACGGCCGACGAATTCGATAACGTCTTCCTCTTGCATATTGAGGAAGCCACAGACCTCATCCTTATTCACTCCGCTTTCATAACTCCTAGAAGGGTGACAGAGTTGCGACCTGCCTTCGAGAACGCGGCCAAAAGAGGCGTCATATTAAAGGCCGTAGTCCCGCCACCTCTTAAGGGGCAGAATGGTTCAATAGGACCGGAACAAGCGAAAGAGGCAATCCAGCAATTGGAAGAGATTGGCTTTATTGTTGATATGAGGGCTAACATCCACGAGAAGCTCGCAATTTTCGATGGACGAATTGTACTTCATGGGTCATTAAATCCACTGTCGTTTTCCAATCAGAATTCTGAGCTCATGTTAAGGCACTATTCGCCGGTGCTCGCTGTGAATATAGCAAGGAAATCTTCTCCTCATGGCGAAAGATCAATCGAGGTTCCGTCAGACTTGGTGCGAAAGGACAACCCAACATGTTCCAAATGCGGGAGTTTAACGGCTTACTATCAAAAGAGCATCGACAGGCGTTTCGAATGCATTGACTGCAAGGCGATATTTTACAGCTCCAGCTCGGGAAGCCGCGCATATAAAAACACTTCGGCTAAGGATGTTAAGACGTCGTCTAACGGGAAAGCTCCGCAATGTGAGGAATGCGGTGGCAAAATGATCCAACACAGTCGTCGCGATGGAAGCGGCTCTTTTTGGGGCTGTGAGAACTTCCGCAAGATAGACTGCCGTTACACCCTTGATATTACATAAAAAGTTCTGGACTTGACCTCCAACTTTATTTTTGACGCCGCGGCCCCCTCAAAGGGGCCGCGGGTCATCACACAATTCCGACTAACACATTGATGTGGTTGAGCAACCACTTGATTGCGGTATCTTTTTACCGCGTAGTGAGCTTATCCAAAATGTTTTGAGTATGACAGTTCCACACCCCACCCCCCTTAAAGGGGGTGGGGTGTCTGTCCAACTGTCTAAGTTCTCACGATGTCGTAGTGTCCGTAGTTGGTTCTAATCATAAACCCGTCATTTATAAGCGCATCAACCGCACGCATGATGGTCTCGTGTACATCTGTAATGCCCAGCTTGAGGCAATCATCAATAATTGCTTCGCGCTTTATGGGTTCAGCAAAGTCCATAGCGAGGATGTGCTCTTTCAAAAGGTTGCGTTTGGACATTGTTTTGCTTCTTACCTTAGGCGAGAAGGCAGGCAAATCATCGTTTTCTACGATAACTAAGGATGATATTGGATGCCCTTGCTCATCGTGACCCAGTTCTTCATCAAGCAGAATGGTCTCCGTCTTCAAATGAATGTCCGGAGCGGGCTCATCGTCTTTCGGTGGCTTTACGCCCATGAGAAGCGTCGGGGTGTCTGTATGCCCTTTTTCTATGGCCATTTGTATATCGACTGCAGCCTTGAGCCCAGAAAAGCCGCGAGGACGGGTCTTGGTCTTCTCATCATGGCCAGGGTGGTGAACAAGTAAAACAGCGCAACCGAATTGCTCGATTATCCGAGACAGAGCAACAACATATTTGGTTACATGGGTTGAGTTGTTTTCATCGCCTTCAAACGTCCTGTTGAGCGTATCAACGACAAGCAATGAGATTTTGCCACAATCCAGCTCGTATCGTTCAATCGCCTCTACAGCCTCCTGAAAGCCGTCATCTGCATTCAGCACGGCATGACCGTTGGATATGGCTAGACTGTTCTCTGCAATTGGGGTCTCGTAGAACTTTTCCCATGCCAGTTTTCGTTTGTGCAGTGCCTGATTGCCCTCACCGGCCAGATAAAGGACCGTGCCTTGTTTGGTCTTACGCCCGAGGAAGTCAGTCCCAGTTGCTACCGAGCAGGCCATTGTCATAGCAACAAAGGATTTTTTATGGCTTGGCGGGGCGACCAAAAGCGCGATGCCGCGTTCGGGGATGGCACGATTGATCAGATAGCTTGGCGGCTTGCCGCCTCGTCTTAAGTCAGCGCCGTTCATGAAACGAAGTTTCCTTTTGTGCATTGCGAGCCCCATCAGTGTGAGCCCATGTGTGCGTCATGGGTGCTATCGGCGATGAACCTTTCAAGTTCAGAACGCTTATACCTCACGCTGCCGCCAATCTTGCAGAAGGTTGGTCCGATGCCCGACCAACGCCAACGTTTCAAAGTGGCCGGTTTGATTTGCAAAAGTTCCGCTACTTGGGTTTCCGTCAATAAAATATCAGACATGATTGATTCCTTTCTTCTCATGATCCGATACTCAAATTAAAACGCCTTATGACGACCGGTCGTCCCGGTCTTCAAACTTTTTCATTGGTTTTCACCCTCGATGTCATTTCGTCGAAATCACTTAATGCTGCGCGAACCGAATGGTCTGATAAATGGGCATAGCGATGAGTGGATGCCATGCTTTTATGACCGAGAACGCGTCCAATTACAGCCAGTTCATGGCCCGCGGAAAGAAGCTGGCTGGCAAAATTATGCCTCAAATCATGCAGGCGGACATCTTCAAGCCCGGCATAGCCACGAATGCGTTCCCATACCTTCTGGAGGCCCTGTAGAGGCTTGGAGGGATGTTTTCCGGCAATCACATAGTCAGAGCATTTATGGCTCTCTAGGCTCCTAAGGATGGAGATAGCTTGATCGCTCATTGGAACGCGTTTGCTCCCGGTTTTGCTGTCCTCCAGTTGCAAGCATTTTTCTTCGTATGAGATGTTTTGCCATTTCAGAGTGAGGATTTCATTCTTACGACAGCCGGTTATGAAGAGTAACTTTATGGCTGCAATTGCTGTTATAGGCGCGGTTTGGGCCGTTTCAAAATGTTCCAATGCATCCAACAGTCGTTCGGTTTCTGCTTTAGTTAAATAGCGCTCAATTTTTCGAGTAGGAAAAGGCTTAATCCTGACGCAGGGGTTTTGCATAAGAGGAATGTCACCAAAATCGATTGCCTCTTGAATGGCGCTACGAAGCAGGCGGACGGCCTGATTAGCCGTCGTGGGAGTATTCCGAAGCTTTCGGTGAAAATGTGCTACGTCTTCTCTTTGCCAGCTAGATAGCTTTTGGCTGCCAATCTCAGGCTGAATGTAGGCGCGGTAAAGCCACTGATAGTTCTCAAGAGTTTTGGGCTTAACGGCGCTTGCTTCACGACGGGAAATATAGGCCGCCACTGCCGAGCTCACGGTGGCATGGTTCCTTAGCTCTTTGTGTGATTTGGGATCTTTGCCGCTCATGATCGTTAAAAGCATCTCAGAAGCTGCGGAGCGCGCCAGCTCGGGTGTCATAGCGGGGTATTGCCCAAGTTTCGGTCGGCGTTCAATTCTGTCGGGCGTGCGATAATAGAGGTGAAAGCTGGCCTTGCCGGAAGGATAGAGCTTCAAGTGTAGTCCCTTAACCTCTGTGTCATAAACAAGCGTTTCCTTTGACACTGGCATAATCTGCTCAATGGTCCGTTTGGTGATTTTTTGCTTCATTACAGTCTCCATAAAATACTGGGTCGCATATAGGTCGCACGAGGCATCAACCTCGGTCGTCCTGGTTCGACTATTTTTTTATGAAAAGCTGCTCAGTCCCCTGCTTTCCGGACCTTTATCAACCTTGAGTAACAAGCTTCAACTTATTGTAGACAAAGCCCACCCTAATTTGTAATCAGAGGGTCCGCGGTTCAAGTCCGTGTGCCGGCACCATTTTCTCCCAATAAAATCATCTCATATCGCCAGCTTTGTCTGGCTTTATGTACCTTTGCGTGTGGGTTTACATATTGGCGTTCGGGCTGGTAAGGTTTTTCCAAACATAGAGAGATAAACAATTCATGACGAAAACAAAATTAACCCTGCAAGCGCCAGAGCTGTTGCGCCAGCAAGCTTATATAAATGGCAACTGGTGTGATGCCGATAATGGCGACAGGCTGGCGGTGACCAATCCGGCAACGGGGGAGGCGTTCGCGCATGTGCCGAATATGGGGGCAGCGGAAACTGAAAAAGCGATAGTTGCCGCGAAGACGGCACAGCCGGCATGGGCGGCGTTGACTGGCAAAGAGCGTGCGGTGATATTGCGGCGCTGGCATGATTTAATTTTGGCGCATCATGATGATTTGGCCTTGTTGATGACCAGCGAGCAGGGCAAGCCTTTGGCTGAGGCGCAGGGCGAGATTGCTTATGCCGCATCTTTTGTTGAGTGGTTTGCTGAAGAAGCCAAGCGGGTTTATGGCACGCTTATTCCGAGCCATCGCGCTGATGCCGAAATTATGGTGATGAAGCAACCCGTTGGTGTGGTCGCCGCCATCACCCCATGGAATTTTCCTGCCGCGATGATTACCCGTAAAGTCGCGCCTGCGCTGGCCGTTGGTTGTAGTATTATCGTCAAACCTGCCTCGCAAACACCGCTGACTGCTTTAGCGTTGAATTATCTTGCCGAACAAGCCGGCGTGCCAGCTGGCGTGTTCAGCACCGTGACGGGCAAGGCTGCCGAAATTGGCGGCGCGCTGACGGCCTCGCCCATTGTGCGTAAATTATCTTTTACAGGCTCCACAGAAATCGGGCGGGTTTTGCTCGCGCAATCGGCGGATACGGTTAAAAAACTGTCAATGGAACTGGGCGGCAACGCACCTTTCATTGTGTTTGATGATGCCGATATTGATGCGGCAGTAGAAGGCGCGATGGTCTCTAAGTTCCGTAATAGTGGGCAGACTTGTGTCTGTGCCAATCGGATTTATGTGCAAGCATCTGTTTATGATGTGTTTGTGGAAAAATTACAGGCTGCGATGGCGCAATTGGTGGTGGGGCCAGGCGATGCAGCAGGCGTGACGCAAGGCCCGCTGATTGATGAAGCCGCGCTGCTGAAAGTGGAAACGCATATTGAAGATGCGTTGGCCAAAGGCGCGCATCTTGTGGCGGGCGGCGCGCGGCATGAGCTTGGCGGCAGCTTTTTCCAGCCGACTTTGCTGGCAGATGTGATGCAAAATATGAAAATCGCCCATGAGGAAACCTTTGGCCCGATTGCGCCTGTGTTTCGGTTTGAAACAGAAAGCGATGTGATGGCCATGGCCAATGATAGCGAGTACGGACTGGCGGCTTATTTTTATGCAAAAGATATGGCGCGGATTATGCGGGTTGCCAAGCACATTGAAACCGGCATGGTGGCGGTCAATAGCGGGCTTTTATCAACAGAGCTGGCGCCCTTTGGCGGCATCAAGCAATCTGGCATGGGCCGCGAGGGGTCATTTATGGGGCTTGATGATTATGTCGAAGCGAAATATGTCCTGCTGGCCGGTATGATAAAGTAAATTGGCTAAGGCTATATATATTTGCTCATTGCTCATATGAATTTAATTCTTCGACAACTTCATCAACCATCGACAAAACACTTTTAATTTGTTTGTCACCAGTGACTGAATAGATTTTCTGTCCTTGAGCGCCCATACCGATAAGTCTGCGTTTGGCGAGTTTAATATCTGCGTTGCTAAGTTTAAAACCTTCAGACTTTGAGCGGGTAATATCCGCTTTGGCTAAGAGAGTAATGGCTCTAAGAGATTCACTAAAAACAGGCACATCATTGATTATTAATCCCGCAGCGGCTCTTAATGCATAAATATCTGCAGTGACATGGGTCGTTAAAAGATCATCTGAAATTTTTAATGCTTGTTTTGCTAGGTCAATACGATTTTGGCGTGAGGCAAGTTGAATGCGCCAATCAATGCGTAATTTGGTTGCTTCTGGATACCAGAAATCCGAAGCGATTGTTTGATTTAAAATAGTGTCAAGTTGACTTAATTTTTTCCATTCTCCATTTGCACCAGCACGCCATCCGTCGAAAACGGCTCTTGCTGGTGTATCGAGCTGATTTATCATGGCATTTATGTGTTCTGGTGTTTGTCCGCCAGCAAAAGCGCTTAAATAAGGCTGGACAATGGCGTAAATAATTTGCTGATTATTTGTATCTGTTTCGAAGGCTCGCCAAAATGCTTTTTCGGCTAAGTCCAGTCTCCCTTTTTGTCTTAATCCTATGCCTCTGACAAACTCTCGTGAACTGTGCTCGTTGAGTGATTTTGCAAAATCAAGCGCGCGACTCTCAAAACCTGTTTCAATTAAGCGCCGCGTCAAATATCCAATATCGTAATCGTTTTTATGTGGTCTCAAAGAACCGTTTTTGTTTAAAAGTGGATCAATAGGAGCTAATAAGGATTCCAATGAGACAGTATCAAGTCCATCAGCAAGTGCGCGGCTTTTTGTTGCCATGAGATTATTATCATCTGTGTTCAAAGCTGCACCAATACTTAAAGCGCGTATTGCCTCATCGTCCAATGCAGTGGCTGCGATTAAATCCTCTACAGACTTAATGCCTATTTGTTTATAGTGATTTTTAATGTCTTCGTTTTGATTAATTTGATTTATGAATATTTCATGATTATCGAACGGTGCATTTGAGGCAACAAAAAATAATACCAACGGATCCGGTTGAAAAAGACGTAAATGTTCAAACTGGCTTCCTAATGTCGCCGCCAAAGATCTTAGTAATGTCTCATCTATGAATGATGCATTAATCCATTGTAGAAAAACACCATCATGTTTCATTTTGCTGCGCGCTAAAGTGATAAATTCTTTCGAATACAAATGAGACGCACCAGGGGTCCAAGGATGTGAAGGCTGAGATATAATGACACTGTATGTTTTTGATGAGAGATTTAAAGCGCCACGGGCATCATTTATGATTATGTTTACTCTCGGATTATCTAAAGGGTCACTTTGCCGCAAGAATGCTATGGCTTTATTTGCATTGATAACTTCAGGTTCAATTTCAATAACATCAATATCCATTAACGATGGCGGTATGCCTTGTACGGCCAATCCACCTCCATAACCAATCACAAGCGCGCTTTCTGCAGTAGGGCGAAGGGTGAAGGGAATGGCACCAAGCCATTTTTGTGTATTTCTGTTTGGTGGTGCGCCTTTCATGCTGGATTGTGCTTCGGGCAGGCCATTTGTTTTGAGGTAGAGGTGTCCATCAATTTGAGTTACAAAAACAGTGCTTGAGCGCCCAACGCTATAAAAAATATGTTCAGAATTTTTTTGATTTACTAAATTATTTTCTAATGCTGAGGACGCTACCAGTGTCATTGGTTCACTTGGACGAAAAATTATTGCCATCATGCACATAGCTGCAATGGTGGCCCATGCAACGGCGCCACGTTTTGGGGAAATCAGTAATATAGCTGCTATACCTAAAGCTATATTGCTACAAACGGCAAGTTTTATGGTGCCTGAAAAACCAAATAAAGGAATGATAAAAAAAGCAGCGCCTAAAGCACCTAAAATAGCTCCTGCTGTATTATATGAGTATATGCGCGAGCTTTCCGCAGCGCTCATTTGCGCGTTTTGAGTTGCGACTCTCACTGCAAATGGAAAAGTGGCACCGATGAAAAATGTTGATGGTGTAATAACCAAAAATGATAAAAATGCATTTTTTGCCAAACCGCGATCTAACGGAGGGTCAAGTAAAAGCCACATATATATGGCTGCAGCGGTTATTGCGATGGCAAATTGAGCTAGTGCAAATAACCAGGCAGCTTTTTTTTGATCAGATGCAAAACGCCCAGCTACTCCGCCACCAATGGCAATGCCGATTAAGAAACTTGCCAGCATGGTACAAAATGCATAAATTGAACCAGTCAAAATATGAGATAATAATCTTGTCCAAAGGACCTCGTATAAAAATGAGGTCGATCCTGAGGTGGCTATAAGAGGGTAAATCCAGCGAAAATTAAGTATGTTAGTGTCTTGTGTCTGGATATTCGTATCTTCTTGATTACGTGATGCATTTGAAGATGAAACTTTTTGGTTGATGCTTTCAGTGTTTTCATTTTGCGAAGCAAGGTTTTCAAGTTTGACAGCCAACAAGAAAACAATGAAATTCACCACAACACCAACAATAATTGTGTTAAATAAGCCCAATTTAGGAAGCAGTAAAAATCCTGTTGAAATGACACCAATCACCGCGCCAGCAGTATTTATACCGTACAAAAGGCCGATACGCGGCCCAATTTGATTGTTACTGCGCACCGCGTATCTAATAAGCAGGGGAAGGGTTGCTCCCATCAGGGCGGTAGGAATAACCAACACAATGAATGTAATTAAAACATAAAATACTGTAAGCGATAGTCCGCCCGCATTAGGTGGGATTGATTGGTCGCCAGCCAATAAAATTAATAGCCATTCAGCCGCATTGATGAAACTAGGAACCGCCAGAGCGCTAAGAGCAATGCCGCCTTCTAAAAAGCCATATACAAAAACTGGACGCTTGACATATTTTATAAATTTCGCGGCTAGCATAGCCCCAGCTGCGAGACCGCTCATATATGCTGCTAAAACAGAGGCCACTGCAAATTCTGATGTGCCAAACGAAATTGCAAATTGTCGTATCCACGCGGTCTGATATAAAAGCGCCGCAAACCCAGATGCAAAAAAACATGCCAATATTAATGGGTAAATTAATTGGTTTTTGTTTGTCGTTATTTGAACTTTTGAACCGAGCATCACATTATATCCTATAAACTCAAAGGTGAGCCTGTAAGCCGCAACTTGTTAATTAGCTATACAGGTAGCTTCCTAAATTTTCAAATTTTGTAAAGGTAAGATTTGTTGAACATATAAAAATGCTGATATGAAAAAATTTTAAAAGAGGCTTTTTAAAATATCATTTGTAAAATCAACAATCTACGATAAACTTTACAATTGTTGAACAATAAATCATTTTCTGAGGGTTGTCTTATGAAGCCAGGTAAAGCTTTTCCCATATTAATATCAATTGGAGGTATTCTTTTTATTATTGCGTTTGGTTTAATTTATGGTTTTCAAAATTTAAATCAGAGAGGCGAATTATTTGAAAAAGAGCATGCCTTAAAAAGCCGCCCAAATATTATATTGATTGTGGCGGATGATCTTGGCTGGTCCGATGTTGGAGCTTATGGCAGTGAAATATTGACACCAAATATAGATTTGCTGGCATCGCGAGGAGCGATGTTTACGAATTTTCATGTGAATACAACCTGTTCCCCCACGCGCGCAATGCTCTACAGCGGGGTTGACTCACATTTAGCTGGTTATGGAACAATGGCGGGCCTGGAGACCCCTGAGCAAATTGGACGACCTGGTTATGAAGTGTTTTTAAATGACCGAGTTGTGGCATTTCCAGAGCTTTTGCAGGAAGCTGGATATAATACATATATAGCCGGCAAATGGGATCAAGGCGGGCGAAATGGGCAGGGAAAGGCGCCGCATAAAAGAGGGTTTGATGGTTCATTTGTGCTTGTTGAAGGTTTGGCGGACCATTTCAGAGAGGTTGGGGTTTACAATCTTTTATCTCCGCCGACATATCTTGAAAATGGCAAAAAGGTTAAGTTGCCCGAAGATTTCTTCTCTTCACGAACTTATGCAGATAAGGTAATCAATTTCCTGCGTGAGGATAGGGACAAAGATAAACCATTTTTTGCAATGTTGTCGTTCACTG
The DNA here is from genome assembly GCA_965217015.1 of Parvibaculaceae bacterium. Lineage (GTDB taxonomy): Bacteria > Pseudomonadota > Alphaproteobacteria > RS24 > RS24 > JAYQKL01. Next base: position 1,035,085 of record OZ244224.1, on the reverse strand, counting down.
CGCCGCATTACCCGCTTCAGGCTTTTGAAGAAGATATCCGTTCATATGAGACTGTCTATCAGGCAGGGTATGAAAAAATTCGTGCTGAAAGAATAAAACGTTTGCATCAAATGGGCTTGTTTTCTGAGGAGCATGCCGTAGCTGATATATTTGAGGGTTGGCCGAAATGGGATGAATTGTCACCAGAAATGCAAAATCTGGAAGCTATACGTATGGCAGCTTATGCAGCAATGATTACTGAAATGGATCGACATATCGGCAGGGTTTTACAAGCAGTTGAAGAAGAAGGGTTGGTTGATAATACAATTGTTATTTTTATGTCCGATAATGGACCTGATCAATCAAACCCATTAGACACAGCAGCCTTTATTAATTCTTTGGATTGGATGAAGGAGCGATATAGTTTTTCACTTTCACAAACTGGTCGCCCTGGAAGTTTTACTTGGACTGGGCCAGTTTGGGCAAGTGTGAGTTCGACCCCTTGGGCGTTTCATAAACATTATATGTCAAGGGGGGGTACAAATGTACCTTTAATAATATCAATGCCAGGACAAAAACAGTCTGGTGTCAAAATCAATGCCTTTGCCACGGTGCTCGATTTATTACCAACATTTTTAGAGCTCGCGGAAACAAAGCATCCAGGAAAAGAATATAAGGGTCGAAAAGTGTTTGAGCCTGCTGGTGATTCGTTAATACCCTTAATTAATGGTTCGGCAAATAGTGTTCATGATGAAGATTATGTTTTTGGCTTAGAGATTTTTGATCGTCGGATGCTGCAAAAAGGTGGGTGGAAAATTGTTTGGGCAAACCCGCCTTGGGGGAAAAATGGTGAGTGGTCACTTTATCATCTCGATACTGACCCGGCAGAAACCGACGATTTGGCTGATCAAGAACCAGAAAAGCTTAAAGAATTGCTTGATGAATGGGAAAAATATGTTGAGCGCAATGGGGTCATTTTAAACCCTGGATTCGAGTTGGTGGTTGGAGCAACAAAAAGTCATTATGAATGGCGTCCACCAGAATTACTTAATAAAGATTAATTCGCGGCATGAGAAACATGTTCTACATTCAAATAGCTCCACATTCACTCGCATGTGTATTTTTATATGTAACATAAAAGCAACAATGTTGCACAAAGTTACATATAATAGGGTATTTGGTACTTTTTTAGTAATGTTTGTTGCACAAAGATGATTGATAAGCTTGTTTGAGGCCATTCCAAATGTTAATAATTGTAAATTAGGTTTGTCTTATGCAATTCTAATTAAATAAAGTGTTGAACAAAAGGAGGGCTAAAGTGCTACTCAAAAGTTTAAAAAGATCCGCATATTCCTTGACAAAGGGTGCGGCTCTCATGGGGTTTGTGGGGATGTCGTTATCCGTGCAGGCGCCCACCGTCTTCGCCCAAGAAGGTGAAGATGCAAACGCGGCATCGCGTTTCGTTGACAACATTGTGGTAACTGCACGTAAGAAAGAGGAATCCGTTCAGGATGTGCCGATTTCTATTACAGCGGTGAGCGGTGTTCAACTCGAAGCGTTTGGTGTGTCGAATTTTGAAGCTGTAGATATACCAGGTGTATCAATTTCTCGAGGTGGTATGGCTGATGCGCCTTCTGTCCGTGGTATTGGTTCTGGTACAAACCTTGGCTTTGAACAGTCGGCACCGCTTTATATTGATGGTGTATATTTTGGTCGTGGTCGATTAATGCGTTTCGGACTTACAGATCTTGAATCTGTTGAAGTTCTTAAAGGTCCACAGCCAGTATATTACGGTAAGAATGCGATTGCTGGTGCAATTGGTTTGCGAACACGCAAGCCGACTGACGAATTTGAATATGGTTTGAACATTTATAATGAGTTCGAGCACGATGAATTAACTGTTGATGGTTTTGTTTCTGGTCCAATTTCAGAAACTGTGCGTGGTCGTCTCGCATTTAAGACGCGCGAGATGGATGGCTTTATGTATAATGCTACCTCTGGCAAAACCGAACCAAATGTAGAAGATTTTGTTGGGCGTGGACAATTAGAATTTGACGTTTCAGACACATTGACTATTACAACATCACTTTATGGTGGGTCTAATGAAGACAATGGCCGTAACAATCAAATTTATAAATGTACGCCAGCTTACTTTACTGAGTTTGGTGATGCAGCGACTGAAAACTGCGTATTTGATTTGGTGAAAACTGGTTATGGTGACAATCCAGGCGCGCCTGGAACAGGTCGCGTTGGCTTCGGCGAGAGTAATAGTTTTTATAACAAACTTGACTTTATTGGTGGTCATGTGAATGCCGAGTGGGAGCTTTCTGAAAATATCTCAGTTACGTCTTTAACGGCTTATTATGAGTTTGAAAATGATCTTGCAGCCGACCCAGATAATGGTGAAGCAAATGTGTTGACCGCTAATTTCACTGAAGAATTCTCGCAATTCAGCCAAGAGATTAGAGTAAATGCTACATATGATAATTTTGAATGGCTAGCTGGTTTCTACATTGACAGTAATGAAAATGATGCAAAACAGATGGTTGCACGCAACTTTGCTGGTGCAAATGCTGGTGGTATGTTTATCGGCATGGCAGGAATGTCATCAGGCTTTAGCCGTGAAAACAGTGAAGAGGCAGATAGTTGGGGCATTTTTGGTGAAGTAACTTTTGAAGTTTCTGAAAATGTAAGTGTTTCTGCTGGTGGCCGTTATACTGAAATTGAGAAATCAAATAAACTCCAAGAATGTACTACTGGTACATTTAATACAACTTGTACGGGTGCTTATGTCACTCCATCAGGTGGGGATGCTGAAGGCAGATACACAGTTGATGATAATGCATTTCAACCTTCTGTCACTGTTGAATATCGTCCTGTAGAAGGCTGGATGACATTTGTCAGCTATCGTGAAGGTTTCAAAGCAGGTGGTTTCGATTTTGGTGCTAAACCGAATGGTAAATCTTATGCTACAAACATTGTATTTGAACCTGAAGATGCCCAAACAATTGAAATTGGTGCAAAAGGCTTTTTGTTTGATAACCGAGTATCAGTCTCTGGTACAGTGTTTCAAACAACAGTTGAGAACCTTCAGGTGACAGCTCTTGACCCAGATCCAAATGTACTTCTCATGCAAACAACAAATGCAGGTGAATTGGAAGCACAGGGTTTTGAGCTTGAAAGTACTGCTTATGTGACTGAGTCTTTGTCATTGAGTACCTCAATTTCTTATCTGAACAGTGAGTATTCAAATTTTGTTGGTGCACAATGTTACACATTGCAACCAGCAACTGAATGCGTAGGCGGTGTTCAGGATCTGACGGGTGCCAAAACACCTTACGCACCTGAGTTTTCTGGAACTGTTTCTTTCAATTATGAGCGTCCGCTATCTGATAAGTTGAACTTGTTTAGTAATGGCCAAGTTTTCTTCACAGATGGTTTCCTTACAGAGTCTGATAATGATCCAAATGCTTATCAGGGAAGCTATAATAAAGTTGACCTAAGCATTGGTGTTGCAGACGCTAATGGTACATGGAGCCTTGCATTAGTTGGTCGAAATATAACTGATGAGTTGACCGCAGGCCGCATCTTTGACTCACCTGGTGCAGCAGGAACATATGCAGCTTTGACTGAAAGACCACGTACTTTGGGTATTCAGCTCAGACTGCGTAACTAAAAATCTGACAATTATATAATTGTCAAAACTCTAAGCCCGCTCTTGTTGAGCGGGCTTTTTGTTATGGAAAAGGTTGAACGAATTATAAATTTGAAACCTGAGCTTCGCTTTTGCTCTAAATTTTAAAATGTCTGGCTGTTCATCCAGAAGTCGCGATAAACACGTCTTACAGATTCAACATGAAGATTCATTAATAAAGATACATGCGTCTCGTCTCTATTCTCAAGCGCATGAATGATTTCCCAATGCTCTTGGCTGGCAGTTTTCGGATTACCATTAATTTGGTGTTTTATATACATGTTAAATGTGACACCAGTTGTTTTTTTTATCAAATCTTGCAATAAAAGATTTCCACTAGCTGCATGTATTGCTTGATGAAACTCGTTATTTATATACAAGGCCTCAAGTGAACTTTCTTGATCTCCATCAGTGAAATTATCAAACCGTTCCATAATTTTTTTAAGATTTGATAGTTCAGAGTCGCTTATGCGCCTTGCTGCAAGTGTCGCTGAATAAGACTCTAGTTTTGCAAGAATATCAAATGCCTGTTCAGCCTCTGACTGATCAATATCAGGCACAAAAGACCCACGATTTTCTCGAAAGACAACTAAACCTTCTTTCTCAAGTTTCCTGATTGCTTGTCTTATTGGTGTTCGACCAGTTTGACAAAATTTTGTCAAATCTTCTTCTTTGAGGTGAAAACCAGGGCCAAATTCACCGTCAATAATTGCGGATTTTATTTTTATATATGCTTTATGATGTGCGGTTGTCATCTGTATTTTCTCAAGCTTTTTATGGTCATTATTAAGAGCCAGTGTATTTAAATTTTAATTTAATATAAGTTTCATAAAAAGAAAAATTAATTTCAATTTTTTATCATAAATAAAGTATGTTTACAAAACTCTAAGCTGTAGAAATTTCTTTTGCTTAATATAATAAGTGTGGTGGCTATTAATATATTTATTATTATCACTAAAAGAGATGGAACAGGTTAAGGTTCTTATTTACTGAATATCCAAGTATATGTTCTCATTCTCTTTCAGTGATAAATAACTTTCCACATCTCTAGTTTGATTGCTTACAACCTGTTTCAGTCAATGTCAAAAGCGGTATAATGCTTAATAAAAGCAGAAATACTGGTAAAGCTACTGCGTAGGCTGGGGATTTTGTAATATCAAGCAAAAGACCAATTAATATTGGCCCAAAAATTGCCCCAATATTACCAATCATGAACATGAACCCAACGGCAGCTCCTGTTTTAGCTGGACCAATATCTTTTAGTTCTACAGGTATAATGATGCAAATTGGGATAACGGGTCCAAAGAAAAGTCCGGCCATCAGCGCAGAAATCATTAAGCCAGCTCCAGCAGGCAATGTTACTAAAAAGGGTAATGAGGCTGCTAGACCAATGGCACATGCCATGAGAACAATTCTGCGGCGGCCTAAATAATCAGATATAACGCCACCAGCAAGGTTAGAAAATACGCTGGCACCCGTTAATATGGCAAAATAAAAACCGGGATTATCTATTCCGCGCTCACCTAAAAGTGGGCCAACATGTGAAAGAATGCCAAAATATGCAAAAATTGGTAGAGCGTAATAGATTGATAGCGCCCACATATCTTTATTGCTTCGCGCGATGTTGAAAATTCCACTAAACGCGTCTTTAATTGTTTCACTACCCTCTTGGTTAGTTTCCTTGTGATCTTCCTTGAATATAAAAAACCACAAAATGCCAACAATAAATGTATAAACGCCAATCAAAATAAGAACGGGACGCCAGCCGCCAAGCATAGGAGCAAATACAGTTGCAGCAGTGCCAAAGGCAATCATATTGCCAATGCCTATACTTGTGTAAACAATACCACTTGCTCTTGCGAGCTGCTTTTGAGGAAATACAGATCCTAAAGCCTTTGCAACGCATGGTCCAAAGCTGGCAAAACCAACCCCAGATAAAAACATCAGCGCTGACAATGAAACTACTGAATCAGCAAAAATACGTGAAGCTCCAGCAATAGCTAAAATAATGGCAGATATGGTCAGTACCCTCTTCACACCATATCTATCTGCTAGCACTCCGCCAATGGGTGTAAAAATTGGTGAGGCAAGATGAAAGAAGGACATTGTTGTGCCAAATTCTGTGTTGGTCATCAAAATGTCTAAGCGTAAACTTGCTGACAATGGTGGTAGGGAGTCAAAGGTAAAAACCCCACTCATTAATGCAAGAAATAGCACCGTAGCTATAGTCCATCGATATGTGAATGTTGATTGCATTGTAAGCCTCATTCTTTAGTTTTCAGTTAAATAAAAAGTTAGTGTAATTTGTCCTATTTAAAATTTCGTTCGCCAAGGCGGGTTGTTTTGAATCCACCATATACTTGCCAATTTAAAACTTTCTCAGTGTCACGAAGCAAAATTTCCCAAAAAATTTCAGCTGGCATAGTGCGGGAATATTCTCTTATGCGGGCATAATGGTTTACTTCAGATACATGCCGTTTTGAAAAATCTTTTTGCCTGTATGTTAGAGGTAAGGTTTGATCAATACAAACAGGGTCAAATACCAAAACATTTTTTGTCTTTGGTAAAAGATGTGCATCACCCATTCCAGGTGCATGACATGTATCCTCAGATTTTTGTTTTGCTGATGTCCAAATTTCTTTGACAGTCATATTTTCCATGTCAATTTTGTATTCAGCAGCTCGTGAGAAAGCGTCATTTGGTTTGACTGGTTCTTTGCCTGTGAATGGCCGCGCTCCCCATTGCCCGTTCTCATACATCATGATTGTACCTTCAAAAGTCACTCTGGGGTTGTGCGCATGGTATGGCCATTTGAAGTCTCCATCTTTTTTAAGGAGTTTATCTTGTAAATATTCTGGCCAATCAGTGGGTTCACCGAAAATCCATTTAATTTCCTTAGATTTTCTGTCAACTTTAATAGCTGCATCTTGATGTTTCAGGTAAAGAACAACGCTATCATCACTTACATCCTCACCAACACCATTTCCATGTGTCCAGTCTAATGCGTTTGGGAAACCACGTACCCACCAATAAGGGTCGGTAAAATCATAGCCGACACGAAACGGGTCTAAGTTCTCAAACGTGTCCCATTCCCACAGAATATTGCCGTCACTGTCAAACTCAATAACAGTATCACCCATAACTTTTTGAGTTTTTCTAGGGGCATTAATGTCAATTTGACTAGTGTAATAATTTTCAATGACTTTTTCATTTGCCGAGAAAGCTAAGAAAGTTTTGCGACTGGTTTCATGTGGCTGGTGATGAAGAGTTTGAATTCCTTTAATTGGGAGGGCGCTATCATCATGTTTAAATGGGCTTTTTTCTGGATAAAACTTACGCACAGTATTGCCGAGAGCATCGATCTCAACTGTTGAGAAATCAGAGCGGTGAAAAAGAATATTACCATTAGAGAGTTGCTCAATTCCACCAATACGTACTGGAGATTTATAATACCAAACAACTTCCCCTTCTTGGTCTAAGCCAATCAACATACCCCATTCTTCTGTAAATTTTCTTTCCGCAGGTGTCATCATGAACCCACGGCCTGGTGTTCGACGCCTAAGGCTTAAAATAGTTATGCCAGGTTCAAGACGGTCAGTTTTTTTGACAATTGTTTCAATGCTGGGCCATTCACGGCTGTCGGAAGGCAGACTTGGGGTTGTATATGTTAATATTTTTGACTGTTCAGTTTTTCTTCCAGAAAGGTTTTTGAGGCGTATGACCACTTTATAGTCAGTGTTTGCTCGTAGCCCGACAATGGGGACAGAAAGTTTCTTTTTTTTCTCAGCTGTTAACTCTTGTGTCCATGAATCATAATCAGCTGTTATTTGAATTGAAACCTGTGCATTTTCAATGACTGAAAAGTTTAAAATGGCAGCTAAAGGAACACGGGGATTTGGATTCTGTTTAAGAATAGGGTCTGATAAAAAAAGATGAGCAGTTTTATTTTGAGCTGCATGCAGAGCAGGTGAATTTAATATCAACCCAATAAAAAAAAATATCGCGATTGTTTTTTTCATTTCTTCATACCTTATAAATAAACCACTTTTTAAATATAATATTAGATAATTCTATCAAAAAACTTTTATATTGTGCAACAAAATAAGGTGAAAACGTTATTTTAATTTATAATTAAAAAAAAGTGTTGAACAATATTGATTTATTTCTTGAACCAGTTTAATTTAAATAAACTTATTTATTCACTTTAAGCGTTTCATATTATGACGATAAAAATAAAACTTCCCTCTCTTTCCCCAACCATGCAGGAAGCCACGCTCATTAAATGGTGTGTTGTTGTTGGTGATGAAATTAAACCTGGTGATATTATCGCTGAGGTTGAAACCGACAAGGCTGTAATGGATTTAGAAGCAATTGACACAGGCATAGTTACAAGCTTATTAGTCGAGGAGGGCGCTCAGGGTATTGCGATAAATTCTGATATTGCAATTTTAAATGGTGAGGATACGGGCTCTGATAACCCCCAACAGGCTGAAATACAAGACGCGAGCAATAATAATGAGGAAAAAATAAAATCAAGTGGCTATGATGCTGTTTTTCCTGATGATGATGTCCAGTCTGTTACTCCATCAGCTCCGGCTGAGCCTGATATTTCAACCATGTCTGTGCAATCAACAGCTCAAGGTGATTATAATCAAATAAACTCAAGTCAGGTTCGAGCAACACCGTTGGCGCGACGATTTGCGCGGCAATTTAAAATTGATATTCACAAAGTTCAAGGGACTGGGCCATATGGCAGAATTGTAAAAGCTGATGTGGAAAATGCCGCACAAAATGGCTTGGCTTCGTTTAATCAATCTATTAATAGCTCGCAATCCATCATTTCTTCTCAAACCCCATTGTCTAGCATTGCGCCCTTATATGATGAGAATGAATATGAACTAGTACCACTCACTGGTATGCGTGTAACAATTGCTGAGCGTTTAACACAATCTTCTCGCGATATTCCTCATTTTCCTATTACTGTTGATTGCGAGGTGGATGCAATCCTTGAGCAGCGGCAAAAAATTAATGATGATTTAAAGGCTGAGGGTTCTGACAGTAAAATTTCACTAAATGATTTCATTATTCGTGCAACTGCTCTTGCTTTGATGAAAGTGCCACAAATTAATTCTAGTTATACAGATGATGGTATTATGATGCATAAACATGCTGATATTGCTGTTGCTGTAGCGATGAAAGATGGATTAATCACCCCGATTTTAAGACAGGCGGAAACAAAAGGATTGCTCGAAATTTCGGAAGAAATGCGAGATCTTGCAGCGCGCGCGAAAGAAAAACGTCTTAGACCCGAGGAATATCAAGGTGGAAGCTTTTCAATCTCTAATATGGGTATGTATGGTTTAAAGGATTTTGTCTCAATTATTAATCCTCCGCATGGTGCAATATTATCCATTGGTGCGATTAACGAAAAAGCTTTATCAAAAAATGGACAAATTTACTCAGGAATGGTTATGAGCGTAACACTGGTTTGCGATCATAGAGTGATTGATGGCTTGCCATCAGCAGAATTTATCCGATTGTTTAAAGAGTATCTTGAAAACCCATTAAAAATGCTGTTATAGCGGTGCCTAAACCTGATTTTTTCAAATAAAAAAACCAGTCATTGGGGCGTAAATCTAAATACCAATTTAGTTATGCTCTTATATTAATTTCATTAAATGTGAATTGGCCTGTTATAAGCCTCAAGAACTGACTCATGCATAGCTTCTGATAATGTTGGATGAGGAAATATTGTTGTCATGAGTTCTGCTTCTGTCATTTCACCTTCACGGGCTATAACAAACCCTTGAATGATTTCTGTAACTTCTGGTCCAATTAAATGAGCACCAAGTAATGCGCCACTCTTTTTATCGAAGATCGTTTTAATCAGACCATTATCGTCACCAAGCGCAATGGCTTTTCCGTTGCCAACAAATGGAAAGCGGCCGACATTTATTTCATAGCCCGCATTCTTTGCGCCGTTCTCAGTTAGTCCAATACTAGCAATTTGCGGATTCGAATAGGTGCAGCCTGGAATATTGTCTGTCTTAAAAGGGTGTGATGCTGGCAAACCCGCAATTTTTTCAACGCATATAATGCCCTCGTGAGAAGCTTTATGCGCAAGCCATGGTGCGCCAGTTAAATCTCCTATAGCGTAAAGGCCAGGAATATTTGTTTGGCCAAAGCCATTGACTATCACATGCGTGTTTTCAATTTGAACGCCAAGTTCTTCTAAGCCTAAGCCATCACTATTGGCGACAATGCCAACCGCTAAAAGGATAGTATCTACTTGCTTTTGAATAATTGTACCGTTTGCCTGTTTGATGCTAACTAGGGTACCCTTTTTGTTGATTTCTGCTGAGCTAATGGTGGCTTCGGTTAAAAACTCAATGCCTCTTTTTTCAAATGCTTTGCGCGCAAGTGTTGCAATTTCTTTATCTTCAGCGGGGAGAATTTGGTCTAACTGCTCAATGACAGTAACATCGCTTCCCGCTTCCTTATAGAATGAGGCAAATTCAATACCAATCGCTCCTGAGCCTACTATCAACATATTTTTAGGAATAGCCTTTTGTATCAATGCGCCGCGATAAGTGAGGATATTTTTTTCATCAGCTGTCAGGCCTATGTTTGCAAGTTCTCTGGCGCGCGCACCTGTTGCTAAAATAACATGCTTGGCATTATATTTTTGTGTGTTATTACCTGCGGTTACATTCACGATTGGCGCGGTTGATCCTTTTTCTAGCTTTGCCTGACCACTAATGACAGTAATTTTATTTTTACGCATCAGGTGCGAAATGCCATCAGAGAGACGCTGTGCAACACTTCGCGACCGATCAACAGCATGAGATAAATTGAAAGACGGAGCATTTGTTTCGACACCAAACTCCTGTGCGTGTTTTGTTAAATGCAGTATTTCAGCAGAACGTAACAATGCCTTTGTAGGAATACAGCCCCAGTTCAAACAAACCCCGCCGAGAGACTCCTTTTCAACAATAGCAGTCTTCATGCCTAATTGGGCTGCCCTGATGGCGCTTACATATCCACCAGGGCCTGAACCAATGATAATCACATCATACTCTGACATTATTTTTCTGCTTTTATCATAATTTTAAAATACCACTTACAATCAAGTAATGGATTTAACTGCTGCAACGACCTGTTCCTTTGATGGGGCAAAATGATCCTGCAGTTCATTGCTGAAAATCACTGGAACATCTGGTCGGGTGACCCTGCGAATAGGTTCTTTCAGCGTGTCAAAGCCTTCATCTACAACAATGGCCGAAATCTCTGATGCGACGCCACAGCTCTTGCTTGTTTCATCGACAATCACCAACCGGCCAGTCTTTTTAACCGATGATAAAACTGTATCTTTATCAAAAGGAACAATTGTACGAGGGTCAATAACTTCAGCTGAAATACCTTGTTTTTCCAATAATTGGGCAGCTGCAAGTGCTGTGTGAACCATTAGCGAGGTCGCAACAATAGTCACATCATCACCAGTTTTCATGATATTAGCTTTACCAAAAGGTATAGGAGAAGTGTCATCTATTGTGCCTTGGATACCCATAAGTTTTGCGTGCCCTAAAATAATTGTTGGGTTATCAGAGGCAAAAGAGGTTTTCAATAATCCATAAACATCTTGAGGTGTTGAAGGTAAAACAACCTCCAAGCCCGGTGTGTTCCAAAAGAAGGCTTGAGGGCTATGACAGTGTTGGGCGGATTCTACTGGTAAAAGCCCGTGATACATATGCATGACTAAGGGGGCGGTTTGCTTGCCGTTTGACATGTAATGTATGTTTGCTGCCTCTGTGCATATTTGTGAGAATGCTTCATATGCAAAGCTTGCCCGACCAAAATGAATAAATGGTCTAGCCCCAGCTAGCGCGGCTCCGATACCTAATGTTGCAACTGCAGCTTCTGCAATTGGCGGGTCAATCATTCTATCTTCACATTCATTACGAAGCTTATTAATCGTGTCTGACCGCATACCTGGCCCCATCAAAAATGCTGTTCCGCATGATAGGATACGTGGATCTTGTGTCATTTCTTCATACAGGCAATCAGCCAGTGCATCTGCGAATAATATTTCTGTCATATTTCTTAACCTTTAATTTGCTGCAAATGTATTTTTGAAAATATCTTCAACATTTGGAAATGGGCTTGCTAAAGCTTCATCCCGCGCAGCGTTTGTTTCATCTTGGATTTTTTTATCTAATTGGGTGATTTCATCTTGAGTGAATAGTTCTTTTTCGAGGCCACCACGAATAAATCGAATAATTGGGTCCGCTTCTCTCATCCATTCTTGGTGTTCACCTTCTGCAAGGTTTGGATCCCATGCTATTTCGACATTTGTTTCTCCGGTTGCCAATTGTGTTTTGGCGTATTTCGTACCCGGCCAACGCATGGTTTGACACTCAATAAATATAGGTCCGTTGCCTGCGCGAATGTGAGCAATTGACTTTTCGATTAGCTCATAAGTAGCAAAAGCATCTCCACCATCAACAATTTCTGTTGGAATACATAAGGAGGAGGGAATATCTGTTAAATGTTTAGCGTTGAGGGTGGAAGAAGGCCATTCGCCCGCAGACATACCAATCGCGCCAATACTGTTGTTCTCGCAAATGAACAGAATTGGAAGTTTTTCTAAAGAAGCAACATTAAGAGCTTCATAGGCTATGCCTTCTTCTAAAGCGCCATCCCCAAAAAATGCTACTGCAATATTGCCATTATTGGCAACTTTTAGGGGCCACGCGCCACCAATTGCCATACCCAAACTCCCGCCAACAAGACCTGTTGACCAAAGCAGTCCATTTTCTGGGTTTGACAAATGTGCACTGCCTGTGCGCCCCCCATGAATGCCTTCTACTCTTCCAAGTATTTCTGCTAGTCCAGCTTTTGCAGCCCCTTTATTTGCTATGTAATGGCCATGATTTCGGTGGGTGCTGAAAGATATATCTCCCGAAATCATTAGATTGAGAGCTGGCGTACCACAGGCTTCTTGTCCAATATAAACATGACAATGACCACGATATGCGCCAGCCTCAAATAGCTTAATGAGAGCCTCTTCAAAACGTCTAACTTTAAGCATGCTTTCCAATAAAGCACGAGCGGATGTTTTATCCATTCTTTTCTCCTTAATTATCGTGCTGATGCAAACATCGAGCGCACTGAATATGAAATATCTTTTGCTGTTGGAACTGTTAAAGGTTCCAGAATTTTGTTGAGTGGGACAGGGACATTTGGCGCGGCAATGCGTAAAACGGGAGCATCTAAGTACTCAAATGCTGCCTCACTAACACTGGCCGCAATTTCACCAGCCGCACCAAACTGCATATGACCAGAGTCTATGACAACAGCACGTGTGGTTTTGCATACGGACTCAGCAAGGGTTTCAACATCTAAAGGCCACAGAGTACGCACATCTACGACTTCTGCTTGAATACCTTCTGCCTCTAACTCTGCTGCTGCCTCTAAAGCTGGATAAACCATTCTAGAGACAGCAATTAAAGACACATCCCGCCCTTCTTTAAGGACAGATGCCTTGCCAATAGGAGTGATGTGTTCACCACTCGGAACTGGACCTTTTTTGTTGTAAGTCATTCTATCTTCAATAAAGACCACGGGATCCTCATCGCGTATAGCAGCTGTCATTAATCCTTTAGCATCTGCTGGAGTGGCAGGCATAACGACTTTGAGACCTGGTACATGCGCACACCATGAATGCATTGTTTGCGAGTGCTGAGGACCTAAGCAGCCACCAACACCAATGGCAGTTCTCACAACCATAGGTGCCGCAAACCCGCCTGCCGACATGTAACGAATTTTAGCCGCCTGATTGACAAGTTGATCAGATATCAGGGGGATAAAGTCACCAAACATAACTTCTAATATGGGCCTAGTCTGAGCCATTGCAGCCCCGACAACCAGACCCATCATGCCAGGTTCTGAAATAGGAGTGTCAATTACACGATTTTTGCCAAATTCTGCAAACAGGCCTTCAGTCTGTTTGAAAATGCCTCCGGCTTCACCGACATCTTCTCCAAAGACAAAGACATTAGGGTCTCGATGCATTTCTTGAGAAATGGCATCGATAATTGCTTCTTTTAATGTTTTTTCTTGAATATCAGGCATAGAGGTGCTTCCACAAATCTTCTGGTTGGGGTTCAGGGCTACTCTCGGCAATCGCGAGTGCATTTGCGACTTCGTCTTTGACTTCAGCGTGCAGCTTGTCTAATGCGGCTTCATCAACTTGCCCAGTTTTTAAAATATCCGATCGCAGCTTTGGTATAGGGTCTCTGGCAAGCCAAGCTTGCATTTCTTTATCGTCTTTATAATCTTGGGTGTCGTGGACATGATGTCCTGTGAAACGATATGTGTCACAAATAATAAAAGATGGCCCCTCACCATTTCTAGCGCGTTTCACAGCTTTAGCGACTTCTGTTTTAACAACCAAAACATCCATGCCATCAATGCGTATGCTGGGTATATTAAAAGCGCTACCGCGATTGAGATAATCACCGGCTGTGACCGTTGCTCCTTCAGTAAATTCGCCATATTTATTGTCTTCACAAATATAAACAACTGGAAGATTCCATATTGCTGCCATGTTGATAGACTCAAACATGATGCCTTGATTGAGTACTCCATCACCAAAAAACGCAACAGCTATATCGTCAATTCCTTTGACTTTAGAGGCGAGGGCGGCGCCAGTTGCCATTGGCACGCTGGCGCCAACAATTGCATTGGTTCCCATATTTCGTGACTCAGCATCATAAAAATGCGGTGAACCACCGCGGCCTATTGAATATCCATTGGATTTTCCAATTAAGTCGCCAAATAATTTGGCCATGTCACCACCTTTGACGATGCAATGTCCATGAGCGCGATGGTGAAGAGAAATATAATCTCTAGCTTCTAGATTTGCGATTGTACCAACGGCAACAGCTTCTTGTCCCGTCATTAAGTGAACTAAACCTTCGGTTTTTCCAGCAATAGAAAGTCTTGAAACTGTATCCTCAAACTCGCGGATAATCTCCATATCTTTGAGAAGCTTAATCATTTCTTGAGTTTTTTTGTTAATGGTTTTACCCATAATGTGTCCTTTTTAAATTCATTTCTCAAAAACCATTACAAATGAATAGTTATTAATTTGGGTGCGACTTTAGGTTCGATATTTTTAGTTAAGAAACTCATAGAAGTATTTTCCTGATAATGTTTGCTTCAAACCATATTCCTGTCGTTAAAGCGCAATTGTTACTGATTTCATCTCTGTGTATGACTCAACGCCATATTCGCCATTTTCACGACCAATGCCTGACATTTTATAGCCACCAAATGGTAGGTTGAGGTCGGGAACCGGATAGGCGTTTACCCATACTGCTCCTGACTCAATTTCACTAGCTATACGATGTGTGACGCTTAAATCATTTGTGAACAAGCCAGTGGCCAGCCCATAATCAGTACTATTAGCTAATGAAATTGCTTCCTCAGCTGTTTCAAATGATGTTGAGGTCAATACTGGTCCAAAAACTTCCTGAGTGAACAAGCGTGAGTTTGTGTTATTCCCAGCAACAATAGTTGGTTCAAAAAAGTGTCCTATGCCACCTAGTTTTGAACCACCAGTGATAACTTCCATTCCCTCAAGTGTCTCTTCGTCAAAAAAACCAGAAACACGTTCAAGTTGTTTGGCCGAAATTAATGGGCCAAGCTGAGAGTTTGGGTCAAGACCTGGGCCCAAATTCATGGTTTTCGCAATATTTGCAACACCGTTAACAACTTCGTCAAATATATCTTTATGAGCTAGTAAACGAGAGCCAGTAAAACAATTTTGTCCGCAATTAACAAAGATAGCTCCAGCGGCGGCTGGTATGGCTTTCTCTAAATCAGCATCAGGAAAAATAATGATTGGAGATTTGCCGCCCAGTTCCAATGTTACGCGTTTAAAGCTATCAGCGGTTTTCCGTACTATTTCATGTCCTACTTGAGTTGAGCCAGTAAAGCTGATTTTTTTGATTAATGGATGGTCAATTAAAGCGGCACCAGCCTCTTCTCCATAACCAGGTACAACATTAATAACCCCATCAGGAAATCCTGCTTCTTGAGCTAGTTCGCCAATTCTTAATGTAGAGAGTGGCGCCTCTTCAGAGGGTTTAATAACAATCGTACAGCCAGCTGCTAGGGCTGGTGCGATTTTGCCAGCTGTCATGACCATTGGGGCATTCCATGGAAT
Organism: Parvibaculaceae bacterium; assembly: GCA_965217015.1. GTDB lineage: Bacteria > Pseudomonadota > Alphaproteobacteria > RS24 > RS24 > JAYQKL01. The sequence goes on along the minus strand of OZ244224.1, from coordinate 1,019,183 downwards.
GATGATTCCAACTACACCAATTGGCTCACGCAATGAATAAGAATGATATGGGGCGCCAAAATTACCCTCAGGGCGCATGTCGGGAAGCATCGGAGTGGAGGTTTTACCGCTCAGCTTTGTACACCAGCCAGCATTATAGCGAATCATATCAGCCGCAATAGGGCCGTCAAATACCTTAGCGTCTGAAATTGGTTTGCCCATAGAAAGCACATCAAGCTCTACCAGTTCTTCTGAATGCTTCTCTATGAGGTCAGCAAGTTTAAGCATAAGTTTTGTGCGCTCTGAAGTAGCCATTCGGCGCCACGTTGGGTTGTTAAACGCTGAATGAGCTGCTTTACAAGCTTGGTCTATTTCTGCTGCAGTGCCACAACTGACAGTTGCAAAAACTTTTTCATCAGCTGGGTTCTCGATTTCAATAATTTTTTCTGATGAAGAGAAAATTTGTTCACCATTTATCAACATTGGTCTTGTCTTACTGATAAATGTTTTCGTTGCATTTGAAATATTATATGACATTTGCTCAATCCCTTTTTTGTGATTTCATGTGTAGTATTGGTTTTACGACTTCACCGCTATGAGATGCTTGAAAAGCCTCATTAATTTTGTCGAACGCAAAGTCGCCAATAATTTTTTCAACGGGTAATTTGCCATCACGCCACCAATCAATAAGTTTTGGTATAAATTCTTGCGAGTTTGCAGAGCCTTGAACAATTGCCGTTATGCTGCTCCCCTTAAACATTAATTCAATAGGCTTAATGGTGAATTCGTCAAATGGTTGGGGGACAGAAACAAAGCCAAATTTTCCACCAGGTGATAACAGGCTTAAGGACTGTTGCCATGCCGATGAAGAAGATGATGTGTCCAATATATGAGAAAACCCGTTTGGTGTAATTTTTTCAAGCTGTGCGGTTAAATCAATTGAATTGGCTAAAAAAGTTGATGTGGCTCCAAAACTTTTTGCCTTTTCTAGGCGCTCTTCATTCAAATCTATAGCGACAATGTTTTTAACACGGCGCTGGGATGCCGCGGCAACCGCTGAAAGACCCACTGCGCCAGCCCCAAATATTAGTAACTGATGTGATTGCTGCATTTTAAAAGTATTCAAAATCGCACCAGCCCCTGTTGCAATGCCGCAGGGTAATGCAGCTAATATATTGGCCGGTATATCATGAGGTACCTTTACAGCAGAAAGAGCGGGCGCAATTGCATGGTTAGCAAATGATGACTGTTGAAAAAACGCGGAGGAAATAAAAACCCCATCCTTTTCAATTGTTTTTGAGTCGTCTAAACGCGAACCAGAAAAACTTAAATGTGCATTGTGAATACAGTTATAAGGTTCTTCATTTTTGCAAAAATAACAAATGCCGCAAAATGGATAACAAAGCAGAACTCTATCACCAACTTTTAAAGATGTAACACTTTTGCCGATTGCTTTTACAATGCCCACCCCCTCATGTCCCAATACACTCGGAGTGGGAACGATATGTTTGCATATGGCATCTGTGTGACAAACTCCGCAGGCTTCAATTTCGACAAGTATTTCATGCTCGTTAGGGTTGTTTAAGGATATGTCCTCAACCTCAAAAAGCCCATCTGGTGATGGTAAAACTGCTGCGCGTGTTTTTAATTTTGACGGTACCGTCACTTTTACATCCTTTATTTATAATCAGATATATTTAACATCGATTGGTGCCATTGTTCAACAAAAAAAGAAATATTGTTGAACAAAAAAATTGTCCAAGCTTCCTAAACAGGTTATAAGATAGTATTTTAACAACATTTTATGAATTTGTGTTGAACTTATTATAAGCCAAAAGGAAGTTGATAGTGACAGTTTTTTCGGTTGAGGGAAAAAGAATATTAGTGACAGGTGCGGCCTCGGGAATAGGTAAAGCTGCAGCGGATATGTTATGTCAAAATGGTGCGGAGGTTATTGGCTTGGATGTCCAGCCGATAAGTTCAAATCTAGCAAGAAAGATTAATTTGGATCTTTCTAGTCTTGATTCTATCCAAGATGTTAGCCAAGCATTAGATGGTCAATTTGATGCTTTATGCAATATTGCTGGCTTATCTATGTTTTCACCTAGAGAGTCTGTGCTTGCTGTTAATTGGGTTGGGACCAAATTTCTAACAGAAGAAATTTTGCCTAAGATAAAGCCTAATGGTGTTGTCATAAACACAGCATCTATTGGTGGGCGTATGTGGCGTGAAAATTTGCATGAAGTGAAAAACTGCTTAAATTTATCTCGCTTCGAGGACATTCATGAGTTTTGTAAAAAGAATGAGGTTCAACCACAGCTGAGTTATAAATTGACAAAGGAAACTTTAGTTGCTTGGACAATTAAATCGGCTGCTAGCTGGGTGCCGCAAAAAGTACGTTGTAATGTTGTTAGCCCAGGTATCGTAGACACACCAATGCTCGCCAATGCTCTTGCCTCTAGTGGTGAGAGAGGGCAAAGATTTTCAAAAATGGCGCCGCGTTATTGCACCTTAGAAGAGGTTGCTCATATTTATACATTTCTCTGTAGCGATGCAGCCAATGCGCTCAATGGTATTGATTTGCAAATTGATGCTGGATTGGGTGCGGTTCTGAACAAAGAAGATTTTTCATTACTTTAGTAGATTTGAGTTTTGGTAATTGGTCAAACTGCAAATTAAAACCAGGTAAATTATTTGGAGATATACATATGTCGAATTCGACTGAAATGGGCTTGGCCAGTCATTATATTAATGGTCAATGGGTTGATGAGGGGGAGCTGCAACCCACATTTGACCCCGCCACAGGCAATAAGATTGGTTTATGGCGTATTGGAAGTGCGGCTCTAGCAGAACAGGCAATTTACGCGGCAAAAAATGCTTTTTTTAATGGTGTTTGGGCGCAGTCACCAAGAATGCGTGCTGCTGTTCTTCTGGAATTTGCAGATAGACTTGAAGCACGACGTGACGAGTTTATTGATTTAATAGCAAAGGAAAATGGTAAAATTCTGGCTCAGGCGGCTGGTGAGATGGATATTTCCATTTCGGAAACCAGATATTATGCGGGTCTGGCAAGAAATATTTTTGGACGCATGATCGAGTGCGAGCCGGGCCATACTTCCTATCTAAGCAGAGAACCCGCTGGCGTTGCTGCGATTATTGTACCCTGGAACGCACCATTGACACTTCTGATAAGGTCTCTTGCCCCTGCGCTGGCGGCAGGTTGCACAACAGTGATCAAGCCGGCAGCGCAGACACCGCTAATCAACAAATTGGCAGTGGAATGTTTGAGTGAGATTGAGTCGCTTCCAGCAGGAGTGGTGAACTCAGTCAATGAGTCTGGAAAAGAGGTTGGTGAAGCGCTGGTGGCGTCCACGGATGTTGATGTCGTTAGTTTTACCGGTTCCAGCGCGACCGGCAAAGCAATCATGGCCGCTGCAGCCCCCAGCTTGAAGCGATTATCCCTTGAGCTTGGCGGCAAAACCCCTGTCATAATTTTTCCAGATGTCGATTTGGATAAGGCGGCCGCAAATATCACACGCGGCGCTTTGGTGATGGCGGGCCAAATGTGTGTTGCGGCCAGCAGGGTCATTGTGCATCAAGATTGTGCTGATGCGTTGCGCTCCAAACTCGTAAACATGTTTAAAGCCGTAAAGGTTGGGGCGGGCTATGACCCTCAAAGCCAAATGGGGCCAGTCATTGATAAACAAAATCAACAAAGACTTTTAAAGCTTATCGATCAGGCAAAATCTGAAGCGACAGTTCATGTGGAAGGTAAAAGCCTTGGCGGTGAATGGGAAAAAGGGTGTTTTGTTACCCCAACCTTGTTTGAGCTTCAAGACGTTCACTCGCCATTAATTCAAGAGGAACTATTTGGTCCAATGCTTGCATTCGAAGTTGCGGCTGATGAGGCTGATGCAATACAGCGTGCTAACACTTCTGTATATGGTCTGGCCTCTTCCGTCTGGTCATCTGATATTTCAAGATGTACGCGGGTATCGCGTGCCCTTCGATATGGAACAGTCTGGTTGAATAGCCATGGAAAGTTATTACCTGAGGCCGAAACGGGCGGTTATGGCGAGAGCGGTTTAGGGCGTTTACATGGCGTTGAGGGGCTGGATGATTTTCTTGAAACAAAACACGTCTATCTTGAGGTCTGATTGAGATGAGTCTGAAGGGTCTTGAAAAAAACCATATTGCAGAACGTGCGCAGGTTGTACAAAAATATGGCAAAGACTGGCAACTCAAACTGCAGCCATTGAGCCTGGGGCGACTTGGCGGAGATGAAGTTCTTGTTAGGGTATGTTTTGCCTCTATCAATCCGGCAGATATTAAGACGCTAACAAATCAGCCTGCTTATGCTCCGCCCATCGGCTCTGCTATTGGTGCAGACTTTTCAGGTACCGTAGAGGCGGTCGGGAAACATGTGAAGGGTTTTAAACCCGGCGATAAGGTTTTCGGCATGTCCGGTGGGGTTGTGGGCAGAGATGGCGCTTTCTCTTCCCTCATACGTGTGCCCAAGGGCGAGGTTGTTAAGTTGCCTCCATCAGTAAGTTTGGAGTTGGCTGCCGCAGTACCCTGTGCGGGGTTAACAGCATGGTATTGTCTGGTGACGAAAGCACATGCTCAGCCGGGGCAGAAAATTCTTATACATGGCGCAAATGGCGGGGTTGGGCATATTGCCTTGCAGCTTGCAAATATGTTGGAGCTTGAGGTGTATGCGAGTGTCTCAAGTGTAGAAAGGGCAAATCTTATTAAAAAGTTTTCGCCGGAAAAAATATTTATCGGAACAGCGGAACAACTATCTCAGACGACAAAAGACGAGCGCTGGGCACCATTTGACATTATTTTAGATACAAGCGGCATCGATAATATTTGTTTCTGGCATCCATTGGTCAAATTCAATGGCCATTTGCTGTTACTTGCAACTAGGTTTAGTGCAAATCTCTCGCCAATTATGTTCAAGGGGTTAAGTCTTTCTGTTCCATTTATATATAGCCCAATGATTGATGGGCGGGGCGGTAAGGAACAATCTGAAATTCTATCTTTGATTGCAGATTATATTCACCGCCAGGACATAGAGCCCATAATCGATATAAACAGATTTGATTTAGCCGATTTGCGTGAGGCACTCAATTATCAGGCTTCCAGAACTCGTAATGGGAAGGTGTTGATAAATGTTCAATAATTTCATCATGTATCCTTTCTTTAGATGTGAACAGTTCCTGGCAAACAAATATTTCAATTCATTCATACAAAAAGGACTTAATTATGCACGGTAAAATAGCGTTTGAAGAACATATGGCGATTCCGGAGACCACGGCTGAAACAAAGGATTTTGCGGGCGAGTCTGGTCGTTTTGATGCCTTTACGAAGGAAATCCTAGATCTTGATGATATAAGGTTAGACGCAATGGACCAAAGTGGTATCGAATTAGCGATACTTTCACTGAATGCGCCTGCAATTCAATCCATCTTAGATTTAGATCAAGCCATTGAAACTGCGCGTATTGCAAATAACGCCATTGCAGAGGCGAAAAGCCGTCATCCAAAACGCTATGAGGGATTGGCCGCATTGCCGATGCAAGATCCTGACGCAGCCTCGCTAGAATTAGAGCGTTGTGTAAAAGAGTTGGGCTTTAAGGGCGCGCTTGTAAATGGATTTACTCAAAAAGATGACCCTGACACGGCAATTTACTTTGATATACCTGAATATAGAAGCTTTTGGTCGACTGTTTCTGAATTGGATGTTCCGTTTTATTTGCACCCCAGAATGGGGCTTCCATCACAATCTGGAAATTTGATGGATCATCCGTGGCTCAGAAGTTCGCCTTGGGGATTTTCTGTGGAAACAGCTACTCATGCTTTGCGCCTTTGTGGTTCAGGTCTATTTGATGACTTCTCAAATTTAAAAATAGTTATTGGTCATCTTGGAGAGTTTATCCCTTATAATCTCTGGCGTATGGATGCCAGAATGCGTTTCTCACCGCGGGGATATAGAGGCGAGAAGTTGTTGGGAGATTATTTTAGAAAACATTTTCATATTACGACAAGCGGCAATCACTGCGATGCGAGTCTGCGGTGTGCAATAGAAATGTTAGGTACGGATCAGCTGTATTTTTCAAGTGACTATCCGTTTGAGCGCATGACCGATGCGGCCAGTTGGTTTGATAATACAGAAGTTTTAACAACTGCAGAGCGTCAAAAAATTGGCCGTGATAACGCCATAAAGCTGTTTGGTCTTGAATTGGAATAAAGATTTACCGCCTAGTTATAGAAAGGATATCTCATGAATAAATCCGTTAATCAGTCAATGTTTAAAACCCCAAAAGTCACAACCGGACCGTTACCATCTTCACGGAAGGAATACACCCATCCAAATGCTGATCCTAGCTTATCAGTCCCGCGTCGAGTGATAGACTTGCACCCAACGGCGAACGAACAGCCTGTGCCTGTTTATGATACTTCAGGGCCATATACAGATCCGTATGTGACCATAAATGTTGAAAAGGGGCTTGAGCGCCATCGGCACGAATGGGTGATAGAGCGTGGCCATGTCGAAACCTATGAGGGCCGAATTGTAAAACCTGAGGATAATGGTGGGGCGGAAGGAAAATTTCTTGCGCGGGAATTTCCTGAAAAACACAAACCTTTACGCGGCACTGGAGCAGGGCCTCTCACGCAATATGAATATGCGAAGGCTGGCATTATTACTAAAGAAATGATTTATGTCGCCGAGCGGGAAAATATTGGCCGTCAGCAGGTTTTAAATAATGCTGGTGATACAATTAAGCAAGGTGAGAGCTTTGGTGCGGAAATTCCTGAATTTATTAAGCCTGAATTTGTCCGTGATGAAATTGCAAAAGGGCGAGCTATTATTCCAGCCAATATTAATCACCCTGAGCTTGAGCCGCAAATTATCGGGCGTAATTTTTTGGTTAAGATTAATGCTAATATTGGTAATTCTGCTGTCGCTTCATCTGTTGAAGAAGAAGTGGACAAAATGGTCTGGGCTACGCGTTGGGGTGCCGATAATGTCATGGACCTTTCGACTGGCCGCAATATTCATAACACACGTGAATGGATTATACGAAACTCACCAGTACCAATTGGTACTGTACCAATTTATCAAGCACTTGAAAAAGTTAATGGTGTTGCGGAAGACCTGACATGGGAAGTGTTTCGCGATACTTTAATCGAGCAATGTGAGCAGGGCGTGGATTATTTTACTATACACGCTGGTGTTCGGCTTTCTTATATTCACCTCACAGCTGAGCGTGTCACTGGTATTGTTAGTCGTGGGGGTTCGATTATGGCCAAGTGGTGCTTGGCGCATCACAAAGAAAGTTTTCTGTATACTCATTTTGAAGACATTTGTGACATTATGCGTCTTTATGACGTCAGCTTTAGTTTGGGTGATGGTTTGCGTCCTGGCTCCATTGCTGACGCGAATGATGCAGCGCAATTTGCTGAACTTGAGACGCTGGGTGAATTAACAAAAATAGCTCATGCCAAAGGTTGTCAGGTGATGATTGAAGGTCCTGGTCATGTGCCGATGCATAAAATTAAAGTGAATATGGATAAGCAGCTCAGAGAATGTGGCGAGGCACCTTTCTATACATTGGGACCATTAACTACAGACATTGCGCCAGGATATGACCATATCACATCTGGTATCGGGGCTGCTATGATTGGGTGGTTTGGTACGGCTATGCTTTGTTATGTTACTCCAAAAGAACATTTGGGCCTCCCTGATCGTGATGATGTGAAAGTTGGCGTGGTAACTTATAAGCTAGCGGCCCATGCTGCAGACCTTGCAAAAGGACACCCTGCAGCACAAATTCGTGACGATGCTTTAAGTCGTGCACGTTTTGAATTTCGCTGGGAAGATCAATTCAATTTAAGCTTAGATCCAGAGACTGCAAGAGACTTTCATGACCAGACACTTCCGAAAGAAGCTCATAAAGTTGCACATTTTTGTTCAATGTGTGGGCCAAAATTCTGCTCAATGAAAATTACTGCTGAAGTTCGTGATTATGCTGACGGACTTTCAGAGAATGAGAAAGCAGACTTGAAGCTTTTAGGAGAAGAAACTCGAAAAGGTATGGAAATGAAAAGCAAGGAGTTCGCTGATTTTGGGTCACAAATTTATGTTGACGCGCAATCGGTCTCTGATGAGTGATTAAAACTCTTCCGTGTCTATTTCACTTTGAGTGGCGGCAGGGTAACGGGGGCCGCTTATGGTGTTTTGGTTAATAAGTGTATCTATCTGCGAAATGCAATCATCCGTCAAAACAAGGTTGTGGGCGCCCAAATTTTCCTCCAGATGGCGAAGGGAGGTTGTGCCAGGAATGGGTATAATATATGGCCGTTTTTTTAAAAGCCATGCAAGTGCCAATTGGGCGGTTGTGCAACCAATGTCAGTAGCGATTTTTCTTATTGCAGACAGTTGATGGCGGTTTGATGATATGTGTGGTTCTTGAAAACGCGGCATTGCTTTTCTAATATCTTTATCTGTCAGTGCATCAGGGCTTGTGTCAACATCTGTCAAAAATCCTCGGCCTACTGGGGAAAAGGCCACAAATGCTGCTTTTATTTCGTGACAAGCATCAAGAACACCAATTTCAACATTTCTGGACCACAGAGAATATTCAGACTGAACAGCTGAGATAGGAAAAGTCTTATGCGCTGTTCTTATTGTTGCGGCTGAGACTTCTGAAAGTCCAATTTCTCTGATTTTACCTGCCTCCACCATGCGTCCCAGTTCCCCTACACTATCTTCAATTGGAACCTCATTCAGCTTGTCAAAGCGATGTAGATAATAAAGGTCGATAACATCTGTTTTAAGCCTTATCAAAGCTTCATCTATTGTTTTTCTTAGAGTTTCGGGGCGGCCATCAATGACGCGTTTCCCATCAACTCCCGTCATACCGCATTTAGATGCGAGATGAATTTGGTTGCGAACAGGCTTTAGGGCTGAACCTATCAGTTCTTCATTGTGGCCGAAGCCATAAAGTGCAGCTGTGTCAAAATGCGTCACACCTAAATCAAGCGCTTTATGGATCAATACTTTAGCTTCATCAGCGCTGGGTGGAACGCCATAAGCGTGGCTTAAATTCATGCATCCCAGACCAATTTCAGAGACATTAAAAGTCCCTATTTTCCGCGTTCTCATGATGACGTCTTAGCTTTGTCCCTTCATTTGCTCTTCCAATTGATGAAGTGTTTCATAACAAGGTAATACGCTAGCAATACTTGAATTGGGTTCGCGCCCTTCGCGAATTGCAGCAAAAAACTCTCTGTCCTGCAATTCGATGCCATTCATTGAGACATCGACACCCGACACATCAACTGGCTCCTCACGACCAGTGACAAGGTCGTCATAGCGCGCAATATAAGTTCCATTATCGCAAATGTAACGGAAGAAAGTGCCCAAAGGCCCATCATTGTTAAAGGAAAGCGATAATGTGCAAATCTTTCCTGTCTCTGTTTTGAGTTGAATTGACATATCCATTGCGATGCCAAGCTCAGGATGTTTTGGACCCTCCACAGCATTTGCCAGAACAATTTTTTCACCAGTTTGATATTGAAAAAGGTCAACCGTGTGCGCTGCATGGTGCCATAAAAGGTGGTCTGTCCATGAGCGAGGCTCGCCTTTTGCATTTATGTTGGTGCGTCGAAAGAAATAGGTTTGAACATCCATTTGTTGAATAGAGAGTTCACCTGCTTTTATACTATTTTTAATCCATTGATGTGACGGATTAAAACGGCGCGTATGGCCAACCATGCACACAAGCCCTGTCGCTTTTTGTTTTTCCCAAACCTTTTGCGAGCCTTCCCAGCTATCGGCTAGAGGTATCTCAACTTGCACATGTTTGCCCGCATCCATGCATTGGATAGCTTGTTCGGCGTGCATTTGCGTTGGTGTGCAAAGAATTGCGGCATCCACATCAGCTTGCGCTAAAGCTTCGGAAAGCTCGGTACAGGCATGGGGAATGCCGTATTTATCTGCAATCTCCTGAGTTTGTTCAAGCCGACGCCCCACAAGGGAAACGACCTCAACCCCATCAATAGTCTTTATGCCGTCCAAATGTTTAATTCCAAATGCACCGGCCCCTGCAAGTACAACCTTCATAATTAATTCCTCTTTAAAAAATCTTCTTAACTATTTTCAAGTACAAGCACCCCTGCGCCAGTATTTGAAACTGGCACATGATAATGCTTGTGGATACACTTAACTTTTTTATCCAATGCACCGCGCATGGCGAGCCACATGATTGTTTCCACGCCTTCAGTCCCTGCTTTTTCGATCAGTTCAGAGGTTGACAAATTAGCCATCCAGTCAGGGTCATCAATGATTTTGTCCATGCACATTAAATCAAAATCAACATCAATGATGCCGGCGCGCTCGCCTTGTAGTTGGTGTGACATGCCGCCAGTGCCAAAAATGACAACTTTTAAATCCTCAGGATATGAGCGGATGGCATTGCCAAGCGCATATCCAAGATCAAGAACACGACGCGCTGAGGGGATGGGATGTTGGACCGTATTGATGGCAAGCGGAATGGCTTTCACCGGCCATGTTTCCAAATGCCGCCACATCAGGGCCATTGGGACAATAAAGCCATGATCCACCAACATTTCCTGACATGTCGAAATGTCAAATTCCTGTTCTATGAGTGACTCGGCAATATGCCATGAAAATTCTGCATCGCCGTCAAAGCTTGCCAGTGTCTGAAGCCCCCATCCTTCATCTGCATTGTGGTATTGATCCGCACAGCCAATTGCAAAAGTGGGTATATTGTTCAAAAAGAAATTTAGGCCGTGATCATTGTAAATCACAATGGCAATATCTGGCTGCTTTTCATGCAGCCATTCTTTCACAGGTTCATAACCATCAAAAAATCTCTTCCAATATGGTTCATTTTCCAACTTATTGGTCATCGCATTACCGATGGCCGGGATGTGTGATGTGGTGACGCCGCCAATTATTCTAGCCATTCCAAAACCCTTTCTCTTTTTGCAATCTTTTGCTTAAGCCTTCTCCGTGAGAGGCCAGATTTGCTTTGAACTCCTCTGTTGTTATGCCCTGAAAAGCCGCGCCAGCATCCTGAATGGTAACACCACTGGGAATGGCAAGTTTTGCGACATAATAAATATTGGCACCCAATCGTATCATTGCCAGAAAGTCTCGGTTGAGCAGTGCTTTTTTTTGTTCATTTGACAAACCGAACTGGTCAGCATAAGCCGCTTCATTTTCAGCAAAGGCATTCCTGTTTTTTTCTTCATTGAATGAGTATAAGAGCTTGTTTAAGCCATAGGCTTTATGTGCCGTCTTTCCATTAAACACATAGCTGCCAGGTATATCGTCGTAATCATGTGATCGCCAACTCATTTAAAACTCCTTTTCTGCCCCTTTTTCTATCTGCTCACAATTCCTCTGGCCAATAAAGGCGCATGGGATTGTCAATAAGTAATTTTTTTTGTAGCTCTATGGTTGGCGCGATGCGTGGTATCATATCCACCAGCCAAGCATCATCAGGCATATGTGATTTCAGGTTTGGGTGCGGCCAATCTGTCCCCCAAAGTACCCGATCTGAGAAATTTTCAACAATTTTTCGCGCAAAGGGTGCAAAATCATCATAAGTATGGGGGCCCATAAGTGACAATCTTTCAGGACAAGTCACTTTTGACCATACATGTTTATTTTTGTCCATTAAGTCCATAAACATGGAAAATTCAGGGCCGTCAACGGACTTGCTGAGGTCAGGTCTCCCCATATGATCAATCACAACAGTTGTTTCAATGTTTGAAATAAAATCTGTAAGTTCAGCTAGGTCTTGAGCTTCAAAATAAATGACAATATGCCAATTATATTTGTTAATTCGCTTTACGAGCTCGGTCAGAACATCTGGCGGTAAAGGATCAACTAGCCGTTTGACAAAATTGAAACGAATACCTCTAATGCCTCCAGCATTGAGCGTATCGAGTTCATCATCGGAAACTGTGGGTTGAACAGAACCAACCCCTTTGGCTTTTCCTTCAGAATGCTTGATAGCATCAAGCGTAGCACTATTGTCTTGACCGTGACATGTCGCTTGCACAATCACATTTCTTGAAAAGCCGAGATGGTCTCTTAGGGCAAATAGTTGTTTTTTGGATGCGTCGCAGGGCGTATATTTGCGCGCTGGCGCATAGGGAAACTCATCGCCTGGGCCAAAAACATGGCAATGAGCATCGACCGCACCTTCTGGTGGAATGTAATTTGGTTTTGACGGGTTTGCGTGCCAGTCGAGCCAACCTTCAGTTTTTTCAAATGTTTCAGTTTGGGTACTCATAATCCCCTCGATTTAAGTAATTTGTCCAATCGCGGATAAACTCGACGGGCATTACCTTCAAAAACTTTTTGCTTATCAGCATCGGAAATTTCAAGAGCATCAATATAGCGTTTTGTGTCATCGAAAAAATGTCCAGTTTGCGGGTCAACTCCACGAACAGCGCCGATCATCTCAGAACCGAACAAAATATTATCAATATCGATGACATCAAACAGTAGATCAATGCCAGGTTGATGATACACGCAGGTGTCAAAATACACATTTTTCATCACATGCTCGTCAAGTGCTGGTTGATTGAGCATATCTGCTAGTCCACGATAGCGCCCCCAATGATAAGGCACCGCGCCTCCACCATGCGGGATAATGAGTTTCAAATCAGGAAAGTCCTTGAACAAGTCACCTTGAATGAATTGCATGAAGGCATTGGTGTCAGCTGCAATGTAATAAGACCCGGTTGCATGAAAGCTAGGATTGCATGATCCGGAAACATGAATCATTGCGGGTACTTCTAAGGCGACTAGCTTTTCATAAATTGGGTACCAGTATTTGTCTGTTAAAGGCGGTGCTGTCCAGTGTCCGCCGGATGGGTCTGGATTGAGGTTAACGCCAATAAAGTTTAATTCTGTGACAACCCGTTCCAATTCTTCAATCACATCATCAACTGGTGCGTTTGGTCTTTGTGGCAACATGCCAACACCAACAAAATTGTCTGGAAAGAGATCTGTGACTTTGTGTATCAAATTATTGCAAGCGTGTGACCAATCTATCGCTGTTTGACGGTCACCAATATGAGGCTCCATCGCAGATGCGCGGGGCGAAAAAATAGTCATGTCACCACCGCGCTCTTTCAAAAGCTTGAGCTGGTTATTTTCGATGATTTCGATTATTTCATCGTCTGCCATCTCCGGTAAAAGCGGTCGCGGTAGTGATGGGTCTTCAAGATGGGCTTTTTGAGCCACCCGAAAATCAAGATGAGCTTGCGGACATAGGGTCTGGTGTCCATGACAATCAATAATCATAGTGGTTTATCCTCATTTGCCTTTACCAGCATGACGTCAAGCAAGTCATTTAAATCAGTTTCTTGTGAATAGGCGGAAAAAGCAGCTGATAGTTTTTGTCTGTCTGCACAAGCACTGCTCATGATGGGTGAACAGCCAATGCTCTGGACTGTTTTTGTAGCCTCTTGCATCTCCTCAGACCGACGATCTCCGTGTAATACTGAGCGCGTAATCATGTAATGGGCATGTTTTTTCCAGTTTGGGTGTGGAAACAAGTTTTCTAATGATGAGAGTACAAACTCTTCGACGCCATAAGAGCGGGCAGCCAAAAGCGATTCTGTTATAAGCGTTTCCATGCCTTTAACAACTATAGACCGACACAGTTTGGCCGCTGCGGCTTTGCCTGGTGTGGTGCTATAAAATTGCGTGCGCGAGAACCCCAAATCGTTTGCAATGGCTTCAAATTTCTTTGCGTGGGGTCCAGCAAGAATAATGGGTGATGTGATGCCTTTAGGGTGAATAGGTGACATAATGGACGCCTCAATATAGCGCCCGCCAGCACCATCAATCATTTCTGCTGCACGGCATTTGGTTTCTGGTGATGCTGAGTTGACATCGACATACCAGCTATTTGGCTTGATAGCGTCGCGAACCGAAAGGGCGGCCTCAATAGTTTGGTTTGCAGTTACTGCTGAAAAGATTATATCAGCATTACAAACGGCCTGGGTTGCTTTTTCGCAAATTTTCACGCCTTGTTGGTTGGCGTTTTTGTAGGGGGGTGATTCAAGGTCACCAAATTTTAAATCAAATGCAGTAATTGTGTAGCCGTGTATCTTGAGATCCTTAGCCAGCACATTACCAACCTCACCAAACCCAACAAATGCAAATTTATGTGTCATGCGCCGCTACATATTGAGGAAGGAACATAAACTTCTCCCCGAAAAAGCTTTCGTGCCGTACGCAGCAATGAAGCGCGTTTAACTTGGAAGTCAGCTTGGACGTTATCGGCTTCAATTTCGACGCCAAAAAAACCGGTTGGGTGCTCAATATGACAGCTTTGAGCATTTTGAGCATTTGCTGATTTTCCGGAAACTTGCGTCGCGACGGTTTCGGGGGAAAGTAATGCCGTCGCGACGCTGACCGCGCCCAGAACACCAATGGCTTCGTGGGCGCGATGGGGGATAAAAGTTCGTGTGTTGATGTCGCCATCTTCTAGCGGCGGACTAACGAGTGTCATTTTTGGAACAGTCTTAAGCGAGACATCACCAAGATTCATTTTTGGGCCAAAAGCAAGTCGGATTTTTTCAAGTCGCTCCTTTAGGTCTTGGTTCTTATCAAGTTCTTGCGGGGACTCTCTGCCAGTCAGACCAAAATCAGACGCTTTGAGTATAATTAGTGGCATGCCATTATCTATGCATGTAATTTCAACACCATCAATTGTGTCAATTGTGTTGCCAGTAGGAAATAGTCGTCCACAATTTGAACCTGCGATGTTGTGGAAATCAATTATGATAGGGGCAGCTGTGCCCGGAACCCCGGAGATTTTGCAATCCCCTTCATATTCAACTTTGCCGTTGGGGGTTTGGATGTGAGCTGTTGCCATAGATCCATTATTAATAGTGTGAATGCGCACAGGGGTAACATCTGGGTTTGGTTTAACAATATTGTTTTCGATTGCCCATGGCCCGACACCAGCAAGAATGTTTCCGCATGGTTGGCTATCTGAAACAATTTTATCGTTGACCGAGATTTGAAGAAATAAATAATCAATATCAGCATCATTTCTGGATGATGGAGATAATATGGCAACTTTGCTCGTTAATGGGTGCGCCCCACCGACGCCATCAATCTGTCTTAAGTCTGGTGACCCCATTGATGATAGCAGGACCGCATTACGTGTCTCTATATCTGTTGGTAAGTCATTTGCATTAAAATACAGACCTTTTGAAGTGCCACCACGCATTAATAATGTTGGTATTGCGGTCAACATTTTTCCTTAAAGTCCTTTTGATCAATATAGATAAGCCCCTTTTCTTTTAGGCGTGCACGCATATTGTATATTTCAAGACCAAGTTCGCCCATTGCAAGGCGCTGGCGTTTTTCTTCTTCTCTAGCTTCGCGCTCTTGCGCCTTTAAGAGAACTTCAGAGCCTTTTTCTTGTTCAACAACCACGACACCATCATCATCAGCAATAATTATATCACCAGGTCGAACTAATTGACCCGCACATACAATTGGGACATTTACATCCCCTAATGTCTCTTTAACTGTCCCTTGAGCAAAAATACATTTTGACCAAACAGGGAACTGCATCTCTGTTAAATCTTTTATATCTCTTACGCCCGCATCAATAATGAGACCTTTGACGCCTCTTGCTTTTAAGCTTGTTGCAAGAAGGTCACCAAAATAGCCAGCATCAGAGGGTGAGGTTGTCGCGATAACAAGTATGTCACCAGGCTTGCATTGCTCAACAGCTACATGAATCATCCAGTTATCACATGGAGGCGCATTAATTGTTACTGCTGTGCCAACAATATGTGCGCCTGTATATATTGGATTTAAATAGGATGCGAGTAATCCTTTACGACCTTGCGCCTCATGTATAGTTGCGACGCCATATTTACCGTTCACATAAGCATTCACTAATTCCATGTCAGGACGTTTTATATTTTCAACAACAACTGGCACGTTAATTTCTCCTCACTTTGAAAATAACCATAAGTTCTTTGATACAATATTGTCTAATTCAAAGCTTGCTTTATCTATAAATAAAAGCTAATAAGGGTCTTAATTTTTTTTTACAGATTAAGATTTATCTTCGTTTATATGGCTATTTGGAAAAATAAAAAATTAATAAATATTAGGCACTTATACTATTTTTTAGCATCATGTGAATGCAGCTCTTTGGCTTTAGCATCACATAAAGTTTATATATCCCAGCCTGCCATAACTCAAGGTATCCAAAAAATTGAGGAACGAGTCGGGACATCGCTTTTTACAAGAAAAAAAAGTGGTGTTTATCTTACAAATGCAGGTGAAGTATTCAAGGTAAGGGTTATTCGTGCTTTTGAGCATTTGCACAAGTCATTCTCGGGAGTTGCTTCGCTATCTTCAAAATTAAATAATTCCCAAATGCATATCTCTCAAATTTTAACCACTGCTCAGTTGCGCGCGTTAATTGCAATTGTTTCACATGGTTCCTTTGTGCGCGCAGCTAAAGAAATAAAGATATCCACTTCAACACTTCATCATTCTGCCCGCGAGTTAGAAAATATAATGCAATCTTCGCTTTTTGAAAAAACCAGTTATGGGATTCGTCCAACCCGTCTTGGCGATGTTGTTGCGCAAGGCGTTTCAAAGTTTTTTCACGAGATTGAACAAGGCATTATCGAAATAAATGCTCTTTTGGGTGATGAACGTGGGGTTACTGTAATCGGGGCAATGCCGCTTGCACGAAGTTTCCTTGTACCTCAGGCGGTCAATAAATTTTGCTCTGATAGTGTTAGCCATAGAGTGTCTATACTGGAAGGGACATATGAAAGTCTGATAAAACAATTGAAAAATTGTGAAATTGACTTTCTCGTTGGTGCGCTTCGTGATGATTTTGAGGATGATGACCTCAAACAAGAGCATCTTTTTGATGACCCGCTTTCTATTATCATGCGTCCAGGTCATCCGCTAGAAAATTCAAAATCGTTCACTAAAGAGGATTTGGAGAGTTATCAATGGATTACTCCACGAAATGACACACCTTTATACAATCATTTATTAAAACTAATTGATATTAGTAAAACCTCTCAAAATATCGTCGAATGCAACACCCTCGATAGCGCACGAGTGATTTTAAATAGTAGTGATAGATTGATGCTTTCATCGGACTCACAAACGCAATTTGAGCAAAGCTCTGGCATGCTTGTATCTAGACCCCACCCTGCAGGTGATGTTTTGAGAGCGATTGGCATGACCAGCAGGAAAGACTGGCAACCTACAAAAACTCAGCAAACTCTTTTGAGGTATATAAGAAATTTGTCTGCAGACCTGAAGTAAAACATTAATTGAAAATTTTAAAATAAATGAAAGTTTAAAATATCACTGAAAATTCTATAGTTATTGTTGGTATGAGCCGCACGCCTATGGGAGGCATGCTTGGAGATTTGTCATCTGTAAAGGCAACAACCTTGGGAGCAGCTGCTATTGAGGGTGCGCTTTCGAAGGTTGGTCATTCTAAAATAGTGGTTGATGGTGTCATTATGGGCTGCGTTTTGCCTGCAGGCTTGGGGCAGGCGCCTGCGCGTCAGGCAGCTTTGGGCGCGGGGCTGAGTTCAGAAGTGCCTTGTGTTACAGTAAATAAAATGTGTGGTTCTGGAATGCAGGCTGTTATGCAGGCCCATGATGCCATTAAAGCTGGTTCACATAATATCATGATTGCTGGCGGCCTTGAGAGTATGAGCAATGCGCCGTATTTATTGTCAAAGGCCCGGTCAGGTTATCGTCTTGGTCATGGTGAGGTAAAAGATCATATGTTTCTGGATGGTCTTGAGGATGCTTATGAGCCGGGACGGTTAATGGGGGCCTTTGCGGATCAGGCGGCGGATAAGTTCCAGTTTAGCCGGGAGGCGCAAGATGCTTTTGCTATAGCTTCAGTAGAGCGGGCGCAAGCGGCGATCGCCGATGGTACATTTGAAAAAGAGATTGTGCCGGTCAAGATTAAGGGGCGCAAAGGCGAGACAATCATAAAAATCGATGAGCAGCCTAACAAAGCTAAACTTGATCGTATTCCCATGTTGACGCCTGCTTTTTCTAGCGATGGTACAGTTACTGCAGCAAATGCAAGTTCAATATCTGATGGCGCTGCGGCTTTAGTTTTGATGCGCGAAGCAGATGCTATTGAAAAAAATATTAAGCCTCTAGCGAGAATTGTGGGGCATGCAGTCCATGCGCGCGCGCCAGCAGAATTTACTTCTGCGCCAGTGGGGGCAATGAAAGCATTATTTGAAAAGACAGATTTAAAGGCAGAGCAAATTGACCTTTATGAAATTAATGAGGCTTTTGCTGTGGTTACAATGATTGCTATGAAGGAATTAGGTCTTGATCATGATAAAGTGAATGTTCGTGGTGGCGCCTGTGCGCTAGGTCATCCAATTGGTGCTTCAGGTGCGCGTATTCTAGTGACGCTCATCAATGCCATGATGCAGCGGGGTCTAGAATATGGTGTAGCATCACTATGTATTGGGGGTGGTGAGGCAACTGCTGTGGCCGTGCAAAGACTTTAAATAGCCTCTTTGGTGGTATTATTTTATGAAATATAATTCTATAATTGTTGAATGATAGAAGAAAATTATTGAGACTAAATTCAAATAGATTCATTAAATATCATTCAATTTTTCTTGATTATATCGATATATAAACTCATTCAATTATATTTTTAATATAAATAAATGTTGCACAATATGTTGCCTCTGATATGGTCATTTTATGCTTTGTAATGTCATTATAAGCAAAAATATTTAAAAACTTTGGAAGTTTGTCTCCTTTTGGATGTCGTGAATTTTTTGTTCCGGTGATAGGGTTTGGGTTCTAAAATGAAAAAAAACATATTTATTGTCTTTGGTCTGGTGTTTGCTCTTTTTGCTTGTGATGAACCAAATAATCATGATCAATCAAAGATGCCCTTGACTGATAAATCATCAGATGATTTCTCTGGCGTGATAGGGCGTACGCGGGATGAGTCTCAACCAGCTTGGCCAGAACGACCAGTTCCTGCAAAAGGCGCGCCCAATGTATTGATTTGGTTGCTGGATGATGCTGGTTACGCCCAATTATCTCCGTATGGCAGTATAATCAACACCCCAACAGTTCAAAAAATAGCCAATCAGGGTTTGGTTTTTTCTGATTTTCATTCAGTCCCTTTATGCTCGCCTGCCAGAGCAGCTCTACTAGCTGGCCGCAATCACCATAGCGTTTCCATGGGTAGCCATATTATGTCACCAGCAGGGTTTCCAGGTTATTTTGGTCAAATTCCTAAAAAAACTGCTTCTTTAGGGGCTGTGTTAAAACAAGAAGGTTATGCGACTTACGCTTTTGGTAAATGGGACCAAACCCCGATGTCAGATGCAAGCGTCGCCGGCCCTTTTGATTTATGGCCATCTGGACAAGGGTTTGAACGTTTTTACGGTTTTCTTGGTGGTGAAGCGCATCACTTCCACCCAGCAATGTGGGCTGACCACACACCGATTGAGCCAGCGGAAAACAGAGAGGATTACTTCCTGACCACTGATATTGCTGAAAAGGCAATTGAATATGTTGGTGGGTTGCGGGCGGCCAATCGAGACAAGCCGTTTTTTATTTACTGGTCAACGGGGGCTGTACACGCACCTCACCATGCACCCAAATCTTATATTGAAAAATATAAGGGTAAATTCGATATGGGTTGGGATAAACTGCGTGAAGCGACTCTCGCCAGACAAATCAAACTCGGCTTAGTTCCAGAAGGTACGCAATTGTCGCCGCGCGCAAAAGAAATCCCAGCATGGGACTCCCTGACGCAGGAAGAGCAAATTATGTTTGCGCGCCAGATGGAAGTGTTTGCTGCACAACTCGAGCATACGGATTATGAATTTGGTCGGATCATAGAATATCTGGACGATATTGGTGAATTGGACAACACGATAATCATTATCACTTCCGATAATGGGGCAAGTGCAGAAGGTGGCGTTGCCGGGCTACATAATGAGGCGCTTTCGTTTAACAGCAAGGAAGCAAGTCTGGAGCAGAATTATAAGTTTTTTGATGAGTGGGGTGGCCCGAACACTGTTCCACATTATCATGCCGGCTGGGCCTCAGCTGGTAATACGCCATTCCCCTACTACAAGCATCAGGTCGATGGTGGTGGAACGCATGTACCATTCATTGCCTCTATCCCAAACCAGAAATTTGAAAATGGTGTGCGCCAACAATATTCACATATTATTGACGTTGTGCCGACCGTGCTTGATTTACTCGAAATTGAGCCCCCGGAGTTTGTGGATGGGGTAAAACAAAAACCCCATGACGGCATCAGTCTTAAATATGCCATTGATAAACCAGAGGCAAAATCTAAACGCACGACACAATATTATGAAATCTGGGGTAATCGGGGTATTTATAGTGATGGTTGGAAAGCTGCTACAATCCACAATCATATTCAACCTTGGCAAAAGCCAGTACCTGGTCGATTAGAAGATGATGTCTGGCGCCTTTATCATGTTGCCGAGGACTTCTCGCAGAGCAAAGACTTGGCCTCCAAATACCCTGAGAAGCTAAAGGCGTTGCAGGAACTTTGGGAGGTTGAAGCACGCAAATATGGTGTTTTCCCATTGGATCCGGACCGGCGTACGCGGTTCAGGGCACAGATGAACAAATCTGCCGTAAAAGACAAGAAGGTCGAATTTTATCCGCGTGGTGCTGTGCGTGTCCCTGAGGCGCTCTCACCGTCAGTGAAAAACAAAAATTTTGGCATTGAGGCTTTTGTAACAGACGGAAAGGATTTGTCCGGCGTTATGGTCGCCGCAGGTGGTGTCACAGGTGGGTATAGTTTTTATATCGATAAGGGATATCCTGTATTTGCCTATAATTTATATAATGAAGACCACATTTTGATTAAGAGTGATACTGAGCTTGCAGCTGGGGAGTCTGTCGTCACTTTCCGGTTTGAAAAGAACAAAGAGAATAATGGCGGTGTGGGTGTTATTGCAATAAACGGCCAGGAAACAGCTCGTGGTGTTTTGCGCGAGACCATTCCTAATGCGTTTTCAATTGAGGACACATTTGACATCGGCGCTGATACTGGCACGACTGTTGTCGGCACATACAAAGCGCCATTTGCTATAGACCCGGAAGCCTTAGAAAAAGTTGTAATACATTTGGAATAATTTATTATTGTGGAAGAAATTAATGGTTTGAGGTAAATTTCTTTTCAGTTAATGAATTTATTAATTCATTATTTTCCTAATTTTTCCATCGATAGCCTAATTATAGGCTTATGATGCTATTCGTAATGGCTGATTTACAGAAAGGCGTATGAGGTTAGTCAACCTTTTGGACCAGGCTTACCGATGACTGCAGCGTGGTGCGGGAAGAAATTTTTGGCCCTTGTTGTACGATTCTGCCTTTCGATGATGAAGATGATGGGGGTTAAGGCCAGCTTTTAGAGTTCGCCTTGTTCTGATTTCTTCAATCGATAGGCCAGTTGCGGGCGGGTGATGCCGAGCATGCGCGCAGCTTTTGATAAATTCCCTTTGGCTTCATCAACAGCTTTTTTCAAAATCTCGCTTTCCAATTGTTCCAGCCCCATATCCGAGCTAACAATTTTTGATAAGACATCGTCCATTGTTTGCAGTGTTTCAGGCGCTTCGCTTTCTGCAAGCTGCGCGTTTTTAATTTCGTCTTCAGGGTTAAATGTATCCAGCTGCCCATTATTGCGGACAGTCATCATATAAGTGTCAATTTTTTCACCCGATGTGAACAAATGCTGGATATCAATAGGCATGCCGGGCTCAACCAAAATAACCGCGCGTTCAATCATGTTTTCCATTTCGCGAATATTGCCTGGCCAGTCATAGGTGAAAAGCGCGTGAATAGCGCGCTCGGAAAAACCGGTTGGGGTGCGGCCATGGGTTTCAGAAAAATGTTTGAAGAAATGGTCAATCAATAATGGAATATCCGGACGCCGCGCGGAAAGCGGGGGTATATTCACTGGAAATACATTCAGGCGGAAATAAAGATCCTCGCGGAAAGTGCCGGCCTTTACCTCATCAAGCAGGTTTTGATTGGTCGCCGCAACCACGCGTGTATTGACCTTTCGGGTCTGTTCATCGCCGACGCGCTCAAACTCTTTTTCTTGTAAGGCACGCAATAATTTGCCCTGTGCAGATAGGCTGAGTGTGCCGATTTCATCAAGGAATAAGGTGCCGCCATCAGCGCGCTCAAAGCGGCCTTTGCGAGAGGAAACCGCGCCTGTATAGGCCCCTTTTTCAACGCCAAAAAGCTCGGCTTCAATTAAGTCTTCTGGAATAGCGGCGCAATTTACGGCGATGAAAGGCTTATCAGAGCGATGCGATATCTTGTGTAATTTTTTCGCAAAAATTTCTTTCCCAACGCCGCTATCTCCCAAAAATAAAACCGTTGCATCGGTTTTGGCGACTTTGCGTAATTTGTTAAAAGCAATTTGGAAACCGGGTGACACGCCGATGAAATTTTCATCTGATGTGTTAATCGGGCTTTTGCCGCTTAATGGCATAACGGCTTTGCGGTCTGGCAAAATACTCGGTATGCTTTTTGTTGGCTCGTCTAAAGAAAGTGATTTTTTCTCAGCTGCCTCTTGGTTGAAGTTCTGCAGATGTGGCTGCAAGATGGCCATTTCATCACTGGCGTCATCCCATTCTTCATAGGTTTTGCCAACAATGCGGCAATGTTTATAGCCTTGTGCGCGGCATTCAACTTCCTTGTAGATAATTTGGCGACCAATAAAAACAGATGAAAAGCCGCTCGCATAACCGATTTGGAACCAGCAAACCGGATCGGGGCCAATGTCAAAAAACCGCAAATGCGCATCATCTTCAATACTGTCATGCCAGATATATTCTGAAGTAAATTTGCCCTTGCTGACATCAACATCAAAATCCACACATTCAGCCAGCGTCACGCCTAAAAGGGCATGCATTTGTGGGCCGACAGAAAAGACATCAAATAAATCATCATTTTTGCGCACGCGTGTCGCCATTTCTGCATCAACGGAACCAGCTGTATAGCCAGCGCGCATCAAAATAGCCCGCGCCATAGACGCGCCGGTATTTTCAATCATATTTTGCCGCAATGCCCCAAAAGCGCGGCTGTGTAACAAAAACATGCGCCGCTGGTCAAACCAAATATGGCCCTTATCGGGCGCAAATTTAATCCGCTCTGATAAGTCGCTAATGTCAGGCATGTCTGAGGTTTTATGATTTGAGGAAGAGAGTAAATCGCGGCCAGATATACTGTTTTCGTTTGGTGGCGGGTTATCAAAACCCGTGATTTTATCCGACGAAGACATGTTGAACCCCTTACCAAACTTCCAAATTTAATCTTTTCAGTAATATTGAAAGTCATTTTTATCAAAAGGTCAAAATAAATTTTTATATAAATTGGACTGTTTGATGCATTTTAATTGAAATTTACTAAAATTTTTCACCTTAAAAATTTATAACATATTGATTTATATATGATAAATTTATCTTGTGAAAAATATGGTGTGCGTCTGAAAAAAATGGCACAGATAATGCATAAGTTTAGCAAGATTTGCGGCAAGCAAACATGAATTCATAAAACAAATAATGGCGATGACGTCATATTTGGAGGGAGTAAAAGTGGGATTTACAGGGTTAAAACGCTTTACAGGCGTAATGTGTCTGCCGTTTGTTTTAATTGCATGCGAAGCACCTCTTGAGATGCAAGGGGTTGAAAAGACTTTAGAAGAAAATATACGCCGAACTGATGTTATTCAAGATGTTGTGGTGCTGCCTGACCAAACCGCGATTTTTGTTGGCGGTGATGGGCTGGTTCTTGAATATGCGGGTGCTGGTGAAAACATTGCGCGCAGCCAGCTTGGGTCATTTGGGGCTTATCCAAGCTTTATTGATGTTACTTTATGTCCGGATAATTCAGTCTATGCGTTGAGCTTAGATGGCGATGTTTGGGCGCGTGAGACGACGGGCAGCTGGCAAGCCAAGCCAGTTGACACGGAAGAAACACTGCAAGCGATTGAGTGCGCCCCTGATGGTAATTTATGGTTGGCCGCCAGTTTTTCAACCTTGTTCAAAAGCACGGATAAAGGGGCAAGCTGGCAGGATTTCTCTACTTATGAAGATGCGTTTTTGACCGAGTTGGGTTTTGTTAATCAAAAGACGGGCTTTGCTGTTGGCGAGTTTGGCACTTTGATGAAAACAACCAATGCGGGTGAGAGTTGGGACAATCTTGCCTCAACACCTTATGATTTTTATCCGCTCTCAAGCTATTTCCTAGATGAGCAAACAGGTTGGGTTGGTGGCCTGAGTGGTGACATTTTGAAAACCTCTGATGGCGGCCAAAGCTGGTCTGAGGAGGTTGTCGCGAGCGAAGCACCAATTTACCGAATTCAGAAAGTTGCGGGCGAGATTTATGCCATCGGCAATTCTGGAACCTTTTTGCGCTATGCGGGTGATGCATGGGTGGACGCCGATATTGGTGTGACCACATTTGGTTATTTGCGCGCCATTGCGGGGCATGAAGATGCAATCTATTTGGGCGGGCAGGCTTTGGCCACCAAAATCAGCATGGCCAGTTCAGCCGCCTCAGCAAATCAAACAACGAATACAAATGAATAAATAGGGTATTACAGTGAATTTTCTTTCGAGTATTTTGGTCAAAATTGAGCGCGGTATTTTCAACAATCCGCGCCTTTCCCTCAGCGCAATTTTGCTTTTGACGGTTTATTTTGCAATACAAATTCCAGCGTTGAAAATGTATTCAGAATTTGCTGACCTTTTGCCGCAAAAGCACCCCTATATTCAGCTTCATAATGAAGTGCGGGATAGTTTTGGCGGGGCGAATAATGTCATTATTGCGGTGGAGGTTGAAGAGGGGGATATTTTCACAAATAAAACCCTGCGTTTGGTTGATGATTTAACCAATTCAGTCGATAGCCTGCCCAGCATTAACCACAATCTGATTAAAAGTCTGACCCACCGAACCACCCGGAAAGTGTGGTTGACATCAGAAGGGGATATTAATTCCGAGCCCTATTATGACCCGTTAAAACAGGGTTATTCTGAAGGGGAATTGGAAGCTATGCGCCAGGCGGTTAAGGCCAACCCGCAGGTTTTCGGTATTATGGTCTCGCCAAATTTAAAGGCGGCTTTGATTAAAGGTACCTTAAATGAAGGTCGGCTGAACTACCCAGAGGTTTTTGCGAAAATTCGTGAAATGCTTGAGGACGCCCAACTGGCGAAGGGCGTGAAAATTTATGCGGCTGGGCAGCCTGTTTTGGTTGGTTGGGTGCATTCCTATTTACTCGAAGTTATCCAAATTTTCTTACTCACAGCCGCAATTTTACTGGCTCTATTGGTGGTTTATTTCCGTCGTTTTTACGCCATTCTCGTTCCGCTGATTGGTATCACAATTTCAAGTATTTGGGGCTTGGGGGTGATTTCTCTGCTCGGTTATAATCTCGACCCGCTCACAATGGTGATACCGTTTTTGGTCTCGGCGCGGGCGTTATCGCATGGTGTGCAGCTTGTCCAGCGTTATAATGATGAGCTGGACGCCTCTGAAACAGGCTCGGAGGCTGCGCGCCGTACTTTCGAGGGATTGTTCCGTCCTGGTTCTTTGGGTGTTGTTTCTGATGCGACAGGCATTTTTCTAATTTCTCTGGGGTCAATCCCGATTAACACGAAGCTCGCGCATTATGCATCGCTTTGGGCGTTAAGCGTGGTTGTCACTGTGCTGATTGCGGTGCCGCTGATGCTGAGCCTCATTCCAAAACAAAAAGTGATTAACAATCGCAACAATCCCATTATGCGGCTTATGTCGATGGTTGGAGAGCGCCTCGTGGTGCCAAAAACATCTGTCATTACGCTGGTAAGCCTTTTGGTTTTGACCATTATTGGCGGGATTTATGCATCGCGCGTTCAAATCGGCGAGTCGGAGCCTGGCTCGCCTATTTTATATCGCAATCATGATTATAATGTATCGGCCAAGGCGATTAATGAGTTGTTTCCAGGTTCGGAAGAGCTGATTGTGGTGGCACGAACTGATGAGCCGGGTGGTATGAAACGCCCTGAGGTTTTGCGGGCGATTAAATCTTTGCAAACATATATGATGACGGATCCCGTGGTGGGTGGGGTTAAGGCTTTGCCCTCTTTGGTTGAGCAGGTGAACCGATTGATTCACTCTGATGACCCTCGATGGCTCTATATACCCGATGATCCGGCCTATGCGGGCGGCCTTTTATTTACCTATATGGCATCAAGCCCCATTCCGGGTGCCTTGCAAGAATTTGTCTCACCCGATGAAGATGAAGCCAGTATTGTGGTTTTTTATAAAGACCACAAAGGCACAACCATTCGCCGCGCCTTTCATATGCTGAAAACTTGGATTAACGATCCAGCCAATCAGGTTGAGGGTCTTAGATTTGAGTTAGCTGGCGGGATTATTGGTGTGACGGCGGCAGGGAATGAAGCGGCCTTTGAAACCAATATGGTTGTTCTGCCACTGGTCTTACTCCTGATTTTTGCCTTTGTGACCATCTTCTATATGACCTTCCATTCAGGGTTCCTCATGTTGGCCATGATGACTTTTGCGACCACGCTGACCTATGCCTATATGGGTATCGCGGATATTGGTATCAACACCAATACAGTGCCCATTATCGCGATTGGTGTTGGGGTCGGGATTGACTATTCCATTTATATGATGGACCGCATCAGAGAGATGGCGGCCAAAAATGGGAATAATTTAGACGACGCAATTCGTTCTGCCTTGCGCTCTGCTGGGCTAGCGATTTGCTTCACCGCTATCACACTTGTTTGTGGTGTGATTATTTGGAAATTCGTTTCAAGTCTGCGTTTCCAGGCAGATGCGGCTTTATTGCTCTGCGTCATGCTTGCTTTGAACGCGATTGCGGCGCTTTTGCTTGTGCCAGCATGGATACGGATTTTCAAACCCAAGTTCATAACTCAACAAAATATAAACAGGGTTATGTGATGTTGAACAACTTAACCTTGAAGGGAGGGTGCTATGAATAAGATTGTTCTAAGGGCTGCAAAGTCTTTGCTGTTAAGCATTGCTGGCGCGGCCATTGTGTTCATGCCGAATACATCTAAAGCTGAAGATTGGGATGTATCTGGTTTTATGGAGAACGTTACTCATTATCGTGATGGGTATGGTCTTTCTAAAGTCAGAAATACATTGCAAGTTGAGCTTAATAAAAACTTTGGGGAAGTGGGTGGCATGTCCAACTTCTCTGTAAACGCAATTCTGCGTGGTTCTTATGACGCCGTTTATGATCTTAATGATGATGAATTTGGTGATAAGGCCGGTGGTCCCGTATCATTAACGGGTGTTGGTGTTCCTGCCGGAACGCTTGGGCCGGGCACACCAGCCTTTGGTCCGCATTTCACACCATATGGCTCATCTATCATTTCAACAGGGTTTCCTGCTGGTCCAAATCCACAATTTGGTTTTGATACCAATGCGAACCCAAATGACGGGCTAGCGATACTTGGTCATGCAATTCACCCGCAAGGGAATGGTGTTGTTTTGGCCTATCCAGTGCGTCCATGTGATGTCGACTCACGCGGTTGTATTGAGGATTATCTCGACTTTTCTGAAAATGATTTGAAACACCCAGAGTTTAATGACCACGCAGACTTTATTCGTGAGCTTTATATTGATGGCACCATCAATCTTGATAGTGGCACCGATATTGGTGTGCGTTTGGGTAAGCAGCAAGTGGTATGGGGTCGTACAGACCTTTTCCGTGTTCTCGATGTTTTGAACCCTGTCGATTATTCTCGTCATAATATTTATGATGAGCTTGAGGATATTCGTATCCCACAATGGATGTTGAATCTTGAGGCTCGTTTTGGTTCAGTTGGCCCGTTTGCTGATTTGAACTTTGCGGCTGTCTGGAACTTTGACGAATTCCGCCCGAACAATTTAGGTCAGGGTGGTTCGCCTTATTCAATTCTAGATGCGGGTTCATTCTTTAGAGCCATGAATGTTTGTTGGGAGCTTGGCTGTTCGGTTGGTAACTTTGCCGGCGGCGGTGTAACCACAGACTTTGGTCCGGGTCAAATTGGTATTCGTCAGGCGAATTTGCCAAGCGGTCATGACCAATGGGGCTTGAAACTTGAAGGTGTGATTAACGAGATTGGCTTCTCATTGAACTATATTGATTATATTTCACAATTGCCAAGCTTGCATGCGAACCAGTTTCCAGCCACAAACAGCTTTACCGGACAAACCCAAACTTGGCCATATTTGATTGCCTTTGATATTGAGTTCCCGCGTGTTCAGCTTTATGGCGGCTCGCTCGACCTTTATGTTGATAGCATTAAATCAGCTGTGCGGATTGAGGCAGCTTATACAGAGGGTGAGGAATTTGCGAACACAAATAACCCGAACCTTTATTCATCAAGCGATGTTTTCCGTTATGTGATTGGTGTGGATACCAATATGTCATTGCCTTTCGTGAAGTCTAATTCACTGGCATTGATTTCAGCTCAGATTTTTGGTCAGCATATTCTTGACCATGAATTGGTTGATAGTGCTGGTAGCGCGCTCGGCCTGCCAGGTTTCACACAAAAAGGTATGCCTGATTGGGAAGATAACTGGACAGCAACATTATTGGTGCGTCAGCCATTTAAAAATGGTCTGGTAAACGCGCAAATTATTATGGCTCACGATTTTGAAGCGGAAGCTTCAGTTGCCGCGCCATCTGTCGAGTTTCTGTTAAGCGATAGCTGGAAAGTTGTTGTTGGCGGGAATATCAAATTTGGTGCTGATCCACAATCATTTGACGATTGTCGTAGCTGTAACCCATGGGGACCATTTACTGCATCTGGATTGCATTCTAATCCATTGGCAGCTGGCTCTGTTGGTTTAGCTGGTTTTGAACCACTCGGACGCTTCCGTCAGGGCCCAATTGGCTCTGCGATGGCTGAAGACGAAATTCAAATGACAATTCGTTATCGCTTCTAGGAACTGAGGAGATTGATTATGAAAATTTCAAAGCTTTTGAAAATTTCGGTTATTGCGAGTTTGATTTCAGGCTCTGCATATGCCGATGTGGTGGATGACTCGTTCTTCCCCTACAAAAATGCAACGCCTAAATATTCAGGTTTGAGTGTGGGAATGACGATTGACCAGTCAAATGTTGATCGCTTTTCTGACATTTTAGACCCGGGCATTGCGCAGCAAATTAAAGATGGGTGGACAAGCATTAAAGTAGGTCCGACAACATCATTTGATTTGCATCCAAACTATATTAGTGAAACCCGCAAAAGCCTTAACAAGGTAACGCTTGGGGAAAAAGTTGGTCAGATTAACAATTTTGTTGCTGGCCGTCCTTTCCCGCAAGAGCCAAGCCTGAATGATCCACGTGCTGGTGAGAAGCTGGCCTGGAACTTTAAATATGGCTATAACTGGGGTGACAACGCTGCGATTTATCCTTTCTACTGGCGTTACCGGAACATGAAAACCGGTCAGGTAGAACGGACGATTAAAGCGAATTTTCACTTCTTGAACTTTAAGCATCGTGTCAATCAGGACCCGAAGCCTGAATTCCCAAACAATCCTGATGAAATTTTCCGTGGCGTTTATGTGCAGGTTTTGGAGCCATTTGATTTGAAAAACACCCAGCTTTTGATTTATCGCTATGCTGATGATTTGAAGCGGGATAATGCTTGGCTGTATCTTGGCTTCCAGCGTCGCGTGCGTCGTTTGGCATCTGGTCAGGTGACAGATAGCTTCTTGGGTTCTGATTTGATGATTGAGGACTTTGAGGGCTATAATGGTCGTGTTTCTGACATGAACTGGTCTTATAAGGGAACAAAGAATGTTCTGCTGCCATTTTATGATCACAATTCACTTGAGTTGACGGGTGAGTTTAACGAAAAAGACGGTTATGAATTCGTTGATTTCGGTGGTCGTGGTGGCT
Source organism: Parvibaculaceae bacterium (assembly GCA_965217015.1). Classification (GTDB taxonomy): domain Bacteria; phylum Pseudomonadota; class Alphaproteobacteria; order RS24; family RS24; genus JAYQKL01. Next base: position 989,161 of record OZ244224.1, on the reverse strand, counting down.
GTTTCCCAAACATCACATGGCAATTGCGTAAAGCCTATGTGCTTGAAGCCCAGCCCGTTGACGATAATCACCCAATTTCAAAGCGGGTGCATTATGTCGATGCGCAAACTTTCACCAAACCACGGACATTGATTTATGACCGTAAAGGTGATTTGTGGAAAACATTCCAGATTGGTCAGGCGCACCCTGACAAGCATGATGATGTGAATAAGGGGACTGGTGTTTCTGTTGATGACTCTTTCTCAATGATTGATGTTCAGGCAGACCACTGCACAACTGGTCAGTTTAAAGGCCAAGTTGATCCGTCTCTTAACCCACAATCAAAATTCACTGTTCAGAATTTGAGAGCAACCGGCAGGTAAGCCATTGGCGACTTGTCAGTGAATTTTGACACAAAAGGCGGGGGTGTTCTCGCGGGCACCCCCCCATTTTGAGCGAAGAAGATGAATACACTCCCCGTTTGGTTATTTTTTAATTTTCGAAGCCCTTATTGCTATTTGATTTCGAAAAACTTGTTCACACTGAGTGACGATTTTGACATTGATTTTGTTTGGCGCCCTTTGGGTGGCTGGACGGGTCGCTCATCACCTGAAAGAGCGAAGAAGAAGCTTCCCATTGCGCGCCAAGATGTTGCGCGCTGGTGCAAGCGCATGAATATTCCGATGAATCCGCCCCCAATTACAACAGACCCTACGCGTGCCGCCGCCGCCTCATTTTATGCAGAGCAACAGGGTAAGCTGAAAGAATACATTACTGAGACAATGAATTTAGAATGGGCTGAAGGCGTTGATATCGGCCAGACTGAAGCCCTTGAAACCATTGCGGCGCGTGCGGGGTTAGATGCAGCAGCTTTAATAACTGCGGCAGACTCTGATGATAATCATGAAAAATTGGCGGCCTGTGCGCAAGATGCAGAAAAAATGAATGTGATTGGTGTGCCGACGCTGGTGATTGACGACCAGATATTTTGGGGCAATGACCGCCTTGATTTCGTACGCGAGGAATTGCAGGCACGCGGAGTAGCGCGCAGATGAGTTTTACGCTGTATAATCGCGATGATTGCCCGTTTTGTTGGAAAGTCAGATTGGTAGCCGCATTTGCGGGCGTTGAATTTGATGTGGTTAATGTGGCGCGGGGCGAAAAAAATGAAGAAGTGATGTCACTCAATCCAGGCGGCACTGTGCCGGTGATGATTGCGGAAAGTTTTGTCCTGTGGGACTCGTCTTTGATTTCAATTTATTTGGCCGATGCGCATAAACAGACGGGTCTGTTACCAGAAGACGCCGCGCACCGGGCGCAAATTTTACAAATATGTCATTACAGCGATAATTATTTAGGCAAAGCCATTTTTCCGTATATCAAAGAGATGCGCAAAGAAAACCCTGAAGACCGAGATGGGAAAATTATCACACAAGCGCAAGAGCGGTTTGAATATGCGCTCGGCTGGTTAAGCACATTTCCCTCACTGTTAGGAGGGGCGGAAAAACCAAATTTGATGGACTGCACATTGTTTCCGCGGTTTGCGCTGGCTGAAAAATATGGTCTTGAATTCGGCCATGCGCAAGACTACGCGCAATGGTATGCGGCCTTTAAGGAGCTCGCCCAAGTGAAGGCAGCTTATTATTAGAATTGTTGATATCATAAAATATTTGGGGGTTAATCTTACGATATCATAAAAATTAGAGGTGTGTTTTGAGCCTTTCTCAGGCATTTGATTTATTCAGTGCTCAATATATTAAGCACGAAATTTCAATGAGTTAGCTGATATTTAAGCTTAAAAGTCTCAAAATACAAAAAATGGCACGCTATTTGCTTATTATGAGTAGCCTTGTTTATTGGTCATGTTGTAAGCAGGTTGGGAGGTAAAAATGAGTGATGAATACGATCCATTTGATCGGACGCTTGATATTCCAGATGGTCGGAACTGCGCCCGCGTGATGGGGGTTAAGCGGAATTATTTCGTTGAATTCGAATTTGTTGCTGGTGACCCAACTTTAACAGTTGAGCTGGTTTTGCCGATTACGGCTTTTTCAGAGTTTTGCACGGTCAATGATGTATTGATGCTTGATGCGACCAGCCAAGAAGCCCACCAAAATTATGAGGCTTTATGTAAAGAGCACGGCATTGTGCCGGGCCGCCCAGATGAGTTGCTGGCGCGATAAGAAGAGCGGATAAAGGGAGAGAAAATGTCACTTGATATTAAAGTTAATGTTATTAAGCCAAAGCGTCAGACATATGGAAATATTGCTGAGCGGTTTGGTGAAGATAAGCCGGCTTCTCGTTATGAGGAGGCGACACTTGATTTAGAGCCTAAAGAAAATTTCCATTACCGCCCAACTTGGGATCCGTCATTTGAGCTTTATGATGAGGGGCGGACAAAAATTAAAATGCAAGACTGGTATGAGTTGAAAGACCCGCGCCAGTTTTATTACGCGACCTACACAATTAATCGTAACAAAATGTTTGAAGGTGCGGAATCGCAGCTCAATTTCGTTGAAAACCGCAATCTCATGGCGTCTGTTGATGCGGAAAACCGAGATTTGCTCAAGAAAATACTTTTGCCATTGCGCCATTATGAATGGGGCGCCAATATGAACAATATGGAAATCACCCGCTTTGGGAGTGGCACTTCTGTCACTCAGGCGTGTGCTTTTGATGCGATGGACCGTTTGGGGTTGGCGCAATTGACTTGCCGTATTGGTTTGATTTTCGATGCTTCAATGGAGCCGCCTGCCGAAGATGAGGCGCAAAAATCTGGTGATGCCTCTGTCAGCGGGTCATGTTTGCATGTCACGCGTGTTGAGTGGATTGGTGAAGATCTCTGGCAGCCATTACGCAAGGCTGTTGAGAATTCTTTTGTTGTTAAAGATTGGTTTGAGCTTTTTATTGCGCAAAACTTTGTCATGGATACGCTGGTTTATGAGTTTGCTCATAATCATTTTGACCAGTTCATGGCTGAGCGTGGGGTGCAAAGCGCGTCCATGATGACTGAAATTTTCCGTGGCTGGTTTGCTGACCGTGATCGCTGGGTAACAGCTGTATTGAAGCGGGCTGTGAGCGAGAGCGAGGAAAATAAAAAGCTTATTTCTGGCTGGATTGATGCGTGGGCTGAACAGGTTCAGCCAGCGATTACGGCATTAGCTGATTACGCTATGCCGGATAAATCTGGTGAAGTTATCACTGCTTGTATGGAAGAGTTAGAGCGGAAAAAATCTGCCATTGGTCTTTAGGCCATCAACCATATAAGGAATAAAAACGGGATATGGAGGGGTAAATGAGTAGGAATGTATCGATCACTTTGGCGAATAATGACGACGCGCGTCCGATTTTGCAGGCAATAGAGCAGGATAATCCTGATTGTGAGATTCAACAGCTACCATCACTGGTAAAAGTGGATACAGCAGGGCCGTTGCGCATAAATCGCGGCAGTGTTGAGGCTTTTCTAGGCAGAGAGTGGGAGGTGCAGGAGTTGCATTTATCCATCGTCTCTTTGTCTGGCGAGGTCGATGAAGATGACGATTATTTTGAACTGAGTTGGGGCAATAGATAAGTCTTTTGCCAATTTCTATCGGAGGAAATTATGACAGTACATAAGCGAACAAAAAAAATGGGAATCAAGGAGCGTTATGCCGCCATGACGCGTGATTTGGGTTGGGAAACAAGCTACCAGCCTATGGATAAAGTCTTCCCATATGACACATATGAAGGCATTAAAATTCATGATTGGGATGCATGGGTTGACCCATTCCGTCTGACAATGGACGCCTATTGGAAATATCAATCAGAAAAAGAGCGCAAGCTTTATGCGGTGATTGATAGCTTTGCGCAGAATAACGGCCAATTGGGCATTACCGATGCGCGCTATTTGAATGCTGTTAAAATCTTCCTCACAGGTGTGTCACCTTTAGAATATGCCGCGCATAGAGGTTATGCCTTTACAGGGCGCCATTTTAGAGGTGTGGGTGCGCGAGTTGCGTGTCAAATGCAGTCTGTTGACGAGTTGCGCCACGCGCAAACCCAGCTACATTCAATGAGTCATTACAACAAATTCTTCTCTGGCATGCATTCGCGTAACATGATGCATGATCGGGTTTGGTATTTGTCCGTGCCTAAATCTTTCTTTGATGATGCGATGTCAGCCGGTCCATTTGAATTCCTGACCGCGATTTCATTCTCATTTGAATATGTTTTGACCAATTTGCTGTTTGTGCCTTTCATGTCTGGTGCGGCGCATAATGGCGATATGGCAACCGTGACTTTCGGTTTCTCAGCTCAGTCTGATGAAGCACGTCATATGACATTGGGTATTGAGATTATCAAATTCATGCTTGAGCAAGATGAAGCCAATGTGCCGATTGTTCAGCGCTGGATTGATAAGTGGTTCTGGCGTGGTTACAGAATGCTTACACTCGTTTCTATGATGATGGATTACATGCTGCCAAAGCGCATTATGTCTTGGAAAGAGGCATGGGAAATGTATTTCGAAGAAGCCGGTGCAGCCCTGTTCGAAGATTTGGGTCGCTATGGTATCCGCATGCCAAAATATCATGAAGTTGCAACATGGGAGAAAGACCATCTTTCACACCAAGCCTGGAACACATTCTATAATTACGCAGGTGCAGCTGCATTCCACACATGGATGCCAAATGAAGATGAAAAGGACTGGCTGAAGCAGAAATATCCGGATAGCTTTGAAAAGCATTACGAGCCACGTTTTGACCATTTCACAGCGAAAAAAGAAGATGGCGAGCGGTTCTTCAACACATCTTTGCCAATGCTGTGTAACACATGTCAGATTCCTCTCATCTTTACAGAGCCAGGTGATCCGACAACGACCTGCTATCGCGAAAGCGAGTATCAGGGTGATAAATATCACTTCTGCTCAGATGGCTGTAAGGATATTTTTGACTATGAGCCTGAAAAATATGTTCAGTCTTGGATGCCAGTTCACCAGATTTATCAAGGCAATTGCGGCGGTGCCGAGCTTGAAGATGTGTTGAAATGGTACCAGATGGATCTTGGGGTTGATAATGGTGATTACCATGACTCCGAGGATTTCAAAATGTGGACAGAATGGGCGGAAAGCCAGAAAAAAGCTGTCTGATAAAGCATAAAAGAGGGTTAAAATGAGCGTTAATTCAATAGGTGATTATTCTTTCACCCCGAAAGATAAGGTGGAAAATTTTCACGGAAACATGCTGGTTTATATGCAATGGGAAAAGCATTTGTCATTTTGTGCGCCTTTGGCATTCCCATTGCCACCAGAAATGCCGTTTGGGGATTTGGTAGCAGGGGTCCTCGCCCCTGCGTATGCCGCCCATCCTGACTCCGAAAAAGTTGATTTTGAGAAAGGGGAATGGTTGTTAGATAATGAACCATTTACACCTGATTTCTCAAAATCACTTCAGGAAAACGGGCTTGGTCATAAATCTGTAATCCGTGTCAAAACACCAGGTTTAGAGGGTTTGGCAGGGCCAGACTCCGCGGCTGGGTGACGGGCAATGTTTGAACTCGTTGTTGAACCAACCGGTGATGTGCTTGAGGTCAAAGAAGGGCAAACAATTTTAGACACCCTTCTTCGATCCGGCATTTCGATACCTTATCAATGTGGGCATGGTTTATGTTCCACCTGCAAGGTCACAATCCTTGAAGGGGAAGTTGACCATGGTGAGGCTTCGCCTTTTGCGCTGATGGATTTTGAGCGCGATGAAGGGGTTGCCTTAGCGTGTTGTGCCACGGCGCAATCTGACCTTGTGATTGAGGCCGAAATTGATGTTGACCCTGATGCGCGCATGATACCTATACAAGACTTTGATGCCACTGTGGAGCGTGTCGAAAAGCTGACAGGTGATATTATTGGCATTTGGCTGAAGCTTGATAAGGATATGGATTTTCAGGCGGGGCAATATATTAATTTGCAGGTGCCAGGTGTTGACCAGCCGCGTGCTTTTTCAATTGCCTCACCAGAAAGCCAACCAGACCTTTTAGAATTGCATGTCCGCTATGTGCCAGATGGTAAAGCAACCGGGTTTTTGCATAATGAGTTGAAAGCTGGTGACACGCTCAAAGCTTCAGGCCCATTTGGTCGATTTTTTGTGCGCAAATCTCGCACGACGCCAGTATTGTTTATTGCTGGTGGGTCGGGCCTGTCGAGTCCAAAATCTATGATACTTGACTTGCTTGAATCCGGTTTCAGACAGCCGATTGAATTATTCCATGGTACGCGCACAGCGGCAGATGTTTATGACAAAGAGCTGTTTGAAACATTGAGCAACAAGCATAAGAATTTTTCTTACACACCTGTGCCGTTTGATATTTCAGACGAGTCAGGTGCGGATTGGGCAGGCGCACATGGGGCTTTGCAAGATGTCATCGCGCAAAAATTTGAGGGCAATTTCAAAGATTGGACGGCCTATCTTTGTGGTCCGCCCGGCATGATTGAAGTTTGCATTCGCGCATTGATGCAAGGGCGTTTGTTTGAAAAAGATATATTTACCGAAGGCTTCTTAACCTCTGCGGAGGCGGAGACGGCTTCAAAATCGAAGGTGTTTAAACGAATTTAAGGCTGTTTAGAATATGGAAGCGAGCCAGACAAGTCAGGGATTTGATGTTCAAGTTGAACATAGTGACGGAAATGTAAATTTTTTCTGTCCCGAGAACCTGTCTATTTTGGCCGCTATGGAAAAAGCAGGCTTGGCAGTTGTGCCAGTCGGTTGTCGTGGTGGCGGTTGTGGTATTTGCAAAATTGCCATCACAAGTGGAGAGTTTACAAGCGGGAAAATGAGCAAAGCCCATATATCTGATGAAGATATAAACTCAGCTTCGGTCTCATTGGCTTGTCGGACATATCCACAAAGTTCAATAATAATAAAACCATTAGGGAAAGTATTTAAAAAGTTCCAGCAGACCAAGAGTCCATTGAAGAATGGCGTTGGATATTCATAAGGAGGGTAAATTATGGCACTTACTGGAGTATTAAGACCCGGATATGTTCAGATACGGGTTATGGAAATGGAGCCGGCACTCAGACATTATCGTGATTTGGTTGGCCTGAATGTGGTCAGCACAGAAAGCGATGGTCGGGTCTATTTAAAGACATTTGACGAGTTTGACCGTCATAGCGTCATTTTGCGCGAAGCTGATGAGCCGGGCATGGATTTTATGGCCTTTAAGGTTGATAGCACCGAAACGCTTCATATGTTCAAGCAAAAAATTGAAGATTATGGCATCTCAACTGAGATTATTCCGGCTGGTGAGCAGCCTGGTCTTGGCGAGCGTGTACGCTTTGTTGCGCCTACGGGGCATAATTTTGAACTTTATGCTGAAATTGAAGCATCTGATAATGGGCCAATGACTGAAAATCCGGATATTTGGGAAAAGCCACCACATGGTATGCGTCCAGTCCGGTTTGACCATTGCTTGCTTTATGGCGGTGATATTGATGGCACAGAGGATTTGTTTACAAAGGTTCTCGGTTTCCGTGTCACGGAAGTGGCGAAGGCCGAAGATGGCGAGATGCGGATTGCGATTTTCCTTTCATGCTCAACTAAAGCGCATGACATCGCGCTTGTGCGTCATGAGGAAGATAATAAATTCCATCATGCCTCTTTCATGCTTGAAGATTGGAACGCGATTGGCCATGCGGCTGATATAATGTCGCGTTATGATATTTCTGTGGATATTGGGCCAACACGGCACGGTATCACGCGTGGGCAGACGATTTATTTCTGGGATCCGTCAGGAAATAGAAATGAAGTCTTTGCTGGTGGTTATGACTCCTACCCTGATCATCCGGTCCGTGTTTGGTCGGCTGATCAAACTGGCAAAGCCATTTTCTATTACGAAAAAGCGATTAATGAGACTTTCCTATCCGTCGTAACCTGATAGGAATAAACTTTTAGTTATCCGAGCTTTTATCAGTACGGATAGCTCCGCTTTTTGGATTGGGTGGGGTGTGCAACCCCACATGCCCCACCCGTTTCCCCCGAAAGATATAATCATGACAGATAAAACATTACATTTCATAAATGGCTCATACACCGCTGGTGCGTCCGGCATTGAGTTTGACAATATTTCACCAGTAGATGGCAGCCTGATTTCAAAAGTTTGTGAGGGCAAGCAAGCTGAAATTGATCAGGCCGTGGCGGCGGCGAAAGCGGCTCTACATGGCCCTTGGGGGAAGATGACCCAAGATGAGCGAAGTGCGATTTTGCATAAAGTTGCTGATGGTGTGACCGCGCGATTTGATGAATTTTTGGCCGCTGAATGCCGTGATACGGGTAAGCCTGAATCATTGGCGCGCATGATTGACATTCCGCGTGGTGCAGCGAATTTTAAGGTCTTTGCGGATTTGGTGAAAAATATACCGGGTGAAAGTTTTGAATTGGCAACACCAGATGGCGCGGGGGCGCTGAATTATTCAATCCGTGTGCCGCGTGGGGTTATTGGGGTTATTTCCCCTTGGAATTTGCCACTTTTGTTAATGACATGGAAAGTTGGGCCCGCCTTAGCTTGTGGCAATACAGTCGTGGTTAAGCCATCGGAAGAAACGCCGACAACAGCAGCGATGTTGGGCGAGGTGATGAAAGAGGCTGGCGTGCCTGACGGGGTTTATAATGTGGTGCATGGGCTTGGGCCTGATAGTGCAGGGGCATATTTGACCCAGCATAAAGATGTTGATGGCATTACATTTACTGGTGAAACCCGCACGGGTGAAATTATTATGCGCGCTTGCGCAGATGATTTGCGCAATATTTCATTTGAACTAGGCGGCAAAAATCCGGCAATTGTGTTTGCTGATTGTGACATAGATAAAGCGATTGAAGGCACAATGCGCTCAGCTTTTGCCAATTGCGGACAGGTTTGTCTTGGCACAGAGCGGGTTTATGTTGAACGCCCGATTTTTGATGAGTTTTTAGCGCGCCTCAAAGAAGCCGCGAGCAAATTGGTTTTGGGTAAACCTGATGACCCGAATGCAAATTTTGGACCTTTGGTTTCTAAAGAGCATCAGGAAAAGGTGCTGTCCTATTATAAAAAAGCTGTGGAAGAGGGCGCGACCGTTGAATTAGGCGGCGGTGTGCCAGATATGCCCGCTGATTTACAGGCTGGTGCTTGGGTGGAGCCGACTATTTGGACTGGGCTGAGCGATGACTGCAGCGTGGTGCGGGAAGAAATTTTTGGCCCTTGTTGTGCGATTCTGCCTTTCGATGATGAAGATGATGTGATACGCCGTGCTAATGATACGGATTATGGTTTGGCCTGTGCGATATGGACAGAAAATAATTCGCGTGCTGTGCGTGTGGCCCGTCAGATAGAAGCTGGCATCATCTGGGTGAATTCATGGTTCTTAAGAGATTTAAGAACCCCCTTTGGTGGCATGAAAAAATCTGGTATTGGTCGTGAGGGCGGTGTTCATGGATTGGAATTTTATGCAGAATTAAAAAATGTCTGCTTGAAAGTTTAAGAGGGTAATATGACGATTTCGCAAAAAGAAATAGAGCAGGCGGCAGGCCTGATACAAACAGCTTATGAAACGCATCAACCAATTGCGCCATTGCGCGAGAGTTTTGATATGTCGATTGAAGATGCTTATGCGGTGCAAGAGGAAACCACAAAGCACTGGATTAAATCCGGACGGGTTTTGTCAGGCCGCAAAATTGGTGTGACATCAAAAGCGGTGCAGGGTCAGCTGGGTGTTGACCAGCCCGATTTTGGTATGTTGTTCTCCGATATGGCTTATGCGGATAGCGAAGAAATTCCGATAAATAATCTTTTGCAGCCGCGTATTGAGGGCGAGATTGCTTTTTATTTGAAGCGGGATTTGGATCAGGAAAATCTGACACTTGCTGAAGTGGTTTCAGCTATTGATTATGCCGTTGCAGCGATTGAGGTTGTGGATAGTCGGATTGCCGATTGGAATATCCAAATCACCGATACGATTGCGGATAATGCCTCATCAGGGCTTTATGTTTTAGGTTCCAACCCTGTTAAGCTAAATGATTTTGACCATCTCAATTGTGGCATGGTGATAGAAAATCGCGGACAGCCAGTATGCACGGGCGTTGGTTCAGCGTGTTTGGGCAATCCGCTTCATGCATGCTTGTGGCTGGCCAAAAAAATGCTCTTGGTTGGGCGCCCGTTAAAAGCGGGTGATTTGATTTTATCAGGTGCTTTAGGGCCGCTGACGCCAGTGAGTGAGAATGAAAGCTATGAAGTTAAAATCAACGGGCTTGGCTCTGTTCGGGCCAATTTCACTGGTTAAATGAAACGAAAAAGGTTTGCTATGTCTAAAATTAAATGTGCATTGATTGGTTCAGGTAATATCGGGACAGATTTGCTGATAAAGATACAAGAGACATCTTCTGTTTTGGAAGCTGCTTTGGTTGTCGGGATTGACCCGGAATCAGACGGGTTACAAAAGGCGCGAGACCGCGGTGTTGCGACCACCCATGAGGGTATTGATGGGGCGGTTGCCTCGCCAGAATGGGCTGATATTAAGATTGTTTTTGATGCAACTTCTGCCGGCGCGCATAAGGTGCATAATGAGATTTGCCAGCGTGATGGCAAGCTAATGGTTGATTTGACACCTGCCGCGATTGGGCCGTTTTGTGTGCCGCCAGTGAATGCTGCCGAGCATTTGGACAAACAAAATGTCAATATGGTGACTTGCGGCGGGCAGGCGACCATACCGATGGTTTATGCGGTGACGCGTGTGTCTGACAGCGTGCCTTATGCAGAGATTGTGGCGTCTGTGAGTTCGCGTTCAGCGGGCCCTGGCACGCGGGCCAATATTGATGAGTTCACCCAAACCACAGCGCGTGGCGTTGAGGTGATTGGCGGTGCTGAGCGCGGCAAAGCGATTATTATTCTCAACCCTGCCGAGCCGCCGATGATTATGCGTGACACAGTTTATGCTTTCTCGGTTGGGGGCAATGAAGCTGATATCCGCCAAAGTGTTGAGGATATGGTGGCTGAAGTACAAAAATATGTGCCGGGCTATAGGTTGAAGCAGGAAGTGCAATTTGAGCATTTTACAGGCAATAATAAGCTGCATATTCCAAGCCAAGGTGATTATGAGGGCATTAAGACAACCATTTTCCTTGAAGTCGAGGGCGCGGGTCACTACCTGCCCAATTATGCTGGTAATCTAGATATTATGACCTCTGCGGGCATGGCAACGGCTGAGCGCATGGCGGCCAAATTTATGGAGGTGTAAGATGAGCGGTCTGATAACAAATCCTGAAAAAGAAAAACTTTATATCCAAGATGTGACTTTGCGTGATGGCATGCATGCTATTCGGCATATGTATGGCATTGACCATGTGCGCGACATTGCCAAAGCGCTTGATGCGGCGGGTGTTGATGCAATTGAAGTGGCGCATGGTGACGGGCTAGCGGGGGCGAGCTTTAACTATGGTTTTGGGGCGCATACGGATTGGGAATGGCTGGAAGCGGTTGCCGATGTTTTGGAAAACTCTGTTTTAACAACCTTGATTTTGCCCGGCATTGCGACCATTGAGCATTTGAAGCAGGCTTATGATATTGGCGTGCGCTCGGTGCGGGTTGCAACCCATTGCACGGAGGCTGATGTCTCGCGCCAGCATATTGAATTTGCCCGTGAACTGGGCATGGACACAATCGGCTTTTTGATGATGAGCCATATGAGTGAACCACAAGCTTTGGCCGAGCAGGCCAAGCTGATGGAAAGCTATGGCGCGCAATGTGTTTATGTGACCGATAGTGGCGGCGCGTTGGATATGGACGGCTATGCAGAGCGTGTGCGGGCCTATCGCGATGTTTTGGACCCTGCAACAGAAATTGGTGTGCATGCGCATCATAATTTGTCTTTGGGTGTGGCCAACTCAATTGTTGCTGTGCAAGAAGGCGTGAAACGGGTTGATGCGTCTTTGGCTGGCATGGGGGCTGGTGCGGGTAATGCGCCTTTGGAGGTGTTTATTGCTGCGGCTGAACGCAAAGGTTGGCAACATGGGTGTGATGTGTTCACGCTGATGGACGCGGCTGAAGAGCTGGTGCGCCCCTTGCAAGACCGGCCTGTGCGGGTTGACCGCGAGACTTTGTCGCTTGGCTATGCAGGGGTTTATTCGTCATTCCTGCGCCATGCGGAAAAAGCAGCAGAAGATTACGGCATTGATGTGCGCACTATTTTGGTTGAGTTGGGTCGCCGCCGCATGGTCGGTGGACAAGAAGACATGATTGTTGATGTGGCGCTTGACCTTCTCAAACAGCAAAATGAAAAAGCTTAAACAGGGATAAGATGATGGATAGATTAGATGCATATGCAGAAAAATTAGATACTGCTGCCTTAACAGCAACCGCTACCCCTCAAATCAGTGTTGAGGATAGTGCCTTTACGGTTGATGAAGCCTATCAGGTGCAGGCGAAATCAATAGACCGCCGCTATGCACGCGGGGAAACGCGTATTGGCGTTAAAATGGGGCTAACCAGCCGTGCCAAAATGATTCAAGTCGGTGTTGACGAGGTGATTTGGGGGCGTTTGACCGATAAAATGTTGCTGGAAGAGGGGGGTAGCCTGTCGAAAGCCCAATTTGTTCACCCCCGCATTGAGCCTGAAATTGTGTTTTTGATGAAAAAAGAATTACACGGCAATGTCACAGCTCTTGAGGCAATGGACGCGGTTGAGGCGATTGGGCCAGCCATGGAAGTGATTGACAGCCGTTATGAAAATTTCAAATTCGCGCTGACAGATGTCATTGCCGATAATTCATCATCTTCGGGACTGGTGATTGGCAATTGGCATAAGCCTGATATGGATATTGCCAATTTGGGCATGCGACTTGCGGTCAATGGGCAAGACACCAAATTTGGCTCATCGGCAGCGATATTAGGCCATCCTGTGCGCTCGCTTGTATCAGCGGCCAGAATGGTGGCGCAATCGGGTGAGTCTCTCAAGCCTGGCGATATTGTTATGGCAGGTGGCGCAACAGAAGCGCATGCGGTGAGTGTTGGTGAAACCGTGTCTCTTACTGTGCAAAATTTAGGGACCATCAGCATCACTGTAGATGCATAGTGATAGCTCATGTCGCAAGCACAAGACAGTCCGGAAATTGGTGAAACTCTCTTAGCCGCGCAATTTGCGACGAATATTCATGATAACCATCGCGTCTGCGATAAAACCCCAGTGATGTTTTTGCATGGGTCAGGTCCGGGTGTGTCGGCTTGGGCGAATTGGCGGCTTAATCTGCCTGTGATTGGGCGCACCAGACGCGTCATTGCGCCAGATATACTTGGCTTTGGCTTTACGCAACGCCCTGAAGATAATCACTATTCGATGCCGATTTGGTTGGCGCATTTAGAGGGGGTGTTTGAGGCCCTAAATCTTGAGCAAGTCGATTTAATTGGCAATTCATTTGGCGGCGCGCTGGCCTTGGCATTTTGTACCGCCTTTCCAGAGCGGGTGCGCCGGCTTGTGTTGATGGGCTCGGCAGGTCTTGATTTCCCGCTCACAAAAGGTCTTGATGCCGTTTGGGGCTATCAACCATCTGAAGACAATATGCTGAAAATGATGGATGTTTTTGCCTATAATAAAAAGCTGGTGAATAAAGAACTGGCGGCACTGCGCTATAAAGCAAGCATTGCACCCGGTGTGCAAGAGGCTTATCAAAATATGTTTCCGGCCCCACGGCAGGAGGGAATCGCTAAAATCGCGACGCCTGAAGATAAAATCAGCCAAATTAAAGCCAAAACTTTAATTGTGCATGGCCGCGATGATGAGGTGATACCGCTTGAGAACAGCTATCGCCTGCACAAGCTGATTGATGACTCGCAATTACATGTTTATGGCCGGTGTGGTCATTGGACACAAATCGAATATTGCGATGCTTTTAACCAGCAGGTCGTTGATTTTTTTGATGCTGAAGGAGAATAAGAATAATGATTGAGCTATACACACACCCAATGTCGCCTTGTGCGCAAAAAGTCCGAATTTTACTGGCAGAAAAGGGGCTGGATTGGCAAGCGCATCATGTTGATTTGGCGCAGAAAGAAAATCTAAAACCAGAATATTTAGCCCTCAATCCGCTTGGCGTAGTGCCAACTTTGGTTGATGCGGGCAAGGTGGTGATTGAGTCCAGCATTATTTGTGAATATTTGGACGATGCTTATCCGCAAAAATCCTTCCGCCCTGAAGATGCGCATGTGGTGGCAAAAATGCGGTTTTGGATGAAGCATGTTGATAATAAGCTGCATCCTTCTTGCGGGGCGATTCAATGGCCGATGATTATGCGTCCGGCGATGCTTGAAAAAACCGCAGAAGAGCGGGCGGCTTTACTGGAAAAAATACCCGAAAAACCACGCCGTGAGCGACAAAGACGCTTGATTGAAAAGGGCTTAGATGCGCCTGATGTTGCTGATGCGGTTAAAACCTATCGCACAACAATATTGGATATGGAAAAAGATTTAGAGGGTCATGAATGGTTGCTCGGTGATACGGTCACGCTGGCAGATATTTGCCTTATCCCATATTTTCAAACGCTTTTTCAATTTGAATGGACGGCGATTTATGCGGATTGTCCCAATGTTCAGCGCTGGACGGAAAAATGGTTTGACCGACCCTCTTTTGTTGAGGCAGTGCGTGACGATTTCTCGGCTGATGTTTTAGAAGACTGCCAACGCGATGGGCGGGCAGCTTGGCCCAAAATTAGCGCCTATCTTTAAGCTGAATTTTTTTGAGCGTTTGCAATTTCAGTTTCAAATGTCGCAAGGTCAAAATAATCACGCCAGATTGTGAGTAGGCCATTTTCAAATTTCATACTGCCCATGACGGGGACGGATACCCAATAATCATTGATTTTGAATTTGTCTGTCCGCTCACTGAACACAAAACCATTGCTGTTTTCGCCAATTTCATGCACCTCCCATTCAACCTCTTGCACCGTTTCAAGAAAAGGTTCGATGAAATCGCTAATTGCTTTTTTACCCTCTAAAGCGGGCAGAGGGATATTATGGTAAAAACAATCTTCATGCATCAGCTCTAAAATGCGCCCGCTCTTATTGCTTTCCCAAGCAGCGATAAATGCTTGCGCAAGGGCCAGATTAGATTGGCTGATGCCCGCAATATTTTCAATGTGAAAAGCGGCATCAGCTTGGACATGAGGCGTGTTTTGCCACAATGCAGCTTGTGCCAAAAGGCCATCATAAAATTCTATCAGGCGGATAATTTTTCCCTTACGCAACTGAAAAATATGTCCATATAATTGATTATAAGCTTTGCCAGTTAGTGCAATCCCGTCATTTTGTGCCAGTGCCGTCACATTCTCTCCATCTGCATTGACGATTTTTATATTCTTGCAAAATGTAATTTGGGTCGGGTCAACGCCTGAAAAAACAGTCGGGAAAATTTGAGTTAAAAAACATTCCTTACCACGATAATGCCCGTGCAAAACGCCATCATCACCCGGTACAATCAGTTCCACTGCATCGTCAAGCAGCGCTGCAATCACATCGCCTTGTCCGGTGGCAATGGCGTGATAAAATTTCTCTACAATAGCTATATTTGACATGGCGCTATGCGGTGCGTGATTGGAAGTGAATGGGCAAGGAATCCAGCCCCATTGTGGTGCCGCCATGCGCAGTGACGCGGTCTGGATCAGCGATTTCTAGCGTATCCATGCGCTTCATCATTTCCTCCAGCACAATCCGAATCTCAAGCTTTGCGAGGTGCATGCCAATGCATTTATGCGGCCCATCACCAAACGCATGATGCATATTCAACTCTTGCTTGGAACGCTCTGTATTATATTGCGATGGATCGGGGAAATTGCGGGCATCATGGTCAGACACATAGGTCGGTATCACAATATTATCGCCTTTGCGAAATTTGACGCCATGAAACTCAATATCTTCCTCACAAATGCGGTTGAGGTTGATAAAGGCCTGCATGCGCACCAGCTCATCAACCGCCTTTGGAAGTTTGGATATATCGGCTTTGAGTTCTTGAAAAAGGGCAGGGTTTTTGGCCAGATATTGCGCGATAAAACCAAGCATTGTCGCGACTGTGTCAACACCAGCTAAAAAGAGCAAATAGCAAATCGCATCAACCTCTTCACGGCTTAGTTTTTCGCCCTCAACCTCAACATCAAGCAACAGGGTAATCACATCATCTTGCGGCTGGGCAAGATGCTCATCAACCGATTTTGATAAGGCGATAGAAATGTTTTGCCCGCACTCTGTGCGCTCTTCAATGGTTGGGGCGCGGTAAAAGCCTTTTTCCCACTCAAAAAATTTGGCTTGCATATCATGCGGCAAGCCCATCATATCGAGAAACACACCCGTTGGAATAGGCTTGGCAATATCCCACAGAAAGTCAATCTCGCCATCTGTCAGTGCTTCATCAAGCACTTTCAGCGTGCGCTGGCGGATTTTATCTTCCATTTTACGAATTGTATTGGGTTCAAAAACCGGCAACAGCAAACGCCGATAACGCGCATGCTCATCAGGTGCGCTTTCAAGCGGTATCAGGCGCGGGCGTTGCTCATAATTGGCTGGCACGCCAATAGGGAATGACCCAAAGACTTGCGGGTTTTTCAAAATTTCTTGCGCATATTCATAATTCGATATTACCCAATGCCCGCCATTATGGGGTGTGAAAACAATATCTCTTTCGTCTTCGAGAAACACCTCAGCCATACGCTGTTGCGGGTCGCGCATCAATTCTGGGTCGGCAACAATATCAAAATCACTTTGTAACTCGGTTGGTACATCTGAAAATTGCGTTGGCATGGTTTATCCTATTGCTAAATTCTATTATTGGCTCGGCTATTGAGAGTTAAATGCTTTCCCAAAGCTGATAAACTGGGTCATCTTTGCCCCATTGAGCGCGTTGTTTCAGGCCCTCATAAAAACCATCATCTTGGAATGTGCTGGGGTCGGTGCGGTTCCAATCAACAACGAAAACCCGTTCTTTAATTTTCCATTCCCCCTCAAGGCGCACATAGCGGTCAATATAGCGCCCGCCTGACATGACATCTTGTCCGTCTGCTTTCATCATGGCAATGACATAATGTTCACCCACGGCCTCGTCACCTGTCACGCGCACCCATTCATTGGCAATGCTATGGAAAACATAATCGCTGTTATTTTTCACAAACTCACAAATATGGTTTGCAAATTCTTTGCCATTTCCATTAAACACGCCTGAAATGACAGTGGAGTCGTCTGTGAAAATTGACGCTAAAAGCGCGCTATCAGCGCGGTCAACACCTCTAGAATAGCGCATGCAAAGCTCATGTATCTCTATTTTTGACAGCGCGATATCAAGTTTGGTTTGCTCGCTCTCTTGTGACATTTTTGGGGCCTCCTGTTTTTGGGGTTGCGGCTGCGATGCGTTTTTGGCCTGTGCAAGAGCCATTAAAACACGCCCCGCATCGCCTGCGCCATGACCACCTTGCGGCACAAAATGGTCATCAAGCATGGCTGGGTCTGGCCGTGCGGCATTGTTGGGTTTATTGGTATTGCCTTCGAGTGAATAGACACGCTTTGTTAACCGCCACACGCCATCGCGTTTTTCATGGCTGTCGAGATAACGCCCCAGCACCATTCTTTGCGTTTCTTCATCTTCAACATAGGCAATCACATAAGACTCGCTGACAGCCTTATGCCCTTTTATGTGAATGGAAATATTAGAGGTGCGGTGCAGGCTGGGGCGGGCGGTTTTTTGGGCAGCAGATAAAAAGCTAACAAATTCGCTGGCGGGGCCAACAAATGAACCATAATCAACTTCTCCATCTTCGTGATAGGCTGAACCCAGTAAAACAGCATCAGCGCGGTCCACACCGCGGCTGTGATTGGCTAGGGCTTCTTCAATTCCCTGTCGGTCTATGAGGGTATTTTTATCCATATTTGATTGTTTCCATCTGCGGGTAAAAAGTCGCCTGATAAAATTGCTAGTAGAGCCAGCCAAAAGCACAATGATAGCCTTTTTTGTGAGATTTTTAGTGGTTTTGTTAAGATAAGCGCGGAGATTCAAAATGACATCAAGCCCTAATAAAGCTGCAGCAAAACCGCATTCAGTTGCGCCAAAGCACCCATTAACGCTTGATGGGCGTGACCCTAGCCATTTGCGCGGCGATAAAATCACCGGTGAGCGTTATTATGCCCAAGAATTTGCACAGGCCGAATGGGCGCATATGTGGACAAAAATTTGGCATGTGGCAGGTCGTTTGGCTGATATACCAGAAACAGGTGACTATCTGGTGCATCATTTCATGAAAGAGTCTGTGATATGTGTGCGCCAGGAAGATGGTAGCGTGCGTGCTTTTTATAATAATTGCCGGCATCGCGGCATGAAAATGGTGACCGACAGCGCCTCGACTGATTATTTTCATTGCCCCTATCATGGCTGGAAATATGCGCTTGATGGCATGTTAGTGGAAGCGCAAGACAGCGCGACAGATTTCCCGCAGGGCAACCCCTGCGGTAAGCTTCAGCTCAAAGAGTTGAAATGCGACCAATGGGGTGGTTTTGTTTGGTACACCATGAATGATGACGCCCCCGCGCTTGCAAGCTATTTAGAGCCTTTGCCTGAAGTCTATGCCGCTTATCCGATGGAAACGGCGGTACGGGTGGCGTGGTATCGCATTGAGGTCAATGCGAATTGGAAATATGTCACTGATAATTTTTCCGAAAGCTATCACACGCGCACTGCACACCCTCAAGTGCCGCCATGGATTGACCAAGATGTTGAAACAGCGCGCCATGAAATGTGGCCTAATGGGCATGGCCGTACTGTGCAACCAATGCGTCCCTCTTTGTCAGACCGATTGCCCGAGGGGGAGCCGCATCCTTACAAGATGATTTTGGAGTCTTGGGGTATCGACCCGAATAAATATGCGTCATATGAGGAAATGGTTTCACAGGGCTGGCTGGACTTAAAAGCGGTTAAGCGCGAAAACTGGCGGGCGCGCGGTTATGTGCATTATGAGCATATGGACGATGAACAGCTGACAGACAGCCCGCATACAGTGATTTTTCCGAATGTGACCATTTCATTTTTGCCAGATAATTTGGTTTTTTTCCGCTCTGAGCCGCACCCCACCAATCCGGAAAAATGTTATTTTGATTTGTGGTGCATGGCGTTTCCGGTTGAGGGGCAAGATATGGTGGAGTCGGTGATGGCTGGCCCTAAACCGCTCAAAGAGGCTGAATTTTGTGAGCATCGGGTGTTTGATGGCGGCAAAGGCGTGCCTGAACTCGCGGGCCAGATTGTCTATCAGGATATGGAGCTTGCTGAAAACATGCAAGCGGGTATGCATAGTCGCGGTTATGAGGACGCCTATTTATCTGGTCAGGAAACCCGTGTTAGGTTTTTCCATGAAGTGTTAAATGATTATTTAGAAGGTCGAAGGTAGAGACCGTTTTATTTGGAGAAAAAAATGAGTTCAATAATTTTACCAAAAGGTTTAGACCGTCCGGCTAAGTTTGACGAGCCGCAATTACGGGGTGATAGCGTGTGCGCTACCCGTTACACAGATGCAGATTATTTGAAAAAAGAGTTTCAAAATGTCTGGCACAAGGTTTGGAATATTGGCGGCGTAAGCTACCAAATGCCTGAGCCTGGTGATTATTTAACGACAGAATTAGGGCAGGACTCCATTATTATGGTGCGCCAGCCAGACCGCAGTGTTAAAGCCTTTTTTAACTCCTGCCCGCATCGCGGCACAATGATTACGCAAGCGCCCGAAGGCCATGCGAAAAAATTCCAATGCCCCTATCACGGTTGGGAATTTGACTTAGATGGTGTCGTGTCCTTTGTGCCTGACGAAGAAGACTTCACCCAAGGCAGCCCCTGCGGCAAATTGCATTTGAAAGAAATGCCCTGTCAGGAGCGGTTCGGCATGATTTGGTTTAATTTTGACCCTGCCGCGCCGAGCTTAGAAGATTATTTAGGCGCCACAATTGTTGATGAGTTGGACTCATATCGCTGTGAAAATATGTTGCGGGTGCTCGATATTACAGCCGATGCAGAATGTAACTGGAAAATTATCACGGATAATTTTAACGAGGCCTATCATGTTAAGGTCTTGCACCCAGAGCTTATCCCCTATATTGCGGCGGATTATGAGGACTGCCAGTTTGATTTATTAAGTGGCGGGCATAATCGCGGCTGGTTCCCGTCATTTTTGCCGTCTAAAGCCTATGGGCAAGACAAAATTGGCGAGCCGCTCATTAGCATGGCAGCGGCATGGGAAGTGGATAGTGAGCAATATGTCGGGCGCGAGCGCTGGCGAGATATGCGGGTCGATATTCAGCAGCAAAAAATGGAACATGGCGTTGAGCGCGGCTTCAAACATTATGCCCATCTGACGGATTATCAAACGACGGATTATGTGATTTATAATATTTTCCCGAACAATGTTTTGACGGCTGGTCCAGATGGTATGCAGCTTTTGCGCCCACGCCCGCACCCCACTGATCCTTCAAAATGCTATTTTGACCATTGGTGGCTGGTTCACCCGATTGAGGGGCAGGACATGACGCCGTCACCCGCAGGCGGGCCTGACTTGCCAGTTGAAGATGCCATGCATGAACATATTTCTTATGGCGATAAAACCCTTGGCACCACTGCTGACCAGGATTTATCAATTGCCAGCATTCAGCAAAAAGGGCTGAACTCAAAAGGCTATCAGGGCTATTACCTGCCGCATCAAGAGCGTCGTGTGCAGCATTTCCATGAAGTCTTAAATGATTATATGGCTCAAGATTAAGCTTTCGGTTTATTGCCCTTAAGCCCTTTTATTGGGACTTTAAGATATACCTCACCATTATCTTCGCTTTCAGGCATATGACCAGCACGCATATTGACCTGAATGGAAGGTAAAATCAGTTTCGGCATATCAAGTGTGGCATCGCGAGCATCGCGCAGGGCGACAAACTCATCTTCGGTGATGCCATTGGCGATATGAATATTATTTTCCAGTTCTTCAGCAACGCTGGTTTCAAATTTATAATCTCGCCCATTGGGCCCGTAATCATGACAAACAAAAATCCGTGTGTTGGCGGGCAGGGCAAGAATGCGCTTGATGGAGCGATAAAGCTGGCGCGAGTCGCCGCCCGGAAAATCCGCCCGTGCGGTGCCGCCATCTGGCATGAATAATGTGTCGCCAACAAAAACAGCATTGCCAATATAATGTGCCATACAAGCCGGTGTATGCCCCGGTGTGTGCAGGGCGGTGGCGGTGAGTGTTCCTATTTGATAGTCTTCATTATCCTGAAAGAGATGGTCAAATTGCGTGCCATTTCTTTGAAAGCGCGTCCCCTCATTGAAGATTTTACCAAACACATTTTGGACCTCGATGATTTTTTCAGAAATGCCAATCTTCCCGCCCAGTGTTTCTTGCAAATAAGGTGCGGCAGATAAATGGTCGGCATGCACATGGGTTTCAATGTGCCAATCAACCTCTAATTCATGCGCTGTTACAAAATCACGAATTTTATCAGCGCTTGCGTAAAAAATTGTGCCGGAGGCATAATCAAAATCGAGTACAGAATCGATAATCGCAGCATGGCGGGTGCCAGGATCCCACACAACATAGCTCGCCGTGTTGGTGGGTTCATCAAAAAAGGTTTGAATTTCAGGGTTTGGCGATACGCTCGACATGTCTTCCACAACAGTAATATAAATTGTCGCTAGTCTAATTTACATTTTGTCACTGTGCAATATCATCTGTGCTTTATTCGCCATGCAAGACGGTAAATTTACGGCGCGCGAATTTCCATGTGCCATCAATTTTTACGCACTCATCATCATATTGTCCGCGTGGGCGCAATTCTGTGCCGTCTTGGGTGACCGCGACTTCATCTGTATAGCTGCGCATGGTGGCATGGTCACCCTCAATGGTGAGTTGGCCAATCTGCGCCATCATATTGACGAATGGAAATAATTTCATCGCTTCTAGCCATGAAGCGACAATGGTTTCCTTGCCTTTCAGCCCTTCCATGTCTAGATGTGGGAGTTCCCAAGTTGCGTCATCTGCCCAAGTGCTGCCCCAAATATCGGCATCGCGCTGGTTCACGCCCTCACAATAACGGTTCAATAAATCTTCAATCGCCAGCCGGTCGTGTAAATTATCTATGCTCATTTTTGGCTCCTTTTAGTAAAGCGTCATAATGGTTTTACCAATATTGCCGCCCGTGAATAATTTTTGATAGGCGGTGAGGGTGTTTTCAATCCCAAAATTATCATCAAATGGCACACCAATCAGCCCGTTTTGATAATAATCGGTTAATTGTGCGGTCAGGCGCGGCATATGTTCGGCAAAATCTGGTGCGAGGAAGCCCTGTATCAGCAGCCGCTTCATCAAAACCTGATCATAATGCTTGGGCTGTGTTGGCTTATTTTCATAATCAGCAATCATGCCGCAAAGGGCAATGCGGCCATGCAAGGCCATATTTGGCAAAGTGGCATCAAGAATATCGCCGCCTACATTTTCAAAATAAATATTAAACCCGCCGTCAACTTCAGCTAGCTTTTCAGCCAGACCGGACTGTTTATAATCAAATGTTTTAATGCCGTATTTTTCGCTCAATAATGCGCATTTATCTGGCCCGCCCGCAATGCCATAAACATCGCAGCCCATTGCCAATGCAATCTGACAGGCTAATAAGCCCGTGCAGCCAGCTGCCGCAGAGACCAAAACCTTATCGCCCGCTTTGGCTTGCCCGATTTCTGCAATGCCCCAAAGCGCGGTGAGGGCATTAAACCCAAGCGCGCCTAAATATTCGCGCCAATCCTCCACTGATGGGTCGAGCTTGGTCAGGCCAGCCGCTTCAGCCGTGACTGTAGAATATTCTGCCCAATGCCCAAAGCCACGCACCAAATCACCAGCCGCAAATGCAGGGTCGTCAGAAGCCACAACCTCTCCAATCCCCAGCCCTGCCATCATCGCCCCCAAAGGTAAGGGCGGCATATAGCTATCCTCTCGTGGCGACATCCACATGCGGGTTCCCGGGTCGAGGGATATATATTTATTTTTAACAATAATTTCATTGGCCTTTGGCGGCTCTACGGCTTTGCTTTGCAATGATAGGGCGGCGGCATAATCACCCGCAACCGGGCGCTTATCAAGTTGCCAGAAACGATTGGTTAAGCTGTTAAAATCAGTCATGTTTCACCTTATCAATAAAGCCGCATGTGCAACTAAACCATTTTTTCAGGCAATGGGAAAATAGACTTTTAGCTAGTTTTATGGCTGTGTAGCGCGAAAAGTTGGGGGCTTCCAATTATATATTTTATCAAGCTGGTTTTGCACCGCAAATGGCATCAAGCCTGCGGCGCGATATAAAATTGCCCGCTGCAAGCGCGCGCTTAAAGTGCTGGCATGAAACATTTTGCGGTTTTTTTGAACCATTTGATAAACCCTGTTTACACGCGGTTTTCTATCTGCTTCAAACTGTTTGAGTGCCGCATCAATAGGCAGTGGGTGTGTAAGCTTATCTGCTAAAATAGCCGCATCTTCAATGGCCAGCGCCGCGCCCTGTGCCATAAATGGCAAAATCGGGTGCGCCGCATCGCCAATTAAAACCAGCCGTTCTTTTGCCCATTGGCGTTTGGGTGTGCGGTCATATAGCCCCCAAATATGGGTTTGAGATGCGGTGGCCAAAACTGTTTCAATCGCCTTATCCCAGCCTGAAAACGCCGCACGCAAATGGCTGATATCGCCTTTTTGATGCCAATCTTCGGCCTGCGCAGTTGCATTTGGCGCGATTTCTTGTACGGCGACAAAATTAACCAATGTGCCGCCGCGCACATAATAGGCCACAAAATGTTGGTGCGGGCCGACCCAGATATTGGCTTCAGGTGCAATAAGCCCAGCTGGCAATTGCGCGGTTTCAACCAATCCGCGCCACGCAATCTGATGCGTAAAATTTGGGGCTTCCTGCTGAAAAATTTGCGCGCCCAAAGCGGAATGAATCCCATCAGCACCGATAACAATATCCGCATCGAAATGAATTTCTGCAGGCGTATTTTCTGGGTTGTGCACTTTAACCGTCATGCCAGAATTGGTTTCAATAAATTCTGTGGCTCGATGATTCAGTAATATGGGAATATTGGCACTGTCCACCGCTTTTGAGAGAACCGAGATAAGGTCAGCGCGATGAATATGGATATAGGGCGCGCCATAACGCGCTGTTGCCGTTGCCAAATCTGACTGGAAATAAATTTCTCCCGTTTGATAATGGCGCATGGTCGCTGCTTTTGGGTAAAATGCATACGGCTTAAGCGGCGCGGCTAAATTCAGCTGGGTCAAAACCTGCATGGCATTTGGGCTGAGCTGAATACCGGCGCCAATGTCCTCAAAAGCGGGGCTTTGCTCAATGATTGTAACATTAAACCCTTTGCGCGATAAACACAAAGCCGCCGTCATGCCCGCAATGCCCGCACCTATGATAAGGATTTTTTGCATATGCAATCCTGTTCTTTCCCGTTTAATTTCCGCGCTTCATGTTTGTCTCGCGAGGTGTTTTGTTCAAAAACATGTGCCATGATATAATGCGGCAAAAGGAAAGGAAAGCAAATGAGCTTTTTAACAAGCCTGAGCGGCAGTCTGGTCATATGCTTGAGCGTATGGATAATCTCATTTATCGCTTTGCCCAAGATTGAAAAAGTCAATTTGCTCCAACGGCTCAATTTTGGCACGATTAACGCGCTCTTCGTGCTGGTCTTTATCCATTTGGTGCTGGGCTAAAACTTATTCCCGCAAGAGTCGTTTCAAAATTTTACCAGTTGGGGCTTTTGGCAATTCGTCAATAAACTCAACAATGCGCGGCTTTTGGTAAGAAGCCAGATTTTCTCTGGCGGTTTGAATAATATCTTCTTTACTCGCTGTTTTGCCAGGTTTAAGCACCACAAAGGCTTTCACCATTTCGCCCCATTCGTCATCTGGCACACCAATCACTGCGGCTTCAAGCACAGCGTCATTTTTACAAATCGCCTCTTCCACCTGCACAGAATAAATATTTTCCCCACCAGAAATAATCATATCTTTAGCGCGGTCTTTAATGGAAATATAGCGGTCCGAATCCCAAGTCGCGATATCGCCAGTCCACATCCAGCCATCTTTAATCGTGTTCTCGGTTAAATCAGGCCGCTGGAAATAGCCAACCATATTGGCTGGCGAGCGGACAATAATTTCGCCTGCCGTTTCACCATCGCAGGGGACTTCCTTGCCATCAGGGTCGACCACTTTAACACTGGTGACAAATCCTTCGCGCCCACAAGATAAAAGCCGTTCAATATTTTTGCCCTCATTGACGGCGCGCAAATGGTCCTCATGCGATAAAAAAGTCATGGTCGCGCCTTCGGTCTGGCCATAACCTTGAATGATTTTACAGGGCAATTTTTCAACCACTTCTTTAATGATACGGGTCGGCATTGGCCCGCCGCCATATTGCACCAGACGCAAGCTCGACAGGTCGTAAGTCTCAAATCCCTCAACCGCCAACATCCAATTGAGCATGGTAGTGATGCCCAAAAAGCCTGAAACCTTTTCCTGCTGGATAAGCTCTAAGGCTAGCTTGGCGTCAAAATTCATTAAAACAAGCGGGCGCCCATGTTGCAGATAGTTCACCGCCAAAAGCACCGGAATATGAAACATTTGACCGGTCAGCATATACACATCTGTGGGTTGAATGCCTTCTGCAACAGTTTGATTGAGCATGCCAAAATAGGCTGAACGATGCGAATGTAACGCGCCTTTCGATTCGCCTGTCGTGCCGCCTGTATAAAGAATGAAAAGCGGGTCTTCATCGCCAATATCGCGCATATTCTCTGGTTCATCATCACTGGCACTGGCCAGCATATGCTCGAGCGAGCCGTCAGAGCCATCGCCATAAATCAGCCAATGCTCAATACTGGTTTGCGCGTTTTGCAGATGCGTAATTGTTTCGCTAAATTGGGCTTGCGCGATAAGCGCACGCGGCGCGCCATTGGCGATAATTTTCTCTATTTCACTATTCGCGAGGCGCCAATTGATGGTATGGGTGATAAGGCCTGTTTTGCCACAGGCAAAGAAAAGTGCCAGAAATTCAATGCTATTTTGTGACAAAATGGATACGCGGTCACCCTTTTCTAGACCAAGCCCGATAAGGCCATTGGCCATTTGATTCACCAGTTGGTTCAATTCACCAAATGTGACGCGGCGGTTGCTTGGTTGGTCATAAACGGCCCAGTCGTCAGCGCGTAAATTTGCATGTTTGGTGGTGATGCTACCAATATTAATCATTTTGTCCCCATTTCCATTAAGCATATGAGCTTTTCACACTCTGTTTTACAAGAGGCCTAGCATAAGAAACGACTAGAAGATACGCTAGGTGTAAGTTGAAACCAATACAGTAATTTATAAAATTCAAAATGGGAGGTCACTATGGACAGATTAAAAGGAAAAGTTGCTATCGTCACCGGCGCGGCTGATGGTATGGGCGAGGCGATTACGAAATTATTTGCAGCAGAAGGGGCGCAGATTTTAGGGGTAGATTTGAACGCCGAAAAACTGCAAAACGCACATGCGGGCGGGTCAAACTCAATTAAGACATTAGCGCTAGATATCACAGAAGATGGCGCGGAAGACACAATGGTCGATGAAACCGTTTCGGCATTTGGTGGTGTTGATATTATTGTCAATTGCGCGGGTATTGTGGAATATGAAAATGTGGAAATCATGTCTGACGATAATTGGGAGCGCACGAATAATGTCAATCTCAATGCTGTGTTTAAGCTGTGCCGTCGGGTTATTCCGGAAATGAAAAAACGCGGCGGTGGCCGAATTGTCAATATTGCGTCAATCAATGCTTATGTGGTTGCGCCTGGTTTGAGTGCCTATGCCGCCTCAAAACATGCGATTGTCGGCTTAACCAAAACGCTAGCTGTTGAACTTGGGCCAGACAATATCACCGCCAATCATATCAATCCGGGCGCGATTTTAACGGGCATGACGCGCCCCTTAATGGAAGATGCGGAAACCAAAGCATTATTTGAAAGCTTTGCCGTCTTGCCGAAAATGGGCATGCCTGAAGATATTGCCAATGGCGCCTTGTTTTTGGCCTCTGATGAAGCGGCTTTTATCACCGGCACAGGGCTCACCATAGATGGTGGTTTCCTCGCGAAAGTCTAACGAAGAAATGCGAATGGGCGGGGTTATTTTTCCCCGCTCATATAGCGATCAATTTCTCTTTGTAAATGCCGCAGCCGGTCTTCTTGCTCACACCATAATGGGCCCTTAAAGCCGCGTGATTTTACACCTTCTTGAACGCTGGCAATCAATTCCACATCTTGGTCTAGAACCTCGCCCAAATCTGCGCGGTCAGTATCTGAAAAATGCTCAATTTCTGGGCGGATTTCACCGCTAACATCGGTGTCTTCTGGCAAGCCCATCCAGCCTGGCACTGTGTAGCCCGGATCATCAACATATCGGAACAAGGTCATATTGTCATAATAGAACCGCTCAGGGTCAGTAGGGTGTGGCACAAAGCGCATAATGAAAACACCTTCAGGGTGCATGCCGATTTGTACATTCGGGAAAAAGCCTGTCGCCCAGCTATCGGTGAGCTGGCCATCGGTGAGCTTGTCGTAATAATCCAGCCCAAAGCGCTTGCCGCGCTCGCGTTTGGCTTGTTGCACAGCCACCCGAACCCCTGCTGATGTGCCGTCATAGCTTTCTGGATCAATGCCCGCTTCCATCATCATATGCGTTTGGTATGGGTCAATGCTGTCTTGGTCAGCCATGCGGTGCGACTTCACCCCAATCGGGACAATCATGCGGCTAAAGCCATTTGGATATAAATCGACCTGGCTGAAATCCTCCATCACACCTTGGGTTTGCGGGTGGATATGTGGCAGGTGATAAGTTTCGTAAAAGGCTTCAACACCGGTTTTCCAATTGGCCAGCCATTCACTGCGGACATGGCGGACGACATTCATTTTTTCAATTTCATAATTTTCAATATAGCCCTCTGGCAGACCAATCCACTCCTTAAGGGGCGGGGCATTGCCGTCCATATTGATAAAAATCAGCCCGCCCAAATCTTCACAGCGTATCTCGGTCAGGCCGGGGCGATGTTTAATAATTTCAGGGTCGTAGGTTTCTTCATCGGTAATTTTGACATTGCCGCCATCAATGCCAAATTGCCAATTATGGAACGGGCATGAAAACTTATCCATGCTGCCTTGCTCGCTCAGGCACACACGATTGGCGCGGTGCGGGCAGACATTATAAAAAGCTTTAATGCTGTCATCTTCCTGACGGACAATGATAAATTCCTCATGCCCATGTTTGAAAACAATAAAATCACCAGCTTCCTTAATGTCCGGCGTCACGCCAGC
Source organism: Parvibaculaceae bacterium (assembly GCA_965217015.1). Classification (GTDB taxonomy): domain Bacteria; phylum Pseudomonadota; class Alphaproteobacteria; order RS24; family RS24; genus JAYQKL01. The sequence goes on along the minus strand of OZ244224.1, from coordinate 960,807 downwards.
CAAAAGCCAGACTTTGGGCCATAGCATGTGCCATTCTTTTTCCATATAAGCACGGTCATAATAGCGTGATGGGTCCACCACATCTTGCCCCAAATTTTCAGGACGCGGCTGCTTGGCTTCCAAAGAGTCTTGCGGTGCGCCCAAATCCATTGGCCATTTAACATTCAAGTTTTCAGACATGAAACCTCCCAGATTTCTTCTTCTTTTAAGACTATCAACCTATTAAATATTTGTCTCACAAATTTAATTTATGCTTTTTCAATTCTAAAACCCAGACGCGGGAAATGTATAGCCACTTCCCCCAAATCTGTATCTTCTCTAAAAATGATAATTTGCTGGTCATTGCAATGGCGCAATTCGCCGCGCACTTTGTCACCGCCATAATCATCAGCAAAAACCTCAACTTGCGTGCCGATGTCAATGCCGGACTCATCAGGTTGATGTGCGCCCAAAAGCGGCATTTCCGGACTGGCTTGGCGGGCGATTTCAAGCGCGTCCTGCGCACTGATTTCTCGCCGGCCTTTATCTTCAATGGCTTCAATGCGGGCAAACCAAGCTTTCATTGCCACCATATCTGCAAACATATTTTGGCTGCTTGGGATATTGCCACCTGCCATCCAAATATTAAAATAAGCGTTAATATCCGCCCATTCCAGCGTGTCACCGAGCAGGTAATCTTTGCCATGACCAAGCTGGTTTTCTATCATGCGGGCATAGGCACGAAATTGCGACCGAAAATGGGGCGCGTCGGTCTCGAAACGATCAAAATCTAAAAAAGTGAAATAGGCACGCCTGTCTTGCACGACCTCATCGGGCAAGAATTCAGCATTTTCATAAAGTGATAGCGCCGCGCCTGGTCGAAACATGGCGTCACCGAGTTTTTGCATGGCTAAATTGGCCATTTGACCAGACTCATAAAGGGTTGGCTCAGGGTGCAATTGCTCAATAATGTGCGCGCATAATAAGGTGTCGCAAAAAATATCTGCGCCTTTTTGCATGGTGGGAATGCGTCGATATCCGCCGGTTAATGCGGTCATATCGGGGCGCGGCATCACCATAGACACTTGCACTGACAGCCAATCCAGCTCTTTGACCGCGAATAGTTTTCGTATCTTGTCAGCATAAGGCGAGGGGTCGTGATGGTGTAATATAAATTGCGACATAGTCATCTCGTTGTCATCTCGTTTTTAAAAGCTGAGTTTGAGATATTATGGATTTGAAATTGAATTTTTTTACTAGTTAAAAGGATAAGTGTATCCGTTTTCTGCATATGTTTTATGATAAAGCTTTAAATTTACAGAGATATCCTTAAGTTATAATTTGAAAACTGATAACAGCTATCAAAAGGGGAATAGAAATGGGACGTGTTAGTGGAAAAATAGCCTTAATCACAGGCGCAGCTTCAGGTTTGGGACTGGCTGATGCGCAAACGCTGGCGCGTGAGGGCGCGACCGTGATTATGACAGATGTTAATCAGGAACTCGGCGAAAAAGCAGCCGCTGATATTGGGGACAGCGCGCAGTTTATTCATTTAGATGTGACCGATGAGGCCGCTTGGATAGAGCTTGCTCAAAATATTGATGCCCAGCATGGCCGGCTTGATGTTTTGGTCAATAATGCCGGTATCGTTATCCCCGCCTCGCCAACAGATTGTACGCTAGAGCAGTTTCGCCTGACCAATGCAGTCATGAATGAGGGCGTGTTTTTAGGGATTAAATATATGTTGCCCCTGTTGGCTAAAAGTAAAGCAGGGTCTGTAATCAATATGTCGTCAACAGCTTCTTTGCTCGGCTATCCGCCATTTTTTGCCTATGCATCAGCGAAGGGGGCGGTGCGCGCCATGAGCAAATCATTGGCAACACATTGTCAGGCTGAAAAACTGCCTGTGCGCAGTAATTCAATTCACCCGGGCGCGATTGAAACGCCGATGATACAAGGTGTGCAGGGCCGCGAAGATGAAATGCAAATCCCTGAGGGCATTTTACCCCATACCTCTGTTGGGGCGCCGCAAGATGTCGCGAATTTGGTCTTGTTTTTAGCCTCAGATGAGTCGCGGTTCATCACCGGGTGTGAATATGTGATTGATAATGGGCTGGTTGCCCGCCCAGCAGATTTGGAAATGCCAGAATAAGCCTATATTAGTGCTTACATTTGGGGTGTTTCCCGCAGCTTCAGAAAAGGAAAGAAAATGGATTTAGGTTTAAGAGATAAAAATGTTCTGGTGACAGGCGCGACGGCGGGTATTGGTCGCCGGATTGCAAATTTATTTGCGGCTGAAGGCGCTAATGTTGCGATTTGCTCACGCTCGCCAGAAAGTGTTGACCGTGCGGTGAAAGAAATCAGCGTCATTGCTGATGGGAAAATTATCGGCAAACCTTGTAATATTAAGGATAAGGACGATTACGAGGCATGGATTGAAGACATGGCCGAGCAGCTTGGCGGTGTCGATGTGTTTGTGCCTAATGTGTCGGCTGGTGGCGGCGCGGATAGCGAGCAGAACTGGTGGAACAATTTCGAAGTTGATGTGCTGGGCACAGTGCGGGGTGTTGAAACCGTTTTGCCGCATATGGAAAAACGCGGCGGGGCGATTACCTTTATTGGTACTACCGCAGCTGTTGAAACATTTATGGAGCCCATGGCATATAATGCCTTAAAAGCCTCACTGATTACTTATGCCAAGCAGCTCAGCCAAAAACATGGCGAGCAGAATATTCGCTTTAATACTATTTCACCTGGCCCGATTTATTTTGAAGGCGGCGCGTGGGAAATGATTAAGACCTCAAATGAAAAATTTCATGCCATCACTGAAAAAACACATGCGCTGGGTCGTCTAGGCACACCTGAAGAAGTGGCCAATTGCGTTGTGTTTTTATCAAGTCCGGCGGCGAGTTGGGTAACGGGCGTCAATCTTGTGGTTGATGGGGGTTATACAAAACGGGTTCAGTTGTAAGATGAAAGTTCGCAGACAGCAAAAAATTGAGCGTATTCAAGAAGGTAAAACGGGCGGCACGCCGGTAGAACCGGCGCCAAAACCGAATCTAGATACAAATCTTATCCCTAAAGAGCGTTATACCTCGAAAGAGTTTATGCAGCTTGAGTGGGAGAATATGTGGACGAAAGTCTGGCTGATGGGCTGTCGTGAAGATGACATTCCGGAAGCGGGTGACCATTTTGTAACAGAAATTGGCACGGAGTCCATTTTGATTGTGCGCCAGCGCGATGGCGGCGTGAAAGCGTTTTATAATGTATGCCAGCATCGTGGCAATCGTTTGGTGCATAAAACCGAAGCGCCTATCGAGTCTGCGGAGTCTTTTAGATGTAAATATCATGATTGGGAATATGGCATTGATGGACGCTTTGTTGATATTCCAGACCTTGAAACTTTCCCGCAGGGTGCGCCAAAATGCTCTGGTCTGACCGAGCTGCCCTGCGATGTTTGGGGGTCATTTGTGTGGTTTAGCCTGAATCAAGATGTTGAACCTTTACGGGATTATCTGGGTGTGATGCCAGAGCATTTAGACCCTTATCATCTAGACCGTATGGTCTTAACGCGCTGTTTGACGGTTGAATGGGATTGCAATTGGAAAGCCTCAGTTGATGCTTTTAATGAAAGCTATCATGTGCAGGGCATTCACCCACAATTGCTTTATTATCTCGATGATTTGGATATTCAAATAGATTGCTATGATAAGCATAATCGCTATTTGATTGCCTTTGGGGTGTTAAGCCCGCGTGTAACACCAGCTGGTGAAATTCCGCCACCGATTAAACATATTATGAAAACCGCTGGCATGGATCCGGCTTCCTATGAAGGCTCTGTTCATAATATTCGTAAAGATGTACAGAAATATAAGCGCGAAAATGGCCCCGCTCAGGGCAAAGACTATAGTGACCTGAATGATGACCAGCTCACTGATGATTATCACTATACGATTTTCCCCAATATTACCATGAATGTGCATGCTGACGATTTGATGTTATTCCGCCAGCGCCCGCATCCTGAAGATCCGAATAAAATGTATTTTGATTATTATTTTTATGATTTGCCGGATAATGAATTTGATCCGGAGGAATATAAAAAGCCAATTCATAAAAATTATAAATATGGTGATGTATCGCTGGGGCTGGTGATTAACCAAGATGCCTATAATTTGCCACATGTGCAGCGCGGTATGAATAGCGCGGCTTTTGAAGGGCTTTGGATTGGTGATCAAGAGCTTCGAATCCGTCATTTTCATAAAACATTGATGGATTATATTGAAAATCCAGACGGGCAATTGACCAAAAAGGGATAATTCATGGAGGGCGCTATGTTTCCGCAACCATTAATGAATCATAAAATCATTCAGCTGGCTTATGTCGTGAATGATTTGGAGGCGAGCGCGCATCAATGGATGAAGAGTTTTGGCGTCGGGCCATTTTATATTTTGGATCGCCCGCAACTGACCAATCCAGTTTTTCGTGGCCAGCCAGGTCAGGCCGAATTTTCAACGGCACTGGCTCAGGCAGGCGATTTGCATATTGAATTGGTCGAGCAGCATTGTGATAGCCCGTCTGTTTATCGGGATATTTTCCCTAAGGGCGAGGAAGGCTTTCACCATGTGGCGGTCATCGCAGAAGATTTTGACGCGGAAATTGCGCGGTATGAGGGGCAGGGCTTTGAGGCGGCGTTAACAGGCGCATCAGGGCCGATGAGATTTGCCTATGTAGACACCACCCCAACTTTGCCATTCATGGTCGAGGTTTTGGAAAATGTGCCATTTATTGTGAATTATTTTAACAATTTAAGGCAGGCCTGCGAAAACTGGGACGGGTCAGACCCCATTCGCAGCGCTATGGATTTGTTTTAACTTTCAATTGGTTAGCTGCGTTTATATGGCGCGCCAATCACATCTAGAAAATCCAGCCCCATTTCTTCAGCAAGGCATTCGTTAATGATAGGCACAAGCCGGTCATGAAATTCGGTTTCCATATGAAACTCAAACGCTGCCTGGTCGGTGAAAGTCGCGACGCAATAATATGTTTCTGGTGCTTCACGCGATTGCAGCAATTCATATACAGGCGTGTCGGGTTCATGCGCATATGTTAAGTCGCGCAACTCGGTTTGTGCTTTTTCAAATTGTTCCCGCTTGGCTGGGTCGATGACAAGTTTTGCAATAAAGGCTGTCATTTATATATCTCCTTAAAGAGTTAAGCGTCTTTGAGTGGGTCAAGAAACTCGCGCTCATAGCCGCCATCAAGGCACTCAAGCATATCAACGACAATTTCTTTAAAATGGTCAGTTTGTTGATGGGCTTCATCATCAGCTTCGGTTTTGAAGCTTTCTATCACTGCAAAACTATTGGGTTCGCGCAGGCGATAAAATTTATAAAGCAATGTGTTGGGTTCATTTTCTGCAACTGCTTTTTCCATGCGTTCGCAGGTTTCGATGAATTGTGCCTCTTTGTCCGGAAAAACCTTCATACGGGCGATAAATGTAAATGCCATGAGTACCTCTTAAAAGTGTCTTATTTTAACAACACCTGAGCCTAAATTCTTTTAGAACAATGTAAATCCTATCCTATTTATTAGTAAATTTGGCTCGTCAAAACTATGTGCTGGTTCAAAGCGGTGTATATTATGCGTGGTCGTGATGGTTATGCATCACGTGCCTGGCTTCTCTTTTACAGAAAAGTCAGTTTTTTGAACTCAATTTAATTCTCTGGAGGGATGATGTTAAATTGTACTAATTATAAGAAAATCGTGTCTAAAGGTTTGAAGACATCTGTATTGGCTTTGGCCGCTATGGGCGTATTTCTGCCGCAGGCACATGCGCAAATCGATGAAATCATCGTTCGCGCATCTAAACGTGAAACAAATCTCCAAAGCACACCAATTGCGGTTTCTGCGATTCAAGCTGAAACAGCTGAAAATCTGATTGCGCGTGACATTGGTGATATTGCTGTTTTGGCACCAAACTTCTCTGCTTCAAAAGTAACTGGCTTTAACGCGGCGTCTTTTGCGATGCGGGGTGCGGGTCAAACAGACATTATTGTTTATTCTGACCCACAGGTTGGTGTAGCGATTGATGACTTCATTGTGCCGCATGTTCAAACACAATTGCTTGATGTTTTCGATATTGAGCAGGTTGAAGTTTTGCGCGGTCCACAAGGGACATTGTTCGGTAAAAACACAACTGCAGGTATGGTGACATTGCGCACAAAGCGTCCTGAGCTTGATGAAGCGACCGCCGATTTAAGCGTTCGGGTTGCAAGCTATGGCCGCCAAGAAGTGCGTGCGGCTGTGAATATGCCAATCACCGAAACACTGGCTATTCGGGCGTCAACATTGATGACTGAGTCAGATGGTTATTATAAAAATGGTGGTCGCCGCTTGAACTCAATTGCTGACCTTGCTGCGCCGCTATCTGGTGATGGCCGTGATTTGGGTGCAGAAGATGTGTTCTCAAGCCGTTTCAAAGTTTTGTATCAACCAAGTGATGATTTCAGAGCTTTGTTCCAAATTGAAACCATTCGCGACAATTCAGATGCTGTGCCGTCAATCAATGAGTCACCCGCAAGCTTCAAATGGTCTCTATTCGGGTTGACACCATTGCCAGGCGACCCGCTGGATAATGCAGCAGCTACAAACCGTGATGACCAAAACTTGAATATGAGTGGTGGTCACCAGGTTGATGTTGATGGTTACTATTTGAACCTTGAGTGGGATATGGGCGGCGGCACGCTGACCTCTATCACTGGCTATCGTGAGCAAGAGTCTCGCCTGCCAAGCACTTATACAGGTGTATCTGGTAATTTCTCATTATTTGATGCGAACCGCGCTGATGATCGTGAAACCTTCCAGCAGGAAATTCGTTTCGCATCTGATAGTGAAGGGCCACTGAACTATGTTCTTGGTGCGTTTTATCAAACCAATGACACAGAGTTTTGCGTGACACAGGTCCTTGGCTTTTATGATGTGCCAAACATTATTTTCAATGGTGTAACACTTTCGCCAGCTGCGTTTGGTGTGCCACAGCTCACAGACTTCAACTCAAACGCACAAGTCTTGTGTAACAAGCAAGACGCAACAGCTGAAGCTTTGTTTGTTGATGGTAGCTATGATGTCAATGACCGCCTGACCATTAGTGGTGGCTTGCGCTACACATGGGAAGAGAAAACATGGACAGGCCGTAATCAGGTGTTCTATCAAATGCTGGGTGGCTCATTTAATGCCGCATTAACACCAGCTGCTGTCGGCGTACTTGGTGCAGCAGACTTTGGTCGTTTCCCAACAGGTGTGATGACTGATTCAAAAGAATGGTCAGAGCCTAGCTATCGTTTGACAGCTTCTTACCAGTTCAGCGATGACTTGTTTGGTTATGCAAACTACTCACACAGCTTTAAGTCTGGTGCTTATAATGACCAGGTCGGGACAACAGGTGCGCCTTTGTCAGCTGCGCTGATTAAGCCTACAAACCCTGAAATCGCTGACTCAATCGAATTGGGTGTTAAAGCTGATTTGCTTGAAAACCAGCTTCGTTTGAATGTGGCTGTGTTTAATGTTGATTATGAAGATGCCCAGCGTCAGTTGGCGTTCTCTGTCAACGGGGCTCAAGAAACACGTTTCTACAACGCGGCGGAAGTCAATGTGAAGGGTATTGAAGTTGAGGCCACATATGCGCCAGCTTCTGTTCCTGGTCTTGATATTATGGCAAACTTTGCTTTTCAGGACGGCACAATCGACAAGTTCGAAGCAGACAGCAACCTTGATGGCACAATTCAAGCTGGTGAGCGTTACACAGGACGCCCACTGACACGGACACCTGAAATTGCTTATGGTGTTCAAGTCAATTACGCACATGACCTGTTGCCAGGTTATGAAGGTTTGGCCACTCTGACAGCATCATATGAAGATGAGCAAGTCTTTGCTTATTCAGATGTAGGCCGTCAGTTTGACACCAAATTGGACGAGAAAACACTGATTGATGTAGCTTATAAAGTCTCTAACCCAGACAAAAACTACTCAATCACAGCTTTCGTGAAAAACGCGACAGATGAGCGCTATCGTGTCTCATCTCAGCCAGTGGGTAATTTGTGGGTCTTCTCACAATATGGTCCACCACGGACAGTTGGCATGGACTTCACCATCGGCTTCTAAGCCCTTGTGAAGACATGGTTAATACGAGAAAAGCCGCTCCTTGTGAGCGGCTTTTTTTGACCTTATATTTTGACCTTATATTTTGGGCTGAAACTTTGATAAAAACTATTCTTTGAAATAATCTGGACGCCCCATTGGCCAGACCCAGCCATGCTGGGCCATACCACCATCGACAGTAATCACTTCGCCAGTGACAAATTTTGATGATGGCGCGGCTAAATAAACTGCCGTTTGAGCAATATCCCAAACATCGCCAAATTTTTTCATCGGATTAGCATTATGAAATTCTGCCAAAGCCTCTGGCGGATATTGCGTGACCCCTTCGGTTTCAATCGCGCCTGGTGCGATACAATTGACGCGGATATTATGCTCAGCCCATTCGGTAGAGACTGTTTTGGAAACATAAATCACCCCTGCGCGCGCCGCACAACTATGGGCGGATTGCGGCATGCCGCGTTCAACATGCGCGGCAATATTGATGATATTGCCAGGCTGGTTTCTATCACGCCAGCGTTTGGCGGCTTCTTGCATCATCCACCATGTGCCGTTTAAATTTGTGTCAATCACAGCCAGCCAGCCCTTGCGGCTAAAATCAATAGCGGCTTGCGAAAACTGTCCGCCCGCACTGTTGATAAGCGTGTCTAAACGACCAAAGGTTTCAAAAACCGATTCAAGAAACGCCTCAACCGACTCAGGGTCACGAATATTGACGCTTTGGGCTGTAATTTCTTTACCTGTCGCTTCAGCAATGGCTTGTTTTACTTCATCGAGCTTGTCTTGGCGGCGTCCGCAAATAACAACATTGGCGCCCAGCCGTGCGGTTAAAATCGCCATTGCCCGCCCCATGCCAGTGCCAGCACCAGAAATCACAATGGTTTGACCAGCAAAAAGATTGTCGCGATAGACGGTCGGCTCTTGAACCAAATCTTCTATTGTCAGGCCTTCATATTCAATGCTGTCTTTTTTATCTTCGCTCATTTTTTCCTCTTAGTCTGGGTGACCAAAAATGGATATGGCCGCAACATTACGATTGGGTATGCCGCCCAGATTATGCGCTAGCCCATATTTGACATTTTTGAGTTGTCGCGCATCGGCACGGTTTAATAATTGCAAATAAATTTCATAGCTCATGCGCAGGCCAGACGCGCCAATCGGGTGGCCAAAGCATTTGAGGCCACCATCAATTTGGCAGGGTATGTCACCGCTGGCGTCAAACCGTCCGTCAAGTATGTCTTTAGGTGCTTGTCCGGCTTCAGAGAGCCATAAATCTTCCATCAACACCAATTCGGTAATGGAAAAGCAGTCATGCACCTCAGTCAGCGATATATCGGCCTGTGGCGACTGGATACCAGCCTCCTCATAGGCTTTTAGCGCAGCTTTGCGGGTGGTGATGGTCGATGTGCCGTCCCAGCTTTGATGCCCCATTTCAACGCCATTTGAAGGCGATAATTGCATGGCTTTCACGGTGATATAATCTTTGCCGAGCGCTTTTGCGATTTCGGGTCGTGCCACAATCGCGCAGGCTGCCCCATCGGATACACCGCAGCAATCAAACACCCCTAACGGATAGGCCACCATTGGTGCGTTCATAATCTGGTCCATGCTGAGTTTTTTGCGCAAATGTGCCTTTTCATTCAAAAAGCCGTTTTCATGGCTTTTCCAAGAAACATGCGCCATAGCGCGTTTCAAATCGTCCATCGCAATATCGTATTTTGCGGCATAAGCCGCGCCCAATTGAGCAAAAGCACCGGGCGGGGTAAAGCTTGGCTGGTATAAATCTTCAAAAGTGCCTTTGGTGCGCTCTGGCAGGCCTGAAAAGCCAGTGTCTTTTAGTTTTTCACACCCCATGGCAAGGGCAATATCACACGCCCCTGCGGCAACCGCATAAACCGCCCCGCGCAAAGCCTCAGTGCCGGTCGCGCATAAGTTTTCAACGCGTGTGACGGGAATATTTGGCAAGCGCAAATATTGCGATAGCGGATAAGCAGATTTACCGACATTTTGCTCATCATAAAAAACACCAAACCATGCCGCTTCAATGGCATCTTTATCAATTTTGGCATCGGCAATGGCTTCCTCAAAGGCTTCTGTTACCAAATCTTCTGGTCGGGCGTCCCAACGCTCACCAAATTTAGAACAGCCCATGCCAATAATGGCAACTTTATCGCGAATACCTTCAGCCATTTTTTCAATCCGTTTTCGTGTTCACAATCGGACCAGCTTTCCAGAAATAGCGATGGAAGCCGCGTTGTGTGTCAATATCTTTAATTCTAAAATACATGCGGGTCGGAGTGCCAATCTCAATTTCGCCTGTGCGAAAGCCAGTCATTTCCATAAAAATATTGCCGCCGCCATCACAATCCACATTGCCGTAAAAATGCGGGGGTTGGCGGGTAAAAGCCATATGGTCTTCTGTAAAAGACTTCACTTTGCCGGCACGATTGGCAAAAGAGTAATCGCTTTGCGTGTCCAGCGCGCCGCAATCTGGATTGACACATCGGCGCGATTTAGGGAATTGCGGGGTTTGGCAAGCGTCACAATAGCCGCCAATAAAGCCGTAAATATCTCGGCTTTTATCATGCGCGACAGTATGCGCGGTGCGGTTGTCACGCTCGGCGCGCATGCCCCAATCCACATCGAGGCGGTTCGTGGCGACCAAAAACTTTATATAATTTTCTTCCAAACGGCCATTTTCAAGCTGGTCTTGTACGGACCAAAAAGGCTTATGCGTGGTTAGTTTTTTGGTGGTTTTTATCAGTACGGCTTCAAACCCTTGTCCAAATGCGGTGAGCAAAATCCATTGCCCTGCTTCTGCCTTATCAAGGGTTGCGGCCAACATCATTAACGGGTGCGCCACCCCGCAATGGCCCAGCTGGTCAAACAAACCATCACTCACAGCCTCTGCCGCAATGCCAAGATTGCGCGCCAAAGCTTTTGCAAAGGACGGGTTGGGCATGGGCAAAATAAAATGGTCGATATCCTCTGCCGCAATCTGATTGCGCTCAAGCAAAGCTTGTATCGTGGCAGGAGCTACTTTGCCAAGACCAGCCTCACGCACCCAGCGTTCTTCAAGCAGATAATCTGTTTCAGTTTCTGCTGTGCGATAATGGTCCACAAAATCATCATAAACCATTTCCGCATCAATCAATTCCGCTAAGCCTTCGCCTTCTTCTAGAACCAGTGCGACCGCACCATGCCCAGTTAAAAACTCAAGCTGGTTGCCGGGTTTGTGTTCGCGGCAATCCGCGGCTGTTAGCAATAAAGAGCCTGATTTGGTGCGCGCGCGCTCACTTAAAGGTGACAAGCCAATGCGCTGGCCACCAGCTAAATCATAGCAATGTGTGTTTTGAGTAAGGTCGAGCGCGGTCGCAACAATACTGGCATTTTGTCGGTCAATAAAAGGCGCCGTGGTTGAGGCAAAAGCCAAAGCTTGCACCCGCCCGTCAAAGCCCTCCATCGCATGTCGGGCGGCTTCAACACTCATGGTCACGCTGTCTTCGTCCCACTGCGCATAGCTTCGCGCGCCTTTGGCAAAGCCTTTTAAGCCAGCTTGCACCCAGCCAATGCCCTCAAACATAGCCTGTCGTGACATCCGCAAATTGGGGATATAAGCGCCATAATGATGAATGCCAAATTTGGCCATCAGTGATGCCTTTCTTAGTCAGCATAGGGAGCCATGACATAGTCTCCCAATAAAGGTTTCACAGCCGTGCCCTCTGGCAGGTTTTCTGGCCCGATGAGCTTATCTAACTGTTCATGCCAATGATAAATGCGCCGCTCCTGATAGGAAAGGGGAATGCCCTTAAAGCCATCAGACTCAACCGAGCGCTGAATTTCTGTTGCGAATTGCGTATCTTCTTCAAGAATTTTCTCAAAATTCGCCACCCGCATATCCCAAATTTTCTGTGTTTCCTCAGTAATATGACCTGGCGCTACCCAAACAACCTCAATTTTCATTTGATTGATGGAAATCGGCCAAAAAATGATCAATGAGTTACCGGACGGGTAGGGCGGGCAGACAATATTTGGGAAAATATTATATGAAAAATTATTGATGCGCCCGACTTCGTCAATATCTTCAATTTCTGGCAGGCCTTGAACGCCCGGATCTTCCCATTCAGCATCACGATGCGGTGTCACCATGCGCGAATGCCCTTTTGGCCAAAGCTCAATATAAGTGCCAAGATGGTCAAGAAAACGATCTACGGTTTTTTGGTGAATGGATTTTAGGTGATAGGTTTCCTGAAACGCATCCAACAAAACTTTTACATTACAATCAACAATGAATTCATCTTTGCGTATGAGGTCCATATTTTCTGTTTGGAACATCGCAACATCATGTTTAACCGTATGCAAAAATGCGTCTAGAGATTCTGCATTTTCATCAAAATTGACAAAGATAAATTTGCCAAAAAGTTCGCAGCGCACCTCGATAAGCCCGTGACATGATTTGTCAAAATCGACAAAATCTCGCGGGTCGCGCATGGCGATAAGTTCGCCTTTATCATCATAGCTCCAGCCATGATAGGCGCAAACAAAAAGGTTTTTGCGACCCTTTTCGTCTTTAACAATCGGTGCGCCGCGATGGCGGCATGTATTGTAAAAAGCGCGGATTTTGTCGTCTTTGCCGCGAATAATCAAAATCGGTGAGCCTAATTGTTGCCATAGCACATAGCTGCCAGGCTCAGGGAGTTCATCAGTATGGCCAGCAAAAACCCATGATTTTTTCCATAAATGCTCCATTTCAAGGTCAAAAAAGGCCTTGTCTGTATAGCGTTTCGCCGGTATTGGCGGCAACGATGGGAACCCGTCTGGCGGGCCGTTGCGTGTGAGTTCATAGTCAATACCATCTAAGGTTTGTTTGATTCTGTCAGCGTTCATTTTTGGCTCATTAATTAGCTGTCTGCATTGTAACTAGATGTATGATAAAAACAAAAAGATTCCACTAGTTTTACTAGTAAATACGCCAGCTTTTTAATCTTTTTGAAATCTGGGAAATATGTGGCAAATTCTACCAGATTGTCATCTTTTTATGGAATAATAAGAGCGTGCTAGAAAATATTCGTATTTTAGATATTGGCCGTTATGTTGCTGGCCCTTATTGCGCGACACTTTTGGGTGCATTGGGGGCTGAAATTATTCGTGTTGAAAAGCCGAATGGTGGTGAAGACCGCTATATCTCGCCGTTAAATGAAGATGCTGAGCAGCCTGAGCAGGTGATGGGGGGGCTGTTTTTACAAACCGCCTGCGGTAAAAAATCAGTCAGCCTGAATCTGGCAGAGGCTGAAGGTCGTGATATTTTGAAAAAACTGGCTGCAACGGCTGATGTGATTGTCGCCAATATGCCAGCCAAAGCCCTTGAGAAGCTGCAGCTGGATTGGCCGCAATTACAAAAATTCAACCCCAAAGCAATTCTTGTCACGCAAACCGCCTATGGCAATACTGGGCCAGATAAGGATAAGGGTGGATTTGACGGGGTTGCGCAGGCGCAATCTGGCGCGATGTTTTTAACTGGCACACCTGACCAGCCGGTTAAAGCTGGCGCGCCTTATGTTGATTATTCGACAGCCGTTATGTCGGCTTTTGCTACGCTGGCGGCTCTGATGCAACGCCAGCAAACAGGGCGCGGCCAGCATGTGGAAACAACATTGCTGGGCACGGCATTATCGGTCATGAACGCGCATTTGATTGAGCAGGCCGTGACGCAAAAAAACCGTGTAGGTACGGGCAATCGCGTGCAAACCTCTGCACCGTCTGATGTTTTTAAAACCCAAGACGGGCATGTGCTGATACATACAGTGGGTGATGGCTTGTTTAAGCGCTGGGCAGCAATGATTGGCCAGCCAGAATTAGCGCAAAACCCAGACTATCAAGGCGACCAAAATCGCGGGGACAAGCGCGATGAATTATGCGCGATAATGCAGCAATGGTGCGCTGACAAGCCAACTGATGAGGTGCTGTCCGCCCTCGATGCGGCGGGTGTGCCGGCTGGGCCTGTCATGAATTTGCAATCCGCACTGGAAAATCCACAGGTTGCGGCTATGTCTTTTTTCAAAGATGTGCCCGTGCCGAATATGGATAAAACAGCACCTGTGGTTGGCTTGCCGGTGACATTTTCGGATTATTCCCCAGCGGAGCTAGCGCCACCGCCTATGATTGGCGCTCATACAGATGAAATTTTAGAACAGCTTGACTATAATGCTGAACAGATAAATATGTTGAAAGAAAAGGGCGTGGTTTCATAAGCCAATCGCCACAGTAAAGGAAAAGAAAATGGATTTTAACTTAACCGAAGACCAGAAGATTTTTCGTGATACAGCCCGCGATTTTGCTCGTGCTGAACTTGTTGAGCCTGCGCGTGTTTGCGAGGTGGAGTCGCAAGCCCCAAGCCGTGAGCTGATTAAAAAATTCGCTGAAATGGGTTTCTTGGGCATTAATGTGCCGCAAGCCTATGGCGGGCTTGGTTTAGGCAATCTTGATGCTTTGGTGGTGTTGGAAGAATTTGCAAAAATCTCATCCGCGATTGCTTTTCCAGTATTTGAATCCTGCGTGGGGCCCGTGAAAGCGGTTGAACATTTTGCTTCTGAAAGCCTCAAGCAACGCGTGATACCGGCTGTGTGTTCGGGTGATATGATTGTGGCGGTGGCCATGTCTGAACCTGATGCTGGGTCGGCATTAACTGATTTGAAAACCAAAGCGGAAATTAAAGGCGATAAGGTTATTATCAATGGTAATAAGCGCTGGTGTTCGGGGGGCGGCCATGCTGATGGCTATGTCGTTTATTGCCGTTTGTCTGACGATCCGGGGGCGCGGGGCATTGGTGCGGTATTTGTTGAAAAAGACGCGCCGGGTATGACTTTTGGCCCGCAAGAAGCGTTGATGGGCTTTCGCGGTGTCCCATCAGCGGATATTTATTTCGATAATACAGAAGTGCCAGCCGATAATGTTATTGTGCCAGCAGGTGGCTTCAAAAAACTCATGGAAGCTTTTGATTTGGAGCGCTGCGGCAATGCCACTATGGCACTTGGCCAAGCTTCTGGCGCGTTAGAGCAAGTGCTTGAATATGTCCAAGACCGGCAGCAATTTGGTAAGCCAATTGTTGATTTTCAGGCTGTGCAGTTGCGCCTCGCTGAAATGCAAATGCGGGTGGAAGCGGCGCGGCTGTTGATACATCGTGCGGCCAGCAATGCTGAACAAGGACTGCCCAGCATTTTGGACTCATCAGTCGCCAAATGTTTCGCCAATGAAATTTCGCGTGAGGTGACCGGCACAGCCATGCAGCTTATGGGCGCTTATGGCTATTCTAAAGATTTCGATATGGAGCGCCGCATGCGTGATAGTTGGGGTTGGGGGATTGCCGGCGGGGCGATTGATATTCAAAAAGTGAATATCGCGTCAGCAATGGTTGGCCGCCGCTTTGACCAGCGTAAATAAAGGCTTAGTCATGAGTGATTTTGTAAAATGCGCCAGCACCACTGATTTTGCTGATAATGAAAACAAAGCGATTGAGGTGGACGGTCAATCTATCTTGATTTGCAACACAAAAGAGGGCTTTTTTGCGGTTGAGAATATGTGCTCGCACCAGCTGCAACCGCTTGAGGGCGGGCGCATTCGGGGGTGTTTTATCTTTTGCCCTTTGCATGGCCAGCGTTTTAATCTTAAAGATGGCGCGCCAATTGGCAGTCTGACCGACAAACCATTGCGATGCTTTGAGCTTGCGATTGAAGGCGAGGATATTCTGGTTAAGCTTTAGATGTTGATTAAGGCAATGCTGGTGAATTCCAACACAGTGTCGCCATTTTCATTTTCTAGCCGACATAAATTTGTGGTGATGCCGCGCTTTTTGCCAGATCCTGAGGGGCGTTTGTCCAATAATTCGCTGGTGGCGCGCAATCTATCTCCCGCTTTCACAGCGATTAACCATTTGGTGTTTGTCCATTCAACACCGCAAATATAATCAATATCCCCGCAAATTTGATGGTCGAGTTTGCGCCATAGAGCCAGCACATAAACGCCACTGGCAATCACTTCGCCAAAGGGAGATTGGCGCGACTTTTCTTCATCAGCATGAAACCATTGTGGGTCATATTCGCGTGAAAAAGTCAGCATTTCTGCGCCATCAACTGTCAGAAAATCAGATGTAAATTTTTCGCCAATCACCAAATCGTCATAGCGTCTCATCGGAATACGCGACATTGTAAATCGTCCCTTTATGCGCTTTGAATGGCTTAGTAGCCAAAGACGGCTTTGACTTCGAGAAACTCTTTCATGCCATGCACGCCCCATTCACGGCCATTGCCAGACTGCTTATAGCCACCAAAAGGCGCGTGATTATCAAGCGGTGCGCCATTAAGATGCACATTGCCCGCCCGAATTTGTGCGGCCACCGCACGGGCTTTGTCTTTATCGCCTGCTTGGATATAGCTCGATAGCCCATAAGGTGTGTCATTGGCAATTTCAATCGCTTCTTCTTCACTCTCATATGGCAAAATAGCCAGTACTGGCCCAAAGACCTCTTGGCGGGCAATGGTCATATCATTGCTGATATTGGCAAAAATAGTTGGTTTCACAAAAAAGCCCTGATTAAAGCCCTCAGGTCGGCCAGGCCCACCAATAACCAATTCAGACCCTTCATCTAGGGCTTTTTGAATAAGGTCTTGAATGCGATTAAACTGCACTTCGCTCACCACGGGGCCAATAACGACCCCCTCGCTATCTGGTGTGCCGACAGTCACTTTTTCAGCTGTGGCTTTGGCAATGGCCACCGCTTCATCATGCTGGTCGCGATGCACAAGCATGCGGGTTGGGGCGTTGCAGGATTGACCGGAATTATTGAAACAACTTTGCACCCCTGCTGCGACAGCTTTTTGCAAATCAGCATCTGGTAAAATAATATTAGCTGATTTGCCGCCAAGTTCCTGACTGACGCGTTTCACCGTGTCTGCGGCGGCTTTGGCGACTTGAATCCCCGCCCGTGTTGAGCCGGTGAATGACACCATATCAATATCAGGGTGAGCTGAAATCGCTTCACCAACAGCTGGCCCGTCACCATTCACCAAATTGAAAACCCCAGCCGGCACGCCCGCCGCGTCGAGAATTTCAGTAAAAATAATCGCATTGAGCGGGGCAACCTCGCTCGGCTTTAACACCATAGTGCAGCCAGCCGCCAGTGCGGGCGCAACTTTGCATGCGATTTGGTTAATCGGCCAGTTCCATGGGGTGATTAACCCGCAAACGCCGACGGGTTCAGAAAAAACGGTGGTTTTGTTTATTTTTTCCTCAAATTCATAATTCGCCAACACATCACGGGCAACCATAAAATGACCCAGCCCCGCCGGTGCCTGAGCTTGCTGTGCCAACCAGGCAGGCGCCCCCATTTCAGACGAAATGACATCTGCAAGCTCGCCCATACGCGCCTGATAGGCCGCGATAATAGCGTCCAATAAATCAAGGCGCTCTTGCACGCTGGTGCGAGAAAAGCTTGAAAACGCTGCTTTGGCCGCCTGCACCGCCGCATCTACATCTTGTTTTGTGCCAAGACTGATGCCGGTAATCACCTCTTCGGTTGTGGGGTTAATGACATCACAGACAGAGCGACCTTCGGGTGTGACCCAGCGGCCATTAATATAAAAATTTTGCGCGTTTTTCATTGGTTTCCTATGCGTTAAAGTTTTGGTTTTGGTGCTGATGGATCATTGGCAAGATACCAATTCACACATTCATGAAAATATTGATTCCCGCGCTCATTTCTGCCAAGCGTGATATGCTCAAAAGCGCCAGAATTGACACCTTTTTGAATCAAGTCACCAATCATATAATCTTCTTCCTCAACAACATTTTTGAGCCAGTCCATCATGCCTTCTAAAGCGGCGGCGTCTTCGTTATCTTTTGGACCATCTTTGCGGAAGAACATCAAAACCGTGCGATTTTCTTCAGGTGTCGGTCCGGGGAAAAGCTGCGCCACTTGGGTGAGTTCTGGCGCGATAAACACGGAAATATTAGGGAATAAAATTCGGACAAAATCATAGCCATGATTTTCCATTTCGCCCCATTTTTCCTGCGGAATGTCGCCAAGCTTTTCTAAAATATCAACTTGGGGAAAGCCAATGCGCATATGCGGACCAAAGGCCTCATAATGGGTGACATTTGACGGTGTACGCGGGTGTATGGTTTCAGGGTGAAGCTGGGCAAAATGATAGCCTTCCAAATACCCATCAAAAGCAATTTTCCAGTTCGCGCCAGTGATAACCCGATTGCCGAGATAGGCCCAATCCTTAAACCCAATCTCTTCCATATCATCAAGCATACCATCAAAAAAACCGTCCATATCGATGCTCTCACCAGGCGTAAGGCAAGCGAAAATCAAGCCGCCTTTTTCTTCACAAGCAAGCTCGGTCAACCCATGTTCGCTTTTGTCAATCTCGCCAAATTTATCGGCATCAGCGACGCCCATAAGCTGGCCATCATTGGTGAAAGTCCAGCCATGATATTTACAGGAAAAGCGCATTTTATTGCCGCAACCCTCATCGGCAAGCGGGCCCCCACGATGTGGGCAAACATTCATAAACGCATGCGCTTTGCCAGCTTTATCACGGGTGATGAGAAGCGGCAGGCCAACAGCTTCCATGGCCTTATAGTCGCCTGAATTTGGTATTTCTGAGCTCGCCGCCAAACAAAGCGGCACTTTCTTAAAAATAAGCTCTATCTCTTTATTCCACATATCAGGGTCAGAATAGACTGATGAAGGAACAGTTGTGATTTTGTCTGTTTGGTAGGTTTTGCCATTTTTGACATAGTCAAATAAATGTGCGGCAACTTTTGCTTTGCTTTCACTCATTTTGCGAGTCTCCCCTTGTGTTCCTCCCATTAAAACGCTTTCATTGACCGACTTCAAACTAAAACTAATAATAGGTATTCAGCTTTGATTTGGGCAGGCATTTTAGGCCCAATTGAAAAATTTTTTTACAAGCGCTCAATCGGCAGTGGGAACAGGTAAATGACTTTAAAACAAGGCAAATGGAGCGGATTTGAAACGCCAAAACATCATCAGGCATATCGCGATGGCGTTTATACAGACCAAACATTGGCGAATCGCGCGCGCCTGTTAGCAGAAACGATACCAGATGAAAAAATCTTTCCCAATGTTTCTCAATCGCCAACTTTTGCCTCTATTTTAGATGATGCGCAGGCGCTGGCGGCGAGCTTGTCTGAAATGGGCATTTTGCCGGGTGATGTGGTGAGTTTCCAAATGCCCAACTGGCATGAGGCGGCAGTGATAAATCTGGCATGTGCTTTAGCTGGCTTTGTGGCCAATCCGATTGTGATTATTTATCGCCATAATGAAGTGAAGTTCATGTTGCAGGACTCTCAAGCCAAATTATTTTTTGTCTCGGAGCAATTTGCCAATTTTGATTTTTCACAAATGATGGACGAGATTGCGCCGGAATGCCCAGAGTTGAAACATGTTGCTTATGTGCGCAGCAAAAAAGCCGGCAATTATGATGAATTGCTGGCCAATGGGCGGGGGCGAGCATTGCCAGCCTATCAAACTGACCCGAATGCGGTGAAGCTTGTGCTTTACACATCTGGCACGACGGGGCGGCCTAAAGCTGTTTTACACAGCCATAACACGTTGATGAATGTACTGGATATATGCGCCAAACACTGGCAAATCCAGCCCGGCGACCATGTGTTAATGCCGTCACCTGTGACCCATATTAGCGGCTATTCTAACGGTCTAGAGCTGCCTTTTGCTGCCCAGACACGCACCGTTTTAATGGAAAAATGGAACGCGCCTGCCGCGCTTGACCTTATCCAGCAATATGATGTGGCAGGCACTGTGGCAGCAACACCCTTTTTGCAGGAGCTGACGCAACTTGCCGCCGCGCAAAATACAAATTTACCGAGTTTGCGATATTTTGCCTGTGGGGGGGCGGCGGTGCCGCCGGATATTGTTTATCAGGCCAACCAGCAATTCGGGCAGGTTTGTGTTTTCCGAGTCTTTGGTAGTTCAGAAGCGCCATTGGTGACATTGGGGTATCAGGGCAATGCCCAAGCTGCGCTGGCGGCGGAAACAGATGGCGAGGCTATTGATTATGAACTTCGTATTGTTGACGAGCAGGAGCAGGCTGTTGCGGCTGGCATAGAGGGCGAGGTGCAGGTGCGCGGGCCATCAATGTTATTGGGCTATGCGCTGTCAGAGGATACAAAAGGAGCGGTTACAGAAGATGGTTTTTTCCGAACCGGCGATCTCGGTTTTATCAATGATAAAGGTGCGCTGTGTATTTCAGGACGCAAAAAAGATTTGATTATCCGCGGCGGTGAAAATATCAGTGCCAAAGAAATTGAAGATGTTTTGCATTTATCGCCTGATGTGGCAGAGGCGAGTGTTGTTTCTATCCCGCATAAAAGACTGGGGGAGGGCGTTTGCGCCTTTATCATTTTGAAAGAGGGGCGCACGGTAGATGCTCAAAACATTCTAGATTTTGTCATGCAGTCTGGGCTGGCGAAACAAAAAACACCTGAGAAAATTATTTTCACACAGGACTTTCCCCGAACTGCCTCTGGCAAAATTCAGAAAAATATCCTGCGTGAGCAAATTAAAGACCAAATGGTCGGGGGCTAATGCCGCTTTATCCTTCTTCCATATGTTTGGCAATTGATGCTGCCATTTGTTCATTGGTTGGATTGCCGCGCAGGCATAGCCCGCCATTGATTTGCAGATTTTCACCTGACATATAGCATTCATCGCTGGAAACCCAGACCGCGGCTGCCGCGATATCTTCACTGGTGCCAATGCGCCCTAAAGGATATGAGGGGATAAAGCTTTCATAAAGGCCTGGCGTTTCTTTCGCGCCCGCCGTCATAGGTGTGTCAGTCAAACCTGGTGATAATGTGTTGGCCCGAATGCCATGTTTACCGAACTCATGTGCCACACAGCGTATTACATGGTCGGCGCCGGCTTTTGTGCCCATATAGGCGGCATGATCATTGAGCATGATATTGGCTGTTGCCGAGCTGATTTGTATCAACGACCCCCCGCTTTGGCTTTTGCTGCCGCCTGTTGTCATCATGGCTTTAAGCATTTCTTGATAAAACATAAAGGGGCCAATAAATTGTAACCGCGTCATGCGTTCCAATTCTTCTTCTTCATTATCCAAAAATGGCTTGAGCAAGCCCCAACCCGTCGCGTTAATGGCAATATCAAGTCGCCCCATATCGGATAGCGCTTTTTCGGCCATTGCCTGAATATCGTTTTTAATGGTGATATCACAAACCGCATAATGTCCGTTAATCTCTGTCGCCAAAGCTTGCAGATTATCTTCATGCCGTCCGGCGACCATCACTGTTGCGCCTTCATCAGCCATACGGCGCGCAATGACTTGTCCCATATTATCTTTGCCTGCTGCGCCAATAATGAGAGCGGCTTTTCCGTCTAGTTTTCCCATAACAACCTCCTGAAGAATTTTGTTTAGACTGCCATAGAAGAGCGCTGACCAAGACTGGGTAAAAAGTTAGGTCATAAATGGCTAAAAAAATGGAAAGATTAGCTCAACCATATAGGGTTTGAAGAACCAAAAAGGAGATGAACATGGATTTAGGACTTAAGGGGTTAAAAGTTATTTTAACGGGTGGTAGTCGCGGTATTGGCCGCGCCGCGCTGGAGTTATTTGCGGCAGAGGGCTGTGATATTGGCTTTTTCTCTCGCAATGAAGAGCAGGTAGCAGAGACTGTTGAGAGCCTTTCCAAGCATGGGGGCAAGATTATTGGCGAAGCGTTTGATATGGAAAACAGCGATGCTTATGCTGGCTGGCTTACTAAAACGGCTGAAGCTTTGGGCGGGTGTGATATTTTTATTCCGGGTGTAAGCGTTTCTGGCGCTGGCGCGACAATGGATTGGGAAAAATGCCTGCAATATGATTTGAAAGGCGCGTTTGATGGTTGTGAGGCCCTGCAACCGTTTCTTGAAAAATCAGATAATGGCTCAATTGTGATTATGTCCAGCACGGCGGCGGTGGAAACCTTTATGGTGCCGCAACCCTATAATGCCGCGAAAGCAGCTTTGTTGACTTATGCCAAGCAATTGTCACAACAATTAGGGCCGCTCAATATTCGGGTTAATGCGGTGTCGCCTGGTCCAATTAGTTTTCCGGGTGGGAATTGGGAAACCATTAAAGAGCAAATGCCTGAGCTTTATGAAGCCACGCTCGCACAAATGGTTTTAGGCCGTTTTGGTGGCGCAGAAGATGTTGCCAATGCAATGGTGTTTCTAGCCAGCCCTGCGGCCAGCTATATCACAGGCACAAATATTATCGTTGATGGCGGCTACACAAAACGTGTGCAGTTCTAACCCAACCAAAATAGGTGCAGCGCCAGATGCTTAGGCATCTGGGCTGACATCTAATATCAATTTACCTTGATTGGCGCCGCTAAACAGCATCATGAAAACATCATAAGCGTTTTCGATGCCGCTTTCGATATGCTCGTCAAATTTCAGCTTGCCTTCCGAAATCCATTGCGCCATCTCAACACCGCCCTCTGCAAAGCGGTCCGCATAATCGCGAATAAGAAAACCCTTCATCGTGGCCTGATTAACAATCAGCTGCCAAGCATTGCGACAGCCTTTTGGGTCAGTGTTATATTCACTAATCAGCCCGCAAAGAATAATCCGCGCATGTTCGTTAATATTCATCAGGCCAGCATCTAAAATATCGCCGCCGACATTTTCAAAAATAATATCCACACCATTGGGCGCGGCCTCGCGTATCGCGGCTTCGAGCTGGTCAACATCTTTGCCACGATAATCAATGGCTTTATCAAAACCATAATCTTGTGTCAGGCGGGCACATTTTTCTGCCCCGCCGGCAATGCCGACCACATGGCAGCCTTTGATTTTAGCCACTTGCCCAACAACCGAGCCAACAGCCCCTGCTGCGCCACTGACCAAAACCGTTTCGCCGGCCTGTGGTTTGCCATCTTCTAGCAGGCCAAAATAGCCTGTCATGCCGACTGCGCCGAGTGCTGAGAGGTAATTTGTGGGTGAGGGGACAATTTCAGCGTCAATGGGCGCGGTAAAACTATCCGGCTCAATAACCGAAAACTCTTCAATCGCGTTTAAGCCCAAAACCCATTGGCCTTCGGCAAAATCTGGGTTGTCTGACGCAAAGACGCGCCCGACAGTGGTGGCACGCACACCCGCGCCAAGCTCAACAGGAGGGAGATAGGAAGGCACATCATCGAGCCAGCCACGAATGGCGGGGTCGAGTGAAATATAATGATTGCGCACAATAAACCCGCCCTTGGGTGGGGCAGGTAATTCTTCAGAGACAAACTCAAAATCCTCAAGGACTGGATCTCCCTGTGGGCGGTGTTTTAATGTAAAGCGGCGATTGATGGTCATTTTCTTCTCCCTTCATTTATGTGTCTAAACTGTCATAAATTCAATTTCTTGTAACTAGCCTTAATTTGAGTTGGCTCACTTTATAAAGTTTATTTAAGCTAAGCAAAGTTAGGGGTTTGATATGCAACAATGGCTTCTTGCCGATCACCCGCGTGGGCGGTCTTTAGAAAAAACAGATTTTAAGCTGGTCGAGTGCGATGTGCCTCAGCCTACGCAAGGCGAAGTGCTGATGAAAATCACGCATTTGGGGTTTGATCCCGCACAAAAAGGCTGGATGGAAAATGTCGCCGATTATGTTGCGCCCATGCATATTGGTGATGTGATGCGCGGCACAGGCATTGGGGAAGTTGTTGAGAGCCAGCATGAGAAAATGCCTGTTGGCAGCAAATGGTGTGGCATGACAGGCTGGACTGAGTATCTCGTAACAGATGGGCGTGGTTTCACGCCTGTGCATGATGCATTGCCCGCAACAGCTTCTTTGTCTATTTTAGGCCTAACAGGCATGACGGCATGGTGTGGGCTTTATAAAATTGGCCAGCCGCGCCCGGGCGATGTTATTGTGATTTCAGGTGCTGCTGGTGCAACTGGTTCATTGGTTGGCCAGCTCGCTAAAACCTCTGGCTGTCATGTCATCGGCATTGCGGGTGGTTCTGAAAAATGCCAATGGCTCACGCAAGAAGCAGGTTTTGATGCCGCGATAGATTATAAAAACGAAATCGTTAAAGACCGGCTGAAGGAGCTTGCGCCAAAGGGCGTGCAAATCGTTTTTGACAATGTCGGCGGTGCTGTTTTGGACGATATGCTGGCCTGTTTGGCCATGCATGCACGGGTGGTTATTTGCGGCGGGATTAGCCGTTATGAAACAGGTGATATGCCCGCTGGTCCGCAAAATTATTTTAATTTAATTTTTCGGCGCGCCCGTATGGAGGGTTTTATCGTGCTGGATTATGAAAAAGAATTTCCCGATATACAAAAGCGGTTGATTGCATTGATTAAGGCTGAAAAGATTAACTGGCTGGAGGATATCCAAACTGGTTTTGACAAGGCACCAGAAACGCTGAACCGTTTATTTGCGGGTAAAAATAAAGGGAAACAAATTTTACAACTTTAATTATCAGGGCTTGAAAAGGAGAGCAGGGATGAGACTTGAAAATAAAATTGCATTAATCACAGGTGCGGCTTCACGGCCGGGTCTGGGCAGCGCGATTGCGGACCGATTTGCTGAAGAGGGCGCGATGGTATACCTCACCGATGTTGATGTGGCAGGGGTTGAGAAAGTGGCCGAAGAAATCAATGCTCGCAATGGTGGCCGCGCGGTGGCCTTGCAGCAAGATGTTGGCGATGAAAGTCGTTGGCAGGATATTTTTGCCCAAATCAAAGCTGAGCAAGGACGCGTTGATATTGTGGTTAATAATGCGGGTATTTCGCTGCTTGGCACAATTGATACGCAAACCACTGAAGATTATATGAAAGTGATGGAAGTGAATATGCATGGTGTGTTTTATGGCACAAAACATGGCATTGCTCTGATGCGTGAAAGCAAAACGCAGGGGTCAATCATCAATATGTCTTCTGTTGTGGGGCAGGTTGGTGTGCCGGGTTGTGTGGCTTATGGCGCGACCAAAGGCGGGGTGCGGTTAATGTCGAAAACAGTTGCTGTGGAAACCGCTGCCGATAAAATTCGCGTGAACACAATCCATCCGGGCATGATTATGACCAATATTCAGCAAAAGGCGATTGAAGAAAACGCGGCGAATTATGACGCGGTGGTGCAGGCCATTCCAATGGGTGAATTTGGCGAGCCTGTTGATGTTGCCAATTGCGCGCTGTTTTTAGCTTCTGATGAGTCGCGTTATGTGACCGGTGCTGAAATCACAGTCGATGGTGGTTATACAGCCCATTAGGTTTATAACAGGACGATGGTTTTACCGATATTACCGCCGGTGAACAGTTTACGATAAGCGGTCAGCATATTTTCCAGCCCTTTTGTTTCATCAAAGGGCATGGAAAGCTGGCCATCGTCATACCAGGCGCGTAATGTTTGTGTCAGGCGGTCTCCTTGATCGGCAAA
Organism: Parvibaculaceae bacterium; assembly: GCA_965217015.1. GTDB lineage: Bacteria > Pseudomonadota > Alphaproteobacteria > RS24 > RS24 > JAYQKL01. Next base: position 935,197 of record OZ244224.1, on the reverse strand, counting down.
ATCAGGCGAGAAAAAACCGATTACGCTCAGGCGTTTCATCAGAATTTTGTCATATTGCGCCAGCTTATGTGTGCCAGCCTCATCAGCATATTCAGCCACCAGCCCGCACAGGGCAATGCGGCCATAAAGCGCCATATTTTGCAGCACAATATCGAGTTGCGGGCCGCCAACATTGTCAAAATAAACATCAAAGCCGCCGTCAATTTTGGCAAATTCAGCCGCTAAATCATCTGATTTATAATCAAAAGCTTTTGTGACGCCAAATTCTTGTTCCAAAACGCGGCATTTGTCGTGTCCGCCCGCTGTCGCATAAACTTCGCAGCCCATCAGCTTAGCAATTTGGCAGGCGAGGATTCCCGTGCTGCCCGCCGCCGCAGAAATTAAAACTTTCTCGCCGGCTTTGGCCTGACCGGTTTCTTGTATCCCCCAAAGCGCGGTCCAGCCATTCATGCCCAAAACGCCGAAATATTGGCGCAAATCATCAACACTGGTGTCAAGAACGCGCAAATCAGACATTTCAGGGGTAACGACAGAATAATCTGCCCATTGGCCAAAGGCGCGCACAGTGTCGCCGATTTTCACCTCAGCATGGCGTGACGCCACCACCTCGCCAATGCCCAACCCCACCATTGGTGTGTTGAGCGGCAAGGGCGGTTGATAGCCATCTTCACGACCTGTAATCCACATGCGCGTGCCTGCGTCAAGTGACAGCATTTTATTGCGGATAATCACTTCTCCGTCTTGCGGCTCTGGCAGCGCGACGGTTTGCAATGTAAGTGCTTGCTCAAAATCAGTGCCGTCAGGATAGGCATCAAAGCGCCAAAATCTGTTCTCTGTCATAGTTAACCCTCAGCTTGTGGTTTGAGTGTTTGGCGTTTTAATTTCTTCGCCAATGACCATTTATGAACCTCTGTTGGGCCGTCATAAATGCGGAATGCGCGCACTTCGCGGAAAATTTGTTCCACCGGTGTGTCGCCGCTGACCCCAGTGCCGCCCATGACCTGAACGCATTTATCCGCGATGCGGAACAAGGCTTCCGAAACAGCAACTTTGGCCATTGAGCTTTCGCTGGTTCCCAACGCGCCTGTGTCCAGCACATCAGCGCACCAATCAATCATCAGCTCGGCTTGTTTAATATCAATCTGGTTTTCCGCCAGCATGAAACCAACACCTTCATGGTCGATGAGTTTTTTACCAAATGCTTCACGCGTGCAGGCATAGTCTGTCGCGATTTCCTGAGCTCGGATACAGCTTCCAAGCCAGCGCATACAATGCGTCAGACGCGCCGGCGCGAGCCTAATTTGCGCCAGCTTAAATCCATCGCCGCTTTGGCCGAGCATATCACTGGCAGGCACCCGCAAATTATCTATCTGCACAACGCTATGCCCGCCTGGCATTGAGCTGTCAATTGTATCTAACACCCGTTCAATTTTGACGGCAGGGTGGGGCAGTTCGGTCATAAACAGGCTCGCCCCATCTTCGGTTTTGGCCATGATAATACCAACACCAGCCCCGTCCGCACCGGTAATATAGGCCTTATGGCCATTTATCACCCAATGATTGCCATCTTGCTCTGCGGTTGTCATGAGCAATGACGGATCAGAACCCGCGCCTCCCATGCTGGCTGGTTCGGTCATGAAAAAGGCTGATCGCTTAATGCCTGCTATCATGGGGTCGAGATATTTTTCTTTTTGCTCAGGCGTCGCGACTTTGCCAAGCAGATAAATATTCCCCTCATCGGGCGCCATCACATTAAGAGCGAGCGGGCCGAGCGTGGACAGGCCAGATATTTTCAGCAATAGAGCCGTTTCACGATGCGAGACATGCGCGTGGTTCTCCTCAATATGCGGGGTCAGCAAACCCTCTGCACGGGCGAGGTCGCGCATTTCCTGCACCAGCTCATCAGTGGGACCATGGGCTTCGCAGCGTGGGTCTGTTTCATAGGGAATGATTTTATCGCGTATGAATTTTTCGATACGCTCTGCTTTTGCATAAATTTCCGGACGAATAGGCGAGGAAGTCATCATGTGCCTCTCAAATGGGTTTTAGCTAATGAACTAGCAAGCTTTATAGGCGCGCTAGATAGGTAATGGGCGTGTGCCGCTAATATCATAAATTTGAACAGTTGAGTCCAGCATTTCTGGGCTAAATCGTTCAAAAAAGGCACCAATCCAAGGTTGGGTAAAATGCACGCCCAGCGCATCATCATCTTCCCAAATTTCCATGACATTCACTTTGCCTGTAGCTTTATCCTCAACCAAAAGCGAGTAATGCAGGCAGCCATTTTCAGCGCGCACCTGTTCTTGCATTTCCGCAACGCGGGTTTCAAACTCGTCTATTATTGCGGGGTTCATCATCATTGTTCCAGCGACAAAAATCATTGCTTTTCCTTTTATATCTGCGTGACCGTTCTCTATTTTGTCAGAAAATGATAACTTTGTGACTAACATTATTATGAGTTTCTTCTCTTTTTATCAGCTTTATCGTAGGCATATAAACTTGGTGAGATGAGGAGAAACAATGACTGATATTCCAGCAATGATTGACAAGCTCTATGCCGCTTCAGGTGCGGGTGATTTTGAAGCTTGCGAAGCTTTAATGACAGATGATTTCAAAATTACAGAAGCAGATAATCTGCCTTTTGGCGGGGTATATGAGGGCAAAACAGCTCTGCGCGATTTATATGCCAAAGTTATGTCCATGATGAGCATTAAAGGCTTATCACATAGCCATTTAATGGTTGGTGAGGATTGCGCCGTTGTGATGGTGGATATGGAACTTGACGGGCCGCCTATTCAGCTTTTGGAGATGTTCTTGTTCCGTGATGGCAAAGTCTGTGAAATCCGTCCCTATTATTTTAACGCGGATAATGTTGCAGCCAATTGCTCATAATGAGGCAATGTGAGCGACAATAAATCATAAAAAAACGGGCAGATTTCTGCCCGTTTTCTTTTGTTATCGGCTCATTTTATTGAAATAGCATTTCTGGGTTTTCCAGTATTTCTTTCAAGCTGGCCATAAATTGCGCCCCTGCCGCGCCATCAATCGCGCGATGGTCACAAGACATGGAAATCTCCATGCGGCTTTCAAAGCCGACCATGCCATCATCGCTTTCAACGCATTGTTTGGTAATGCCGCCAATTGCCAGAATAGACCCTTGAGGTGGGTTAATAATGGCGTCAAATTGGTCAATGCCAAACATGCCCAAATTAGAAATGGTGATGGTGCCGCCTTCCAAATCTTCAAAAGAAATTTTGCCATTATTGGCTTTTTCAATCAGCGCTTTGGTCATATCGGCAATAACATGCACAGGCTGGGCATCTGCACCGCGCACAATCGGCGTGATGAGCCCCTTATCAGAGGCAATCGCAATTGAAATATCCGCGTGTGGGAAATGATGAATGGCATCGCCATGCACCTGCACATTGACATCTTTATGTTTCACCAGTGCCAGACCAACCGCTTTCACCAAATAATCATTAATCGATGCTTTTTTGCCCATGACCAAATTGGCTGTTTTACGGAGGGCGATTAAATTATCCATCGCGATGGACGCACGAAGATAAAAATGCGGAATTGTTGCTTTTGACTCCGTCAACCGGCGGGCAATCACTTTGCGGATTTTATCCATTTCTTCAATTTGCGGCGTGTTGTTCACAGAAACCGGCGCTTGTGCCATCGCGCCACTGCTGGCGCTGGCCTCTGGCAATAAGGCCAACACATCGGCCTTACGAATACGCCCGCGTGCGCCTGTTCCGGTCACTTTTGTTAAATCAATGCCATTTTGGTTTGCGATACGGCGTGCCAATGGTGAGGCAAAAATCGATTCGTCGTCTGCAGGTGTTTCTAACGCACCTTTCAAATTGACCGTTTTTTCAGGACGGCTGGCCTGATACACATCTTGATAGGTTATCCGCCCACCGCGTCCGCTACCAGTGATGGTGTTGGTGTCAATATTTTGCTCAATCGCATATTCACGCGCTTTCGGTGATATGTTCAGATTGTCTGACGGCACATGCTGTTTAACCTCCGTCGCTGGGGCAGGGGCTGCAGAGGCAGTTTCAGCAGGTGCTGAAGCGGCCTCATCATTGGTGCCAGCCCCAAGCGCGGTACTGGTGTCAGCTTTCTTGAAATTATCAACAAAAGCCACAATCTCATCATCTGGTGTTGCCTCATCGGCAAATACGCCCAAAAGTGTCCCAACCGGCTGCACTTCACCAGCAGGGCTGACAATTTTGCGCAGCACACCATCATTATCAGCTTCAACTTCATTTGAGATTTTATCTGTCTCAATCAAAGCAATAATGTCACCTTTTTTGAAAGGTTTGCCTTCCTGCACAACCCATTCGCTAATGGTGCCTTCTTGCATTTCAATGCCCCATTTTGGCATTGTAAAAGCTTTAATTTTACTCATGACGACTTGTCCTTATTGCTTATTTTTTAGCTAGTTACCTATTATTCCGATTATTTCCAGGCCAGTGTTCGCTCAACGGCGGCGGCAATTTTATCGGGTGATGGCAAATAGGCCCGCTCCAATTCACGCGCAAACGGAATCGGTGTGTGCGGTGCTGTCACAGCCTCTGGCGGGGCCTTCAAGCTCGCATATGCTTTTTGGGTCACCATTGAAACAATATCAGTTGCCAATGAACATCTTGGCGGGGCTTCATCAACCACCACCAGACGGCCAGTGTTTTCAACAGAATCCAAAATAGTCTCTTCATCAATTGGGCTGGTTGTGCGCAAATCAATCACATCACAACCAATGCCTTTTTCAGCCAGCTTATCGGCGGCTTTTTCAGAGAATTTTACCATCAGGCCAGACGCTACAATGGTGACATCTTCGCCTGCGCGCGCGAGGCGGGCATGACCAAATGGAATCATATATTCCCCCTCCGGCACTTCACCTTTTTCCGCATATAGCGCTTTATGCTCAAGAAAAATCACTGGATCATTTTCACGAATAGCCGTGGTCAGCAAGCCTTTTGCATCTGCTGGCGTGGTCGGCATGACGACTTTTAGGCCTGGCATGCCGGTTAAAATACCATGGGGTGACTGGCTGTGCTGGGCGGCAGCATTGAGACCAGCACCATATACCATACGGATAATCGCCGGACACTCACTTTTACCACCAAACATGTAGCGGAATTTCGCGATTTGGTTCCAGATTTGGTCCATACAAACGCCTAGAAAATCTGCAAACATAATTTCAGCAATTGGGCGTTTACCAGTCAGGCCAAGCCCGCCAGCTGCGCCAATAATGGCGCTTTCCGAAATGGGCGTGTCAATCACACGGTCTGGGCCAAATTGATCCCATAGGCCTGTTGAGGTTGACCAAATGCCACCAATAGCCTCTGGTCCGCCAGCCGTTCCCATGCCACCAACCACATCTTCACCCAGAACCACGACATTTTCATCGCGTTCCATTTCTTCTTTAATTGTATTTAACAGCGCCTCGCGCAACATCATTTTAGCCATTGTTTTTTCCTATGAAAGATAATCAATATAAACATCGGTGAGGACATCTTCTGCGGTGGGCGCAGGAGCAGCTTTCGCGGCTGCGGTAGCATTTGCGATGGTTTCATCTGTTTCTTTTTCAATCGCATCAAGGTCTTTTTTGCTCAAAAGCTTTTCCTTAATGGCATGCGCACGGAAATGGGTCAGGCAGTCGCGCTCTTTACGAATGCGATCCAGCTCTCCTTCACCGCGATAGTTTTGTGGGTCACCTTCAAAGTGTCCATAAAACCGCTCTGTATCAAACTCCACTGCCGCAGGGCCATTGCCAGCGCGCACATAGTCAAGCACTTCGCCCATGATTTCATAGACTTCAAAGAAATTACAACCATTGCCACGCCAGACTTTCATGCCAAAAGCTTCGGCGCGGCTGGCAATATCGCCCGCTGTGCCAACTGCATAATCAACGCCTGTATGCTCTGAATAATGGTTGTTTTCAAAAATGAAAATAGCCGGTGCTTGGGTGACGACGGCCATATTCATGGCCTCAAAAGTTGTGCCTTGATTACACGCGCCATCACCAGAAAAGGCAATCGCAACGCGTCCATCTTTGTGCATTTTAGCTGACAGCGCAGCGCCAACAACAATAGGCGGCCCGCCGCCAACAATGCCATTCGCGCCCAACATGCCTTTGTCAAAATCGGCAATATGCATGGACCCGCCCTTGCCTTTACACAAACCATCAGCGCGGCCATAAATTTCTTTCATCATGCCGTCAATATCACACCCTTTTGCGATGCAATGTCCGTGCCCGCGATGGGTTGAGGCGATTTTGTCATTATGGTCAAGGTTAATACACACCCCAACCGCAACCGCTTCTTGTCCGGCATATAGATGCGTAAAACCCGCAACCTCACCGGTTTTAATTTCTTCGTGAAGCTGGTCTTCAAACTTCCGAATATTATTCATTTGCCGATAGGCTTCTTTCAAAGTATCTGAGCTAATCTGCATTTATTTTCCTCCACATGAACCGCTATCTAACCATGATATTTGATAACGGTAAAACCCTAAAAACTAGCTATTTGCCTAATTATTTGCTCAAAATTGTAACCGCCGAGACGCCTGGCGCGCCATAGACATGCGTGTATGCTAAGCGTGGGTTATTTTGCACCTGTCTTAAGCCTGCATCGCCACGCAATTGCAGCACATTTTCATAAACCTGTCTCAAACCCGAGGCCCCAATCGGCTCTCCATTTGCAATGCACCCGCCATCAGTGTTCACCGGCAAGCGGCCATTGATGCGCGTTTCGCCATTGGCCAGCATCTGCTCTTGCTCGCCATGCTCACAAAACCCATTTTCAGCCATATGCATAATTTCAGCGCCAGACTCAGTGTCTTGAAGCTGGGCAATATCAATGTCTTTGGGCGAGATGCCAGCTTTTTCAAACGCTGCTTTGGCCGCGAGCTGTGTCGCTGTGCCTGTAATTTCATTTTCAATCGCAGGCGCGAAAACCTCAAAAGATTTTGGGGGGCGGGTGCGCATCACCGCCGCATCAAGGCGGATAAAGGGTGCGCCAATTTCCTGCGCTTTCTTGCGCGTGGCCAAAATAAGCGCCACTGCGCCCTCTGCGGGTGAGCAAAACATATATTTCCGCAATGGATCGCTAATCATTGGGCTGCTCATAATCTCTTCAAGCGAGATGGGCTCACGCCGCCAAGCATTATCATTATATTCAGCATTGATAAAAGACTTCTCCGCCACGCGCCCAAGGCTCGTCTCGCTAATGCCGTAATCATGCATATAACGCTTGATTTTCATGGCAAAAAACTGGGTGGTGAGCATATAGCCTTGCTCTCCATACCATTCTGGCAGCCCCCACTCGGCGGGCATGGGGTCAAACGCGCCACGCGGGTGCTTATCAAAACCAACTGCGAGGCCAATATCATATTCGCCTGATTTAATCGCCGTTGATGCCGCATAAAGAGACGACCCACCAGTCGCGCAGCCATTTTTCACATTGATAAATTGCAAGCCCGTCAGGCCTAATTTGCTGACCATTGTGTCAGCGTTACCAGCGGCGTCCGAGCCGCCAAAGGCGAATTGCATGTCTTGCCATGTTAAACCAACATCTTGCAAAGCCTGCTCAATCGCAAACACGCCCTGTTCTAAACCTGTGCGGTCTGGCGTGCGACCAAATTTGTGAATACCGATGCCAATAATACCTACTTCACTCATCAGCCAGCCTCCTTTATTGGGCGAAACGCATGAATTTGCTCGGTTTCCCCATCATTGAGTCTTTTAAAATCCATTAAGGTGAGTTCGACCTGCATGCCAATTTCAACATCTTCGATGGCCACATCAATCAGTCTGGTTTCAATCATAAGTTGGTCGGCAAGGCTGACATAAGCGACAATATAAGGTAAAAATTCTTCACCATGATTATAGGGCGGGGATTTGGGCGGAAAACGCTGCACGGTATAAGACCAAACAGTGCCGGTGCGCTCAAGCGGGACAATCTCAATATTATCCTGCACCATTTCAGGCAAAGGAAAAATAAATTCTCCCGTATCTTTTTGGCGCCCGCCCTGAAGCGTTGGCGGATTAAGAGACGCAAAAATTGATGTCATGTCATATCCCCCCAATATGCAGGCTGTTCATCAGCTCTGATATATGGAAATTAGAACGGCTGAGCTTGCAAATATACTCATAAAAAAATCAGGTGGCGGGCAGATTAAGAATTGAGGCTGATATAGCCTAGCTGGGTTGCCTTAAAAACAGCCTGACTGCGATTGACCGCGTCTAATTTGATGGACGCATTATGAATATGGAACCGCACGGTTGCCCGACTGCGTTTGATAATCATACTGATTTCAATATCCGTTTTACCCATTGCCGCCCAAAGCAAGCACTCGACCTCTCTTTTTGAGAGCTTTGAGCCTGAAGGCAAAAGCCGAGAGGGTGGGGTCACATTCATATAGCTGCGGATAAAGGCGCGGGCATATATCCCGAGTTCTGTTGCATAGGCAGCGTAAACTTCGCTTAAATCTGTGATTTTCTCGTCAATGGGGTTGTAGCTCACCGCGCCAATTTGGCTAAACGGCATATGAATCGGCACCACAATGGCGCATTTTGTTTTTGCGCGCTCCCCAAATTTCGATAGGTCAATATCATCTAAAAAACTGTTGGGATATAGCGAGCGCACCCCATCTTTGTTAATCCAAAAAGGGTCGCTTTCATATCGACAGGCCATAGTGAGCGGGGATTCAAGCGCAAGATTATTGGTTTTCCACCAATCAGTCGTATCGTCCCAGCCAAAAACTTCTGTGGCCATAATCTCACCATCTTCATCAACAATCGCCGTGTTAAGGGCAATATTATGGGTGGCGGCGATGCGCATATTGAATTTTTCTTGCACAATATCGCGATAAATCTCACAAGAATGACGGATTTTATCCGCACCTGAAATGCGGATTAAATCAAGGTTTTCAATAAGATTATTATCTTTATATGACATCACGACTTTCCATCATCTTATAGGCCTATAAGAAGTGTGTTTACCTTAGCAGATTTAAAACACAAAGTTGAAACTTTATTACTCTGTCGGTTTTTCGCTGCGAATCCAGCTCATGCCGCGCCGCAGCAGGGTGTAAAAAATGGGCAAATCCCAAGCGCAGCGCTCAACTGTTGGCCACCAGTCCAGCACCGGCTGCATATCATAATGTCCGCGACAATGCCCCAGCGTGAGATATAAAACCGCGCCCTTGCCATGCGTTTTAATATAAAAAACCGGTTGTTTGCCAATCGCGTCTTTTGCTTCAGCAAAACCTGTGCCTTCTTTGGTGCAATCGGTCTCCAACAAAACATCTAGGTCACCATGACACTCGAGATGATATAATTCGTCAGTCGTTTCAAAGGGTTCAATGCCTTTAACCAGCTCATGGTCGGGTTGGGCGTTGGTTACCAAATAGGGCTCAATAGGGGGGTGCGAAATAAATTGCGAGCCAAGCATTTCCATAAATAAAGGAGCCCAGCGCGGCGCGGCCCATGTACCGTCATCAAGCATACGCAAGATTGAGTTTGTGCCATGCAGCGCAAACCACCGCCCGCCTTCATTCAGCCAGTCCTTTAACACTTCTTGCGCTTCAATAGACGGCATCACATCACATGTATATGTAACCAAGCAATCAGCCTCGCGAATGGCATCAAGGTTTTCATAATTTTCAAAAACGCGCACACGGAAACGCATATCTTCGCCAAAAAGCTTCAGCAGTTCCAGCCGCGCAAAATCAATATCATGATATTTGCCAGACGCGATTAAAACGCAATTTATTCTTTTAGGGTGTTGTTCTTCACTCATGATTATTTATCCAAATATTTCTGCAATGTGTTGTGGAATTGGCGGATACGAACTTCCTGATAATCCCCTAATTGCACCTCGCCATTTTTTGAGGCTTTCAAACCTTCTTGCACATAAGGCAAATTATCCATGTCTTGCTCAAACACATCGCCTAAAGTGCCGAGTTCAGCTGCTTCTGTCCATTTTTGGTCAACAGACAAAAACTTCATTTGCGGGCTGCGCGGGTGTGGCTGACCGGGTGGCACACGGGTTAAAATGCGCACTTCCATCAAGCAATGGTCGGGGTCTTGCCAAGGGCGCCAGCGATATACAATGTTCGGCATAAACCCGCCCCATGGCGCGAAATTCGGAAACACATTATAAACAATCGCATCAAGCAATTCCGCATCAGTGGCATCGCTATGGTCATAGCCGAAAATATTGGTGTAATTTTCGCGCATGGCTTCGCCCAGTGCCTTGCGTGCGGACATGCCATCTGGCACATTAATCGCAAATGGGTCACTCTCTGCATCGTAATTTTCAGCCGAGCGGCCATTATATTTAACAAATTCGTCAACAATCCATTGCTGCTCTTTGCCTTCAGGGTCAATATGCGGTGACATCACACCAAATGGCACGAGGTTTACATTCACATTATCGCCCCAATACCAATAGGCACTGTTTTCGTCACCCGTAAAGGGCAGGATCTGCGGGTGGGTAACAACAGTATGCCAAGCTTCCATAAAGGCTTCGGCGGTGACTTTCCAGTTGGCAGGCACAACTTTGCCAACCCAAATGGCTGTCGCGCATTCCTCATGTCGCCAACGCTTAAAATGCTCTGGCAGGGGCGCGAGGAACTCTTCTAGTGATGGCCCGCCCGCGTTTTCACGGATAAATATATAGCCAGCCCAACGCCCAACTTCTGCCTCGGGCAATTTCATTTTTTCATCTGATAAATGCGAAAAATCCCATCGATTGGGGATATGCGCCAGCGAGCCGTCTTTGTTCCAGGTCAAACCATGAAACGGGCATTGAAAACGGTCTTCGCAGCCATCTTCAGTGCGCAGTTTACGCCCGCGATGCAAGCACACATTGTGAAAGGCTTTCACTTCGCCATCATCTTGGCGGCATATTAAAAAAGTGCGGTCTGCATTGTCATAAACCACAAAGTCGCCAGCTTCGGGCAAATCTTCCTCACGCGCCGCAAATTGCCAGACATTGGGCCACATTTTTTCTTTTTCAAGTTTTTCAAATTCTTTTGAGGTGTAGCGCTCGGCAGGCAGCGGGTCGGAACCTAAATATTCAAAGCTTGGCTCTTTCAAGAAATCTGGCACTGGACGCGAGTCCTGAGCCATTAAATCAACCCAGTTCACCCCTTCGGCTTCACGCGTAAGGTCTTTTTTATCTGCACCATTTCCTGCTTTTGCTTTTTCAGACATATTGGACTCCCTCAATCTATCTATCGCACACCATAACGATATTTATGTGCTTATATAAACATGCATCATGCCAAGTTGAAAAACAAAAAAAACTAGCACTAACCATAAGTATAATAGCTAGACTAAATGATATTATCTTGGTGAAATATTTGTCTGTAATGTGAAAACCGAATTATTTTTTAAAGAGGGATAAAATGGGGAAGTTGGAAAATAAAGTTGCCATTATCACCGGCGGCACTTCTGGCATTGGCGCTGGCACGGTGGCGCGGTTTGTCGAAGAGGGCGCGAAAGTTATCTTCACCGGCTCAAATGAAGAAAAAGCACAAAAAGTTTGTACCGCGACGGGGGCAGAATTTATCAAGCATAAGGTGCAAGACGAAGCTGCTTGGCAAGAGATGATGGCGCATGTGCAGGAAAATTACGGCAGGCTGGATATTATGTTTGCCAATGCCGGCACAGAAATGGGTGATGCGAGTGTTGAGGATATCCCGCTTGAGAATTGGCAAAACCTGCTGGATATCAATTTAACAGGCATGATGTTAAGCGCGCAAATGGCTATTCGGGCCATGCGCAAAAACCCTGATGGGCCGAGTGGCAGCATTATTATGAACAGCTCTATGAACGCATTTATCCCAATGGGTAATTATGTGACCTATTCGACAACCAAAGGGGCGCTGATTGCATTGGCGAAATCTGTTGCGATGCATTGTGCCAATCAGGGGTTGCCCATTCGGTGCAATAGTATCCACCCGGGCGTTGTGGAAACCGAGATGATAACAAATCTTATTGATGGCGCACCTGACCCAGCAGCGGCACGCGCGGGGTATGAGTCAATGGCACCGCTTAAGCGCATGGCAACGGTTGAAGAAGTTGCCGGGCTGGTGACTTATTTGGCATCAGATGAGGCGGCTTTCATCAGCGGGGCTGAATATAAAATGGACGGCGCGACAACCTCTGGCATGATGGGATTATAAAATGACACAGGAAACCAATTTATCAGGGCGCGTGGCGCTGGTGACAGGCGGGTTGCGCGGTATTGGCCTAGCCTCGGTTCAAAAGCTTCAGGCTTTGGGGGCTACCGTATATGCATCTGACCTAGAAACCGAAGATAAACTGCCAGAACTGATTGGTGATTTGGCCGCCCAGATTCATTACATTAAAGCCAATGTCGCTGAAGAAGCAGACTGGCAGGCCTGCATTGCGCAGATTGAAAAAGAGCAAGGGCGTCTGGATATTTTGGTTAATAATGCTGGCGTTGACTGTGTGTCCCCTGTTGAAGAAATGGCCTTTGAGGACTGGCGCCGCATCATGTCGATAAATGTTGATGGGGTTTTTCTAGGGGTCAAAACAGCAACACCGCTCTTGGCAAAAACCGGTGCGCAAACACCCGCTGGCAGCTCGATTATCAATATTAGCTCAATTATGGGCAAAATTGGTTATCCAGATACTTCAGCCTATAATGCAGGCAAAGGCGCGGTGAAGCTGTTCAGCAAAGCGATTGCGATTGAATTTGCGACCAAGCGCACCCCTATTCGGGTGAATTCAGTCCATCCGGGTTTTATTCGCACCCCGCTTTTTGATAAGGGCATGCAGCGTATGGTGGATCAGGGCGTGGCAGAAAGCATTGATGATTTGGTCGCGGTGTTGAGCGAAGCGACGCCAAATGGTCGTATGGGAACGCCTGATGAAATTGCTAATGCGATTGCGTTTCTAGCAAGTGATGACAGCTCTTACATGACCGGTTCAGAGGTTGTGGTTGATGGCGGCTGGACGGCGCAATAAGACTAAAACTTGAAACAGAGGTGATGTGATGACAATCGAATTAAATAATGTGGTGGCGGTTGTAACTGGTGCATCGGGTGGGATTGGCAAGGCCGTCTGCGCGGCCATGACAGCGGCTGGTGCGCAGGTGATTGCAACAGACATTGCAGAACCTGTGGCAGGCCAAGAGCCGGTGGCGCAGGATTTCCTTACCCATGATGTGACCGATGCTAAAGCATGGGAGAAAATCGCCCAATATGTTGAAGAAAAATTTGGCCGCCTTGATGCACTCGTCAATGTTGCGGGCATGTCTGTGGTGGACTCGATTGAGGGAACAAGTCTTGAGAGCTGGCGTAAACTCTATGCAGTCAATGTTGAAAGCATGTTGATTGGGCATCAAATTATGTTGCCGCTTTTGAAAAAAGGTGGTGAGGCACGCGCATCTGGTGCGGCGATTGTGAATTTTTCATCGATAGCTGGTCAGCGCGGGGCTGCGTTTAATGCGGCCTATTGCTCGAGCAAAGGTGCCGTGAAAATTTTCAGCAAAAGCGCGGCGATTGAATTTGCCGCGCTGGGATATAATATTCGTGTGAACACTATTCACCCAGGCGGGGTGAAAACGCCTATGCTGGAAGCGATTGTGAACACCTATCTGGAGCAGGGAACGATTGAGTCGGCCCAGCAAGCCTATGATGGCATTGTTGCTGACCACCCGATTGGGCGCTTGGGTGAGGCGGAAGATTTAGGCGGCGGTGTTGTCTATCTCTGTTCTGAGGCAGCGTCTTTTGTCACAGGGGCTGAATTAAATATTGATGGCGGTTTCACAGCTGTCTAAACATAAAAACAAATTAAACAGATTAAAAATGGATTGATAAATGTCAGAAAAAAAATTTGATATCATCATTATTGGCTCAGGGCCAGGTGGATATGTGGCCGCTATTCGAGCGGCACAGCTAGGCCTTGATGTGGCAATAGTTGAAAAGGCCGATATGGGTGGCGTGTGTTTGAATTGGGGGTGTATCCCAACAAAGGCCATGCTGCGCTCGGCTGAAATTTATCATTTTATGGAAAATGCAGAGGCGTATGGCCTGACTGCCAAGGCTGGGTTTGACCTTTCTGCCATTGTGAAACGCTCACGCGATATTGCGGGCAAGCTTTCAGGCGGGATTGATTATTTGATGAAGAAAAATAAAATCACCGTTTTGCGCGGCCATGCCAGTTTGAAGGCGGGAAGTCCTGCGCCAAGTGTTGAGGTGGACGGGCAAAGCTATCAGGCTGACCATGTGATATTGGCCACTGGCGCAAGACCGCGAAATCTTGAGCAGGTGGGATTGGTTGCGGATAGCAAAATTGTTTGGAATTCGCGTGATGCGATGGTGCCAGAAAAAATGCCTAAAACCATGCTGGTGGTTGGGTCTGGCGCGATTGGTATGGAGTTTGCGAGTTTTTATTCTGCTTTTGGTGTCGAGGTGACGATTGTTGAAGTGTTAGAGCGCATCTTGCCGCAAGAGGATTCTGAAATTGCGGCTTTGGCGCAAAAGAGTTTTGAAAAACGCGGTGTGAAAATTTTAACCAGCGCGCAAATTGAAGCGGCAAAAGTGACCGCTAAGGGCGCGAAACTAACTGTTTCACAGGGCGGCGAGACGCATGAGTTAGCTGTAGAGCGGGTTATTTTAGCGGCTGGCATTGTGGCCAATACAGAAGATATGGGGCTTGAGGAGCTTGGGGTCAATCTGGAAAAAGGCCATATTGCGACGGGTCCTTTTGGTACCACCAATGTGTCGGGTCTCTATGCGATTGGCGATGTAACCGCGCCGCCTTGGCTGGCGCATAAGGCCTCGCATGAGGGCGTGGTTTGCGTTGAAGAAATCGCTGGTATGGACCCGCATGCGCTGGATAAAAACCTGATTCCGGGGTGCACCTATTGCACGCCGCAAATTGCCAGTATTGGTCTGAGCGAAGACCAAGCCAAGCGCGAGGGGCGCGAGGTTAAAATCGGGCGTTTTCCGTTTATGGGCAATGGCAAAGCATTGGCGATGGGCGAGGCTGACGGGCTGATTAAAACGCTGTTTGATGCCAAAACCGGTGAATTGCTGGGCGCGCATATGATTGGCGCTGAAGTGACAGAGCTTATTCAGGGGTTTGTGACCGCGATGGGGTTAGAAACCACTGAAGAAGAATTGATGAACACGGTTTTTGCACACCCAACATTATCCGAAATGATGCACGAGTCCGTGCTTGATGCGTATGACCGGGTTTTGCATATTTAATTTTTGAAAAGGGCAGTCATATGATTACGGGTTCTTGCCTATGTGGCACCATCAAATATGAAGCAGATGAAACGCAGGCAGGAGATGCGCTTCATTGTCATTGTAAAGACTGTCAAAAGGTAACGGGTTCCGGTAAGGCGACTGTGGTTTTGTTCCCCCAAAATGCGGTGACGATTGAGGGGGCGTATAAAACTTATCATAAAATCGGCACCGATGGCTCGCATGTGGGGCGTGCGTTTTGTCCTGATTGTGGCTCGCAGCTTTTTACCTTTGTGCAGGAAATTGAAGGGTCTGTTTTTATCAAAGCAGGCACAATGAACGAGGCCGATTGGGTGGCACCGATTGCGAATTGCTGGACAAAGTCGGCACGGTCATTTTCACCTGTCAGCGATGGGGTTGTGAATTTTGACGCCAATCCGATTGCTGAAGAAGACTGATTTTTGGAGGATTTCATGAGTGTGAATCGTAAAATTGTTTTAGCCCGCCGTCCGCAAGGCTATCCGGCCTATGAAGATTTCGCACTTGTCGAAGCGCCAATGCCAGTGCCAGCTGAAAATGAAATTCTTGTAAAAAACCATTGTGTGTCGCTCGATGCAGGGTTCCGAAATTGGATGAATGAAGATGCGGGTGATGAGGTTTTGCCTGCCATGCCTATAGGTGAGGCGGTGATGGGACTCACGCTTGCAGAAGTGACCGAAAGCCACCACCCTGACTATGAAGTGGGTGATATGCTGATGGCGCGTTTTGCCTGGGAAGAGTATTCCATCGGCACGCAAAATGACTTTATCGCCAAATTGCCCAAAGATTTACCCTTCCCCTATAGCTATTATATGGGGATTTTGGGCGACACTGGCATGTCGGCTTATTTTGCACTCACCGAAATCGCCAAGCCTGAAAAAGGCGATACAGTTCTAATCTCTGCTGGCGGCGGCGCGGTTGGCTCTGTGGCCGGACAAATCGCGAAAATATTAGGCGCCGGACGGGTGGTTGGCATCTCAAGCAGCGCAGATAAATGCGCAAGGTTGGTTTCGGATTTAGGCTATGATGCCGCCGTCAACCGCAAAAGCGAGAAGGGGCTTGAGGCTGCAATCCAAGAAGCTTGCCCAGATGGGGTTGATGTATTTTTAGATAATGTCGGCGGCGAAACGCTGCAAGCGGCGATTACCAATATGAACCATTTGGGACGCATCGCGCTCATCGGCGCGGTGACGCATTACAATGCTGAAGGCGAACCTTTTGGCCCGAATAATATTTTTGAACTGGTGACCAAAGAAATCACCATGCGCGGGTTCATGACACATTTTCGCGAGGCGCAATATGATGATGTGCGCCGTCAGTTAGAACAATGGTTGAATAACGGCCAGCTGAAAAATTATGAATTTAAAATGCAGGGCATTGAAAATGTCGGCAATGCGTTTTGCGATATGTTTAGCGGCAAAAATTTTGGCAAGACAGTCGTGGATCTATAATCCATTAGGCTGATTTGCGTTCCTGAATAAAAAGATTTGTGAAGCTAGTCGGGCTACCAAACATATCCGCCGTGCTGACAATGCGCTTGAGATAATGCCCAACGCTATATTCATCAGTTGTCGCAATGGCGCCATGCAGTTGAACGGCTTTATGTGCAACTTCTTTGGCATTTTTGAAGACTTTAACTTTTGTCGCGGCCAGCAGCATGCGCGCATCATCGGCGTTTTCATGCATTTTAATAGCGGCTGAATAAATCAAGGACCGGCTAAGCTCGCATAACATAAACATGTCGGCCATATGATGTTGTAAAGACTGGAAATTGCTGATGGGCTGGCCAAATTGCTCTCTTTGTTTGCAATAATCCAGCGTCAAACGCAGCATTTCTTCCATGCCGCCAAGATATTCCGCGCTGAGTGCTAGCACAGCCTCATCAAGTGTAGATTGCACAATATGATGCGCCGCATTGCCTCGCGCCAAAATCTGGTCATGGGTGACGCTGAGTTGCTCCATATGAATTTCTGATGCCTGACGACCATCAATGGTATCGTAATTTTTGAAGCTCAAACCCTTGCTTGATTTATCAGCAAGGAAAATCACCAGCTCATTATTTTCATCAAGCGCGGTGGCGATAATAAAATCAGCATTGGGCGCGTTATAAACAACCGCCTTATGGCCTGTGACGCTGAAATCATCACCGTTAGCCTGAATACGAGTTTGGATATTGTCGTAGCCTTGCGCCCGATTGGCCTCGCCATGCGCAAAAGCGCCTTGCAATGTGCCCGCAATAATTTGTTCAATCATGTCTTGTGCATAGGGTTGGCTGGACTGGCTTAAAACGCGTCCGGTGATAAGCATTGTCTCTAGAAAAGGCTCTAGCACCAAAGCCCGCCCCATTTCTGTGAAAAACAAAACAGTGTCAGTCGGGTTGCCGCCTAAACCGCCTTTGTCTTCAGCAAAGGGCAGGGCGAGCCAGCCCATATCAGCTGCTTGCGCCCAAAAATCTTTATCAAATGGCTGTGCGCCATTGGCAATATCGCGGCGCTTTTGGAAATCATAATTATCTGTCAGATATTTGTTAATCATATCTTTCAGCGCAATTTGATCTTCTGTAAAATTAAAATCCATCTCACAAGACCTATGATTTGAGCAATTGCCGCGCAATAATATTGCGTTGAACCTGCACCGACCCGCCATAAATGGTGGAGGCGCGATTGTTGAGATAGCTATTGGTTATGGCAACCCCGTCTTCATCGCCAATCATCTCGCCATCATATCCGGGCGCGAGGGCATGGTTTTGCTGCACAGCCGTATAACCATTGCGCAATTCCAAGGCGAGTTCATCAAGCTTTTGGCTCAGCTCTGTACCAATAATTTTAGGCAATGAGCTAATGGCTGGGTTTTGCTCAAAAATTTTCTCATCAAGCCGAATGCGATGTTCTGTATATTCAAGCGCGAGTTTTTCCATTTCAAGCTCGGCCAGCTTGGTGGCAAAAACCGGATCGTCAATCATTTCCTGCCCAGAGGCAGACAGTTCTTTTTCGGCCAAATGACGAATTTTGTAAATTGACTGGTTCAGCGCGTTAAAATAGCTGTAGCCGCTTCTTTCTAGCTGCAATAAATATTTCGCAATATCCCAGCCCTGATTTTCTTCGCCCACGCGATTGGCAACCGGCACCCGCACATCATCAAAAAATACCTGACACTGCTCAACCTCGCCATCAAGCGAAGTGATTTTTTCAACTTTAATACCGGGCGTGTTCATATCAATCAGCAAAAAGCTGATGCCAGCTTGTTTAGGTCCTTCATTGGAGGTGCGGGTTAGACAGAAAATCATATTTGATCGATGCGCATAGCTGGTCCAAATTTTGGTACCATTGACAATATAGTCATCACCGTCTCTGACAGCAGCGGTTTTGAGCGCGGCGAGGTCTGAGCCAGCGCCGGGCTCAGAATAACCCTGACACCAAATATCTTCCGTGCTGGCAATACGGTCCAAATATTTTTCGATTTGATCTGGTGTGCCAAATTCAATCAAAATTGGGCCCAGCATTTGAATCCCCAGCGCGAACAGGGCGGGGGCGTGGTGGATTTTGCATTCGGTCTCAAAAATGGTTTTTTGCGCAAGTGTCCAGCCATTGCCGCCATGCTCAACGGGCCAGCTAGATAGCAGCCAGCCTTTTTCATAAAGGATTTTCTGCCATTTAATTGAGGCATCGAAATCCGAAAAAATCGATGTGGTTTTTTTGCCGGCTTGAATCAGTTCAGGCGTCAAGGCTTGGGAAAGAAAAGCGCGCACTTCTTCCCGAAACGTTTTATCGGCTTCTGTCTCTTGTAAATTCAAAAACACACCTTCAGCTCATTATGAGCTGCCCATCTAATATGGTAAGAAACTATCATTTTTGCGCAGGCAAATACCCTAGCAAGAAGACTAGATAGGCTTAAAACCCCTAAAACCTCTTTTTTTTGATAGGGGAATGAAAGAAATGGTGATGCATCCCAAACACGAGCAAAGTCACAGCTTCCAAGCTGTTGTTTTGCTTTGTCATCATCATATGCAGAAATGGTGCTGCCGGGGAGAATTGAACTCCCGGCCTCTCCCTTACCAAGGGAGTGCTCTACCCCTGAGCTACGGCAGCTGAATATTGCGTCTTTCTGCCATACTCCGACCAGACTGGCAAGCGTGAATTCTGGTGAATTTTATGGCTGAGGGCAGTCTCGCGCAAAACTGGTTAAGAATGGCTTAATCTGGGCTTTTTTGGGCATGTTTCATATTGCCTCAATCAGCTGCAGCTTGATATAATGATAAAATGGTCGCTTAAAGCTGGTGTAGCTCAGTTGGTAGAGCAACGCATTCGTAATGCGTAGGTCGGAGGTTCAAGTCCTCTCACCAGCACCAGAACACCATCTAAAATTGCTATTTTTCACTTTTGATGCTTAATTAAGAGTATATTGTTTTTTTTTGTGTTGAGGCGTCATGTTAAAACAAATTGCGTATGTGTCTTTGGGTTTTGTTCTCGCAGGTTGTGCTGGTGGTGCCAGTATCAATGCGTCGAAAAATTTTGATCAAGATTATCAAAATGGTCTTTATAAAAATGCTGCTATTTCGATTGAACAAGATTTAGGTCTTGTTGAAGAGGCTGGTTTTAAGCTTGTTGATGTGAAGGCGGGGAATGTTTTGTTCCACCTCAATGCGGGCGAGAGCTGGCGATTGAGTGGGAATCTTGAGCGCTCGCGGGCGCATTTTGACGGCGTGGAAACGCTTTTGAAAGTTGAAGACCTTGAAGGGCTTGGCACGAAAGCGGGCGAAACTGTTGGGTCGGTTCTGGTGAATGATAAAGTGCGTTCTTATAACCCCGCCGCAAGCGAGAGAATTTTAACAAACTTTTATCAAAGTCTTTCTTTTTGGGCTGAAAACGACAAAAATAACGCCCTTGTTGAGTTTAAAAAAGCTGATGAGCGCACACGTCTAGCGCTTCAGGCCTATCGCAAAGAAATCAATAAAGCCGAACAAGAGGCAAGAGCTGAAGGTCAGGCTGTCGCGCAAAACATTAATAATGGGTATGCAAGCAATCAGATTGGGCAGCGTTTCCCTGAAATTAATCAATGGAAAGTTTATGATGATTTCGTCAACCCTTCTGTAGCTTATCTGAACGCTTTATTGCTCTCTACTGGACAGGGGGCAGATGTTGAAACCGCGAAGGGTTTGATGAAGCGCGTGCGTGGCATGATTGGTAAAAACCCAGTGATTGACAGTGACTTTAATAATTTGATGCGGAATAATTCTGTCACGGCGAATGGTGACTATGTTTGGGTTGTCGCTGAAACGGGATTAGGGCCGGTTTTGGAAGAAGAAAAATTTGATTTACCCTGGCCAACAGGTGGTACTGCAATTGTGGTCTCTATGGCTTTACCAAAATTGGTGGAACGAAATGTTGATGTTGATATGAGCGGCATAGCCTTGAACAACAAGCCTGTGCGGTTATATCCGCTCAGTGATATGTCAGTTGTGATGCAAACTGAGTTCAAAAAACGCTGGCCAGCAACGGTTTCTCGGGCCGTTGTTTCAACCGTTACGAAGGCGGTCATTCAAAAGCAAGCGGCTGATGAAAATCCATTATTGGGGTTAGCCGCGACAATTTATTCTGTGGCTACAACTGGTGCAGACACGCGAAGCTGGAAGGCTGTTCCCAAAAGATGGCGTGTGGCTAAGGTGAAATTAAATGGCAGTGCCTTATTGTCCTTGCCATATGGCTTAGAAGGGCAGGCCGTGAATGTTAATATTCCTGCTGGGAAATCTTCAGTTGTTTATATTAAGCAGCCCTCTATCAATGCAAAACCTTATGTTGCGCTTTTGCCAATGGAATAAGCGGCTCTATTTTTGAAATAAATGAGTTTGAAAATGAAAAATTTTGCGAAGATGTTTGCCATAATGCTAGTGAGTGGTGTGCTGGCCGCTTGCGCGACAGTGCCCGCCCCTGATTGGCAAAAAAATCTAACCTATAGAGGGTCTAAGCTGAAGGTGGAAAATATCAAGCTGACAAATAGCCAGCGTGGTGACAAAACCCTTCTCATTAAGGCAAAAGTTAAGCAACCAAGCTCTGTCGCAAAATCGGGCAAGGTTAAATATCGTGTGATTTGGTATGATGTTGATGGCCAGCCAATCAAAAGCTTGTTGAGCGAATGGAAGCAGGCCTATTTTAAGGCGGGAACTTATTTAGAAATCCAACAAATTGCGCCGAACCGGAAGGTTGTTGGTTATCGTGTCGAAATAAAAGATTAGTTGTGGAGTGAGTTATGAAAAATTTGAAGTTAGCTTTCGTCTTAACCGCCGCTTTGGTGGTGAGCGCATGTCAGGGGTCTACAGCTGTGCGCGTAAACTCTATCATTGATGAGCAGCCAGAAACTCAAGCGCTAAACGCGCGCGACTTTCAAGAAGCCGCGGTTGAAATGGTAGAGAGTATGATTTCTTCAGGGGCTATCAATAACCCAAATGGTGGTCGTTATATTCTTGCCATTAGCAATATTGATAATCGCACCATGCAACGCATTGATACAGATCAATTGGTTAAGAAAATAAGAGTTTCTCTCCTCAATTCAGGTCGAGTTCTGGTGACAACGGCTGTGGGTATCGGTGGCGCAGAAGATACAATGAGCCGCGCTGCGCGTGAATTGCGTGAAGATGATGAGTTTGACCAAAGCCGTGTTGCGAGAAAAAACCAATTGCAAGCACCTGAGTTTTCATTGTCGGGAAAAATTATTCAAAAAGATGTGACGGTCAGTCGCTCTAAAAGACTGGTGGAATATTATTTTCAGCTTTCATTGACGCATATTGAATCTGGCCTTGCCTATTGGGAGGGAGAAAAACAAATCTCTAAAATAGGGTCGAGCAAGACGGTAAGCTGGTAAATCTTAATTTTGCTATTTTGTAAGAAGAAAGTGTGGGCCTATGATTAAAAAGATTTTATTAAAATTTGTGGTTGTTTTTGGGGTTGCTTCATTTGCGGGGCAGGCTTTTGCTCAATCTGGCCCACCTGTTCTTACGCTAAACTCTGGTGATGATTTAATATCTGAGCTGGCGAATCATAAAAATGAACTCGAAGATTTTTTTGATGATATCGGCAAAGAATATACGATTGGCATCGGTGTTGGGCCGCTCACAATCGACAATCCAAATAGCGCACAATATATCGACTCTATTCGGACAGGCTATGTGCGCGCAGTGCAAAATGCATATGCGGATATTGCCCGCCAGCTTGGCAGTGAATTAGTCGAAACCTCAACCAGCACCGATATTAAAGAAACGCAGGGGAATATTGGTGACTATCAACTCAATGCTGCCTGCCGTGAGCAAGCTGAGGCTTATTTCAAGCGCAAAGAAGATGATGAAAACTCTATGCTCTCTGTCATTAAGCAGGGTATTCGTGATTTAACCAGCGATGATGAGGAAGATGAGCGGGCAGAAAAACCTGTCGATGAAACTTATGACTGCAACAGCACAAAAAATATGGCCGCCATCAGTGAAACCATCTCTAAGTCAATTTCAGACTCCATACGCGGTGGGCGGATTTTAACATCGGCCATGCATGACGGTGAGATTGGGATTGTCGTTGCGGTGTCAAAGGAAACCTATGAGGTGGCATCTGTTTTGGAAAACCAATATCGTCCGGCGCAATTTAACCCAAAAGCAAAAAAAGAGATACGCGATTGGATTAAATCGCAGGTCGCGAATTATCCCAATATCCCGCATGGTCTTGTGGGCACGCGTATGAAAAAATTATCCAATGGAGAGTGGGCCATTATTGCGTTTGGTGCCGCGCAAGTAAACAATGCAGGCGCAAGCTCAGGTGGTTTGTTGGGTAAAATGAGCAAACAAAATGCCTCAGGCTTAGCTGCCGATAGAGCCAGTGCAGAACTTGCGCGATTTGCCCAGCTATCCGTTGATTTTAACCGAAACTCGACAACTTCAACCAAAGCGCGTGAGCAGGTGCAAAAAACAGTTAATCTGACAAAAGATAATATGCGGACAAAAAATGTTGTTGATGAAGCTATTGGCACTGTGATTGAGGAAAGCTTTAATGCTGATGCCTCGCTTGAGTTAAAGGGAGCTGACCGCGTATTTTCTAAAAAATATGATGATGGTGGTTTGAGTTTTTATCTGCATGCTACGGGGTGGAGCCCAAGCATGATGATGAAAAACAGTCAATCGCGCCAGAATTACGAGCGTGGTGCCGATAATGCTGGCCAAATTCAAAGCGAGGATACCCAGCCCAGCACGGGTGGCGGTAGCTCAGTCATCACATTTGAAGAAGATTGGTAGGCGCGTTTATGATGTTGAGAAATTTATTGAGTGCCGCTCTTATCCTATTGCTTTTAAGCCCGTTTGCGCCGCCTGCATTGGCGAAAACAAAAATTGTGTCTATTACGACAACAGGCGAAGGCGCAACCGAAGACATAGCGGTTACCAAAGCGATTGAAAGCGCGGTTAAACAGATCAATGGTGTGTCCATTAAAATTAAGAGCCTGACAGAGGTTAAAAATGTTGAAGGGACATCAACAGGGAAATCGGGTCAAAAAGAAAATTTCTCCTTGTCCTTATCGCGGCAAACGAAAGATGAAATTTCAGCGCAAGGGCTGGTTGAGAGCTATCGCATCATCTCTATCAATCAAAGCCAAGATGGATTGGTTCAAGCGCGGGTGAAGTCTAATATTTATAAATATGAGGCGGCGCGCTCATCAAATCGTAAGCGCATTGTGTTGGTGCCGTCACAAACCAACCAATCCTCATATGATTTTTATGGTCGCCAAACACGCGCCAATTTAAGCGCGGCGCTAGATGATGAAATCGAGCGTTATCTTGTCAATTCGCGTAAATTTTCAGTATTAACACGCCGCGATTTTGGCGCGATGAATGATGAGTTTGCGGTAATAGCCAGCGAGTCATCAACGGCGGCAGACAAAGCAAAGCTCGGTCAATTATTGGGTGGCGATTATTTGCTGGTTGTTAAGGTTAAAGAAGCCAAGGCGGTTAAGCGTAGCAAAATCATTCAAGTTTCTGGCAATGTGAAAAGCTGGATTGAAGGGAATATGTCTATTTCTGTGCGTTTGATTGATGCGGCGACAGGCGAGGTTAAGTTTTCCAATAGTTTTAGCGCGCCAGCCCGTCAGCATAAGACATTTCAGGCTGCGCTGGGTGAGGTATCGCGTCAGGCTATTGATGATCTGGTGCAACGCATTTATCCAAATCGTATTATTAGTATTGATGATGGGCTCATCACGCTCAATGCAGGTGGTGATAGTGTCAGTCAAAATGCGATTTATGATGTTTTTAAGCCGGGTAAAAAGATTGTCGACCCTTATACGAAGGAAGTGCTTGGCACAACAGAGCAACGCATTGGGGCTGTAAAAATCATTATGGTTAAGCCAAAATTCTCAGTTGCTGAACCTGTTGAAAATGGGCCTTTTGAGGTTGGTATGATATTGCGTGCCAGCCCGCGTGCCAGTGCAGACAAAAAGCAAAACCCTGCGCCTGTGCCGCGTGCGACAACAGGCTATAAGTTGCCATTTGAACGCTAGTTTTACGGTTAGCTTTACCTATAGTTCAGGCGCTCAGGCTACACATAAGTGCAAGCCATTTGCGCCAATGGTTTGACCGTTTTCGCCATTTCAGCGGCTTTGTCACTTGAGGCGTTGCCATCAAGCAGGCGTTTTTTAATGCCTTGCACAATCGCCGCCATGCGGAAGAAGCTGAACACAAGATAAAAGTTCCAGTTGGAGATGCCGTCTAGCCCTCTTTGCTGGCAATAGCGCTCAATATAGGCCTCATCATCTGGAATACCGAGGGCAGCGCGGTCTATACCCAGCAAGCCCGGCACCACCCCATCGGCAGGCATATGCCATTGCATGCATTGATAAGCGAGGTCCGCTAAAGGATGGCCGAGCGTTGATAATTCCCAATCCAAAACGCCAATCACGCGGTTTTCTGCTGGGTGGAACATCATATTATCGAGGCGGTAATCGCCATGCACAAGTGCGCTGACCCCATCATCTGCGGGCATGTTTTGCGCCAGCCAGTCAATTAAGAAATCCATTTCCTCAATGGTTTCGGTTTCAGAGGCGCGATATTGCTTGGTCCAGCGTCCAATCTGGCGCTCAAAATAATTGCCGGGTTTGCCATAATCAGATAAGCCAACCGCGTCAATATCCACACTATGCAAGCAGGCCAGCACGCGGTTCATTTCATAATAAATTGCTTCGCGTTCTTCAGCTGTTTGCTCGGGAAGTTGTGCATTCCAAAAAACCCGCCCTTCCAGTTTTTCCATAATGAAAAAGCTGCTGCCAATCACCGCATCATCTTCACACAGATGATAGGTTTTAGGAACCGGCACATCGGTGTCGCGCAAGGCGGTCATCACGCGATATTCACGGTCTACTGCATGGGCGGATTTTAATAAAGTACCAGGGGGTTTGCGGCGCAGCACATAATTTTGATTTTTGGTGCTGAGCGCAAAGGTTGGGTTAGATTGCCCGCCTGCAAATTTTTCTGCCGCGATAGGGCCTTCAAACCCCTCGATTTTATCTTTCAAATAATCAGCTAATTTATCTGTATCAAATTCAAATTTTGACATGAAACCCCCATTTATTTCTCCCATCATAAGCAACCCAGAATAATTTTCATTATTTTTTTTAAGTCAGCACACTCACCAAATGGCGAGTTTAAGAGTTATCATTGCTTGGGCTAAGGCTGGTTAAGCCCTTCAAATTCTGTTACATAGATGTTTCTATGAGGAATGGGGAGAACAGCTCATGAAAGACGCATATATTATTGATACAGCCCGAACACCACGCAGCGCAGGCAAAGTGGGTAAAGGTAAATTGGCGCATTTACACCCGCATTTATTACTCAGCACCACGCTGAAAGCTCTGTCAGACCGCAATAGCTTTAACACGGCAGATGTTGACGATGTGATTGCAGGCTGTGGCTCGCAAAGAGGCACGCAGGGTTATTGCATAGGCCGTATGGGCGCGCTTGATGCGGGTTGGGATAATGAGGCAACAGGTATCTCTGTTGACCGCTTTTGCGGCTCTGGCCTGACCTCGGTGAATTTAGCGGCTATGGGTATTATGTCCGGCATGCAGGAGCTGACAGTTGGCGGCGGCGTAGAGATGATGTCTTTGGCACCAACTTTTACAGACGCGCCGCATTTGGTTGACTCGAACAATCAGCATTTGCGCGCTTTACACCCACAGCCGCATCAAGGGATTTGCGCTGATTTAATCGCTTCTATTGAGGGGATTAGTCGAGAAGCTGCCGATGCGTTTGGGGCTGAAAGCCAAAAGCGGGCAGCGCATGCGGTTGAGCATGGCTATTTTGATAAAAGTCTGGTGGCGGTGAAAGATTATGAAGGTAATCTGGTGCTGGATAAGGAAGATTTCTTGCGCCCGGGAACGACAGTTGAGGCGTTGAGTGAGCTGAACCCTTCTTTTGTTGGTCTGTATGATTTCCCAATGGGGCCTGAAGGGCAGCAAGTGACATGTCGCGAAATGGTTGAGAAAACCTATCCAGATGTCACGGTTGAGCATATCCACCATGCGGGGAACTCATCAGGGGTTGTTGACGGCGCGGCGGCTGTTTTATTGTCGTCAAAAGATTATGCTGATGCGCATGGGCTGAAACCCCGCGCCCGAATTGTCGCTATGGCAAATGCGGCCTGCGAACCGGAGTTGATGTTGAACGCACCCGTGCCCGCAGCCCAAAAAGTGTTGCAAAAAGCTGGCATGACAACAAGCGATATTGACCTTTTTGAAATCAATGAGGCGTTTGCTGTTGTGGCGTTAAAATTTATCCGTGATTTGGAGCTGGACCAAGACAAGGTAAATGTGAATGGGGGTGCCATTGCTTTGGGGCACCCGATTGGCGCGACAGGGTCTGTTTTGGTTGGTACATTGCTTGACGAAATGGAGCGGCGTGATGTTGCAACCGGTCTTGTGACCATGTGTACAGGCGGCGGCATGGCACCAGCCTTGATTATTGAGCGCGTGTAAATTTTTTGCTGTTGAAATGAGCAAAAAGCAGTTTTGAAAAAGCGCCCTTGTGGGCGCTTTTTTGTTGGGCAGAAGAGCCAAAACACTGAATTTTTTTGTTATTCTACAAAAAAAACCTGTTTTTTTGCTTTTTTTCACTTTTTTTTAGTTGTTTTGATGGTTTTTGCCCGCGGCCAAACTAACCTTATTAGTAATAATAAAAAGTATTTTTGGGAGGCAGTAATGTTGAGTTTGCGTTCGCGTCATCAACTCAAGAACACAAATATGGCGTCAAAAAGTTTTGACCGCCACCATATGCGTTTGCAATCTGCATTGCTAAACATCATTCCACCATCAACTCACCCGCTTCATAACATAGCCAAACATCATTTTACCGACACAGGCAAAATGCTGCGTGGGCTCACCGCATTGGTTTTTTGCGAAACATTAGAGGTGAGCGAGAAAGCGGCTTTACATTGGGCATTGGCTATCGAGCTTTTGCATAATGCCTCGCTGGTGCATGATGATTTGTGCGATGGAGATGAAACCCGCCGTCAGCATATGACGGTTTGGAAATTATTTGGTTTGCAGCAAGCCATATGTTTTGGCGACTGGCTGGTTGGCCAAAGTTTTGAGCAGGCGTCTATGGCGGCACGCGCTGAAGGTAACACGGCAGAGCTAACTGGTTTGCTGGCGCGCCATATGAGCGTTTTATCATCAGGGCAGGCCAGCGAGTTTACGCTTTCTGAATATCCTGACTGGGCGCGTTATGTTGATATTGTTCATGGCAAAACAACGCCGTTAATTATGGCGCCTGTAGAGGGCGCGATTTTGCTCTCCCAAAAGCAAGTCACCTCGAAACATGTTTATAAAGTGCTTCAATCATTAGGCTTGGCTTATCAAATTTCTGACGATATTCGAAATATATTAGGCACTGATGGGGCGCAACATGCTTATGGCGATTTGAAACGGCGCGCACCCAATGCAGTGGTGATTTTGTTTAAGCAAAACCTCATGAATGGGCGGTTGAGTGATTTTGAGAAATGGCTGAGTTCTGGACGTATACATGATCTTGATGATTGGCGGCAGGAAATTATCAATTCGCTTGCGCTAGATTTAGCTGTCTCTGAAATTGAGCATCGACTGAATGAAGTTGATGAAGCTATGCGCGCTATGCCTGAAGATTTTAGTTCAGTTCTTAAACCTTTGACGCATTTTCTCATGCAGTCTTGCATGCAGGCGGCTGAACAGGTCAGTGCCAATAATAAGAAAAGCGTGATTTTATGATGCAGCATGTCAAACCAGAACATTTTATGGACGCGCAAAGTTTTCACGGGCGCGCGATTGTTATTGGTTCTGGGTTTGGCGGCATAGCCTCTGCGCTTAGATTGCGCGCGCTGGGTTATGATGTGACTTTGCTTGAGCGGCTTTCTTGTTTGGGTGGGCGCGCACAGGTTTTTGAAAAGCAAGGCTTTCGGCATGATGCTGGCCCGACAGTGATTACCGCCCCTTTTTTGTTTGATGAATTATTTGAGCTATTTGGCGAAAAGCGCGAGGATTATGCTGATTTTGTATCAGTTGACCCGTGGTATCGGTTTTATTTTGCTGATGGGCGGTCATTTGACTATGGCGAAGACATGGACGCTTTTAAGGCGGAGATGGCCAAGTTTAACCCTGATGATGCGCATAGATATGATGATTTGCTGGCGGAGTCGAAAGCCATTTTTGATGTTGGTTTTGAAAAGCTGGCCGATGAACCCTTCCAAAGTTTTAC
Source organism: Parvibaculaceae bacterium (assembly GCA_965217015.1). GTDB lineage: Bacteria > Pseudomonadota > Alphaproteobacteria > RS24 > RS24 > JAYQKL01. Next base: position 906,174 of record OZ244224.1, on the reverse strand, counting down.
TTCTATGATAAAGCAAGCGCCTGCACTATTGCGGCTGCGCAGTGACCGATCTGTGGCGCGCTTTGTCGGGCGCCATATTAAAGATGAAATGCTGCACAGAGCCCTGACCATTCAGCCTTTGCTGGTGGGAGGCAACCCATTTGCAACGACCAGCATTTATGCGCTTATCCATTATCTGGAACGAAAATGGGGTGTGTATTTTTGCATGGGCGGCACCGGTGCTTTGGTGAAGGCGCTTGAAGAACTTATGCACCGCCAAAACATTCGCATTCTTAAAAATGCCGATGTGGAAGAGATTTGCCTTGAGGGGCGGTTTGCCCAGTCGGTCCGCTTGACTGATGGGCGGGTGATTGAGGCGGATATGGTTGTGTGCAATGCTGACCCGCCAACTGTTTATGAAGAAATGTTACCGCAAAGGCCAAAATTGGCCATGCCAGGTCGGCCCATGCCAGATGCTTTGACGCAATATTCAATGGGTTTGTTTGTGCTTTATTTTGGCACCAAGCGGCAATATCCAGAAGTTGCGCATCACACGATTTGGATGGGCGAGCGATATAAAGAACATTTGGCAGATATATTTGACCGAAAAATCTTAACGGAAGATTTTTCTTTATATCTGCATCGCCCTACATCCACCGATGCAAGTTTTGCGCCCAAAGATTGCGATAGTTTTTATGTGCTTTGCCCTGTGCCGAATATGCAGGCTGATATTGACTGGCAAATTGAGGGTGAAAAACTGCGTGACCGGATTGTGAAAGCTTTAGGTGAGACTATCTTGCCGGACTTAGAAGAAACCATCACCGCAGATTTTTGGATGGACCCGACTGATTTCCGCAATCAATATCGCTCGAAACATGGGGCGGGTTTTTCAATCTCACCTTTGTTTCGGCAATCTGCTTGGTTTCGATATAAAAATCGTGACCCACATATTCATAATTTATTTTTTGTCGGAGCCGGAACACATCCGGGCGCGGGCATGCCAGGTGTGCTGACTTCTGCAAAAGTGCTTGAAAACCTTATTAAAAGAGAAGGTGTACGAATGCCGGAGGTGGCGATATGAGTTGGGTTTCACCCTCATCACCTCCCGCTTTATCCACGAGGCAGTTTTGGGAACAAGGCAGCCCGCAGGATATATTGGCCAAGCACGGCAAAACCTTTAACTGGGCGCGCTCATTTTTAGACCAAGAAGCCGGGGATAATGCTGCGCGGCTTTACGCCTTTTGCCGATATTTAGATGATATTGCTGATGGTGAAATTGAAGGCGGCTATGACGCGCTTTTACATATTCAAAAATCATTCAAAAAGAGAACCCCAGTCAATGATCAGGTGGTTTTAGAGTTTATGAATTTCGCCACAAATATTGGTATAGATTTTCAGGTGCTAGACGCTTTGCTCGATGGGTTGATAGAAGACCAAGATGAGGTTTTGCTAGAAAGTCGCAGAGACTTGCTGCGCTATGCCTATAAGGTAGCTGGCACAGTGGGCGTTATGATGTGTGCGGTGCTTGGCTGTCATGATAAACGCGCTTATGCCTTCGCGATTGATTTAGGCATTGCCATGCAATTGACCAATATTGCGCGTGATGTGATGGAAGATGCAGAAAATAACCGTCGATATTTGCCCGCCAGCTGGTGCGCAGGCTTAACGCCCCAGCAAATCCGCGCAGCGGCTTATGATGAAACCTCAGAAAACAGATTGCTGGTGCAAACCGCGATTGAGGAAACCCTGTATCTTGCTGATATTTACTATCAATCAGCCTTAAAAGGTCTTGCCTTTTTGCCGATGCGGGCGCATATCGCGATTGCGGTTGCGGCGCAAAATTATCGCGCTATTGGGCATAAAATTCGCCAGCAGCATTTTTCATTTTGGGACGGACGCATGTATGTGCCATTTACAGGTAAAATTTGGCACAGTTCCCTTAGCCTGAAATATTTAGCCTCTCGTTTGGGTCAAGTGCCTGAACATGATGATACACTTCATGCCAATCTTGAAGGTCTTCCTCATGTTACAAGCTAATGCGCCTCACTCTGATGTTAAAAATATAGCGATTATCGGTGCTGGGATTGCGGGGCTGACGCTTGCCTATAAACTGCAAGAAATTGAAAATACACAAATCACCTTAATTGACCCGCTTGAAGCGCGCGCCGACCATGTGTTTGGGTTTTGGGATAAGGGCGAGCCTTATTTGAAACTTGCGCGCGAATTATCAAAAAAATCTTGGCGAAACTGGGGCGTGTCTCGCAATCAGGAAACAGCCATTTTGGCGGGGGAAGCGTATGTTTATCGCGCCTTAAATGCCAAAGATTATGAGGGGTGTTTGTGGGACGAGCTGAAGTCGAAACAAAATATTATTTTTCAAACGGCAAAAGTTGTTGAGATTTTGCGTGAAGGTAGCCGCAAAAAGATTTTTATGAGCAATGGATTGCACGGGGTGTTTGATATTGTTTTCAACAGCACGCCAGGCAAAGTCCCTGATCGACTTTTTGGCGAAACCTTGTTGCAGCATTTTCATGGCTGGCATGTCCAATTCAATGAGCCTTGTTTGCAGCCAGATAAAATCTCTTTAATGGATTTTCGGGTGTCGCAGCAAAAGGGCACACATTTTATGTATGTTTTGCCATTCTCTTCAACACAGGCGCTGGTTGAATCAACGGTCTTGTCGCCTTATGTGCAGGAAAAAAACTGGTATGAAGAGCAAATGGCGCACTATCTGGAAACCTATTACAAAAATAAGGATTATGAAATCATCTCTAAAGAAGATGGTATAATTCCAATGGCTCGGCTGGAAAATCATTGGCGTAATGATGCGATTGGGATTGGCATGAGTGGCGATGCGTTGCGCGTGTCGAGCGGGTATGCTTTTGCGCAGATTTTGTCGCAAATAGATATGCTGGTGGATAGTTTCAAACAATCGCTCCATGCCGGCTTGCCAGTTGAAAAAATTTCGCCGGCGCCTATGACAGACCGGCTTGAACATTGGATGGATAGTGTGTTTTTGAAAGTGTTAAGGCAATATCCAGCAAAGGCACCGCAGATATTTTACAAAATGGCAGCGCAAATGCAGGGCGACCATTTTGCAGAATTTATGCGCGGCCATTCCTCTGTTGCGACCAAGCTGAAGCTTATGGCGGCAGTACCTAAATGGCCGTTTATCAAAAAGGCAATTAAGTAATGTTTGAAAGCATGATACTGCCGCTCATGATTATCTTGATTTTTGGGATACCACATGGCGCCGCAGATGGTGTTTTAATGCTGCGGCGAAACTTATTAGATAGTTCTTTCCAAAAGTCCTTATTTTTCTTCTTTTATATTCTTATCGCCATTATGGTTGTCGCGGTTTGGATTGTTTTTCCAATGCTTGGTTTATTAGCCTTTTTGATTTTGTCGATTTTCCATTTTGGCAGTGGTGATGCGCGTATATATCAGCAGCTTCCTTTATTTTATTTTCGTAGTTTTTTACATGGCAGCGCGGTAGTGTTGTTTATTTCTTTCTTTCATCAGGGCCAAACCAGCAAGCTATATGCAATCTTGCTGCAAGGTCCACCGGAATATATCGGCTATTTTCTCAAATTTTTATTGGCACTTTGGGTGCTGGGTATAGCTGGTTATCTTTTTCATTTGCTGATGAAAAAACAGCTGACATTCTGGCCGCTTGTGGAAATCACCACGCTTGGGGTTTTGTTTTATGTCTTGCCGCCTTTATGGGGGTTTGCTTTTTATTTCTGCGCCATACATTCACTGCGTCACTTTAAGTCCATTTATAGGTTGGTTGATGTCAATGGTGCATTGGGTCTAGATGTTATTAGCATTCTTGTTATTTCGTTTGTGACAATAAGTGCGATATTGGGTGCGGCGCTGATTTTGCCTGATTATGATTACACAACCAATCTGGTCAGAACGGTTTTTATCGGATTGGCGGCTTTAACCGTGCCGCATATGCTGCTGATTGATTTTTTCCCACATCGCGCGCATGCGCTTTGGGTTTGGTTTCGAGGATTGTCTTATGAGTGATGATAATATTAAGGCGCGTAAAGACTCTCATTTAGATTTAGCTTTTAACCCTGCCTTACAATCAGCGAACCCGACTGGTTTTGACCGTGTGTTGTTAACGCATCAGGCTTTGCCTGAAATGGCGATGCATGATGTTGATATTTCTGCGCAGTTTCTGGGTAAGCCCGTCAGCATGCCCTTGCTGATTGGTGCGATGACTGGCGGGACACCCCGCGGTGAGGCTATTAACCGTCATCTTGCGCACATGGCACAAAGGCATGGTTTGCCGCTGGCGGTTGGCTCGCAACGCGCTGCTATTATGCAAGGGCAGGGGTCGGATTTGCGCGATTTTGCCAAAACCGTGCCGCTGATTGCCAATATTGGCGGTTTACAATTATTGGAAAAAAATGGGCTGGATATGGCACAAGCCGCCGTGGATATGTTGCAGGCAGACGCGCTGTTTATCCACCTCAATCCATTGCAAGAGGCGGTGCAGCCCGAAGGTGGGCAAAATTGGCAGGGCTTAAAGGCGGCCATTCATGCATTGGTGCAAAACCTGTCATGCCCTGTCATGGTAAAAGAAGTGGGGGCAGGACTATCGGCTTATGTTGTTGAGCAATTATATGCTTGTGGGGTGCGATATTTTGATGTCGCAGGTTTGGGTGGCACAAACTGGACGCAAATTGAACAAGCACGCCTATCACCAGCGCAGGCGGAAATATATGCGCCCTTTGCAGAATGGGGCATTTCGACAGTTGATGCTGTGCAGGCGATACATGCTGGGCGCGGGCGGTTTAAGGATATGACCCTGATTGCCTCTGGTGGGGTGCGGCATGGGCTTGATGTGGTAAAGGCCATTTGGCTGGGTGCGGATTTATGCGCTGCTGCCTATCCTTTTTTGCAGACAGTGATGAACCGGCCAGAAACTGACGAGGCCGCTATCAGTGAGGCTTTAGATGATATGGTTGCGCGCTGGCAGACACAAATCCGGCTGGCTTTGTTTTTAAGCGGCGCGAAAACCATTGCGTCAATCCCGCAAATTGATGGCAAGGTTTTGCCTTAAGCGGTTTGTTGCTTTTCTCATTTGAAGCGCTATGTCTGCCATAAGTTATTTGACTGGCGGATATGATGAACGATTTGAAACCTTTACCTAAAACCTTTCAAAACCGAGAGGAGCTGGCAGAATTCGTTGCTGGTTTAGCTGGTGGTGCGGCGCATGAAGAAGGCCATATCAGCCCCTATATGGGCAGTGCGGAGGCGGCGCAAGCGCGTTTGGAACATATTGACCCAATCGCTTATTGCCAAAGCCGTAATCATTTAGACGGCGCTGTGACGCGCTTATCCGCTTATATTCGTCATGGGCTGGTGAGCCTTAACCAAGTGCGCAATCATGCGCTGGCGCAGATTGATGAGCCCAAAAAAATTGAGAAATTCATTCAAGAACTTGGCTGGCGAGATTTTTGGCAACGCATTTATGATATCAGGCCACAGGATTTATGGCGCGATATAGAGTCTTATAAAACCGGTTTCCAAGCGCAAGATTATGCTGATGATTTACCGCAAGATATACAGGCGGGCGAAACAGGGGTGGCTTGCCTCGACCATTTTATTCATGAATTGACCACCACAGGCTATTTGCACAATCATGCGCGCATGTATTTAGCGGCTTATATTGTGCATTGGCGCCGCGTGAAATGGCAGGCAGGCGCGACATGGTTTTTGCAGCATTTGATTGATGCGGACCCGGCGAGCAATAATTTATCTTGGCAATGGGTGGCCAGCACTTTCAGCAATAAGCCTTATTTCTTTAATTTAGATAATGTTGAGAAATTCTCAGGCCCTGATGTGAACACCCACCCCAAACATAATTTACCCTTGGCCGCATCTTATGAAGCGCTTGCTGAGAAGCTTTTTCCTTATATGGATTTATCATGAGCCAGTTAATTTTATTACATGAAGACGCCTTGCGCTTAGACCATCCGGTTTTTTATCGGGCAGATGAGGGGGCGCAAATTGCCTTTATTTGGGATTCAGATTATTTCGCCAAAAATCACTGCGGGCTGAAGCGTCAGGTTTTTATTTATGAAACACTCTGCGACATGCAAGTGGATATATATCATGGAGATTTTGATATTGTTTTAGCCGCTTTGTGCGCGCGCGATGATATTGATGAGATATTTATGCCAGCCTCACCCAACCCGTTATTAAAAGCGCGCTTTGATAATTTGCCTGAAAATTGTGAAACCCATTGCGTGCCAGATGAGGCCTTTGTTCATTTAGATAATGTGCCAGATTTACGCCGGTTCTTTAAATATTGGAACAAGGCAAAAAAAGCGGCTTTTAAGGTGAATGGGATTGGGGCTTAAATCCAGCTTCTGACTTTGGCTTTATAGTCCAAATATGCTTGCCCAAAGGCTTTTTCAAGCTGCGCCTCTTCAAAAGAAATCCAAAGCGTTTGCACGAGCGCGATAAAGACCGGAACAACAGTCAGGCCAATCAGTGCGCCATTGATCATGACAACTCCAAGTAGCGCGATGACCATAAAAACATATATCGGATTGCGGCTGTAAGCGTAAATCCCGTCAGTCATAAGCTGTGTTGGCATGCCATTTGGCAAGACGGTTGTGTCATTATTTTTGAACTTTCTAATCATCGCAAGAATACTCACCACCCCAAAAACAACCAGCCCCCAGCCGATATAAAATAATGCGGCTATGTCATAAACAGGCCCCAGATTTGTCTGTGTGGCTGCGCGTGAAAGCAAATAAACAAGCAGCATGGAAATGGCGAGTAAGACTGGTGGAAAAGGTTTCATTGGTGCCTCCCGACTATTGATTTAGACCAGTCTAGCGTATTCTCACTCAGAAATGCCAGAGTTTATAACCCGCAAATATGTGTGAGAGGCGGATTTAAACCCCGCGCCGCATTTTGCGTTTTTTGGGTTTATGTGCGCTTTTGCTTGGTGTTTTGCCGCCATTTTTATCGGCAATCCGCGCTTCCACTGCGCTTTGACGCGCCAAGGGGTCATCAGCAATGGCGAGTTCGGTTTCTTGCAACCGCTTGATTTCATCACGCAAGCGTGCCGCGGTTTCAAATTCTAAATCTTCCGCCGCCTGATGCATTTCTTTTTCCAGAGCCGTAATATATTTGCGCATATTATCGCCTGCCAGCGGTTGCGCAGGCGCTTCAGCCATACCATGCGCCATCGCCCCATCGCGAATTTGGTAAGGCCCAGCCTCGTGACTCTCACCATCGGCAATATTTTCCAAAATATCTTCAATATTTTTCGTCACAGATACAGGCGTAATATTATGGGCGAGATTATAGTCTTGTTGTTTTTTGCGCCGCCGCTCTGTTTCGCCAAGCGCGCGCTCCATCGAGCCTGTCATTTTATCCGCATACAACAAGACGCGCCCATCAATATTTCGCGCTGCGCGGCCAATGGTTTGGATAAGCGAAGTTTCTGAGCGCAAAAACCCTTCCTTATCAGCATCTAATATGGCGACCAATGCGCATTCAGGAATATCTAAACCCTCGCGCAAAAGGTTGATGCCAACCAAAATATCATAGGCGCCAAGTCTTAAATCGCGGACAATTTCAATGCGCTCCAATGTATCAATATCCGAATGCATATAGCGCACGCGCAAACCCTGCTCATGCATATATTCGGTTAAGTCCTCTGCCATTTTTTTGGTTAAGGTTGTTACCAGCACGCGTTTGTTTTGTTTGGTAATCTCATGGCACTCAGCAATCAGGTCGTCCACTTGGGTGCGGGCAGGGCGCACTTCGCACACAGGGTCAATCAAGCCTGTTGGGCGAATAACCTGTTCCGTAAACACGCCGCCTGTGCGCTCCATTTCCCAAGGGCCTGGTGTGGCGGATACATGAACGGTTTGTGGGCGCATCGCGTCCCACTCTTCAAAGCGCAATGGGCGATTATCTGCGCAACTTGGTAACCGGAAACCATGCTCGGCCAGTGTGGATTTTCGTTTGAAGTCACCCCGAAACATACCGCCAATTTGCGGCACGGTAACATGGCTTTCATCTGTAAAAAGCAGGCAATTATCGGGTAAATACTCAAATAAAGTAGGCGGTGGTTCACCGGGCTTGCGGGCGGTCAAATAGCGTGAATAATTCTCAATCCCCTGACAACTGCCTGTCGCCGTCAGCATTTCAATATCAAACTGGGTGCGCTGTTCAATGCGCTGTGCTTCTAATATCCGCCCCGCTGCGTCAAATTCAGCAATACGCGTTTTAAGCTCTTTTTTAATTTCTTCAACGGCTTGCTGCAATGTCGGGCGCGGGGTTACATAATGGCTATTGGCATAAATCCGAATGGTCTCTAGGTCGCCTGTTTTTTGTCCAGTCAATGGGTCAAATTCGGTGATGGCATCGACCTCATCGCCAAATAGCTCAATGCGCCATGCGCGGTCTTCATAGTGGGCGGGGAACAGTTCAATCACATCACCGCGCACCCTAAAATCGCCGCGTGCAAAGGCAATATCATTGCGTGTATATTGCAGGGCAACCAAATCGGCCAGCAAGGTTTCACGCGGCAATGTGCCGCCAACAGACACATCAAAAGTCATTTCAGTATAGGTCTCAACTGAGCCAATGCCATAAATACAAGAAACAGAAGAAACGATAATGACATCTTCGCGCTCCAGCAAAGAGCGGGTCGCTGAGTGACGCAGGCGGTCTATCTGCTCATTTATACTGCTTTCTTTTTCGATGTAAGTATCCGAGCGCGGCACATAGGCTTCAGGCTGGTAATAATCATAATAGGAAACAAAATATTCAACCGCATTATTGGGAAAAAAAGCTTTGAACTCGCCATATAATTGGGCGGCGAGGGTTTTGTTGGGTGCTAAAATCAGCGCAGGCCGCTGGCATTTTTGGATAATATTGGCCATGGTGAAGGTCTTACCAGAACCCGTCACCCCCAATAAAACCTGATCTTTCTCCTGCGCTGCTATGCCGTCGCATAATTCTTGTATCGCGGCGGGTTGATCGCCTGCAGGTTGAAAGTCAGACGCAATTTCAAAGCGCTTACCTTGTTCAATTTTTTCAGGGCGCACGGGCCGATGCGGGGTAAACTCAATAGGCATACCCTCGCGCATGCCCGGCTCTTGAATTGGGGCAAGCGGTTTGCGACCTGTTAAACTGTCTTCATTTTGCGACATAGTGAGAATATAGACGCAGGGAAATAATTTGCTAAGTTAAATCTGAAAATAATCATAGAAAACCCGCGATGATGGCCACATAAGTGACAGAGCGGTCTGTATCGGCCGAGCTGAGAGGGCATTGCCTGATTTTTGTATTTTTTCTTAAAAAAACCTTCAATTTACAGCTTATTGGCTTGCGTCCTAAGGGGCTTGGCAGTATTTTCGAGCCGTAATAGATAAGGGGTAATGTAAATGCCGTTTCTTTCTGACAGTTTATCACGCGTGAAGCCCTCTGCCACAATGGCGGTTTCGGACAAAGCGCGCGAATTAAAAGCAGCAGGCCGCGATGTGATTGGGCTTGGCGCTGGCGAACCTGATTTTGACACGCCTGATAATATCAAACAGGCCGGTATTCAGGCGATTGAACAGGGCCAAACCAAATATACAGCCGTTGATGGTATCCCTGAGCTTAAGCAGGCTATTTGCGATAAATTTAAGCGTGATAATGAGCTGGACTATACACCTTCACAGGTTTTTGTCGCGCCAGGTGGTAAGCCGGTGATTTATGATGCGATGATGGCGACATTAAATGCTGGCGATGAGGTGGTTATCCCTGCGCCTTATTGGGTCAGCTATCCGGATATTGTGAATTTAGCGGGCGGGACACCCGTGATTGTGGAAACCCGCGCCGAAGATGCGTTTAAGTTACAGGCTGAAGACCTTGACGCTGCAATTACAGACAAAACCAAATGGTTTATTTTCAATTCACCCTCAAACCCGACAGGCGCGGCTTATTCAGCTGATGAGTTGAAAAAACTGACCGATGTTTTGCTGAAACATCCGCATGTTTGGATTTTGACCGATGATATGTATGAGCATCTCACTTATGATGGGTTTCAATTCGCAACACCCGCACAGGTTGAACCGCAGCTTTATGACCGCACGCTGACCATGAATGGCGTGTCGAAAGCCTATGCCATGACAGGGTGGCGGATTGGCTATTGCGCAGGGCCAACCGAACTGATTGGCGCGATGCGAAAAATCCAGTCGCAATCAACATCAAACCCAACTTCGATTAGCCAATATGCTTCTGTCGAAGCTTTGAATGGGCCACAAGACTTTATTGCAGAGCGGAATGCGGTGTTCAAAAGTCGCCGTGATTTGGTGGTGGATATGCTCAATGCCGCACAAGGCATTGATTGCCTGACACCAGAGGGGGCGTTTTATGTCTATCCATCATGTGCGGGCTGTATCGGTAAAACCACACCCAATGGGACGCACATCTCTTCTGATGAAGATTTTGCGACGGCCTTGCTTGAGGCTGAAGGTGTGGCTGTTGTGCATGGCGCGGCGTTTGGGCTGTCACCTTTCTTCCGGATTTCATATGCAACATCTGATGAAAATCTGAAAGAAGCTTGCAGCCGTATCCAGCGTTTCACGGCCAGCTTAAGCTAAGTACTCAAATCTATTCTGCGGCTTCTTGTTCAGCCTCTTGTTCGGCGAGATATTTCTCTGCCTCAAGAGCTGCCATGCATCCCATGCCAGCTGCCGTAACGGCCTGACGATAAATATCATCTGTCACATCGCCCGCCGCATAAACACCTGCAATTGAGGTCGCGGTGCTGCCCGGCGTGGTGATAAGATAGCCGCCTTGCTTGGTCTCAAGCTGGTCAGTAAATAATTCTGTGGCGGGCGCATGACCAATTGCAATGAAAATGCCATCTGCTGAAACCTCGCGTGTTTCGCCAGTTTGTGTGTCTTTTAGCCTCGCGCCGGTGACGCCAAGTGGGTTCTCATCACCCAACACCTCATCAAGGGTGCTGTTCCATGCCACCTCAATTTTGTCATGCGCGAGCAAACGCTTTTCAAGAATTTTCTCACAGCGCAATGCATCTCGGCGATGCACCAATGTAACTTTGGACGCGAAATTGGTCAGGAACAAAGCCTCCTCAACAGCGGTATTACCGCCGCCAACCACCAACACTTCTTTATCGCGATAGAAAAACCCATCACAAGTGGCGCAGGCTGACACACCAAAGCCCTGAAATTTGGTTTCGCTTTCAAGCCCCAACCATTTTGCTTGTGCGCCAGTGGCGATAATCACTGTATCGGCGGTATAAACCGCACCGCTATCGCCCTGACACCGGAATGGACGCTGGCTCAAATCGGCTTTTGTGATGATATCTGAAATAATTTCGGTGCCAACATTGGCGGCTTGGGCTTCCATTTGTTCCATCAGCCATGGGCCTTGAATGGCTTCAGCAAAGCCCGGATAATTTTCAACATCAGTGGTAATGGTCAATTGGCCACCTGGCTGAATGCCACGCACAATAACGGGTTCAAGCATAGCCCGCGCTGCATAAATGGCCGCCGTATATCCAGCTGGCCCTGAACCAATGATAAGAACTTTTGTGTGTTTTGTATCTGTCATGTCTAAAACCCAAACATATGATCAAGGCAGAAACTTTTATCGCCTTGTTGCAATCCATGAAAACCAAAGAGACGGCAAGAGGTGTCGCGAATGAGAACATAGCCCTGTGCGCCTGTTTTTTCTAACTCTTGTGCTGAAAATAAATCGCTCAATAAAAAGAATGCTGAGCCACCGCAAGCAATCTCAAGCTTGGCTTCTGCCACTTGTTCGCCATTTTCGTCCATCAGCTGAACCAAACTATCTGATGTCGGGTGCCAAGGTAAAGAGGCGGGATAAATCAACTTGCACATGGTTTCCAGCCCTAGATGATGCCCAATGCGTAAAAACAAACGCGTGGTCAGGCCGGGCGGGCGGTTAATGTAACTTTGTGGCTCATCTTTATAAATGATTGGCGTGTTGAAAATATGTGCGCCAAAAATAGTCTCGGCACGGTGGCCAGAAGATTTTTGTTCAATCCGCGCCAAAGCATGTAGCCAGCCATTAGCTTCTCCGCCCTCGCGAAAATCATATAAAAATTCAACATGCCCGTGTCCTCCGACAGGTTCAGTTTTTCTTCTGCAATCCAGTCCTGCACATCAAGCGCCATGTGATGATGGCGCTCTATATTACCCAAAAACTTTTCAGATAATGTTGTGCCATTAGCATCAATTAAGGCTGCTTTGATGGGCATAGATGCCTCGTCACGGGCCATGGGTGTGGGCAGCATAATGGTATCAAATGCCTCAATCGGCAGCACGGGCAAGGGCATGATATATCCTTTGCCCATTGTGTGAGACAGTTGTTTAATTTGCGGGTCTGGCTTCAGGTCTGTGCGCTCAACATTGGCATGGGCAATGCGCCGCATCTGATTGCCGCGCCGCACCTCATAACGCGGGCGCACAAAATATCGCCCCGCTGTAATTTCAATTTGTGCGGGAAAAACGGCTTCAGGCAAAAGCGCGCCAACATCAATTTCTGCCGTCGCAAAAGGCGCAATGGCTTGCGGATAGCTGACCGCTTCATCAAAGCCAATGCGGCCAAATGTGATGGCATTGGCTGGGATTTCCATCGGGTGAGAATTTTGCACAAAAAGCGTGAGTTTTTCATCTTTATCAGGGGCTGGCATGCCCGCATAATAATCAGCAGGCCATGCATTTGCGTCATGATTACAAGATAGAGCGGCACCATTTTCGCCGTAAATATCCATCGCATATTTGACCACATCATGCCCCTTAATGCGCACGGCATGGATATAAAGCGAGCCAGAAAATGCAGGCAGATTAAAGCGTGTGCGTATCTCGGCGCTATCAAGAATAATCGGGGCATTAGCGGGGGGTAAAGGGTCTTCCCACTCCGCCAGAATATCCCCATTTTGGTCAATCAGACAAAGCCAAAGGGCTGGGTTCTCGGCGCCATGAAAGCCCCAGTAATTTGCGGTTGCCACCCTTGTGTGCAACCCGTCGGCGGCGTTGGTATCATTGTCTCCATCAAGGTCACGAAACAACGCAAAATTTGTCGCAAAATTAAGCGGGTCTAAATACGCATGCGGGTTAGACAGCAAAGCGTCATCAATGCGAACCTCATCTAGGCTGAGCCAGTCAAGCGCGTCAAAAATGGGTGCGAGTGGCAAAAGACTGCGGGCGGCATCAAATTGTAAAACAAAAACCTTATCCGCCCCCGATTGCGGCAGTTCTGTCAGGGGCTGTGCCGACAAGCCCATAAATTCAGTGCCTAAATCTTCAACCCGTTGCACAAAATATCCGCATAAATCCAATTGGCTGACATCATAATAGGCATGGAAATTATTTATCATGCCGGTTGGGTCATAAATCGCGATTTTGCCGCTTTGCGCCAAAACTTCCATCAGATTTTGAGCGCGCCGAGCCGTTTGGGGGTGGCCCAATGCCTTAAAAAGGCTCTGGCCACCAGCATTATTTCCTGGTCGCCAGCCTTGTGATAAATCGGCATTTGAAAATGTTTTAATCTCAAGTGACATATTAACGGCTCATATTTTGCTCAAACAGGCTTGCGCAAGCTATCACAACTTGCGTCTTAAAGCAGTAAGGGGATTCAGCCCTTTGATAAAGGCAGAAAGTTTGTGGCGGCGTTGTTCATGCGCCACCACCTGATCGCTGGTCACCCAATTCATCTGTATCGCGCGGCGCACGCCCTCATAGGGTTCATGCCCATGCCAGCTATGCGCACAGCGTTTGAAGACCAGCAGCGTGCCACCATTTGGGTTGATTTCCTCAACCATATTATTGAGGTCATGGTCGTTACGCAAAATCCGTAATCTGCCGCCATCAGCCTGCCATGCTGCGTCATTCAAATAAAGCAACACAGTGATGATTTTGGTTTCGCTGTCATTATGTATCTGGCCATTATGGCGGGCGCATTGGCCGCGCACGGTGAACATGGTTGGCTTTTGGCTTAAATCAATAGTGAATTTTTTCTCTATCGCTGCTTGAAATTCGGGGCTGTCGAGTTCGGTCATTAAATCGGCAAATGCGCCTTGAATAGTCAGGCTTTCCGGCGGAAATGAGCCGGCTTTGTCAATTTGCGGAAAATCCTGCGTGATGGCATCAAAGCTATCGGGCTGGATAAAATTCTCGACCACAATATAATCATAAGGGTCGGTTTTCAGGCGTGTTTTTTCCAGCGCCGCCAAATTAAGTTTTTCTAGGCTTGATGTCATTTATGTGACCCTATTTACCCGCAGAAACCATAAACATATCTTGCCCATTTATAGACTGTTTTGTGTATTTAAGAAATGGCATCGATAATTTTATCAACGATTTCGCCTGTGCTATTGCGTCCCACCCCTTTGATGGGCGGGGCGATTTGCGCAGCGATTTTGGCACATAGCGCGTCATCAAATTGCGTAACAAGCGCGGCATCACAAACCGCCTGATGAAATTGCGTGAAGCGGCGCAGGCTGTTATTGAGCCGCCGTTTTGCACGCGGTGCGAGGGGGAATAGATAAACCGGTGCGCCGGTGACGCAGGCCTCGCCCACCATATTCACGCTATCGCCAGTTACTATAATCTGGTCGGCCAGCCCCAAAATACCGCGATATGGATTGGCCTCTTGCCCGTCATCAGGCGCCCATAAATAATGTGGCCAAGCGGCGAGGGCATGGCGCAGGCGTTGGGCCAGACCGTCAGGGCTGCGCCGTGACAGGGTTATCATTAAAAAATGTCCGGCTTTGGCAAGGCGGGTCAGGGCTTCTGTCAGGCGGGTTTGGTCAGGCGTGGCAAAATCATAAATCTTATTCGCGCCGCCAATCACCACCCCCAATTTGCTGATGGGCTGTTGCCCCGAAATGCCAGATGATAAAAGTCGCGCCTGCCAATCCTGCCCCGCCGCGGCGAGGTTATCAGGCGTCAACCCATGCGGTGAAAGCAAAGTGGTGACCACATTAGCGCCGCTCAATCCATCATGCGCGGGCGCCCAAACAAGGTCAAAATCTTCAGCTGCGCGCCGCGGATTTTGCAAAATAATCGTAAAGCAAGTGCCTTTGCTGGCGCGTTTGATGTGGCGCGCCAAAGGAATGGTCTTGCGCCCCGAAGCGACCAGAATATCCGGATAGGGTGGGGCGCAGTCTGGGGGCTGATGCGCCGGACCATAGGGTGCCAGCCAGCGATAAGGCGGCGGCGGGTTGATGATTTTGCGGCTGATATGAATCGGGTTGTGCGCCAAATCTGTGCCGGAAGACAGGCGCGCTGCCAGCGTTTCTGCAATGGCAGATGTTTGCACCTCAAAACCGGCCATGCCATTGGTCAGCGTCCAGATGGTTTGCGGGGCGGGTGGGTGTGTCATGCGTTTTGGCCAGAATTTCAAGGGTTTCAACCGAATATGCCCCATCATAGAAGAAAAAAATCCCATCGGATAGCGAAAAAATATTGCTAGAATGGGTAATAATGTTACTCTTTGTCCCATGAAGCAAAAACTCGACCAGACGGATATTAAAATCCTGCAAGCCTTGCTTGAGAATGGCCGCATCACCAATAAGGAGCTGGCCGAGCGGGTAGGTATTTCGGCGCCGCCTTGTTTGCGCCGGGTGCGCGCGCTGGAGCGGGCGGGCTATATAACGGGGTATCATGCTGAAGTGGACGCCGCCTTGCTGGGCTATGGCGTGACGGTGTTTGCCATGGTCGGGCTGCACAGCCAGGCCGAATCTGATTTGCAGGAATTTGAAAACCGCGTGCGGGCTTGGCCAGAAGTGCGCGAGTGCCATATGCTGAATGGCGATATTGATTTTATTCTGAAAATTGTCGCGCCTGATTTGGCGAGCTTTCAGACATTTTTAACCCAGCAACTCACCCCCGCCCCAAATGTGGCCAATGTCAAAACATCTCTCACTATACGCCAAAGCAAAAAACACGCCGGCGTGCCCGTGCAATAAACAGGTGTGAGGGGTGGTCTCAAAGACCTGCTTAGATATATTTTACATCGAGGATTTCGTAAGATTTGCCGCCGCCGGGGGTGTTGACTTCCACGTTGTCGCCGGTTTCTTTGCCAATCAGCCCGCGCGCGATGGGCGAGGAGATGGAGATTTTGCCCTGTTCTACATTGGCTTCATAATCCCCAACAATTTGATAGGTCATTTCTTTTTCCGTGTCTTCGTCAATCAGGTCCACAGTCGCGCCAAATTGCACACGGCTTGAGCCAGCGAGGCTCGCAATATCAATCACCTCGGCGCGGTTCATCATGTCTTCCAGCTCTTTAATGCGGCCCTCATTATGGCTTTGCTGTTCTTTGGCCGCGTGATATTCCGCGTTTTCCGACAAATCGCCATGCGCGCGCGCCTCCGCAATCGCTGCGATGATGCGCTGGCGCTCTGGACCTTTGAGCAATTTAATTTCTTCTTCCAGCGCCGCATAGCTGCTGGGGGTCATGGGTGCTTTTTCCATTTTTTCCGCCCTTTTGAACTCCTAAAGCTTATGTTGGGGAAAAACAAAGGCGGGGTCAAGACGAAACCGCCCTAATGGCGCGCAAAAACCCGTTTGGCACCTCGCTGTTCGGCGCGCAAAAACGGGTTTATGGCTCATTTACGCCTGTTTGGCATAGTTTTGCAGCGAGCAAACCTCAATATGCGGGTTTTTCTGGCGTTGCAAAATCGCGCCGACTGCGGCTTCCGCCCCTGCCAATGTGGTGAAATACGGGACTTTATTCATCAATGTGGTGCGCCGTATGGATTTACTATCGGCCAAAGATTGCTCGCCTTCTGTCGTGTTAATCACCAATTGCACATCGTCATTTTTAATCGCATCAACAATATGCGGGCGCCCCTCTAGCACTTTGTTAATCGGGGTGACGCTAATCTCATGCTCGGCCAAATATGTTGCCGTGCCACCTGTGGCCAAAAGCGCAAAGCCAGCTTCTTGCAACAAACGCGCAACGCTCAGCGTGCGTTGTTTATCGGCGTCACGCACCGAAATAAACGCAGTGCCTTGGGTCGGTAAAATATTGCCACTGCCAATCTGGCTTTTGTCAAATGCGGTTGCAAAATCGCGGTCTAGCCCCATGACTTCTCCGGTTGAGCGCATTTCAGGGCCCAAAATCGTATCCACACCCGGGAAACGCGCAAATGGGAAAACCGCCTCTTTCACCGCAATATGCTCAAGCTTAGGCGTGGTTAACCCGAATGAGGCCAAAGGCACACCCGCCATCAGGCGCGCCGCAATATTGGCAATGGGCTGGCCCAGCACTTTGGCAACAAATGGCACAGTCCGGCTAGCACGCGGATTTACTTCCAGCACATAAACCACATCGCCATCAGGGCCCGATTGCACCGCAAATTGCACATTCATCAGCCCCACCACATTGAGCGCCAGTGCCATGTCGCTGGCTTGGCGACCAAGCTCGTCAATCATGTCTTGGCTCAATGAATGCGGTGGCATGGAACAGGCGCTGTCACCAGAATGCACGCCGGCTTCTTCAATATGTTCTAAAATGCCAGCCACAAACACATCTTTGCCGTCCGACAACACATCAACATCAACTTCAGTAGCTTCGCGCAAATAGCCGTCAATCAGCACCGGGCTATCGCCCGACACAACCACCGCTTCGCGCATATAACGGTTGAGCTGGTCAAATGTATGGACAATCTCCATCGCCCGCCCGCCAAGCACATAGCTTGGGCGTATCACGACAGGAAAACCAATTTCCTCAACAATTTTCAACGCCTCATCAGTCGAGCGCGCAATCCCATTCGGTGGCTGTTTTAAGTCCAGCTTATCCAGCAAATCCTTAAAACGGTCTCGGTCTTCGGCCAAATCAATCGCATCAGGGTCCGTGCCCAAAATGGGTATGCCATTTTCTTCCAAAGCCTGTGACAGCTTGAGCGGGGTTTGACCGCCAAATTGCACAATCACACCCGCCAGTTCACCCTTGGCTTTTTCGCAGGCCAACAGCTCCAACACATCTTCTTCAGTCAAAGGCTCAAAATAAAGCCGGTCCGAAGTGTCATAATCGGTAGAAACAGTTTCGGGGTTGCAATTGACCATGATGCTTTCAATTTCAATATCGCCTAAAGCATAAGCGGCATGGCAGCAGCAATAATCAAATTCAATGCCCTGTCCGATGCGGTTTGGCCCGCCGCCTAAAATCACAGCTTTTTTGCGCTCTGTTGGCTCGGCCTCATTTTGATTGGCGAAAGGCGAGGGCGAATCATAGCTTGAATATAGATAAGGCGTGCCAGCCGCAAATTCAGCCGCGCATGTGTCAATCCGGCGATAAAAAGGCCGCACATCATGCTGGTGGCGCAAAGCGCGCACATCTTTTTCTGTGCTTCCACTCAGTTCAGCCAGACGGGCGTCTGAAAAGCCCATTTTTTTCAAACGGCGCAATGTGTCGCTATCTTGCGGCAAGCCCCAGTCGCGGACTTTTGCTTCCATATCGACAATGCCTTTCAGCTGTTCGATAAACCAGCTATTAAAACCAGAAAGTGCCGCAATTTCCTGCACCTCTAAACCAAACCGTAAAGCATCAGCAATATGTAAAAGCCGTGCAGGGGTGGGGGTGTTGAGGGCGTTGCGTAATTTGTTTAACGCCTCTTCGCCGCCCGCGCTTAAATCCAATTGCTCGTTTAGGCCGGTGAGGCCGGTTTCCAGCGAGCGCAGTGCTTTTTGCAAACTTTCTTGGAAGCTGCGCCCAATCGCCATGGCTTCACCAACAGACTTCATGGCTGTTGTCAAAACCGACTCAGCGCCGGGAAATTTTTCAAAAGCAAAGCGTGGGATTTTCGTAACCACATAATCAATGGTTGGCTCAAAACTGGCTGGCGTGACACCTGTAATATCATTCATCAGCTCATCTAAAGTATAACCAACTGCCAATTTGGCCGCGATTTTGGCAATCGGAAACCCTGTGGCTTTTGAAGCAAGCGCAGAAGAGCGCGACACACGTGGGTTCATTTCAATAATCACCAAACGCCCGTCTTCAGGGTTGACCGCAAACTGCACATTTGAACCACCAGTTTCAACGCCGATTTCACGCAAAACCGCAATCGACGCATTCCGCATGATTTGATATTCGCGGTCAGTGAGCGTCAGAGCAGGCGCAACTGTAATGCTGTCACCTGTGTGCACCCCCATTGGGTCAACATTTTCAATGGAACAAATAATGATGCAATTATCATTACGGTCGCGCACGACCTCCATTTCATATTCTTTCCAACCGATAATGCTTTCTTCAATCAGCACTTCAGTCACAGGTGAGGCGTCTAAGCCGCGGGTTACAATATTGATAAATTCTTCTTTATTATAAGCGACCCCGCCGCCTGTGCCGCCCATAGTAAAGGACGGGCGGATAATGGTCGGCAGGCCAACATGGTCCAAACCCTCCAACGCTTCTTCGAGTGTTTTCACAACCCGAGAGCGGGCGCTTTCGAGCCCAATTTTATCCATGGCTTCGCGGAATAAAAGACGGTCTTCTGCTTTGTTAATCGCGTCCAAATCTGCGCCAATTAACTGCACGCCATGTTTGTCCAGCACGCCATTTTCAGCCAGCGCGATTGCCGTGTTGAGCGCGGTTTGCCCCCCCATTGTCGGTAATAAGGCATCTGGTTTTTCAATTTCAATAATCCGCGCTACCGCCTCTGGCGTGATAGGTTCAACATATGTGGCATCAGCAAGCTCAGGGTCCGTCATGATGGTCGCCGGATTGGAATTCACCAAAATCACGCGATACCCTTCTTCCTTCAACGCTTTACAGGCTTGAGTGCCGGAATAATCAAATTCGCAAGCCTGCCCGATAATAATCGGACCCGCCCCAACCATTAGAATGCTTTGAATATCGGTACGTTTAGGCATGTGCATTCTCCTTGTTTTGGGTATCGGGCTTATCGGACATTGAGGCGACAAATCGGTCAAATAAATAATGGCTGTCTTGCGGTCCGGGTGAAGCTTCTGGGTGATATTGCACCGAGAAGACTGGTTGGTCTTTTAATTTGACCCCGCAATTAGTCCCATCAAATAGGCTGAGATGGGTTTCTTCAACATTTTCGGGCAAGCTCTCACGATCTACTGTGAAGCCGTGATTCATTGATGTGATTTCAACTTTTCCAGTCGTTAAATCCTTCACCGGATGGTTGGCGCCATGATGGCCCTGTTTCATTTTTGAAGTTTTGGCCCCTAAAGCTAAAGCCAGCATTTGATGACCGAGGCATATACCAAAAATCGGCTTGCCACTGGCAATAAGTTTTTCAATCTCAGGGACGGCATAAGCACCTGTCGCGGCAGGGTCGCCCGGCCCGTTTGAGAGAAACACGCCATCAGGGTTCATTGCTAAAATATCATCTGCTTTGGTTGTGCCGGGTACGGTAATAACCTCGCAGCCTGCGCTGCTGAGGCACCTTAGAATATTATTTTTAATGCCAAAATCCATCGCGACAACTTTTTTGAGCGGGCTTGTATTGTCGCCTTCTGTAAAGCCTTTTCCCCATGCCCATCGCCCTTGTGACCAATTATAATGGGTGGCGGTGGTGACGCGGGCAGCCAAATCTAGCCCTTCAAGACCCGGAAATTCTTTTGCCGCTGCGGCCAATTCACCAATATTAAAATCGGCATCTGGGGCATGGGCAATGGTGGCGTTAAACATGCCATTTTCACGAATATGGCGGGTGAGGGCTCTTGTATCGACGCCAGCCAAACCAATCAACCCCCGCGTTTTTAACCAGCTGTCAAGGTGAGCAACGGCGCGGTAATTAGCAGGTTGGGTGATGTCTTCACGAATAATAATGCCTTGAGTGACAGCGTTTTGTTGGTTGAGGTTTTCTTGGTTTGAGATTTCATTGTCTTCGTCATTTGTGCCGACATTACCAATATGCGGAAAAGTAAAACTGATAATTTGGCCAGCATAAGAAGGGTCGGTGATAATTTCTTGATAGCCCGTCATCGCTGTGTTGAAGCAAACTTCCCCCACCGCATGTCCAACAGCTCCTATGCCAAAGCCTTGAATTGCGGTGCCATCAGCTAATACAAGCACCCCTGTTTTTTTCTCTTGGTTCCAACCTGCTGCCATTCAGCCTCTCCTCAAAACAAATCCGCGCATACAAAAAAAGAAACCGTCCGCCATTTGGCTGGAAACGATTTCTCTAACTTTGTATCAATTCTCATAAAAAACCTTCGTGGTGAAATTGATGACGAGTCATCACAACCCAAATTGACGGGAAATTATATAAAACGAGCGGCTTGGTCAAGTATGGTTTTTATGGTTTTTGTGGAGATTTATTTGTTAATAAAAACAATGAGATAAAACCGCCGATGCCGCATCTTACATAATCCCCGAAAAAATTTCTCTAATCAAAATAACTGATTCCTTCCAACACTGGGTCACGCGCTTAATTGGGAGCGTAAAAAGCATGATTATTTATTTGCAACGCAAGCTTGTTTGGCGTATTTTCCCGCGTCCGTCTTGTAAATGGACATTTGCTGATTTAAGCTAACCAGTCTTACAAAAGAAAAGGTTCACTCATATGCGAGAACGCATCAATGAAGCTTTAAAAGAAGCCATAAAGGCAAAGGACGCGAGGCGTTCATCAACACTTAGATTAATCAATGCTGCGATTAAGGATCGGGATATCTCGGCGCGTGGTGCTGATAAAGTCGATGGTGTCTCTGATGAAGAGATACTCGAAATTTTGGCCAAAATGGTGAAGCAGAGGATTGAATCTGCCCAAACATATAAAGAAGCAGGGCGTCCCGAACTTGAGCAGCAAGAGTTGGAAGAGATTGAGATTATCCAAGACTTTTTGCCAAGGCAGCTTGATGAAGACGAGGCACGCCAAGCGGTAGAGGCCATTATTGCGGAAATTCAGGCCACTGGCCTTAAAGATATGGGCAAAGTGATGGGCGCATTAAAAGCCCGCTATACTGGCCAAATGGATTTCGGCAAAGCCAGCGGCCTTGTGAAAGAATTGCTGGGTTAAATTTTTCCACAAGCCATTTCCATATATTTTGTCTTTTGGGCTGACGGCAGGCGCTTTCGGGCGTAAGTTAAATTCATGTCTTTACCGCGCAGTTTTTTGGAAGAAATTAAAAATCGTATTCCTGTTTCGGATGTTGTTGGCCGCAAGGTCAAACTCACGCGTCGCGGGCGTGAATTTGTTGGGCTAAGCCCATTCAAAAATGAGCGCACCCCCTCATTCACGGTCAATGATGACAAGCAGTTTTACCATTGTTTCGCGACGGGCAAACATGGCTCTATTTTTGACTTTATGATGGAAACAGAAGGGCTTTCATTCATGGAGGCGGTGGAGCGGTTGGCCAGTGAGGCCCATTTGCCCATGCCTGAGCGCGACCCGAAAGCAGCGGAAAGAGAGCAAAAAAAATTAGAGCTCATTGATGTGACCCAAAGCGCGGCGGCATGGTTTCGGTCACAATTATTTGGCGCGCAGGGGCGTGAGGCGTTAACCTATTTAGAAAAACGCGGGCTAAGTGATGAGCTGATTAAACGCTTCGGTATTGGTTTTGCGCCTGCGGGCAAAAATGCGTTGAACCAACATTTGCTGGGGCTTGGTTTCACACAGGCACAAATCATTGAGTGCGGTATGGCGCTGGTACCGGAAAATAACCAGCGCGATGAGGTGATTGACCGCTTTCGCCACAGGGTGATGTTTCCTATTGCCGATGCTCGCGGGCGGGTGATTGCGTTTGGCGGGCGTGCGATGAGTGCCGATGCCAAAGCCAAATATCTCAATTCGCCTGAAACGCCTTTGTTCCATAAAGGCTCGGTTTTGTTCAATTTTGATAAAGCCCGCCAATCTGCCTATGACACGCAAAATGTATTGGTCTGTGAAGGTTATATGGATGTGATTGGTCTGGCGCGGGGCGGGTTTGACCATGCTGTCGCACCTTTGGGGACGGCGATAACACCGGAACAAATTAGTCTTTTGTGGCGCATGGCGCCGGAGCCGGTCATGTGTTTGGACGGAGATGAGGCCGGTCTGCGAGCAGCCTATCGTGTGCTGGACCGCGCTTTGCCAATGTTAAAGCCTGGCAATTCATTGCGATTTGCCATTTTACCACCGGGCAAAGACCCGGACGACATTATTCATGAGGGCGGGCGTGAGATGATGGCGACGCTGATTGATAAAGCGGCAACCATGGTCGATATGTTGTGGGACAGAGAGGTTACGGCGGCACCTTTTGACACGCCTGAGCGCCGCGCCGCTTTGACTGGCCGTTTGCGCAAAGCGGTGGCGATGATTGAACATGCTGAGGTGCGAAAATATTATGGTGATGCCATTAAAATGCGCATGGATAAGCTGTTTGTACCTTTGCAGGGGCAAAGCCGAGGAACAAATTATGGGTCACATCGCGGGGCCTATGGCCAATCACGAACGCAATCTCGCCGCTCTGGCTATATTCAAAAAAGTTTTGCCAGTGCAGAGGCTCGCCGTTCGGCTTTAGCAAGTGGTGCAGATAATATGCTTCCACCGCGTGAGGCGATGCTGGTTTTGGCGGTCTTGCGGCATGCTGAAGCTCTTTATAAAGAGCTAGAACAATTTGAATATGCCGAATTAGCAACGCCGAGTCTTAATAAGCTTAAAAATGACCTGATTGATGCGGTAAATAACCAAAATCTACTTGACATTGAGGCCCTTAAGACCCATTTAAATGATGTTGGACATCGTGATCTCATTATGCGGCTGGAGCAATTACCCGATGCGCGTATGCTGACCTTTGTTCGAGAGGATAGTAACCCTGACGATGTGCGTCGTGGCTGGCTTGATGCGCTTGAACTTCAGCATAAGCTTATTGCTCTTGCGTCTGAAATGCGAGATATTGAAAAAGATTTAGGCACGGAAACAACTCAGGAAAACTTTGAACGCTTAACGGCAATAAAGAGGGAAATGGCTGACCTTCAAGGCCTTTTATTGGCAGGAGACAGCTAACACAGGGATGCCGTTTATTGAGGTTTTTAAATGGTAAAAAGCAAAACCAAAGTTTCGAACGAAAAAGAAACAGAAACACATGACGCCGACGCACCATTGATTGATAATGATGCCGCGCTCAAGAAAATGATTAAGAAAGCCACTGCGCAGGGCTTCATTACGCATGCGCAGCGCGACCAAGTCTTGACCAGTGATAAATACTCAACCGAACAGATTGAGGATATTATGTCTCAATTGTCGGAAATGGGTATTAATGTCATTGAGCATGATGAAGACGCTGATGCTGAGGAGGCTGAAGAGGAAGGCGGCGAGGTTGCGGCTTCTGAAACAACTGCTTTAGCAAAAACGACAAAAACCACTGGCGGCGGTGACCGGACAGACGACCCGGTGCGCATGTATTTGCGTGAAATGGGGTCGGTTGAGTTGTTATCGCGCGAAGGTGAGATTGCGATTGCCAAGCGGATTGAAGCTGGCCGTGAAACCATGATTGCTGGCCTTTGCGAAAGCCCTTTGACTTTCCAAGCGATTATCATTTGGCATGATGAGCTTAATGAAGGCAAAGTTTTGTTGCGCGATATTATTGACCTTGAAACAACTTTTGCCGGGCCGGATGCTAAAAAAGTTGACCATAGTGCGGAGGGCGCAGCGCCGCCCACTTCTGGCGCCCCAACGGGGGAAGCCGAAGGTGAGCCTTCTGAAGATGAAGCTGATGATGAAAGCAATTTGTCTTTGTCAGCAATGGAAGCTGAGCTGAAACCGAAAGTTCTCGAAACTTTTGAAGATATTGGCAAAACCTATAAAAAACTGCGTCGCTTGCAAGACCAAAGCGTTGAGTTGCAATCTGAAGGCAAAGAGCTGTCGAAAGCGCAGAAAAACCGTCAGGAAAAACTCAGCGAAGAAATTATTGAATATGTGAAGAGCTTGTCTTTGAATAATATGCGAATTGCCGCTTTGGTTGAGCAGCTTTACATGATTAACAAAGGTCTGATTTCTTTGGAAAATCAAATTTGGCGTTTGGCGGATAAGTCTGGCGTTGATAGAGAAGAGTTTATCAAACAATATCAGGGCAATGAATATGAGACCAATTGGGCGCGGCGCGTGTCGCGTTTGACGGGTAAAGGGTGGAAAGAATTTACCACGAAACATAAAGACGATATTCAAAATCTGCGTGTTGAAATCCAGTCTATTGCTGGGGAGACGGGCCTTGATGTGTCGGACTTCCGCCGGATTGTGCGTATGGTGCAAAAAGGTGAGCGCGAAGCCCGCATCGCTAAAAAAGAAATGGTCGAGGCCAATTTGCGTTTGGTCATTTCCATTGCCAAAAAATACACCAATCGTGGGTTGCAATTCTTGGATTTGATTCAGGAGGGCAATATTGGCTTAATGAAAGCGGTTGATAAATTTGAATATCGGCGCGGTTATAAATTTTCAACCTATGCGACATGGTGGATTCGCCAAGCGATTACGCGGTCTATTGCGGACCAAGCGCGCACGATTCGGATTCCGGTGCATATGATTGAAACCATCAATAAGTTGGTGCGTACATCGCGCCAAATGCTGCATGAAATTGGCCGTGAGCCAACGCCGGAAGAGCTATCGGAAAAACTGTCCATGCCGCTTGAGAAAGTGCGTAAGGTTTTGAAAATCGCTAAAGAGCCGATTAGCCTTGAAACGCCGATTGGTGATGAAGAAGACAGCCATTTGGGTGATTTTATTGAAGATAAAAACGCCACTTTGCCAATTGATTCGGCGATTCAGTCGAATTTGCGCGAGACAACAACGCGGGTGCTGGCCAGCCTGACCCCGCGTGAAGAACGGGTTTTAAGGATGCGGTTTGGTATTGGTATGAACACTGACCACACTTTAGAAGAGGTTGGTCAGCAGTTTTCAGTGACGCGGGAGCGGATACGCCAAATTGAAGCGAAGGCTTTGCGTAAGCTCAAACACCCCTCGCGGTCACGAAAATTGCGTAGTTTCCTTGACAATTAAGCCAGAAAAGCGCATGAAGCTGTGGCGTATAGTTGACTGGAGATATCCATGAATCTGACATTGATGAAAGCGAAAATTCACCGTGCAAAAGTCACGCAATGTGACATGCATTATGAAGGTTCAATTTCGATTGATCGTGACTGGCTTGATGAAGTTGGTATTTTACCGAATGAGCAGGTTGATGTTTTGAACATTAACACTGGCGC
Organism: Parvibaculaceae bacterium; assembly: GCA_965217015.1. GTDB lineage: Bacteria > Pseudomonadota > Alphaproteobacteria > RS24 > RS24 > JAYQKL01. The sequence goes on along the minus strand of OZ244224.1, from coordinate 880,014 downwards.
GCGTTTTACAACCTATGCGATTGAGGCGCCTCGCGGGTCGCAAATGATAGGGATTAACGGCGCGGCGGCGCGGTTGGCTCAGGTCGAGGATTTGGTCATCATTGTTGCTTATGCGTTAATGAATGAAGAGGAAGCTCAAAATCATACGCCGCGTGTTTTAACGCTGACGCCGCGCAGTTAGTGCTGTCGCGGCATTTGCCGGAGGGGCCTGTAGCTCAGTTGGTTAGAGCAAACCGCTCATAACGGTTTGGTCGCAGGTTCGAGTCCTGCCGGGCCCACCACCGCTTTTTAACTTTAGAATAATCATCATTTCATTAATCACTTAATAACAAAGCAGAGCGCCGATGGGGTATTTTTTTGAACAAGATGGAAGCCAGTATATAGGCGGTCATGAAGCCCGAAGCCCTTGGGACGAAACCGCGATGAACGGCATTTTAGTGGCTGGTTTATTTGGCTATTTGTTCGAGCAGCACATTGATTTTTCAAAAATGAATCCAGGCCGCTTCAGTGTGGATATTTATAAACCCGTGCCGCATAAAGTGGATACGAAGGTTGAAATTCTACGCGAGGGCAAGCGTATTCGTGTGCTTGAGGCTGTGATGTTTATGGGTGATGAGGTTTTTGCCCGCGCAATAATATCCTGTGTGCGCAAGGCTGAGTTAGAGCCATTTTCAGCAGCAGGAGCGGCGTGGCCAAGCTATCCCGCGCCAAATGAAACGCCAGAAGCTGCACACACACCAGATTATGTCATTGCCCCAACCGCGCATATAAATCATGTCGTAAACGCGCTTGAGACGCCCGGACATGGTGTGGTGTGGATGAATTTTCATTATGATTTGCTCCAAAATGTGCCGATTTCCAGTTTTGTGCGAAGTTGCATGATGGCTGATATGGGGCATGGCACGGCGCGGGCTTTAGACTTCAATCATTGGTTGTATATCAATATTGATATTAACATGGTCTATTATCGCCAGCCTGTCGGCGATTGGATATTGGTTGATGCGCGTATGGACGGTGATGATGTCGGGCAGGGCATGTCTTATAGCCTGTTTGCTGACGAACAAGGCGTGTTTGGGCGCGGATTACAAACCTTATTCATTGAACGCCGATAATAGCATATTGCCTGTTTCCATCTTTTTCCTTAGTCTGTTCCTATCAAAATAAGGGAGGCAAAAATGGGTGAGACCATTTCAATAACCAGTGCTGATGGTTTTCGTTTTTCAGCTTATCAAGCCATGCCAAGTGGCACCCCAAAAGGCGGGGTGATGGTTATTCAAGAAATTTTTGGCGTTAACCAACATATTCGCGAAGTTGCCGATGGCTATGCTGAGGCTGGATATGCGGTGCTCGCGCCTGCGATTTTTGACCGTATTCAGGCCGGTATTGAACTTGGATATGAAGAGGCGGATATGGGCGCCGGCATGGCCTATGCTTTTGAGCAACTCGACCATGCGCGCACGCTTGAGGATTTAGCGGCCACTGTTGACCAGCTCAAAGCCTATGGAAAAGTCGGGAGCGTTGGATATTGCTTTGGGGGGCTTATGTCCTATTTAAGCGCCACCCATATTGATGGGCTTGATTGTGCGGTTGCCTATTATGGCGGTGGCATTGGCGGGCAATTAGACAAGCTGCCGAGCAAACCCATCATGTTTCATTTTGGGGACCGCGATGCGTTTATCCCGATGGATCAGGTGGAGGCGATTAAAGCGGCTTTGCCTGATGCGCCCGCCTTTGTTTATGAGGCCGATCACGGGTTTAATTGCGACCACCGTGCGACTTATGATGCGCCTGCTGCAGAGGCCGCGCTGGCACGCAGTCTGGCCTTTTTTGCCGAACATATAGGTTAGTTTTGCGCCCCGTTATCAAGGGTTTTGTTGTTTTTAAAAAGTGTTCTGAGTATATGCGTATTTCGAGATTTACCATTCATGATGTGCCGCTCATCATGCCATTATTAAGTTTCCTTTTTAAGATTGGCGGGCGGCTCGCGGGGTGGCAAATTTTTGGCGATGTGCCAAGAGATAAAACCATTGTGCTGATTGCCGCACCACATACCAGTAACTGGGATTTTTTGATATTTCTCTATGGGATTTTTGTTAAAAGACTGCGGATAAATGTGCTGGCCAAGCACACACTTTTTTGGTGGCCATTAGGGCCTGTTTTGAAGTTTTTCGGCTGTGTTCCGGTGCGGCGTACACAGGCTAATAATTTGGTGGATCAGGGGATAGAGTTTTTACAAAAAGCAGAGCGCGCTGTATTGTTGATAACGCCAGAGGGAACGCGCTCATATAATGATAAATGGAAATCGGGTTTTTATCATATGGCATGGGGCGCGAAAGTGCCTTTGGTTCTCGCAAAATTAGATTGCCCTAATAAAAAAATTTTTATTGGTGAGGTTTTTGAGATGCAAGGCGATTATGAAGCGGACCTGATTGAAATTAGAAAATATTTTGATGACGCGGTTGGCTTGAAGCCGGAAAATCAAGATGTGAATAGTCAGGCGAAGCAAAAGGGATAGCGAGGTAACAAAATGACACAAGAACTTATTTTACCAGTGGTGGTGCTGGCCGTTTGGACATTTATTATGGCAATGTGGATGTTTTTGACGCGCATACCAGCGATGAACAAAATGAACATTCAAGCTGATGATGCGAAGCATACTTCTGAAATTGCGGGCTTATTGCCGTCAAAAATTCGCGCCGTTGGGGATAATTACAATCACCTGCATGAGCAGCCGACAATTTTTTATGCGCTGGCATTGGCAATTGCTGTTGCTGGCCATGCTGATGGTTTGTTTGTTCAGCTCGCTTGGGCATTTGTTGGGCTGCGCATTTTGCATTCTCTTATTCAGGTGACATTTAACGCAGTGATGGTGCGCTTTGGGGTGTTTTTCATCTCATGGCTGGTTTTAGCTGTGATGGGTGTGCGCGAAATTTTGAACCTGATTGCGTAATAAATAACCCTTGCGCATATCAAAGCAGGTCGGCTAAGAACATGCCAGTTGCAGCTTGTGCTTTTATTTAAGGAAAGAAATTTTTATGGCTTCTTATCAATATGTTTATGTCATGGACCAGCTCTCCAAAACCTATGCAGGGGGCAAGCAGGTTTTGAAAGATATCAGGCTGTCATTTTTTCCGGGCGCTAAGATTGGCATTGTCGGCGTTAATGGGGCGGGTAAGTCAACTTTGCTGAAAATCATGGCGGGGCTTGATAAAGAATATACAGGCGAGGCATGGGCCGCTGAGGGGGCTAAGGTTGGCTATTTAGAACAAGAGCCGCAATTAAATCCAGATAAAAATGTGATGGGTAATGTAATGGAAGGGGTGGCTGAAGCCCAAGCCAAACTTGACCGTTACAATGAATTGGCGATGAATTATTCAGATGAAACCGCCGATGAAATGGCCGCCTTACAAGATGAAATCGATGCCCATAATCTTTGGGATTTAGAAAGCCAAGTTGAGCAAGCGATGGACGCTTTGCGTTGCCCTGATGCTGAGGCAGATGTGAGCACCCTTTCGGGCGGTGAAAAACGCCGCGTGGCTTTATGTAAATTGCTGCTCGAAAAACCTGATTTGTTGCTTTTAGATGAGCCGACCAACCACCTTGACGCTGAAACAGTCGCATGGTTGCAGCATTATTTGATTGAATATGCTGGCACAGTTGTGCTGGTGACGCATGACCGCTATTTCCTAGACCAGGTGACGAGTTGGATTTTGGAGCTGGATCGCGGGCAGGGGATTCCGCATGAAGGTAATTATTCAAGCTGGCTGGAGCAAAAACATATTCGCCTTGAGCAAGAAGCGCGTGAAGATGAATCAAAGCAGCGCACTTTGTCGCGTGAGCTGGATTGGATACGCTCATCGCCCAAAGCGCGTCAGGCAAAAAGCAAAGCGCGGGTGCAGGCTTATAATGAATTATTGGAAAATGCAGGGCGTGAAGAAGTTGGGCGCGCGCAAATTTCTATACCGGCAGGGCCGCGTTTGGGGGGTGTTGTGCTGGAGGCTGAAGGGCTGTCAAAAGGTTTTGGTGAGCGCCTATTGATTGATGATTTGACTTTCAAACTGCCGCCCGGTGGCATTGTTGGGGTTATTGGCCCAAATGGCGCGGGTAAAACTACTTTGTTCAAAATGATGACAGGCGTTGAAACCCCTGACCAAGGCGCGCTTAAGCTTGGAGACACAGTTAAGCTTGGATATGTTGACCAAAGCCGTGACCATTTAGATGATAACAAATCCGTCTGGGAAGAAATTTCTGACGGCAATGATGTGATTGAGTTGGGCAAGCGCGAGGTGAATTCACGGGCTTATGTGGGGGCGTTTAATTTTCGCGGCGGCGACCAGCAAAAAAAGGTTGGGTTACTTTCTGGTGGCGAGCGCAATCGGGTGCATCTCGCCAAAATGTTGCGCTCAGGTGCCAATCTTTTGCTGCTTGATGAGCCGACCAATGATTTAGATGTAGAAACATTGCGCGCGCTGGAAGAGGGCTTGGAGGATTTCGCTGGCTGTGCGGTGATTATCTCGCATGACCGCTGGTTCCTAGACCGGCTGGCGACGCATATTTTGGCCTTTGAAGGCGATAGCCATGTTGAATGGTTTGAGGGCAATTATGCGGATTATGAGGAAGACCGCAAACGCCGTCTGGGCGCCGACGCCGATGTGCCAAAACGCATTAAATACAAACAATTCAGCCGTTAATTAGCCGCTTGCTGGTTTTCCGCCAGCCCGTTAGCGACCTGCTTACGCAGATGCGTGAGCAGCGCATCAAAATCACCGCGATTATTCTTCAAAACAGATGAAAAAGTATCGCGTTGTTCTTGTGCCATCCAGACACCAAGCACGCGAATATCAAACAGCTTGAACCCGCCGGATTTTTGTTCAATGAGCCACCAATCCAGCGTGATGGGCTCACGGCCAGAGGTGAATTGAATTTCACTGCTGACAATCACATTGCGCTTTTTCTGCTGGCTTTTCTTAATCACAATTTTTTCGTCTTGATAATCACCCAGCCGATTGGCATAGACTTTGACAATCATGGTTTCGAGCAGATTTTGATATTCGGCAAAATTTTCTTTCGATACGGTGCGTGCATGGGCGCCAAGTGCAAAGCGGCCAATCCGCCTTAGGTCAGCTTTTTCATTGAGTAATTTTCCAAATCGCGCTTCGCGCTCAGCACGGTTTTGCGCGGTTGTTAAAATATCAATCACTTCATTGGCCGCTTCGCGTACAAACGCTTCGCCCGCAACCGATTGCGCCTGCGCGGTATGCGGCATGAGAAAAAAGGCCAATCCAAAAAGCATATAGGCAGTTATTGTTTTCAACATTTTCATCACTTTTATTTATAATCAGGTTCTTTGACAGGGCGCACATTTTGGTTTGGTGCGTCATATGCGTCATCATCAAATGCGTCTAGCTCGTCAAGCTCATCTAAGTCCGGTAAGTCGTCAATATTTGTTTCGCCGTCCTGAATGGCACTGGCGCGGTTTTGTAAATAAAGGCTCCTGACAGAGGCGTAATAATCAACCGAGCTTTTTTCAATCTCATCAAGCAAAGTCAGACCGCCATGTCGTGCATGTATCCCCGCCAATGCGGTCATGCCGACATAGGTGGAATCAGCAACGCCCGCCTCGTCCCATGCGGTGGAGTCGAGGCCCGCAGTGGCCAATTGACCGGCGCCGTCGCGAATGCTTGATGGCCCCAAAACCGGAATAAATAAATAAGGGCCAGGCCCCATGCCGTAATGGCCCAGCGTTTGGCCGAAATCTTCTTTATGTTTCTCTAACCCCATGCGGCTTGCGACATCAAATAAGCCGCCAATCCCGATGGTCGTGTTGACGCTGAAGCGGGCCAAAGCGGTGCCAGCTTTATCGAATTTGCCTTGTAGAGCGCCATTTATCATGGTGAATGGCTCGCCGAGATTAAAGAAAAAATTGCCAACCCCATCACGGGCAGGCTCAGGCAAAAAGCCATAAACCTGTGCGGTTGGTTTCAAAATTGCCTTATCTAGCGTGTTATGGACACCAAACATCACCCGATTGACAGGCTCAAACGGGTCTTGAACAGTGTTTTGTGTGCTGGCACAGGCGGATAAGCTGAAAGCTAAAAGGCTGATAGACACAAAATTTATCAGGGTATTTTTTGTAAAAAGGTTTTTGAAGAATAAGCCAGACATGAGAAATCCAATAAAAAGACAATTTTTTGATATTTATATGCATTATAGGGCGAAATTGTGATTCCGCTATGGAAATAGAAGAAAAAACTTGCAGGAAGCTTCAGTTAGATATAAACATATCTTTATATCATTTGATTTGAGGCGATTTGATGGAATCTTTATTAACCGCTTTACGGGCTGCTGGGGAACAAACGCGTTTGCGTTTATTGGCAGTTTTGGCGCATGGCGAGTTAACGGTTAAGGAACTCACCAATGTGCTGGGGCAAAGCCAGCCGCGCATTAGTCGGCATTTGAAGCTGATGACGGAATCTGGGCTGATTGTGCGTTACCCTGAGGGCAGCTGGGTTTTTTATCGGATTGCTGAAACGGGTCAATCGGCGAAACTGGCGCGGGATTTGATAGCACTAATGCCGCAAGATGATCCGGTTCTCATTCGTGATTTTGAGCGTTTGGCTGGTGTGCGGGCGCAACGCGCACAAATCGCACAAAATTATTTTTCCAAAAACGCGGCCAATTGGGGGCAGTTGCGTGCCTTGCATATTTCTGAAGAGACCATAGAAAATGAAATGCGTGCGTTAATGGACCGACCCAATTATGAAACATTGGTTGATTTAGGCACGGGCACAGGGCGGATGCTGGAAGTTTTTGGTGGCCTTGCCGCGCGCGGTATTGGGTTTGATACCAATGCGGATATGCTGTCTTTAGCGCGTGCGAATTTAGACCAGGCCGATTTACCGCACTGTCAGGTCAGGCTCGGAGATATTGGTAATTTGCCTCTGCCACATGAAGAAGCCGATTTGGTGATTATGCATCAAGTGCTGCATTTTTTAGAGGATCCAGCAGCGGTTATTCGTGAGGCTGCGCGTATTTTGAAACCTGACGGTAAACTTATCATTGTTGATTTTGCACCGCATCATATTGAGCAATTGCGTGATGAGCATGCGCATCGGCGGCTTGGCTTTACCGATAATGAGATAACGCAATATTTTCAAGAAACGGGCATCGCGCCGCAAAAGCCAATATTGCTACAAAATAAAAATACTGAACCAAGTGAAGGCCTGTCCGTTTATATTTGGTCAGGCCATAAGCAAGCGCAAGGCGCGCAAAATTATCTGGAAGTTCCCTTTCAAAACAAGATTAGAGATCAACAAAAATGACAGCTTATTCTTTTGAATTTTTTCCGCCTAAATCTGAAAAGGCCGAAGCCAATTTGTGGCAAGTGGTTGACCGCTTATCAGGTTTGAATCCGGATTTTGTATCTATCACCTATGGGGCGGGGGGCAGCACACGCGAGCGCACCCATGCTTGCGTCAAAAAACTATCGCAAGAAACAGAGTTAACGCCAGCTGCGCATCTGACCTGTGTCTCTGCCAGCAAAGCAGAGGTTGATGCTGTAATTGATTCCTATAAAGAGGTTGGGGTTAATCACATTGTTGCTTTGCGGGGTGATATGCCCGATATGGGCGCATTTGTGCCGCACCCTGATGGGTATCAAAGTTCGACTGAGCTGGTCGCCACGATTGCCCAGCGGGGTGGGTTTGAAATCTCAGTGAGTGCTTATCCGGAGAAACACCCAGAGTCAGCAAGTCTTGACGCTGATATTGATATGCTTAAGGCAAAGATTGACGCGGGCGCCACACGCGCAATAACGCAATTTGTTTTTGATACAGAGCATCATTTACGCTTTCGTGATAAGCTGGCTGCGGCAGGTGTGGATATTGAGCTGCGGCCGGGCATTATGCCGACCACGAATTTTAACGGCGTGTGTCGTATGGCTGAAAAATGCAACACACATGTGCCGCAATATTTACATGACATATATAAAGGCTTAGATGAAGAGGAGCTTATTCGTCAGGAAATCGCTTGCTTTGTCGCCGCGCAACAATGCCAATTGCTGACGCAAGAAGGCTTTGAGCATATACATTTTTATACCCTTAATCAGGCAGATTTAACCCTTGCCGTGACCCGTATTTTGGAGTGCGTAAACTCATGAGCTGGACCCGCGAAACACGTATCAAGACTTTGAACGAGTCGATTAAAAACAAAATCCTCATGCTTGATGGTGCGATGGGCACAATGATTCAGGGCTATGATTTGCAAGAGGCTGATTTTCGAGGTCAGCGTTTTGCTGACTATCATATGGATTTGAAGGGTAATAATGACCTTTTAAGCATTACCCGCCCAGATATTATCAAAGAAATTCACAGTGCCTTTTTAGCGGCTGGTAGCGATATTATTGAGACCAATAGTTTTTCCTCAACCTCTATCGCGCAAGCTGATTATGATTTGCAAGAGCTTGGCTATGAGCTGAATTTAGAGGGGGCGAAAATAGCCCGTGCTATGTGTGATGAGTTTGAAGCGGCAGACCCGTCGCGCCCGCGCTATGTGGCGGGGGCTTTGGGGCCAACCAATCGCACAGCTTCTATTTCGCCAGATGTGAATGACCCTGGTTTCCGCAATGTCAGCTATGACGAATTGCGCGCAGCTTATGCAGAAGCCGTGCGCGGTTTAATTGATGGCGGTGCAGATATTATTTTGATTGAAACAGTTTTTGACACACTGAACGCCAAAGCAGCAATTCATGGCGTGCAAGATGAATTTGAGCGGCAAGGGGTTGAGTTGCCGTTGATGATTTCAGGCACCATTACGGATTTATCGGGGCGGACTTTATCAGGCCAAACGACAGAGGCTTTTTGGACCAGCCTACGCCATGCCAAGCCTTTTGCGGTTGGGTTGAATTGCGCATTGGGCGCGGCAGAAATGCGTCCCTATGTGGCGGAAATATCGAAAGTCGCTGACACGAATATTTGCATTTATCCAAATGCTGGCCTGCCCAATGAATTCGGTGAATATGATGAATTGCCAGAACAAATGTCAGCCATTGTGGGTGAGTTTGCGCAAAGCGGGTTGGTGAATATTTTGGGCGGCTGCTGTGGCACAACACCCGCTCATATTGCGGCCATTGCTGAAGCGGCGCATCAATATGCGCCCCGCGAGATAAAACCGCAACAAAAACAACTCAAATTATCAGGTCTTGAGCCATTTACGCTTACTGATGAAATTCCGTTTGTGAATATTGGTGAGCGCACCAATGTGACGGGGTCGGCGAAATTTAGACGGCTCATTACGGAAGGTGATTATGAGACGGCGCTTGATGTGGCGCGCCAGCAGGTCGAGAGCGGCGCCCAAATTATTGATATCAATATGGATGAGGGCATGCTCGATTCAGAAGCGGCGATGGTGCGGTTTTTGAATCTGATTGCCGCCGAGCCTGACATTGCCAAAGTGCCGGTCATGATTGACAGCTCCAAATGGTCGGTGATTGAAGCAGGGCTAAAATGTGTGCAAGGCAAGGCGGTGGTGAACTCGATTTCCCTAAAAGAGGGCGAGGCAGCGTTTTTAGAACAAGCGCGCACCTGCCTGCGCTTTGGTGCGGCGGTTGTGGTGATGGCTTTTGATGAAGAGGGTCAAGCCGATACAGCTGCGCGCAAGTTCGAGATTTGTCAGAGGTCTTATGATTTGCTGACGCAAAAAATTGGCTTCCCGCCTGAAGATATTATTTTTGACCCAAATATATTTGCTGTCGCGACAGGGATTGAAGAGCACGATAATTACGGCAAGGACTTTATCGAAGCGACTAAGAAAATCCGCGAAAACCTTCCCCATGCCCATGTATCGGGTGGGGTGTCAAATATTTCATTCTCTTTTCGGGGCAATGAGCCTGTACGTGAGGCTATGCATTCAGCCTTTTTATATCATGCCATCGGCAATGGGCTGGATATGGGGATTGTCAATGCCGGACAATTGGCGATTTATGAAGATATTGACGCAGACTTAAAAGAGGCGGTGGAAGATGTGTTGTTGAATCGCCGCACGGATAGTACGGACCGTTTGCTTGAAGTCGCTGAAACCTATCGCGGGCAAAAGGGCGAGACGCGGCAAGTCGATTTAAGCTGGCGCGAATTGCCAATTGCCAAGCGGCTTGAGCATGCGCTGGTTAATGGGATTGGCGACTTTGTTGATGATGATGTGGAAGAAGCGCGCCAGTCTTATGAGCGTCCGCTCCATATTATTGAAGGCCCGCTCATGGACGGCATGAATGTGGTTGGCGATTTATTTGGCGCGGGGAAAATGTTTTTACCCCAAGTTGTGAAATCTGCACGGGTGATGAAACGCGCCGTTGCCTATCTTGAGCCGTTTATGGAAGAGGAAAAGAAAAAATCAGGCGCCACTCAAACTTCCAATGCGGGCAAGGTTTTGATGGCGACCGTCAAAGGTGATGTGCATGATATTGGCAAAAATATCGTCGGTGTGGTGTTGCAATGCAATAATTATGAAGTGATTGATATGGGCGTGATGGTGCCAGCTGCTGATATACTGGCCAAAGCGCGCGAAGAAAAAGTCGATATTATTGGCCTGTCAGGTCTTATCACACCGAGTTTGGAAGAAATGTGTCATGTGGCGTCCGAGATGGAGCGGCAGGACTTTGATATTCCTTTATTGATTGGCGGCGCCACCACCTCAAAAGTGCATACGGCGGTGAAGATAAACCCGCATTATCAAAAAGGGCAGACAATCTATGTGCCAGATGCCAGCCGTGCGGTTGGTGTGGCCTCGACACTTTTATCTGAGGAAAAAGGCGCGGCGTATCGGGCGGATATTCGTGCGGATTATGAAAAAATGGCCAGCGCGCATGCCAAAGGGCGGCAATCAGATAAGCGCATGAGTTTAGATAAGGCTAGGGGCAATGCATTCCCCGCCTATCATCAGGATAAGGCTCATCATCAGCCTGTGAAGCCGAGCTTTCTTGGCACGAAGGTTTTTGACGATTACCCATTGGCAGATTTGCGTGACTATATTGACTGGACGCCGTTTTTCCAAAGCTGGGATTTGCATGGCACTTACCCGGCCATTTTGACGGATAATGTGGTCGGTGAGGCAGCGCGTAATTTATTTGATGACGCGCAAGCCATGCTTGACCAGATGATTGCTGAAAAATGGCTGACCTGCAAAGCGGTGATCGGGTTTTGGCCAGCGGCGCGTGACGGGGACGATATTGTCTTATATGAAGATGACACGCGCAAAGTCGAGAAAGCCCGCTTGCATAGCCTGCGCCAGCAAATGGAGAAGCGCGAAGGGCGGCATAATTTTGCCCTTGCCGATTTTATCGCGCCATCGGAGATTGCGCCTGATTATATTGGTGGTTTTGCCGTCACGGCGGGTCATGGCGAAGATGAGGTGGCGCAAAAATTTGAAGCGGCTGGTGATGATTATAGCGCGATTATGTCAAAAGCACTTGCTGACCGTTTTGCCGAAGCGTTTGCCGAGCGCATGCACCAGCTTGTGCGCACCCAATATTGGGGCTATGCGCCTGATGAGCAGCTTGATAATGACGCGCTAATTGCAGAAGACTATACCGGCATTCGCCCGGCGCCTGGTTATCCCGCGCAGCCGGACCATACCGAAAAAGAAACCTTGTTTGCGCTGCTCAATGCAGAGGCTGAAATCGGCCTTGAATTAACCGAAAGCTTTGCCATGTGGCCAGGCGCGGCGGTGTCGGGGCTGTATTTTAGCCACCCTGAGAGCCAGTATTTTGGGGTTGGTAAAATCGGGCGCGACCAAGTAGAAGATTATGCCAAACGCAAATCTTTATCGGTTGAGGCGTGCGAAAAATGGCTGGCGCCGATTCTGGCCTATACGCCCTAAAGCGTGCTTTAATTCAAAAAAATCATGTGAAAATCATGTGAAAATCACGGAAAAAGCATTGGATTTCTAGGGGGGCTGGGTGTTTTGAGTAAACGCTGTCCAAATAAAAGGTTGTCAAATTAAATGAATTAACTTAATTTCATCTTAATTAGCTAACGAAAAGAAAAATAAAAAGGAGTTAAGCTGATGACTGCCAAATTTCAAATTACAGGTAGTGCTGTCAAGCTTGTTGATGGTAAGCCCGAAATTATCCTCACTTTAAAGGTAAAGGACGGTTATAAAGTTACCTATTCTCATGGTGGCAACACTTATTCTCTCAATGCAGGCGTCTCGACCATTACCCTTGATGGCTTCAATGATGTATCGCAACAAGAAATTCGTTTCACGGTCACCAATACAAGCGATGCGGTTGATACAAGTGAAATCTCTTACACAGTCAATGATGATGGCAGTTACACTTTAACGGGCACTGATGGTGACGACACCCTTGAGGGCGGTGACGGTGCTGACACGATAGAGGCTGGCGCAGGCAATGATACAATTGATGGCGGCGCTGGCAATGACACAATTGATGGCGGCGATGGCAATGATACCATCAAAGGCAGTGATGGTAATGATACTTTGCGCGGTGGCGATAACGCGGATGCGACAAACAATCCAGAAGATAGTTACTGGGTGCGTTGGGGGTATGACTTCCTAAATGGTGGTGCAGGCAATGACCGGCTTTATGGCGGCGACGGCAATGATGTGTTGTTTGGCGGCGAAGGGCAGGATTCCATATATGGCGAAAGCGGCGATGATGTGCTGCTCGGTTATGATGGCTCTGACACATTGAGCGGTGGTGCCGGCAATGACCGGCTTGATGGTGGTCATGGCGATGATATTCTTCTGGGCGGCGAGGGCGCTGACAAGATTTTCGGTGGGGCTGGTAATGACAGCATCAGAGGCGGCGAAGGCGATGATGTGGTTTTTGCTGGTCGCGGTAATGATAGCGTTGGCGGCGGCGCTGGCAATGACGAACTGAACGGTTTTGAGGGCAATGATAGCATTGGCGGCGGCGATGGCGATGACGCGCTTGCAGGCGGCGCTGGGCATGATTTGCTCGTTGGGCATGATGGCGATGACACGCTGGATGGCGGGCGCGGCACAGACGCGCTTTATGGCGGCAATGGCGATGATGTGCTGTATGGCGGCTATGACCATCTGGACAACCGCATTAGTGGTGGCGAGAACCATTTGACCAATGATTCTGTTGATGGCCATGATTTTCTGAGTGGTGGCGCGGGCAATGACACTTTCGTGATTCAGATTCGCAAAAATGTGACAGATGCGACGGGCGATGATGTGCATCGCGATATTATTGCTGATTTTGAGCTTAATCTCCCTAATGACCCGTTTGCTTCTGGCAGTCAGGACAAAATTCGGGTGACAAATGGCGAAGCGTTTGGCGTAGAGAGCTATGATGACCTGACAATTGAGCAGTCTGGCACATCAACGATGATTAGTTTTGAGGGTTTGGTTTTGGCAGAAGTGCTTGGCACAAATGCTGATGACCTGACCGCTAATTATTTTGAATTTGTATAAGAACAGTGTCTTAAGAACAGTGTCCAGAGAATAGAGTCTTAAGAATAAGAAAAAGGAGATACTCTGATGGCGAACTTTACGATTACCCGTAAATATGAAAATGGTAAATTGACGGTCACTGTGGTGCCATCAAATGGCCTGCAAACCAATCTGACATTTGACTGGAAAGCTGGAGAAGAAAGCGGCTCGCTGAATTTTGCCAAAGGCAGCACGGCGTCGCAAAGTTTCACGATTCCGGGTGGTAGCCACACCACAAAAATAAATTATACGATTTCCGGTGGTACGGGCAATGATACAATCGTTATGGGGACTGGCAGCTTCACACTGAATGGCGGTGACGGCAGTGATATTCTGCAAGTCGGCAAGGGATTCCATGATTTGAATGGCGGCGATGGCGATGACACGCTGAAACATGGTGATTTTGGTGCAGGCTTTGATAGCAACCAAAAAAATGAGAGTGTTTTAGATGGCGGCGCCGGCAATGACACGGCGGATTTCTCTGGCAACACGCAAGCGGTAGATGTTGATTTGCAGCGTGGCATCATCAGGAAAGAATTCTTGGGAAACAATGTCGGTGAAATCAAGAATGTTGAAAATCTGATTGGCAATGACAAGGATAACCGACTGGCTGGTGATGACGGCGATAATGTGCTGGAAGGTCTTGGCGGCGCAGACATTCTGGACGGGCGCGGCGGCAATGACACGGTTGATTACAGCCGCTCAGATGCAGGTGTAGAGCTGGATTTGAAAGACAGCGGCAATGCTACTGGTAAAGGCGGCCACGCGCAGGGCGATAAGGTTAAAGAGGTGGAGAACATTATTGGTTCTGACCATGATGACAAGCTCTCTGGTAATAGCAGCCATAACACCATTGAAGGCAATGATGGTGATGATGAAATCAATGGCGAAAACGGCAATGATACGCTTTTGGGCGGCGGCGGCGATGATGTTATTGACTCGGGTAATGGCACGGGCGTAGCGGATAAATCTGCCAAAGCTCATGGGGCGCGGTTAGGAACCAATTTTGTCGATGGCGGCGCGGGTCGTGATGAAATTCGCGGCGGTGATGCAGCTGATATTCTTATCGGTGGCGACGATGCTGATGAAATTCATGGTGGCGCAGGCGATGACTGGATTTTCGGGAGTACGCCAGGGTCGCGCAACGGAAATGATGCCAATGACGCCGCTGGTCGCCGAATGGATGATGTTATTTATGGCGGCGCGGGTGATGACCGAATTGATGCCCAAAGCGGTAATGATTATGTTTTTGGCGGCACCGGCAATGATAAAATTAACGGTGGTGACGGCAATGATGAGCTGAACGGTGAAGCCGGCGATGACTCAATTATTGGCCGCAACGGTAATGACCAAATCGTAGGCGGGATGGGTAATGACCATCTCGGCGGTGGTTCCGGAAATGACTCCATATGGGGCAATGAAGGCAATGATTTGGTGACCGGCGATGATGGCGACGATTGGCTTTCTGGCGGCGATGGCAATGATATTTTGCAAGGTGGTCGCGGCGATGACATCATCTATGGCGGCGAAGGCAATGATATTATTGACGGCGGACGCGGCAGCAACGCTCTTTGGGGTGGTGCTGGCAATGATATTTTTGTTCTGCTCGGTGGGGCGCGCAACAGCGCGGACTATATTGCTGATTTTGAGGCTGGTAAGGATAAAATTGCGCTGGCCGATGCAGATGATTTCGATTCCCTCACCATCATAGAAGAGTCGAGTCCTGATGGGGACAGCGTTCACATTACCTATGGGACCTCCTCATTGGAAATATCGGGCATATTGGCCAGCGATTTGAGCGCCGATGATTTTATTTCCTATAGTGAGATAAATCAGGTTATCGCTGATTTTGCTTAAGGCAAGTCGCCTTAAGGCTTTATAGATATAGATAAGATTAAGCTGGGGCCCTCGGGCGCCAGCTTTTTCTTTGGTCGCATTTGTTTATATCGTGTCTGCTGTGTTTGATGCGTTGGGCGTTTCGTTTTCTTCTTGTTTTTCCTCGCGCTTTTGGGGCGATTCATCTATTCTTCGCTTATTCGTCATGCCTTTTCAGGCGTGATGCAGGCTGACTATCAGGTGAAGGAGTTAACCATGTCCATTTGGGGCAAAATCACCGGCGCCGTGGCCGGGGCTTATGTGGCAGGCCCCGTCGGGGCTGTCGCAGGTGCTGTTGCGGGACATTTGCTCATTGATCGCGAGATGGAGCGCGATGTCGCCTTTACCATTGCCCTTATTGCGTTGTCAGCCAAAATGGCAAAGGCAGATGGAATAGTTTCACCAGCAGAAGTTAATGCTTTTTACCAGATTTGTCGGGTGCCAGATGGCGAGCAAAAAAATGTTGAGCGGGTTTATCATCTCGCGCAAGAAGATGTGGCAGGGTTTGAGGTTTATGCCCTGCAGGTCAAGAAAATTTTTAAGGATAATCCAGCGGTTTGTGAAGATGTTTTGGACGGACTGTTCCATATTGCTTATGCTGATGGAGACTTACAACCGGCTGAGGAGGCGTATTTGCGCCGTGTCAGTGAAATTTTTGGCTTAAGCGAAGCCAGTTTTAACCGCATTCACGCGCATCATAATAAAGATGTTTTGGATCCTTATATGGTGCTGGGGGTCAGCGCAGAAATGTCTAACGAGACAGTGCGCGCGGCATGGCTGCAGGCTGTGCGCGACCATCATCCAGACCAGCTTCAGGCGCGTGGCGTGCCGCAGGAAATTATCCATCTTTCTAATGCGCGCATGGCGAGCATCAATGCGGCGTGGGAGATGATACGCAAGGAAAGAGGTATTTAGCGAGGGGTTATGTCGCAAGAGGAAATGAAGAAAAAAGCCGCGCTAAAGGCGCTAGAAAATCTGCGCCCCGGCATGAGGCTGGGGTTGGGGACAGGGTCAACAGCGCGTTATTTTGTTGATGGTCTTGGCGCATTGGTGCGTGATGGGCTGGAAGTTGTGTGTGTGCCGACATCAGAGACGACACGCCAGCAGGCGGAAAGTTTGAATATCCCCTTGGCGGATTTAGGCACGCTGAAGCGACTGGATTTGACCATTGATGGGGCCGATGAAATTGACCCTGCGCTTAATTTGATTAAGGGGGGTGGTGGCGCCTTATTGCGTGAGAAAATAGTCGCCGCTGCATCTGACGCCATGATGGTGATCGCTGATGAAACAAAATGGGTCTCTCAATTGGGTGCTTTTCCACTTCCAGTTGAAATCAATCATTTTGCGCATGCGGCT
This sequence comes from Parvibaculaceae bacterium, assembly GCA_965217015.1. Lineage (GTDB taxonomy): Bacteria > Pseudomonadota > Alphaproteobacteria > RS24 > RS24 > JAYQKL01. The sequence continues at coordinate 863,310 of OZ244224.1, read as the reverse complement.
AGCGCGCAGGCTGTGGGCGCGGTTTTGCAGGCTACAGGTCATCAGGGTGACATACAGTTACGGCAAAATGCGGCGGGTGAGATTTTCAAAACCGATAGTGGGCATGTTATTTATGATTGCGCGCTTGGTGCTATCCATGACCCTCAAAATCTTGCGGCGGCATTGCTTGACATTCCTGGCGTCATGGAGCATGGACTGTTTATCAATATGGCGCGCAAAGTGTATCTTGCCAGCGCTGACGGTGTGAAGGAATGTGAATAAAAAATGGAACGCGATTTTGATTATGATTTATTTGTCATAGGTGCTGGCAGTGGCGGTGTCCGCGCCGCACGCATGAGCGCGACCTATGGTGCCAAAACGGCTATGGCTGAAGAATATCGCGTGGGGGGTACCTGTGTCATTCGCGGTTGTGTGCCTAAAAAACTCTTTGTCTATGCAAGCCATTATGCTGAAGATTTTCACGAGGCCGCTGGCTTTGGCTGGACAGTCTCGGACGCGCAATTTGATTGGGCAACGCTCATTAAAAATAAAGACGCTGAAATTGATCGCTTGAATCAAATTTATATAAAAAATGCGAAAGCGGCAGGCGTTGAGATAATTGAGCAACGCGCTGAACTGCTTGACCCGCACACGATTCAAATTGGCGAGCGGCAAGTCAGTGCAAAATATATTTTGCTGGCACCTGGCGCGGCACCTTTCGTGCCGGATATTGAGGGGCGTGAGCATATTATTACTTCCAATGAAGCCTTTCATCTCGACAGTCTGCCAGCGCGCATGGTGATTGTTGGCGGTGGGTATATCGCGGTTGAGTTTGCGGGCATCTTCAATGGGCTTGGGGTTGATGTGACGCTTGTTTATCGCGGCGAAGAAATCATGCGCGGCTTTGATATGGATATTCGAACTCATTTGCGCGCAGAAATGCAAAAAAAGGGCATTACGGTTATGCTTGAAACTGACATTGCCGCTATTTCTAAACATGATAATGGCTATCACGCGCAGCTCGGCAATGGTGATGTGCTTGCGACAGATTGCGTGATGTATGCAACAGGGCGGGTGCCTAATGTTTCAGGCTTGGGCCTTGAAAAAGCTGGTGTTGAAACGCATCGCAATGGAGCTATTAAAGTTGATGCTTTTTCAAAAACCTCAGTGGACCATATTTACGCAGTTGGTGATGTCACAGACCGTGCGCAATTAACGCCTATTGCTATTCGCGAGGGGGCGGCTTTTGCTGAAACGGTTTTCAATCAAAACCCCCAGCAGGTTGACCATTCCATTATTCCTACAGCGGTTTTTTCGCAGCCGCCCATTGGCACAGTCGGGCTGACAGAAGAAGAAGCGCGGGCGCAGTCTGATATTGATATTTATCGCTCGGTCTTTCGTCCGATGAAGCATACGCTTTCTGGCAGTGATGAAAAAACACTAATGAAGCTCATTGTTGATAAAAAAACCGATAAGGTTTTGGGGCTGCATATTGTGGGGCCAGATAGCGGTGAGATCATACAAGCTTTTGGTATCGCTGTCACAATGGGAGCGACTAAGGCAGATTTTGACGCAACTGTTGCGGTTCACCCAACGGCGGCCGAAGAGCTTGTGACGATGAAAACCCCTGTCGAAGAGGCTTAAAAGAGTTAACGCAATGGCCAGCAAGTTTTCTTTATTTCGGGGGAAGGGTAAAACATCAGACCGGCCAGGCTTGATGCTTTGGCTTTTGGCGCAACTCATTATCAGCCTGCATGGTTTTTTGCGTTTCAGCTCGCGTCAAAATTCAAAAGGTATAGAGAATATTCAAAAACTCGAAGCCGCTGGTCAGCCTTTCATTTTGGCCTTTTGGCACGGTAATTTGTTAACCCTTAGCGTGGTGATAAAGGGCAAAATGACAAGACCCTCTTATGTGCTGACCTCAAAAAGCCCTTATGGATCACTGATGGATCCGTTTATTCGGTATTTGGGTTTTGGTGTTTTGCGGGGGTCTGGCACGGGTAAAGCGGCGAAGAAACCTAAAAAGAAAGAAAAAGGGGGGCGTGAAGCGTTCCATGAAATGCTTAAGCTTCTGTCAAAAAAAGAAAATATTATCATTACTGCGGATATCGCACCTGGCCCATCATATGATAGTGGAGAAGGGTTAATTGTTCTTGCATCACGTTCCGGCGTGCCGATTATTCCAGCAGCGGCGGCCAGTCGTCGGCTCAAGATTTTCCCGAAATCATGGGATAAATCGCAATTTCCGTTTCCTTTTAACCGGTTTGAGGCGGTATTTGGCGCGCCGATATATATTGAAAATAATTTGACGCCAGAGGATTTGGAAAAAACCAGACTGGCGGTGACAGACCATCTTAATCGCTGTTTCGATGAAGCCTATGCAGCAGTGGGTAAACCCTCACCGCGCAACGGCTAATCTAATCATCAAGTTCAGGTGAGTTGGTTAAGCGACTTTCGTTTTTTTGTCGTTCTCAGCTTTAAGGCCTTCTGCAATCAAAAACGCCAGCTCAAGAGCTTGTGAGCCATTCAGACGCGGGTCACAATGTGTATGATAGCGGCTGGACAAATCTTCTTCCGATATTGCTTGCGCTCCCCCTAGGCATTCGGTCACATTTTGGCCTGTCATCTCAAAATGAATGCCGCCTGCATGTGTGCCCTCAGCACGGTGGACTTCCATAAAGCTTTGGACTTCTGCCAGAATACGGTCAACCGGACGGGTTTTATAACCGTTTGAAGCTTTAATCGTATTGCCATGCATCGGGTCACACGACCAAACGACTTTGCGGCCTTCGCGCTCAACGGCACGAATAAGTGCTGGCAAATGCGCTTCCACATTTTCGTGACCAAATCGGCCAATGAGGGTAATTCTGCCTGCTTCATTTTCTGGGTTTAATTTATCTAACAGCACAATCAGCTCTTCAGGGTCGAGGCTTGGCCCGCATTTCAGGCCAACCGGATTTTTAACACCTGACAAAAACTCAACATGTGCGCCATCTGGTTGACGGGTTCTGTCGCCAATCCAAAGCATATGCGCTGAGGTGTCGTAATAATCACCTGAAGTGCTGTCCAGACGAGTGAGGGCTGTTTCATAGCCCAGCAAAAGTGCTTCATGGCTGGTGAAAAAATCAACCATGCCGAGTTGGGGCGCGGTTTGGCTGTTAATGCCACAAGCTTCCATGAAAAGAATGGCCTCATCAATCTGATTGGCAATTTTCTCATAGCGCTCACCTTGCTTGCTATCAGCCACAAAACCCTGATTCCAACGATGCACTTCTGTCAAATCGGCATAGCCGCCTTTGGCAAATGCCCGCAAAAGATTCAAAGTTGAGGCCGCTTGACGGTAAGCCGCGATTTGACGATTAGGGTCAGGCACACGCGCTTCTTCTGTAAATTCAATACCATTTATAATGTCACCACGATAGCTGGCCAATTCCACACCATCTTGGGTTTCTGTATCAGCAGATCGCGGTTTGGCAAATTGCCCCGCCATGCGCCCAACTTTAACAACTGGCATTTTGGCACCAAAAGTCAGCACAGTGGACATTTGCAGCATCACACGAAAAGTATCGCGGATATTATCAGCATGATGTTCAGCAAAACTTTCTGCACAATCGCCGCCTTGCAGCAAAAAGGCTTTACCCTCTGCCACTTGGGCTAATTGTGCTTTAAGCTGACGCGCTTCGCCGGCAAAGACGAGCGGCGGGAAGCTGGCCAAACGGGCTTCCACATCAGCCAGCGCGTCCGTGTCAGGATATGACGGCACCTGCCGGATTGGAAAATCTTGCCAGCTTGTTGGTGTCCAGTTTTTGCTCATGTCTTAGCTTTCTTTCAGAGTTAATTCACCCCACATATAGCTTAGAATGACTCCAAGTAAAAGGGGCAGGTGGGGCTGAGAAACCCAAAACCAGCAATTTTTTATCTTTTTTACGCTGAAATCATGTTTTTTCGGGCTTAGGGATTGATTTTTATGGTTTTTGTTTGTCCTTCAAGGTTTCTAAGGTTACATAGTCTGTATGACAGATACGCTCAAAATAGCCCTTGCGCAGCTTAATCCGATTGTCGGCGATATTGCGGGTAATCATGAGAAATTGGCGCGCGCGCATCAACAGGCCGGACAAGATGGCGCTGATGTGCTGGTGGCGGGCGAGTTATATTTATCTGGCTATCCGCCCGAAGATTTGGTGCGCAAAAAGTCGTTTTTACAAAAAATCAAGCAAGTAGCACAAGAATTGGTGGCGTTAACCCAAACGGGACCGGCGTTGATTTTCGGCTTGCCGTGGCTTGATGAGGCGGAAGACAAATTATTTAATTCGGTACTTTTGGCTGAAAATGGGCAGATGCATGTGCGCCATAAAGTGCATTTGCCGAATTACGCTGTTTTTGATGAAAAGCGTTTATTTGATGCGGGCCCGCTGCCAGAACCAGTTTCAGCTTTTGGGACAAAAATTGGCCTGCCTATTTGTGAAGATGTTTGGTTTGAGGATGTGGCGATGCATTTGCAGGCGCAAGGGGCGACGCTTTTTATCTCGGCCAATGGCTCGCCTTTTGAGCGCGGAAAACATGAACAAAGGTTGGCGCATGTCGCCAAACGCTGCACGGATACGGGGTTGCCGTTGATTTATGTTAATCAGATTGGCGGGCAAGATGAGCTGGTCTTTGATGGGCGCAGTTTTGTCATGCTGCCCGCGCCTGAACAGAACCCAACGACCCCTGTCACTTTGCCAGCTTGGCAGGAGCATGTGCACTTAACGCAATGGCAAAAAACAGAGCAGGGGTGGGTATGTTTGAGCGACAATCAGACGGACACCCCGAGCGCGCCAGATGAGTTTGAGTTGATTTATCAAGCCGCTGTTTTGGGCTTGCGCGATTATGTTGAAAAAAATCGTTTTCCGGGCGTATTGTTGGGGCTGTCAGGGGGCGTTGATAGCGCAATATGCGCGGCGATTGCGGTAGATGCGCTCGGCCATGAGCGTGTGCAGTGTATTATGATGCCATCAAAATATACCGCGCAATCAAGCCTTGATGACGCAGCAGACTGCGCGGCCAAATTGGGCGTGAAGCTTGATAATATCAATATTGAAAACATGGTGGCGGCGTTTTCTGAAAATCTTGCGCCGCTTTTTGCAGGCCGTGAGGCTGATATTACCGAAGAAAATATCCAGTCGCGCATTCGTGGGACTTTGCTGATGGCAGTGTCGAATAAATTCGGGTCCATGGTCGTGACAACGGGGAATAAATCAGAAGTTTCAGTTGGTTATGCAACGCTTTATGGCGATATGAATGGTGGCTTTAACCCGATTAAAGATATTTATAAAATGGATGTTTTTGCGCTGTGTAAATGGCGTAATGAAAACCTGCCGCAGGGCTGTTTAGGGCCAAATGGCGAGGTTATCCCAACTAATATTATTGAAAAGCCGCCCAGTGCAGAATTGCGCGAAGACCAAAAAGACGAAGATAGTTTGCCGCCTTATGAGGTTTTAGATGCGATTTTGCACGCACTGGTTGAAGAAGAAATGAGCGTTGATGACATTATTGCACAGGGTTATGACGCCGAGACTGTCAAACGAATAGAACATTTATTATATATTTCTGAATATAAACGCCGGCAGGCCGCGCCAGGTGTAAAAATTGGCTCGCGGAATTTTGGCCGCGACAGACGTTACCCCATCACCAATGGGTTTAGAGATGCACGATTTAAAGGTTAAGGAATAAAATGACCATACTCACGCGATTTGCGCCCAGCCCCACTGGAAAAATTCATGTCGGGAACGCCCGAACAGCTTTGTTTTGCTGGTTGTTTGCCAAGGCGCAAAATGGGCAGTTTATGTTGCGGTTAGATGATACAGATGCGGAGCGCTCAACCGAGGCTTTTGCGCAGGGCATTATTGAAGATTTAGCATGGTTAGGGTTGAGTGTAGATAAGCAGGCCAAGCAGTCTGAGCGCTTTGCGCAATATGATGCGGTGTTTGAAAAATTGCGCGCTGAGGGGCTTATTTATGCCTGTTATGAAACGCCAGATGAATTAGAATTGAAACGCAAGCGCCAGCTTTCAAGAGGCAAGCCACCGGTTTATGACCGCGCCGCGCTGGATTTATCGGCAGATGACATTGCCGCTTTTGCGGCAGAAGGGCGCAAACCTCACTATCGATTCAAATTATCAGGTGGCATGGTTCAGTGGCAGGATTTGGTGCGCGGCGAGCAAAAAATTGATACGGCGAGCCTGTCGGACCCGGTTTTGGTGCGGGCTGATGGGACATATCTGTACACATTACCAAGCGTTGTTGATGACCTCGAATTTGGTGTGACGCATATTATTCGCGGGGAAGACCATGTCACAAATACCGCGACACAAATTGAAATTATTGAGGCTTTGGGCGGCGCGGTGCCGGTTTTTGCGCATCACCCATTGCTGGTCATGGCTGATGGCAGTGCTTTGTCAAAAAGACTTGGTTCACTATCTTTGGAAAGTTTGCGTGAGGCTGACATTAACCCAATGGCCATTAACAGTCTAATTGCCCGCCTTGGCACGCCAGACCCGATTGAGATTAAAAAAGATGTGATGGCCTTGGCCGCAGGGTTTGAGATGACACGCTTGGGGCGTGCGCCAGCGCGTTTTGATCCGGAGGAATTAGACCGCCTGAATACGAAAATTTTGCACGAAACAGATTATGCGGATATTGCCGATAAGTTGACCGCTTTAGGTGTTGGTGGTGGTGAAGCATTTTGGCTGGCCGTGCGCGGAAATCTTGAAAAAATATCAGATATTGTCGAGCTGTGGCAAATAATTGATGGCCCTGTGACGCCTGTGATTGAAGCTGAAAATGCAGATTATATTGCCGCTGCTTTGGCGGCTTTGCCAGCTGAGCCATGGGATTTGGAAACATGGGGCGCGTGGACATCGGCCTTAAAAGAGCAGACGGGTCGCAAGGGGCGTCAATTGTTTATGCCTTTGCGTCAAGCCCTGACCGGACAGGCGCAAGGCCCTGAAATGCAAAACCTTTTATTGCTTATTGGTGCAGAGCGTGCGAAAAATCGTTTAAGTAATAATTAAACACGCTTAAGGTGATTTTATGAAGGCTCAAAACGGAAATGGAGACCGCGAACGTCTGTATTTGTTTGACACAACTTTAAGAGATGGTCAGCAAACAGCGGGTGTGGATTTTTCTGTCGAGGACAAGCAAGCCATTTGCAAAATGCTTGATGAGCTTGGGCTGGATTATATTGAAGGTGGTTATCCGGGCGCGAACCCGACAGATACGCAATTTTTTTCAATGCCAAATGAGTTTGCCACAAGCCGATTAACAGCTTTTGGCATGACCAAGCGCGCCGGCCGCTCGGTTGAAAATGACCCCGGGCTGGCGATGATACTTGATGCGCAAAGCGAGGCTGTTTGTCTGGTGGCAAAAAGCTGGGATTATCATGTCAAAATTGCATTGGGCATTGAAGAAAGCGAAAATCTTGATGCCATTCGCGACAGTGTTGAGGCGATTGTGAATCGCGGCAAAGAGGCGATGATTGATTGCGAGCATTTTTTTGATGGCTATAAAGCCAATCCGGAATATGCGTTGGCCTGTGCGCAAACGGCTATTGACGCTGGGGCGCGCTGGGTTGTTTTATGCGACACAAATGGTGGCACATTACCAAGTGAAGTTTTTGATATTGTCAGCGCCGTCACCGAGCATATTGATGGCGCACAGCTTGGGATACACGCGCATAATGATACAGAAAATGCGGTTGCTAATTCATTGGCGGCGATTGATGCGGGTGTGCGCCAAGTGCAAGGCACCTTAAATGGGCTTGGTGAGCGTTGCGGCAATGCAAATATGATTTCGCTTATTCCGACGCTTTTATTAAAGCCGCGTTATGCAGACCGCTTCACCACAGGCGTGACGCTTGAGAAACTCACCAGCTTGACCAAAGCGTCTCGGTTTTTAGATGAGTTGCTGAACCGCACCCCAAATCGTCATCAACCTTTTGTGGGTGATAGCGCCTTTGCGCATAAGGGCGGGATACATGTGTCGGCAGTGATGAAAGACCCGCAGACCTATGAACATATTGCCCCCGATGCAGTTGGTAATGAGAGAAAGATTTTGGTTTCAGACCAGGCAGGGCGCAGCAATATTCTGGCGCGGCTGGAAAATGCTGGCATTACGGTTTCAGACAAGGCCACAGTTGACCGCATTTTGTCGGAGATTAAAGAAAAAGAACTGGTGGGTTATAGTTATGATAGCGCGGGAGCTTCTTTTGAGTTGCTGGCCAAGCAGATTATGAATGATGTGCCGGATTTTTTCGAAGTGGTTTCTTACGATGTTACGGTCTCGCATGCTGGCGGTGATTTGGAAGACAGCAAATCAGAAGCCAGTGTCACTTTGAGAATTGATGGTGAAGAGGTCACCACCAAAGGGACGGGCAATGGCCCTGTCAATGCGCTCGATAGTGCATTAAGGGCTGACTTGCGCCGTTATTCGCCTTATCTGAAGGATTTGCGGCTGGTGGACTATAAGGTGCGTATTTTGAACACTGGCACTGGGGCTATGACGCGGGTTGTTATTGAAAGCGTTGACGATACGGGCCATAGCTGGCGTACATTGGGTGTGTCAGAAAATGTCGTGGCCGCAAGCTTTCGTGCCTTGCATGATGCCATTATTTATAAATTGTGCCGCGATAATATTTCATCAAGCCCGCAAGAATAGGGGTTATGGGGCTGCCAGCGCGTCCACCGCGCTTTGGCTATCTGGCACTAAAAGCAATCTGTCTTTTGTGCCGGGATATAAAAACCCTTGCTCTTCCATCGCATCAAGCAATTTCATAAACGGGTCCCAAAAGCCATTCATATTCACCAAAATAATCGGCTTGTCATGTTCGCGCAGAATATTCATGGTCAGCATTTGCATGAGCTCGTCCAGCGTGCCGACACCGCCGGGCAGGACAATGAAGGCTTGTGCAGAATCCGCCATGAGCTTGATGCGTTGGCGCAGGCTATCGGTCTCAATAATCTCGCTTATAGCGTCAAATTTGACCTCTTTTTTGTTCAAAAAAGTCGGAATTATGCCTTTCACATAGCCCTGATGCGCCAATGCGCTTTTGGCTAGCACACCCATCAGGCCAACCTGCCCGCCGCCATAGACAATTTTGAACTGGTTTTGCGCTAGGAGCTTGCCGAGTATTTCGGCCTGTGTGGTGAAATTGGGGTCGCTTCCAAAGCGTGACCCACAAAACACACATACTGATTGAATCTGCCGCATTTATTTGCCCCAATAAGTCTGAATTAAATCTTAATTAAAGTGTATGTTTCTTGCCGCAAGCGTCAAGAAATATGCTATTTAAAAATGAGATAAGAACGAAATTAAGCAAAGGATTTCAAAAATGGGACCTTTAACCTCTGTTTTGGTACCTATCCATCCAGAAGGCTACCGGTTTATAGGCATTTTTGCGGCTGTGACATTTGTCTTTTTCTTCATTTCCAGCGTGCTTGGCTGGATTGGGGTTATTTTGACGCTTTGGTGTGCTTATTTTTTCCGCGATCCGGCGCGCACCGTCCCGCAACGCGACGGCTTGGTGGTCTCGCCTGCTGATGGGGTGGTGAATATGATAACCGAAGCCACGCCGCCGCCTGAATTGGGGCTTGGTATTGCCACCAGAACACGCGTTTCCGTTTTTATGAATGTCTTTAACTGCCATGTGAACCGAATGCCGCATGAAGGCGTGATTAAATTATCGCGTTATCGCACAGGTCGTTTTTTGAATGCTGATTTAGATAAGGCCAGCGAAGCCAATGAGCGTCAATCTTTGCTCGTGGAGCTGCCCGATGGCCGCGATATGGTCGTTGTGCAAATTGCTGGTCTGGTCGCACGCCGTATTTTGTGCTGGGCAGAAGAAGATGAGCAGCTAAAAACCGGCGAGCGTTTTGGGCTTATTCGCTTTGGCAGCCGCGTGGATATTTATTTACCCAATGGCGTGCAGCCGCAAGTTGCCGTTGGGCAATTGGCGATTTCTGGTGAAACCATTATTGCTGACCTAAATAGCAAGGAAGACGCGCGTCAGGGAGAAACGATTTAATATCGTGCCGGTGTGAGATGGAACGTCGAAGCTTAAAAGAGCGGCTTGAAACCAACGAACAAACCGGAGAACGCAAAATCTCCATCAGGCGGCTTTTGCCAAATGTCATCACCATATTGGCTTTATGCTGTGGGCTGACCTCTATCCGATTAGGGTTGCAAGGGCAATTCGAAATGGCGGTTGTGATTGTCGTTTTCGCAGCTTTGCTTGATGGTGTTGATGGACGACTGGCTCGATTGTTGAAAGTAGAAAGCAAAATTGGCGCCCAGCTTGATTCACTGGTTGATTTTCTGAATTTTGGCATTGCCCCCGTTGTGCTGGTATATATTTGGGCGATGGAAACCATGGGTCGGCTTGGTTGGCTGGCCATGTTGTGCTTTACAGTATGCGCGGCTTTGCGCCTCGCGCGTTTTAATGTTGAAACCAGCAATCCAGACCGGCCAGTTTGGCGTGATAATTATTTCACAGGCATGCCCAGCCCGGCGGCAGGGCTTTTGGTTTTTGTGCCGCCAATCCTTGAATTTGCAGGTCTGGCTGATGTGAAATCTCATTATTTGTTAATATGCTTTTATACCATTGCGCTGGCAGGTTTTATGGTTAGTAATATCCCGACTTTTTCTGGCAAGCGTCTCGCCTTAAGCTTTACGCGCAAACAAGCCATGCCAATTTTATTATTTGTCGGCGTTTTGGGCGGCACTTTGCTCACCTTCCCATGGATTGGTTTATTGATGATAGGCGCGACTTATCTCGCCAGCATACCTTTTACAATTTTACTTTATTATCGCCAATTGGCGCGCACAAGTCTCTAAATCTCTATGCTTTTTCAACGCGCTTTATAAGTTCTTGCTTAAATGCGTGCCATTGGGCATTTAGTTTTTCTGGCAAGACAATCATCAAAGGCAAAATAATGAGCGTGATAGCGGTTGAGAAAGTTAGGCCAAAGCTGATGGCGATGGCTGTGTCTTTCCACCAGAAGCTGATAGGGGAGCCTGTTTCAATTGTGCGCTCTAAAATATTGATGCTAAGCCCTAAGGCCAAAGGCAGCATGCCGACAACTGTGGTTGTTGTGGTGATGATGATGGGGCGCAAGCGTTGGGCGCTGGCTTTTAGAACGGCTTCTTCAGGCGTTGGATAATGGTTTCGCAAGCGTTGGTATGTGTCAATCAACACAATCGCGTTATTGACCACAATGCCAGCAAGAGCAATAATGCCAATGCCTGTCATAATCACAATAAATTCGCGTTGCATCACAACGAGGCCAAGCAGCACACCAATGCTGGCCAAAAACGCTGTCGATAATGTCAGAATGGCAAGATAGAAATCATTGAACTGCATGAGCAAAATAATCGCCATTAAGGCAAGGGCGGTCAGCAAGGCGCCACCTAAAAACTCTGATGCTGCTTCTGACTCTTCATCGCTGCCGCGAAAACGATATTCGATATCATTGACAAAATCTTGGTTTTGAATCCAATTCTCAATTAAACCCACTGCCATCTCTGCGGGGTATTTTTCGCCTGTGGCGGGATTGATTAAAGTATTGGCTTTAATGGTGAATTGTCGCTCACCATCGAGTCGGTCAATTTTGACCTTACGCTGCGTGGCTTTGCGCTCAACAAAATTTCCAATCGGCACTTGCCCGCGCGGTGTCACCACACGCAGGCTGTCCATATTTTCTATATCGCGCATTTCATAGGGGTAGCGAATGCGGATATCCATTTCTTCTTCGGCATCAAAGGGTCGGTAGGTGCCAAGCTTTGTGCCATTGGTAATCATCTGCACCATGCTGCCTACCGAGCTGACATTTGTTGCGAAACGACCAGCTTTTTCCCTATCAACATCAATCACCCATTCAACACCTGGCAAGGGGCGGTTGTCTTCAATATCGGTCAGTAAATCTGGTTGCTGGTCGAAAAACTGACGCGCCTGCTCCACTGCATAGGTGAGGGTTTCAATTTTTGGCGCGCGAATTTGCAATTGCACATCTTTCCCGACAGGCGGGCCCTCCTGATTTTCACTCACCTCGATAATGATGCCAGGAATATCGGCTGTTTCTTGCCGGATATAATCAAGCAGCTGAAAAGAATTTCGGTCTCTTTGGCGGTAATCTTCCAGTTCAAAGAAAATTTGCCCAACCACATCAATCGGAATACGGTCATCGCCACTATTTGAAGCATAGCCTAAATCAGGGTTGATTTGCGTGACTGTGGATTTAATCCCCTCAATATCCAGCACGATGTTTTCCACCCGATTGGTCAGCGCAGTGGCTTCTTGCAAAGACATGTTCCCCCGCGCGCGCACCAAAACACTGCCCTCATTAACAGGAATATCTGGGAAATATTTCAACCCTACCGAGCTATAGCTATAGGTCAAAATGATTGAAACGAGTACGAAAGCGCAAGCCAGTATAGACAGAAATGGATATTTGAAGCTGGTTTTCAGCATGCGGATATATCGTCCGGTAAGGCCGCTTAAATCTTCAAGATTAGCGCCGCTACCTTCGGCCATATCGCTGAACGCGCCTGCATCTTTCACTTCGGTCTTGCCGAATAACCCGCCTAATACTGGCAGGAAAAGCAGCGCAGCAAACAATGACGCCGATAAAACGATAATCATCGTTATCGGGAAATACTTCATAAACTCGCCAGAAATGCCTGGCCAAAAAAGCATTGGCAAAAACGCGACCAATGTTGTGGCGGTGGAAGAAAGAACTGGCAAAAACATACGACTGGCTGACAGCGCATAGGCTTTGGCGCGGTCATAACCTTCGGCCATTTTGCGGTCAGCATATTCAACCACCACAATCGCGCCATCAACCAAGAGACCGACAGATAATATCAACCCAAACATCAACACAATATTGAGCGAAAAGCCTAAAATATTGAGAATGAGAATCGTCGCGATAAAACTGGTCGGTATGGTAATGCCAACCAAAAGTGAGGAGCGATAACCAAGTGTTGCCACCACAAGCAGCATGACCAAGACAATCGCATTGGTGATGCTGTCCCGCATATTATCAATCATCATTTTGGTGGTCACAGAGCGGTCAAAAGCAAAATCCATTTCAATGCCGTCTGGCCAGTTTTGGGTTGTTTCCTGACTGGTGGTTTTCACCTCCTCAATCATCTGCAACAAATTACTTTTGAGGCGTCGCGAGACCTGAATAACCGTCGCTGGCTGGCCATTATAGCGTGTGATGGTTTTCTTATCTTTATAGGTGCGGCGAATTTCGGCAATATCGGCCAGTGTGACAACAGCATTTCCGCTGACCCGCACAGGCAGTGAGCTGATATCCTCGCGCGATTGAAAAAGCCCTGGCACAGAAATCGTATACCGCCCTAATCCAGTATCAATTTCTCCGGCTGGAATGACGCGGTTATTGGCACGAATAACATTGAACAAATCTTCATGGGTGATTTGATAATTTTCCATTTTGACGGGGTCAACTATCACCTCAAGCAATTCTTCGCGGTCACCTAAAATTGAGGTCTCCAGAACTGTGTTCAACGATTGTATGGCATCGCTTAAATCCTGTGCGCGGTTAATGAGTTCTCTTTCTTTGACATCGCCATAAAGCGTCACAAAAAGAGCCGGAAAAGAAGTGGCGATGATTTCTTTGACAATCGGCTCTTCTGCATCTTCAGGGAATTCTTGTTTGGCTTGGTCAACAAGAGCGCGCACATCTGCCAATGCGTTATCAATATTATGGTTCACCTCAAACTCAACCAGCACTGCGCCATAATTTTGCGCCCCGAAACCATAAATTTGAACCAGCCCTTCAACTTGTTGCAGCTCAACTTCTAGTGGCTTGGTAATGAGGCGTTCCGCGTCTTCGGGCGAAATGCCCGGATAAATGACCGAAACATAAACAAACGGAATTGGAATATCCGGGTCGCTTTGCTTGGGAATGGTGAACATTGAAACAATGCCACCAATTAAAATGGCCGCAAGAATCGTCAACACCACACGGGCGCGGGAGATGCAAAAAAGAATGAAATTTTTCATGCCCAGCTTTACCCTAATTTTGCGAAGCCAGCTCTGGAAGTGGGTCCAGCTTATCTACTTTAACCAGTTGCCCGTCTTTTACAAAATTTTGGCCCACCACAATAATATCAACTTTGCCTTCAAGGCCCTGCACAAACAGACCCGTTAAATCATCGGACATCACCTCAACTGGAACGAATTTCACCGTGCCATTGACAACTGTGTTCACCCCGATGCGGCCATCAGTGTTTAGTGAAATAATGCCATGCGGAATAAGATGCGCTTCGCGTTGCTTGCCGGTGAGCGTCACCTCAGCACTCACGCCGTCGCGCAATTGATTGTCTGCGTTAGGCAGCTCAACTTCAATCATAAAAGTACGGGTGCGCGGGTCAGCTTTCTCGGCAATATAAGTAAGTTTGCCTTCAATTTCTTCGCCTGTCACAAGCGAAACACTGGCTTTGGCGCCGGCTTCTAGCGCACTGATTTGTTTTTCAGAAATCTGCGCCACAACCAGTAACGGGTCTTTATCAATCAATGTGCCGCAGCTTTGTCCTATGCTGATAAAATCGCCAATTTCGAGTGGCTGGGTGTCAAAAATGCCATCAAAAGGGGCGCGGATATGGGTGCGTTCCAGTTCAACTTTGCGTTGTTTATGTAAAGCCACGGCTGTGTCATAGGCAGCTTTGGCGGCGGCGGCGCGACTTAAAGAGAAATGCCCTTTCTCGACAAGCGTTTGCGCTGCTTTATAATCTATCTCGCGCGCGCGCATCAGGGCTTCAGCTTCTTCTAATTGCGCCTGACGGGCGTCAATGTCAATTTGGCAAATTATATCCCCCGCTTTGACAGCGTTGCCCTTTTCGGCTGGGATATCAATAATGGTTCCTGATGTTTGCGCGGCGAGTTGCACGGCGCGGTCTGCCTCTGTCGAACCGCGTAAAATAATTTTTTGCGTTTTAAAACTCGGGGAGAAGGGGCGCGTTTGCACCACAAGATTATCGCTATTGCGATTGCGTTCAGCGATTGTGTCAGGAATTTCACGGGCTGGACCAGACGGCAAAATTACGCCACTTACAATCCATAAAAAGACCACTATGGAACATAGGACAGCGAGCTTGGCGCGGTCAGGTAGAGCGCGGAAAAAAGCGTAACGATTAAGATAGTCAAAAAGTTTGGTCATTATTTCAATTCAGCCTGCCCAAATAATTGTAAAATACAATAGGCTCTAACAAGTCTATATATATGGATTATTTTCAAAAATACGAGGGGGAATAACAAGTTTATACCATATTTCATTATATTTCACCCGATAAAGGCATTTTCAGCGCGCAGAATGACGATAATGATAGCCATTTCGCTGAATTTATGGCTAAATTGACATAAGCGGTGAAAAACCGATCCCCTTTTAGGGTGCTAGAGACATACGGAGCTTGTGCGCATGGACAAGACAAACCATATGCAGGGCGATACCCCTGCACCTGAAAATCAACGAGAGCGAACGGGCGAGCCGAGACCTTCTCGTCATAAATTCAAAACAAATAAGCATAAGCCTGCGCGTTTTACCAAAACTGAAAATCGTCAATCGCACAGCAATGAGGGCTCCAAAAAGCCAGAAGCTGAAAAGCTTTATGCAGCTATTGATTTGGGCACCAATAATTGTCGCTTGCTGATTGTCGCGCCCGATAAGGATGGGTTTCGGGTTGTCGACTCGTTTTCGCGCATTGTTCGGCTTGGAGAAGGCTTAGACGCCACAGGTGAGCTGAGCGAAGCGGCGATTGAAAGAGCATTGGCGGCTTTGCGCGTCTGTGCTGGCAAAATTCGTAAGCTTGATGTTGCGCGGGTGCGCTGTGTGGCGACAGAGGCTTGCCGGAACGCAACCAATGGGCGGGCTTTTATTGAGAGGGTTGAAAAAGAAACACGCTTGCGGTTTGAAATTATTGGCGCGCGCGATGAAGCTGAACTTGCCTCTGTCAGCTGTGGCTCTTTGTTTGACCGCAAACGCCGCAATGTGATTGTGTTGGATATTGGCGGTGGCAGCACGGAAATTACCTATTTGCGGCTTGAGCGTGGGCGATTTGAGTTAAAAGAAACCAAAAGTTTCCCAATTGGGGTCGTCCGCTTAAGCGAGCGTTATGATGCCACGCAATTGACACCAGAGATTTATCGCCAAATGCGAGATGATTGTGCGCAGGAAATGAAAGATTTTATTGCTGAGCAGGATTTGCAAGACCTGCGACAAGTGCAGATTATCGGCACTTCTGGCACTGTCACCACGCTTATCGCTATCCAGCTTGGTCTGAAATATTATGACCGCAATAAAGTTGATGGGCGCACGGTTTCGGCCAATGCGGTGAAAGATGTTATCAAGCGTTTGGTCGCCATGACACATGCGCAATTGGTGAATCAAGCCTGTATTGGCCCTGAGCGCGCAGACCTTGTGTTGTCTGGCTGCGCTGTGTTGGAAGCTTTTATGCAATTTTATCCTGTGCCCGTGATAAAGGTCGCAGACAGAGGGTTGCGCGAAGGCATTTTGTTGCGGCTCATTCGAAAAGACCAGAGGAAGCGCAAGTTTCATAATAAAAAGAACCGCAAACGGCCTTATAAAAACCTGCATAGGGGAGGCGGCAATGAGCAAAGAAACTGAAGGTGGACGCAAAGGACGGATAAAAACCCGCGTTAAAACCGCACGCGGGCGCAAAATTTCTTCAACGCGCTGGCTACAAAGACAGCTTAATGACCCCTATGTTGAGCAAGCCCAAAAAGAGGGTTACCGTTCGCGTGCCGCTTATAAATTAACAGAAATAGATGACCGGTTTGAGCTATTAAAGCCCGGCTATCGCGTTGTGGATTTGGGGTGCGCGCCCGGCGGCTGGCTACAGGTCGCGGTTGAACGCACCAAAGCGCTGACTGGTCAGGGTTTTGTTTTTGGCATTGATTTGCTGGATATTGAGCCTGTGCAGGGCAGCACTTTTTTGAAAATGGATTTTTTAGACGACGCCGCGCCACAATTGATGACGGATATGGCGGGCGCGGAGATTGATACTGTTTTATCGGATATGGCGGCGAATGTGACAGGGCATCGTAAAACCGACCATTTGCGCACCATTGCCCTTGCTGAGGCGGCGGCTTGGTTTGCCTTTGAAAGTTTGAAACCGGGCGGGCATTTTTGCGCCAAAGTTTTTCAAGGCGGGGCAACGGGTGAGTTGCTTGAGGAGCTGAAGAAAAACTTTACCCGAGTCGTTCATATGAAGCCGAAAGCGAGTCGCAAAGAATCGGTTGAGCTTTATGTCATTGCAACGGGTTTTCGCGGATAAATATAATATATTTTTCAGTGAGTTAGCTAGGGTGGGCGATTAGTTTTATTTTCCGTGAATAAATCTTTGCCTATTACCCTAAAAAAGTGGTAAGAGATGGCGTCAAACTAGCTTGCAATTTGAGCAGGCTCAACATATCGGAGTTTGACATATGTTCCGCGAAGCGCTCACATTTGATGATGTTCTTCTGCAACCAGCAGAATCGAACGTTTTGCCGTCACAGGCAGATACAAAAACCCAAATCACAAAAACAATATCGCTTGGTATTCCCTTGCTTTCTGCCGCGATGGATACAGTAACAGAAGCGGAGCTGGCGATTGCGATGGCACAAGCGGGTGGCATCGGTGTTTTGCACCGTAACCTGACCATTGAAGAACAAGCCGCCGAGGTGCGCAAAGTCAAAAAATTTGAAAGCGGCATGGTTGTTAATCCGGTCACTGTTTCGCCAAATGCGAAATTATCCGAAGCTCTGTCTCTCATGAAAGAGCATAACATCTCAGGTATTCCGGTTACGGAGGCCAATGGCAAGCTGGTCGGCATTGTGACCAACCGAGATGTTCGGTTTGCCCGTAATGCAAACCAACCTGTGTCGGAGCTCATGACCAAAGACAATCTTGTCACAGTTAAGGAAGCCGTGAGCCAAGAAGAGGCGCAAAAATTATTACATCAAAACCGCATCGAAAAATTGCTGGTGGTTGATGATGCTTATCATTGTGTCGGGTTGGTAACCGTTAAAGATATGGAAAAGGCGCAATTGCACCCAAACGCTGCCAAAGATCCGCAAGGGCGGTTGCGTATTGCGGCGGCCTCAACAGTTGGTGATAAAGGGTTTGAGCGCTGTCAGGCTTTGATAGATGCCGAAGTTGATTTGCTGGTGATTGATACCGCGCATGGCCATTCTGTGCAGGTGTTGCAGGCGGTTGAGCGGCTGAAGAAATATAATAGTGAAGTGCAGGTTGTGGCGGGTAATGTTGCTACAGCAGCTGGCACAAAGGCGTTAATTGATGCGGGTGCAGATGCGGTGAAAGTCGGCATTGGGCCGGGTTCAATATGCACCACGCGGGTTGTCGCGGGTGTGGGTGTGCCGCAATTAACGGCGGTGATTGATGCGGTTGAAGCGGCGCAAAAAGCGGGTGTGCCGATTATTGCTGATGGCGGGATTAAATATTCCGGTGATTTGGCTAAGGCCATCGCGGCGGGCGCATCGGCGGTGATGGTTGGCTCTTTGCTGGCTGGCACAACTGAAGCACCGGGTGATGTGTTTTTATATCAAGGTCGGTCTTATAAGGCCTATCGCGGTATGGGCTCGGTTGGGGCGATGGCGCGTGGCTCGGCTGACCGCTATTTCCAACAAGATATCACAGACGATATGAAGCTTGTGCCAGAGGGTATTGAAGGACAAATCCCGTTCAAAGGTGATGTGAGCGAGGTTATTCATCAGCTTATTGGTGGGTTGCGCGCAGCGATGGGCTATACAGGCTCGGCTACGATTGAGGACTTTCACCAGCGTGCCGAATTTGTCAAAATGACTTCTGCGTCCTTGCGGGAAAGCCATGTGCATGATGTGGTGATTACGCGTGAGGCGCCAAATTACAAAGGTTCGGGCTCCAGTTAAACGGTTCGGGCGCGTTAAGAGAGTTTTTATGTTTCATAAACCACAAATTTTTATTCTTATTCTTGGCCTGTTTATCAGCCCGTTGGCGCCTTTGCCGACATTGGCTGCGACCCTTGTCAATGAACGCCTTTCCAATGTGATATTGGCCTCTGCGCGCAGCATGGTTGACGATGAAAAATTTAACGAGGCCGATGAATTGCTAACCCAATCTTTGCTTGCAGACCCGGCCAATGCCCCCGCTTTTGCGTTAAAAGGGTTTGTGCAAAGCCAGCTTGATAATCCTGACGAGGCTTTGCGTTTGATGGATATTGCGCTGGCAATTGAGCCGGATAATTTGCAAGCTGTTTTTTGGGCCGGTCAGGCGGCGACAAAATTAGAAAATTTGGAAGAAGCAGAAAAGCGTTTGGCGCGCTTGAAAACTCTGTGCGGTGAATGTGAGCAGGTGAGTTTGCTTCTGGCTGATATTGATGTCTTGAAAGCGCAAGAAACTATGCCAAAAGAGGCAAAACCAGTTTCTGAAAAGCTGGAAGAAAATCGTGAGAGTGAAAAGGAATAGTTGTTGATGGATCGTATTCTCGTTGTCGATTTTGGAAGTCAGGTGACCCAGCTTATTGCGCGGCGGGTGCGAGAGTCGGGTGTGTATTGCGAGATTGTTCCTTTCCAAAAGGCAGAAGAGGTTTTTGAAACATTCGCGCCAAAAGCTGTCATTCTTTCTGGCGGGCCAAACAGTGTTGCGGATATTGGGACGCCGCGTGTGGCGGAAAATATTTTGAATAGCGGCCTGCCGATGCTGGGTATTTGTTATGGTCAGCAAACACTTTGCTCGCAATTGGGCGGCGCGGTTGAAACTTCTGACCATCGCGAGTTTGGGCGTGCCATGTTATCGCTCACCCAAGATTGCGCTTTATTTGAGGGCATTCAGGATACGGGCGAGGGCATTCAGGTTTGGATGAGCCATGGTGACCGCGTGACCCAAATCCCACAAGGTTTTGAGGTTGTTGCGGTTAGTGAAAACGCCCCATGCGCAGCAATAGCAGATGAGAGCCGTAAAATTTATGCCGTGCAATTTCACCCAGAAGTTGTGCATACGCCTGATGGCGCGAAAATGTTGCAAAACTTCACCCATAAAATTGCTGGTTGTCAGGGCGACTGGACGATGGCGGCTTTCAAGGATAGCGCGCTTGAAAAAGTGCGTGCGCAAGTTGGTAGTGGGCGTGTGATTTGCGGGCTGTCTGGTGGTGTGGATAGCTCAGTTGTCGCGGTTTTGCTACATGAGGCGATAGGCGACCAGCTCACATGTGTTTATGTCGATACAGGCATGATGCGGGCGGGCGAAAGCGAGGAAGTCGTCACGCTTTTTAGAGACCATTATAATATCAATTTGGTGCATAAAGATGCGTCTGATTTGTTTTTGGGCAAGCTTGACGGGGTGAGTGACCCTGAGCAGAAGCGTAAAATCATTGGCGCGACTTTTATTGATGTGTTTGAAGCTGAAGCCAGCGCGGTTGGGGGCGCAGACTTTTTGGCGCAAGGCACGCTTTATCCTGATGTGATTGAAAGTGTGTCATTTACCGGTGGGCCTTCTGTCACCATTAAAAGTCATCATAATGTTGGCGGTTTGCCTGAGCGTATGAAAATGGATTTGGTCGAACCTTTGCGCGAGCTGTTTAAAGATGAGGTGCGCGCGCTGGGCCGTGAGCTGGGCTTGCCAGAAGCTTTTGTCGGGCGTCACCCGTTTCCAGGGCCTGGATTGGCGATTCGTATTCCGGGCGAAATTACAGGCGAAAAGCTGGATATCTTGCGCAAGGCCGATAAAATTTACCTTGAAGAAATTCGCAATGCTGGGCTTTATGATGAGATTTGGCAGGCCTTTGCGGTTCTCTTGCCAGTGCGCACAGTTGGGGTGATGGGCGATAGCCGCACCTATGACTATGTGTGTGCGTTGCGCGCGGTCACCTCGACAGATGGTATGACGGCTGATTATTATCCCTATAGCCATGAGTTTTTAGGCCGCGTGTCCACCCGCATCATCAATGAAGTGCGCGGCATTAACCGCGTGGTCTATGATGTAACCTCTAAACCACCCGGCACCATTGAGTGGGAATAGTTTTAACACGAGATTAAGGCATTAGATTTATGACACAATTAACCGTTTATCTTTCAGGTGAGATTCATACAGATTGGCGCGACCAAATTGAGCAGGGGTGTGCGCGCAATCAGCTTGATATTCAGTTTACCTCTGCGGTGACCAATCATGAAGCCAGCGATGCGGCAGGCGATTTGCTGGGCGCGGAAGATAACCCGTTTTGGCGCGACCATAAATCCGCCAAAGTGAACGCCATTCGGATAAAAACACTGATTGAGCAATGCGATGTGGCGGTTGTGCGTTTTGGCGACAAATATAAGCAGTGGAACGCGGCTTTTGATGCCGGTTATTGCGCGGCTTTGGGTACGCCTTATATCACTTTGCATGAGGCGGATATTATTCACCCGCTTAAAGAAGTGGACGCCGCCGCTATGGCATGGGCGACAACTGCCGAGCAAGTGGTTGAAATGCTGACCTATATTGTGGCGCAAAAATAGCTCGTTTTATCGTATTGCCCCCCCCATCACTTTCTATTGCTTTCTATTGCTTTCCATCAGCCGGTTATTCAATTGATTTGCCGCCGCAATTTGCTAGGCTCGTCATAGAGTAGGAGTTGATGATGAAAAAATTTATTGCGGTGGCTTTTTTAGGGTTATTTTTAGCGGCCTGTGATTTGGATAATCCAGGCGGTGTTTTATTGGGCAATGAATTGCCGCTTTCGGTTCAGGAATATATTGACGAAAACGCGATACTTGGCGCTGGGGAAGAGGTGATTGCGTATTATGACATCACCATTTCGCTTGATAATTCGCGTTCGGCTATCATTACCAACCAGCATCTTATTTCGCATTTTGATGGCCGCAACACGCGGATTGCGCTGGAAAATATAGCGCGTATTGACCATGAAGATGCGGGTCTGATTGGGGATATTATTATTGTTGAAACCTATAAAGGGCGGTTGATGAAGATTGAAATCGCGCCCCTAAATGGCGGTGAAATTTTCCTCGATGTTTTACGGCGTACAACGGGTATTTCGTAGCTAAACATTGATTTGACGCGCTTGATAGGCTATTTTCACGGCAATTTTTAATCAGGCAAAATTGGAAGGGTCTGATGTCTGTTCAAGCAAAATCTTTTAAGGGCCGCATAACTGTACCAGAGCTGGCCTCGCGCAAACAAAATGGCGGCGCGCCGATTGTGTGTCTCACGGCTTATCACGCCCATACGGCGGGGTTGCTCGACCCGCATGTGGATTTATTGCTGGTTGGTGACAGCCTTGGCATGGTCATGTATGGCATGGAAAGCACATTGGGCGTGACGCTTGATATGATGATTGCACATGGCGCAGCCGTGATGCGTGGCTCGCGTAAAGCATTGGTGGTCGTTGATATGCCCTTTGGCTCTTATGAAGAAAGCCCTGAAGTGGCGTTTCGCAACGCCTCGCGGGTGATGAAGGAAACCGGCTGTCAGGCGGTGAAGATTGAAGGTGGCACACGCATGGCACCGAGCGTCAAATATTTGCATCAGCGCGGCATTCCGGTCATGGCGCATATTGGCCTGACACCCCAAAGCGTGAATGTGATGGGTGGCTTCAAAGCGCAAGGGCGTACAGAGGATCAGTGGGCGGATTTGATAGATGATGCGCTGGCTGTGCAGGAGGCGGGCGCGTTTGCTGTTGTGCTTGAAGGTATGGCTGCAGAATTGGCCGATAAAATTACCGCGCAGCTCACCATTCCAACCATTGGGATTGGTGCCTCACAAAATTGCGATGGTCAGGTTTTGGTATCAGAGGACATGCTTGGACTATCGCCGCAAATTCCGAAATTTGTGAAAGAATTTGCCGATTTGGGCGCGCATATTGCGTCAGCAGCCGAAGCTTATGCGCAAGCGGTGCGTGCGCGTGAGTTCCCCGCCAAAGAACATACATATGGAATGAAGAAAAAATCATAAAAAACTGTTTTTTTTATGTTATTTGCCCTGAAACGGATTGCCTAAAAGCCCTGCATGCTGGTAGTTTGAGCAAATAAAGAAACGAAATTAAAATTCACTGGGAGCAAAAAGTGGCTGATATTTTTGACGAAATTAATGCTGAGTTAAGACAGGACAGATTGCGTCAGGTTTGGGAGCGTTACGGGATTTATGTCATTGGTTTCGCTTTGGCTGTTGTTTTGTTTATCGCTGGCTCGTCAGCTTGGAACGCTTATACGACAGGTAAAAACGAGCAAGCTTCTGCGGCTTATGAAACCATGCTTGCCGATATTGATGGGGCGGATATTGGTATTCAAATTGAAAGCCTAGCGAATTTTTCAGAAACTTCTTCTGCGTCTTATGGCGTGTTAGCCGATTTACGGCGGGCTAAACTTCTGGTTGAAAACAACCAACCAGATGAGGCTGTATTGCTTTATGATGCAATGAGTGCGCGCCGTGATATTCCGCAGGCTATGCGTGACTTTGTCAGCCTTGCCTCTGCGGCTCTTTTGCTTGAAAGCTACAAGCCAGAGGCGTTAGAAACGCGATTGCGGGAAATGTTAAATGCGCAAAACCCGTTTCGCCATGCAGCGCGTGAAATGATGGCCTTAAGCCATTTCCAAACTGGCAATTACCTTCAAGCCAGCACTTTTGTTAAAACCGCATTGGCGGACGCCGAATTATCCCCGCAAATGCAAATTCGTTTTACAGTCTTAGATAAGTCGTTAGACTCATATTTGCTCGAAGGCGATAAATAATTCGGTCTGGAGAAATAGAATGCGTGCCAAAAATTTATATCGAAATATCCTCCTGACATGTCTTGCGACAAGCCTGACCGCCTGTGGTTGGTTTGGTGGTGACGATGAAGAGGACACCAAAAAGAAAGTCGATGGAGAACGGATTTCGGTATTGAGTTTTGAGCGCCGTTTAGAGGCCGACCCACGCTTATTGGGGCAAAAAATTATTTTGCCCCGCCCATATGTGAATGACACATGGACCCAGCCAGGCGGGTTTGCCGATAATGTGGCTCATCATTTAGAGCTTGGCGAAAGCATTAAACGCAGCTTTAGCGTGTCTATGGTTTCGGGCAGCTCGCGGGATATCAAAATCACCGTGCCGCCAATTATTGCAGAAGATAAAATCTTTGCGCTTGGGGCTGATTTGCGCCTAGTGGCCGCAAATGCAGAAACCGGCAAACGCTTATGGCGGCAAAAACTCGCGCCGCGCAAGAGTGAGATTGAAGACGGCTTTGGTGGCGGCATTGCCTATGAAAACGGTTTTATTTATGCAGTGACTGGCTTTGGCGAAGTGATGTCTATTGACGCGGCATCTGGCGAAATTGTCTGGCGCGTGCAGACCCCAATTCCATTTCGTACCGCGCCAACTGTATCAAATGGCCGTATTTTTGCGATTAGCCATGACAACCAATTACAGGTGTTTTCAACCGAAGATGGTGGGCGTTTATGGAGCCAGGTCGCTATTTTAGAGCCGGCCACAATTCTATCTGGCACCAGCCCAGCTGTTGCGGGTGATTTGGTGATTGCGGGTTTTTCATCAGGTGAAATTTTAGCCATGCGCACCAGCAATGGCACGGTGAACTGGTCCGATAGCCTGACGCGCACGGGGCAGTTGACGCCGCTTTCAGACCTTAATCCGATTATCGGGCGTCCGGTCATTGACCGAGACCGCGTCTTTGCTGTTTCGCATGGCGGGCGCATGGTGTCGATTGATATTCGCACAGGCGAGCGCGTTTGGATGTCTGAATTTACCTCAATCGAAACCCCTTGGGTTGCTGGTGATAATATTTATTTGGTGACAGTTGATGCGGAAGTGGTTTGCCTAACACGCAATCAAGGCAGGGTGCGCTGGGTCAAGCAACTTGAGAAATATGAAGATGGTGATTTTGATGACCCCATAAGCTGGTCAGGCCCTGTGCTGGCCACTGACCGCTTGATATTGGCCTCTAGCCTTGGCGAGGTTGTTTCATTGTCACCTTATACAGGTGAGGTTCTCAGTAAAATTGATGTTGGGGATCCAGTGAATGTGACCCCAGTCGTGGCGCGTGAGACACTTTATATTTTATCCGATGATGGGCGTTTAATCGCTTATCGATAGACGTTAATAAAGAACATTATGACTTTTACATTAGCCATTGTTGGGCGCCCCAATGTTGGGAAATCAACCCTGTTTAACCGCCTTACCGGCAAGCGCGTGGCGCTGGTTGATGATAGGCCAGGGGTGACGCGTGACCGCCGCGAAGGTGAGGCGAAGCTCGGTGAGTTGCGATTTAATATTATTGACACTGCCGGCCTTGAAGATGCGCCCAAAGGGTCTTTAGAAGCGCGTATGCGCCAACAGACTGAATTGGCAATGGCCCAAGCCGATATGATACTGATGCTCACAGATGCGCGATTGGGGATTATTCCCGAAGACCGGTTTTTTGCTGATTTAATTCGGCGCACAACAAAGCCTATCATTTTGGCCGCCAATAAATATGAGGGTAATGCCGCTGAGGCTGGTTTTTTAGAGGCCTATGAATTAGGGCTTGGTGACCCGATTGGTTTATCTGCCGAACACGGGCATGGCATGGGCGATTTATATCAGCTTGTGAAAGATGCCATTGCCGCGCACCCTGAAGCAGAGGCGTATGAGGAGGAGGAAGAAGAGGATTTTGACCCTGACGCCCCCTTCACGCTGGATTTGGAAAAGCCATTGCGCGTTGCCATTTTGGGGCGGCCAAATGCGGGGAAATCAACTCTTATCAATAAATTGCTTGGCGAAGACCGTTTGCTCACAGGCCCGGAGGCGGGCATCACACGCGACTCAATCGGCGTGTCTTGGTCGTGGACGCAAAAAACATCAGACGGGCCGGTTGAGCGCAAAATAAAATTATGGGATACGGCGGGTGTGCGCCGTAAATCTCGGGTCACAGAAAAGCTTGAAAAATTATCAGTGGCTGATGGCTTGCGCGCGGTCAAATTTGCGGAAGTGGTTATATTGCTCATTGATGCTGAAACGCCATTTGATAAGCAAGATATCCAGCTTGCCGATTTAGTAGAGCGCGAGGGGCGGGCGCTCATTATTGCCATAAATAAATGGGACTTAAAAATTGACCGCAAAGAAGTGCGTGAAATTGTGCGCGACAAGCTGGAATTTGCGTTGCCGCGCTTAAAAGGTGTGCCGGTGCTGACTGTTTCCGCCAAATCTGGAAAAGGGATTGAAACATTAATGCCAGCCATCGCCAAGCAGCAAGAAATTTGGAATGCGCGCATCGGGACTGCCAAGCTGAATAAATGGCTGGAAGCAACTGTCGCCAAGCATCACCCGCCTGCGGATAAAGGGCGTCCGGTGCGATTGCGTTATGTTACCCAAGCAAAATCTCGCCCACCGACTTTTGTTGCTTTTTCAAGCAGAGGTCATGCTGTGCCAGATTCATATATTCGTTATTTGACGAATTCACTGCGTGAAACTTTTAATTTAGCTGGCACGCCCATTCGGTTTTTTATTCGTAAGGGTAAAAACCCTTATGCAGATAAAAAATAATTTCTAAATTTTGGCTTGCAATTTTGTGAACCCTACCTATCGTAATCTTTAAGTAACAAGAAAAAGTCTTTATTTTTTTTGCGTCCATTTTTTTATCGTTCCCCCAATAATTTGTCTGTAGCGCGAGTTACGACAGGAGACAATGGAGAAGAAAAATGGCGATAACGAAACCTAGCCAAGAATTGTTTTCACTTGCGGTTAAAGTTCTTTCAGGAAGTAAAAAACCCACTATGAGCGATGCTTATAAGCTTGCCGGATTTGTGCTTTCAAGTGGCGGCACTGGCATTCGCACGGCAGCAAAGCCTGCGGCGAAGAAGAAGCCTGCGGCGAAGAAAAAGCCCGCGGCGAAGAAGAAGCCTGCGGCTAAGAAAAAGGCTGTTGCGAAGAAAAAGCCCGCGGCTAAGAAGAAGGCTGTTGCGAAGAAAAAGCCTGCGGTTAAGAAGAAGGCTGTCGCCAAGAAAAAGCCCGCAGCGAAGAAGAAGGCTGTTGCTAAGAAAAAGCCTGCGGTTAAGAAGGCTGTTGCCAAGAAAAAGCCCGCAGCGAAGAAGAGACCAGCCGCTAAGAAAAAAGCACCCGCACGTAAAAAATAAATTTTATAGGTGTGCTTTTTTAAAAAGGGGGCGGGCAACTACCCCCTTTTCTTTTTGGCCATTCTTTTTTGGCCTTTTCTCTTGGCTTGTTCTTTTTAATTCGCTTGGTTGAGATGCGCTTTGGCCAGCAGACTTCACAAATTTCATTTTTAGGGCTATGATTTAGGCATGAGAATGAAAAAGATTATTAAACTTTCGAAATTTTTGCCAATACTGACACTTATGTTTGCCAGCCTTTCTTTAAGTGCTTGTTCAAGTCTGATGTCAGATGCTGAAATTGACGCTCTTTTCCAACGCGCGGGAACCGAATTGCGAGGTAAAACAGCGGCGGATATTATTGCTTGTGCTGGGCTGCCTGATACCAGCGTTGACTTGGAAGAGGGCCGGCAAGTGCTTGGGTATCAAAATGTCACCACCCGCATTGAGCGCGAGTTTTACCCCTATCATTATGCGACATGTGGATGGCCTTATTACGGCTATCGCTGTTTTCATGATACAGGTGCTTTAAGCCATATGGACCGCTTTGATGTTAAACAACGCGCTTGCCGTGTTGGGGTGTGGTTGGACAAGGGCAAGGTGCAGGAAATTTCTATCGAAGCGTCCTCTAAAGGGGCGCGCTGGCTCTGTCGGGATATTATCAATGCTTGCCTTAGTCAGCCATCTGACGATAGTCAACAATCTGCCCCGTCTCCTGCCAATCAGGGGAAAGCATCTTAACAAATAAAGGCGCGATATCTTCAGCTCGCGGCAGGCTTGATGGGTCTTCACCTGGCATGGCTTTGGCGCGCATCGCCGTGCGCACAGGGCCTGGCGAAAGCAGATTCGCTTTAAGATTGGTTTCTTTTTGCTCATGCGCCCAACATCTTACCAAAGTATTCAACGCGGCTTTAGAGGTGGCATAGCCGCCCCAAAACGGTTTCGCGCTATCGGCGACACCAGATGTCACAAATACCGCTCGCCCAGCTGGTGACGCCAGCAATAAAGGCTCTAAAGTGCGGATAAGCCGCGCATTTGCTGTCACATTGACCGCCATCAGCTTGTCAAACTCATCTGGCGGGATATGGGACACAGGTGTCATAGGGCCTAACAATGCGGCATTACCAACCAACACATCAAGTCGCCCCCATTTTTCAGCAATGACCGCCCCAAGCCGGTCTAAACCTGCATAATCTGTCACATCTAAAGGAATGCCAGTGGCTTGCCCACCCAAAGCGATGATTTCGTCATAAACAGAAGCTAAATTATCCGCATCGCGTGCCAGCAGCAGCACATGATCTCCTTTGGCGGCCAGCGCCAAAGCAACGGCACGACCAATGCCGCGACTCGCCCCAGTCACTAAAGAAATACGCTGTGTTTGCCCGGCACTCACTTGCTTGCCCTTTTATTCTGATTTTTCTTTAAGGAGAGAGAGTTGTTGGACTTTTTCACTGCCGGACTGGTCAGCCAATGGGGTTGGGTAGTCACCAGTAAAGCAATGATCTGTATATTGCGGCTGATCAGGGTTACGGCCTTGAAGATGTCCCATCGCCCGATAAACCCCATCAACAGTTAAAAATGCCAGACTATCGGCACCAATATAGGCGCGCATTTCTTCGAGATTATGGGTGGCAGCAAGCAATTGCTCTTTATCTGGCGTGTCAATGCCGTAAAAATCAGGGTGGGTGATGGGCGGTGACGCAATGCGCATATGCACTTCTGTTGCGCCTGCCTCACGCATCATCTCAACAATTTTAACCGAGGTTGTGCCGCGTACAATCGAGTCATCAATCAACACCACGCGCTTGCCCGCCACATGCGCCTTATTAGGGTTATGCTTGCGTTTCACACCTAATTGGCGCACCGCTTGTGTGGGCTCAATAAAGGTCCGTCCGACATAATGATTGCGAATAATGCCTAGCTCAAAGGGAATATTGGCTTTCTCGGCATAACCCAAGGCGGCTGGCACACCGCTATCTGGCACAGGTATGACCACATCTGCGTCCACGCCGCTTTCTTCAGCCAGCACCCGCCCAAAGTTTTTGCGGCAATCATAAATGCTGCGGCCATCAAGAAGTGAGTCGGGGCGGGAGAAATAAATATATTCAAATATACAAGGGCGCGGCGCGATTTTCGGAAATGGTTTCACGCTGCGTATGCCATTTTCCGTTATCACAACAATTTCGCCATTTTCAATTTCACGCACAAAGCGTGCGCCAATAATATCAAGCGCGCAGGTTTCAGAGGCCAGCACTGGTGAGCCGTCCAAATCGCCCAAAACCAGTGGGCGAATACCCAGCGGGTCACGCGCGCCAATGAGCTTTTTATTGGTCAGCACCACCAGACTATATGCGCCTTGTATTTGGAAAAGTGCATCAATTAAGCGGTCAACAGTTTGCCGCCTTTTCGAGCGGGCGACCAATTGTAAAATCGTTTCTGTGTCTGAGGTCGACTGGAATATCGCCCCGCGTTTCACCAACTCATTACGCAGGGTGAGGGCATTGGTCAAATTACCATTATGCGCGCAGGCAAAACCACCGCCTGCTAAATCTGCAAAAAGTGGCTGCACATTACGCAAAATCGTATCACCTGTTGTGGAGTATCTGACATGGCCTATGGCGGCGCGACCTTCTAGCCGGTCAATAATATTGGCTTTGGTGAAGTTTTCACTGACCAATCCCAAGCGGCGTTCGGAATTAAATTGCTGGCCATCAAATGACACAATGCCAGCGGCCTCTTGCCCGCGATGTTGGAGCGCATGCAAGCCTAAAGCTGTCAAAGCGGCGGCGTCAGGGTGGTTATATATCCCAAACACGCCGCATTCTTCGCGTAATGTGTCACCTTCAAAGTCGTCTTGCGTGAGGTCAGTCAATCTAATCCTGCCTGTTACTCGTCAAACTGGCGCAAAAGTTTTTGCACATTCTCTTGCATATCTTGCTTATAGCCTGAACTTTCCAATTTGTCAGTGGTTGAGTTTAATAAATTGTCATTACTGGGTAATTTTAGGTCGCTTTCAATCTCCGGCACGCGGTCTGAAAAATTATCCATCGGAACAATCTGCATAATAGATGGCGTAATTTTCTGAACTATACCAATAAGTTGGCCTTTTTTGAGCCAGTCAGGGTGGTCTTCAAGCGGCAGCAATAATAAAATAACAAAATAGGCAAAAACGATAATTAACACCCCGCGTGCGACACCAAAAACAATGCCAAGTAGGCGGTCAATAAACCCGATGCTGCTCTCTTTTAGTTTTTTTGCAAAGCGACTGGAAATCAAACTAAACACACCCAGAATCAGCACAAAGGTAACAACGACTACCAGACCATCAGCAAGCCAGTCTGGGGCAATATAATCCTGCGCGTAGGGGCGCATTAAGGGCAGTGAAAAAGCGGTGCCGTAAATTGCTAAAAGCCAACCGAAAATGGAAAGCATTTCTTTGGTGAAGCCGCGCATGAGCGAAATCACCGTAGAGATGATAATCACGGTGAGAATAATGAAATCAAGATGAGATAGGCTGGCTGTCATGGTCTCGGACATGGTTTAGGTCTCGCTTTTATTATTTTGTAACCCAAGCCGTGTCAGTAAAAGGCGCAAATCGTCAATATCTGTGACTTTGAGTGGGGATTTTTCATGATTGGCGGGCAAGGCGGCAAGCGCAGAGGTGAAGCCCAATTTTGAGGCCTCTTTTAAGCGGGCGCCGGTTTGAGCCACGGGTCGTACCGCGCCGGATAGGCTGATTTCACCAAACACGGCTTGGTCATAGGGTAGGGCCTGATTGCTGATTGAAGAAAGCAGTGCCGCCGCCACAGCTAGGTCTGCGGCAGGCTCAAAAATACGCAAGCCCCCCGCTACATTCAAAAACACATCTTGGCCAGCAAAGCTAATCCCACACCGCGCTTCTAAAACGGCTAATATCATAGACAGGCGATTATTGTCCCAGCCGACAACGGCGCGTCTTGGGGTGGCCAGCGATGAGGGGGCGGCCAGCGCCTGAATTTCGACTAAAAGCGGACGCGTGCCTTCTATGCCTGCAAACACGACTGCGCCCGGCACATTTTTTTCGCGGGCTTCTAAAAATAAAGCTGAGGGATTGGCAACTTCAGCTAAACCGCTGCCGCGCATTTCAAAAACCCCGATTTCATCTGTCGGGCCAAAACGGTTTTTGACGGAGCGCAAAATTCGGAAACTATGGCCTCTGTCGCCTTCAAAATAGACAACAGTATCGACCATATGTTCCAAAACACGCGGGCCCGCAATTTGGCCTTCTTTGGTTACATGCCCAACCAAAACCAATGCGGTGTCGCTGGCTTTGGTGTGATGTATCAGCTCTTGTGCGGCGGCCCGAACTTGCGAAACAGTGCCGGGGGCGCTTTCAATGGTTGGTGACCATACGGTTTGAATGGAATCAATAATCACTAAATCGGCATTTGCGCCATTTTTTAAGGTTGCTACAATATCAGCAACATTTGTTTCCGCGCCAAGTTTGACGGGTGCGTCCGCTAACCCCAGACGACTGGCACGCATGCGCAATTGCGCAATGGCCTCTTCGCCTGAAATATAAATCACCTCTTTGCCTTGATTGGCGAGCGCGGCGGCGGCTTGCAATAATATGGTCGATTTACCAATGCCTGGGTCACCGCCCAGCAAAATAGCCGAACCCGGCACAAATCCGCCACCAATGACGCGGTCAAATTCATCAATACCAGTGGTGTTGCGCGGCGGTGACTCGGCTTCACCAGATAATGATGTTAGTTCAATGCGTTGGGCTTTTGATTTGCCTGATTTCGCGTTGCGCCCCAAAGGCGGCGCGGCGCTCGATTTCTCTTCGCTCAATGTATTCCATTCATTGCAGCTTTCGCATTTGCCGCTCCATTTGCTGGTCACAGCGCCGCAAGATTGGCAAACATATTGGTTTTGCACACGAGCCATTATTGCGTTCCCTCCACAAATATAGGCCCCTCAACATCGCCATTCACAAATTGGGTCAAATAGGCATTATCGCTATCTTGCATATCTTCTAAGGCACCTTGCCAGATAATTTTGCCCAAATATAAAAAAGCGACCTTATCGGCAATGGCGCGCACGCTAGACATATCATGGGTGATGGTCAGGGTGGACGCGCCTAAATCCTGCACACATTCACGGATAAGATGGTTGATGACATCGGTCATAATCGGATCAAGGCCAGTGGTTGGCTCGTCAAAAAATAAAATTTTAGGGCGATTAGCAATGGCACGCGCCAGCCCCACGCGTTTATGCATGCCACCAGAAAGCGCGGCGGGTGTCATGTCGAGTAAATCCGGCCCCAAACCAACGCGCTCCAGAGCCTCGCGGGCAATGTGCCGCGCTTCTTCTTCTGAGCATTTATTGTTTTGAATAGCGGCGAAGGCAACATTTTCCCATATGGTGAGGCTGTCAAATAAAGCGCCGTTTTGAAATAACATGCCAAACAGTTTGTTGACTTCGTGCTGGTGCGCTTCGTTTAATTCGGTCGTCTCAATGCCATTAACCTTGATGGAGCCAGTATCTGGTTTGAGTAGCCCCAAAATGGTTTTCATCATAACGGATTTGCCGCTCCCAGACCCGCCAATCACGACAACCGATTGGCCTTCTTCAATCGACAAATCAATGCCTTTCAGAACTTCTTTCTTCCCGAAGCTTTTATAAACGCCCGACAATTCGATGAGGTTCTTTTTTGTCATAGATGGCTCATGAGGAGAAAAACAGCGAGGTCATGATATAGTTTGCCGATAAAATTAAGATAGACGCGCTCACCACAGCATTGGTGGTGGCCCGCCCAACGCCTTGTGCGCCGCCAGCAGAGAAATAACCATTAAAGCAGCCCATAATTGCGATGATATATCCAAAAACAGAAGCCTTGATGAGACCGGAACTCACATCGTCAAATTCAATAAAATCAATGGTGTTTTGAACATATAATGGAGCGTTAAAATCGAGCAATTGCGTGCTGACAACAAAGCCGCCCATCACCCCGATAATATCGGCCAACAGCACCAATAAGGGCATGGATAAAATCGCCGCCAGCACACGCGGCGCGACCAAATATTTGAACGGGTCTGTTGAAAGCGTTGTTAAAGCATCAATTTGCTCGGTTACGCGCATGGTACCAATCTCAGCCGCTATGGCTGAACTGACACGCCCCGCGACCATGAGACCACCCAAGACGGGCCCTAACTCTCGGGTGATGCCCAGCGCGACAATGCTGGCCACAATCACTTCAGAGTTGAACTCATTGCCGCCATAATAAATTTGTAAGGCCAGAACGCCGCCTGTGAAAAAAGAGGTCAGGGCGACAACTGGCAGTGAGAAATAGCCAATGCGCAGCATTTGCTGCAACACCAGCCGCAGATAATATGGCGGGCGCGCCACCGCAACGCTTGAGCGGGCGATAAAGATGGATAATGTGCCAACACTCGCAATGAAACGAAGCGTTAATTGGCCAATTTTTGCAATAGGGTTCATAAGCGTCCTGTAGCTGATTCAGCTTTTATCATAAACCCGTTTGAAGCGGCTTCCAAGCTGTGTCAGCACTTCATATGAAATTGTTTCGGCCTGTTGCGCAAGATGGTCCAGTAAAATTGTTTTGCCAAGCATTTCCACTGCATCGCCGGGTTTCGGCATTGTGTCCAAATGCGATATATCTATGGCCAGTAAATCCATAGATACACGGCCAATTAACGGGCATATTTGGCCCTGATAAGCAACATCACCATAACCCGAAAGCTGGTCATTTCTGCGCCCTAAACGGCGTGGGTAACCATCAGCATACCCAAGCCCTAAAATCGCAATTTGTGTGTCTTGCTGGGCTGTGTAATCTGCGCCATAGCCAATTGTTTGACCTTTTTTGACCTCTCTAATTTGCAAAATCGGGGCGGTGAGGGTGGCCACGCTTTGGCCCGCGCTCAAGCCGTCAGATGTGGGCGAACCACCATAAAGGCCAATGCCAACCCGTACCATATCGAAATGATAGTCGGGCCCTAGCAAAACACCCGCTGAATTGGCCAGACATTTAGGCACATCAGGGAAATGACGGGCGATGGTTTGAAACATCTCTAATTGTTGTTGATTCATCGGGTGATCAGCATTATCAGCACAAGCAAGATGGCTCATAATCAGTTGCGGTTGCAGCCCGTTAGGTAAATTTTCAATATCGGAAACCGTGAGCCCTAAGCGATTAAAGCCTGTGTCAAAAAACAAAGCATAATCCGTTATGCCTGCCGCTAATGCGGAATGGGCTTGGGCAACAGAATTAAGGCAGGGGCGCAAATTATGTGTCTTAAAAAGGGGTTCAGCCTCTTCGCTCAGGCCATTAAACACATATATGTCGGCCTCTGGCGCCGTATCTGCCAAGATTAACCGCAGAGCCGCGCCTTCCTGCGCCTGCGCTACAAAAAAATGCCGGCAGTTTTTTGCCGCCAAAGCTGGGGCAATTTGCGCCATGCCTAGCCCATAGGCATCTGCTTTCACAACCGCCGCGATTTTTGTTTTCTGCGTTTTGCTTTGCTCAATTTGGTCGGCATAGAATTGATAATTAGCCTGCACAGCCGCGAGGCTGATGTGCAACTCACCGTGATCATTTCGAGGTGTAAGGTTTTGCTTATCAGACATCAATTCTTTCAGGCAAATACTCATCTTCTGCTAAATCGCGGAAGCGGGTGACGCGGGCATCAAAAGCCAGCTTGATATTATCAGTTGGCCCGTGACGGTTTTTACCGATGATAAGCTCTGCCACGCCGTGAACTTTTTCCATGCGTTCTTGCCAGCTGAGATGTTCTTCAGTGCCGATTTGTGGCTCTTCTTTCATCATGTAATATTCTTCACGATAAACAAACATAACAATATCAGCATCTTGTTCAATCGAGCCCGATTCGCGCAAGTCCGAAAGTTGAGGGCGCTTGTCATCACGGTTTTCAACCTGACGCGAAAGCTGGGACAATGCCACAATTGGTACATTCAGCTCTTTGGCAAGGGCCTTCAACCCCTGCGTCACAGTGCTGATTTCCTGCACGCGATTATCAGAGCCTGAAGAATTTGAGGCGCGGACAAGCTGTAAATAATCAACCACAATCATGCCTAAATTATGCTGCCTTTTGAGGCGGCGCGCCCGCGCAGCGAGGGTTGAAATAGGAATGGCCCCTGTGTGGTCAATATAAAGCGGCAAAGTCTGCAATTCCTTGCTGGCATTATATAAGCGTCCATATTCCTCTTCTGAAATATCACCTTTACGAATATTCCCTGACGAGATTTCGGTTTGTTCGGCAATGATACGGGTGGCAAGCTGTTCGGCAGACATTTCCAGCGAGAAAAACGCCACCACCGCCCCATCACGCGGCACAGTTTGCCCATTTGGCAGCTCTTCTAGATTGCCATCTGCATATGAGCGGGCGCAATTGCGGGCAATATTAAAAGCTATATTGGTAGCAAGAGAGGTTTTACCCATAGCAGGGCGGCCTGCTAAAATAATCAAATCACTTTCTTGTAATCCACCTAAAGTAGTGTCGAGCTTGGTGAGGCCTGACGCAAGGCCTGATAAATGACCGTCTCGCTGATAAGCGCGTTCAGCCATTTCAATCGCGCCTGATAGGGATTCCTGAAAATTCATAAAGCCTGATTGGTGCGCGCCTTTTTCGGCGATTTCATAAAGGCCTTGTTCTGCTGTTTCAATCTGCTTATCGGGCGATTCATCAATTTCAGCATCAAAAGCGGTGTTGACCATATTTTCGCCAAGCGTAATCAGCTCGCGGCGAATGGCTAGGTCATAAATGGTTTGCCCATATTGTTTAGCGTTGATGATGGTGGTGGCATTGCTGGCAAGCTTCGATAAATATTGGGTGCCGCCAAGCTGCTGTAAGCCCTCATCTTGTTCAAAATAGGTTTTTAATGTGACAGGAGATGCGGCATTGCCCTGCGCGATGAATTTGCTGGCGGCTTCAAAAATACGCCCATGCACGGGGTCGAAGAAGTGTCGTGGCAGCAAAAAATCTTCAATCTTATCCATCACATCATTATTGACCAGCAATGCGCCCAGCAAGCCTTGTTCGGCTTCTATATTGTGGGGCAAAGAACGATAAGATGTATCTTCTTGTGCTGAGGGTAGTTGTGTGACTTGCGGATCCATAAATTCTTTGTATCAAGAATTTGTGAATTTACGCCCCAAAAAAAACAAGCTCTCGAATTTTTATGTTCGAGAGCTTGTGGATAATGGGGAAAACTTTTGCTTTCCGATAAATGTCAGCGCCTAAGCTTCCGTTTCTTCTGATGCTTCTTCGCTAGCTTCTTCATCTGATGCTACTTCTGCAGTCTCTTCAGGTGCGGCCTCGACAGTTTCTTCAGCTTGCGCCTCATCATCAAGAGAAACCTCAACGCCTTCTTCAAAAACCTCTTCAATCTCAACTGCTTCTTCTTCTTCAGCTTCAATTGTCACACTTTCGCCGCGCGCCTGAAGTTCAGCTTCTTCTTCCGTGCGGGCAACATTGATTTTTACATTGGCTTCGACTTCTGGGTGAAGAGAAACAGAAATATCGTAAATGCCAAGCTCTTTGATGGGTGCGTCCAAAATAATTTGCGATTTATTAAGGCTAAAACCGGCTTCTGTGTAGCTGGTCGCAATATCGCGTGTGTTGACTGAACCATAAAGCTGGCCTGTTTCGCTTGACTGGCGAATAATGATAACACTTTCACCGTCCATTTTTGCTTTGACAGCTTCAGCTTCGGTTTTCAATTTCAGATTATCAGCCTCAAGCTGGGCGCGCTCACTCTCAAAGCGCTCCATATTTTGTTTATTGGCACGCAGAGCTTTCCCCTGTGGCAATAAGAAGTTACGGGCATAACCGTCTTTGACCGTCACAATGTCGCCCATTTGTCCTAATTTCGCAATTCGCTCAAGCAATACTACCTGCATCACTTTATCTCCTTTAATGTTGAGGTGTTTCTATACCAAACGGGTTGGAAACACAATTATTTCGTGCATATTTTCAAAAATTAATATTTTGCGGTCATTTCAATATTATTCACCCTTGTTTTGCTGGCGGGCGCGAAAGGCGAAGCTCGTCTCAAGTAAGCCGAATATGCCAACCAGCAAAAACGCCCATGGGAAGGTCAGGAGGCATAAATATAAAATCACCAGCAATAATGTTCTGGCTGTCAGCCCGCGCGTCAGAACATGTATGGTGGTTAATCCCAGCAAGAATTGTGCAAATACAATCAAACCAGTTAAGGCTGCTGCCAAGACGCCCAGCCAGCCTGTCAGTAAAAAACTCGCGGAAAAGCCAATGCCAGCTAACAGCACAAATGATTTGGGTAAATCAAATTGACCGTAAGCGGGGCTGGGGCGAATATTGAGGCGAAATCTGGCGCTTAAGCTTTGAGCGAACACCATATTGCCGATAAGGGTTAAGGCCCATATGGATGGGGTGATGGCGAGCAAATATTGGCTGACAAATATCGCCTTTTCGACACTC
This sequence comes from Parvibaculaceae bacterium, assembly GCA_965217015.1. Lineage (GTDB taxonomy): Bacteria > Pseudomonadota > Alphaproteobacteria > RS24 > RS24 > JAYQKL01. The sequence goes on along the minus strand of OZ244224.1, from coordinate 825,721 downwards.
ATATCTGCATTGCTGATATCAGCCAGAAGCTTCAATAATTCTGGTTCGGCAGCAATGCGTTGGCCCATGAGGGTCGGCAAGCCGCCAGGCTCGCCCGCCTGCGAGATAAAAATAAGGCTGGTCACAACCGCAGCAATACCCAGCACCCAATATAATATCCGGTCAACGGGCTTAAAGCGGGGTGTGTTGCTTTCATCTTGTTCGCGCTCAAGCGCGAGGAATAGCAAAAATAGGCTCGGTAAAATAAAAACAATGCTTGCTGTGATAGCAAGATTTGGGCCAGTGAGTGCTACGGCTATGCCGATAAAGGCTAAAAAGGCCATCAAGGCCGTGCGTAACCCCCAGCTTAAGCCAACGAATAAAATCGGCAAAGGGGTGAAGGCCATGAAGGCAAAGGACAAAAAAAGAAAATTTGTCACAATGCCTGCAATGACGGCGCGTAAAAGAGTGTTTTGTGCCATGTGCGTCTCCATGACGCCAAAACTGTCGTCAGGCTATGCTTAATCGACAGTGTAAGGCATCAAGGCAATAAAACGGGCGCGTTTAATTGCTTTTGCCAGTTCACGCTGTTTTTTTGCAGAAACAGATGTGATGCGGCGCGGCACAATTTTGCCCCGCTCGGATACATAGCGTTGCAGCAAACGCGTGTCTTTATAATCAATTTTCGGGGCATTGCTGCCAGAAAAAGGGCAAGATTTCTTGCGGCGATAGAAAGGTTTACGACCATTACTCATGATTGGCTCTCCTCTTCAGATACGGCAGGCGCTGCGGGTGCAGCGTCACGGCGCGCAGGACGCTTATCGTCTTTATCGCGGCCTTTATTTTGCAGTGGGGCAGATGGTTCTGTATCATGTTCATCAACACGAATTGTCAAAAACCGAATGACATCATCATTCAGGCTCATTTGGCGCTCCATTTCGGCAATCGCCTCATGCGAAGCATCAATATTCAGCAATGCATAATGACCTTTGCGGTTTTTCTTAACCTTATAGGCCATGCTGCGCAGGCCCCAATATTCAGTTTTTGCAATGGATCCGCCATTATCTGAAATGACAGAAGAGAATTGCGCGGTCAGGTCTTCAACTTGTTGTTGGGAAATATCCTGACGGCAGATAAAAATATGCTCGTAAAGAGACATAGCCTTTCCTTTCAATATATCCGGCGCAGAGCCTCCAACGAGCCACCCAATCGGAAAGGCTCACTCGGAACGCGAGAGCGGGGACAAGGGAAATGCATTGTAAAACATATTCTTAAGATAGATTATGCTGCCAATGGCCGATAACGCATCATTGCGTTATTTTCCTTTCAGCCCCCAACCGGACGTTTTCAATGAAGGCTAAATACACCGAATAGAAGGGCTTGGCAACCCTTGCGAAGGCATGTATTGATATTTTAATTAATGATAAACAACCCTATTAGACAAGTCTCAAGCCGAAAGGAACCCCCGATGAGTTTTGCTTTTACATTTCCAGGACAAGGCAGCCAAGCTGTTTTAATGGGCAAAGAGCTGGCCGACCAATTTGATGAGGCGCGGCAGGTATTTGCTGAGGTTGATGACGCGTTAGGGCAAAAACTTTCAACAATTATGTGGGAAGGGCCAGAAGATACGCTCACTTTAACGGAAAACGCCCAACCCGCTTTGATGGCCGTATCCATGGCAGTGATGCGCGTTTTGGAAAGCAAAGGGTTTGATTTGGCCGATAAGGCTGCTTATGTCGCTGGTCATAGTTTGGGCGAATATTCAGCACTTGCAGCGGCGGGGACATTCAGCCTTGCTGACACGGCGCGCCTGCTCAAAATCAGAGGGCAGGCCATGCAGGCGGCGGTGCCGGTTGGACAAGGCGCAATGGCCGCTATTTTAGGGTTGGATTTTGCGACCATTGAGGACATTGCAGGCCAAGCGGCTACAGGCGATGAGGTGTGCAGCGCGGCGAATGACAATGCGCCTGGTCAGGTGGTGGTTTCGGGGTCTGTTGCGGCTGTCGAGCGGGCTTGTGAGCTGGCGAAAGATGCGGGCGCCAAGCGTGCCATGCCGCTTCCTGTTAGTGCGCCATTCCATTGTTCTTTAATGATGCCGGCGGCAGAGCGCATGGCGGTGGCCTTGTCTGAAGTTGAGATGAGCGCACCCTGTGTGCCATTGGTGGCCAATGTGACTGCGCGCCCAACCAGTGACCCTGATATAATTCGCGAGCAATTGGTGACTCAAGTTACGGGCGTGGTGCGCTGGTCAGAGTCTGTTACTTGGCTTGGCGATAATGATGTCTCGACTTTGGTCGAGCTTGGTGCAGGCAAAGTTCTGACGGGTCTGGCGCGGCGTATCAATAAAGAGCTTTCAGCAACAGCTCTCAATAATGGCGCCGATATTGACGCTTTTTTAGAAACTCTATAAGGAAACCATCATGTTTGATTTAAGCGGAAAAACAGCTCTTATCACAGGCGCATCAGGCGGGATTGGTCGTGATATTGCGCGCCATCTCCATGCGCAGGGCGCTAAAGTCGGTTTGGCTGGCACGCGCACGCAAGTGCTTGAAGAGCTGGCGGCCTCATTGGGTGAGGGGGCTTTTGCCTTGACCGCCGATTTGTCGTCTGAAACCGGCGCAGCTGATTTGCTGGCTAAAGCTGAGGCGGCGCTTGGCGGGGTTGATATTCTGGTCAATAATGCCGGGATTACACGCGATAATTTAGCTTTGCGCATGAAAGATGATGACTGGGACGCGGTGATGAATGTTAATTTGAAATCCGCATTTCAATTAACGCGGGCATGCTTGAAGGGCATGATGAAGCGCAGGTTTGGACGCATTATCGGTATTACCTCTGTCGTTGGCACCACTGGCAATCCGGGGCAGGCTAATTATGCCGCGGCAAAAGCTGGCATGGTGGGTATGACCAAAGCTTTGGCGCAGGAAGTCGCGTCGCGTCACATCACAGTCAATTGTGTCGCGCCCGGATTTATCGCAACCCCTATGACAGATGTTTTGCCTGATGAACAAAAACAGGCGCTGACAGAATCAATACCAGCAGGCCGGTTAGGTTCAGGCGATGATATTGCCGCGGCCGTATTATATTTAGCCAGTGATGAAGCTGCTTATGTGACGGGTCAAACCATGCATGTAAACGGCGGAATGGCTATGGTTTAGGTGCTGGTTTAGGCTTTTTTTAGCATTTTATTATTGTTTTTTTGTTGGTATCAAAAACTAGACATTTCAAAAAAAGGGTGTTATTGAGCGCACATCAACCCGAATATTGTGGGTCAGTTTTACTTGGTGATTGTCGCCATATTTTTAAGCAGGGATATAAACATGAGTGATATTGCAGAACGTGTGAAAAAAATCGTTGTCGAAGAATTAAATGTCGAGGCAGATAAAGTGACCGAAGGTGCGAGCTTTATTGATGATCTTGGCGCTGATAGCTTGGACACTGTTGAGCTTGTTATGGCGTTTGAAGAAGAATTTGATATTGAAATTCCTGATGATGCGGCTGAAAGCATTTTGACAGTTTCTGACGCAATTTCTTACATCACAAAAGCTTCTTAAGGCGCTTTCACCTCTTTTCAGGTGTAAGCGTTTTCCTTTTGGAAAAATAAAGTGAGCATATAATGAGAAGAGTTGTTGTTACAGGTATTGGTTCAGTTAACCCACTGGGTGCCAATGCCAAATCCTCTTGGGATAATATAATTTCTGGAAAATCCGGTGCATCATCAATTTCGCGATTTGATGCATCGGATTTGCCATGCCAGATTGCCTGTGAAATCAACCATGAGGCACTCGGTTTTAACACTGATGACTGGCTTGACCCGAAAGAACGCAAACGGGTTGATGATTTTATTCTCTATGGCATTGCGGCGGCAGATATGGCGCTTGCTGATTCAGGCTATCAACCGGAAACAGATGAGCAGTTCTGGCGCTCAGGCGTTATGATTGGTTCAGGGATTGGTGGGCTGAATAGCATTGAGCAGCATGCGATTACTTTGCATGAAAGAGGCCCGCGCAAAATTGGTCCCTTTTTTATTCCAGGTGCTTTGGTCAATCTGGTGAGTGGGCAAGTTTCTATTCGCCATGGTTTTAAGGGGCCAAATCATGCAGTGGTGACAGCTTGTTCAACAGGCGCACATGCCATTGGCGATGCGGCGCGGATTATTATGTTTGGCGATGCTGATGTGATGATTGCGGGCGGCGCTGAAGCGTCTATATGCCGTCTCGGAATTGCAGGATTTACCGCCTGCCGCGCGCTTTCAACCAATTATAATGACAGGCCAGAACAAGGCTCACGCCCCTATGACAAAGACCGCGATGGTTTTGTGATGGGCGAGGGGGCTGGTGTTGTCGTGTTGGAAGAATATGAGCATGCGAAAGCTCGCGGGGCAAAAATTTATGCTGAAGTGGCGGGCTATGGCATGTCGGGTGATGCTTATCATATCACCTCGCCTGCTGAAGATGGCAATGGCGGGTTCCGCTCGATGCAAGCGGCGTTAAAAAATTCGGGTCTTTCAGTTGACGATATTGGTTATGTTAACGCGCATGGCACATCAACGCCTTTGGGTGATGAAATTGAACTGCGCGCAGTTGAACGACTCTTTGGCCCCGTTGCCGATAAGATGATGATGTCTTCAACCAAATCTTCCATAGGTCATTTGCTTGGCGCGGCGGGCGCGGTAGAAGCTATTTTTAGTATTATGGCGCTCAATGAAGGCATTATTCCGCCGACGCTTAATTTGGATAACCCCTCGGTTGAAACCAAAATTGACCTTGTGCCAAAACAGGCCAAAGAAAAGAAATTACAGGCCGTTTTGTCTAATTCATTTGGTTTTGGTGGCACAAATGCCTCGCTTATTTTTAAGGCGGTTGCGTGATAAGAGGCTGGTTCGCAGGTTTTTTGCAGCGCGATAAACCGCTTTCCTTTTTTATTGCTGTTGTTTTTGTGAGCAGCACTCTTGGCTTTGGTATCGCGAGTTTTGTTAGCTTTGCTTTGTTTTTTATGCCAGGCCCCGCTCAATCTGATGTCCGGATTATTTTACCCAAAGGGGCGTCACTGCCTACCATTTCTAGGGCGCTGGCCGAGGGTGAGATGATACGCCACCCTGCTATTTTTCGTATTGGTGTGCGTTTGTTTGGGCAGGCGCGAGATTTGCAAGCTGGTGAATATGAAGTGCCAGCCGGCGCGTCTCATTATCAGCTCATGTCTTTATTGGTGAGCGGTAAAACATATTTACATGCGGTCACGGTTCCAGAAGGGTTGACCAGTCAACAGATTGTTGAGTTATTACGCGCAACCCCAATATTGGCAGGCACGGTGAACTCTGTGCCAGCTGAGGGGAGTTTGTTGCCGGAAACCTATAAGGTGCGCCGCGGCACAAAGCGGCAAGATTTTTTGAGTTTAATGCAAAACGCTCAAAGCAACTTAATGGCGCAATTATGGGATATGCGGATTGTCAATGACACGATTAAAACCCCGCAAGAGGCGTTGATTTTAGCCTCTATTGTCCAAAAAGAAACCGGTCTTCATCAGGAATATGGTTTGGTGGCCTCAGTCTTTCTCAATCGCTTGGCGCAAAATATGCGCCTGCAATCAGACCCGACGATTATTTATGGGCTGGTCGGTGGCAAGGGGCGTTTGAGCCGGCCTATTCGGTTGAGTGAGATTAAACAAAAAACGGCTTATAATACTTATCAAATTGCGGGGCTGCCCCCTACGCCAATCACTAATCCGGGTAGAGACGCGATTGCGGCTGTGTTGCGTCCCCCTGAAAGCCCGTATTTTTATTTTGTCGCCGATGGCAAAGGCGGGCATGTTTTTGCAAAAAACCTAAAAGAACATGAAGAAAATGTGCGCCGCTGGCGGCTTATTTCCAAGCGCCAAAAACAATAAGCTCAACAAAACTGCCTTCATCAGGTGAATAGGGTATAATGGGGAGCAAATTTTGATTCTGTGAGTAAACAATGCCAAACGATATTCAACGACGTGGACTAATGCTGATTTTATCTTCGCCCTCAGGGGCAGGAAAGACCTCTATCAGCCGCGCTTTGTTAGCACAGGATACGATGCTGGATATGTCGGTGTCCGTCACCACGCGCCCACCAAGAGATAGCGAAATAGATGGGGTGGACTATCATTTTGTTAGCACGGAAGAATTTGGCATCATGCAAAACCAAGACGCACTGCTTGAATTTGCCAAAGTGTTTGATAATTATTATGGCACGCCGCGTGAGGCTGTTGAAAAAACACTCATGGCGGGTCGCGATGTGTTATTTGATATTGACTGGCAAGGCACACAGCAATTGCAAGAAGCGGCGGCAGATGATGTGGTGCGCGTGTTTATTCTGCCTCCATCAGCAGCGGCTTTGCATGAGCGCCTTACGGGCCGTGCGCAAGACACGGCAGATGTTGTGGCCAGCCGTATGAGCAAGGCTTCTGATGAAATAAGCCATTATGCCGAATATGATTATATTATCGTGAATGAAGATTTAGAAACCAGTGTCGCGCAGGTCAAAAGTATTTTAATTGCAGAAAGATTAAAAAGAATACGCCAAACCGGTCTGTCTGATTTCGTCAAGCAATTGCGCGCAAGTCTTTAAGTCTTATGAGCCTTTAAGTTTGCGGCAAAGTTTCTGCTAAAGCGCAAAACTGCTCTAAGGTTAAATTTTCAGCCCGCAATGTTTCGTCAATGCCAGCTTCTGCTAGCCAGTTTTGTGGTTCTGGGGTGAGTTGTTTCAGGCTGGCGCGCAGCATCTTGCGTCGTTGACCAAAAGCGGCTTGAGTCACTATTTCCAGCCTTTCTAACGCCACTTTTGATATTCTTTTTGCCCGCGGGGTCAGTTGCACTATGGCTGAAGTCACTTTGGGTGGCGGCACAAACACATCAGGTTTGACATCAAATAAAATATCGGTTTGTGCGACAAAATTTGAAATCACGCCAAGCCGTCCATAATGTTTATCACCCATTTTGGCGCAAATGCGCTCTCCGACTTCTTTTTGAAACATCAGAGTGAGATTTTGCCAGCCTATAGGGTTTTGCTTGAGCCAGCCAAGCAATAATGGGGTGGCGAGATTATAGGGCAGATTAGCCACAATCTGATATGGGCTTTGGGTGATGTCATGCAAAGAAACCTCAAGCGCATCAGCAAAAATAATGTCTAGACGCGGCGCATAATGTGCAGCAATTTCTTCAAGCGGCTCTTGAAAACGGCGGTCACGCTCAATCACTGTGACTTTCCCAGCCCCTTCCATCAGCAAGGCGCGGGTTAAGCCACCAGGGCCTGGCCCAATTTCGATAATATGAGATTGCGAAGTCACCATAGCCGCTCGTGCAATACGGCGCGTTACATTTAGGTCTAGAATGAAGTTTTGACCGAGGCTTTTGTCAGCCCGTAAATCATAGCGGCGGATAATATCACGAAGGGGTGGGAGCGGATCGTCTTCCAAATCGGCCATTAGCGATATTCAATAACAGCATCACGGCGCAATTCGCGCATATGGCGGCGTGACATCATCGACATGCGCTGTTGATAGATATTATCTTCAACTTGCTCGCGGCTGACCGTTGCACCCTGGTCGTCTTTTCTGTCGCAAACGACAATCAAATCAACGCTCTCTTTGGTGCGCACCGAAGGCGAAATCTCACCGGCCTCTAAATCAATTAAAATTGATTTTAACGCACCCATGAAAGTGCCTAGCTGGCGTTCTCCTGTGCGCTGCGTTTTCACGGCCCCATATTGAGTGGCTTCTTGTTCAGCTTGTTTGCAGGTTTTGAAACTCTCTCGCGTTTGTTTAAGATTATCTGCCAAATTCGGGTCATCTTGCTTAAACGAAATCAACAACAGGTCAAAAATGTGACGATTGCTGTCAATACCGCCTGATTGTTGAAACGCATTTAGCTTCAGGATATGAAAACCGGAATTGGTGCGTATCGGGTCTGAAATCTCGCCACTGCGAATGTTTTGAAGCGCAGGTCTAAGCTCTGCATTTATGTCGTCTAGGGTTGACCAGCCAATTTGCCCGCCTTGTGCGGACGAGCTTGCATTGCTGAATTGGCGGGCATAGGCGGCAAAATCAACCCCGCCCCGCAATTGAGAAACAATCTCATTGGCAAGGTTGCGCGCTTGCTCCTCTTCGGCAGGGTTATCGACCAAGAGTAAAATCTCGCTCACATTGTAACGCGACTGGTTTAAGGATTCTAAAGCGCGGTTATAGGCCTCATCAATTTCAATTTGGCTGATACTGACGCGGCCACTGAATTTGCGTTGGACGAAATATGACCAGGCAAGCTCTGCTGCGATTTGTGTTTCTAAAGCGCGAATGCTGATTTTGTTTTCATCAAGAAAATCAGTAATGGCAGACATGTCGCCGCCAAAGTCACGCGCAATACGCTTTATAGATGCGTCAATTTCCTCTTGCTGGATTTTAATTTCTGCATCGCGTGCTGCTTGCAATTGCATCATCTCATCAATCAAACTGCGCAAGACTTGCCCGCGCAGGCGCTCGATTATCTGTGGTGTTTGCTCAATGCCCGAGGTCACCAGAAACAGGCTGGTGCGCTGATTGACATCATAAATTGAAATGACTTCATCATTTACAATCGCAGCAATGCCTCCAATTTCCTGACTTTGTGCGGTAGGAATTTGGAAAGCGAAAAGGGTAAAAATTAAAGTGAAAAGGCTTTGCGCAACGCGTGTCATTCTTGTCTATCCGAAAAAATTTAACTCTATTCTATACCTTGCTTCAGTGATTTCAAGAGTGCTTAAGCTTGAAACGAAAAAACATTTACTCAAACATTTTTGTGCCAGTAGCGATGCCACCCAGCGTTTTCAAATTAAGCTGTATGCTGAAATTATTTGAGGGGCCAATATTTCTATCTCTAACATAATCTTGCGAGAACCCAATGCGGATATAGGTGCAATCATCGCGATAGGAAATGCCAATGCCGCTATTGAGGCGGGTTTCGCGCACCATATCCTGTCGGATTGATGTATCGAAATACCAATTATTTGCAAATTTATAATTGAAACTCCCTCTCAATTCTTCCCGCTCTTTTAAGTCACTAGACAGTTTTTTATCCAAAAACACATAACCCAAATTCAGACTAGCCTCGCCATAACTTGTGTATAAATTCGTTTCAGAGCGCACAATTTCATAATCATCTTTATCAAGCCGCAGCCGGCTGGTGAAATTCACGCCCTTAGAAGGGGTTGCGAGAAATTCAACCACATAGTCTGATTTGCGCCCTTCCAGTCCGGTATTGCCAACCAAGCTGTTAATTTTACGGCGGCGCAGCGACTGTCCAACAAACACACTCGCATTGCGGTTATTATCTAGTCGTGCCGTGTAGCGCAAACCAATATCAGCACGCGACCCGCTTTCTATCAGGTCATAACCCGGATAACGCGAGATTTGGAATAAATTCGTGTTATCAAAGTCAATACTCAAACTGTCTTCATTTGGAATGCTTGGGTCGCTTTCATGGTTCGGCGACAGAATAATTTGTGCGGTGGGCTCAATTATTTGCGTGAGTGTGTCGCTATATTTGACAACCGGATAGCTCCAGCGCCCGCCCAAATAGCCAATAGCGCGGGTTTCAACATCATCATCATATGTCAGATTAGGATCGCTGGTGCTGACATTTTTTTCAGAGCGATACGCATCAGCACGGACTTGCGCAAAACTGTTGAATAAATGCCCGCCCGTTGTGATGAAATTTCTTTGCCAGCCGCCAGAAATTGTTGCGCGCATCACATCGCGCCCCTTATCGCGTGAAAGAGCCATAAATTGACCATTAAGGCTCATATCGCCGCCTAATATTTTTTGGTCAAAAATGGTCTCATAACTTATGACTGGCAAAAGGGCCGGCAAAGTGTCTGCGTCCACCGATCCGAGTGTTGTGTCATAGGCTTTGGCGCGCACATCAAAATATGTCTTATCCTGAAGTTTTTGCACATAAGCAAAGCTTTCCAAATAGTTTTGGTCTGATAAATTATAGCGCCGCAAAAATGTTTCATCAGTTTGGCTTTCAAGCTGGAAGCCATATTCCCAATAATCTTTTAATGAAAATTGGCCCTTTGCAGATAGATTGCCGCGAAACTCACGGTCATTATCTTTATTGTCTTTTTCATCGACCCAAAGGCCGTTTGCGTTGATCTCGTAAACACCATTGCTGACCATATGTCGGAACCCTAGCCCCAATAACAAGCCGGCTTTGCTGGTCACACGCGGGGTGATTGTCATGTCATAATTAGGGGCGAGGTTGATGAAATAAGGTGTGCTGATATCTGTCCCCATATCGGTGGAAACATTAAAGCTTGGTGTTAAAAAACCGCTTCTTTTTTTTACGCCAGGAGAAGGGTGCGAGATATAAGGTAAATATAAAACAGGTAAACCCATAATTTCGAGGCGAATATCTTCATGATGAATGGTTTGCGTGGTCTCATCATTCAGCGTGCGTGCGGTTTTGATTTGCCAGCTCGGTGTCTTGTCAGGCTGGTCTTCACAGGGTTTACACGCTGTATAGCTGGCTTTGTTGATAATGGTCAGATTGCCACCAGTGCGTTTCGCATTGGCCCCTGTCAGGCGCGAGTCATCAACCATTAAAACCCGAAGGCTTTGCATAACAGCCTCACGCATCTGGTCGCTAATGACAGCTTCATCTGTATAGCTTGTTGTGCCGTCTGCATCGACCAGCACAACATTGTCAAAGGCTTTTATAATGTCTTTTTTCTGCTGCCATTCAATGCGCCCAGCACGCAGTTTTTTACCTTGATAGGCAATTTTTACTTGGCCTTGAGCTGTAACTGTGTCGCTGGCTTCATCATAGGACAAGCTGTCGGCTTCAATTGCGGCGCGGTCTTGGCTGGCTGGCGTGTTATTTTGTGCCAAGGCAGGGCTTGTGACATATCCAAAAACGAACGCAAGTGTGCAGCTTAACAACAGATATCTGAAATGGGAGAAGTGTCTCAATTATCCATCCTCTTGAAAAAGCAATAAGGTGATGCCGATTAACATGGCAATCGTGCTCGGCGCCCATGCCGCAAGTGGCGGGGGAAGCAGGCCAATCGCGCCAAGTGTTTTCATCATATCGGTGAAGAAATAAAGCACAAGGCCAGCCACCACCGCCATAAAAATTAGTCGTGCGCCGCCGCCAAGCCTTGAAAAATGCAAGCCAAAAGTTGCGGCAATCAAGACCATCGCGCAAAGCAATAAAGGCTTGGCCAGCAGGGCATGAAAATACATTTGATATTCTTCGGTCGGAAAACCAGCCTCTTGAGCAACGCTCATAAAGTTTGGCAATTTCCATACCGAAACAGTTCGGGGTGGCACGAAGTTTTCTTGAATTTGGTCAGGACGCAATTCGGTGGGGCGGATTATCTCCGAAAATTTTTCAGCTTTTCCCTCTTTATTCAGGAGCCATGCATTTTTAATGACCCATTTATCTTTGGCTAACAAGGCTGTTTCCGCATCTATGCGTTCCATGTTTATGCCATTGGGCGTAAAGGTCAGATAGCTGACATTTTTCAAAATGATGGGGTTAGATGATATAATTTGCGGCGCATGGATTATCACATAGGCGTTGCCATCACTCTGTTCGCGATCTTCGCGTAACCAGAGACCATTATCTGAAACCGAGAGCTGGTTGGTTGTGCCATAGGTAATATTTTTTTCAATATTTTTGGCTTTTCCGGCCATCATAGCGGCCATTGGGTGCCAAAAAGCTGTCATTAAAACGCCAATGGCCAGCGTGATTGCCATGCCAGGAAATAAAAATTGCCAGACGGAAAGCCCAGAGGCACGCGCCACGATTAACTCATGCGTGTTACTTAGGCGTGTAAAATAACCGATAGAGCCGAATAAAAAAGCAAAGGGCAGGATTTCTTGAACCAGATTTGGGAATTTCAGCAAGGAAAGCCCAATAAGATTAAGCAGATTATTATCAGTTCCCCGCGACGCCACGCGTGATGTCTCGCCCATATCGCCCAGAAAGCCAACAAAGGAACAGACGGCAACAGAAATGGCAAGCCAAACGAGGAACTGGCGGGCAAGATACAAAGAGAGGGTCAGCGCTGGCATCATGCCCCTCCTTCTGATTGTGGGGCTTGGGAAGCGCGCAACCGATTGAAAAAGCGATTGGTGTCAGGCGCAAAGTGCAACCATAAAGCCGCGCCTACCATGCCGCTTGCGGAAAAAGCATAGAGCACCCAAATATAAGCGTTATTATTAGATGCTAAGCCTAAAAGAGCAAAGCTAATGAGCTTATAAAGCAATGCCACGCCGCTCCCATAAATCAGCCGCTTGCTTTGGCCTTGCCGGTTCATTGTGCCGGTCAAAATGGTCGCAAAACAAATAAGAGCAAAGGCAAAGGGGTGAAAAATTTCTGCAAAATGATTATGGCCAGTTGCGATGAGCTTATTTTGAAAAACCTTATCATAGCTTTTGCTAAGGTCGGGCTGGAATAAGTCAGCGGGGAAACGCTCTTTGATTTCATACACCAACTCGCCAGAAGGCGGCGCGATAGCACTTAAATCATAGACATATTCCTTGAACATTAAAACATTGGTTGGCCCATTATCTGTGGGCGTGTGAATGCTACCATCAATGAGCAAGAATTTTGGTGTGTCTTGGTTTTTAATGATGGCACCTTCGCGAGCAACATAAGTAATAGGATTTCCTGCTTGGCGCGCATCGTGTAATAAAAGCCCGTGATATGTGCCATTATCTTCTTTATAGCGGCTGTGAATGGTTAATTTTTTGGCCGGGTTATGAAATGCGCCTTCTTTAATCAGGGTGCGGGCAAAGTCATTTTGAATCGCATAGCGGTAATCTCGCAATTTTTGCATAGAGAGCGGGCTGAGCCATAAGCTGAAAAACAACATAATCAGCATAATCGCGCCAGCAACCCACAGGGCTGGCTTGGTGAGGTCCCACCGGCTTTGACCAGTTGCAGACATCACAATCAGCTCGCTATCTTGGGTCATTTTGTTCAGGCCATAAAGCGTGCCACAAAATAAAGAAATAGGCAGAATAATGCCCAAAATACGCGGCAGCGTAAGCAGGGTAAGACCAAAATAGGTTAAAATTGAATCGGTTTGCCCGCCCAAAAGTTCCAACAAGCGCACAGCCTGAATAATCCAGCCCATGCCCCCCAACATCAAAGTGATGAGCAGGATAGGCCCTAATAATTGTCGGGCGGTATATAGTGCGTAACGCGACATTTAGTTCAGCTTGGCCTTGATTATCTTTATCTAACCCTGCATATCATAATCTATTGAAAAACCCTATTAAATAGATGTTTTTCCGTCAGGAAATATATATATGTAAGAGAGATTAACTTTTATCGTCAAAAGACAAAGGACTTCGCGATGACAATTGGATTTACGGGTAATGCGCTTCCTAAAAACGGCACTTTGATAGTAACAGTGTCAAATAAAGGGCTTGGTTCACAAGGCAAAGAATTGGATAAAGCACTGAAGGGGCAAATTAAAAAAGCCATGAAAAGCCAGGATTTTTCAGGTGGCTTTAAAAGCACTTTAAGCCTTGTTGCCCCGACCAATAGCAATATTGAAAAAATTATTCTGCTGGGAACCGGTGCGCTTGGTGAATTGACGCAAGCAGCTTGTGAAACTTTGGGCGGTGTTGGCGCTGGCGCGGTTGCCAAAACCAAAGGCGCGATAAGTTTTCTGGTCGATTTTTCGTCAAACCCCAAATGTGGGGCTGATGAGGCCGCCGCCCATATGGCGATGGGTAGCTTGATGCGTGATTATCGTTTCGACAAATATAAGACCAAGACAAAAGCTAAACGGCCCTCACAAAAATTGAGTTTTGCGGTTGAAAATCCAAATGCAGTAAAAAAACTTTTCGACCCGCTGAAAAAAGTCGCGCAAGGCGTTTTCTTGGCGCGCGATTTGGTCAATGAACCTGCGAATATTTTGAACCCGCCTGAATTTGCCAAGCGCGCGCGGGCTTTAACCAAGCTTGGGGTTAAGGTTGAGGTTTTGTCCGAAGCTAAAATGAAACAGCTTGGCATGGGCGCTTTATTGGGCGTTGGGCAGGGCAGTGTTCAGCCCAGCCAAATGGTGATTATGCAATGGCAGGGTGCGGCGAAATCAAAAAAGCCGGTTGCTTTTGTTGGTAAGGGCGTATGTTTTGATACAGGCGGCATTTCAATTAAGCCATCGGCTGGTATGGAAGATATGCGCGGCGATATGGGCGGTGCAGCGGCGGTAACGGGTTTGATGCATGCATTGGCCGCGCGCAAAGCTAAAGCCAATGTGATAGGCGTGATTGGCTTGGTAGAAAATATGCCCTCTGGCAATGCGCAACGGCCTGGCGATATTGTGACATCAATGTCAGGGCAAACTATTGAGGTGCTGAACACAGATGCCGAAGGGCGTTTGGTTTTGGCAGATGCGCTTTGGTATACCCAAAAACGCTTTAAGCCTGAATTTATGATTGATTTGGCAACCCTCACTGGAGCCATTCTTGTCGCGCTGGGGCAAGAATATGCGGGTCTGTTTTCAAATGATGACGCGCTTTGTGCTAAATTGGATAAGGCAGGGCAGGCGGAGAATGAAAAAGTATGGCGCATGCCCATCAATGATGTGTTTGACAAAATGATTGATACCCCCAATGCGGATATGAAGAATATTGGTGGACGCTTTGCTGGTTCCTCAACAGCGGCGCAATTTTTGCAACGCTTTACAAATGGTGTTCCATGGGCGCATCTTGACATTGCTGGCACTGCCATGGGCTCGCCAAAATCGCCTATCAGCCAGTCATGGGGCAGTGGTTTTGGCGTGAAACTGCTCAATCGCTTGGTGAAAGACCATTATGAAGGCTAGCTATGAGCGCAACTGAGGTTCTGTTTTATCATTTAGAGCGGCAAACGCTGGAACAGGTTTTGCCGCAACTGCTTGAAAAGAGCCTCGAGCGTGATTGGCGGGCTGTCGTGCAGGCGAGCTCAGATGAACGCGTGACCGCCTTGAGCAGTCATTTATGGACTTATGAAGATAACAGCTTTTTGCCGCATGGCAGCAAAGCAGAAGGCATGGGGCAAGATGTGGCACAAGACCAACCTGTCTGGCTGACCACGGAAGCTGAAAACCCCAATGAAGCGCAGGTTTTGTTTTTGGTCGATGGGGCTATGCGTGATGATATTTCTGGCTTTTTGCGCTGTGTTTATATGTTTGACGGCGCAGATGAGACAGCCGTCGCGCAAGCCCGCGAGGTTTGGAAAAAAATGAAGGCTGAGGGTTTGGCTGCCACATATTGGCAGCAATCTTCAGAAGGCAAATGGGAGAAAAAAGCCTAGCGGCTTGAATTTTTTAGAAGGAGTGAATTGCTATACAATAAATAGGTATAAAATTTGCAAATAGTGAGTAATCATAAAATTGACAAATATATATATTTGAGTTAATCTACTGCTTGCGGTTGAGAGAGCTGCTTTTGCGGTTCGTTCGGGGAATGTCCTTTGACTCAGCTGCATTTTTTTTTGGAAAAGAATAAGAAACCATGCATTTGCTTTACCTTGATGAGTCGGGTTCAACCAGCAACCAGAACGAGAAGCATTTTATTCTTGCTGGTGTGGCTGTTTTTGAACGGACACTGCATTATCTCATCAAGGGCATTGACGAAACTATGGATAATGCAAATCTGTCTGATTATGAGCTTCATGGTAGCCCCATTTTGGGTGCGCGGGAAGAACCCTGGAAGTCCATGCATCGCCCTGACCGCATAGAATTAATATCAAAAGTGCTGAAAATTGTTGAAAAAAACAAAAGGGGCTGTGTTGCTTTTGGTATTGTGCTTGAGAAAGACAATCTTAAGGATACAGAAGACCCTATGGAGTGGGCATTTGAACAAATTGCCACCCGGTTTGATATGTTTCTGAAACGACAAAACCAGGAAACGCCTGACAACAAGCAGCGGGGCATTATTATTATGGACAAATCTAGCGATGAGAAGAAATTGCAGGGGCTTGTCAAAAGATTCCGCACTGGCGGCACGCGGTGGGGTCGGCTCAACAACATTTCGGAAGTGCCGATGTTTGTAGATTCCAAAGCTGCGCGCATTATCCAGTTGGCTGATTTGGTCGCTTTTGCCCTGTGGCGGCGTTATGAGTTTAAGGATACGACTTTTTTTGATATTATTGCGCCGAATTTTGACAGCGAAGGGAGGAAAATTCATGGTTTGTTGCATAAAACCACGCAACGTAAGGCTTGCATTTGCCCAGCCTGCCTGTCGCATCGCTAACGCGCATAAAATTACGGTCTGCTTTTCTGGAATCACGACAGCACTTGCCGAAAAGAACTAAGGCGGTTATAAGGCACACAGCAAAAACCCCTATCAGGAGTGAGATATGTCCATTGAGCGCACATTTTCTATCATTAAACCAGATGCCACAAAGCGCAATCTGACTGGCAAAATCATTGACCGTTTTGAAAGCAATGGCTTGCGCATTGTTGCTTCCAAGCGCATTCACATGACCCGTGAACAGGCTGAGGGTTTTTATGCGGTACATAAAGAGCGGCCTTTCTTTGGTGAATTGGTTGATTTTATGATTTCCGGCCCTGTGGTTGTGCAGGTTTTGGAAGGCGAAAATGCCATTGCTAAAAACCGCGAAATTATGGGCGCGACCAACCCTGCAGAAGCTGATGCTGGCACAATCCGTAAAGATTTTGCAGAAAGCATTGAAGCCAATTCAGTGCATGGTTCTGATGCGCCTGAAACTGCCGCAGAAGAAATTAAATTCTTCTTCTCAGATGATGAGATTGTTGGTTAAAACTTTTCGGTTTTTGCTGAGAAATAAAACCCGTAACAGCCTGCTGTTGCGGGTTTTTTATGTCGGTCAGGATTAGGTTGTGAGTGTCGCGAGCGCCATATCCAACGCTTCAGGGTAAGCAATATGCTCTTGTTCCAAAACGCGCGCGGCCAAACTTTCGGGCGTATCATCAGGTAAAACGGGCACGCTTTTTTGAACCAAAATTGGCCCCTCGTCCATTTCTGGCCGCATATAATGAACCGAACAGCCATGTTCGCTCTCTCCAGCCTCTATCGCGCGCGCATGGGTGTTGAGCCCCTTGAATTTGGGTAAAAGCGCAGGGTGAATATTCAAAATTCTATCTGTCCATTTGGTGACAAATTCTGGCGTCAACAGGCGCATAAACCCTGCTGCACAAATCAAATCTATCTCGGCGTTCTTCAGCGCCGCATCAAGGGCGGCATCAAAATCAGCACGGCTTTCATAGGCTTTATGGTCGATTATCTGGCAGGGTATCTGCGCATCTTGGCAATAGCCAATGCCGCCTGCATCGGGGCGATTGCTGATGGTCATTACCAATTGCGCGGGTACATGGGGCTGGCTAATGTGGGCCGCAAGAGCTTTCATATTGCTGCCACCGCCTGAAAATAAAATGGCAATGCGAATGGGTCGCGTCATTTAGCCATCTGCCTTTTGTGAGGAAAAATCCCCATTGAGCTTTACGGTTTCATCACCGCTTAAGGGCGTGAGCGCGCCAAGATGAAAAACCTGCTCGCCTTGTTCGGAAAGAGCGGCGGCAATGCTGGCTTCATCTTGTTCGGACACGACAAGAACCATACCAATGCCGCAATTAAAGGTGCGCAATAATTCAGGCGTGGCAATATTGCCCTCTGCTTGCAACCAGCCAAAGACGGCAGGCAGAGACCAGGCAGATAAATCCACTTCTGCACCAATGCCTTGCGGTAAAATACGGGGCAGGTTTTCAGGAAAACCACCGCCTGTAATATGCGACAGGGCTTTAATCTGGTGGCCATTTTGTAAGCAGTTTAAGATGGATTTTACATAAATGCGCGTCGGCGTCAGTAAAGCGTCAGACAGGCGCGCATCAGCAAATGGGGCTTGGTCGTGCCAGTTCAGGCCTGATTTTTCAACAATGCGCCGCACAAGCGAAAAGCCGTTAGAGTGCAAGCCAGAAGAGGCGAGGCCTAATAATTTATCGCCAGCGCCAATGTCTTGGCGCGGTAAGATTGCATCACGCTCAACCGCGCCGACACAAAAGCCGGCGAGGTCATAATCACCATCGGCATACATGCCAGGCATCTCAGCCGTTTCCCCACCAATCAAAGCACAGCCCGATTGTTGACAGCCTTCGGCAATGCCCGCAATCACATCGGTTGCCACATCTAAAGCCAATTTGCCAGAGGCAAAATAATCGAGGAAGAAAAGCGGTTCTGCGCCTTGAACGATTAAGTCATTCACACTCATCGCGACCAAATCAATGCCAACGGTTTTGTGGCTGTCAGCTTCTATGGCAATTTTAAGCTTAGTGCCGACCCCATCATTTGCCGCCACTAAAACCGGATCCTCATAGCCACAGGCTTTGAGGTCAAAGAGCCCGCCAAAGCCGCCTAAGTCGCTATTTGCACCAAGTCTGGCGGTGGCTTTGGCAAGCGGCCCAATGCGCCGCACAAGCTCATTGCCAGCGTCAATATCGACGCCTGCATCGGCATATGTCATTTGTTGAGAATCGGGAGTGGTTTTTTTTGCGTCTGACACAGTGATACCTATGTTGAATCTATTAGCAAATTGTCATGATTTGCCATGAAATTGACAAACTTAATCCCTTGAATAGCATTATTTAGTCGCACAGTGTATAGATATTCGAAGCAAATCAACAAAAGGTTTCATGATGAGAAAACATCTGATGATGTCGCTGATGAAAAAAGGGCAAAAATCTGGCCAATACCTTAAGGCCAGTGGCCAATACCTTAAGGCCGTTGGCCAATATCAAGGGGTCTTGGGCCTGAAAAAAGCGGCCAGACAAATGGTTATGACCCTGTTTGCTGTAATGGCTATGTTGTTGCCTGATTTGGGCATGGCGGGTGATTTGTTTGAGGTGAAAAATGTTGCGGTTGATGCGCGCGACAAAAATGCAACCGCTGCGCGGGCAAAGGCGTTGCGTGAGGGGCAAAAGCAAGCCTTTGAAATATTGTTAAAACGCATGACGCGCCAGCAGGACTGGTTGGTTTTGCCCGCTTCCGACACCGTGAATGTTGAGGATTATATTTTAAGCTTCCGTGTGCAGGACGAAAAAAACTCCAACCGCCGATATTTAGCAAACCTGTCTTTTCAGTTTGATATGGCCAGTATTATTGGCCTGCTGAATGAGCTGAATATTCCTTATATCGAATCTCAGGCCAAGCCAGCCTTGCTGATTGCTTTGCTGGAAGATGTAACTGGCTATCGTTTATGGGAAAAAAACTGGTGGCAGGAAAGCTGGTTGCAGCCTGATTTAAATAATGTCCCCGCGCCAATTGTGATGCCGCTGGGCGATGCAGAAGATGCCGCAAGTTTGTCTGTTGAAGATATTCTTTTGGGTGACACAACCAGCATGGCCGCTATTGCGGCAAAATATAATGCCGATGCGGTGATTGTTGCGCATGCCAATGCCACAGAAGTTGGGCAATTAGATGTAGCCGTTTATCAATATACAGGGCAGGGAAGCCGATTATTTTTCCGTAATTTCACTGACGAAGATGAACCACGCGATATGAGTGCGCAGGCGGTGGCCGAGATTGCGCAGGCTTTTTCTGATGAGTGGAAGCAAACCGCGATTGTAAGTGCCAATCAAATGGCGCGTTTTACTGTTGCGGCGGATTATGAAAATTTACAGAGCTGGTTAAAAATGCGTGACCGGCTGGAAACTGCACGGTTTATCAAGAACATGACGGTGCATGTATTGACCTCGCGTGGCGCGATTATTTCTTTATCCTATACTGGCTCGGTTGAGCAGTTGACATCAAACCTAGCGCAAAATGATATGGTTCTGCGTGAGGACGAAACGGGCTGGCGGCTGAAATTACGACGCTAGACTTTCGCTATGATTAAGGCCATCATATAGGCATGACAAATTCTATCACACGCATTGTAAATCTTTATCTCCTGCTGGCATTGGCGGTTTTTTTGCTCTATAGCCTGTCAGATATTTTGTTGCCTTTTGTTGCGGGCTTTGCGATTGCCTATTTACTAGATCCGGTGGCCGACAGGCTTGAGGCGCTGGGTCTGAATCGCATTGCGGCAACAGCAGTGATTACTTTTGTTTTTATGGTCTCTATCATTTTGCTGGTGATGTTTGGGTTGCCTTACATCGCCAATCAGCTGATGGAATTTGTAACTCAAATCCCCGCTTATATTGAACGCTTGAAGGGGCTGAGTGAGGGGCTGGTGCAAAATCAACAGGCTGAAAAAATTATCCAGTCTTTTTCAGAAAATGCTGTGACAACCGTCAGCGGATTAGGGCAGCAGCTTTTGTTAAAGTCACTTTCCTTTTTGAATATTCTGGCCTTGCTTGTCATCACACCAGTGGTGACATTTTATTTGCTCAATGATTGGGACAAAATGGTGGCGCGGCTGGATAAATTATTACCGCCTGAAAATGCCACAAAAATTCGGCAATTGGCTGGTGAGGTTGATAATGTCCTCACCGGTTTTGTCCATGGTCAAATTTTGGTTTGTCTGTTTTTGGGCGTTTTTTATGCGCTTGGCCTCGAGCTGATAGGCCTTGATGGCGGGTTTGCGATTGGGTTCATCGCCGGACTGATTAGTTTTATTCCTTATCTTGGGTCAATGGTTGGCGTTCTGTTAGCCACAGCTTTCGCCTTATTTCAATATTGGCCTGAATGGCAGGTTTTAATTTATATTTTGCTTGTATTTGGGTTGGGGCAATTTATTGAGGGGAATATCCTCACCCCCAAGCTGGTCGGTGAAAAAGTACGATTGCACCCTGTTTGGATTATGTTCGCGTTGCTGGCTTTTGGCTCTTTGTTCGGGTTTCTCGGCTTGCTCTTGGCGGTTCCAATCGCGGCGATTATTGGCGTTATTGTCAGAAACGCGATTGGGGTTTATGAAAATAAAATTGGTGTTTCAACAGATGAAACCGATTAAATGCAAATTTTGAGGACGCATGACCGCCACACAGTTAATTTTTGATTTGCCGCATCTTGCTGCCTTTGGGCGTGAAGATTTTTTAGTTGCGCCAAGCAATGAGGAAGCGGTGGCCTTGATTGACACTTCCCATGAGTGGGGACGCCCGATTAAAGCGCTGATTGGGCCAGAGGCAAGCGGAAAATCGCATTTGGCTGCGGTGTTTAGCCTGCAAACTGGCGCGCAAATTTTTTCTGTCACAGCGCTTAAAGAGGCCGCCTTGCCTGAGTTGATGGATATGCAGGCATGGGTTATTGATGACTTGCATCTCATTACGCCTGAACAAGAAGAAACCTTGTTTCATTTATATAATCATGCATTTCAAAATGGACATTTATTGCTTTTATGCTCGGCGATTGATTTGGGTCAGATTCATGTGAAGCTGCCTGATTTGAAATCGCGGCTCTCTTCGGTTGAAACAGCGCGCTTGCAGGCACCTTGTGAAAGCGTGATGGCGGCGGTGATGGTTAAGCAGTTTCATGACCGGCAAATACGGGTTTCAGAGAAAATTATAAATTATACCATTCCGCGCATTGAGAGATCTTTTGCCAGCATTCGTAATTTTGTTGAGAAAGTAGATGAAGCCTCAATGGTTGGTAAAAAAGCTGTAACAATTCCGCTTATAAGTCATGTCCTTGAGGAGGTTTCCCATCAAGAGGAGGAGCCGCTATTGAGCGAAAGGGGCTGAGATGACGCAAAGCGAGGAAAATAAACCCGAAGGTAAAGCCCTAGAGGCGATAGAAATTCAGTCGCGCTCTGGGATTGGGATGGTGCGCCACATGCCCAAGCCCGAAAAAACCATTTTTGGGTTTGACCGGTCAGAGCGTTTTATCAATCGTGAATTATCTTGGCTGGCCTTTAATATGCGTGTGGTTGAAGAGGCTGAAAACCTCAATCATCCGCTTTTGGAGCGGCTTAATTTTCTGTCCATTTCGGCGAAAAACCTTGATGAGTTTTTTATGGTTCGCGTGGCGGGGCTGGCCGGACAAAAATTAGCTGGTGTTCAAAAATTATCCCAAGAAGGCAAAACACCCGATGAGCAGCTTGCTCAAATTTTGGCAAAAAGCCATGAGCTGTTTGCTGCGCAAGAAAAAAACTGGCGTGAAATTCTGCGTGGTTTGGAGCAGGAAAATATCCATGTTTTGAAGCCTAAAAAAATAAACGCACCACATCGGGCATGGTTAGAGGATTATTTTTTCGACCAGATTTTGCCAGTTCTCACGCCGCTGGCCATTGACCCTGCGCACCCTTTCCCATTTATCCCGAATGAAGGGTTCGCGATTGCTTTGCATTTAACCCGTCTCGCCGATGACCGGCATTTGAACGCGCTGATGCCTGTGCCGCAGCAATTACCGCGTTTTATTAAGCTTCCCGAAGACCCTGACCACCCAGAGCGGGTGAGTTTTATCCAGCTTGAACATGTCATTACCATGTTTATTGATAAAACTTTTCCGGGCTATGACATGATTGGCAGTGGCGTGTTTCGGGTTCTGCGCGATAGCGATATTGAGGTGGCGGAAGAGGCGGAAGACCTTGTGAGTTTGTTTGAAACCGCACTCAAGCGTCGGCGGCGTGGCATGGTTATTCGGCTGGAAATCGATGACCATATGCCAGTGGATTTGCAGCAATTAGTGATTGCTGAACTTGAGGTTGACCCTGAATATGTGGTGCTCATTGACGGGATTGTTGGGTTGGCGCAAACCGATTTGATTTATCAAAAGCTTGGCCCGCAATTAAAATTTGAACCGTTTATTGCTCGTTTTCCTGAGCGCATTCGTGAGCATGCAGGAGATTGTTTTTCGGCCATTAAGGCCAAAGATATTATTGTGCATCATCCATATGAAAGCTTTGATGTGGTGTTGCAGTTTTTGCGTCAAGCGGCGGCTGACCCGAATGTTGTAGCCATTAAACAAACACTTTATCGCACCTCTGAGGACAGCCCGATTGTGAAAGCGCTGATTGAGGCCGCTGAGAGTGGTAAGTCTGTAACCGCTTTGGTGGAGTTGAAAGCACGGTTTGATGAGGCGACAAATATTCGTTTGGCGCGCGATTTGGAGCGCGCTGGCGTGCAGGTGGTGTACGGGTTTATCGAGTTGAAAACCCATGCCAAAGTGTCTTTGGTTGTACGCCGCGAGGGGGGCAATTTATTAACCTATGTGCATTTGGGAACCGGTAATTACCACCCCCAAAAAGCGAAAGTTTATACCGACCTATCCCTGTTTACATGCAATCCCGATATCACTGCGGATACGGGGCAGGTATTTAATTTCTTTACTGGATACGCTGTGCCGCAAAAATTAAACGCGGTTGCGATTTCGCCCATCAATCTGCGCGAAACGCTTTGCGCGCATATTGATAATGAAATCACATTGGCTAAGGCTGGCAAGCCAGCCACAATTTGGGCGAAAATGAATTCGCTGGTTGATGCGCATATTATCGACAAACTTTATGAGGCTTCTGCTGCTGGGGTGCAAATTAGTTTGATTGTGCGCGGGATTTGTTGTTTGCGCGCCGGTGTGCCAGGCCTTTCTGAAAATATCAAAGTGAAAAGCATTATTGGGCGGTTTTTGGAGCATTCGCGCATTGTTTGTTTTGGCAATGGCGCGCCTTTGCCATCGCCGCAAGCCAAAGTCTATACCTCGTCAGCGGATTGGATGCCCCGCAATCTCAATCGACGGGTTGAGGTTTTTGTGCCGATTGAAAATGAAACAGTTAAAGAGCAGGTTGTTGGCCAGATTATGCAATTGAACATTGATGATAATTTGCAAAGCTGGGAAATGCAGCCTGATGGGGCCTATCAAAGGGTGCAGGTTTCGGGTGAGGGTGTGTCGGCGCACCATTATTTCATGACCAATCCAAGCCTGTCAGGACGCGGAAAGTCAGCCTAAAATGTCACTCAAACACCAACATTTACCGCTACCAGATATGCTTGCCGCCTCGCAAACCCTGCCCGCAGACAAGCCGTTTGGGGTGATAGATATTGGGTCAAATTCGGTGCGTTTTGTGGCTTATGGCGGTTCAACACGCAGCCCGATGCCGATTTTTAATGAAAAGAAATTCTGCCGATTGGGGCAAAGCGTTGTGTTGACTGGGCGCATTGAGGGGGACTATTGGGACAATGCCATGAACACTTTTAAGCGTTTTCGGCAGGTTTCTAAGCGGCTTGGGGTTCAGGAGCTAATGGTTGTCGCCACTGCGGCAGTGCGTCAGGCTGCAAATCAAGCTGAGTTTATTGAAGCTGCTGAGCAAATTTTGAAAGCCAATATTGCCGTTTTATCCGGCGTTGAAGAGGCGCATTATTCGGCACTCGGCGTGATGATGGGTTTTCACAAAGTTGATGGTTTGGTCGCTGATTTGGGCGGTGGGAGCTTGGAGCTGGCACGCGTGGTGCAAGGGCGTATTAAAGAGGTGACGACATTGCCGATTGGGGTGCTGGCACTTGAAACCAAGTTTCTCAAAAACAGAAAAAAGATTATTGATTATGTGCATCAGCATTTGGAATCGGTTGGCTGGCTCAAGAAAGTTAAAAACAAACCTGTTTATTTAGTGGGCGGCACTTGGCGCGCTTTGGCCGAAGTTGATATGGGGCGGCGCAATAGTGAATTGCGGGTTTTGCATCATTATAAGATGCCAAGCAAACAGATTTTTCCGTTTCTTGATGAGTTCGCTAAAAAGCGCGTCCCCGAGCTGAAAAAAATCAAGCATATAAATTCACAAAGGCGTTTAAGCCTGCCCAATGCAGCGATTGTGTTGCGCGAACTTCTGACTTTTTCAAAATGCAATATGTCTTTGGTTTCGGCAACGGGGTTGCGTGAGGGGTTGATTTACAACGCCTTGAGTGAGGGGGTTCAGGAGCAAGACCAGCTCTTATCAGCTTGTCGCGAAATGAGTGGGCGTTTGTGTAAAGACCCTGAATATGGTGATGAGTTAATTGCTTGGACAGAAAATATATTCGCACATACCGAAATGTCACCGCGTAAGGCTGAAAGTTATGAGCGGTTGCGCCAAGCAATTTGCGTGATTGCTGATGTGGCGTGGAGCCAGCATGAAGATTTTAGAGGCATGATAGCTGCTGAAACGGTGCTGCATTCGCCTTTTACGGGCATCAGCCATGCTGGGCGGTGTTTTATGGCGAATGCGTTGCTATATCGCTATAACGGCTCCTCTTCTTTCAGTTCGGATAAAGCGCCGCGGGGCTTTATACCCATGCGCAGCACCGCGCGAAAATTGTCGGCATCATTAGGGCTGGCCATTCGTTTGGCTGAAGCTTTGAGTGGGGCGAAATCCGGTATGTTGATGCAAACCCAGGTTTATCAACAAGATGAAACCTTAGTTCTGGAAATTCCGAAAAAATACAAGCATCTGATTGATGAATTGGTGGCGAAGCGCTTGGCGAGCCTCGCTAAAATGCTCAAATTAGAACCGCATATTGAAATAATAAAATAAACGCACAAGCTGGCAAGCTTAGCGCGATATTAAAACAATGCCGTCATCTTCTATTGTCAGGCCGATTTCACCCGCTTTCAGGCGCAGCGCGTCTTGACCAAACACTTCAAAACGCCAGCCTTTCAAAGCTTTCACCTGCGGGTCTTTGTCACTCGCAATGCGCTCAAGGTCGGCAACATTGGCAATCAATTTCGGTGCGACTTCATGTTGCTCACATTTATGCCGCAATAAAACTTTTAGCAGCTCCACAAGCGGCCCTATGCCCGGCCGGTTATCAATATGTTTTGGCATGTCGGGTAAATCTTTTTTCTTAAATTTTTGCCCCGCGTGGATAGCCTCCATCAGATTGCTGATTTGTGATGACCTGGAAAGACCATTGGGAAAACTGCGCAACTTCTCCAAATCTTCAAGTTTTTTAGGGCCTTGCAGCGCAATCTCGCGTAATGTGTCATCTTTCAAAACGCGTTGACGCGGAATATTCTGCGTTTGCGCTTTTTGCTCGCGCCATTCAGCCGTTTTGATTAAAACCCCTAAAACATGGGGGCGTCTATCATTCATCTTCAAACGCCGCCATGCATTTTCTGGCAATTGGGTATAGCTGTCCTCATCAGTGAGGGCGCGCATTTCTTCCTCAACCCATGAATCGCGCTTTGATTCTTTAAGCTGGATTTCGAGTTTTTCAAAAATATCCCGTAAATGGGTTACATCAGCTAGGGCATAATTTAATTGATGGGCGCTCAATGGGCGTTGTGACCAGTCAGTAAAACGCGGGCCCTTATCGATTTTAGCATCGGCAATTTTGCGCGCTAAGGTTTCATATCCCGCCGCATCGCCAAAGCCACACACCATCGCCATTACTTGTGTATCCATTAATGGGGTTGGGATTTTATTTGTGTTTTTGTAAAAGATTTCAATATCTTGGCGGCAGCCATGCATGACTTTGAGAATTTTTGGATCTTGCAACAAATCATAAAAAGGCGATAAATCCAAATCTTCCGCAAGCGGGTCAATCAGAGCTTCAAACCCTTTTGCCGCAACTTGAATAAGGCATAGTTTTGGCCAGAATGTTCGTTCTCTTAAAAATTCTGTATCAACTGTTATATAGCGGTTTTTGGCCAGTTTTTTGCAAGCTTTAGCCAAAGTTTTATTATCACTTATTAAATCCATAATACCCTTATAAAGCACTCAGCACTTTGATTAAAGCTGAAGCTGCATCTGCTATTGACAAAATGGCCAGAAGCGTGTGTTTTGCGTGCAAGAATTTTAATTTACCCTATTGGGTTAAGCATATAGAGGCGTCTATGTCTGACAACAAAAATGAAGTCACTCCAAACCCCTATCGCAGCCATAATTGTGGTGTGTTGCGGGCCGACCAAATTGGTCAAACTGTCACCCTGTCTGGTTGGGTACATCGCAAGCGTGACCATGGCGGGTTATTGTTTATTGATTTGCGGGATCATTATGGCCTTACGCAATTGGTGATTGAGCCTGAAAGCCCCCATTTCGCGAGTGCTGAAGCGGTGCGTGCGGAAAGCGTGATTTGTGTTGAGGGTGAAGTGATTGCGCGTGCTGATGAAGCGAAAAACCCGAATCTGCCAACTGGTGAGATTGAAATTCGTTTATCAAAATTAGAAGTTTTATCGGCAGCAGGTGACTTGCCTTTACCTGTGTTTGGCGAACCTGACTATCCAGAAGATATTCGATTGCGCTATCGCTTTTTAGATTTGCGCCGTGAAACCCTGCATAAGAATATTATTTTGCGCTCTAATATTATCGCGTCTTTGCGCCGCCGTATGACCGAGCAGGGATTTATGGAATATCAAACGCCTATCCTGACGGCTTCAAGCCCAGAGGGTGCACGCGACTTCTTGGTGCCATCGCGCATGCACCCGGGCAAATTCTATGCTTTGCCGCAAGCGCCCCAGCAATTTAAGCAATTATTGATGGTGGCAGGCTTTGACCGATATTTTCAAATTGCGCCTTGTTTTCGCGACGAAGATGCGCGTGCTGACCGTTCTCCTGGTGAATTCTATCAGCTTGATATTGAGATGAGTTTTGTCACTCAAGAAGATGTTTTTCAGTCTGTTGAGCCAGTTTTGCGTGATGTTTTTGTTGAATTTGGCAATGGCAAGCGGGTGACCGAAAAATTCCCGCGCATTCCATATGCACAAGCGATGCAAAAATACGGCTCGGATAAACCTGATTTGCGCATTCCGATTGAAATGGAGCCGGTTACGGAGCATTTCAAAGGTTCTGGGTTCAAAGTTTTTGCCAATATGATTGACCAAGACGACAAGGTTGAAGTTTGGGCGATACCTGCCAAAACGGGGGGGAGTCGTTCATTTTGTGACCGCATGAATAGCTGGGCGCAGGGCGAAGGCCAGCCCGGATTGGGATATATTTTCTTCCGTGAAGGCGAGGGCGCTGGTCCAGTGGCAAAAAATATTGGCCCAGAGCGGACAGAAGCCATACGCACCCAATTAGGGCTTGAAGATGGCGATGCTGTGTTTTTCTGTGCAGGCCGGCCTAAGGATTTTGTGGATTTTGCGGGCGCGGCGCGCAATCGCATTGGGCGTGATTTGGATTTGATTGATGAAGACCAATTTGCCTTTTGCTGGATTGTTGATTTCCCCATGTTTGAGTATGACGAAACAGAAAAGAAAATCGATTTTTCACATAATCCATTTTCAATGCCACAAGGCGGTATGGAAGCGCTTGAAACCAAAGACCCGCTCGATATTTTGGGATATCAATATGATATTGTGTGTAATGGTATCGAACTGTCCTCTGGCGCGATACGGAATCATTTGCCAGAAATCATGCTCAAGGCTTTTGAAATTGCTGGTTATGGGCCAGAGGTTGTTGAAGAGGAATTTGGCGGCATGTTGAATGCGTTCCGCTTTGGTGCGCCCCCGCATGGTGGCATTGCGCCGGGTGTTGACCGAATTGTCATGTTGTTGGCCGAGCAGGAAAACTTACGCGAAGTTGTTGCTTTCCCGATGAACCAACAGGCTGAAGATTTATTGATGCAAGCGCCTGCACCTGCGACCAATGCGCAATTGCGGGAGCTTGGGATAAGGGTCACTGAGCCGCCCAAAAACGCGGATAAAGGTGAGGAATAAGGCAATAAATCACGGTTTGTTGCGGGCAAAGCTGGACGACTCTGACCGCGCATGCGATACTGTATTTATAAACCTAAAAGTGGGACATTTTCAAAACCCCAAAGGGGGACGGAGAAAAAAATGCAATTTTTGAGAATGATATTTACCTGGTGGCACGGACAAACATTTGGCACGGCTTTATTTACGAGCCGTCGTGGGGTTTGTGTTGGGCAAGATAATCAAGGCAATAAATATTATATCGATAAAAAAGGCCAGTCTATTAACGGTAAGGTGCGCCGCTGGGTGGTTTATAATGGCGATGTTGAGGCGTCTCGTGTGCCGCCAGAATGGCATGGCTGGTTGCATTATACAGTGGATACAACACCAGAAGAAAATGCCCCTGAGCGTAAGTCTTGGGAGCAGCCGCATCAAATCAACCAGACTGGGCTTGCGGGTGCGCATCAGCCAGATGGTTCTTTGCTTGACGGCAATGCCAAACAGGCCGACAGTTCAGGTTATGAAGCTTGGTCCCCTAAATAAGCGAGGCGCTGGCGATGAAAAATAATCTTGTTGAAACTCTGGTGGGAACGGCGGTTCTTGCGCTGGCCATGATTTTTGTTTTTTACGGCTATTCTGTCACCAATGTCGCACCGCGTGATGGGTACGAGCTGGCCGCATCATTTGACCGTGTTGACGGGCTAAGCATTGGCAGCGATGTGCGCATGTCTGGCATTAAAGTTGGCACTGTGACGGGGCAAAAATTAAATGCAGATAGTTATTATGCAGAAGTGAAAATGCAGATAAATAATGATGTTGCTCTGCCTGATGACACCAGCGCAAAAATCACTATGGAAGGCCTGCTTGGGGGGAATTATATTTCGCTCACACCCGGCGGTTCTGAAGATTATCTGGTTGATGGTGATGAGATTATTTATACGCAAGGTTCGGTTGATTTAATTGGCCTTGTTTCGCAAGCCTTGTTTAGCGCGGAAGATACTGGTGACGCGCAATAGTCTTTTCCTGCTCTTAAGCGTTTTTTTTGCTGTTTCTTTATCGGCAACGGCCCATGCCCAAATTGCTGTCTTTAAGGCGTTGGACAAGGTAACAGGCAAAACCTTTTTGCTTGAAATACCTGTCAAATCCTCTGCCACGCTGGGGCCGCTCACCATTGATGTGCAGTCATGTTTTTCAACTCCGCCTGAAGAGCCACCAGAAACCAAAGTTTTTTTAGAGGTTGATGAGAATATCAATAATGAGACGCGTCAATTGTTTTCAGGTTGGATGTTTGCATCATCGCCGGGTCTGAATGGTCTTGAGCACCCAGTTTATGATTTATGGTCGATAAGCTGCAAAATGGAGTCGGGTGAATTATTCACCGGTAATGAATAGAAATCCGCTGGCGTTTCTAACGCCTCTTGTAAATAGCTGTGATAACGCCCGCGTGGTACATTTATCGCGCCCAAAGATTGCAGATGGTCTGTGAGGAATTGCGTATCAAGCAGCACATAACCGCCAGCCAGCAATCGGGCGACAAGATAGACGAGGGCTGTTTTGCTGGCATCTGAGGCGAGGCTGAACATGCTTTCGCCAAAAAAAGCCGCCCCAAGCGAAACACCATAAAGCCCGCCCACAAGCTTATCATCTTGCCAGCATTCGATGGAGTGCGCGTGTCCGCGCTCATGCAAGTCGCAATAAAGTGTGAGGATTTCATCATTTATCCAGCTGGTTTCGCGATTATCGCGCTTGGCTCGGCAATTTTCCATCACCTCTCTAAAACTCTTATCAAAAGTAACGGTGAATTTTTGTTTTCTGATGGTCTTGCGCAAAGACCGCGACACATAGAGCTTATCGAGCGGTAAAATACCGCGATAATCTGGATCAACCCAAAATAATTCGTTCGACTCAACATCTTCAGCCATAGGGAAAACCCCCATCATGTAAGCACGCAACAGGCTGTCTGAAGTAAGACGAGAATTTTGTGGTCCGCTCATACGAGCTCCCTAATCGGTAGTGTTTTGGCCCTCAAGATAGTTTTCAAGCCAATGAATATCATAATCCGCTTTTTGAAAATCTTCATTGGTGAGCAAGTCTTCAAAAAGTGGAATTGTGGTGTTTACACCATCAATTACAAATTCATTTAGGGATCTTTTGAGTCTTTTCAAGCATTCTTCCCGCGTTTGACCATAAACAATAAGCTTACCTATCAAACTGTCATAATGCGGCGGGATTGCATAACCGCCATAAACAGCCGAATCCATGCGCACACCCAGCCCACCTGGCGGGTGATAATGGGTGATTTTTCCAGGCGAGGGAACAAAAGTTTGGGGGTGCTCGGCATTGATGCGGCATTCAACAGCATGGCCCGTAAATTCAACATCTTTTTGGGTGAACCGCAATTTCTCACCCGAAGCAATGCGAATTTGTTCTTGCACCAAATCAAGCCCTGTAATCATTTCAGTGACAGGATGTTCAACCTGCAGGCGTGTGTTCATTTCGATAAAATAAAACTCGCCATTTTCAAACAGGAATTCGACTGTGCCAACACCGCGATAACCCAGCCCCTTAATGGCATTGCTAACAATCATGCCGATTTTGTCGCGTGCTGCGTCATCTAAAACGGTGGAGGGGGCTTCTTCAAAAACTTTTTGGTGACGGCGTTGTAAAGAGCAATCCCGCTCGCCAAGATGTGCAACATTGCCGTGTGTGTCCGCAATCACCTGAATTTCAATATGACGCGGTTGCCCAAGATATTTTTCTATATAAACAGCATCATCACCAAAAGCGGCTTTGGCTTCGCTGCGCGCCGTGGTGAAGGCCTCTTGCATCTCTTCGGCATTATAGGCCAGTTTCATACCGCGCCCGCCGCCGCCAGAGGCCGCTTTTACCAATACAGGATAGCCAATTTCCTGCCCAATTTTTAAGGCTTCCTCAACACTAAAAACCTCGCCATCAGAGCCCGGCACAACAGGAATACCCAATTCCATCACCTTTTCTTTGGCGGCAATTTTATCCCCCATCAGGCGGATATGGTCAGCTTCTGGCCCAATAAAAGTCAGACCATGCTCGTCAAGCACATCAACAAATTTGGCGTTTTCTGACAAAAACCCATAGCCGGGATGCACCGCATCTGCGCCAGTGATTTCGCAGGCGGCGATAATCGCCGGAATGCATAAATAGCTTTGCGCAGCAGGTGCAGGCCCCAAGCACACGCTTTCATCAGCCAAGCGCACATGCATCGCGTTTTCATCAGCTGTTGAATGCACAGCGACTGTCGCAATGCCCATTTCTTGGCAAGCCCGAATGACCCTCAGGGCAATCTCCCCGCGATTGGCAATTAAAACTTTAGAAATCATTTTGTGTCCCCAATTAGTCAATAATGACCAGCACTTCGCCAAACTCTACAGGCTGGGCGTTGCCAACACATATTTGCTTAATCGTGCCGCTTTTGGGGGCGGATATCGGGTTCATGGTTTTCATGGCTTCGACAATTAAAATGGTCTGGCCTTCTGAAACTGAGTCGCCTGCTTTCACAAAGGGGGCGGCGCCAGGTTCTGGAGCTAAATAGGCCGTGCCAACCATGGGTGATTTGACCGCGCCCGGGTGGGCGGATAAGTCAGCTGTCTCGGCTTCAGCAGGGGCGGCAGGCGCGGCAGTTGGTGCTGGTGCGGGTGCAGATACCACAGGCGCGCTTACACTGACTTGGCGCGCCACACGAATGCGTGTGCCATCGCTTTCAATTTCGATTTCAGACAAATTCGTCTCATCTAACAGTTCCGCAAGTTGACGGATGCGTTTGCTATCAGAAGATTTTGATGTCATGGGGGGATTCCTCTATTGGTTAATCATTATTGAGACTTTGAATGGCAAGCGCATAGCCCATCGCGCCAAATCCACACATGACGCCACGCGCCACAGGTGAAATATAGGAATGATGCCGAAAAGCTTCACGCTTAAAAATATTGGATAAATGCACTTCCAAAATGGGTATATCCAGAGTTTGGAGGGCATCTAAAATAGCGACAGATGTATGGGTATAAGCCCCTGCATTGATAATCAGAGCGCTGGCCTTTTGACGGGCTTCTTGGATTAAATCAACCAGTTGCCCTTCATCATTTGATTGCGAGAACTGGACAGTCTTGCCTATCTTTTCAGCTTCCGCGTGGCACATGGCCTCAATATCAGCAAGTGTCGTTGTGCCATAAACATCTGGTTCACGCTGTCCCAGTAAATTGAGATTTGGCCCGTTAATGATGTAAATTGGTTTTGACATTTTTGATATTGCCTATTGATGCCTGCTCTAAACCCTATTTAAGTCCATATCCTTATAACCTGATTGCCGCTTGAATGCGAGATTTTTAGGATTGAAAGGCCAATAGTGACTGAATTCGCAAATTTTCTCAATGATTTGTCGGATATCGGGATAAAGTTTTATTATTTTTTTGTTTTCATGTTAGGAAAATTCGAATCCAGATTGTTAAGCTTATGTTTTTTGGTTAGAACAAAGTCATGAAAATTATGGTTAATGGAGAAACTTTGGAAATCGAGGCGGGCTGGACGATTGCGCGTTTAATCCAACATTTCGATTTACCGGAGAAAAAACTGGCCGTGGAGCGCAATTTACAAATTGTGCCGAAATCAAGCTTTGCGAAACAACTGCTTGCAGATGGTGACCGCATTGAGATTGTTCATTTTATTGGAGGTGGTTGAGCATGTCTGAGACGGAAAAAACAATGCCAAAAGATGAACCGCTTGTGATTGCGGGCAAAACCTATCAGTCGCGCCTTATTATCGGCACGGGGAAATATAAAGACTATGCTGAAAACGCGGCGGCGGCAGAAGCGGCTGGGGCAGAAATCGTCACGGTTGCGGTGCGGCGGGTGAATTTAACAGACACGAACCAGCCGATGCTGGTCGATTATCTGGACCAAAAGAAATACACATATTTGCCCAACACAGCTGGTTGTTTTACAGGAGAAGATGCGGTGCGCACTTTGCGCCTTGCCAGAGAGGCGGGGGGCTGGAACCTTGTAAAACTAGAAGTTTTAGGTGATGAAAAAACGCTTTATCCCAATATGCCAGAAACATTACGGGCGGCTGAATTGCTGTTAAAAGATGGTTTTGAAGTCATGGTCTATTGTTCTGATGATCCGATTATGACGAAAGAATTAGAGGATATGGGGTGTTGTGCCATTATGCCACTTGGTGCGCCAATTGGCTCTGGTTTGGGTATACAAAACCCCGTTAATATCCGATTGATTATTGAGCAATCAAATGTGCCAGTTCTGGTTGATGCAGGCGTTGGCACCGCTTCTGATGCAGCTATTGCGATGGAATTAGGCTGTGATGCGGTGTTGATGAACACTGCAATTGCTGGCGCGCAAAACCCGATTTTGATGGCAGAGGCAATGAAGCATGCAGTCATAGCGGGCCGGCAAGCCTATTTAGCCGGACGCATGGCGAAAAAGCAATATGCGGATCCAAGCTCGCCTTTAGCGGGGCTAATTTAATCCTATTTCTTTATTTGAGCGCGTCCACCGCGGCTTGTAGCTGCGCATAAGGCACCGCGCCTGGAATAATCTGGTCACCAATCACAAAACCTGGCGTGCCGTTAATGCCCAATTCAAGAGCCAAACGGCGTGTGTCATCAAGATGTGTTTTCATAGCCTTGCTCGTCCGCTTGGCTCTGTCTGTAGCGGTGTTAATCCCAAAACGCTGTGCAATCGCGTCAATACGGGCAGGTGAGAGGCCTCCTTTTTGGCTCAAAAGTTCAGTATGTATCGCCATATAGTCTTCATTAGATTTGGCGGTTAAGGCCATTTCAGCTGCCGTGCGCGAGGTGGGGCCAAGTATTGGCAGCTCCTTAAAGACCACTCGCACATCGTCATTTTTTTCAAGCAGTTGCATAACATCACCCAAGGCCTTTTTGCAGTAACCGCAATTATAATCAAAAAACTCAACAATTGTGACTTTGGCATTGGCAGGACCTATTGAGAAGTCACGATTATCATTGGTTAATTCATCAGCTAATGATTTGAGTTTTTCAGCCTGAAGCCGTTTGCTTTGCTCGGTCATATATTCCTGCGCATTATCTAACGCTTTGACCAGCACATCAGGGTTATTGAGCAAATAATCAGCAATAAATTTTTCCAATTCAGCCTGATTTTGCGGTGCAGGGGTTTCATTCGCTGACACAGTGACTGTCTGGCTTGTGATGCAAATAATGAACAGGCTGCATATTGCCATGAGTTTCTTTATCACATTGTTTTTTTGCATCATCATCTCGATTTCTCTTCTTTTGCTGCGTTTAAAATATCTTTGGCGCGCAACCAAGATGGCGAGCCCTTTTTAAGTAATTTCTCTGCTCGTTTAGCATGAATGCTGGCTTTTGCGCTAGCCCCATAAAGGTAAAACCGCTCTGCTGTTGCCAATTCGGCAAAGCCTGGTTCATTACTTAATCCATAAGCCAATGAAAGCTGGTAATAAGCAGTTGTGTTTTGCGGGTCATATTTTATCGCTTGATTCAAAATTTGAATGGCTTTAGCAACATGGTCGCTCTGTTCAGTCGCGACAAGCGCGGTGGCCAAGCCGATTTGTAACAAGGCTTCATCAGGCGCAAGGGCAAGGCTTTGCCGATAAGGTGCAATGGCGGCCATTGGCTTGCCGCCCTCGAATAAAACCTGACCTTTTAATTCATGAAAATAAGGATTGTCAGCTTGGCGGGCAATCAGCTTGTCTATCAACTCAATGGCTTGCGAAAGTTTGCTTTGTTTATGATAGGCAATGGCTTTGGCATAAAGCGCGGGTGTGTTGGTTTGGTCGCCATAGCGGCGAAAGGTGTTGCGCGGGTGGTCTAAGAAACCATAAATTTTGGCTTGCGCTAATTTGTGTCGCTGCACGAGTTCAGGGTCGTCTTGAACGCCGCCATAGGGTGAATTATCCATAGCATTTTGATAAAAATTGGCGCGGTCTCGCGAGATAGGGTGCGAGCGTATATAGGGGTCTTGATTGACTTCTGATAAGATTTCTTGGTCTGCAAGATGGTCCATAAGGTCGCGAATCCCTTTTGGCGATTGCTGGGTGCGCGCCAAGAGGTCTATCGCGACCTGATCAGCAGCGGATTCTTGCGCGCGGCTATAGGTCAAAAAGCTGCGTTGCGCAATTTGTGTGCCACCAGACAAAATTGCCATACCTGCATCAGCTTGCCCTGCTGCGATGGCGCCAATGCCTAAAATTGTGGCTAAAATGGCTGGTCTGCTGGCATTTTCCATTGCCTCGCGCATGCGCGCAAGATGCCCGCCTGTGATATGTCCGGTTTCGTGGGCCATCACGCCAATCACCATGTTCGGGCTGTCAGCTTCAAGGATAAGACCCGTATGCACATAAATATTCTGGCCGCCTGCCACAAATGCATTGATGCGCCTATCATCAATCAATCCAATTTTGACTTTGTTTGGAGACAGCCCTGCCGCTAATAATATCGGGTTGGTGTAATCGCGCAGGAGTTTTTCAATTTCTGCATCACGAATATAGCCCCCCGCCATCACCTGTGTTGTCAGGTCGATGAAAAAAGCACATATCATCAGAGTGCGCGCAAAAAACCTCATATCACCTATCCAGCTGTTTGATGGTCTCAGCCTAGCAGATGCCTGATATTTAGCAAATTAAGGAAATGTAAGAGTCGATAGACGCGCTTATCGACTCCACCACCCAGACCGCTTGGGTTCATTTCCCGTATCATCAGCACCATCAGCACCATCAGCACCAGAATTATCTGCATCAGAGGCGTCAGTCTTTGTTTCGTCCTCTGGACGCGCTTTGGTTTTTCTGGTCCTTTTCGGCTTTTTCTTTGTTTCTGCTTCTGCTTCTGTTGCTGCATCAGCATCAGCATCTGCATTAGTGTCGGAAACTATCTCAGTCTCGGCTTCTGTTTCTGATTTTTTCGTGCGGCGTTTGCGTTTCTTTTTCGGCGCCTCTTCATCAGAAACGGTTTCTGATTCCGCTTCTGCTTCCGCTTTTTTAGAACGGCGTCTGCCGCGTTTTGGTTTTTCAGCTTTAACTTCTGCGGCCGCCTCATCAGATGTTTCAGACGAGCTATCCGGCGCGTCAGAATTTAATTCAGACAAATCAAGTCCAGGCACTTCAGGCGCATCAAGTTCAGGCGTTTGGCTGGTTGCTTGTTCATCAGCCTCGCTTGTTGCTGTATCTGCTTCTGCCTCTGCCTCTATTGCACCATTTGCCTCAGTCTGGTCACGGTCACGCCGACGTCTGCGTCCCCCGCGTCTGCCACGACGGCGCCGACGCGGCTTGTCCTCATCATCTTCATAGCCAGCCTGATGGTCAGTTGTATTTTCTGTATCATTTTGCGTTTCACTATCCGCAGTCTCCGCTTCATTGTTGGTCTGCGCGGTATCCTCTGCGCCGTTATTTTTACCACCTCTGCGGCGGCGGCGGCGACGTTTTTTATCTCGCCCATTCTCTTCAACCGCAGGGCTGCTTTCGCCGTCCATACGCACCAAAGTGTTTTGCCCCCCCATTTGGGTGTTATCAAACATCATCTGCATCGCATTGAGTTCAGGGTCAATAATGATGGTCACGGTCATGTCATTATGCGTTTCAATTGCAGAAAGATTGGCGCGCTTTTGGTTCAAAATATAAGAAGCAACCTCTGCCGGTACCCGCACAGTTATCGTATCTTGCCCATCATCTTTAATGGCTTCGTCTTCAATAAGGCGCAAGACATGCAAGGCGCGGCTTTCTACAGAGCGCACCATGCCAGTGCCATTGCAATGGTCGCAGGCAATACTACTGCCTTCTAAAACACCAGAGCGCATGCGCTGGCGTGACATTTCAAGCAAACCAAAGGGGCTGATTTTCCCAACCTGAATCCGGGCGCGGTCATTTTTCAGCGCTTCTTTCAGCTTGCGTTCAACCGCACGATTATTGCGGTTCTCGTCCATGTCGATAAAGTCGATAACCAGCAAGCCAGCCAAATCACGCAGGCGCGCCTGACGGGCAACCTCGCGGGCTGCCTCAAGGTTTGTCTGCAAAGCTGTTTGCTCAATACTATGTTCTTTCGTGGCGCGGCCAGAATTGACATCAATTGCGACCAAAGCTTCTGTTTGGTTAATCACAAGATAACCGCCTGACGGCAAATTCGCGACAGGGTTGAACATTGATGAAAGCTGAGTCTCAATATTATTATTATGAAAAATAGGCGTGTCGTCTTTATATTGCTTCACCTTGCGGGCATGGCTCGGCATCAGCATTTTCATATAGTCTTTCGCGTCTTTATAGCCGTCATCGCCTTGAATTAAGATTTCATCAAAATCTTTATTATATAAATCCCGAATGCTGCGCTTAATCAGGCTGCCTTCTTCATAGACTAGGCTTGGAGCCGTGCTTTCCATTGTCAGGGTGCGGATATTTTCCCACATACGGGTCAAATATTGATAATCGCGCTTTATATCTGTGGAGGTGCGTTGCGCCCCCGCCGTGCGGATAATCAGCCCCATGCCTTTTGCAACATCTAGTTTTTCAACAATTTTTCTTAATTTCTGGCGGTCAGAGGAATTGTTAATTTTCCGCGAAATACCGCCGCCGCGCGCTGTGTTGGGCATCAGCACGCAATAGCGCCCTGCCAGCGACAGATAGGTTGTCAGCGCCGCGCCTTTATTGCCGCGCTCTTCTTTCACCACCTGAATTAAAATGACTTGGCGTCTTTTAATCACTTCCTGAATTTTATATTTCCGAGAGTGACGCCTTGTGCGCCCGCTTGTCGAAGCCTCTTCATGGGCATCGCCACCAATATCTTCAACCGATGGGCCATTTTCTGTTTCCCCATCTTCTTCGTCTGATGAAGATTTTTCAGGCTTGATATTGGACTCCTCAATAGTTGCTGTCTCGCGCTCTTCTTCATCTAATTCCATAAGAAGTTGTTCGCGGTCAGAAACCGGAATTTGATAATAATCAGGGTGAATTTCATTAAACGCCAAAAACCCGTGACGATTGCCGCCATATTCCACAAAGGCGGCTTGTAGGCTTGGTTCAACGCGGGTGACTTGGGCGAGGTAAATATTACCCCGTAATGGGCGTTTGTTCTCCGATTCGAAGTCGAATTCCTCGACTTGATTGTCGCGCAAAACCACGACCCGTGTTTCTTCCGGGTGGCTTGCATCGATTAGCATTTTGTTTGTCATTGAAAGCTCCAAAAACATCTCGGGCGTTTTGACACAAAGACAAATTATTGTCAGTCAAAGCGGAGATGTTGTGATTAAAAATGTTAAAAATTTTGCAAAGAGCAGGCTTCCGTGAAGCGATCATATCAAGCTTCATAGGGTTTGTTTCTTGTAAGAGGGATTGTTTTTTTGAAAAAAACATCCGCTTTTTGCTCCTGCATGCCAAATGGCGTTAAAAATCTGGTGCGGAGTGTAAAGAGATACGGCCCGCGATTCGGATGTTTGAAACATCACTGCCTATGTTTACTCGCCAAAAGGTGAATTTGCAAGCTATCATAACGGCAGGGGCGAGACTGAACATTTGCGGGGCTTAGCAGGACTAGAATATAGTCTGGTCTTTATCGCTGAATCATAGCTAATATCGAGCTTTCAGGACTCGCGAAATGGAGTTGGCGTGCTTAGACTGAACAGCACATTTTTGAGCTTGTGCCTTTTTTGGCTGATGGCGCTCATTGGGGCAGAAAGTTTTATTTCTTCCGCCCAAGCGCTTGA
Source organism: Parvibaculaceae bacterium (assembly GCA_965217015.1). GTDB lineage: Bacteria > Pseudomonadota > Alphaproteobacteria > RS24 > RS24 > JAYQKL01. The sequence goes on along the minus strand of OZ244224.1, from coordinate 786,506 downwards.
AATTTTGGGTTTCCGTATTGGCGCCCATGAGGCGCGAACGCGCATTGTGCTGGATTTGTCTGAAAAAGCGCAGTTTAAAGTCAAAATTATAACGGCGCCGCATCGTGCGGTTATAGATTTGCCATTTGCGCAATCTCTCACAGATATTTCAGATATGGATAAAGGGCTTGTGCAAGGCGTGCGTTTTGGGACATTTGACCCCGAAACATCTCGCGTAGTGCTGGATTTGCGCGGGGCCGTGAAAGTACAAAAACAGTTTATTTTGCCGCCTTCGGCCAGCAGTCCATATCACCGATTGGTGGTTGATTTGGTGCCGTCACTCGCCCCCCCAAAAGCACCGCCATCTGTTGCTCAAGCTCCAAAAGTGCCAAAACTGTCACAAAACCCAACCCCAAAAACGGCGCCCCCATCATCGATTTATACCCCAAAACCGCGGCCCAAAAACACGCGCAAAGTGATTGTGATTGATCCAGGTCATGGCGGTGTGGATCCGGGCGCGTTGGGCCGAAAAGTATATGAAAAGCAGGTGGTTCTGACTTTTGCCAAAGAGTTGGCACGGCAATTACGCGCGGCAGGATATGAAGTGCATTTGACCCGTCAAAATGATGTTTATATTCCCTTACGCCAGCGTGTGCAGATAGCGCGTAATAAAAATGCGGATTTGTTTATGTCAATTCATGCTGATGCGATTAAGAAAAAGAATGTGCGCGGTTTGTCAATTTACACCTTGTCTGAGAAAGCATCGGATAAAGAGGCTGCTGCATTAGCGCGGAAAGAAAACCAGTCCGATATTATCGCCGGTATTGATTTTGCCGACCAGCCCGAAGATGTGGCAAATATTTTGATAGATTTAGCCCAGCGCGAAACAAAAAACCTGTCCGTCAAATTTGCTAATAATGTTGTACAAGAAGCGGGGAAAGAAACAAAATTACTAGACCGCACCCATCGTTTTGCAGGGTTTCGGGTGTTGAAAGCCCCCGATGTGCCATCTGTTTTGATTGAGCTTGGTTTCCTGACCAATCGCAATGATGAGAAACAGCTTGTATCCTCAAAATGGCGGCAGCGCGTGGCCACGAGTTTTGTCAGAGCGATCAATCAATATTTTAATCAAAAACAGCAATCTATGCTTCAATAATTCAATTTGGTCACAGGCTTGCCATATTTCAGCCTTATATAATGAGCAAGGAGATTATGCGTGTTATTACGGCTGTTTGGATATTTGATAGGTTTGGGCCTGACGCTGGCTGCCATTGGCGGGTTTGTGGCGGGTGTTTACCTATGGCGGCTGAATAAAGATTTACCCGACCATGACCATTTGGCGGATTACGCGCCGCCCATTATGACCCGTATCCATGCTGGTGACGGTGATTTAATTGCTGAATTTGCACAAGAACCACGCATTTTTGTGCCGATAAATGTGATACCGCAAGACCTCATCAATGCGTTTTTATCGGCCGAAGACAAAAATTTTTATGACCATAGCGGCATTGATATGACGGGCGTGATGCGTGCGGTTATCAATAATGTGTTTAATGTCATACAAGGCCGGCGGCTTGAAGGGGCTTCGACCATTACACAGCAAGTGGCGAAAAACTTTCTGCTCACCAGTGATGTTACTTTTGAGCGTAAGCTTAAAGAAGCGGTGTTGGCTTTGCGCCTTGAGCGCACATTCAGCAAAGAAGAATTGCTGGAGCTTTATCTCAATGAAATTTATTTAGGCATGGGGACCTATGGTGTGGCGGCGGCTTCTCTGGTGTATTTTGATAAACCACTCAATGAGCTGACGATTGATGAAATGGCTTATTTAGCAGCCCTGCCCAAAGCGCCCAATAATTATCACCCCATACGCCGTAAAGAGCGTGCCATTGCGCGCCGCAACTGGGTGGTTGGGCGCATGGTTGATAATGGTTTTATTGAACCCACGCAGGCAGAAGCCGCCAAGCAGCGCGGATTAAATGTCGTGCCGCGCCGGTCTAATGTCAGCGGGGTTGATGCGCAATATTTTGTTGAGGCTGTGCGCCGCCAGCTTTATCAACAATATGGTGAAGACACGCTTTATGGCGGCGGGTTATCCGTACGCTCAACCATTAACACAAATTTTCAAGAAGCTGCGCATAAAGCCTTGCGCAAAGGTTTGGTGACTTATGACCGCCGGCATGGTTGGCGTGGACCTGTGGCAAAGGCAGAGATAGAAACTGAAACGCTCGGCGAGGATTGGGCGACCCCACTGCAAGAGGTTGATATTCCGAGTGATTTAGCCCCATGGCGGCTGGCAATTGTTTTGTCGGTTACGCCAGAAATGGCGGAAATTGGATTGCGCCCCCGCCGAACTATTTCGGGTCAATTTGAAAATAAACGAGAGACTGGACGCATCGCATTGGCAGACCTGAAATGGGCGCGCAAAGCCTATAAAAAAGGCGTAGGGCCGCGCATCAAATCGGTTGAAGAGGTTTTGTCGGTTGGTGATATGGTTTGGGTGGAACAACATAAAAGCGGCACGGCTGATTATAAATTGCAACAACTGCCTGAGGTGAATGGCGGGCTGGTCGCGGTTGACCCGCATACCGGGCGTGTATTGGCCATGGTGGGCGGGTTTAGTTTTCGTGATAGTGAGTTTAACCGTACCACGCAGGCTAGCCGCCAGCCAGGTTCAGCATTTAAGCCTTTTGTTTACGCGGCGGCGTTGGATCGGGGCTACACCCCCACCAGTCTGGTGCTTGACGCGCCATTTGTGATTGAACAAGGGCGCGATATGGGGCTTTGGAAGCCTGAAAATTATGGCCGTAAATTTTATGGTCTCTCGACTTTAAGATTAGGTATTGAGAAGTCCCGAAATTTGATGACTGTGCGTCTCGCCCAACAAATTGGTATGCGCCCGATTGTCGAAAATGCCAAACAATTTGGTATCACAGACCATATGCCACCGGTTTTATCTATGGCGTTAGGGGCGGGGGAAACCAATTTACTGAAAATGACCATGGCCTATGCGATGCTGGTCAATGGCGGGAAATATGTGGAGCCGGTTATGATTGACCGTATTCAGGACCGCTATGGCAAAACAATATTCAAGACGGATAATCGCTATTGCGAGGGGTGCTTGGCACAATGGACAGGTCAGGACGCGCCTGTATTGCAAGACAATCGCCGCGAGGTGGTTAATCCCCAAACCGCTTATCAGGTGGTGTCCATGCTGGAAGGGGTGGTGATACGCGGGACGGGGCGCTCTATTCGCTCGGTGGGCAAACCACTGGCTGGAAAAACCGGAACGACCAATGATAGCCGCGATGCGTGGTTTATTGGGTTTTCGCCTGATTTGGCAGTTGGAGTTTATGTTGGCTATGATACGCCAAAAACGCTCGGTGATGGCGAAACGGGGGGGCGCGTCGCGGCACCTATTTTCCGAAACTTTATGTCAGAGGCTCTCAAAAATGCGCCATCTACCCCGTTCCGCATACCGCCATCTGTGAAGCTGGTGCGCGTGAACGGCAAAACCGGTGAACTGGCCAAAGCAGGTGATCGCTCGGTTGTGTTAGAGGCGTTCAAACCCGGCACAGAGCCAGCGCCCGGGCGCAAGCAAGCCGTGATTGGGGCGCCGGAAACCAATCCGCAAAGCCCCGACCAAGCCACACCTGAATTGGGGGCTGGTACGGGTGGGTTATATTAATTTATCCTTTACAGGCAGGCGGCATCAGCCTAATTTCCATACCCAAATCACATATATAGAGGTTGACGGTGAAAGCGGAAACACAATCCTTAGTTGATAAAATCAAGCAATCTATTGACTTGCTTCGGAGGCATCTTTGACTGGGATGTCGCCTTAGCACGGCTTGATGCGTTAAACGCGGAAGCGGAAAATCCGGATTTGTGGAACGACCCTGAACAGGCCCAAAAACTGATGCAAGAGCGCACACGGCTTGAACAATCCATCAATCTGTGTCGGCAAATGGAAACCGATTTGCAGGATAATATTGATTTGATTGAACTTGCCGAGCTTGAAGGTGATGATGATGTGTTGCAAGAAAGTGAGCAGCAGATTATCCAATTGGCGCAGCAGGCAGAAAAGCTTGAGGTGCAAACACTCTTATCTGGTGAAGCGGACGCGAATAACAGCTTTTTAGAAGTGCATTCGGGCGCTGGTGGCACTGAAAGTCAGGACTGGGCGTCTATGCTGTTGCGCATGTATGTGCGATGGGCAGAAAAAAAAGGCTTTAAGGTTGAAATTATCGACCAAGCGGCGGGTGAAGAGGCAGGCATAAAATCGGCCAGTCTCAAAATATCTGGTCATAACAGCTATGGCCTTTGCAAGACGGAGTCTGGCGTGCATAGATTGGTGCGGATTTCACCTTTTGACAGCCAGTCCAGACGCCATACAAGTTTTGCTAGTGTGTGGTGTTATCCAGAAATTGATGACACCATCAATGTTGAGGTTTCTGAGGCTGATGTCCGGATAGACACTTATCGTGCAAGCGGCGCGGGCGGGCAGCATGTCAACACAACCGATAGCGCGGTGCGCATCACGCATATAGAAACCGGCATTGTTGTGCAATGCCAGAATGAGCGCTCTCAACATAAAAACCGCGCGACCGCATGGAACATGTTACGGGCGCGTTTATATGAAATGGAATTGCAAAAGCGCGAAGAAGAAGCCAATGCGCAAGCTGAAAGTAAAACCGAAATTGGCTGGGGGCATCAAATCCGCTCTTATGTTTTGCAGCCCTATCAAATGGTTAAGGATTTGCGCACAGGCGTCGAAAGCGGCAATCCGCAAGCTGTGTTAGATGGAGAGCTTGATGCGTTTATTGAAGCGGCGCTCGCGCAACGGGTTCAAGGCGGCGGTGATAAGGTCGATGATATAGACTAGCTGCCGGATTGTTGCGACTGCTGAGAATGTGGCGTGTCGTGATGTTGGTCGGATAAATTATCTCTATGCTCTTCAAGATGGTTTTCGCGATGTTCTTCACGCGCCATCGGGGCTGGCACGACATTATTTGTTGGTTGTGGCGTCTCAAATTGAATGCTGGCCAAGCTGAGTGGGTCTTCGACACGGCTGACGCTGCCATTAAAAAATGAGCCATTTTCAACCGCAAGTGCTTCATGAAAAATATCACCCTCAACATGCGCGCTCTGACACAGATGCACGCGCTTGCCGATAATCGTGCCTGTCACTTTTCCTCTGATAACAATATCTTCGCCAGCAATCTCACCTTCAACATTGGCTTTTTCACCAATCGTCAAGGAATGAGAGCGAATTTCCCCCTTGATATGGCTGTCGATTTGAATGTCGCCAGTGGAAGATAGCTGACCTGCAACAGTGAGGTCATGGCTGAGGATAGAAGGGGCTGCTTTAGACCGAGACATTAATTGCCTCCCATAGTGTTAGCGAGATAGGTCGGGAAAATATGTTTTCCTGACCGAATAAAATGGATTGGGTTTTTAATTTTGCCATTGTGCCAAATTTCATAATGTAAATGTGGGCCCGTGCTGCGGCCACTAGAACCAACCTTACCAATTACTTCATGAAATGCAACTTCTTGACCAACCGATACAGAAATGGATTGCATATGTGCATATCGCGTGCGCAGGCCATTACCATGGTCAATTTCAACAAGCTTGCCATAAGGGCCTTTGCGGCCTGCCTTGACCACTTTGCCAGGCAGAGTCGCGTGAATTTTTGTTCCTGCTGGGGCGCCAAAATCCAACCCAGAATGAAACGCAACACGCTGGTTGATAGGGTCCTTACGCGGGCCAAAATCACTGGTGGTTTTGTAGTAATGCACAGGCCGCGCCAGTGGCAGGCTGGCAATTGATAAATTCAAATTGGCAAGGGTCTCAAGATTATTCCCAATGCGCGTCAGTTGCTTTTTCACATCTTCTGGAATATTTGGGTCATTTGCCGCAACGGGAATATAAGGGCCGCCAATTCCACTCGGATTGCCTTCAGATATTTGCGCGACAAATTCATCAATCGGCCCGATTTTGGTTTCTGCAATAATTGCTTTGGCCTCAAGAATTTTTTTATCACTGCTGACTTCCAGCGCGTCTAATAATTCCTGCTGGCGCACAAATAACCGATTGATGCGGTCATCAAGTTTACCGGTTAAAATATCTAAATTTTCTGATTGATGGTTTTTACGATTGGAAATCTCTGGCACATCGGAAAGCGTGAATTGCGCGACATTATCAACACCCGTTGTTAAACGACTTTCAAAATGCAGGCTTTCAGATTGACTGGCACTGGCAACAATTTTTGTTTTGCCTTTCTGGCGTGTCACTTTGCGCGATGCATCAACATAGGTGTTGCGCATCTGGTTGAGTTGATTGGTGATGGACGCATGTTTTTCAAAAACTTCTGTCAGCTCATTATGGCGCGTTTCAATCGTATTGGTGACTTCTTCAAACCAGCTTTGGGTAATCTGATTTTTATTTTCCATTGTGGTCAGGGCAGTTTCCAGCTCTGTGATTTGGGTTTGATATTTGGTGATTAAGTTTTCATTTTGTAATGTGCGAAAGGCAACAATTTGGTCTTCAAAGAAAATCACCAATGCGGTGGTAACAAGTGAGCCGACCACCAAAATGGACATCATGAAAGCCATGAATTGTGAGCGCGGGGTTAGGGTGATAAAGCGCACTTGTCCATTGCTGCGAATGTATAATTCGCGCGTTGCAAAAACTCGTTTCATAAGCTGTGTCAGCGATGACATTGCATTCCCCAAAATCAGAACACTATTTTGTAACCCAACTTAGCGATTTCCTCAAAGCAAAAACATCAATGCAGCTATGAGATGGCCTCAAAAAGAACAAATAGTGTCATAATTGCTGGATTGATAGGGGGTAAACATGGGCTGTTAAGAGCCAGAATTAGCCGCTTCGGGCTGGTCACTATGATAAAAATGTCGCGGTAAGCCAGCTTCTTCGCGGGCAGCGATATTAAAGGGGGGCTTTAAGGCACCGCGAAAATAGGTTTCCAATTTGGTTTTGAAGGTTGTTTCAGGGTCTAGATTGTCAGCCTGACAGACAGTATGAAACCATCGCACGCCAGCATTGACATGCTTTTTTTCATCTTCATAAATCACCGTCAAAAGTGCCGCGCTTTCCGCATCATTTGATTTTTGAAGTTTTTCAATCATGGGCGGGGTGACATCAAGCCCACGTGCTTCTAACACCATCGGCACCACGGCCAGCCTAGCGGCAAAATCATGTTTGGTTTTGAGTGCTGCCTCCCACAAGCCGTCATGCGCTGGCAAGGCGCCGTAATAGGAGCCTAGTTCGCGCAGGCGTTTTTCAATCATCAGAAAATGTTTGCTCTCATCAGCCGCGACTTGCATCCAATCTTGTACAAATGCATCGGGCAAGGGGTGATGCGAGAAGCGCGCCAGCAAATCGAGGGCTAGGTCAATGGCGTTGAGTTCAATATGCGCGAGGGCATGCAATAATGTCACCCGGCCTTTAATGCCGCTGCCGCGTCGTTTGGGCATCGCGTTTGGGGCGAGCAATTCAGGCTGTGCGGGACGGCCTGGTCGGTCAGGCCAGTGAAGCGGTGCCTGTTTTGGTCTGGGTAATTTATGGTGTTGCCAGTCACGCACAAGCTGATGCGTCGCGCTTGCTTTTTCGCTTGGGTCGGTTGCGCGAAAGGCACGCAAAATGGCAGAATGAAAATTGTCCATATTGGCGTACTTTTATTTATTGGACCTCTTTAAGGGCGGTTAAAACATCTTCAATATGGGTTTTAACTTTCACCTTGCGCCAAATTTTTTGAACTTTACCCGATGGGTCAATCAGAAAAGTCGAGCGCTCAATGCCCATATATTTTCGCCCATACATGTTTTTCTCAACCCAACATTGATAAGCCTCTAGCATTGTGTGGTCTTCATCACTGCCCAGCGCAATACCTAAATCATGTTTATTGGCAAATTTGTCATGCTTGGTTAGCGGGTCAGCCGACACGCCTAAAATGCTGGCATTTTGTTTGTCAAAATCCTTAAGTTGCGCCGTGAAATTTATGGCCTGTGTGGTGCAACCTGGCGTATCATCTTTGGGATAAAAATAAAGCACGAGATAGCGTCCTTTATAGTCTGAAAGCTTGGTTTTGCCGGTTGAACCATCTGCGTGGCGGCAGTCAATGTTAAAATTTGGTGCTTTTTTACCGATTTCTATGCTCATGACGAATTTGTAACTCCCAAATGATTGTCTTTTATAGTATTTAATGCAGACAGGGTATTTTAGCAAATAAACCAATACTGGAAATAACATTGCTTTTGAAAACACGATATTGGGTTCTAGAAATTTTAGGCGTCTTGCTGGCATTTTTTTTGATTGCGGGCATCAGTCTTGCTTTTGCTTTGTCGCGTGGCCCTGTATCGCTGAACGCGGTAAGTTCTTTTATCGGTGTTGTGGTCACATCTTCTTTTCAGCTTGATGATATTGAGCTTGAGGGCTTGCAGCTTATTTATGATGAAACCCGCGGCGGTTTACTTGTTGAAGGGCGCAAGGTTTGGGTCAAAGATGGCGAAACCACTTATAAGATTGGTCAGTTTACAGCCAGCATAAGCTCAAAGGCGTTTTTGAAGTCTCTATTGCTGGTGCCTGAAACGCTAACAGCTGAAACCATCACGGCGGTAATTCCGGCTGAAAAAACCGCTCATCCAGATGGCTATGCTCATATCGGTCCCGAAACGGTGGAGGGGTTTAACCCCTCTTCGGCGTTGAATGATGCGCGCCAAGGTCTGTCTGAAACGGCCTCGCTTAAGGCTTTTGAATATATTCAAGAGTTGAGTTTCCCAAGCATCATTTTTGTGTTTGAAGAGATTGATAGCCAGCGTGTGTGGCGGACAAATGATTCCTACGCAGTTTTTTGGCGCGACCAAGAAGGCTTGCATATTGATTTTAATATTGAATTAAGCGCGGAAAAACAAATCAGCCAAATTGAATTTAAACTCGACCAGCCCCCTAACCAAAATGGGGCGGCGCAGCTTAAAATCAAAAATGTGCGCCCGTCTGTCCTCGGGTCAATATTTCCCCAAATTCCGCTGCTCTTAATTGCTGATATGCCGCTTGATGGGCTGATGAATTTCACCACAGATATGGACGGAATGTTTGCGCAGGCAGAGGCTCAAATGCAGCTTTCAGGTGGCCAATTAAAACTCAAAGAGGGCGCATTACCCATTAAAAATGCAACGGCGCGGGCGCAAATGAACTTTATTGACCGCGAGGTGGAGATTCAAGAAATTGATTTTTCAATTGGCCCGCATCGCGGTTTATTTGCTGGCACTTTTGCTTATGACATTGATGCGCAAGGTGTGGCCTCCCATCTTGAGGGGAAAATGTCGGCCAAAAAACTCTCTTTGGAATTGGGCGAGGGGGATATTTTTAATCCAGATAAATTGAATATTGAATTTGATTTGGATTTGAATAAAGAGATATTAGAGCTGAGTCAGGTTGTGTTTGAAACAGGCGGTGGCGTGTTTCAGATAGGCGGTGAGTTTGGTTATACAAACCCCGATTTGCCATTTCATCTGACCGGGTTTGTCAAAGACCTGCCAATTGAGGGGTTGAAAAAAATATGGCCCAGCAAATTATCCCCCCGCACGAAAAAATGGTTTGATGAAAATGTAAGTCAGGGGGTTATCAGCACCGGCCAAGTTAAGATGAAAACTTCTGTTGCCGATATTCGCAATCAGCGTAAGGGCATTGCGCTGGCTGATGAGGTTGTTGATATTAAGCTGGATATTGAAAATTCCCGCTTGCGCTATATCAAAAATATGCCGCAGATGGAAAATCTTTATGGGCAATTGCATTTGCGCGGCGATTCATTTGATGCGGTGATTGATAAGGCTATTATCCCGCTCAATCAGGATAAAATCATCACGGTTACGCAAAGCCGTTATGTGGAGCCTGATATTCATATTCGCGGGAATAATGTGGATATTCATTTAATCATGGATGGTGATATCAGCGCAATTTTTGAATTATTTTCTTATCCTCAAATTGGCTTTCGTCAGGAAAGTTTTACAGGCGATAATCGTCTGGCTGGTGATGGGCGGGTTGGGCTTTCAGTCTCTTTGCCTGTGTCGCGAACGGTCAGCCCTCAGGAGCGGCGGGAAAAAATGCAGGTCGCGCTTGATGCAACGGTCACAAATTTTTCTGTGATTGGTGGTGTGCGTGGCTATGATATTCGTTCGCCATTGGTGAGTCTTGCCTATCAGCAAGACAGGCTGGCGCTGGAAAGCCAGTTTTTGGTCAATGGCGTTGCGGTTGATGTGTCTATCAATGAGGCCTATGACGAATTCAAGCGTGTGCGGACGGAGGCGAGCCTGAGCGCGCTGCTTGATGAATATGACTATGCCAATCTTGGGCTTGGTGCGGTGGCAAAAAGGGTTCGGGGTGATATGCCTGTTCGGCTAGATATTGACCGCGATAGGGAGGGTAATCTCGACCTGACTTTATCTTCAAACATCACCGCCCCCGCAGTGCGCTTATCGCCTTTGGGTTATGAAAAGCCGGCAGATATGGCCAGTGAAATTCTCGCTTATGCCGCCGTGAACAGCGATGGTGATTTTGAAAATGTGAATCTGATAATGAAACAGGACACATTAGCGGTGTTGAAAGCCTATGCGCATTTTACGCAAGGCCGCTTATCGAGCCTCAATATACCAGAGATGAATTTATCACCGCAGGGGAAACTCAACCTGCAGTTGAGCCGCGATGAGCAAGCCAGACGATTATCTGTTAAAGGCAGCTATTTTGATATGTCGGGATTCTTTAAGGATACGGATTATGGCTTGCCAGTTTTTGATGAGATAAACCCAGAATTTCAATCAGAATTGGTTCAAGAACAGCCCGATGTCGCACCTGCAGCCAAATCCTCTTTTATCGACCGTGCCTCTGACTTGTTGCAAGATAATGCTTTTATTGAGATTGAAATTGATAAGCTGGCCGCAAATCATAATGTCATAATCTCTGATTTTCGGGCGCAATTTTCTGGCCACGAAGGTTTGATAAAAAAGGGTGATGTCTCTGGGCGTTTCCAAGATGAGAGTGAGGTTTTATTTTCGCTTTATGAGGCCGAGCAAAACATGCGGCGTTATGTTTTGCGGGTCATGCGCGCTGAAAATCTATTCAAAGCTCTGAATGTGACCTCAACGATGGAAGATGGCGCTTTACTCGTTTCTGGACAATTGGAAGGTGTGGGGACAGGGCGAGGTACAGCCTATTTATATGATTTCACCATTCAGGATTTGCCCCCGCTCGCGCAGCTTCTCACGCTGGGCTCTTTGAAAGGGATTTCAGACACAATTCAAAATGATGGGCTTTATGTTGAAAACGCCGAATTAACCTTCCGTCATGAAAAGCAATTATTGGAAGTTGAATCGTTTCTAGCAAAAGGGCCAGCGCTTGGCGTGACTTTGCAAGGCGTCGCTGATTTTGAAAATGAGCAGGTTTTCTTAAATGGCTCATTGATACCCTCTTACCGCATCAACTCGCTTTTAGGGCGCATACCGCTTATCGGGTATTTATTTTCCGGCGGCGAGGGCGGCGGTCTGTTAGGTATTTCGTATAAAGTGTCGGGGCCGATGAGCGAACCAGAAGTTACAGTGAACCCGCTTTCCTTTTTTGCGCCTGGATTTATTCGCAATATCTTCAAGCTAAATATTTTCGGGCCCGCTAAACCTGTTTTAGAAATGGCGCCTTCAAAATAAAGCTATTGCGTTTTTAATAAGACATGGCGCTTTTTCCCAAATGACAGTTTAATCGCGCCGTCTTGCACATCGTCTGCGCCAAGCGTTAGCTTAATGTCTGAGACCGCCTTGTCATTTACTTTCGCGCCGCCGCCTTGCACAAGGCGTCTGGCATCACCATTAGATTTCGCCAAGCCTGCCAGCACAAAAGCTTCTAACAATCCCATGCCGTCAGCCAGTTGCTGCATAGGTAAGTCGACACTCGGCAAATCATCACTGGTGCCGCCGCCTTCAAATGTATCCTTTGCGGTTTGCAGGGCTTTTTCAGCGGCCTCGCGGCCATGAATAAGAGCGGTTGCCTCTGTCGCTAGAATTTTTTTGGCATCATTTAATTCCGCGCCCTCAAGTTTTTCTAATTTGGCGATTTCGTCCAATGGCAATTCTGTGAACAGTTTCAGGAAACGCCCCACATCTGCATCTTCAGTGTTGCGCCAATATTGCCAATAATCCCAAACAGATAAAACCTGCTCATCTAGCCAAACCGCACCTTGAGCTGTTTTGCCCATTTTCGCGCCTGAAGAAGTCGTTAAAAGCGGGGTGGTCAGGCCATAAAGTTGTGCCTGCGCGGTACGCCGACCCAGTTCAATCCCATTCACAATATTGCCCCACTGGTCAGACCCGCCAAGCTGTAAAATGCAATTGTGCCGCCGGTGAAGTTCGACAAAATCATAAGCCTGCAAAATCATATAATTGAACTCGAGAAAGCTCAACGGCTGTTCACGATCAAGGCGTAGCTTTACGGAATCGAAACTCAGCATGCGGTTGATAGAGAAATGGCGCCCATAATCGCGCAAAAAATCAATGTAATTGAGCTGGCTTAACCAATCATCATTATCCACGAGAATGGCATCTGTTGGGCCATCACCAAATTTTATAAGCTTTTCGAAAACTTTTCGAATGCCCGCTTTGTTTTTCTCAATCTGCTCTTGGTCGAGCAATTTACGGGTTTCGTCTTTGCCTGATGGGTCGCCAACTTTTGTTGTGCCACCACCAATCAAAACAATCGGGCGATGACCGGTTTGTTGCAATTTGCGCATCATCATAATCGACACAAGATTGCCAATATGCAGGCTGGGGGCTGTGCAGTCATACCCCGTATAGGCGGTAATAATGCCTTCCTGCGCGGCTGTGTCTAATGCGACCTCGTCAGAACATTGTTGAATATATCCACGTTCTGATAAAACTTGTAAAAATGATGATTTGTAATTTGTCATACAGGCAGGGTTATGCCAAGAATGACGCGAGGTCAATATATGGAAAAAAAATTTCTTGCAATCGGGTTAATGAGCGGCACTTCTTTAGATGGTGTTGATGTCGCTCTTTTGGAAACAAATGGAAAAAATGCCATTAGCTTTGGCCCACATCAAACCTTTCCTTATAATGATGAGGCGCGGCACATTTTGACACAAGCGCTGGCTGAAGCCGCAGGCTGGTCAAAGGGCGCGTCAATGCCTGATGCGGTGAAAAAGGCTGAAGAGGTTGTGACGCATGCGCATATTCAGGCTTTGTTTCATTTCATGGAAAAATATCGGTTAGAGCCCGCTCAGATTGACCTTATCGGGTTTCATGGCCAGACAGTTTTACATGCGCCTGATGAAAATCGCACGGTTCAGATTGGTGATGCGCAAGCACTTGCCGATGCGCTGAAAGTTAAAACCATCGCCGATTTTCGCCAAGCTGATATGCAAGCGGGCGGGCAGGGGGCGCCGCTTGCGCCTTTATATCATGCTTCGCTTGCGGCCCAGCTGGGCATTGATTTGCCAGTTGCTATTTTGAACCTTGGCGGTGTTGGCAATGTCACATTTTTAGGCGCGCAAGGCGCGGTGCTTGGTTTTGATACAGGGCCTGGCAATGCCTTGATAGATGATTGGGTGCAGCAAAAAACCAGACAGAATTTTGATAAAGACGGGGCGCTTGCTGCAAGCGGTGCGGTTGACCCGCTGATTTTGCAGCAGCTTTTAAGTGATGAGTATTTCTTAAAATCGCCGCCCAAATCGCTTGATCGATATGGGTTTTCTGCCGAAGCTTGCGCGGATTTAAGTGTTGAAGATGGCGCGGCTACGCTGACAGCTTTTACGGCTTTGGCTGTTGCTTGTGCGATGCCTTATTTCTCTGAGCTACCTAAAAATTGGATTATTTGTGGCGGCGGGCGGCATAATAAGACGCTGATGGACGCGATTTCAGAGGCTGTTGACGCGCCTGTGATGTCAGCAGATGCGTTGGGTTGGCCTGGTGATGAGTTGGAAGCGCAGGCTTTTGCATGGCTGGCTGTGCGGAGTATGCTGGGCCTGCCATTAAGCCTGCCAGAGACAACAGGCTGTCATGCCCCGACCACTGGGGGCAAACTTTATGAGCCTTCCTGATTTTCAGCGTTTAAGCGCACATCAAGATAATCATTAACGGACTTATTCAGTCTGTCTATTTGGTCGTCATAAAAATGATTGGCGCCTTTAATATTATCATACTGAATATCAATGCCCTTTTGAGCTTGTAAACGCTCAACCATTTTTTCGATATCATCTTGCGGTACAATTTTATCCTCATCGCCATGCGTGATAAGGCCAGAGGCTGGGCAAGGCGCGAGGAAAGAAAAATCATATAAATTGGCGGGCGGAGAGACAGAAATAAAGCCAGAAATTTCAGGGCGGCGCATCAGCAATTGCATGCCAATCCAAGCCCCAAAAGAATAGCCTGCAATCCAGCATTGGCGGGCGTCTGGGTTGAAGCTTTGCAACCAGTCCAGCGCGGTGGCGGCATCTGAAAGTTCGCCGATACCATGATCAAAACTGCCCTGCGAGCGCCCAACGCCGCGAAAGTTAAACCGTAAAACCGTAAAACCGCGATCTAAAAATGTCTGGTAAAGCTGGTAGGTCACCGGATTGTTCATGTTGCCGCCTAATTGTGGCAGAGGATGCAAAATCATAGCGATGGGCGTGCCTTTTTCGCCTTTTTGCTGTACAAATCGGCCTTCTAGGCGTCCCTCCGGACCGTTAAAGATGATTTCTGGCATTTTCTCCCCTCATTATATAAAAAACCCCAAAAAATATATGGTTTTGGGGTGAAAATCTATTCTTGACTATTTTAGTCAGGATTACTATATCCCTAGTGATGAAACTTGTTGGCGTCTTGTAGCACATAATAGGGGGGGCGATGCAAGTTTTTTCAAAAAAGCTATTTAGGAACAAAGGTTTATGAAGATTTCCACGCGTGGCCGATATGCTGTAATGGCGATGGCTGACATTGCGAAACAACAAATAGACGCCGATTCATCTGCATCGGTGGGGCTAAGCCCTGTTGTGCCTGTGCTGGTGCCGCCGGTTTCGCTTGCGGCTATCTCAACCCGTCAGGAAATCCCATTGCCTTATCTAGAGCAGATTTTTCAAGATCTCAGAAAAGCCGGTTTGGTGCAAAGCGTGCGGGGTCCAAAGGGGGGCTATAAGCTCGCGAAACCTGCACATTTGACATTTATTGGCGATATTATCAGCAGTGTTGATGAGCAGGTCGAGGTGACACGCTGTGCAGGGACAAATGTGTGCTTGTCAAAAAACGCACGCTGCTTGACACATGATTTATGGGCCGAATTAGAAAGCCAGATTTATGATTTCTTAAACCGCGTTTCTTTGGCTGATGTGATTGGCGGCAAGGTAACATTCACTGGCCCCATCAATTTAGACGCAAACACGCCTTCGATAACAGGAGACGCGTTTGGGGAAGGCGTATCATGAGTGGGCGTCTGTTTCTAGATTATAATGCTACCGCCCCAATCCGTGCTGAAGTTGTCGAGGCGATGAACCAAGCCTTATTGGAGGGCGGCAATGCCTCATCAATCCATCAGGAAGGCCGAAAGGCGCGCAGCTTGATTGAAACCGCGCGCCAGCATGTGTGCGATTTGGTGGGCGGTGATATGGCTGGGCTGGTGTTTACCAGTGGTGGAACGGAAGCCTGTAATTTGGCGATGCAAACTAAGCAAGCACCAGCGGGCGATATTCAGCGCATTCTGATAAGTGCGATTGAGCATGCTGCTGTGTTAGCACCGGCTGAAAACCGCGGTCTGCCGATTGATTATATCGCGGTCCAGCCTGATGGCCAGATTGATATGCAAGCGCTCACTCAACTTCTGGAAGACCCAAGGCCTGCTCTGGTTGCGGTGATGGCTGCGAATAATGAGACCGGCGTGATACAGCCTATCGCCGAAATTGGTGAAAAAGTTCGGGCGCATGGCTCTGTTTTCTTTTGTGATGGTGTGCAGGCGGCTGGTAAAATTCCATTGCATATGTGGCGACAAAATATTGATTTGTTAAGCCTGTCCGCACATAAGATTGGCGGGCCTGCGGGTGTGGGAGCGTTGATAGCGGCACCGCATATTGTGCCACAAGAATTATTGCGTGGGGGTGGGCAGGAATTGCGCCGACGCGCTGGAACAGAAAACCTTTCTGGGATTGTGGGCTTTGGAGTGGCCGCGCTAGCAGCCGCGCAGGAATTAACCCAAAACGCATCATTAAGCATACAACGCGATGAAATGGAAAAAGCCTTGCGGGAAAGTTTTCCTGATATTGTCATTTTTGGTGACCAAGCTGCGCGTTTGCCCAATACAAGCTGTTTTGCCCTGCCGCATAAAAATGCAGAAACCATGGTTATCGCGCTTGATTTGAACGGGGTCGCGGTAAGCTCGGGTGCGGCATGTTCCAGTGGCAAGGTGTCGCGCAGTCATGTGCTTGATGCCATGCAGGTTGCCCCCTATTTATCTCAAGGTGCTATTCGGTGCAGCCTTGGCTGGCAGAGCGGTGCGCGTGATGGTGAAAAATTTGTGCAGGCTTTTGCAAAAATTGCAGGTGAAAAAATGCCTGTATAGTCGGCATATGGTGGAATGAAAAATGAGTGAAGCAAAAGATACAATTGAACAAGAAACTGTTGAGCAGGTGAAAAGCCTTGCGGGTGAAAACTATAAATATGGGTTCACAACCGATATTGAGACTGAAAAAGCCCCCAAAGGCCTGAATGAAGATATTATTCGTTTTATCTCTGCCAAAAAAGAGGAGCCTGAATGGTTGCTGGAATGGCGGCTTGATGCCTTTGAGCGTTGGCAAACCATGCAAGAGCCTGAATGGGCACATGTTGATTATCCACAAATTGATTATCAAGATTTATATTATTATGCCGCGCCTAAAAGCATGGAAGACCGGCCAGAAACGCTTGATGATGTCGACCCTGAGCTTTTGAAAACTTATGAAAAGCTTGGCATTCCTTTACAAGAGCAAGAGCTTTTAGCTGGCGTTAAAAACCGTGTGGCAGTTGATGCGGTATTTGATAGTGTCTCGGTTGGCACGACTTTCCGCGAAGAGCTGGCCAAAGCAGGCGTGATTTTCTGTTCTTTTTCAGAGGCTGTGAAAGAGCATCCAGACCTCGTCAAAAAATATCTCGGCTCGGTTGTGCCTAAATCTGATAATTATTTTGCCGCGCTGAACTCGGCAGTTTTTTCAGACGGGTCATTTGTTTACATACCGCCCGGGGTGCGCTGCCCGATGGAATTATCGACTTATTTCCGGATAAATGAAGCCAATACGGGGCAGTTTGAGCGCACGCTATTGATTGCCGATAAAGGGTCTTATGTCAGCTATCTGGAGGGCTGCACCGCGCCAATGCGTGATGAAAACCAATTGCATGCCGCTGTTGTTGAACTGGTGGCATTGGAAGATGCTGAAATTAAATATTCCACTGTTCAGAATTGGTATCCGGGTGATGAAAACGGCGTGGGCGGGATTTATAATTTTGTGACCAAGCGCGGTGATTGCCGCGAGGCGCGCTCGAAAATATCATGGACCCAAGTTGAGACCGGCTCGGCTGTGACATGGAAATATCCAAGCTGTATTTTGCGTGGCAAAGACACTGTTGGCGAGTTTTACTCAATTGCGATTTCTAATAATTTGCAGCAAGTGGATAGCGGCACCAAAATGATTCATCTGGGCGAAAATTCGTCGAGCCGTATTATCTCTAAGGGGATTTCAGCAGGACGGTCTTCTAATGCTTATCGGGGGCAGGTGAGTGTGCATCAAAAAGCCAAAGGCGCACGCAATTTCACGCAATGTGACAGCCTGCTGATTGGCGATAAATGCGCGGCGCATACGGTGCCATATATTGATGTTAAAAACCCGTCAGCGGTGATGGAGCATGAAGCGACCACCTCAAAAATTAGTGAGGACCAAATGTTTTATTGTCGGCAAAGAGGGTTAGATGCGGAGGAGTCTGTTGCCTTGATTGTCAACGGATTTTGCCGTGATGTTTTGCAACATTTACCAATGGAATTTGCGGTGGAAGCGCAAAAGCTGGTTGGTATTTCACTCGAAGGAAGTGTTGGATGAGTGCGTTATTAGAAATTGACAATTTGCATGCCGAGATAGACGGCACACCGATTTTGAATGGGCTTAGCCTGTCGATTAAGCCTGGTGAAGTGCATGCGATTATGGGGCCAAATGGGTCGGGTAAATCGACACTTTCTTATGTGCTGGCAGGGCGAGAAAATTATCAGGCCACTAAGGGTGATGTGCGCCTAAATGGCCAAACTATACTAGAGTTAGAGCCAGAAGAGCGTGCCGCTTTGGGGCTGTTTTTGGCGTTTCAATATCCGCTTGAAATACCGGGTGTGAATAATACGACTTTCCTAAAAACATCGGTGAATGCCTTGCGGCGTGCGCGTGGTGAGGCGGAAATGGACGCCGCGCAGTTTTTGCGCTTCATACGTGAAAAAGCCAGCGCGCTCGGTATGAAAGATGAAATGCTGCGCCGCCCGCTAAATGTTGGCTTTTCAGGTGGTGAGAAAAAGCGCAATGAGATTTTGCAAATGTCGGCGCTTGAACCCGCAATGGCGATTTTAGATGAAACCGATTCAGGGCTGGATATTGATGCGCTTAAAACCGTTGCCGAAGGGGTGAATGCGCTCCGCAATGACCAGCGCGGCATGCTGGTTATCACCCATTATCAAAGACTGCTGGATTATATCAAGCCCGACATTGTGCATGTCATGGTCAAGGGCAAAATTGTGAAAACTGGTGGCCCGGAATTGGCGCTTGAATTGGAAGATAAAGGCTATGCAGACTATCTAGGTGCTGCGGAAACGCAATCGGAGGTTGCCGCGCATGGCTGATGCTCACAATCTCGCTGCCATTAAACAAAGCGCCCGCCAGCATGCGGGGGAGCTTGGTTTGCCCACGCGCCATTTAGAGCGTTGGCACTATACGGATTTGCAAAAATTCTTGCCACAAGGTTTGCCCCTACCGACGGCGCCTGAGGCTCATAAGGCGGAGATGGAAACACCATCAGCATTTTTTGCGCCCGCCAATCCGTTGCGCCTTGTGTTTATGGACGGGGTTTTGCAGACCCAAGACAGTTCATTTGACGCGGTAAAAACAGAATTATTAGCGGCAGGCATCACGCTGTCTCGACTGGACGATGAAGCTGACCTGACCGCTTTGCAAGGTTTTGAGGCGGACGGATTTTTGGCCGCCAATACGGCGCATTTTATTGATGGGCTGTGTTTGCATGTGGCCGGCGAAGTGGCGCGCCCGCTAGAGATAGTTTGGGCTGGTACAAAATCTGACCAAGCGGCTTATGGTCGTGTTGTGTTGAATTTGGCACCGCAAGCGCGGCTAACGCTTTTGGAAACGCATATTGGGTCGGGTCTTAACCATGTGGTGATGGACACGCAAATTTCGGCAGGCGCGGCGCTAAATGTGGTGAAGACCCATTGCGCAGATGAAGACCAGCTGGGTGTGGTGCAAAGCCGCGTTATGCTGGCGCAAGCGGCACACTATAAATCAATTTGTTTAGCATTAAGCGGCAGCCTGATACGCCATGAAACAAACCTTAAATTATGTGATGCCAATGCAGAGGCGCAAATTGCCAGCGCGGTGATTGGTGCGCAAAATCAGCATGTAGATATGACGACATGTCTTGAGCATTTACACGCGGACACACAAAGCGAAACAGTAGCGCGCACGGTTTTGTGCGACCAGGCGCGTGGGGTGTTTCAAGGCAAAGTGATTGTTGAAAAAGATGCGCAACGCGTCAATGCGCATCAAAAATCTGATGCGTTAATGTTGTCTGAAAAAGCTGAAATGAACGCTAAGCCTGAACTGGAAATCTATGCTGATGATGTGGCTTGCGCGCATGGTTCTGCCATTGGTGAAATTGACCGCGATGCGTTGTTTTTCCTGCGCAGTCGGGGCCTGACGCAAGAGCAGGCGCGGCTTTTGCTGATTGATGGTTTTTTATCTGAAATTATTGATCGTTTAGATGATGAGATGATTGTGATGAGTTTGAAAAATTTGATTGCTCAAAAATTAGCGTCGCTTGGGTTTGATGACAGAGCGGGGGCTTCATCATGAGCAAAATATTTGACATAGAAACCATTCGTGCAGATTTCCCGATTTTATCGACTGAGGTTTATGGCAAACCGCTGGTTTATCTCGACAATGCCGCATCGGCACAAAAACCGCGTCAGGTCATTGATAAAATGACATCTGTTTTGGAAACAGGCTATGCCAATGTGCATCGCGGTTTGCATTATTTGTCCAATAAGGCGACAGATGATTTTGAGGCGGCACGCGAGTCCGCAAGACAATTTTTGAATGCGCCAAAAGTTGAAGATATTATTTTCACCTCTGGGGCAACCGATGCGATAAACCTTGTTGCTTATTCTTATTTATCGCCGCGCATTGAGCCAGGTGATGAAATTATTTTGTCAATTATGGAGCATCACTCAAATATTGTGCCGTGGCATTATTTGCGTGAAGAAAAAGGTGCGGTGCTGAAATGGGTACCGGTCACTGATGACGGAACGCTGGATTTTGATGCCTATTTGGAAATGCTTTCACCAAAAACAAAAATGGTGGCGCTGACACAAATGTCTAATGCGCTTGGCACCATCACGCCCATGCAAGACATTATTGAAGCGGCTCATAGCGTCGGCGCGCCAGTTTTGGTTGATGGCTGTCAGGGTGCGGTTCACATTGTGACAGATGTACAGGATTTGGACGCTGATTTTTATGTGTTCTCTGGGCATAAAGTTTATGGGCCAAGCGGCATTGGCGTGCTTTATGGCAAAACTGATTTGCTGGCGCAAATGCGCCCCTATCGCGGTGGTGGCGAGATGATACGCGAAGTCACAACAGATAAAATCACTTATGGTGATGCACCGCATCGTTTTGAAGCTGGCACGCCGCCAATTGTTGAGGCGATAGGACTTGGCGCGGCACTGGATTATATGATGGATATTGGTCGTGCCGATATGGTCGCACATGAAAACGCATTGCTTGATTATGCGACAGAGCAAATTCTTGAAATCAATGCGATTAAGCTTTTTGGCACCTCAGAAAATAAAGGCAGTATTTTGTCGTTTAATGCTGAGGGTGTGCATGCGCATGATTTAGCAACCATGATTGACCGCTCAGGCGTGGCGGTCAGAGCTGGCCATCATTGCGCACAGCCGCTTATGCAACGCTATCAGGTGCCAGCTACTGCGCGGGCGTCATTTGCCTGTTATAATACGCATGCGGAAGTGGACCGATTTGTTGAAGCGGTGCGCAAGGCTCTCACATTTTTTGCTTAAGGACGCGTCATGGAAGATATGGATAAACAAACAACGCAAGAAGCACCCGATACGCAAGCAGAAAATAAGCCTGATTTGGGGGATAATCTATCACCTGAAATGCAGGACCTGACCGATGATATTGTCGGTGCTTTGAAGAGTGTTTATGACCCTGAAATCCCAGTGGATATTTATGAGCTGGGTTTGATTTATCGCGTTGAGATTACTGATGACCGTGATGTTTTGATTGATATGACACTGACCGCGCCTGGTTGCCCGGTGGCTGAGCAAATGCCAGTTTGGGTGCAAGATGCAGTTGGCGCTGTTGAGGGTGTTTGTGATGTGAAAGTAACAATGGTCTTTGACCCACCATGGGACCCGAGCCGCATGACAGATGAAGCACGGGTTGCATTGGATATGTTCTAGGGATTAGAATAGAGATATGAGCGAAATTTTACCCATACCAAAAGCTATAAGCCTGACCGATACCGCCGCTTCGCGCTTGCAGGAAATTTTGGCGAAGCCATCAGAAGATGGAAAACCCTATATTGGCTTGCGTTTAGGGCTGAAAAACGCTGGTTGCGCGGGCATGGAATACACGATGGAATATGCCACCAATGTGCAGGAGCATGATGAGGTGGTGGAAGATAAAGGTGTCAAAATCTTAATAGACCCAAAAGCGATTCTGTTTTTGCTCGGCACTGAAATGGATTATGAAACGACAAAGCTCTCATCTGGGTTTGTGTTCAATAATCCCAATCAAACTGATGCCTGTGGTTGCGGCGAAAGCGTCACTCTTGTGCCAGCCAAATTGCAGGAATAATAAAGAACCAAAATGACTTCAGAAATTAATGTTATTGACCCCGTTAAGCTTGTGACCCTCGAGCAAATTGACGAAACCATTTTTCGTGGCGTCACGCCGGAAGCGCATTGGGGGCGTGTGTTTGGCGGGCAGGTTATCGCGCAAGGCCTTGCCAGTGCTTACAAGACTGTCGAAGACCGCTTTTGTCATTCTTTACATGCTTATTTTTTGCGGCCAGGTGATCCAGAAATGCCGATTGTGTTTCATGTTGATGAGGCACGCGATGGTGGCAGTTTTACCAATAGGCGTGTGGTGGCCATTCAAAAGGGTAAACAAATTTTGAATATGGCCGCGTCATTCAAAACGCAAGAAAAAGGGCTAGAGCACAGCCGCACCATGCCGGATATGCCGCCGCCGGAGGAGTTGCTCTCTGGGCGCGAGATACGCGCTAAAATCATGCATAAGGTTGAAGACGAGCGCAAAGATTTGTTCATTGGTATTTTGCCGATTGAGACGCGCCCGTTTAATCCGCCTGATATTTTCAATCCTGAACCTTCGCACGATACGGAAAAATTTTGGTTTCGACTTAATTATGAGGGTGAGGTGTCTGGCAAGGTGATGAGCCATGTTCTTATGGCCTATATGTCTGACAATGATTTCTTGCAGGCTAGTGTACGCCCGCATGGCGTTTCGGTTTATTCTGATAATATCCAAACGGCTAGTCTCGACCATGCGTTATGGTTCCATCATGACTTTGATATTAGCGATTGGTTTTTATATGAAACGAGAAGCCCCGCGGCTTCGAATGCCACAGGGCTAAATTTGGGCAATATTTTTGCTAGCAATGGTCAGCATGTTTGCACAGTTGCGCAAGAAGGGCTTATTCGTCTGCGCGATAAATAATTTTCCTAAGCAGAAACATTATGTCCCAAATGGGCAGTCAGTGTTTGCAGCATTTCTTCTGCTGAGTCGGGTATCACTGAGCCGGGTGGGAAAATTGCCTTGGCACCAGCTTTTAATAATTCATCAAAATCCTGCGGGGGTATCACGCCGCCGACAATCATCATAATATCGTCACGGCCTATCGCTTTCAGCGCATCGCGCAATTCTGGCACAAGCGTTAAATGGCCAGCTGCTAATGAGCTAACACCGACCACATGCGCATTGGCTTTGGCTGCATCGCGGGCGGCTTCTTCTGGTGTTTGGAACAGCGCGCCAACAACAACCTCAAATCCCATATCTGCAAAAGCAGTGGCAACCACTTTCTGGCCGCGATCATGGCCATCTTGCCCCATTTTGGCAATGTAAATACAAGGTGCGCGGCCCTCTCTTTCTTTGAAGCGGTCAATCATTTTATGCACATTTGTAATATTTTCAGACGCGCCAAAATCTTTTTCATAAACACCAGAAATCATTTCTGGTTTGGCTTCATGGCGACCATAAATTTTCTCCAGCGCGTCAGAAATCTCACCAATAGTGGCTTTGGCGCGGGCAGCATTGACAGCCAGTTCAAGCAGGTTTCCTTTGCCGCTTTCTGCTGCTTGGGTCAGGGCGGCCAGTGCGGCTTCAACTGCTTGTGTGTCGCGTTCAGCGCGTAGCTTTTCTAACCGTTCAATTTGTGCGGCACGCACAGTGCTGTTATCGACTTTCAAAACCTCAACAGCATCTTCTTGCTCCAGCCTGAATTTATTCACCCCGACCACAGTTTGACGCCCGCTATCAATGCGCGCTTGGGTGTGGGCGGCGGCTTCTTCAATCCGTAATTTCGGAATCCCTTGCTCAATGGCGGCGGCCATGCCGCCAAGTTTGTTCACCTCGGCAATATGTTCACGGGCGCGGTTGGCCAAGTCATGGGTCAGTTTTTCAACAAAATAGCTGCCGCCCCAAGGGTCAATCACATTGGTTGTGCGGCTTTCCATTTGCAATAAAAGCTGTGTATTACGGGCAATGCGCGCCGAGAAATCTGTCGGCAGAGCCAGTGCCTCGTCAAAGCTGTTTGTGTGAAGCGATTGCGTATGTCCTTGCGTGGCTGCCATGGCTTCCACACATGTGCGCACGATATTGTTGTAAATATCCTGCGCTGTGAGTGACCAGCCAGATGTTTGGCAATGGGTGCGCAAGGCAAGTGATTTCGGGTTTTGCGCGCCAAGCTCTTGCATAAGCTCCGCCCAAAGCAGGCGTCCGGCACGCATTTTGGCAATCTCGGTAAAGAAATCCATACCAATCGCCCAGAAAAAGGACAGACGCGGCGCAAAGGCATCAATATCAAGGCCGGCTTCCATGCCTGCCTTAGCATATTCGACCCCATCGGCCAGCGTATAGGCCAGTTCCAAATCTGCTGTCGCACCGGCTTCTTGCATGTGATAGCCAGAAATTGAAATGGAATTAAATTTCGGCATTTTCTCAGCCGTATAAGAAAAAATATCTGAAATAATTTTCAAAGATGGCTTGGGTGGATAAATATAGGTGTTGCGCACCATAAATTCTTTCAAAATGTCATTTTGAATTGTGCCAGCCAGTTTTTCTGGGGCAACGCCTTGTTCTTCAGCCGCCACAATATAAAGCGCTAATATAGGCAATACCGCGCCATTCATGGTCATGGAAACGCTCATTTGGTCTAGCGGAATACCCGCAAATAAGGTGCGCATATCATAGATGGAGTCAATCGCCACGCCAGCCATACCCACATCGCCCGCCACCCGCGGGTGGTCGCTGTCATAGCCCCGATGCGTGGCCAAATCAAAGGCAACAGAAAGACCTTTTTGTCCGGCTTTCAGGTTGCGGCGATAAAAGGCATTTGACTCTTCAGCAGTGGAAAAGCCTGCATATTGGCGCACCGTCCAGGGTTTATTGACATACATAGTTGCATAGGGTCCGCGCAAATAAGGCGCAATGCCCGGATAGCTGTCTGTGTAAGGCAATGTCTCACGGTCTTTGGCCGTATAAAGCGGCTTAATGGTTAATCCTTCAGGGGTTTCGCGGTTCAGGCCCCCATTGGTTTGCGCGCCAATAGCTTGGCTTGCGGCTTCCCATGCATCGAGATTGGTTTCAGCTTGGCTGAAATCAAGGTCGATTTGACTGAAATCAGGATGGTTATTTGACATTTTTTTACCCCTTACGCCTCTAGACCAAGAACATGATGTGCTGTTTGCAAAATGCTCAAAGCGTTACAGCCCGCATAAAGCGCGTCCACATTCTCAATTTCCATTTTACCCGCAATCCAAACATGACTTGCGCCAGCATTGTACAAATATTGCGCAAGCTCCTGAGCATGGGCGTCATAGGCTTCATCAGTGCCACAAATCGCAACTATTTTGGCGCCTGATTCAAGAAATTCCTGAGCAATATCTTTCAGCTCTTCACCGCCATTGCCTGTCAGGGCATCAATGCCGCCCGCAGCGAATAAATTGGCGGCAAAATTTGCGCGTGCGGTAAACTGTGCTTGTGTGCCCAGTGTTGCCAAAAAGATTTTGGGTTTCACGGGCAGGGCTGTGAGGCGTAATTTTTCATAAATGGCAGCGGGGCGGTGTTCGGCTAATGCGCCATTGCCAAAGGCTGGGCGCGGCTCAAGCGGGGCTTCACCTAAATTAGGAAACTCTGTAACGCCGAGCAATGGCAGTTTGCGATGCGCGGTAGCTTGGGCTGTTTCGGTGCGCAGGGTTTCAATATGAGCAGCGATTTTACCTTGCGTCAAAGCGGCTTCCATGCCGCCATCAGCTTCAATTTGCTGGAACATACGCCATGCTTTCTGGGCCAGATCTTGGGATAATTGTTCAATATACCAACTGCCACCCGCCGGATCTGTGACGCGCCCAATATGGCTTTCTTCTTGCAAAATAATTTGTGTGTTGCGCGCCACGCGTCGCGTTAGGCGATTATCACCAGAGCTGACCGCCGTGCAAGGCGCGACGGAAACAAAGTCTGCGCCGCCAATGCCGGCGCCCAGAGTTGCAATGGTTGCGCGCAAAATATTTACCCAAGGGTCCGCGACTGAATAATGATGCTCAGAGCCTTCCGCATGAATTTGTGGCGTCAGGTTTTCAGTGATTCCATAGGCCTGCGCCAATTGCGACCAGAGCGCGCGGGCGGCTCGAATTTTGGCAATATTGGCAAAGAAATCTGTGTCTGTAGCCAGGGTGATGGTGGTTGTGCGAAAGGCTTCTTGCGCAGATAAGCCATTATCAATCAGTGCTTTGACATAAGCTACATAAGTTGCAATCGAATAGGCCAGCTCTGTTATCGCGTCAGCGCCGCTATTGTGATAGGCCATGCCAGACGCTGTCATAAGGCGCGTATTGGGGAAGTTTTTCTGCTGTTCAATCAGTTGTGTCAAAGGCGTGAAATCAGCAGGCTTGCTTTGTGCTGCCGCCGTACCTAGCGGGTCAAAATCTGCATAAGCGTTTGCCTGATGCGCTTGTTTTTCTGCTAACAGTTCAAAAAACAAATCCAAATGCGCTTGCGCCTCTTGCCCCGCACGCAACATAAGCGGCGCGATATCCAATTGCACATCAGCTAAAAGTGTTTTGAGTTGGGCGCTTGTCGGCGTTGAGGTTTGGCTTAAATCCAGCAAGAGTGTTGAGACGCCGCCTTGTAAATCTGTCAGCACATCTTCGGCATCGGCGTTTTTGCGCGATGGAATCACCCGTGAAACAATCTGCCATGGCAAAAAGCGGTCATTCACGGCTTTTGCGCCGCGCATGTATGGCCATGCTCCGGGCAGGCCAGCAGGGTCGTGATTGGTCTGTGTATGCGTTTCCGTGTATAAAGGGTTGCGCTCAAGCCCGCCAATTTCTTGGGATATGAGGGTGTCAAAGGCTTTGCCTTTCAAAACGCGATCAACCGCATCAAGCCATGATTGTTCGTCTGCTCCAGGAAAATTTGCGTTATCTGAACCTTCGTTTTTAGCCATATAATTTCTCGATTACCTATATTGATATGGTCAAATTCATAACCCAGGCCAACCTTACAGGCAAGCCTCTTCAGCGCGTTTTTAGCATTATCTTAGGTCATGTTAAAGGTCAGCTATTGCGCTTGAGCATTCGCGGATAAATGATAAAAAGAAGCAGCAAAGGAAACCATATGTCTGCGCCACCAATTTTATATCTACAAGATATTCATCTGACCTTTGGGGTTACGCCTTTATTAGAAGGGGCAGAATTATCAGTCGCACCGGGTGACCGCCTATGTTTGGTGGGGCGCAATGGGTCTGGCAAATCGACATTGCTGAAAATCGCGGCTGGCCTGATTGAGGCTGATCAAGGCGAGGTTTTTGTACAGCCAGGCATAATGGTGGCTTATCTTGAGCAAGACCCTGACTTTCGTGGTTTTGAGACCGTTGAAGATTATGTGCTTGAAAATTTAATGGATAATGAAGACCAGCAACGCGCCTATCAGCTAATGGCCGACCTGAACTTGTCGCCCAAAGCGCACATTGCGCCAATGTCAGGCGGAGAAAGAAGGCGGGTGGCACTGGCAAAAATTATGGCGCCAGACCCTGATGTGCTGTTGCTTGATGAGCCAACTAACCATTTGGATTTACCTGCGATTGAGTGGTTAGAAACCGCTTTGCATAGTTTGCGCGCAGCGATTGTTTTGATAAGTCACGACCGCCGGTTTATGAGCAATATTGCCAAACAGACTTTATGGCTTGACCGCGGGCAAACTAAAATTTTACGGCGTAATTTTTCACAGTTTGAAAATTGGCGCGATGACTGCCTCGCGCAAGAGGAAGAAGCCGCGCATAAGCTGAATAAAAAAATTGAGCGCGAGGAGCATTGGGTGCGGTATGGGGTGACCGCAAGACGCAAGCGAAATGTGCGCCGAATGGCAGAGTTATCTGCCTTACGCCAACAAAAACAAGATCGCCGTACGCCAACAGGGCAGATGAAGGCTACTGTTTTAGAGGGTGAACGCTCTGGCAAGCTGGTGGTCAAGGCGGATAAAATAAGTAAAAAATTTGGTGATAAAATCATTGTTGATGATTTTTCAATACAGGTGAAGCGCGGCAGTCGTATCGGTTTGGTTGGGGCAAATGGCGCAGGGAAAACAACTCTTTTGAATATGTTAACAGGCTTGCTTGAGCCAGATATGGGGAATGTCCGGTTGGGCAAAAATCTGACACCCCTTACGCTCGACCAACAACGGGCTGGTATTAAAAAAGACTGGACCATCAAAGACGCCCTAACCGATGGCGCAGGGGAGCGCGTGTCTATTGGGGAGGAAACAGTTCATGTGATTGGCTATATGAAGGACTTTTTGTTTCACCCCTCGCAAATGCGCACGCCCGTAACGGTGCTTTCTGGTGGTGAGCAGGCGCGTTTGTTTTTGGCGCGGGGCTTGCGCCAGCCTTCTAATTTCCTGATTTTAGATGAGCCTACGAATGATTTGGATTTGGAGTCGCTCGATTTATTGCAAGAGTTGATTGCCAATTATCCAGGCACTGTTTTGCTGGTGAGCCATGACCGCGATTTTCTTGACCGAACGGTTGAACAGGTGATTGTTTCTGAGGGCGTTGGGCGCTGGGTGACTTATGCTGGCGGATATTCAGATATGTTGGTGCAGAAAAAACAAGCGCCTGTAGATAAAGCAGCTAAGGCTGAAAAAACTGAAAAGGGGCGTGGGGCAGATGATTTGGGCACGGCGGCGCTTGAGAAGACGAAAAAACTCACCACCAAATTGAGCTATAAACATAAATATGCGCTTGAAACACTGCCAGCAAAAATTGAAGGCTTGGCACAAAAAATTGATGATATTCAGGAAAAGCTTGACGATAGTGCGCTCTTCACCAAAAATCCTGAAATGTTTAACGCGCTGGCCAAAGAGCTGGAAGAAAATAAAAATGAGTTGAATAATATGGAAGCGGAATGGCTGGAGCTTGAAATTTTGCGCGAGGAAATTGAGGGCGCAAATGAGGGGGGATAATGGAACTCAAAGATAAGATCATTATTGTGACAGGTGCCGCAAGTGGCATTGGTCGTGCGCTTTGTGACGTGTTTGCGCGCCAAGCACCAAAGCTGCTGGTATGTGCTGATATTGACTCTGATGGTGCAAACAAAATATCAAATAAAGTCAATGGTTTGCCGTATGTATGTGATGTGTCAAATGAGCATGATATTCAGCAAATGATTGATCATGTTGAGGCGGAATATGGGCCGATTGATTTGTTTTGTTCAAATGCGGGCATTCTCACTTTAGGCGGTGCAGAGGTTGCTAATGAAGACTGGCAACGCATTTGGGAAATTAATGTGATGGCACATGTTTGGGCGGCACGGCATCTGGTGCCAAAAATGTTGGCACGTGGGGGGGGATATTTTCTCAATACAGCATCTGCGGCGGGGTTGCTTACGCAAATTGGCTCTGCGCCCTATAGTGTGACCAAACATGCGGCGGTTTCTTTTGCTGAATGGCTGGTTATCACTTATGGCACGCGCGGTATTAAAGCATCAGTTTTATGCCCACAAGCGGTTGAAACCGCCATGACGGCTGGCTTTGATGTTAGTTCAGCTCATATTGACGGTATGAAGTCGGCTGAAGAGGTCGCGCTTGCCTGTTTAAACGCTATTGAAAAAGAAGAATTTATGGTGTTGCCACATGAAGAAGTGCTTGAATATTCAAAACGACGGGTGACGGACAAAGAGCGCTGGTTAAAAGGCATGCAAAAATTAAATGACTTATATGGATTTGAACCAAGCTAAGGCTTGCAATTTGAGCCGTATATCTTAAAGAACATACAGGCTTTACAAAATTTCTCACATTATCTCACAATATTTTAAGGAGGTTGAACAATGGAACTGAAAGATAAAATTGCCGTCATCACGGGTGGCGCATCAGGTTTGGGTGAAGCGACGGTGCGTCGGTTCGTGGATAATGGAGCCAAAGTCGCGATTTTTGACATGAATGAAGAACGCGCGGCCACGATTATTTCTGAACTGGGCGATGACAAGGTCAAATTTTTTAATGTTGATGTTACAAAAACAGAAATGATCCAAGCCGGCATTGATGGCACAGTGGCAGCATTTGGCGCCATACATATTTGCTGTAATTTTGCAGGCATTGCATGGCCAACCAAAACGCTCAATAAAGACGGCCCAGCCGATATTGATACCTTCAAGAAAGTTGTCGATATTAACCTGATTGGGTCATTTGACACTTTGCGTCTGGCAGCTTTTGAAATGGCTAAAAACGAGCCACTCAACGACTCAGGCTGTCGCGGTGTTATTTTGAACACGGCTTCAATTGCAGCTTATGAAGGCCAGGTTGGTCAGGCGGCTTATTCAGCCTCAAAGGGCGGGATTGTCGGTATGACCTTGCCAATCGCCCGCGATTTGGCACGCGATGGCATTCGGGTCAACACCATTGTGCCGGGTATTATCCATACGCCATTATTTGAGTTGATGCCTGAAGAGCTTTACCAATCGCTTGAGTCGCAGGCGCTGTTCCCGCAACGCCTTGGCAAGCCTGAAGAGATTGCGCATTTGGCTCAATATTTGGTTGAAAATGATTATATGAATGCTGAATGTGTGCGCATGGATGCGGGTATCCGTATGCAACCGCGCTAACCTCAGGCACATAAAAATAAAGGGGAAGCGCGGGGAAGTATGGACGGCGTTTCCCTTTTTTATGGGCTGTCCAATGATTAGGCTTCTAAATCCAGAATGATTTTACCGATATGGGCGCTGCTTTCCATTAAAGCGTGCGCTTCGCCAGCTTTTTCCAGCGGAAAACACGCATGCACAATCGGTTTGATGGTGTCTGGAACGAGGGGCCAGAATTTTGACTTCACCAATTCAGTCAGGCGCGCTTTTTCTTCTATCGGGCGTGCGCGCAGGGTCGAGCCTGTGAGGGTCAGGTTTTTGAGCATAATGGGCATAAAATTAAGCGCGACTTTATGGCCTTTCATATAGGCAATGTTGACAATCCGCCCGCCACGCGCTGCAGCGTCAATATTGCGCTGGATATAATCACCGCCGACCATATCTAAAATAACATTTGCCCCTTGCCCATTTGTGGCTTGCATCACCGCTTCAACAAAATCTTGTTCGCGATAATTGATGACGATATCCGCCCCAAGCTTGGAACAAAACGCAGCCTTTTCTGTTGACCCTACTGTGGTGATAACATGTGCGCCAAAATGTTTGGCCATTTGAATGGCCATGGTGCCAATGCCACTTGAGCCGCCATGCACCAAAATGGTTTCTCCTTTTTGCAGCCCGCCATGTTCCATTAAATTGGCATAGACTGTGAGCATGGCTTCAGGCAGAGCGGCGGCATCTGTAAATGACATATTTTTCGGGATTGGCAGTAAATGACTGTGATGGATATTGATGTAGTCACCATAGCCCCCGCCTGCGACAATGGCGGCGACACGGTGGCCAATGTCAATATTTGAGACAGTCTCGCCGCGCGCAATAACGGTGCCGGCAATTTCGAGGCCCATGACAGGTGAAGCGCCTGCGGGCGGTGGGTAAAAACCAATGCGCTGTATGCAGTCCCCGCGATTCACCCCTGCCGCGCTGATTTTGACCAAAACCTCGTCTGGTGCAATGTGCGGCACAGGCGCGGTGGAGAGGTGCAGGCTTGCTGGGTTTTTTGCCTCGCCAACCGCTATAACCCGCATGTTTTCTGGGATTTCTAATTGTTCAGTCATGTTCAATCACCTAATAGGCTCTTAATAGGGGGTTTATTATGGCTAAAAAAACTTTGTGCTAAGCTTTTGATTGTAATAAACTATCTGTCATATAAAAGTGTTTAATGCTGCATTTAGAAAAATAACAAAAATATATGGAGCATTTAGTTTCATATCATATGCGTTAATATTGATTTTATTTCTTTTTCGTTGATTGAATAATTTTTGTAGCGCCAGATTTTTGCACTTTTAAACTGCTGATAAAAATCCAACAAAGAACAATAAGAAGGATTTGAGAGATGGTTGATTTTACATATAGCATAGTGCCTGCGACTGGTAAGGTAACGGAGGGCGGCAGTTTTACGGTGACGATAACGCCGAACACGACGCTTTCTAGTGATGTGACGGTTCGTTGGGTGATTGTGCCGAAGGGTAAATTGCCAATCTCTGGTTCTGATTTTTCTACGCTGACGGGGACGTATGATTTTTCCAGCGGTGATGATGGTGATGATGGTCACACCTTCACCTTCACGCCGTCGGACGATAATATTTTGGAGCCGGGCAAGGATTTTGAGATCTTCTTCTATCAAGTTGTTGGCGCTGATGACCATACGAGCTCTGAGACCGATGATGAGCTAATCGGCTCGAGCCAAGTGCATTTGGCCGATGATGAGACGGGGAGTTTTGGGAGTGTAAATATTGAGGGTGATGGTAACAAAAACATTCTCACTGCTGGTTTTTCAAGTGATGTTACTTTAGGTGGTCTTGGTGGCACTGATAGCTTTATCATTACGCGCTTTCAGTCTGGTGATGTCACGATTTCTGACACGACCAGCCTTATCAAATTTGATTATGGCGTAACGATTACCGATGTTTGGGAACGCAAGGCTGGGCCTGTGCGTGAGGTGCGCCTCACATTGGAGACTGGAGCGGTTGTCTCGGTTAGCTCGCCAGTGGGTGGGGGTATTAAGTTTCAACTGGGTGATGGTTCTGAACTAAGTTATGCGGCGTTCAAGACGGCGATTGGCGCCACGGGCAACGGCAACCCGCCTGGCAAAGCCCTGACTTTTAACAATGATTATTCTATCACAAAGGCAACCACAGCGCCAAATGTGACGGGCAATCCCAATGACCCTGCGGACTTTTCTTTAGAGACTGGGGGGAGTGAAGATGTCATTTCATTAGGCTCGGATTATGATTTAACTGTTGGTGGTTTGGGTGGCACGGATGTTTTTGTTATCACGCGTTTTCAATATGGTGATGCCACGATTTCTGATACGACCAGCCTTATCAAATTTGATTATGGCGTAACGATTACCGATGTTTGGGAGCGCAAGGCTGGACCTGTGCGTGAGGTGCGCCTCACATTGGATACAGAAGCGGTTGTTTCGGTTAGCTCGCCAGCGGGTGTGGGTGTTAAGTTCCAGCTTGGTGATGGCGAGATTATGAGCTATACGGCGTTCAAGGCCGCGATTGGGGCGACGGGCAACGGCAACCCGCCCGGCAGAGCCCTAACTTTTGGTGATGATTACACCATCGCCTTCCCATCGACCAACACCGCGCCAACGGTGACGGGGACGCCGTCTGTTGATGTGACAGAGGACACGGCGAAGACGGATTTTGCGGCGGCTGATTTTAACTTCGACGATGCCGATACGGGCGACACGCTGAAGGCGGTGAAGATCACCGTTTTGCCGGGGGCTGGCACGCTTGAACTTGGCAGCGACGCCGACCATGACAGCTCCACGACCTATACGGCGGTGACGGTTGGCCAAAGCATCGCCGCGGCGGATATCGCCAAGCTGCGCTACACGCCAGCCGCCAATGCCACCGCCGCCACCAGCTTTAAGTTTAAGGTGGTCGATAATCACGACGCCGAATCCGCAGAGGCCACAATGGCCGTCTCAATTGATGCGGTGAACGACGCGCCAGTCTTCAGTTCAGTGACGGCGGCGGCGAGTGTTGCGGAAAGCTTAGTGGCACTTGGTGATACCGGCCTGAAATTTGTTGCGACAGATGTTGATGACACGCTGTTGGCGTCCGATTTTGCGGTTTATGAGCGCAACAGCGCGGATACGGGTTGGAAGACGACGGCCAGCACCTTGTTTGAGGTTGTCGCCGACAGCAACACGACCAATGGTTGGAAAATCAGGCTCAAAAGTGGTCAGTCTCTGGACTATGAAACTGCCAGCAGCATCAAATTGCGGGTCACCGCGACTGATGACGGCGCCGCCAGTGCCAATCAGGACAATTTTGTTTTGACGGTGACCGATGCCAATGACGCACCGCTTGTCAGCGGCAGCATCAGTGCGGCACTTTCTGGAACAATTGGCCAGAGTTTCTCGGAAGATTTGGTGAAGGCTGGCCGTTTTGCCGCTAGCGATGCGGATGGCGACACGCTGACTTATTCCATTGTGAAGGCCAGTGACAATAGCGCGGTGAATTGGCTCAGCATAGATTCTGGCGGCGTCTTGAGTTTCGCGACTGGCAATAATGCACCCAGCAACAGCCATATCGGCTCCCATTCCCTGAAACTAAAAGTGACTGACAATGCTGGCGGCATCGCCTATTCCGCCGCCTTCACGCTGGAATTGGGCAAAACCGTTAGCAGCATATATGCAACGCCATTTAACGGCTTTGATGTGGGTGGGTACAGCACCCCGAGCTTTGTTGATATTGACGGCGATGGCGAAAAGGATTTGGTCAGCGGGAATTATGACGGCGAGTTCAAAGTCTGGCTCAAGGATACGAGTAGCTATACCGAGCTAATGGGTAGCGATAATCCGTTTAACGGTTTTGATGCGGGTACTTTCGGCACCCCGAGCTTTGTCGATATTGACGGCGATGGCGACATGGATTTGGTCAGCGGTGAGGGTAATGGCAAATTCAAAACCTGGCGCAAGGAAACCGATGGTAGCTATACCTCGCTCTCTGGCGGCAATAATCCGTTTAACGGCTTTGATGTGGGTGGGTACAGCACCCCGAGCTTTGTTGATATTGACGGCGATGGCGATATGGATTTGGTCAGTGGGGAGGGTAATGGCAGGTTCGTGGTCTGGCGCAAGGAGACCAATGGCTATACGAAGTTCGATACAGACGATAATACCAATCCGCTATATGGGCTGGATGCGGGTGGTTTAAGCACCCCGACATTTGTGGACTTAGACGGCGATGGCGATATGGATTTGGTCAGCGGGGAGAGCGCGGGCCAATTCAAAGTCTGGCGTAATGACTCGACCGGATCAGGCAATTCGATAAGCTATAGCTATACCGTGCTTACTGGCAGTGATAATCCGTTTAACGGTTTTGATGCAGGTTCTTACAGCGCGCCAAGCTTTATGGATTTAGATGGCGATGGCGATATGGATTTGGTCAGCGGGGAGAGCGCGGGCCAATTCAAAGTCTGGTTCCGGCTCATGGATGGTAGCTATAGCACGACCAATGATGCGTTGGTTGGCACAGCTTATCATGATGTCATTACTGGCACAGTCGCGGCTAACACAATTGTCGGCGCGGGCGGCGATGATGTTCTCGATGGTGGCGCAGGAAATGACGTGCTTTTCGGCGGCGCGGGCAATGACACGCTTACTGGCGGCTTTGGCTCGGACACGCTGAAAGGCGGTGCGGGAAACGACATATTGTCTGGTGGCCGTGGCGCAGACACGGCGGATTTCTCTGACAAAACGGCTAACATCACGCTTAATTTGGTTGCCACAAATAAATATAATGCCGATGGCACGGTTAATAATGCCACTGGCCCTTATATGCGCGCGCAAATTGGGTCTGGTGGCTCGGTTGAATATGATTATTTCAAAGAAATTGAAAACATCACGGGCGGTTCTGGTGATGATACGCTCACTGGTGATAGCGGCGCGAATGTGCTGATTGGTGGGGCGGGCCAAGATACGCTCACCGGCGGGGCGGGGAATGATGTTTTTCATGTGGGCGATATAGCGACGGATAGAGCGCAAGCCGACAGCATCACCGATTTTGCGGCGGGTGACACGATTGATTTGGGCGCCAGCGTGACCAAAATCTGGTATAGTGCCTTTGGCGGCAAAACATATCTTTATGCTGGCAATAGCGATAACAGTGCGGTGGACTGGACAAAAATCTATGCGGTTCTGGACGGAACCCATACCCTTGATGCCAGCGATTTTGCCCATATCAGTGCAAATGCAAATGTTATCCAAGCGACCAATGCGGCACCGACCAGCCTCGCTTTAAGCGGTACAAAATCTGTGGCCGAGAACAGCCAGGGCGCGACGGTCGGCACGCTGTCGGCTACTGATTCTGACACTGGCCAAACGCTTTCCTTCACCCTGAACGGCACCAGTGGTGACAATCAATATTTTGAAATTTCAGGCACCACATTGCGGCTCAAAAGCAATGTCTCTTTTGATTATGAAACGAAAAACCAATACACGGTTTCAGTGAAAGTTAGTGATGGTTTTGGTGGCAGCTTGGTGCGCGATTTTGTGATTGATGTGACCAATGTTGATGAATCCGCCAAAGCGACCAACACCAATAAAGGGACGACTTCGCATTTTAGCACCAAACCAAATGATATTCCCGACTATGTGGAAGGCTTGATGTATGGCTCGCGCTGGGGCGCGGCGGAATGGGGCAAGGGGTTTGATTTTACCTACAGCTTTGGCACCAATGGCAGTTGGTTCACCTATAATGATACGGCGGCCAATGACCTGTTACAACCAACCGCTATTTTGAAAAACGCCACGCTGAAAGCCCTGAACATGTATAAAAGCGTTGCGCTTCTTAATTTTACAGAAGTGACAGAAAGCGCGACCCAAAACGGCAATATCCGCATCTCCACTTACAGCAATGCAACCGCTGGCAAAACAGGCAGCGGCAATTATGCCTATGTGCCAAATGGCGCGGCGGCGGGTGGTGATGTTTGGTTAAATGGCGGCTTATCTGATCCACTCTCGGGGGTTGTGGGGAATAAATTCAACAGCGCAGATCATATGAAGCTTGGGTATTATTGGCTCACCACGCT
The DNA here is from genome assembly GCA_965217015.1 of Parvibaculaceae bacterium. GTDB lineage: Bacteria > Pseudomonadota > Alphaproteobacteria > RS24 > RS24 > JAYQKL01. The sequence continues at coordinate 749,744 of OZ244224.1, read as the reverse complement.
GATACATGAAATCGGCCATGCGGTGGGGCTGTCGCACCCGTTTAGCAACTACACAAATGGCCATAGCATTGTTTGGTCAGCGGCAAATGGGCATGGTAAGGCGCACACCACGCTGGCTTATTCGGTGATGAGCTATGCCGAAAATATCGGCGATATTACCCCTGATGGCTACAATAATAGCCGCCATATGCCGACCACTTTGATGATGGACGATATTGCCGCGATACAATATCTTTTTGGCGTCAATAAGCAATATAATGATGGCGATACAACTTATACGCTGGGTTCGTTTTCGGACCGCGATTATATTTACGCCACAATTTGGGATGGCGGTGGCAATGACACTTTTAGCTGGGCGGACCAAACAACCAATGCGACCATAAATCTTGGCGAGGGGCAATTCAGCTTTTTTGGCGATATAAGCGGGCTTGATGATGATGATTTGGAAACCCGTGATGGCTTGGGCGCAGGCGATGGCCTGTTAGGCATTGCGCGCGGGGCGCAAATTGAAAACGCAACTGGCGGGTCTGGAAATGACACTATCATTGGGAATGCCCTCAACAATGTGCTGAAAGGTGGCGCGGGCAATGATGTGCTGGACGGCAGGGGCGGTGCGGATACTTATGTTGGCGGCGCTGGTAATGATATTTATGTTCTGGAACTTGGAGCCAGCTTAAAAGCGCGTGATGTGGTCACAGATTTTGCGGCTGGCGAGCGCTTGCAGTTGCAGGCGACGCCAACACAATTAACCGCTATCAATGCCGGCGCGGACGATGCGGCGAAACTCACGCTTTTGCAATCCCAGCTTAATCTGCGCTGGACGCAAAACAGCCATATCGCAACTGGCAATGACAGCAATGATGCCAGCATTTTTGACACGGCTATATATTTCACCAATGGCACACCAACCACCAGTGATGACACGCTTGTCATGGTGCTGGAAGATTTTGTGACGCCATTGACCTATGCAAATTTCAAGCTTGTTTTGCCAGACCCCAGCACAACTCGCACACCGGGAACAGACAGCGCGCGCGAGATAAACTTGCCCGCCACACCGCAAAGCAATTCGGCCAATGCTTTGCAGGTGAGCAATTACAATGTTTTTGTTGACCGGCTGGCTTATACGAATTTGGAAAAAATACATATTGTGGAAAGCGCCAGCAGTGATGATGTGCTGGTTCAGGACGGTACAGGCAAAACATATGCGGTGTTTGTGGGGATAAACACGGCGCGCAATGCCGACACTTACGACACTTATTTGCTTTATGGCAATGATGCAGATAATGAGCTTAACGCGACATCTGATGGCGATGGTGGCGGAGATGAAAATGCACGCCATGATGATGCCTGCGCCTGCGCGGCCTGTACAAATACGGGGAATAACCAGCGCAAAAGGGATAAAATAAACGAGGTGCCTGTTGAGCCAGACCCGGGCGAAAGCGATGATGATTATTATATTCGCGGCTATGGCGGCGATGACACCATCACTGGCGGCTCTGGCGATGACACATTATTGGGTGAAGAAGGCAATGATACGCTTTATGGTGGCGCGGGCGCGGATATTTTGCTGGGTGGTGCGGGCCAAGACACGCTTTCTGGTGGTGCGGGTAATGATGTTTTTGGGGTGTCAGACAAAGCGACGGCTCCGGGTATAAATGCTGACCGCATTAGCGATTTTACCTCTGGTGATAAACTTTATGTCGGCGCGGGTGTGACGCAAATCTGGTTTGAGAAATCCGCGCAACAGACGGTTATTTACGACAGCGCGGCGCGGACAAATATATATGCTATTTTGGACGGCGAAGTCTCCCTGACCAGTAATGATTTTGAAGGCAGCGTCAGCGCAACTGAATTGACGCCATCGCGTTCGGCAGGGGCGGGCAGCTGGTTGGAAACCACCATTCCGGCGACTGCCCATACAAATTCGGCCAATGCGACACAGGTTAATAGTTTTTCTCATCTCACCCATCGGTTTGCCTATAGCGCGCAAGAAAAAATCCGCATAGATGAAGCCGCCGATGGCCATATTTATGTCAAAGACTCTGGCGGAAAAACCTATATGGTGCTGACCGGCGCAAATGCCAATGGCGCAGTTTCCAGCTATGACCTCAACCTGCTTTTCGGGAGTGACAGCAATAATTTTATTGATGTATCAGGCGCCGCTGCAACGGCGCGTTATTATATACGCGGCTATGGCGGCGATGACATTATTTTAGGTGGCGCGGGCGATGACCGCATTCATGGCGAAGATGGTAATGATACAATTGCAGGCGGCGCGGGAACCGACAGGCTTGTTGGCGGCGCTGGCAATGATATTTTGGACGGCGGCTCGGGCATAGACTGGGTTTATTATACCGGAAAAACCGTTAGCGTGACGCTGGATTTGAGCGACACCTCCAGATCGCGCTACCCGCGAGACCCAGCAGTGCCGATAAAAACTGGCGGGGTGCAGGCATGGGTGGACACTGATAATGATGGCGTGGTGGACGCGACCGATGAGCTGGATTATATCAAAAACATTGAATATGTGTTTGGTGGCGCGGGCGATGATAGCTTCACAGGAGACGCGAACACCAATTCCTTTGGCGGCGGTGGCGGCAATGACAAGCTGGATGGCGGCGCCGGTTCTGATTGGGTCACTTATAGCGACAAAAGCGTCGCGGTTTCGCTCAATTTTGCAGCAACCACTAAATATAAATTGGTGAGCGGCAGCTGGACGGTTGCCAATGACGGCACCTATATCCGCGCCTGGATTGACACAGATGATGATGGCACTTTGGATACGACCGATGAATTTGATTATATCAAAAATATAGAAAATATATTTGGCGGTGCGGGCGATGATGTGCTGACCGGCGGCACTGGCACGAATATGCTGAACGGCGGTAAGGGCAATGACACGCTCAAAGGCGGTGCGGGCGTAGATGTTTTGCGCGGCGGCTTTGGCGCCGATACGGCAGATTTCTCTGACAAAACGCAAAAAATCGTGGCCAGCCTGAGCGGGTCAAAATATAAAATTGCTAATGGCGTCCCCACGGTGGCCAATGATGGCACCTTTTTCCTCGCTTTTGTAGATGCCAACGGCAATGCTAGCTTTGACGCTTCAGAAGAATTTGATTTGCTGGACGGCATTGAAGGTCTGACCGGCGGTTCCGGCAATGACGCGCTGACTGGTGACAGCGGCGCGAATGTGCTTAAAGGTGGCGGCGGAAATGACACGCTGGTCGGCGGGGCAGGTAAGGATACGCTCTCCGGCGGCGCGGGCAATGATGTTTTCAACATTGCCGATATCGCAACCACCGCTGGTGCGGCAGATATTATTAAAGATTTCAGCACTGGCACCAATCAGCTGACGGTGGACAGCGCGACCCATATTTGGTGGGATGTTAATGGCGGTAATACACGCATCATGGGCGGTACCAGCTCGGCAGCGGCATCCGACAAATTTTATGCCATTTTGGAAGGTTATGCGGGCGGTATCAGCGCGTCTGATTTCACCAATAGCGGCATCACCGTCTCGCGCGCCAACACCGCGCCAACGCTCACCAAGTCCGGCACGGGCAGCATTGCCGAAAATGTCGCAACGCAAACGCAAACTGGCATCAGCTTTTCGGCCAGCGATAGCGAAACAACGCCAGCAGCAAGTTGGTTCACGGTTTATGAGGGGGGTAGCGGTACAACAGAATCCACCCGCTTTGATGTGATTGATGACAATGGCACCTTCAAGCTTGTGTTGCTGGCCGGCAATGCGCTGAATTATGAAACCACGCAAAGCATCAGCCTGCGCGTGAAAATTTCAGACGGTGCGCTGGATTCCAATATCGTTCCGGTTTCCATTGCCGTCACCGATGTGAATGAATTCGCGCCAGTTATTTCTTCCAGCGCGACCACGCAGGGTGGCGGAAGCGTTTCTTTCGCCAACGACACATTTTCGGTTTCCTATGCCGAGGGCGCAAAATCGCGCTATGTGCTAGATATGTCTGCAACAGACACAGATGGCTCGCAAACCCCGAAATTCCGACTCAAATCCGATGCCACCCATGGCAAGGCTAACAGCTTGTTCACCTTAAGCGATGACGGCATTTTGCGCTTCAAAGCCGATGCCGATTATGAAAGCCTGGACGCCAGCAAGCAGAATGCGGGCAATAAAGCTTCGGCGCGGTCAGGCAATATCGGGGTAGGTGCCGCATCAGGGACTACTTGGTTTCAGATAACCGCTAAACAGCCCGGCGTAGATTTGAATGGTTACAGCGTGCGTCTGCAAGTTCTTGGTGGTAAAAGCCATAGAAATTACAATATCAATTTATCGGTGAATAATAAAAATGTCACCATAGTGGTTGGTGGCCGGGTCAGCATGTATAGGGTTAAAAATGCTTGGGAGGCAAATGCGACATTGAACGGTTTGTTTACGTTTTCTTATGGCCCGAATGGCCCCACGCAGATGTGGCGTGCCTCCAACACTACGATAACAACCTCTGGCGGCACAGACAGCTATTATGCGGTTTATGCCGAAGCCTATGATGCCGACAGCAATGCGCGCACTGATGATGTGAAAATAAAGGTGAAGGTGACGGATGTGGCCAATGCCAATTTGCCGCCTGCAGATGACTCACTGCCCGTCCTTCCTGTTGATATTCCACCTTTGACCGGCAAAACCATTTCTGGCGACAGCCATGTCACAGAATCAGAAGCCACGCCGCAAAATGACCGCATTTTCGGTACATCCGGCGATGATATTCTGCATGGCGGGGCGGGCGATGATGTGATTATCGGCGGCGCGGGCGATGATATTTTGTATGGCGGGGCTGGCGCGGATATTCTCATCGGCGGCGCAGGCAATGACATTCTGGACGGCGGCGCTGGCGCAGATATTCTCACCGGCGGTGCGGGCAATGATATTTTTGTGCTGGAAACCACCAACCCAGCGATGGATGTCGTTACCGATTTCACCAGCGACGACAAAATCCGGATTGACTTGAACACCAAGCCCGCAGATTTAGCCACGCTTAAGACCGCTGCCAATATCGATTGGACGAACAACACCAACCACCCAACCGGCACCCAAACCAATGACGCTGGCATAAATGACACGGTGATTTATGCATTGGGCGCAAATGGCGCGCTTGGCGGCGGTGATGATGTCGTGCTGATGGTGCTGGAAGATGTCACCACCGCATTGACTTTCAGCGATTTTGAGATTGTTTAAGAAGGGGCATTTTTGCGGGTGATTGCTGGCTCAAAACTGGCTCAAAACTGGCTTGAAACTGGCTTGAAACTGGCTTGAAACTGGCTTGAAACTGGCTTGAAAATTGGCTTGAAAATTGGCTTGAAACTGGCAGAGAGGAAGGGATTCGAACCCTCGATGCGCTATTAACGCATACTCCCTTAGCAGGGGAGCGCCTTCAGCCACTCGGCCACCTCTCTCCAATTTGAACAAGGAAGCGTTCGTAGCAGGAGTTAGTGATGCAGTCAATTGGACACACATTACCATACGTACTAAAATTCAACAATTCGCAAATTTGGTCAAGAAAAAATTATATTTTTCTGCCAGCTGACATAATGGCTTGTTTTTCAATACCATTTTCCAGGTGACCATAACGCGACGCAACCATATCAATACTCTTCCAGCCACCTGCCGAGGCAACCGTTTTAAGATTTTGCCCGTCTGCCAGCAAGCGGGACGCAAACGCATGGCGTCCAAACGCGTGCGTGCTGAAATAGGGCAGGCCAGTCTTTTTACACAGACTTTTGAGGGCGTTATAAACACTGCTTTTGTTGCGATAACCAAAAACGCGCTCCTCATCTGAGCTTTTGATAGAGACCATTGGCAGCCGCGATAGGCGTGCCACCAGCTCATCCGTCAAAAAGCCATATCTCGATTGCCCCGTTTTGGACGACCAGATATGCACGCGCTTATTTTCCAGATCCACATCTGACCATTTGATGTTGAGGGTTTCGCTAATGCGCGTACCGTTCATGGTTTGAAACAACACCAGAGCTGCCAGATGGGGCCGTGCCTGGTCAATAATTTGGCGATGCCAGCCATTCACGCGGCTTCCATTTCTACAAAAATGCTTGAAGAGCTTGGCGGCGCGACCATGATTGGGCCTATGCTGGTTGGGCTTTCCAAGCCGGTGCAAATTGTTCGGATTGGGGCGACCTCTTCAGAATTGCTAAACATGGCAGCTATTGCGGCTTATGATTTTTAATCATAGGCTCCGCGGCTCAAGTCCGTGTGCCGGTACCATTTTCTCACAATAAGATCAATAAATTAGCGGTATATGCGATTTGCGCCTTACACCTCAATATATGTTGGGTAAGCAGTGGGTAAGCAAACTTATTTTAACATTCAGTTGATGTATGATTCGAAGAAACTTCTGGGAAAGTGGCGTATGCACAAGGGTATGGCAAGAAGCCTTTGCGGCACTTCCGGCTGGAAAGCGAAATTGACACCTGGATAGAAGGGCGCATCAGGAAAAGAAGGTAGAGGGCTGGTTAATTTCCGCCCTCTGTTTCGTTCTCTTTTGCAATTTTTTGCGCCGCGCGCACTTCTTCATTGCTCAGCTTGGCAGTCATTCTCACAAGTCCCCTTCTGGCATCTTCATCCCCTTTGGCGGCGGCGCGCGCATACCACATATAAGCCGCCTGATAATCAATCACCACGCCCTTGCCATGCTCATACATTTCACCAAGAGACCATTGACCAGAAGAATCGTCCTGTTCAGCAGATTTTCTATACCATTCAAAAGCTTTTTTCTCGTCCTGCTTAATACCGCCAGTGCCGTGCTCATATATATAACCAAGATACCATTGGCCAGCAGAATTGCCTTGCTCGGCTGATTCCCTGTACCATTTGACAGCCTCTTTCTCGTTCTTTTCAACGCCCGTGCCGTGCTCATACATATGACCAAGACGCCACTGGCCATCAGAATTGCCTTGCTCGGCTGATTTCCTGTACCATTTGACAGCCTCTTTCTCGTTCTTTTCAACGCCCGTTCCAAATTGATACATCGTACCAAGACGCCACTGGCCAGCAGAATTGCCTTGCTCGGCTGATTTTCTGTACCATTTGACAGCCTCTTTCTCGTTCTTTTCAACGCCCGTACCAAATTCATACATCGTACCAAGATACCGCTGGCCATCAGAATCATCCTGCTCGGCAGATTTTTTATATAATTGAAAAGCTTTTTTCTCGTCCTGCTTAATACCGCCTTTGCCAAATTGATACATCGTACCAAGAAACCATTGGCCAGCAGCATTGCCTTGCTCGGCTGATTTCCTGTACCATTTGACAGCCTCTTTCTCGTTCTTTTCAACGCCCGTACCAAATTCATACATATGACCAAGATGCCACTGGCCAGCAGAATTGCCTTGCTCGGCTGATTCCCTGTACCATTTGACAGCCTCTTCCTCATCCTTTTCAACGCCCCTACCAAATTGATACATCGTACCAAGATACCACTGGCCATCAGAATCATCCTGCTCGGCAGATTTTTTATATAATTGAAAAGCTTTTTTCTCGTCCTGCTTAATACCGCCTTTGCCAAATTGATACATTCTACCAAGAAACCTCTGACCCTCTGCATTGTTTTGCTCAGCAGATTCTTGATACCATTCAAAAGCTTTTTTTTCGTCCTTTTCAACGCCCGTACCAAATTCATACATGTGGCCAAGACGCCATTCACCATCATCATCACCTTTCTTGGCTGATTTTTCATACCATTCAAAAGCTTTTTCCATATCTTTTTCAGCGCCCGTACCGAAATAATATATATCACCAAGACGCCATGAACTTTCTGCATCACCCGCTTCAGCCGCTTGCCGCAATGCGTCTATCCCATCATCTGTAACATTTCCTGACTCGGCAACATCACCCTGTTCAGGCGGTGCAACGCGAGACTGTGGCTGGTTGCCGTCACCTTGCACCGATTTCTGTGTGTTTGTTGCACGCTCCTTCACCTTGTCGCTTGCGCTCCTCGCATCTTCCTCATACCCTCTTGTGCGTTCCAGAGATTTTTGCATTTCGTCCTCAATACGCCGCACCTCTTCTTTCGCCTTAAGCACCTCCTTCCTACTTTTTTCTCCGTTGAAATAGGTGAACAAGCCATATATCGCTATCAAAATGAGAAGAAACCCTTGCATCGCGAGTATGCCTGTTAACCACCAGTCAACATTTTTATACGCCCGCGCAAGCAAGTCACGTTCCAGCGCGCCAAACCGTCTTTCCATTTCCGTATTTTTCTCGGCGTCAGAGATTTTATTCTCCTTATTTATATCTGGCACAGCGGGGGGCGGTGCGCCTTTCCTGTCCACAGAAGGCGCGGCATGTTCTATTTCCGCTTCTGCAGGCGCGTTCGGGGCGGCATCAGCCAAAGCCGGCGGGGCCATAGCAACTAGTCCTGTGGCCAGTCCAGCCGTCAGCGCCAAAACCATAAACATGTTACGAAACAGTTTCATCGGGCGTCCTTTTTGTTATTAGTTATTTTTTATTTAAGATATTCGTATTGCCTTAGGCGCTTTCTGCAAGCTTCCAAATCATCCGATGTAAATAGATGATGGTATATTTCATTTTCCAAAACTTGTGCTTCAACAGTTAAATGGAGGCATTTAAATTCCCAAAGTTTCGTGAAGCCGGCACTGGGATTTTTATCATTAATAAGTTGTTTGGCAGCTTCAACTCCCCCTTTACGGTGCAGCATATCACGCAGTAATGTTGGATTATATCGTTTGCGGGTTTCTTCTTGTATTCTGTCAGCCAATTGAAACAAAAAGGCGGTAAAGTCATCTTCTGATTTAGTCATTCGTTCTTCTTTTTATTGTTCAAATCAAATTGCAGGCTCATTTTGTATGAGCTCTCACCCTTTTTGACGATAATTGTGAAAACACTGATTAGCAAGGCCTTTATACCGTGTTCAAACCCTACCGCCTCAGGCTAAATTGCGCTTTAGGGCAGGGAAGCATTTCACCTTGCCAAATGTGTGGGGTTTTGGTCTAGTGAGCCTTAATGCGCGTAAAGCGTTGGTAATCAATAATAATTGAGCCGAATAAAAATAAAAGGGAAAGCTCATTATGGCGCGTGTCGTCAGATATTACGCATCTGTTCCATCTGGAAGCCCTAGCTGGTTCACATCAGCTGGCTGGTATTTAAAGATTGATACTGGGACGCCCTCCAGATTGGCGCGCAATGACACACGCCTTGCGGGCGATGAGACGATTATCTTTAACGCTGACACGCCCGCGCTTGGCACTTATAGCGCCTTGGCTGGCACAGACACCTATCAATTCCAGCTCGGTTTTGAACAAGACATCACGATAAATGACCAATTCGCTAGCGCAGGTGAGTTTAACATTATCGAATTTATGACTGGCTTTAGGGCGGGTGGCGTCACCAAAGTTTCTGGGCCAGGCGGGATGAGCCATATTGAAATCACCATTATGAAGGCTGATGGCGCCGCCACGGGTAAAAAAATTAAAGTCCAATCCTTAAATATAACTAAATTTAAAATTGGGAATGCGGTCTATACCGCCGATGGATTTGTAACAGCCCATGCGTCGGGCTTTACAGCTGCGCCAAACATCGCGCCAGTATTAGCGGACATCTCGGCGATTAGCGTGACCGACACATCGGCTGATGATACCTTCACCGCCAGCACTGGCACCTTCACCGCGACAGATGCCAATAGCAGTGACACAATTACCTTTGCTGTGACATTTGGTTCAACGGCTGCAACGGCAGACGCCATCACGCTTGGTGGTGTAGATTACACGCATAAGCTGGTCGGCACTTATGGCACACTTTATTATAATGATGGCAATGGCAAATATCGCTATGAGCCAAATGCGATGGCTGTGAATGCGCTGAAAGCTTTGGCAAACGAGACAGACGCGTTTTCGGTTGTGGCCAATGATGGAAAGCTTGATTCAGCTATCAAAAAGCTGGTGGTGACTATCACCGGTGCTAATGACGCGCCCGAAATTATGCATCAGGAAATGGGTTATAATGCTGCTGCTGCCAATACCGAAATTATCCTTAACGCGACGCATTTATTGGCAACAGACCCTGATGACACGCAAGCCAATATCACCTTCACACTTAAATCGCTTCCGGTTGCGGCGGCGGGTAAATTGCAAATCAAAGCAGGCGGGATATGGGCTGATGCGGCGGTGAATGACACTTTCACTGGTGCAGATTTAGCGGCTGGCAAAATTAAATTTGTGGTTGGTGATGCGGGCGGTGACACAAGTTTCACCTTCACCATTAAAGATGACAGTGTCGGCACGGAGTCCAGCGTGCTGACTTTTACCATTGATGAGCGTGGGGGGCATACTGTCTCTGCACCTGATAATGACAATAGGATTGATTTGAGTTCTGAAACAGAGGGCAAAATCGTTGATGCGGGTGATGGTAAAGACACCATCATTGGCGGTCAGGGCAATGACCAAATCACTGGCGGTCTTGGCGATGATGAGATTGATTTAGGCGCAGATGGCGGCTCTGATGAGGTGGTTTATGAACTCGGCACGGGCTCTCACTGGACAGGCAAAGATGGCGGCGACACAGTTAAAAACTTTAAGCGCGGCCAAGATAAGCTCACCCTGAAAGTTGGTGCGAGCGAAACCACATACACCACACTGGAAAAATTCCTGCTCGGCGCCGATGGTGCGGACGACACGCCTTTAACTGGCGATGACCAATTTATTGTGACACCAGACTGGGTGAAAGATGGTGGGGCGTTTTATGTGACGGGCATCACCTTCCATTTTCGTGAGGCGGGCACATATGGCACTCATAAAATTGCCAGCGGGTTGTTCAAAATCGAATTTGCTGAACGCATGCCATGGAATGATTTTGTCATCACGATTGGCGGCGCGAGCAATTTCGATGCCGGACAAGGCGCGATTAAAAAGCTGGTAGAAGTGGATCCGAATGACGCGACCAAAGTTACCAAAAACTATATTGCCGAGCTGCTCGGGCAGGACAGCATTGACTTCTCAAAAGTCGTCAACAACACCGCGCCGACGGTTTCTGGTTCCATCAGCACCACGATTATTGGCATAATCGGGCAGACATTTTCCTTTGACCTCATCGACACAGGCAAATTTGTGGCAAGCGATGTGGATACAAGTGACAGGCTGTTTTATTCTATTGTGAAGGCGTCCGACAATAGCGCGGTCAATTGGTTGCAGGTAAATTATGGTGGTGTGCTCAGTTTTGTCACCACCGGCAACAATGCCACTAGCAACAGCAATGCTGGCGCGCATACTCTGAAACTGAAAGTCGATGACGGCAATGGTGGTATTGCCTATTCCGCCGCCTTCACGCTGGAGCTGGGGAAGACCGTCACCTCAGCCAATGCGTTGAGAAATCCGTTTACTGGTTTTGAGGTGGGGTATTCCAACAGCGTACCTTATTTTGTGGATATTGACAGTGATGGCGATATGGATTTGGTCAGTGGGAATTATGTTGGGAAATTCAATGTCTGGCGCAAGGACGCGACAGGCTACACCGCACTGACCAGCAGCAATAATCCGTTCAATGGTTTTGATGTGGGCTATAACAGCGCGCCAGTCTTTGTGGATTTGGACGGTGATGATGATATGGATTTGGTTAGTGGGAAGTCTAATGGCCAATTTGCCGTCTGGCGTAAGGACACAAATGGCTATATCGTGCTGACGGGCAGCGATAATCCGTTGGGTGGCCTGAGTGTTGGCTTCAACGCCTTCAGCACGCCCACCTTTGTGGATTTGGACGGCGATGGCGACTTAGATTTGGTCAGTGGGGAAGTTGGCGGCACATTCAAAGTCTGGCGTAAGGACGCGACGAGCTATACCGCGCTGACGGGCAGCGATAATCCGTTCAATGGTTTAAGTGTAAGCTCTCTTAGCACACCGAATTTTATGGATATTGATGGCGATGGCGATATGGATCTGGTCAGTGGGGAGCGTTGGGGCAAATTTTATGTTTGGCGTATGGACACGAATGGCTATACGCAACTGACTGGCAATAGCGGTAATAACGCCAATCCATTACATGGTTTAGATGCAGGCAATAACAGCGCACCAGTCTTTGTGGATTTGGACGGCGATGGTGACTTGGATTTGGTCAGCGGTAATAAAGCTGGCGTTTTCAAAGCCTGGTTCAAATTGGCCAATGGCAGCTACAGCACGACCAATGACGCGCTGGTTGGTTCGCCCTTTAAGGATATTCTGAATGGTACGAGCGCGTCCAACACGCTTATTGGCGGCGCAGAAAATGATGTGCTGGACGGCGGCGCGGGTAAAGATATGCTCACTGGTGGGGCGGGGAACGACATTTTCGTGCTTGCCAATAAAGTTGCATCTGTCGCCAATGCTGATGTGATTACGGATTTCACAAATGACGACAAGCTGAAATTTAGCAGCTCTGTGACGCAGGTCTGGTTTACGCAAACTGGAACCGAGACCCTTATTTATGACAGCGCGGCGAAAACAAATGTCTATGGCGTTTTGTCTGGCACGCATGACCTGACAATGTCCGATATTTTGGGTTCAGTAACAGTCAGCGCGCTGAGTTACCCGCCAACTGTTTCTGGCTCCATCAGTGACGCGATTGCTGGCACGATAGGCCAAACACTTTCCTTTGACCTTGTGGACACAGGCAAATTTGTCACCAGCGATGGTGATGGCGACACGCTCACCTATTCCATTGTGAAAGCAAGTGACAATAGCGCAGTCACTTGGCTGGCTGTGGACTTAGACGGTGTGTTGAGTTTCGCCTCTGGTGGCAACGCGCCGGACGCCAGCAAAAGCGGCGCGCATAGTCTGAAGCTGAAAGTAGATGACGGCAATGGCGGTATTGTCTATTCCGCTGCCTTTACACTGGAGCTGGGGAAAACTGTTGCTGCACCCAACGCCTCAGCCAACCCGTTTCATGGCTTTGATGTGGGTTCTCGTAGCGCGCCGAGTTTTGTGGATATTGATGGCGATGGCGATTTGGATTTGGTCAGTGGGGAGCGTTGGGGCAAATTTAAAGTCTGGCGTAAGGACACAAATGGCTATACCGCGCTGACGGGCAGCAATAATCCACTCAATGGCTTTGATGCGGGCTATAACAGCAAGCCTGTCTTTGTGGATATTGATGGCTATGGCAATTTGGTCAGTGGGGAGCGTCTTGGCACATTCAAAGTCTGGCGTAAGGACACAAATGGCTACACACAGCTGACTGGCAGCCACAATCCGTTTAATGGCTTTAATGCAAGTGATCAGACCTATGGTTATAGCACACCGAGTTTAGTTGATTTAGATGGCGATGGTGATTTGGATTTGGTCAGCGGAAATTATGCTGGTAGATTTGTCGTCTGGCGCAAGGACACGGCGGGCTATTCGCAACTGACAGGTAACAATAATCCGTTTAACGGCTTTGATGTTGGCGCCCGCAGCAAGCCAGCCTTTGTGGATTTGGATGGCGATGGTGATTTGGATTTGGTCAGTGGGAATGAGACTGGCACCTTCAAAGTCTGGCGCAATGACTCAACTGGGTCAGGCAATTTAATAAGCTACAGCTATACAGAGCTCACGGGTAGCAATAATCCGTTTAACGGTTTTGATGCGGGTCATTTCAACACCAACCACAGCGCTCCAGTTTTTGTAGATATTGATGGTGATGGTGATTTGGATTTGGTCACCGGAAATTATGTTGGCCAATTCAAGGTTTGGTTCAAATTGACTGATGGCAGCTATAGCGCGACCAATGACGCGCTTGTTGGTACGCCTTATAATGATGCTCTCAATGGCACCAGCGCGGCCAACACGCTTATCGGCGGGGCGGGCGATGATGGGCTGAATGGTGGTGCGGGGAATGATGTTCTTGTTGGCAACGCGGGCGCGGACACGCTCACCGGCGGGGCGGGCAATGATATTTTCGTGCTGGATATTGCCACAACAGAAACCAAAGACGCGGTGACGGATTTCGGCACCGGCACCGATAAAATCCGTGTGGACACCACCAATGGCAATGAAGCGACGCTCACGGCCCTGCGCAGTGCCGCCAATTTGCGCTGGACCAACACCACCAATGAGGCGACGGGGTCAAGCAACGATGCCAGCACCAATGACACGGTGATTTACAACACCAAAGGCACAGCCAACACGTCTGACGATGTGATTATCATGGTGATAGAGGATTACACCACCGCCCTGACCATCAGCGATTTTGATATTGTTTAGGTGAGGGGGGTGTTCCAGCCGTTGCTGTGTTTTTTCCCCGCCGTTTTTGTTGCCAAAGCAAAATCAGTTTTTTGGCAAAATCAGTTTTTTGGGCAGTGTCCATAGAAGCTGTTTCGCAATCCTGACAATCATCCTGACAATCTTTTCAATACACTTGCCAAGCCCTTCGCTAAATTTCAGAAACCACTCTTTAGGCCAGTGCAGAGATGCGCCCCCCACACCCCGCCAAACAGGCCGTAAAACATACTGGCCAATCCATTGCAGCAATGGCCACAAAACACGCCGCCAAACAGGCAGAAAAATATACCGGCCAAACCATTTCAGAAATGGCAGCAAAACATATTTTATAAAACCATAAATAAACAAGAGTGCAGTCACGGCAAAAGAAGCGCTCTGAAGCAATACCTCCGTCAGCAAATCCAGTATTTCCAAAAAGTCATCTCCAACAACCAGCGCAGAAAAAAACGCCGTGACCTGCGCCCAACCTGGCATCTCCGAAAAATAATTGATAAACGTTGTCCACATAGCTTCACCTTTTTTCTTTTTGTTTTTTAACGGTGTTTTCAGTCTAGCAAGAGAAGGGGGTGAGGCAAGTTTTTTTGTTTCTGCTTCATCTAACCTTGCCAAATGCGTGGGGTTTTGGTTTAGTAAATTAAATGCGCGCAAAGCGTTGGTAATCAATAATAATTGGGCCGAATAAAAATAAAAAGGAAAGCTCATTATGGCGCGTGTCGTCAGATATTACGCATCTGTTCCATCTGGAAGCCCCGCTTGGTTCACATCAGCGGGCTGGTATTTGAAGATTGATACTGAGACACCCTCCAGATTGGCGCGCAATGACACACGCCTCGCTGGCAATGAGACAATTATCTTTAACGCTGACACGCCCGCGCTTGGTGAATTTAGTGCGCTGGCGGGCACAGACACCTATCAATTTCAGCTCGGATTCGCGCAAGACATTATCATAAATGACACGCTTGCTCATAATGGTGAGAAGAACCTGATACAATTCTGGGCAGGTTTTAAGGTCGCCAAGGTTGCTAAGATTATTGGGCCAGACAACTCGGCCTATATAGAAATCACCATTTCAGACAGTGATGATACAGATTTATCTGACAATAAAACCATCACGATTAAAGTGCTGCCTGTGACCAAATTTCAGGTGGGCACCACAACATATACAGCTGATGCCTTTGCCACCACATATGCCGCAGGTTTTACCGCTAGTGCCATAAGCACCGCACCGGTATTGGCTGACATCACGCCAGTGAATGACGAAGCTAGCCCCACGAATGTAGCACCGACCATCGCGCATCAGGTGCTGGCCTTTAATGATGACGCAACCGAGATTATTCTCGATACCACGCATATATTGGCAACAGACCCTGATGATACGCAAGCCAATATCACCTTTACGCTTAAGTCACTTCCGGCAACGGCGGCGGGTAAAATTCAAATCAAATCAGGCGGGACATGGGCCGATGCGGCGGTGAATGACACTTTCACTGGTGCAGATTTAGCGGCTGGCAACATTAAATTTGTGGTTGGCGATACAGGCGGTGACACCAGCTTCACCTTCACCATTAAAGATGACAGTGCGGGGTCGGAGTCCACCACACTGACCTTCACCATTGATGCGCGGGATAAGCACCCCATCACGGGGCCCGATAATGGCAACACAATTGATTTAAGCACTGAGACGACTGGCAAAACCGTTGATACGGGCGACGGCATAGACACGATTAAAGGCGGGCAGGGCAATGACCAGATTACCGGCGGTCTTGGCGATGATGAGATTGATTTGGGCGCTGAGGGTGGTTCAGACGAGATTGTCTATGGGCTGGGCACTGGCACGAACTGGACGGCTACAGATGGCGGCGACACGGTTAAAAACTTTAAGCGCGGCGAAGACAAGCTGCGCCTAAAAGTCAGTGCGAGCGAAACCACTTACACCACACTAGAAAAATTCCTGCTCGGCGCCGATGGTGCGGACAACACGCCCTTGACCGCTGATGACCAATTCATTGTGACGCCAGATTGGGTGTTAGATAGCGGGGCGTTTTATGTCACCGGCATCACCTTTCATTTCCGCGAGGCGGGCACATATGGCAATCATAAAATTGCCAGTGCCTTGTTCCATATTGACTTTGCAGCGCGCATGACATGGGCTGATTTTGTGACCACAATCGGCGGCGCAACGAATTTTGATGGCGGGCGCGGCGCGATTAAAAAGCTGGTGGAGGTTGACCCGAATGACGCGACCAAAGTTACCAAAAACTACATAGCTGAGCTGCTTGGGCAAGACAGTATTGATTTTTCTAAATCGGCGATTGTTTCCGGCAGCATTATCGGCACGATAGGCGGCACAATAGGGCAGACCCTGTCAGAAGATTTGGTAAAGACTGGTCGTTTTGATACCAGCGGCGACACGCTCACCTATTCCATTGTGAAGGCCAGCGACAATAGCGCGGTGAATTGGCTCAGTATAGACGCTGGCGGTGTCTTGAGTTTCGCGACTGGCAATAACGCACCGGACACAAGCTATCTTGGCTCCCATTCCTTAAAACTAAAAGTCGATGACGGCAATGGCGCCATTGTCTATTCCACCGCCTTCACGCTGGAATTGGGCAAAACCATCTGGTCGCAAAACGCCTCGGCCAATCCGTTTACTGGCTTTGATGCGAACGCCCGCAGCACGCCCAGCTTTGTGGATTTGGACGGCGATGGCGATATGGATTTGGTTAGTGGGGAACAATATGGCTCTTTCAAAGTCTGGCGCAAAGATGGCAACAGCTACACACAACTGACCGGCAATACAGGCAATAACGCCAATCCATTGCATGGCTTCAGCACGCTAGACAACAGCGCCCCGACATTTGTGGATATTGATGGCGATGGCGATATGGATTTGGTCAGTGGGAGATTTAAGGGCTTCTTCAAAGTCTGGCGCAAGGACGCGACGAGCTATACCGCGTTGAACGGCAGCGATAATCCGTTGAATGGGCTGAGTGTTGGCACCAACGCCTACAGCACGGCCACCTTTGTGGATTTGGACGGCGATGGCGATATGGACCTGGTCAGTGGGGGAAAAAATGGCACCTTCAAGGTTTGGCGCAATGACACAACTGGGTCAGGTAATTCAATAAGCTACAGCTATACGCAACTCACCGGCAGCGATAATCCATTCAATGGCTTTGATGCGGGTGACTACAGCACGCCAGCCTTTGTGGATATTGATGGCGATGGGGATATGGATTTGGTCAGTGGGTTAAAAAACGGCCCCTTCAAGGTCTGGCGCAAGGACGCGACGGGTTATACCGCACTGACCGGCAGCGATAATCCATTCAATGGCTTTGACGTGGAGGCTGGCGACAGCGCGCCGACATTTGTGGATTTGGACGGCGATGGGGATATGGATTTGGTCAGCGGGAAGCATAATGGCCAATTTGATATCTGGTTCAAACTGGCGGGTGGCGGCTATAGCGCGACCAATGACGCCTTTGTCGGCACAATTTATAATGATGTTATTAATGGCAGCGGCACGGCCAACACCCTTATCGGCGGCACAGGCGATGATACCCTCATCGGTAAGGCGGGCAAAGACGCCTTCGCTGGCGGGGCTGGCAATGATGTTTTTGATATATCTGACAAAGTCGCGTCATCTGCAAATGCCGATGTGATTACCGATTTCACCAGTGGCGACAAGCTGAAAGTAGCCAGCGCTGTGACACAGGTTTGGGTTGGTCACGCCAATAACAATACGCTTATTTATGACAGCGCCGCGAAAACCAATATTTATGCGGTGCTTTATGGCTCACATAACCTCACCGCATCGGATATATTTGGCTCGGTGGCGGTCACCGCATTAAGTTCCGCGCCAATCATCACCTCAACAGCACCAACTAAGATTGAAGATAATGTTGCCAATGATACGCAGATTTACGCCATCACAGCGACAGATGCGGATAATGACACGCTGAGCTATGCGGTTTCTGGCACAAATGCGTCATATTTTGATTTCGGCACAGGCAATGACAAAAATAAACTCATGTTCAACAGCGCCAGCCCAAAAACGGGTGCTGACGACACTTACGCCATCACGATAATCGTTTCTGATGGCAATGGCGCCAGCGTCATGCAGGATTTGAGGCTGGCGGTGAACAAAGCGCCGGCGGTTTCCACGGCAATTGTGGACCAAACTGGCACGCAAGGAACAGCCTTCAGCTATACGATTATCAAAACAGGCTTCTCGGATGCGGATAATGATACGCTGACCTATAGTTTCGCAGTGAAAACGGGCAGCACCTTGCCGACGGGCTTGAGCCTGAACACCACGACAGGGGTTGTCTCTGGCACACCGAGCGCGACGGGCACGGCGACGATTGTCGTCACAGCCTCTGATGGCACGCGCTCCATCACCGATGAGTTTGACATCATCATCAGGGCGAGCAACAAACCGCCGGCAGTTTCTGGTAGCATTAGCGGCGCGATAGGCGGCACAATTGGGCAGACCCTGTCAGAAGATTTGGTGAAGGCTGGCCGTTTTGTCACCAGCGATCCAAATGCGGCTGACATACTTTCCTATTCCATCGTCAAGGCGTCGGATAATAGCGCGGTCAATTGGTTGCAAGTGGATTCAGGCGGTGTCTTGAGTTTCGCGACTGGCGGCAATGCACCAGACGACACCAAGAGCGGTTCCCATTCTCTGAAGCTGAAAGTGTCAGACAACCATGATGCTTTTGTCTATTCCTCTGCCTTTACACTGGAACTGGGCAAAACCATCGTGACAGCCAGCGCCTCAACCAATCCGTTTGATGGGTTGACTGCTGTCCAATTCAGCACCCCGACATTTGTGGATTTGAACGGCGATGGCGACTTAGATTTGGTCAGCGGGAATTGGAATGGCAAATTCAAAAGCTGGTTCAAGGACGCAACGGGCTATACAAAACCGGTAAGTGCGAATAATCCGTTTAAGGGTATGGATACGGGTAATCGAAGCGCCCCGAC
Organism: Parvibaculaceae bacterium; assembly: GCA_965217015.1. Classification (GTDB taxonomy): domain Bacteria; phylum Pseudomonadota; class Alphaproteobacteria; order RS24; family RS24; genus JAYQKL01. Next base: position 730,532 of record OZ244224.1, on the reverse strand, counting down.
ATTTGTTGATTTGGACGGTGATGGGGATTTGGATTTGGTCAGCGGGGAGAACGGAAACACACTCAAAGTCTGGCGCAAGACCACAAATGGCTACACCGCGCTGACCGGTAATACAGGCAATAACGCCAATCCGTTTCATGGCTTTAGTGTGGGCTATCAAAGCACCCCGAGTTTTGTGGATTTAGACGGTGATGGCGATATGGATTTGGTCAGCGGGGAGGTTGGTGGCACATTCAAAGTCTGGCGTAAGGACGCGGGCGGCTATACGGCGCTGACCGGCAATACAGGCGATAATGCCAATCCGTTTCATGGTTTTGATGTGGGTAATAGCAATACTGACAATAGCGCCCCGACATTTGCGGATATTGATGGCGATGGGGATATGGATTTGGTCAGTGGGAATTTCGATGGCCAGTTCAAAGTCTGGCGCAAGGACGCAACGGGCTATACAGCGCTGACCGGCAATACAGGCAATAACGCCAATCCGTTTTATGGCTTTGATGTGGGTGACTACAGCAGGCCTGCTTTTGCGGATATTGATGGCGATGGTGATTTGGATTTGGTCAGCGGGAGTGTTTCTGGCACATTCAATATCTGGTTCAAATTGGCTGATGGCAGCTATGGCACGACCAATGACATCTTCGTCGGCACAATTTATAATGATGTTATGAACGGCACCAGTGCGGCCAACACGCTTATCGGCGGCACGGGAGATGATGTGCTGAATGGTGGCGCGGGCAATGATGCTCTTGTTGGCAGCGCAGGCAAGGACACTTTCACCGGTGGGGCGGGCGATGATATTTTTAATATATCCGATAAAACCGCCACCACTGACATGGCAACAAAAGCCGATGTGATTAAAGATTTCACCAGCGGCGACAAGCTAAAATTTAGCAGCTCGGTGACACAGGTCTGGTTTGCGCGCGTCAATAGCGAGAACACGGTTATTTATGACAGCGCGGCGAAGACGAATGTTTATGCGGTGCTGGAAGGTTACACAACCAATTTGACCAGTTCGGATATAGAAGGCGCGGTCACGGTCACATTTCTCAATGATACACCGATAATTTCCGGCAGCATTAGCGGCACGATAAAAAACACGATTCAACAAAGCCTGTCAGAAGATTTGGTTAAGACCGGCCGTTTTGTCACCAGCGATAGCGATGGCGACACGCTCACCTATTCCATTGTCAAGGCGTCGGACAATAGCGCGGTGAATTGGCTGGTTGTGGATTCTGGCGGTGTTTTGAGTTTCGCGACTGATGGCAACACACCCACAAACAGCAAAAGTGGCTCCCATTCCTTAAAACTAAAAGTCGATGACGGCAATGGCGCCATTGTCTATTCCACCGCCTTCACGCTGGAGCTCGGCAAAGCCATCAAGTCGCAAAACGCCTCGGCCAATCCGTTTACTGGCTTTGATGCGAATGCCCGCAGCACGCCCAGCTTTGTGGATTTGGACGGCGATGGTGATTTGGATTTGGTCAGCGGGGAACAATATGGCTCTTTCAAAGTCTGGCGCAAAGATGGCAACAGCTACACACAACTGACCGGCAATACAGGCAATAACGCCAATCCATTGCATGGCTTCAGCACGCTAGACAACAGCGCCCCGACATTTGTGGATATTGATGGCGATGGCGATATGGATTTGGTCAGTGGGAGATTTAAGGGCTTCTTCAAAGTCTGGCGCAAGGACGCGACGGGCTATACCGCGTTGAACGGCAGCGATAATCCGTTGAATGGGCTGAGTGTTGGCACCAACGCCCGCAGTACGCCCACCTTTGTGGATTTGGACGGCGATGGCGATTTGGATTTGGTCAGCGGGAATAAAAATGGCACCTTCAAGGTCTGGCGCAATGACACAACTGGGTCAGGCAATTCAATAAGCTACAGCTATACGCAACTCACCGGCAGCGATAATCCGTTCAATGGCTTTGATGCGGGTGACTACAGCGCGCCAGCCTTTGTGGATATTGATGGTGATGGGGATATGGATTTGGTCAGCGGGAATGAAGTTGGCCCCTTAAAGGTCTGGCGCAAGGACGCGACGGGTTATACCGCACTGACCGGCAGCGATAATCCATTCAATGGCTTTGATGTGGAGGGTGGCGACAGCGCGCCGACATTTGTGGATTTGGACGGCGATGGGGATATGGATTTGGTCAGCGGGAAGCATAATGGCCAATTTGATATCTGGTTCAAACTGGCTGGTGGCGGCTATGGCGCGACCAATGATGCCTTTGTTGGCACAATTTATAATGATGTTATTAATGGCAGCGGCACGGCCAACACCCTTATCGGTGGCGCGGGCGATGATACCCTCATCGGTAAGGCGGGCAATGATGTTCTTGTTGGCAACGCGGGCGCGGATATTCTCACCGGCGGGGCGGGCGATGATATTTTCGTGCTGGATATTGCCACAACAGAAACTAAAGACGCGGTCACGGATTTCAGCACTGGCAATGATAAAATCCGCGTGGACACCACCAATGGCAATGAAGCGACGCTTGCTGCTCTGCGCAGTGCGGCCAATTTGCGTTGGACCAACAATACAAACGAGGCGACGGGGTCAAGCAACGATGCTGGCACCAATGACACGGTGATTTACAACACCAAAGGCACAGCCGACACCACAGACGATGTGATTATCATGGTGATAGAGGATTACACCACCGCCCTGACCATCAGCGATTTTGATATTATTTAGGGCTTTACCCAAGCCTATCTTATCTTATCCTATCCAAGGCCGGGGCGTGTGCCTCTTCTGTCTATGGTCAGGCATTGATTGCGCATTTGGGGGGCGTAGGAAACATGCACCCAGCCAGCCTGCGGGTCGGTCTGGCTGTAGAACTCAAGAATAAGTTGGTCGAAATCCAAGGTCGCGTTGAGCCATTGGGCCAGATGCAGGTTGGAGACACCCATCACCTCAAAATCCACCGCCTGCCCCGTCACATGTTGGGACGATGGCTTGCTGCCAATCGCCGTGTTAAGCCCCAAACTGCGATAGGCTGATGTGATGGTGGGGCGGCCAAACTTATCCATGACGGGTTCTAAAATATGTTCAGCAATCAGCGTTAGGTTTTCAATTGCTGCGGCATCGGGTGTGTTGTTAATCCCGCGCCGCAAGGCTGTTTGACTTTTGGTCATATCACGCAGGGTGAAATTTTTTGTCAGCTTCATTTCTTTACTGGTAATTTAACTGGCATTTTAACTGGTAATTTACTAGCAAGCCCCGCCACCAGCCAGCGCAGCCCCATCGCCCACGCCGCGATGCCCAATAAAATAAACGGATACCAGCTTGGGGCTTTGTTAAGGGCTTGCCAGCCCGCCTCGATGTAAGGATGCAGGCCAGGAAAAAACCCTGCCAAAAACGGTGTGATAAAAAGCCCTGCAAAAATTTCATCTTTCCACGACTGCGCGTTCTGGCGCAGGGTCTCGGCGTCCCAGTCAATCTCTGCCTGTGCTTGCGTCTCAATGCGTTTTATCTCCGCCGCCAGTTTTGCCTCTTCTAGTCTGGCTTTGCGCGCGGCCTTGGCGTCACGGTTTGCCAGATATTGGCCGCCAAGTGCGGCGAGGGGTTTGACTAATATAGAAAGCGGGTTCATTAAGCACCGATAAATTTGAACAAAATTTTGCCAAGAACACTGTCGGGTGGCATGGTCGCTAAAACCACCAGCGCGAGGACAGCCAACCAGAGTTTGATTTGCCCGTATCTGCGCTCACATAAAACTTCATGCTCGTGTAATTCATCACGCGCTTTATTCGTCATTTTTTTTCCTCACTTATTTACGCAAAAAATTATTGATGGAATTGATTAGCTCAAACGCGACTTTGACTTTTTCTTCCAAAACACTGACGCGCGTCCGCAAGGCCGCCAGCCCCGCTATGATGCCGCAGACAAATATAATTTGCGGCCAATAGTCTCTGACCCATGTAAAATCCATCATAGCCTCCTATGTCAGTGTTGGCGTGGCATCATAAATTTTTGATGTCAGTTGTGCGCCGTAGAAAACGTTAATGTCATAGCTGGCTAACGTGTTTCGATAATAGGGCACGACTTCGTAATAAGCCGCCTCTAGGCCACTCGCGATAAGCATCATTGGAAAAGCGACATCATCTTGGTCAGCAAACGATGCCAGTTTCATGCGGAAATGAATTCCGTCATTCATGTTTTCCAGATTGGTAATGTTTATACTTGTGTGGTTTGACGCGACAAAAGTCGCGGAGCTTAGGCCAGCGAGTGTGGTTGCTTTTCTGAACATAAAACGGCCTTCAATCGCAAAGGGGGAGGCTGATGTATTCGCGTTCGTGCCAGAATCCATATTGATGACGCCCTGATTAAAAAGTTCAACAACATCACTTGTGCTGTCAATTTTGAAACGCACACCGTTGACGCTAGATGGTAAAGCACGACCCCAAACATTGTCAGACGGACCAGTAACATTCCCCCCGCTCGTGTGGCGGACAAAATACATTGCGCGCAGAATACCACCGCCCGATTCAGCTCCCCACTCAAGCCCCGTTCCTGTGCGTTTCAGCACATTACCGGTTGCGCCGGTATTGGTAGTGTCAAGCTCGCCAAGACCCACACTGTCAGCCTTATCACAAGGCGCACCAGAACCGCGCTTCGCTTGGTAGGTGCTTTTAGTGTCGGCCACCTCTCTCCAATTTGGCTCTATCCATCATGTTGAAAGAAGCCTGTTTGTGATACATTATTTCAGGAAAATTGCAAATGTCAAAATGCCTGTTTTGGGCTTTTTTCGCAACAAGCTTGAAGTCCGTTTATTTTGAGACTATGTTGCCCATAATTGAATGATTTAACAGGATAAAACATGTTTAAAGGTTCCATCGTTGCCCTCATAACACCCTTTCAGGCGGGTGAGGTTGACGAAAAAGCATTGGCTGACCTCGTGAACTGGCACATTGAGCAGGGCACGCATGGCATTGTTCCTTGTGGCACCACAGGGGAATCGCCAACCCTGTCGCATGCCGAACATAGACGTGTGATTGAGATTGTCATTGAAGCGGCGGCTGGCCGAGTGCCGATTATGGCGGGTGCAGGGTCAAATTCTACTGCAGAAGCGCTGGACTTTGTTGACCATGCGGGCAAAGCGGGGGCTGATGCCGCGCTGATTGTGACGCCTTATTATAATAAGCCCACACAAGCAGGTCTGAAAGCGCATTTTGAAGCACTGAACGCGGCGACCAATGTGCCGCTCTTCATCTATAATATTCCGGGTCGTTCGGTGATTGATATGTCGGTGGAGACGATGGCCGAGCTGGCGCGTCTGCCCAATATTATTGGCGTTAAAGATGCGACGGGGGATTTGAACCGTGTCAGCCTGCAACGCGAGGCGTGCGGGGCTGATTTTATCCAGCTATCGGGTGAAGATGGAACCGCCCTTGGGTTTAACGCGCATGGCGGGGTCGGGTGTATTTCGGTTACCGCCAATATTGCGCCAAAATTATGCGCTGAATTCCAAACAGCAACGCTTGCTGGCGATTATAATAAAGCATTGGAAATTCAAGATAAATTGATGCCTTTGCATATGAATTTGTTCATTGAATCCAATCCCGCGCCTGCCAAATTTGTGGCCGAGGCGCTGGGGCTTTGCTCTGGTGATGTGCGCTTGCCATTAACCCGTTTGAGCGAAGAAAATCAACCTGTTCTGCGCGCCGCCATGCAACATGCTGGTCTGTAAGGGGCGGGGCAATGTCATCAAAATCGGGTGGTCGCAAAAAAACAGCAGGCGATACGCTGATAGCTGAAAACCGTCGCGCCCGATTTGATTATGAGGTGAGCGAAACTTTAGAGGCTGGCCTTGTTTTGCAAGGCACAGAGGTGAAAAGCCTGCGCCAAGGCAAGGCTAATATTGCGCAATCATATGTGAGTGTTGAGGGCAGCGAGGCGTTTCTCATCAATGCGGATATTCCGGAATATGTGCAGGCTAATCGCAATAATCATAAGCCCACCCAAAACCGCAAATTGCTTTTGAAACGCCGCGAGCTGAACAAACTGGCCGCAGCAGTTCAGCGCGATGGCGTCACGATTGTGCCGCTCAAACTTTATTTTGCGGATAATGGCTATATTAAACTTCTCATTGGCATGGCGAAGGGGCGCAAAAAAGCCGATAAGCGCGACAATGAAAAACGCCGCGATTGGGCGCGTGACAAAGCGCGCCTCATGCGTGAGCGGGGGTGATTATCAGCTGTCCAATTCCTTACGAATTTGGTGAAACACGTCAAAGAACATTGCTTCTGTCAGCCGCCCTGTATTGGTGTTGTAGCGTGAGCAATGATAGCTGTCATAAATCACATAATTTTCAATTTCATGGCGATGGCCATGTCCGAAAGGAAAATCTTTCTGTCGCCCACCAAAAGCAGCAATCGTGCTGTCATGCGCAATTTTACCCAAACAAAGTATGATTTTTAAATTAGGTAAAGCATCAATGCGCGATTTTAGAAATGGACGGCATTGTTTTATTTCTGCGCCAATGGGTTTGTTTTGTGGCGGCACACAGCGCACAGCATTGGTAATCATACAATTGACCAAGCACAATCCATCATCAGCATGTTGCGCATAGTTCCCCGTTGAAAACTCAAAATGCGCGAGGGTTTTATAGAGCAAATCGCCCGCCCAATCGCCCGTGAAGGGTCGCCCCGTTCGGTTCGCGCCAGTGACGCCTGGAGCGAGACCAATAATCAGAAATTGCGCGGTCTCACCACCAAATGACGGAACGGCACCATTGAACCAGTCTGGTTCAGCCTGTTGGTTTTCTTCACGATAGCGCACCAGACGAGGGCAGAGCGGGCAATCCGGTTTCGCCTCTGGCGCGACGGGAGCCGCTGAAGCTTTTTGGGTCTGGTTACTCATTAAATTTACTCTTTAATCTATGATTAAGCCATCTTATGACATGTGGTGCGAGTGGGTATTAAATCGGGTGTTTGGTTGAGCTTGAGCCATATGAATGTGAGCCAACCCCAACGGGTCGTCCTACAATATCGCGAATGTCATCTAGGTCAATATACTCATCAGCACTGCGGCGCAATTCATCGGACAAAATAGGTGGGCTCGTCTTTGATGTGGACACAATGGTGATGCGCTTGCCGCGTCTTTGCAGGGCTTTCACCAGTGAAATAAAATCACCGTCCCCTGAAAAAATAACATAATGGTCAAGATGGTCCGACAGCTCCAAACAATCGACTGTTAATTCAATATCCATATTGCCCTTTTGTTTTTTTTCACCTGTTTTGCTGGTGAAAGTGCGCACGGGCTTGGTGACCATTGTGTAGCCATTATAATCAAGCCAATCCATGAGCGGGCGCAGCGGTGAATATTCATGCTCGTCCTGCATTGCGGTATAATAGTAAGCGCGAATAGGTGGGGTTGGTTGGGAAAAATAAGCGAGGAGTTCTTGGTAATCAATTTCAATTTGAAGCAAGCGCGCTGCGGCATAGAGGTTTGCGCCATCAATGAATAAAGCGTATTTTTCATTATCTTGTAATTTAAGGCGCGGCGGTTCGTTCGTTGGTTTATCTAATGGTGCCGTTGTTGACATGTTATTCCTTATTATTTTTAGTCATTATATTTGCCAAATCATCTTAGCAAGTGTAAGCCAAAAAGCAATTGACTTCTGAAGGAGCATAAAACCATGATTTTGATAGGTGTTGGTTCTAATTTGGCGCATAAAGGCCAAACACCGAGTGATATTATTGGTTTGGCACAAAAGCTTTTGGCGCAAAAGGGTGTGCGCCTGCTCAAAGCCTCTTCACTTTATCAAACCCCGCCAATGGGGCCGCCTAATCAGCCTGACTATTGCAACGCTGTTTGGCAGGTTTCCGCTGTTTTATCGCCACCAGCGCTGTTGCAGCTTTTACACCAAATTGAGGCGGAATTTGGCCGATTGCGGCAGGAAAAATGGGGCGCAAGGTCGCTGGATTTGGATTTGCTGGACTGGCATGGGCGCGTTCATATGCGCAACCCACAATTGCCACATCCGGGCGTTTTTCACCGGCCATTTGTTTTGGTGCCATTATGCGAAATCGCCCCGCAATGGCGCCATCCTGTGCTGAAGCTGACGGCTGAAACTTTGTTGAAAAAAATACCCATTACAAAAAGACAGGCCATAAAACGGATAAATTGAGCTTTTTTTGCTCTAAATACCTTTTTTACTTGTAAAAAATGCCGTTAAGCCCTAGTTAGAGCATAGATATTTCCTTTTAACCGTGAGGTGACATTATGGCTCGCGTAACCGTTGAAGATTGCGTCGACAAGGTTCCTAACCGCTTTGAGCTGGTTCTTTATTCTGCTCATCGCGCCCGCAATATGACTGCTGGTGCTGAAATCCTTGTGGATCGTGACAATGATAAAAACCCTGTTGTTGCTCTGCGTGAAATTGCTGAAGAGAAAATGAACCCTGAAGATTTGCATGAGGATATTGTCGCGTCCTTGCAAAAACAGGTTGAGGTTGATGAGCCTGAAGAAGAAATTTATCAGCATGCCACTGCACAATTGACAGATCAGTCTGATGCAGGCGCGCCTGAGGCGGGCGCCTCTGATGAGGGAGAGCTTGCTGGTGATGCTGAAATAGCTGCTGAAGAAGAGCAATTGAGTGAGGAAGATATCCTTGCTGCGCTTCAAGAAATGCAAGCATCGGCAAAAGGATCTGGGCGAGGTGGAGATCGGGATTAAACATAACTCTGATACTTGCATCGGAGGGCCAATACTATGATGCGCCAATTTGAACTTGTTGATCGTGTCGCGGCTTATGTCCCCAATCTTGACGAAGATTTTCTGAACAGAGCCTATGTTTTTGCCGTCAATAAGCACGGCTCCCAAAAGCGTGCCTCTGGCGATCCTTATTTTTCACACCCTGTCGAAGTTGCAGGTATTTTAACAGAGTTGAAGCTCGATCCTGAAACCATTGTGACGGGGCTGTTGCATGATACGCTTGAAGATACAGATGCCACGCCCGCAGAAATTACGGATTTATTTGGAAAAGAAGTCACCCAACTTGTTGATGGGGTGACCAAGCTTTCCTTGCTGGAAACAAAAACCAAAGGCAATAAGCAGGCTGAAAATTTCAGAAAATTCCTTATCGCCACAGCGAGCGATATTCGCATCTTAATTGTGAAACTGGCAGACAGGCTTCATAATATGCGCACTCTCCATTTTATTGAGTCTGAAGAAAAGCGAAAGCGGATTGCACGCGAGACAATGGATGTGTTTGCGCCATTGGCGGGTCGTATGGGTATTCAAAGTTTTCGTGAAGAACTTGAAGACCTAGCATTCCAGCATTTGAATCCGGAAGGCTATGCGCTGGTGAATGCGCGGCTCGTTGATTTAGATAATGAAAACAGCGATATGCTTGAAAATATCGCCTATGACATTCACAATTTATTGGCCGAGCAAGGGATTTCTTCAGAGGTGAAGGGGCGACAAAAAAAACCATTTTCTATTTGGCGGAAAATGGAAAATAAATCTATCGCACTTGAGCAATTATCTGATGTGTTTGGGATACGGATTTTGACCCAATCACAGGAGGATTGTTATCGCGTTTTGGGTGCCATTCATCAAAAATGGTCAATGGTTCCAGGCCGGTTTAAAGATTATATTTCAGTACCAAAAAGCAATAATTACCAATCTTTGCACACCACAATTATTGGGCCAGGTCGCCAGCGTGTGGAAGTACAAATTCGGACTCATGATATGGACGCCATTGCTGAAAAAGGTGTGGCAGCGCATTGGGTTTATAAAGAAAAAGCTGAGAGTGGTAAGCCAAATTTGCAGGAAATTGAACCGTTCAAATGGCTGCAAGAATTGGTGGGGCAGCTTAAAGATGAAAGCTCGGCTGAAGAGTTTATGGAAAACACCAAGCTCGAATTGTTCCATGACCGGGTTTTTTGTTTTACGCCAAAAGGCCGTCTGATTGCACTGCCTGATGGTGCTACGCCCATTGATTTTGCTTATGCGGTGCATACAGCGGTAGGCAATAAATGTGTGAGCGCAAAAATTAACGGTAATCCGATGCCCTTGCGCACACGTTTGCGCAGCGGGGACGAGGTCGAAATTATCACAGATGAAAATGCAATCATTCCTGCTGGTTGGGAACAAATAGCGGTGACGGGTAAGGCGCGGGCGGCGCTTCGCCATGAACGCCGTGAGCGTGAGTTCTCAAAAAATATAAAGCTCGGCGAAGAGATTATTGAAAGTGTGTTTCGTGCTGAGGAAGCCGAATATAGTAAAATTGTTCTTGAGCGCGCGCTTGATTTTTTTCAATGTGAAAACCTGAACGACCTTTTTATGAAAGTCGGGGCGGGTGAGGTGACCGGCTCAGAGGTTTTGCGGAAAGTTTATCCGTCCAAATCCAGTGTGAAGTTGACCTTTGACGCGGTAAAGGCTTTTGCCACAGGCGGTAAAGGCCGCAAGGGGAAGTTGCCTCAACTGCCCGTTGTTGGGGTTTCGTCAACCAATGCACTGCAAATTGCGCCGGGCTGTTATCCCTTGCCCGGTGATGAGATTGTCGGCATTGCGAAGCCTGGTTTAGGGATATTTATTTACCCAATTGAGTCGAAAATTTTATCTGAATATGAAGATTATCCGGATCGCTGGATTGCGCTGCAATGGGATATTAAAGATAAAAACAAAAGTTTTTTCGCTTCCGTTTTGGATTTAACCATTGTCAATAAAATTGGCGCGCTCGGCGAGGTTTGCGACACAATTGCAGCTTTTCAGGCGAATATTAACAATCTCAAACTCACGCAAAAAGATGAGGATTTTTGTATCCTTCAAATTGAGGTTATGGTTAAAGATGTTGAGCATGTGAAAGAGTTGATTTCTGCGCTGCGCGGTAGCCGTTCGGTCAGTCAGGTCAATCGTCAAATTGGATAAACCAAATATAAAACGCATAGGATTTTGAATGTCACCAGATAAGGTTTTTAAAGAGTTTCGTGCAGCTGGCGCTTTATTAGAGGGGCATTTTGTTTTGTCATCTGGTTTGCATAGCCGCCAATATTTGCAATGCGCGCGGGTGCTTATGGAGCCAAAGCGAGCTGCGCGTTTGTGCAAGGCGCTGGCGAAACAGCTGCATGAAGCGGGCAAGGGTGACATTGACTATGTTGTCTCGCCAGCCATGGGCGGGGTGATTGTGGGCTTTGAAATGGGGCGCCAGCTAAATGTGCCAGCCATGTTTTTAGAGCGTGTTAAGGGAAAGTTTGAACTGCGCCGTGGTTTTGACCTACCCAAAATAAATGGCCGAAAACCCCGTGTGTTGATGGTCGAGGATATTGTCACAACGGGGCTGTCGTCGCGGGAAGCGATTGCTGCAATCCGTGACTGTGGTGGTAATGTAGTCGCGGGCGCATGCTTGATTGACCGCTCAAACGGAAAAGCAAAAATTGGTGTAAAATTATTCTCACTCGCGCGATTGAACATAGAAACTTTTGATAAAAAAAACTTGCCAGAGGACCTAAAAAAATTACCTGTGGTTAAACCAGGTAGCCGCGCGCTGAAAAAATGAGACCATTTCATGTTTAAGAGACGAAAACCTAAGGCCATATTAGAAAATATAAGAGAATGGATTTGGCCAAAATCAGGTTGGCGTCGTGCCACGCGCTATATTTTTCATCGCCTCATTCGATTAGATGATGGCCCCCAAAAAATTGCTTTGGGCATGGCATGCGGTGCTTTTGCCTCTGCCAGTCCGCTCGTTGGGACACATTTCATTACTGCTGGCATTTTGGCGTTAATTTTTGGCGGGAATATTATTGCATCAACCATTGGCACATGGGTGGGCAATCCAATAAGTTTCCCTTTTATTTGGCTGTCAACGCATCGGCTTGGGTTATATTTGCTGGGGCAAGACACCAATGCAGAAACCCCGCAAATTACTGTTGGGTTTTTACTGGACGCCCCGATTAGCGCCCTAAAACCCATGCTTGTTCCCATGTTTGTCGGCGCGCTGCCCGTGGGTGTTTTTCTAGCTTTAATGACATACTTTCCTTCCCTTTGGGCAGTAAAGGGGTATAAATTGGCCAAACAGAAACGAAAATTGGCTAAAAAGTCTGAAAACGGATAAAACAAGTTGATGAACAGAAGTGATAAATTGCGGCTCGGCGTCAATATTGATCATGTGGCGACCATTCGAAATGCACGGGGCGGGCAGCACCCTGAGCCATTGCGCGCGGCTGAAATTGCAGCAGCAGCTGGAGCAGATGGTATTACAGCTCATTTGCGCGAGGATCGCCGCCATATTTCTGACCGCGATATTGAGCTATTATCTAAAACGCTTGAAATCCCGCTCAACCTTGAAATGGCAGCTACTGATGAAATGCTGTCGATTGCCAAGCGCCATGTGCCACATGCCTGTTGTATTGTGCCTGAGAAACGGCAGGAGGTGACAACCGAAGGCGGGCTAGATGTGGCGGCTGAACATAAAAACCTCGCGCCATTTGTTGAGGCTCTGGTGGCGCAAGGCTCGCGAGTATCGTTATTTATTGACCCAGACCCTGTGCAAATCGCCGTGTCTAACGCCTTGGGCGCGCAGGTTGTTGAGCTGCATACGGGAACCTATTGCGAAGCTTTTTTGAAGGGCGATAAAGCGCAATTGGAAAATGAATTGGCGCGCTTGAAGGAAGCGTCCGCGCAAGCCCATGAAATGGGGTTAGAAGTGCATGCCGGACACGGGCTGACTTTTGATTGTGTGCAGCCCATCGCGCAAATCAAAGAAATTCGCGAATTGAATATTGGGCATTTCCTCATTGGGGAAGCCATTTTTATTGGTCTTGAAGCCGCGATTAAAGAAATGCGTCGTTTGATGGATAAGGCGCGCGCTGCATGATTATCGGCATTGGCACGGATTTGGTGGATATTTCGCGCATTGAAAAATCCTTATCCGATCATGGAGATAAGTTTGAAGCGCGATTGTTTTCACCCCGTGAGCGCGCCTATGCCAATAGCCAACCCAACCCCGCCGCCAGCTTTGCCAAAAGATTTGCTGCAAAAGAGGCTTTTACAAAAGCTGTCGGATCTGGTTTGAAGGGCCTGTCGAGTGACGGCAAGTCTGATATTTCATTTCAGGATATTGAAGTTATCAATGATGAATTAGGGAAACCAAGTTTTGCGTTTTCCAAGCAACTAACCGCGCATTTATACAATTTGAAATCTGCGCCCGCCGGTGAGCAAAATGGCGCGATAAAGGTACATCTTTCTTTATCAGATGAGTTACCTTTTGCGCTTGCTTATGTCATGATAGAGATTGTTGAGTCTTAACGCATACAGATCCTATTTTGAAAGTCTGGTTCATGTCCAAAAAACAAAAAGATAAAAAAGAAGAAAGCCTTGTCGATAATATTCGGTCTGTGATTTATGCGCTGATTATTGCGCTTATCATCAGAACTTTTTTCTTCCAGCCCTTTAGTATTCCGTCAGGGTCTATGTTGCCGACGCTTTTGATTGGTGACTATCTTTTTGTTTCTAAAATGTCTTATGGATATTCTCGCCACACCATTGCTTTTGGTCTGCCCTTATTTGAGGGTCGGCTTTTTGCGGGCGAGGTGGAGCGTGGCGATGTGGCGGTTTTCAAATTACCAAGTGACGGGCGAACAGATTATATTAAGCGCGTGATTGGTTTGCCAGGCGATGAAATCCAAATGAAAAATGGCCGTTTGTTTATCAATGGGGAAGCTGTCAAACGCGAGCTGGTGAACGCGATACATGAAGATTACCCTGATGCAATCATATATCGCGAAACCCTGCCCAATGGAGTGCAATATGATACATTTGATTATGGTTATAAAAACATAACAGATGATACAGGCGTTTATCGTGTGCCGCAGGGGCATTATTTTATGATGGGGGACAATCGCGATAATTCTCAAGATAGCCGATTTGTGCGCGCTGTTGGGTTCGTGCCTTATGAGAATTTTGTGGGCGAGGCCAAAATCTTGTTTCATTCTTTTGACCAAAATGCCCGTTTTTGGGAAATATGGAAATACCCAACCGCCATTCGCTGGGAACGCCTGTTTGGAGCGATTGAGTGAGCGCGCCTAACCTTAAAGAAATAGCAAAAAAAATCGGATATGAATTCGCCGATACCGAATTGCTCGTGCGGGCTTTAACGCATGCAAGTGTGACCAATCATGACCAACAACTCACTGATTATGAGCAGTTTGAGTTTTTGGGAGACCGCGTTTTGGGGTTGGTGATTGCTGATTATTTGCGCCAGACATATCCGGAGGAGAGGGTTGGGCAATGGGCAAAACGGCTGGCTGTGTTAACCAGCCGAGAGGCGTGTGCGCAGGTGACACGCTTAACATCGCTTGAAACGGTCATCAATTTTGACCCTAAATCGCGGTCTCAAAGTCTTTCGGAAAATATTTTGGCAGATATTTGTGAGTCGGTGATTGCCGCAATTTATCTGGACGGGGGCTATGAGGGCGCGCGTGAATTTATCTTGAATGCGTGGGCGGAAATTTTTGACAAAGAAAAAATAATCAGCATTCCAGCTAAATCAGAGCTACAAGAGCTTTGTTTAGCAGCTGGATTAGGGTTACCCAGCTATACAAAAATCGCCCAAACAGGCCCCGCACATGCCCCTGAAATTGTGGTACAGGTGTCTTTGAAAGACGGACGACAAGAGCAAGGTAGCGCCGGGTCAAAAAAGCTGGCAGAAACCAAAGCTGCTGAAAAATTATTGAACATATTAAAGGGGGCTGATGATGAATAGCCGTTTTGGGTTTATTGCTGTGATTGGCCCGCCAAATGCAGGTAAATCAACTTTAGCTAATGCATTGATTGGGCAAAAAGTTTCTATTGTGACACATAAAGCGCAAACCACGCGGGCGCGCTTACGAGGCGTTGTTATTAAAGATGATGCGCAAATTGTGCTTGTTGACACGCCAGGAGTGTTTGATGGGCAAAAGAAAATGGACCGCGCAATGGTTGAGGAAGCATGGGCAGGGGCTGATGATGCGGACGCGATTGCCTTGGTTTTAGATGCAAGCCGGCCCTTGCCGAAAGAAACCGAACTGGTATTGGCTGGCTTACAAAACCGCGCCAAGCCCGTGATATTGGTTTTGAATAAGGTAGATGCTGTGCGGCATGAAAAATTGCTGGAGCTGACTGAGCAATTAAACAAGAAATATGATTTTCATGACACATTTATGGTCTCGGCTTTGAAAGAAGACGGGCTGGGCGCCTTATTGGATTGTCTTTCTGCGCTCGTGCCAGAGGGCGTTTGGCATTACCCCGAAGATATGGCGGCTGATGTGCCATCATTATTATTGGCAGCGGAAATTACCCGCGAGAAGCTGTTTTTACGTATGCATCAGGAGCTGCCCTATGCGTTGACTGTCGAGACTGAAAAATGGACACGGCAAAAAAATGGCAGCGTTAAGATTGAACAGGTGATTTATGTGCGCCGCGACACACAAAAAGCGATAATTTTGGGGAAAGGCGGGCGTTCGATTAAAGAGATTGGCGCGCAAGCCCGCCTAGAGATGGAAGAGATTTTCGGCCATCGTGTGCATTTGTTTTTATTCGTGAAAGTGCGTGAAAACTGGATTGATGATCCAGAGCGCATGCGTATGATGGGCATTAACGCTTCTTCATAAAATCAAGTGAAAGCTGGAGGTGCAGATTGGAGTGGCAGGCCGAAGCAACTGTTTTAAGTGTGCGCCCGCATGGTGAAAGCTCGGCAATTGTTGATGTTTTAACCCGCGAGCAAGGGCGCTTTGTTGGTTTGGTGCGCGGTGGTGTTGGTCGTCGCATGCGCCCGGTTTTGCAAATTGGCAATCGTGTAGAAGTTGTTTGGCGGGCGCGCCTCTCTGCGCATCTTGGCACGATGACAATTGAGCCTTTGACCATGCGCGCGGGCATGGCCTTGAATGACAAACTCCATTTAACGGCGTTGATGGCTTTATGCGATTTGGCGCGTATTCTGCCAGAGCGGAATGCGTATCCGCGTTTGGTGGAAGCGTTTGAAACTTTGATTGATTGCCTCGATGATATTGAAGTTTGGCCTGCTGTTTTTGTGCGTTTTGAACTTGCCATGCTTGAGGAATTAGGTTTTGGGCTGGATTTGAAAAGCTGTGCAGCTACTGGGGCGAATGATAATTTAACCCATGTTTCGCCCAGAAGCGGGCGCGCAGTGTCTGCTTCGGCGGCAGAGCCCTATTTGGATAAATTATATGTGTTGCCTCGGTTTTTCACTGACCCTAAAGCCTCAATAACGCCGCAAGATATTCAAAATGGTTTCAAAATTACTGAATATTTCCTGTCACGGCGGCTTTATATGTCGCTGGACCAAGAGCTGCCCGCCAGCCATGCGCGTATGCTGCGAAATTTATCCGAGCATTATGCATTATCCGAATCTTGATATAAGCAATCATGACCGATTTAACACTGCCTTCAGGCGACAGCGCTGAAAATATAAATCTAAGAGAAGCCTTAGAAACACGCTATCTCGCCTATGCGCTGTCCACCATTACCAATCGCGCGCTGCCAGATGCGCGCGATGGCCTTAAGCCTGTGCATCGACGGCTGCTTTTTGCTATGCGGCAGTTGAAATTAGACCCTGAAAACAGTTTCAAAAAATGTGCCCGAGTGGTGGGTGATGTGATTGGTCGCTATCACCCGCATGGAGATCAAGCCGTTTATGATGCATTGGTGCGATTGGCACAGGATTTTGCTGTGCGCTATCCACTTGTTGATGGTCAGGGTAATTTTGGCAATATTGATGGCGATAGTGCGGCAGCTATGCGTTATACCGAGTCGCGTTTGACAGAAATTGCCAGCCTGCTTTTGAAAGATATCAATCAGGATACGGTTGATTTTAGAACGACATATGATGGCGAAGAGTCCGAACCCATTGTTCTACCTGGTGCTTTTCCTAATTTATTGGCCAATGGCGCGTCTGGCATTGCGGTTGGTATGGCGACCAATATTCCGCCGCATAATATTGGCGAGCTATGCGCGGCTGCATTGCATTTGATTAAAGCGCCAAATGCGCGGATTGACACCTTGCTGGAACATGTTAAGGGGCCAGATTTTCCAACTGGTGGTATTATTATTGAATCCCCTGAGACCATTCGCAATTGCTACGCTACAGGGCGCGGTTCAATACGGGTGCGGGCGCGTTATGAGGTGGAAAATCTTGGGCGTGGCACGTGGCAGATTATTGTCACTGAAATTCCGTATCAGGTTCAAAAGTCTCGTCTGATTGAGAAAATCGCAGAGCTGATGCAGGCGAAATCCTTGCCCATGCTGGACGATATTCGCGATGAAAGCGCTGAAGATATTCGCTTGGTGATTGTGCCAAAAAGTAAAAATATGCAGCCAGACCAAGTGATGAATGTTTTGTTCCGGCAGACAGATTTAGAGGCCCGTTATTCGGTTAACCTGAATGTGCTGAACACGCAAGGTGTGCCGGGCGTTCTTAATTTACGCGAACTTTTGCTGGAGTGGCTCAACCACCGCAAAACAGTATTGGTGCGCAAAAGCACATATCGTCTAGGCAAGATTGATGCGCGGCTGGAAATCCTTGAAGGCTATTTAATTGCTTATCTGAATCTAGATGAGGTAATCCGCATCATTCGTGAAGAAGATGACCCGCAACAAGAGTTAATGGCCAGTTTCAAACTGACACAAAATCAGGCAGAAGCAATATTGAATATGCGGTTGCGGGCTTTGCGCAAGCTTGAGGAAATGACCATCAAAACGGAGCATGAAAGCCTCAAAAAAGAACGCAAAGAGCTAAAAGCATTACTGGGCTCTGACGAGAAGCAATGGCAAGTGATTAGCGATGAGGTCAAGGAACTTAAAAAAACCTATGATGCGAAATCACCATTAGGCGCACGCCGTACAACATTTGAAGAAGTATCTGACAGCGATGTTGTGATGCCAGAAATTTTGGTGGAGAAAGAACCTATAACGGTCATTTGCTCGCAAAAAGGCTGGGTGCGCGCCATGAAAGGCCATTTGGAAGATGCGAAAGATGTGAAATATAAAACCGGTGATAAGGCGCGGTTTGTGTTCCCTGCGCAAACAACAGATAAGCTTGTGGTGATGGCGTCAAATGGGCGCGCTTATATTATTGAAGCGAGTAAATTGCCTGGCGGGCGCGGCAATGGGGAGCCGCTTTCCTTGATGATTGACCTTGAGGCCAGCGACGAAATTATCCAAATCTTTACTTATGATGAGGCGCGCCAACTCATTGTTGCGACCAGAAGCGGTAATGGGTTTGTGGTTGAAGAAAAAGAGCTGATGAGCAATCGCCGTGCAGGTAAGCAAATTGTAAATCTGAAAACACCAGACGAACTGGCCTGTTGTGTACCCGTCAGTGGTGACCATATTGCTGTCTTGGGTGAGAACCGTAAATTGCTGGTTTTCCCATTAACCGAGCTTCCGGTGATGACGCGCGGTAAAGGTGTTAGATTACAGAAATATGCAGACGGTGAATTGGCTGATATTCGCTGCTATGACGCGCAGGCTGGTTTGACTGTGATTGATAAGGCAGGGCGCAGTCGGGTGTTTGAAGAGCTGAAAGAATGGGAAGGCTCGCGCGCACAAGCTGGCCGCGTTCGCCCAAAAGGTTTCCCAACAGATGGCCTGATGGGGCCAGCTTTTCCAAATATAAATTAAGTGAGCGCAATTTAGCGTGATTGAGCAAACTGGTCTGGCAACCAGGTAATCAATTCTGGAAACGCTATCAGCAAAGCGATAAGCCCGATTTGTATCAACACAAAAGGAATGACACCTTTATAAATCTCAATGGTCTTCAGGCTGTCAGGGGCAATGCCACGCAGATAAAAAAGCGCGAATCCAAAAGGTGGCGTGAGGAATGAGGTTTGCAAATTCAGCGCCATCATAATCCCAAGCCAAACAGGGTCAAAACCAAGCTGCAATAATATTGGCGCCACAATTGGTATCACAACAAAGGTGATTTCAATAAAATCAAGAAAGAAGCCCAGAATAAACATGACCAGCATGACGCTGAGCAAAACAACCAAAGGCCCGCCCGGCAAATTGGTCAGCAACTCATGCACATATTCATCACCTTCTAGCCCCCGAAAAACCAACGAAAACAAAGCCGCGCCGAGCAAAATAACAAACACCATAGAGGTGATGCGGGTGGTGCTTTGTGTCACTTCGGTGAGTATTTTGGCATCAAAAACCCGCTTGAGCGCCGTCGCGAGGCCGATTAAAAACAAGCCCATGAGAAGGGCCGCAATGACAAGGCCAATTTGTGTGGTCAAGGTGGGGTTATCAAGATTAACGCGTAAATCTACGAAGCGGGCCAGCACAATAAGCGTGATAAGGCTGGCGGCTGCAAACCGTATGCGCCGTGAGCCATGACGCAATCTGTCACCAGCTAATAAAACGGTACCAATGGCCCCAACCGCAGCGGCTTCGGTTGGGGTGGCAATGCCGGTGAGGATTGAACCCAACACCGCAACAATCAAAATAATCGGCGGCACCAAACTGCCAAGAATTTGTTTCAGGCTAATTGGCTCTGCATCTGTGACGGCTGGTGAGGAGTCTGGCTTGAACACAGCCCAGCCAAACTGATAGAGAATATACAGCCCCACCAAAAGCAGGCCAGGAATTAAAGCGCCAGCAAATAAATCACCAACCGAAACCGTTTCAGGTGAGAAAATTCCCATTTCTAACTGCGCTTGTTGATAGGCATTGGCAATCACATCGCCCAGTAAAATTAAAACAATAGAGGGCGGAATGATTTGTCCAAGTGTGCCTGCCGCGCTGATGGTACCAGCAGCTAAAGCTGGGTTGTAACCGCGCTTCAACATGGTTGGCAAAGACATAAGCCCCATTGTGACAACTGTGGCGCCGACAATTCCGGTGGAAGCTGCGAGCAACGCGCCGACCAAAATGACCGAAATACCAAGCCCACCTCGTATTTTGCCAAACAGGCGGCCCATATTTTCTAATAATTCTTCAGCAATGCGCGAGCGCTCAAGCATTGTGCCCATAAAAATAAAGAGCGGCACGGCAATCAACACCTCATTGGTCATGGTGCCATAAATGCGCTGCGGTAAAAAACCCAGAAATGTGGTGTCGAACATATCGAAAGCGACACCAATAAAAGCAAACACAATCGCAGTGCCGCCCAAAGTAAAGGCTACCGGAAAGCCCATCAGCAGAAAGATAATGGCTGTTGCAAACATAGAAAGGGCTAGAAACTCCATCTCAACCCCCTTTTTCTTTTGTTGCATCACCACTCATGAGCGTGTTGACGGCTTTGAGCAAAACCGAAACGGCTTGTAAAAGCAAGAGGCCGGCCATGATTGGGATAACTGTTTTGAGCAGGTAAACAGCCTGAATACCACCGGTTTCGCGCGAGCCTTCACGCACCCGCCATGCTAGCGATACATAATCTTGCGCGGTGTAAAGGATAAGCAGGCAAAACGGAATAAGAAAAACCAGACACCCGAAAAAATTGACCGCGGCCTGCTTTTTTGGCCCCATACTGCGATAAAATATATCCACGCGCACATGGTCATCGGCCAATAATGTTCCAGCGGCTGCGAGCATAAATAATATGCCATGCATATAAATAATGCTTTCTTGCAGTTGAATAGACCCCGTGCCGAAAACATAGCGCATGATAACGACAAAAATCTGGACCAGCACCATAAACAGGGCCAACCATGAAACAAGGCGTAAAATGAGTTGGTTAAACTCGTCTATCCCGCCTGCAATTTTTGTCAAAATCTTCATGAATATTACAGACGATGTTTGAGATAGCCTTCTTCAGCATAAGGTGACCAATCGCGATAAAGCGACATGGCCGCCATGGCGCTGTCATAAACGCGCTTGGCTAATGGGCTTTTTTGAGAAATTTCGAGCATGACTTCTTGCGACTTTTCGCGCAAAGCTATCATCACCTCATCGGGGAAATTACGCGCTTCAATACCATGCTTGGCTTTCAAATCCCGAAGCGCGCGGGCATTATTGTAAAAATATTGAGCATTTGTGCGATGCGCTTCAGCCTGACAGGCATTTTTAATAATCTCTTGATGGGTTTTTGATAATGAGTTCCACACATCTAAGTTGATGCCTGTTGCCAATGCGGCATTGGGTTCATGAAAGCCGGGTGAATAAAAATATTTCCCAACCTGATGAAACCCAATTGCAAGGTCATTCCATGGGCCCACCCATTCTGACGCATCAATCGCGCCCGATTGCATGGCGGCATAGAGTTCGCTTCCAGGCAAAACAACTGGCAATGCGCCAAGCCGGCGAATAACCTCGCCACCCAAACCAGGCATGCGCATTTTAAGACCCTTAAAATCTTCAACCGAGTTGATGGGTTTATTAAACCAGCCACCAGATTGCGTGCCTGAATCTGCGCTTAAAAATGATTTCACATTAAATTTTGCAGTTAGCTCGTCCCATAATTCCTGACCGCCGCCAAAATGGATCCATGCTGCAAATTCAACCGCGGTCATACCAAATGGCCATGTTGTGAAAAAAGCAAAGACAGGATCTTTGCCCTGCCAATAATATTCGGCGCCATTATACATATCCGCAACACCCGTTGCGACAGCATCAAACGCCTCAAGCGCGCCGACCAATTCACCAGCAGCATAAATTTTAATTTTCAATTCACCATCGGACATGGCCTCAACGCGTCTGGCGATATTTTCTGGGGCGGTACCCAGTCCCGGAAAATTTTTCGGCCATGTTGTGACTTGTTTTAACCGCACACGACCTTTGGCATAGGCGGGCGCAGCCGGTTGAAAAACAGCGCCCGTAGCCGCCGCGCCGGCCGCTCCTGCTAAGAGATGACGTCGATTGATTTTTTGAGACATTTTTTTAACCTTCAAAAGGCTCCCATCCGGTTTCTGTAAGTTTTTCAAGTGGTCTAAATCGTTCTTTATATACCATTTTTTTGCAGCCTTCTATCCAATAACCTAAGTAAAGATAGTCCAGCCCCATTTCTTGGGTGCGCTCAATTTGGTCTAAAATCATATAGGTTCCAAGGCTTCTGGTTTCCAAATTCGGATTGAAAAAAGAATAGACCATTGAGATGCCATCAGACAGACGGTCGAGTAAACACATGGCTACGAGTTGGTTATCTGTGTCGCGATATTCGACAATATGTGTGTCCACAAGCGTGTCTTCCACCATCGCCATATATTCAAAAATAGACATGTTGTTCATGCCGCCATCTTGATGGCGTTCATCAAGATATTGGCTTAACAGAGCAAACTGGTCTTTATGTGTTTGTGGTGGCAAATGCGTGGCAATCAAATCTTTATTTTTATTGATAATCCGTTTGAAAGAGCTTGAGGGCGTGAAATCCTGTAAGCGCACACGCACAGATATGCAAGCTTGGCAGCCCTCGCATGAGGGTTTGTATAAAATATTTTGACTGCGGCGAAATCCGGCATGGGTGAGGGCATCATTGAGGGTGGGGGCGGAGCTTGAATTTAGATGTGTGAAAACCTTGCGTTCAACCTTGCCTTCAAGATATGGGCATGGCGCTGGCGGCGTCAAATAAAATAGGGGAAATTGATTGTGCTGCAGTTCTTTCATTTTTTTATCTTATGGCGAAAAATAATAAGGCGCGAATAAAGAATAGCTTATCCATATAAGAAAGATAAGCGGCAATCCGCAGCGGATGAAATCTTTGAATTGATAATTGCCCGGTGTCATAACCAAGAGATTGGTTTGATAGGCAATGGGCGTGGCAAAAGAACAATTAGCCGCAAAAATTACAGCAAAAATAAAGCTCTCAGGTGGCATTGATAGATTTGCTGCGAGGCTCAGCGCGATGGGCGTAAACAGCACGGCTGTGGCATTATTGCTTAAAATATTGGTGAAAAACGCACACAGCAAAAAGAAAGCGGATAGGGTAATCCACGGATTAAAGCCGTCAAACAAAGAAATAAACCCAGTGGCTAAATATAATGCGCCGCCGGTTTGTGCCATGGCGGTTGCCATTGCCAAAGCGGTGGCAATGGTTAAAAAGATGCGCAAATCCACCCCGCGCACTGCTTGGCGAATGTTCAAAACCCCTGTCACAATCATTGCAGCGGCACCGGCAACAGCTGCCGTGACGATGGGTAAAATATTGGTTGCAGCCAGTAAAATAGTGATACCAAAAATCAGTCTCGCACGGGTGGCATGGGCAAAATTCGGCAGATTTGTCGCCGACCATTCCAGCAAAAGGACATCACGATTAGAGCGCAATCCCTGAATCTGCTTTGTGGTGCCTAAAACCAAAAGCACATCGCCCGATTCCAAACGAATATCGCGAAGGTTTTGCCGCAACATACGGCTGCGTCTTTGGACACCAAGCACCCGACAACCAGTTTCAAAGCGGAAGCCTGTTTGATAAATAGACCGGCCCTGCATACGCGACCCCGGCGCGACCACAACTTCGGCAAGAGAAGGGGTTTCGCCATCATCTTCTTTATTTTGGCGGTCCATTGAGCGCGCCAAATCAGACAAAGGGTGGCCGGGCGTGGACAGCGCTTCGGTCAACTGGCGCCGTGTTGCGGCCATCACCAAAGTATCGCCAGCAGATAAGGTAAAATCTTCAAATGGCGGCAGCATGGTTGCGCCCAGTCTTTCAACACTGCGCAAGGTCATGCCCGTAATTTCAGGAAAAAAACCCGCCACAGGACTGGCACCAATCAGGCTGTCATCAGCCCGCAAACGCAGTTCCACAATATATTGTTTGCCCGATAAATCAGCGCTCTCATCG
Source organism: Parvibaculaceae bacterium (assembly GCA_965217015.1). Classification (GTDB taxonomy): domain Bacteria; phylum Pseudomonadota; class Alphaproteobacteria; order RS24; family RS24; genus JAYQKL01. The sequence goes on along the minus strand of OZ244224.1, from coordinate 706,797 downwards.
GTTTCAGCCTCGCTAACATGGCGTAATAAAAACGGCATAATCAGCAAAACATAGATAGACCCAATCCCCGCCAGCAGCAGCCCAGGTATGGTGAAATCAAAAAAATCGATTTTCATAATACCAGTTTCTGCCACCGCACCAGCAACCAGCAAATTGGTTGAAGAGCCAATCAGCGTTGTCATACCCCCCAAAATACAAATAAAACTCAAGGGCATCATGACACGCGGCGGGGCGAGTTTGGCGCGACCAGCAATCGCCGCCACAATCGGGATACACATCAGCACTACTGGTGTGTTGTTCAAAAATGCGCTGCCAATCATGGCCAGAACAAATAACAGGCTGAGTGTCATGATAGGCGATTTGCCCGCCATTGACATAAACCGCTCGGTTTCGCCTTCTATCGCGCCAGATTGGAACAAACCTTGCCCCATGACCAATAATGCAATCACGGCAATAAGAGCCGGATTGCCAAAGCCTGCGAGTAAATCAACAGGTCCAATATCATAGCTGGTCTCAGATGGTATATAATTTGGTAAGTGGAATAAAATCAGCAAGGCGACCAGCACCCCGAGCGAGGTTATTTCCAGAGAAATCCGCTCCATTGCATAAGAAACCATCGCCATAAAAATTATGGCATAAGTTCCCCACATCAGCCAGCTGGGGTTTTCAATCATATTGGTAATGCCAATGTCCATATTCTTAATATGCTGATAAATAAGCGATTTGCCAAGCAGAGTTTGGCTTGATTAGCGAAAGCAACAGGCTATAAATAGATTCTTGCTGTGGAGGGTTTAATGAATATTGGATTTATCGGAATTGGTGTCATGGGCGGCCCAATGGCAGGGCATATAGCCAAAGCGGGCCATGATGTTCGGGTTTATAATCGCTCGCATGAAAAAGCAGCGAATTGGCTACAGCATTATCCGGGCGAGGTCGCCGCGACACCGGCTGAAGCCGCGCAGGGTGCAGATATTGTGATTTCGTGCATAGGGAATGATGATGATTTATATGAGGTCACAATTGGCGAGCATGGCGCATTTCAAACCATGTCAGAAGGCACCATCTTTATTGACCACAGCACAACATCTGCTGAATGCGCGCAAAAAACTGCCAAGATAGGTTTGGAAAAAAATATTGCCTTTCTTGATGCGCCCGTATCGGGTGGCGAAGCGGGCGCGGTGAACGGGGCTTTGACCATTATGCTGGGTGGCGATGAGGCGGCTTATCAAAAAAGCACCCCAATTTTAGATTGCTACGCCAAAGCCCATCGCCTGATGGGGCCAGTGGGTGCGGGTCAAAAAACCAAAATGGTCAACCAGATTGCTATTGCAGGGCTGGTGCAGGGCTTATCGGAGGCCTTGAATTTTGCGCGCTGCGCTGGTCTAGACGAAATGGCCGTGATTGATGTGATTTCAAAAGGCGCGGCGCAATCTTGGCAAATGGACAATCGTCATGCGACCATGATTGCGGGTGAATTTTCATTTGGTTTTGCTGTGGATTTAATGCGCAAAGATTTGGGAATCGTCTTTAAGGAAGCTGATGCAAATGGCGCCCCCTTGCCTGTTACGCAATTGGTTGATGAATTTTATAAACAAGTTCAAGAGCTTGGCGGAAATCGCTGGGACACATCAAGTTTGATTGAAGTTTTACGAAAAACGACTGATGAGAACAAAAATTAAGATTAAAAACAATTTTTGTAATTGAGTTCTGTATTTGAGAATAGCCTTATTCTAATTTTTCTCTAAGACGCCTAAAAAAATACTCATGTTCAATTTTTGAGTTGCAGAGTATTTCTTGTGTTTTATTTTTTTTCTCGCGTTTTAGGTCAAATTCTTTCTTTTTTTTCAACATTTCTTTCCGCTCCAAATTTGGCGCGAGTGGGGCAATTTATAAAATATTGCCTACCGGGTCTTATGCTGGCGCTGGCTGCTTGTGGTGGCGGCGGTGGTGGTGGGTCTGCGCCCAAGTCAGGCGGTGGCACGCCCGCCCCAAAAACTGGAACTCCGCCTCAGCCCGCGCCGGTACCGCCTAAACCGAAAACGCCGAAAACTGCTAATCTCGATATTCAACAATTTTTATCGCATGGTGAATTTCAGGGCCAAATCGGACTGGCCATGACCAAAGCGGCGCATGCTTATGCACGCGGTCTCACGGGGGAGGATATTCGCATCGGCTTTACTGATACTGGTTTGGATACTGCGCATGCTGAATTTTCGGAGACGCGCATTTACCTTAAAAACCATCAAGCCTATGGCGACACCACCCCTAGTGCGGCGCAATTATCGCATGGCACATCAGTGGCCAGCATTGCGGCGGGGCGCCGCGGCAGTGGTGCGGGTATGCATGGTGTCGCTTATGAGGCAGATATCGGCATGTATGCGCTGGCCTTAAACGGCGATGGCAATTTAACGATTAATGATGACATTTTGAATGCGGGGCTAACCCAGCTCGCCAACCAAAAGACGCAAATTTATAATCATAGTTGGGGCATGAATATCCAGTTCGACCCGTTATTGGCTGGAACGCAAAGGCGTTTAATGCAGTTGGAATACGGGCAATCAGTACAAACCATGATTGATCATCAGGGGATTCATGTTTGGTCGGCTGGTAATGAGGGCGGTCATCAAGTTTCTGCAACAAGTGGCCTACCTTTTTATTTTGAAGATTTGCGGGGCCGCGTTGTGGTGGCTGTCGCGGTTGATGATAAGGGGCAGATTGGAACGGATAGCAATCGATGCGGGGCGGCTCAAGCTTTTTGCCTTGCCGCGCCAGGCGGCATGACACCTGATTCAGATAAGTTTGTTAAGGCTGCAAAGGCCGATGGGAGCTATCATTTTGTGGTGGGTACCTCTTTTGCGGCACCCCATGTTACGGCGGCATTAGCCTTGATGCGAGAGCTTTTTGGTGACCAACTCAGCGATAAGGAGCTGGTGAGTCGCTTGCTCAAAACCGCTACAAAAACCGGCATATACGCCGATAGTGATATTTATGGCCAAGGTTTGCTGAATATAGAGGCGGCGACCAACCCTGTTGGGCCAGCCCATATTTTAGCGGGTGGTCACAAAATCAAAATTGATGATAGCGGCTTCAATTTTGCGCATATTGATGATGATTTATTGCAGCAATTACGCCGCCGAAAAATCATCATTCATGATAGCCTTGATGCGCCTTTTTCAGTTCCGCTTGCGGTGTTTGACCAAACTAGAAAACGGGCGCGGCAATTGGCAGTGGCCGCACCAACCCCGAAAGCATCAACGCCACATGCCCGTTATGATTTGTCTGGCTTGTCGGCAAAAGCATTTGGGCAAACATTTGAAAAAATATTTGAGCATTCATATGTGCAAACATGGGCGCATGCGCAGCCTGCGGCTATGGCTTCTTTGACTGCACCTTTAATGCAAACAAGCGGTCACCAATCCTCTTATGTACCGACCATGGCATCGCCATATTTAACCTTTGCTGGTGAGGGGTTTGTCGGGCAATTGCATCATGATGATTTGGCGATAACCGCATTTTTAACGCAATCCGATATGCCAGCAGACGCGGATTATCAATTTGGTGTTACCGCGCAGTTTAATCATATGACAGATGGTTTTTCATGGAGCTTGCAGGCCGGCGCAATGTTTGAAGAAAATGCATGGCTGGGCAATCGCGGCAATGGTGTTTTTTCAACGCAAGGATTTGGCCAAAACCTATTTATGGGTTTTGGGGGAGTGATGACTTTGGGTAGAGGGTGGTCGTCCGGGCTTGGGGTTTATTTGGGGCAAACCCAGCATCATCAGGCAAAAAGCGCTTTTAGGGGCGCGCAAGTAGATGATGCCACGGGGTTTGCTTTTGAGCATATGATGTGGCGGCGCATGGGGCAGGGGTATTTTTACACCCGCCTTGCGCAGCCCTTGCGATATGAAACAGGGCGATTGAGCCTGACACTGCCCGTGCGCCGCCTCGCGGGTGGCGGGCAGATTTATGAAAATATGCATTTTGATTTAACCCCCGCTTCCAGACAGATTGAGTGGGGCAGTGGCTATGTCTATGAAACAAACCAGTCGGCGCTTTCATTAAATGTCACAGCCATTCATCATCATCTGCACGCACGCGCCAACGGATTGGATTATAGCCTTGAGGCTGATATGTCATGGCGTTTCTAGGCGTTTCTAGGCGTTTCTAGGCGTTTATCAGGCGCGCCGCGTTAAGCGCGAAATAAGTTAAAATACCTGTCGCGCCAGCACGCTTAAAGCTTAACAGGCTTTCCATCATGACGGCATCTAAATCCATCATGCCTGCCTGCGCGGCGGCGTTGAGCATGGCATACTCGCCAGACACTTGATAAGCAAATGTTGGCACACCGAAACGCTCTTTCACATCACGCACAATATCAAGATAAGCCATGCCAGGCTTGACCATGACCATATCCGCGCCTTCGCTAATATCCAAAGCGACTTCTCGCAGTGCCTCTTCACGATTGGCAGGGTTGAGCTGATAGGTTTTTTTATCCCCCTTTAAGCGTTCCCCAGACCCGACAGCATCGCGAAATGGCCCATAAAATGCAGATGCATATTTCGCCGCATAAGCCATGATAAGCGTTTGCTGATGACCCGATAATTCTAATTCATCGCGAATGGCGCCAATGCGCCCGTCCATCATGTCAGAAGGTGCGATGATATCGCAACCCGCTTCAACCTGAACCAATGCCTGTTGCACCAGTTTTTCAACGGACTCGTCATTTAATATTTCATCGCCTTCCATCACCCCGTCATGACCATGCGTGGTGTAAGGGTCAAGCGCGACATCGCACATAATGCCTATTTCAGGCACTGCATCTTTAATGGCGCGGGTGGCGCGGCAGACCAGATTATCAGGGTTAAGCGCTTCTGTGCCATCTTCATCGCGTTTGTCGGCAGGCGTGTTCGGAAATAATGCGATACAGCTAATGCCCGCCGCATGCGCGTCCTTTGCCGCTTTAACTGCTAAATCAACAGACAAGCGATTAACATTTGGCATGGAGGCAACAGCTTCAGAAACACTATCGCCATCGGTGATGAATATGGGCCAGATAAAATCGCTGGGTGACAAATGGTTTTCTGCAACCAAACGACGACGCCACTCTTGCTGGCGCAAGCGGCGCATTCTAAGGCTTGGGAATTTTGCTGTTTCGCTCATTTTGGTTATGTAGCCGTTTTTTAACGATGGTGCAAATCGAGTGTGCAAATCAGCTGTGCAAATTTTAAGAATGGTTAAAAGAGTTTAGGGATAAATCGATTGGTTTTTGCCATATAGTCGGCATAGCCTTGTTTGCGCTTGATAAGAATTTTGTCTAACAAATCCGCGCCTGAAATTTTAACAATCAGAAAATTCATCAAAGCTGGGGCAAAGACAAAATACAATGCGATGGGCGAAATACCGCAGCATAGAACCCATGCCCCCCACCAAAATAAGGCGTCACCAAAATAATTAGGGTGGCGCGAGCGTGCCCATAAGCCTGTATCGAGAATTTTGCCCTGATTGTCAGGATTGGCTTTGAAACGAACCAATTGCACATCAGCCAAAGTTTCAATCAGCAATCCCAGTAGGGCAATGGCAAAGCCAATATAACTGATAACTGAAACTGATTGCATGGGATCATAAGGGTACGCGATGACATGCGTTACAGGAAGCCCAATAATCCACATTAGCACGCCTTGAAAAATAAAAACGATATAGAGTGATTGCAGCCAAAAATAGGGACGGTTTTTGCGCATAGCCTGATAGCGGCGATCCTCTTCTTCCTCACGCGACCAACGCCAGAATAAATACCCGCCCAGCCGGAGCGCCCATGCCAGCACAATGCCAAGCAACATCAAGTGAGACAGGGTTTTCAAATTGCCGGTCAATAGAAAAACCCCCAAGGCACTGAGGCCAAAGCCAAAGCCCCAGAAGCTGTCAACAATGCTGACATCGCGCAATGGAATAGAAATCAGCCAGACAAAACCCATCATGCAGGCTATGACCAAAGCAGAAATAAGGTAAGGTGCGTTTGAATAATCCATGTTTGAAATGATAATGCAAAATACCTGCTTGGCTAGTGGCTTTTCAAAAAACAAGCATTATTTTGTGTGCGCGACACTATGTGACCTAGCTTATTTTTTTCATCGGCTTATTATTTTCATTCATTACCAGATGTGGTATTTATCACCTACAGCGACGCCGCATATATCGCGTTATAAAATTATTTTGTCAGAAAGGCCACTTAATGTCCGCTACGCAAAAAACTGATTTAGACATTGAAAATAATGATTTTTTTCAACAGACTATTATGGAACGGGACGCGGATATCGCTGATGCGATTGCAAAAGAACTCTCGCGCCAGCAGAATCAAATTGAATTAATTGCTTCTGAAAATATTGTTTCGCGTGCTGTTTTGGAAACGCAAGGCTCGATTATGACCAATAAATATGCCGAGGGCTACCCGGGTCGGCGGTATTATGGCGGTTGTGAATTTGTCGATATTGCCGAAAATTTGGCCATTGAACGCGTTAAAAAACTTTATAATTGCGCCTATGCAAATGTGCAGCCAAATTCTGGTTCGCAAGCCAATCAGGCGGTTATGCAGGCATTGTTGCAACCGGGTGATACAATTTTGGGTATGAGCCTTGCGGCAGGCGGGCATTTAACTCATGGTGCGCCGCCAAACCAATCCGGTAAATGGTTTAATGCTGTGCAATATGGCGTGCGCCGTGATGACCATTTGATTGATTATGAGGAAGTTGAAAAGCTCGCGCAAGAACATAAGCCAAAGCTGATAATTGCAGGTGGTTCTGCCTATCCGCGTATTATTGACTTTAAGCGTTTTCGCGAGATTGCCGATTCTGTTGGGGCATATTTGCTGGTTGATATGGCGCATATTTCTGGTCTTGTTGCTGGTGGTGCGCATCCAAGTCCTCTGCCATATGCCGATGCAGTGACCACCACCACGCATAAAACTTTACGCGGTCCGCGCGGTGGGTTGATTTTGTCAAATAATGAAGAATTGGGCAAAAAATTTAACTCAGCCATTTTTCCGGGCATTCAGGGTGGTCCGCTGATGCATGTGATTGCTGCCAAGGCGGTGGCGTTTGGTGAGGCGCTCACCCCTGAGTTTAAGAATTATATCCAGCGCGTGGTAGAAAATGCCCGCGCTTTGGCCGAGACCCTGAAAGGTCACGGCTTTGATATTGTTTCTGGTGGAACAGATAATCACCTTGTATTGGTTGATTTGCGCCCCAAAGGCCTAACCGGCAAGGTTGCTGAAGAAGCCATGGAACGTGCTTTCATCACTTGCAATAAAAACGGTGTGCCGTTCGACCCTGAAAAACCGATGATTACATCAGGCGTTCGCTTGGGTACACCAGCAGCAACATCACGCGGTTTTGGGGTTGCTGAATTCCAACAGGTTGGTGATTTGATTGCCGAAGTGCTTGACGGTGTTGCGGACAATAAAGGCGAGGCAGCCCCCGACATTGAAGCTGCGGTTCGCGAAAAAGTGATTGCTCTTTGCGGGCGTTTCCCCATCTATAACTAAATACGAGGTTTTGTGATGCGTTGCCCCTATTGCAGCAATAATGACACGCAAGTGAAGGATAGCCGCCCGACTGAGGATAATACGGTTATCCGTCGTCGGCGTCATTGCAGCGATTGCGGCGGGCGGTTTACGACCTTTGAGCGCATTCAGCTTCGAGAACTTATTATTGTTAAAAACTCTGGCCGTAAAGTTCCCTTTGACCGCGATAAGCTTATGCGGTCTGTGCAAATTGCTCTGCGAAAACGCCCCGTTGAACAAGAGCGTGTTGAGCGTATGGTAAGTGGGATAGTCCGGCGTATGGAAAATCTGGGCGAAGCAGAAATACCAGCCAAAATGCTCGGCGAAATGGTCATGGAAGGACTATTTGCACTCGATCAGGTTGGTTATGTGCGTTTTGCATCAGTTTACCGTGACTTTCGGGAGGCCAAGGATTTTGAAAATTTCCTTGGTGAAATGCCTGAAACGCAGGATTTCGATTAAGCGGGGAGTGTTCCCCGTTCACATGACGGGGTGACGGCGTGAGCGCACAGTCTGATATTTTATGGATGCAACGCGCCTTAAAGTTGGCGCGCCGCGGCTTGGGAAGAGTGGCCCCAAACCCTGCTGTTGGCTGCGTGATTGTGCAAGACGGTGTGTTGCTTGGGCAGGGCTGGACACAACCCTCTGGCCGCCCGCATGCTGAAACCCACGCATTAGCAATAATACCAGCCGCAACCCATCTGCAAAATGCGACTGCCTATGTCACGCTAGAGCCGTGTGCGCATGTCGGCAAAACCGGTCCTTGCGCGCAGGCCCTGATTGACGCTGGGGTTAAGCGGGTTGTGGTGGCGTTGATTGACCCAGACCCACGCGTGTCAGGCGCGGGGATTGATATGTTGAAAGCGGCAGGCATTGAGGTTTCGGTTGGGGTTTGTGCGGCAGAGGCAGAGCGCTTAAACCAGGGTTTTATTTTGAAGGTGACGCAAAACCGCCCGCTTGTGAGCTTGAAAATAGCCACCAGTCAAAATGGCATGATGCGCAAACAGGCTGGTGAGTCGCCGCAAATTACGAGCCAGCAAGCGCAGCAGCGTATGCATTTAATGCGCGCCGAGCATGATGCGATTTTGGTTGGGCGTGGCACTTATGAAGCTGATAATCCATCGCTAACATGTCGGTTGCCCGCGATGGAAAACGCCAGTCCGCAACGCTTTGTTGTGAGTCGCCAAGCTGAACTTGCGCTCAAAGAGGGGTTTGTGCAATTGCCCCATAAAACCCCGCAAGAGATATTAGCGGCATGTGCCAATCAGGGGATAACGCGGCTGATGCTAGAGGGCGGCCCGCAGCTGGCCCGTGCTTTTTTAGACGCTGGAATGGTTGATGAAATTGTGCATTTTGTTGCGCCTTTTGACTTGCCCCTTTTGCCAAACACCCATGATGGGCTGACGCAAAGCGATTTGCAGTATATGGGCATTGAAAATTTGGCTAACTCGCCCATTTTTATGCATAGGACAAGCGAAACATGCGCGCCAGATATCATGCATCATTATATGCGGCGCGGGTGACGCAAAACAAAGCAAGATTTGAGTGAGATAAAATGTTCACAGGCATAATTACAGACATAGGCACCATTAAAGCAATGGAAACGCGCGGCGATACTTATTTTCGGGTGGCAACGCGCTATGATGTGGGCAGTATTGATATTGGTGCATCTATTGCTCATTCCGGTGTTTGTTTGACCGTTGTTGATAAAGGCACTGATGAGGAGGGCGGCTGGTTTGGGGTTGAGGCCTCGAAAGAAACACTTGATGTGACCACCGCCGCGAATTGGGATATTGGTAGCAAGCTGAATTTAGAGCGCGCCTTGTGTATGGGTGATGAATTAGGTGGTCATATTGTGAGTGGTCATGTTGATGGTATTGCGCAAGTGGTTGATATTGTGCCGGAAGGGGATAGTAAAAGATTTACTTTTGAAGCCCCGCAAAATTTAGCGCCATTCATTGCGTCAAAAGGTTCTGTCACACTCGATGGTACCTCGCTCACAGTTAATGAGGTGTCAGAAAATCGTTTTGGTGTGAATATGATTGCCCATACGCAAAATGTAACCACTTGGGGTGCCTCAAAAATTGGTGACCAGGTTAATCTTGAAATTGATGTTTTAGCGCGTTATGTGGCGCGTTTGGCTGAAGCCATGAAAACCTCCAAATAGCGGAGAACGAAAAATGTATAAGCAATATATTTCACCCATCGAAGATATTATTGAAGATGTGCGCAATGGCAAAATGATTGTGCTGGTGGACGCTGAGGACCGAGAAAATGAGGGTGATTTAATTATCCCCGCTCAAATGGCAACGCCTGAAGCTGTCAACTTCATGGCAAAATATGGGCGCGGGTTAATTTGTCTGTCGCTGAATGAGGAGCGCGCCTCTGATTTAGAGCTTGAATTTATGTCGACAAAAAATCAGTCGCGTCATCAAACGGCATTTACCATTTCTATTGAAGCGCGTGAGGGCATCTCGACAGGGATTTCAGCGCATGACCGTGCGCATACTATTTCTGTTGCAATTGACCCCACTAAAAATGTCACAGATATTGTTTCGCCAGGTCACGTGTTTCCGCTTGTTGCGCGCGATGGCGGAACACTGGTGCGGGCTGGCCATACAGAAGCCGCCGTTGACCTTGCCCGCATTGCTGGGCTTTATCCTGCGGGTGTGATTTGCGAAATTATGAATGATGACGGCACCATGGCGCGCTTGCCTGATTTGGTTAAGTTTGCGCAATTTCATGGGTTGAAACTTGGCACGATTGCCGACCTGATTGCTTATCGCCGTAAAAACGATACATTGGTTGAGCGTATCCATGAAGCCGACATTGATTTGGTTTATGGTGGCACATTCAAAAGTATTGTTTATAAAAACAAAGTTGAGAATGAAGAACATATTGCTTTTGTCAAAGGTGATATTTCGGGAGATGAACCTGTCTTGGTTAGAATGCATGCCGAAAATATTCTGCTCGATTTATTTAAAAGCAATGTGCCTAAAGCGCAGACTTTGAGTAAATCTTTCCAGCTTATTGGCGAAGAAGAGCGCGGCGTGCTTGTGCTTATCAGAAATACCTCACCAACGCCATTTACCGATTACATGCAGCCCAAAGACCAAGGCGCCAATCCGATGCAATTGCGCGAATATGGGGTGGGGGCGCAAATTATTTCTGATTTGGGATTATCTAAAATTGAGCTTTTATCGGACACACCAAGAACCATTGTGGCGCTTGAAGGATATGATATAGAGGTCAGTGGGCAGCGTCCCATTTTTGGTGATGAGTGAGATAAGATAATGGCAAAAAAGGTTTTGATTGTAGAAGCCCCTTTTTACAAAGAGCTAACAGAGGCGCTTGTTGAAGGCGCGGTTGAGGCATTGGAGCAGGCCGGTGTGAGCTATGACAGAGTTGATGTGCCGGGTGTGTTGGAAATCCCAACCGCGATTCATTACGCACATGCGCACCAGCCCTATGATGGCTACATTGCCTTAGGCGCGGTGATACGCGGTGAGACCACGCATTATGATACAGTCTGTGCAGAAAGCGCGCGCGGCTTGATGGATTTGGGCGTGCAAAAAGGGTTAGCGATTGGCAATGGTATCCAGACTGTTGAAAACGAAGCCCAAGCTTGGGCGCGGTGCCGCAAGTCAGAAAAGAATAAAGGCGGCGGTGCGGCGCAAGCTTGTTTGCGCTTGATTGCGGTGCGTGAGCAAATGGTCGGGAATGGTTAATGTCAAAAAATGTGAACATGCATGATGAGCGTTCGGCAGCGCGCCTTTGGGCGGTGCAGGCTTTATATCAAATGGATATTGCTGGCACGCCGATAGAGGAAATTATTACAGAATATAAAAACCACCGCTTTGACTTGCCGCTTGAGGGAATGGAATTGCCGGAAGTTGATGCGGCGTTTTTTGAAGAGATTATGCGCGGTGTTGTTGCCCATCAAAGACTGCTTGATGTGCGGGTGAATAAAGCCTTGCGGGAAGGCTGGACATTATCGCGGCTCGACAGCACATTGCGCGCGCTAATGCGGGCAGGGGCGTATGAAATTTTATGCCGTGATGATGTGCCGTTAAATGTTGTGTCCTCGCAATATACCGATATGGCACATGCTTTTTTTGAAGGGGCGGAAGCTAAAATGGCCAATGCTTTGCTGGATAGGCTTGGCAAAGAAAAGGCGGACGACCCGCTTCTTTAATCGAGATTAGAATGACAGAGTTTGACTATATCGCAAAATATTTTAGACCGCTTTGCGATGACGCTGTTGGTTTACAGCTTTTAGACGATGCCGCTTGTCTGAAACCGCCCAAAGGCAAAGACCTTGTGATAACCACTGATACAATTGTTGAGGGCGTGCATTATTTGCCCAAGACATCAGCGGGTGACATTGCGCGCAAACTCTGCGCGGTGAATCTGTCTGATTTAGCCGCGAAAGGGGCCAAGCCCTATGGCTGTTTTTTGAATTTCTCGCCTGCCCAACTTGAGGAGCCAGATTTAATCGACTTCACCAATGCTTTGCGCGAGCAATTAACGATGTATGATTTTTCGCTTTTTGGCGGGGATAGTGTGCGCACGGGCCAGCAAAGTGTTTATTCATTAACGCTGATTGGCTTGGTTGAGCATGGCGCGATGGTGCCAAGAAGTCGTGCTTGTGTGGGAGATGATATTTATGTCACGGGGTGTATTGGTGCTGGCGGGCTGGGTTTGGCTGATGCCAAAGCTGGTCTGCAAACCGCGCATGCTGCGCACTATCTAAACCCTAAGCCGCGTCTTGCGCTTGGGGGTGCACTGGCGCCATATCTTCATGCCGCGGCGGATATATCTGATGGTTTTGTCGCGGATTTAGGGCATATTTGCCATGCCTCGCAACAGGCGGCAGAAATTGATCTCGACCGAGTGCCGCTGGCAGACCCGAATCAAAACCGCGATGCGCAGCTCTGCGCTGGTGATGATTATGAATTAGTGTTCACAGCCGCACCGTCTCATGCAGCAGCGATTGCACAAATTGGACAAGAGGCAGGCGTGCCGATTACGCATATTGGCCAAATTATCACCCCGCCAAGCCCGGCAGAAGCGGGTCTTGTTTTGGATAAAACGGGCCAGCCGATAACCCTTGCCGGCAAAGCTTGGTCGCATTTCGGGTGATTTTATTTAAAAAGCGTGTATATTTCCCATCAATGGTTGCGTTTTCCTCCGATTTTTGGCAATTTCGGCGAATTAAGGGGGATTGTATCCATCTATTTATAATTATTCGTAAAGGAATACACAAATGAGCATAGAAATGATGCTTATTATTGGTGCGGGTGTTCTGGCCATTTTATATGGTCTGTGGGCTATCCAAAGCATTTTATCTGCAAGCACTGGTAATGAAAGAATGCAGGAAATTGCGGCAGCTATTCAGTCTGGCGCGAGTGCCTATTTGAATCGTCAATATCGTACAATTGCGATTGTGGGTGTGGTTATCGCCATTGCCGTTACATTTTTGCTTAATGTCAAAGTGTCCGCTGGTTTTGTTGTTGGCGCGGCACTTTCAGGCGTGGCTGGTTATGTCGGTATGCTGGTTTCTGTTCGCGCCAATGTGCGCACGACACAAGCTGCAAGCGAGAGCCTTGCGGGTGGTTTGTCCATCGCGTTCCGCTCTGGTGCGGTGACAGGCATGTTGGTGGCAGGCCTAGCTTTGCTTTCCGTTGCTGTTTATTTTTATGTCTTAACAGACGTAATGGGGCTTGCTGCAAATGACAGAGATGTGATTGACGCGCTGGTCGCGCTAGGCTTTGGTGCTTCTTTAATCTCAATCTTTGCACGCCTTGGTGGTGGTATCTTCACCAAAGGTGCTGATGTTGGTGGTGACCTTGTTGGTAAGGTTGAAGCTGGTATTCCTGAAGATGACCCAAGAAACCCTGCAACCATTGCTGACAATGTGGGTGACAATGTTGGTGACTGCGCGGGTATGGCGGCTGACTTGTTCGAAACCTATGCCGTGACAATTGTTGCGACAATGGTTCTTGCGGCTATCTTCTTTGATGGCAATATGAGCATGATGCTTTACCCGCTGGCGATTGGCGCGACATGTATCGTGACATCAATCATCGGGACATTCTTTGTGCGTCTTGGCAAAAATAATTCCATTATGGGTGCGCTTTATAAAGGCTTTATTGCTTCTGCTGTTTTGTCTTTGGGCGCATTATATTTTGTAACCGATGCTCTGCTCGGCTTTGAAACAACATATGAAATCGCAAGCAAAGATATCGTGTTTAACGGCATGGATTTATATATTTGCGGTGTCTTAGGTTTGGTGATTACGGGTCTGATTATCTGGATTACGGAATATTATACAGGCGTGAATTATCGCCCTGTAAAGTCAGTGGCTGCTGCCTCTGAAACCGGACACGGCACGAATGTTATTCAGGGTCTTGCTGTTTCAATGGAAGCGACAGCTCTGCCAGCGATTGTGATTGTTGCGGGTATTTTGGCAACCTTTAACCTTGCTGGCTTGTTTGGTATTGCGATTGCGGTATCAACAATGTTGGCGTTGGCAGGCATGGTTGTTGCGCTTGATGCGTTTGGCCCTGTGACAGACAATGCTGGTGGTATTGCTGAAATGGCCGAGCTGCCAGAAGAAGTGCGTAACACAACTGACGCGCTCGACGCTGTTGGCAACACAACCAAAGCCGTGACTAAAGGTTATGCGATTGGTTCTGCTGGCTTGGGTGCTTTGGTTCTGTTTGCAGCATATACTGAAGATTTGAACTTCTTCATTAGCAATGCAGCAGAAGGCACATATTTCTATGGCCTTGAATTGGATTTCTCATTGTCTAACCCATATGTGGTGGCAGGTCTGTTTGTTGGCGGTCTGTTGCCATATTTGTTTGGTGCAATGGGCATGATGGCGGTTGGTCGTGCAGGTGGTGCGATTGTTGAAGAAGTTCGCCGTCAGTTCAAAGAAAAGCCTGGCATTATGAAAGGCACTGAAAAGCCTGATTATGAAGCTGCGGTTGATCTGCTGACACGCGCAGCCATTAAGGAAATGATTGTTCCATCATTGCTTCCGGTGTTGACACCGATTGCGCTTTATTATGTGGTTGAAGTTGTTGCAGATCGCTCTGCGGCTTTCTCAGCATTGGGCGCAATGCTTTTGGGTGTGATTGTAACGGGTCTGTTTGTTGCTCTGTCTATGACAGCAGGCGGCGGCGCTTGGGACAATGCCAAGAAATATATTGAAGATGGTAATCATGGCGGCAAGGGCTCTGAAGCTCATAAAGCTGCTGTTACTGGTGACACAGTTGGTGACCCGTATAAAGATACGGCTGGCCCAGCGGTGAACCCGATGATTAAAATCACAAATATTGTGGCACTGCTTTTCTTGGCCATTTTGGCGCATTAAGCAGTAAGAGAAAAAAGAAAACCCCGAAGTGCCATCGCGCTTCGGGGTTTTTTTGTGTCTTAAATGTAAATTTTTTTAAGTTTTTATTGGCCGCCCGGCGCACCACTTGATGCCGAATTGAACCGGCCCAAATTACCAAATAATTGACCAAGCAAGGTGAGTTCTTTGCCCCGTGTTTTTGTTTCTCGGCTCACATAATCCACAACATTGCCATCTTCTAAACCATATTGGGCGGTGTTTTTGACAATGTTATTTTCATCAAAATAAATCGCGACAATGCGACGATTGATTTCTACAGGCGCGCGGTAAAGATATGTTTCTTCGCGGCTGGAAATATAATAAAAAACAGAAGCGTCAATCGTGGCGATTGATGATGGTGAACCCATGATTGAGCGAACCTCATCTTTGGTTGTGTTGCCAGCAACAAGCTTATCTAAGCTTTCTTGCTGAAAGATATAGCCGCGATTATGAATAACCGGCGCGCAGGCCAAAAGTGATGCAGCACAAACTGTTGCAATTAAATGGCCGGATTTCTTTTTTGGTTTAAATTTATTCATGAGGTTTCGTTTCTGACTGTTATATAAATATAAAATAACCGATTTGATTTATATTGATACAGGTTTCTTTACCCTTTATGCAAGTGTTGCAAAACAGAAAATTCCGCCTATACAAGATTTGATAGATTTTAGAAAAAGTGAGTGCAATGAAGTCTCTTTTAACATGGTTAGGTTTTGGTAAAAAAAGTGCCAATGAAGCATTTTTACCCGTATATACCGCGATTGTGAGCCAAGCACGCCAGCCACAGCTTTACGGGCAAGGCATGGCGCCTGATAGTTTTGATGGCCGTTTTGATATGATGGTGGTGCATGTGTATTTGGTGCTGCGCCGTTTGAAGCAAGATGGTTTGGGGCGCGAGGAAGCGGGGCAGGCGATTTTTGATTTATTTTTCCGCGATATGGATCAGGCTATGCGTGAAATGGGCGTTGGCGATTTGGGCGTTGGCAAAAAGGTTAAAAAAATGGCGGAGGCGTTTTATGGGCGCGTGCATGCCTATGACCAAGCAATTGAAGATGAAAACGCAAAGGCTTTGCACGAGACTTTAGCGCGTAATTTTTATCCAGACGCGCCTGAAACACTGAAGGCTGATATGGCGGAATATGTACAAGCCCTCACAACGCATTTGGCAGATTTAGAAAGCCAGCAAGTCTTGTCGCGGGATTTGTTCAAGGGGTTTCAATGGAGCGGTAAGGCATGAGCTTAGAATTTAGCCGCGAGGTGGACATCAAGCATGTGCCACAAAAAGGGCAAAGCCTGCGCGAGCAAGCAAGCCAAGAGGAATGCGCCTCTTTGGCTGCGCGCTATAAAATAGATGGCGTGAAATCTTTTGAGCTTGAAGTGGATATTGTAAAATGGAAGAAATCCGCCCTGCGTGCCAAGGGCAAAGTTAAAGCCGTTTTGGTTCAAGAGTGCGTCGTGTCGTTGGCGCTTTTTGAGCAAGAAGTTGAAGAAGCTTTTTCGGTTTTATTATTGCCTGACTATATGATGCAAACGGATAACGCTTCTACCCCTGATGCGCCAGCTGACCTTGACCGAGAAGATGAAGAGGTTCTGGTTGATGGCAAGGCAGATATTGGTGAACTGGCAGTGCAGATGCTTTCTTTGGGTATTGACCCGCATCCGCGTAAATCTGATGTGCCGTTTTCTTATGAAGAATCAGTGCCTGAAAATGACACGACTGAAAACCCATTTCATATTTTAAAAAATTTAAAAGATGACTAAAACTGTCGTTTAGTCGCACTTTTCAGGGCTTTTTCCTTTTCTTTTTCTTTCACTTGGCAAAATCCATAAAATAACTCTATGCTATGCGCAAATTCTAAGAGAGAGCTATTTTGGTTAAACATGTAACAATCGCAATAGATGGTATGGGCGGGGATAGAGGCCCGGAAGTGGTGCTGGCTGGTGTTGAGCTGGCGCTTTCGCACCGGCCTGATGCGAGTTTCATTATTTATGGCAATGAGGATATTCTCACGCCAATCGTTTCGGGGTTACCGCAATTATCATTGGTGAGTGAAATCCGGCATTGCGACACCGCGATTGCGATGGACGCTAAACCAAGTCAGGCATTGCGACAGGGGCGTAAAACCAGCAGCATGTGGCAAGCCATTGATGCGGTGAAGCAGGGTGAGGCTGATGCGATTGTCTCGGCGGGCAATACGGGTGCGCTGATGGCGATGAGTAAAGTTATTCTCAAAACCCTGCCAGGTATCCAACGACCTGCTATAGCTTGTTTATGGCCGACCATTAAAGGCGAAACAGTTGTGTTAGATGTCGGCGCGACTGTTGGCGGCACAGCGCAACAATATTTACAATTTGCGGTTATGGGTGATGCGTTTGCGCGCATTATTTTTGGCATTGATAATCCGCGCATAGCCCTCCTCAACATCGGGGAAGAAGATGTAAAAGGCACTGACGAAGTGAAGCTTGCGGCAGATTTACTGTCTGACTCGCCTTTAAACTTTAAGGGCTTTGTGGAAGGCAATGGCATTGGTCAGGGCAGCGCTGATGTGATTGTAACGGATGGGTTTACGGGCAATGTCGCGCTCAAAACAGCTGAGGGGACGGCACTGCAAATGTCAACCTATCTCAAGCAGGTGATGAGCAGCTCAATCTGGTCGAAAATAGGTTTCTTTTTTGCGCAAAGTGCGTTTCGTGCTTTGAAAATGCGTATGGATCCGAACAACATGAATGGGGGCATGTTTTTGGGGTTAAATGGTGTGGTGGTGAAAAGTCATGGCGGCGCAAACGCGACGGGCATTGCTTCTGCGGTTGAGCTGGCGATGGAAGTCGCGAGCGGGTATATGTCTGACCGGATTGCGCAAGAATTGACTTATTTTGATGATGCCACGACACCGCTTGACCCAAAACCAAGTGAAAAAGCAGAGGTTATATAAAAACACATGACGCCCCGTTCTGTTATCAAAGGTGCAGGCTATTACCTTCCCGAAAAAATCCTAACAAATACTGAACTCGCCAAAATTGTAGATACTTCTGATGAGTGGATATTATCACGCACAGGAATTGAGCAGCGCCATGTTGCCGCTGAGGGTGAGCTCACATCAGACCTGGCGACAAAAGCCGCGCAAATGGCGCTCGATAATGCTGGCATGTCGATTGACCAAATAGACCAAATTATTGTGGCTACCACCACGCCAGACCGGGTGTTTCCGGCAACGGCTTGTTATGTTCAGGAAAAGCTGGGTGCGAAGGGCAGCGCGTTTGATATGCAGGCTGTTTGCTCAGGTTTTATCTTTGGCATGGGGATTGCCGACAGCATGATAACCTCAGGCCAGTCAGAGACCACATTATTGATTGGCGCAGAAACCATGTCGCGGATTTTGAACTGGGAAGACCGCAACACTTGCGTTTTGTTCGGTGATGGTGCCGGCGCGGTTATTTTGCAAAGAGAAGAAAGCGAAGGGGCGATAACAGATACAGGCGTTTTGGCTAATTATTTGCGCTCTGATGGCGCGCATACACAGAGCCTGCTCGTTTCTGGCGGGCCGTCTTATAACCAGCAATCCGGATTTATTGATATGAATGGTAAGGAAGTTTTCCGCCATGCGGTGAACAATATTTCAGATGCGATTTTAACCCTTTTGGCGCGCACGCAATTAGATATGAGTGCGATAGACTGGTTTGTGCCGCATCAGGCAAATAGCCGGATTATCAAGTCAGTCGGGCAAAAAATCGGTCTTGATGAGGATAAGGTGATTGTGACGGTTAACAAGCATGCCAACACATCTGCGGCCTCTGTGCCGTTGGCTTTTGCACAGCATTATTTAGATGGCACCATAAAAAAGGGTGATTTAGTGATGTTAGAGGCGATGGGCGCAGGCTTTAGCTGGGGCGGTAACCTCGTCAGAGTGTAAATAAAAACTTAAAGAATAAATAAAAATATCATTGTCTTACGCCTGTTTCCTATGCTTAACTAATGCATATTCTGGAGGCGACATGACAAATAAGACTTTGACACGCGCAAATTTGAGTGAAGCGATTTATAACGAAATTGGTTTAAGTCGTATGGAGTCATCTGACATCGTAGAGAGTGTTTTAGACGAAATCTCTCAATCGCTTGTTAAGGGAGAAGATGTTAAATTATCTTCCTTTGGAACATTTTCAGTTCGCCATAAAAATAGCCGTATAGGACGCAATCCGAAAACGGGTGAGGAAGTGCCAATCTCACCAAGACGCGTTTTAAGTTTTCGGGCAAGCCATGTTCTTAAAGACCGCATTAACAAAAAATAAAGGGCGTTGTGAGCAAATCTGACCAAGCTTTCAAGACCATTAGCGAAGTATCGCAACTCATGGATTTAGAACCACATGTTTTGCGGTTCTGGGAAACGAAATTCAAACAGATTCAACCCATTAAACGGGCGCGTGGCCGTCGGCTCTACCGCCCTGAAGATGTGGTGCTGATTACAAATATCAAGCATTTATTGCATGATGAGGGCATGACCATTAAAGGGGTGCAAAAGGTGCTGCGTGAAAAAGGCGTGGCCGCGCTGCGTCAAGGGGAAGTAGCGCTCACAACCGCCGATACAGCAGCCCCTGAAGCAGCTGGTACAGGGCAGACGCAAAGCCTGCGCAAAGTTCAAGAAAAACTGCTCAAGCTGAAAGAGCTATTAGCGAGCACGCGCGCCTAAATAACCATATTTCTGTTTGATTAAGCTTGCACCATAGGCGCAAAACGCCTAGATACTCATATAAGTCGGAGCGTAGCGCAGCCCGGTAGCGCACTTGTCTGGGGGACAAGGGGTCGTGGGTTCAAATCCCGCCGCTCCGACCATTTGAAATGAGCTGTGTCACGAGGAGCTTGCAATGACATCGATTTTACCAATCGTTATTTTTATTGGCGTTATGTTGGTTTTGAACCTAGTTCAATTTGGCCGCTTTGACTGATTGAAAAGTTGAGTTGAAAAGCTAAACTGGTAAGGCTTTCTAGCTATCCGCATCAGGGCGCTGCATCCACCAAATAATGGCGGCAGCAGGTATCGCCCAGCCCATACCGGCAATCATATAAAATAAAAACTCAATAAATTTATTTGATGGCATCCACGTGCTGGCACCAAATGCGGCAATTAAGAGCGCATAGAAAAACACCAAAATAACAATCAAAATCATGCCGATAAATTTTCGAACACGCATGGGTAAAAGAGGGGGGCGATTCATGATTCTCTCCGCAGCACTTTGATTTGCTTTGCTTATATAAATAATCTGCCCTCCAATCTAGGCAATTTATTGTACCAAACCCAGCAAATAGCTTTGACCAAACTGCGCCAATTCAGCGCATCAGGCGGTTTTCGGCTGCCTGCGGCTTTTTGCAACCTTGAACATGAAGGCTTCGAGTGCCAAATATAGCGCATGATGACGGGGCAAAATAATATGAATATTGGCGTAACACAATCTGACCGTGCGGTGGGATTGTGGCTATTTATACTTTGCGGCTTTATTGCGCTGATGGTGTTGGTTGGCGGGTTAACACGGCTGACAGATTCGGGGCTGTCGATTACCGAATGGAAGCCCATCATGGGCGCAATACCACCACTGAATGCGCAGGACTGGCAAATTGCCTTTGAGAAATATAAAGCCATTCCTGAATATGTGTTGGTTAATCAGGGATTCTCAATGGCAGAATTCAAGGTGATTTTCTGGTGGGAGTGGGGGCATCGTCAATTAGGACGGGTGATTGGTCTTGTCTTTTTACTGCCATTTGTGTGGTTTGCGCTGCGTCAACAAATCCCTAATGGATATATGAAGCCGCTATTGGTTTTGTTTTTTCTCGGGGGGCTGCAAGCTTTCATGGGCTGGTATATGGTGCGCAGTGGATTGGGCGCCCTGACGGGGGCCGATGAGCAATTAGTTGATGTCAGTCAATATCGTCTTGCCTCTCATCTTGGTTTAGCGCTTATCATTTTTTGTTACAGTTTCTGGCTGGCGTTGAGCTTATGGCGTGGGCGCGCGCAGGTGCCTGTTTCAGGACGCGGTGTTGCTTTTGCTGGGATTATTTTAATTCTGGTTCTTGTGCAATCGCTGATGGGCGCACTCGTGGCGGGCTTAGATGCGGGTAAAACTTATACAGATTGGCCGTTAATGGACGGGCAGTTTATTCCCGACGGCTTATTTGACCTGCAACCTGTCGCCCTTAACTTTTTTGAAAATTATATCACGGTACAATTTGATCATCGTATGGGTGCATATTTGTTGTTGGCGCTGGTGTTTATTCATTGGTTCCGTTTGCGCCAGGCAAGGTCAAAAAACACCCACACGGCGCTATACCTTGCGCTTGGGGTGAGTTTGCAAGCTGCGATGGGGATAACAGCGCTTATGTTGGCCGTGCCAATTTTTTGGGGCGCGGCGCATCAATTGGGCGCAGTTTTGGTGCTGTGTCTGGGGTTGACGCATTTACATAATCTGCGGCACGCAAAATAAAAGCTATTTGAAGCCTTTAGCTTCAGGTAATATAATACCTATTTTATAACCTATTGTTTTATAATATATTTTAAGTGACAAAGGGTGTTGACATTAACTCTTTCTCCCGATACAACAGGCGCAATTTTAACACTAGATGGAATTTGTGATGAAAACCTTTTCTGCAAAACCCTCTGATATCGAGAAAAAATGGGTTGTCATAGACGCCGAAAATCTCGTTGTTGGCCGGTTGGCATCAATCATCGCCATGCGTTTGCGTGGCAAGCATTTGCCAAGCTTTACCCCGCATATGGATATGGGGGACAATGTCATTGTTATTAATGCCGATAAAGTGAAATTCACGGGCAAAAAAGCCAGCGATAAAATTTACTATCGCCATACAGGTTATCCGGGCGGCATTAAATCAACAACACCAGAAAAAGTACTTGAAGGGCGTTTCCCTGAGCGGGTGCTTGAACTGGCTGTTAAAAGAATGTTGCCAGGCGGCCCACTATCGCGCCAGCAATTGTCAAACTTGCATATTTATGCTGGTACAGAGCACCCGCATGAAGCGCAAAAGCCGGAAGCAGTTGATGTTGCGGCGATGAATTCTAAGAATGTGAGGGCTTAATAATGAGCGAAACAACTCTTGAAAATCTTGATGAAGCCATTGCAGGTGAAGCTTCTGAAACACCTGTAGAAGCCCCAGCTACGCCTGCTGAGCCAAAAATTGACGCGCATGGGCGTGCCTATGCCACTGGTAAGCGTAAAAACGCGATTGCCCGTGTCTGGATTAAGCCAGGTAATGGTAAAATCACTGTGAATGGGCGTGAAGAAGAGCGGTTTTTTGCGCGCCCGGTTTTGCGCATGATTTTGCGCCAGCCTTTGGTTGCTGCTAATCGCCCTGATTCTTATGATGTTGTGGCGACTGTGAGTGGCGGTGGTCTGTCTGGTCAAGCGGGTGCGGTGCGTCATGGTATATCCAAAGCGTTGACCTATTTTGAGCCAGAATTGCGCGGTGTATTGAAGTCAGGCGGCTTCTTGACGCGTGACAGCCGTGTGGTTGAGCGGAAAAAATATGGCCGTGCGAAAGCCCGCCGTAGCTTCCAGTTCTCTAAACGCTAGGGTTCCAACCAGTTTTGGGTTAAAAAGGAGCCGAAAGGCTCCTTTTTTTTGAGTCGGCTTGAGCCTTATGTCAGGTTAAACTTTAAGATGGGTTAAACTGGCAAAACAGATGAGATGATAGGAATATAAAATGAGTGAGCAAGACGCAGTGAAGGACACAGTGAAAGGCACATCGGTTAATATTCAAGAGATTATGGAATTGATACCGCATCGGTTTCCGTTTTTGCTGATTGATGCCATTGAAGAAATGGACGGCGAGGAGCGCGCGGTTGGTATTAAAAATGTGACTGCCAATGAACCATGGGTGCCAGGTCATTTTCCTGACTGGCCGGTCATGCCGGGCGTGCTGATTGTCGAAGCGATGGCGCAAACCGCCGCCGCATTGGTCGTGCATAACCGCAAAGATGAGGTTGAACGCAAGGTCATTTATTTTATGTCGGTTGATAAATGCCGGTTTCGCAATGCTGTGATGCCGGGCGATGTATTGAAAATTGAAATTTTGAAAATCAAAAGCAAGGGTCCTGTTTGGAAATATAAGGGCATTGCGCGTGTTGGTGATAAAATCTGCACAGAAGCAGAGTTTATGGCCATGAATTATGACCCTGATGAAGCGGGCAGTTAGTAAAGGTTAAGGTGACGCCATGTCCCAAGAAGCAATAAAACAAATTTCAGTCGCCATTATTGGGGCGTCTGGTTACACGGGAGCTGATGCGATACGGCTTTTGGCCGCACATCCGCGTGCAAAAATTGTTGCCTTGACGGCCAATGCGCATGCAGATAAGGCGGTTTCAGATGTGTTTCCGCAATTTGCCAATCTTGATTTACCCGCCATGCAAAAGGTTGAAACTGTGGATTGGGACGGGATTGATGTCGCATTGTGTGGCTTGCCGCATGGCACCGCACAAGATGTAATCCTTAACATTCCTAACCATGTGAAACTCATTGATATGTCTGCAGATTTTAGGATTAAAGATGCGTGCGTTTATGCCCAGTGGTATGGGCGAGAGCATGAGGCAGAGGCGCTTTTAAGCGAGGCTGTTTATGGCTTATCCGAGCATTATAGAGACGCTATTAAACAGGCGCGTTTGGTGGCTTGCCCGGGCTGTTACCCAACCGCCGCATTAACTTTATTGCTCCCCTTGCTCAAAGCGGGTTTGATACAGGCTGAAGACCTGATTATTGACGCTAAATCTGGGGTGACTGGTGCAGGGCGCAGCCTGAAAGAGAGCAATTTGTTTAGCGAGGTCGCAGAAGGCCTGAGCCCTTATGGCGTCGCCAGCCATCGGCATGCGCCAGAAATTGAGCAAGAGCTGAGTTTAGCTGCTAATCAGGCGGTTATGGTTAATTTCACCCCGCATCTTGTGCCAATGAATCGGGGGGAATTGCTGACTGTTTATGCCAAAACGCAGGATTGCTCTGCCGATGAAATTCGGGCGCATTTATCTGCTGCTTATGCTGATGAGCCTTTTGTCAAAGTCTTGCCGCAGGGCGAGGTGCCGACAACGCGGCAGGTGCGTGGCTCAAATTATTGCCATTTAGGGGTTTTTGATGACCGGCTTTCTGGGCGGGTGATTTTAATTTCAACGCTTGATAATTTGGTGAAAGGCTCAAGCGGGCAAGCAGTTCAGAATATGAATATTATGTTTGGCTTTGAAGAAACGGACGGCTTGCTGCAGCAACCGCTTTATCCATAATGCCCGCAGACCAGCCCTATAAACATTATGCAATAAGCTTATGCGCGAGCCTGTTAATGCTGGCTGGCTGTTCAAAAGTGCCAGACTGGGCAAAGCCTGAAACGCTTTATGGTAAAGTATTTTCAGAAGCAGAGGAGCGTTTGGGCGATGAGCTGAAGTCAGAGACGAAATCCTTGCCTGTATTTGGCTTTTTCAAAGATAAGGAAAGTGACGATTTGGACCATGTTTATGATGAATTATCAGGCGATTTAGAAAACCGCAACCATCAGGAATCAACGCTCATGGGCGGTGGGTCGGTAGAATTGCCAGAAGAAACTTTTGAGACCAGCTCAGCTGCTGAAAAATCGCAGGAATTGGATAAAGAAAACGCGCCGTCCCCTAAAAAGGATGCGCCGAATAATGCATTTCCGGGTTTGTCTGGAAAATTTTAGAAAAAAAGCCTATAAAAACTTGGATTTGCCCCAAGCTTGCCGTAATTGATGTATAGAACATAATCAGCGCTAATATTAACGAGTATGACCATGTCACAAGAAGAATTTCAACGCATACAAAGATTGCCTCCCTATGTGTTTGAGGGGGTCAACAAGCTGAAATATGAAGCCCGCTCGAGAGGCGAGGATATTATTGATTTTGGTATGGGGAACCCTGATTTGCCTACGCCGCAACATATTATCGACAAGCTTGTTGAAACTGTGAACAATCCCAAAACGCATCGCTACTCTGCCTCTAAAGGTATTCCCGGGCTGCGGCTGGCGCAAGCGCGCTATTATGAGCGTCGGTTTGGCGTCAAGCTCAATCCCGAAACTGAAATTATAGCGACCTTGGGATCCAAGGAAGGTTTTGCCAATATGGCGCAGGCCATGGTCTCGCCGGGTGATGTGATTTTAGTGCCAAACCCAACTTATCCAATCCATGCTTTTGGCTTTATTATTTCGGGCGCGACCATTCAGCATTTGCCATTAACGCAGGGCGCGGATTTCTTTTCAATATTAGACCAAAATGTGCGGGGCAGTGTGCCCAAGCCAAAAGCACTGGTTTTGAATTATCCGGGCAATCCAACGGCTGAAGTCAAAGATTTGGATTTTTACAAGGAAGTTGTGCGCTATTGCAAAGAACATGACATTTTGATTTTGTCGGATTTGGCGTATGCCGAAATTTACTTTGATGCGGATAACCCGCCTCCATCTATTTTGGAAGTCGAGGGTGCCAAAGATATTGCGGTTGAGTTTACCTCTTTATCGAAAACCTATTCTATGCCGGGGTGGCGCATGGGCTTTGCTGTGGGCAATGAGCGGCTGATTGCGGCTTTGACGCGCATTAAATCCTATTTAGATTATGGTGCTTTTACGCCCATTCAGGTGGCATCTGCGACAGCTTTGGATAGCCCTGACTCTGTGATTGAAGAAATTCGCCAAGTCTATAAGGCGCGGCGTGATGTGTTGGTTGAGAGTTTTGCGCGTGCCGGTTGGGAGGTGCCATCGCCGCCAGCGACGATGTTTGCTTGGGCGCCAATCCCAGAGCAGTTCAAGCATCTTGGCTCGTTAGAATTTTCTAAGCTGGTTTTGCAAAAATCCGGTGTTGCCGTATCACCGGGTATTGGCTTTGGTGAATATGGCGATGACCATGTGCGCATTGCTTTGGTTGAAAATGAACAACGCATTCGCCAAGCCGCGCGCAATTTGAAAAACCTGTTTGGGTAGAGATTAAAATGTCCAAAAACCTTAATATCGCGATTGCGGGTCTTGGTACAGTGGGTGCCAATGTGGCGCAAAGATTATTAAGCCATGAAGTCGATGGGCTGAAGCTTGTCGCAGTCAGTGCGCGTGAACGCAATAAAGAGCGGGGTTTTTCGCTTGATGGGTTGGCGTGGTATGATAACCCTCTCGCGTTTGTCGAGCAGGACAATATTGATGTCGTTGTTGAATTGATTGGCGGCGCCGACGGGCTGGCTTATGAGCTGGTGAAATCTGCATTGGCGCAAGGCAAACATGTGGTGACAGCAAATAAGGCCCTGCTGGCGGAAAAAGGGTTTGAGTTGGCAGAATTGGCTGAAAAAAATCAAGTGTCACTGGCTTATGAGGCGGCAGTGGCCGGCGGCATACCAATTATCAAAACGCTTAGAGAAGCATTGAGCTGGAATAAGGTAACGCGCATTCGCGGAATTTTGAACGGCACATGTAATTATATTCTGTCGGAAATGGCAGCTAAAAATGTCGGTTTTGCGGAAACTTTGAAAAAAGCGCAAGAGCTGGGCTTTGCAGAAGCTGACCCAAGTTTTGATATTGAGGGGATTGATGCGGGCCAAAAATTATCGCTCTTGGCGTCTTTGGCATTTGGGGTCAAACCAGAATTTGAGCATGTTCAGATTACAGGCATCACCAATGTGAGTGATAAAGACTTTCAATATGCCAAGCATTTTAATTGTGTCATACGGCTTGTGGCTTTAAGCGAGCAGACAGAAGCTGGCATTTTGCAATGGGTTGGGCCGTGCCTTATTCCTGATAACGAGCCGTTGGCGCATATTCAGGGTGTCACCAATGCGGTGCAAATTGATGGGGATATGATTGACAGCATGATGCTGCAAGGGCCAGGAGCAGGTGGGGCGGCGACGGCGTCTTCTGTGCTGGCTGATTTGAATGATGTGGCAAGAGGCGCAATGCCGCCGGTTTTTGGTCTGGCTGCGGGGGATTTAAGCCCCATGAAAGCTTGTCATGGATTATCACCAACTGCATGGTATTTAAGGCTATCATTGATAGACCAAACAGGCAGCATGGCAAAGGTGACATCTATTCTGGCAGAAAATGGTGTTTCCATTGAAGAGGTCATTCAAAAAGGCCCTGATAATGGCGACTCAACCCGACCTGTGATATTCATAACCCATACGGCACCTATTCAAGCGATAGAGAACGCGCTTAAATCATTGCAATCCAATGATGCCATAGGCGAGGCGGTGAGTGTGATGCCTGTTATGACGAGTGAAAATTAAAAGCATATAGGAAATGCAATGAGTGAAAAATTGGATCGCGATTTAGTTTTAGAGATTGTGCGTGTCACAGAAAGAGCAGCAGTAGCGTGCGCGCCATGGATTGGGCGCGGCGATGAAAAAGCCGCCGACCAAGCAGCTGTTGATGCCATGCGTCGTGAGTTGAATGCGATAGATATAGATGGCGAAGTGGTGATTGGTGAAGGCGAGCGCGATGAAGCGCCGATGCTTTTCATTGGTGAAAAAGTTGGGACAGGCAAAGGCCCGAAAGTGGATATTGCGTTAGACCCGCTTGAAGGAACAACCCTAACGGCAAAGGGTATGAATAACGCTTTGGCTGTGATTGCAGTGGCAGAGCGAGGAAGTTTGCTAAACGCGCCAGACACCTATATGCAAAAAATTGCTATTGGGGGCGGCTATCCTGAAGGGCTGATAGATTTAGATGCCTCTGCGGCGGATAATGTGAAGGCATTAGCGAATGCTAAAGGTGTAACTGTTGACCAGATAAATGTATGCGTGCTTGACCGGCCGCGTCATGAGCAGATTATCAGTGATATTCGCAATGCTGGGGCCTATGTAACCCTTATTAGTGATGGCGATGTGGCGGGTGTGATGCACGCAACAGACCCCAAAACAGGTATTGATATGTATATGGGCACAGGGGGCGCGCCAGAAGGTGTGTTGGCTGCCGCGGCACTGCGTGCAGTTGGTGGCCAGATGCAGGGGCGACTGGTAACAGATAGCGATGAACAAAAAGAACGCGCCCGCAAAATGGGCGTGACTGATTTTGATAAAAAATTCGACCTGTCAGAAATGGCGAGTGGTGATGTTATTCTGTCTGTGACGGGTGTGACCAGCGGTTCTTTAGTTGACGGTGTGCGTCAGGAGGGCGAGAATGTCTGGACGGATACAATGGTTTTAAGAGCCCCAAGCGGCACTGTGCGCTGGATTAAAAGCTGCCACAGCAAGCTGGATAAATTTAACAGAGATTAAGATGCAAGCCACGCAACAGACGGTGTTGGGCGTTGACAAATCTGCGGCGGCCCGTCATTGGGTGATGCGCGAAACCGATGAGCGTATGGCGATGGCGATGGCGCAGCGTTTTGGTTTGCCTGATGCACTGGCTCGTTTGCTGGCATTACGCAAAGTGCCGCTTGAGAATGTTGAAACATTTTTATCGCCAAAATTAAACCAGCTCTTACCCGACCCCTCGCAATTAAAAGACATGGATAAAGCCACTAAGCGTTTGGTTGATGCGATTATCGCTGGCGAAAAAATTGCTGTTTTTGGGGATTATGATGTTGATGGCGCAACCTCATCGGCTGTGTTGATAAATTATTTTCGCCAGCTCAATATTGATATAGAGGCTTATATTCCTGACCGCATGAAAGAAGGGTATGGACCCAATGGCCCGGCTTTTGAAAAATTGCAACAAAATGGGGCGCGGCTGGTTGTGACAGTCGATTGCGGCACCATGGCGCATGAGGCCTTAGAAACCGCAGAAAAAATCGGCTTAGATGTGATTGTGGCAGACCATCACCAGACCGGAACCGAGCTGCCGCGTTGTTTTGCGCTTATTAACCCAAGGCGCGCAGATGATGAAAGCGGTCTTGGTTATTTAGCCGCTGTGGGGGTGACTTTTCTTTTGGTGGTTGGCCTGAACCGCGCTTTGCGGCAGGCAGGATTTTTTGAGAGCGGAACTGAACCAGATTTAATGCAGTTGCTTGATGTGGTGGCATTGGGGACGGTTTGTGATGTTGTGCCATTGATTGGCGTCAACCGTGCATTTGTGAATCAGGGGTTAAAAATCATGAGTGCGCGCCAAAATATTGGCCTCAAGGCTTTAGCTGATATTTGCAAGCTTGATAGCGTGCCAATTGCTTTTGATTGTGGGTTTAAGTTAGGGCCCCGCGTCAATGCTGGCGGGCGTATCGGGGCGAGTGATTTGGGCGTTCGGTTGCTGACAAGCCAAGATCCGGATGAGGCCGCCGCTTTGGCTCTGCGCATGGACGAGTTGAATCAGGATCGCAGGGATATTGGGGATAAGGCTTTGGCGCGGGCGGAAGAAATGGTTGCTGAGATTTTAGCCACCCGTAATGCTTTGCCCCCAGCGTTATTGCTAGCGGACAGGCAGTTCCATGCTGGCGTGATTGGCATTGTGGCAGGGCGTTTGAAGGATAAATACCGCCGCCCTTGTTTTGTGGTTGCATTAGATGACGAAAATAATGGCAAAGGTTCGGCGCGGTCTGTTGCCTCTGTTGATATTGGTCAAATAGTTGCTAAAGCTGTGCGCAAAAATGTTATTGCAGGTGGTGGCGGACATGCGATGGCGGCGGGCGTGACGCTGGCAGATGGCCAGCTAGCGGCATTTGAAACCTATTTAGATGAAGAGCTGGGTACAATGAGCTTTGACCAGCCTGAAACTATGATGGTGGACGCCACGATCAGCACAAGTGCGGCAACACGAGAATTTTATGACATGTTTCAGCAAATTGGGCCATTTGGTGCGGATAGCCCTGAACCAAAATTTGTGATACCTGCCGCACGGGTTGTGAAAGCCGATATTGTGGGAGAGAATCATGTGCGCTGTATTTTATCTTCCGAAGGCGGTAAAAACCTCAAGGCCATCGCTTTCGCGTCAATTGCAGAGCCGGTCAGGGAGATGCTGTATCAGACCAAAGCCCCCTTGCATATTGCCGGATATTTGCGGGCTGATGACTGGCAAGGGCGCAAAAATGTGCAATTCATGATACAAGATGTCGCGCTTGCATAAGTTTTCATTATCTTGCTTGAAAAGTTTTCAAAGCTGGGCTATATCCTGCTCATAACTTGAATGCGCCCTTCGTCTATCGGTTAGGACGCCAGGTTTTCAACCTGGAAAGAGGGGTTCGATTCCCCTAGGGCGTGCCAAGTTATTTCTAGAGATTACAACTTTAAGTTGTTTATATATTTAAGAAACCACGCCCTGTCGGCGTGTTTTTTTATGTCCTGAACTTAGTTCCAAAAATCTTCGCTTCTGGCACTAAATTTTCTATATTAAATTATGTGGGTCTGGCTGGGTGAGGCGCAAATGCTGAATTTACAAGAATTGATAGAGGAAAGCGCCCGTGCTGTGGTTTTTACTGGCGCGGGCATGAGCACGGATTCAGGTGTGCCTGATTTTAGAACACCTAATGGGGTTTGGTCGCGTTACGCGCCGATTGATTTTCAAGACTTTATTTCATCGCAGGATATGCGCAATGAAACTTGGCGGCGCAAAATATTGCTTGATGAAGAAATCGGTGTGCCAAAACCCAATCAGGGACATCTCAAAATCGCACATATGGTGGAGGCTGGCAAAGTCAGCCATGTGATTACGCAAAATATTGATAATCTGCACCAAAATTCGGGCGTGCCAAGCGCGCAGGTGATTGAGTTACATGGCAATGGCACTTATGCAAAATGCCTAAACTGCCATGTGGTTTATGACATTGAACACATGAAAAAGCATTATCTTGAAACGCAAACTGCGCCCAATTGTGAACAATGTGGCGGCTATGTGAAATCGGCAACCATTTCATTTGGCCAAGCCATGCCTGAAGAGCCAATGCAAAAAGCGCTTGAAGCAACACAAAACTGTGACCTTTTTATCGCCATTGGATCTTCTTTGGTTGTGTCGCCGGCCAACCAGTTCCCGCTCATCGCTAAGCAATGTGGCGCGCAACTGGTGATTATAAATCGTGATAAAACGCCATTGGACCAAGATGCAGACCTTGTTTTGAATGAAGATATCAGTCAAACGCTCGCGCAGGTAAAAATCGTCTAAAAAACGCGGTTTTCGTCCGATTTCGCTATTCTTTTGAGAATCGAATCGCTAATATTCCTTCATCTTAATTTGGAGGAAATCGTGACTAAAATCTTTTCGTTTTTATCTGTAATGTGTCTGGCTTTGTTCGGGGCAAGCCCTGCGGCTTTGGCCGCCGAAGGCGCGCTGGTGCTGGATTTGACCATGACAGCCTATGGCCTGACCGCCATTACCATTTTCGTTGTTGCTTATGCGATGGTGATGGTTGAAGAGTTCATTCACTTACCAAAATCAAAGCCTGTCATGGTGGCGGCTGGCCTGATTTGGGCAATTGTTGCTATTGCTGTTGGCAATCAGGGCTATGACACACACGCTCTTGAAGGTGCTTTTCGTCATGTGTTCCTCGAATTTGCGGAACTGTTCATCTTCTTATTAGTGGCGATGACATTTATCAATGCCATGACCGAGCGTCAGGTGTTTGAAACATTGCGCGCTTGGTTGGTGGCCCGCAATTTTAGTTTCCGCAAAGTCTTTTGGATTACGGGTGTGCTGGCCTTTTTCATCTCGCCCATAGCTGATAACCTCACGACTGCGCTGCTTATGTGTGCCGTTGTGATGGCGGTTGGGGCCGGCAATCTGAAATTTGTTTCGCTGGGTTGTATCAATGTTGTTGTGGCAGCCAATGCTGGGGGTGCGTTTAGCCCGTTTGGTGACATTACGACATTGATGGTTTGGCAAAAAGGCGTGCTTGGTTTCTTTGACTTTTTCGCGATTTTTGTCCCATCAGTTGTGAATTATGTTGTGCCCGCCGCGATTATGCATTTTGCGATACCAAATGAGCAGCCAGCAAGTGGTGAAGGCACGGTGAAAATGCGTCTGGGTGCGAAGCGGATTATCGCGCTGTTTTTATTCACCATTGCCGTGACTGTGAGCGGTCACCAATTCCTGCATTTGCCACCTGTGTTTGGTATGATGAGCGGCTTGGGTCTTTTGGGCTTTTTTGGTTTTTATCTCAAAGCCAAAGGCGAAACCTCAAGCCAAACTGATGGCCCGTTCAGCTTGTTCTCTAAAGTCGCCCGCGCCGAGTGGGACACATTATTGTTCTTCTATGGCGTTTTAATGTGCGTTGGCGGCCTATCGGTTTTTGGTTATTTGGAAGTCGCTTCTAAGTTTATGTATGAGGATCTTGGCACAACCAATGCAAATATTCTGGTCGGTGTTTTATCTGCGATTGTTGATAATATTCCGGTCATGTTTGCTGTGTTAACTATGTTCCCTGCGATGGACGAAGGGCAATGGTTGCTGGCAACGCTGACAGCGGGTGTTGGTGGCTCAATGCTATCTATTGGGTCGGCTGCCGGTGTGGCCTTGATGGGTCAGGCCAGAGGTGTTTATACCTTCTTCTCGCATTTGCGTTGGACATGGGCCATCGCGCTTGGCTATGCCGCCAGCATTTGGGTGCATCTGGTCTGGAACGCCCATTTATTTGATGGTGTGCCGCTCGTGCTGAACTAAAAACGGGGTGAAAGCCCATTTTGTGAGCTTTTGAATGTTCACAACTATTTGAACCACCGAGAGAAATTGAAAACTTTTCTCGGTGGTTTATTTTGTGCTATAAAAAGATGTGGTTAGGTAGCCACATAAACAAGAATAATAAGAATGTAAGAAAGTACCATGTCAGAAAACAATGAATTGCCTGAGACACAGGGCGATGAAGAAAATGTGTCAGCAGCGCAAACGCAAGATGAAGCTGAAAAAGAAACAGGCCGTTCTTCGAACACTCAAGAACTAGAGGGTGCGGTGAAATGGTTTGACCCGAAAAAAGGGTTTGGCTTTATCATCACTGATGATGGCGAGGGCGATGTTTTGGTGCATCACTCCGTCCTCAAGCGTTCGGGCCATGATATGATATATCCTGGTGCGCGGGTAAAGTGCGAGGTCGTGAAGCTAGAGCAGGGGCGACAGGTCGATAAAATTATCGCGGTTGATAATACGGAGGCCATTATCCCTGAATATCGCGTGCGACCAACAAGCATTTTGAGTGATATTGAGGAAATCAGTGATTTCGTGCGCGTTGAAGTTAAGTGGTTTAATCGTATTCGCGGATATGGATTTGTGACGAAAGATGAAAAAAGTCCGGATATTTTTGT
The DNA here is from genome assembly GCA_965217015.1 of Parvibaculaceae bacterium. Classification (GTDB taxonomy): domain Bacteria; phylum Pseudomonadota; class Alphaproteobacteria; order RS24; family RS24; genus JAYQKL01. Next base: position 673,657 of record OZ244224.1, on the reverse strand, counting down.
TCATATGGAAGTTTTGCGGGAAGCTGGTATTGAAGATATCAAACCTGAGGAACATATCGAGGTTGCTTATGGTGAGGGCCCAAAAGGGCTGATGGCCACACGTGCACGCATGATTGAGCAAAAACTTTCTGTCGTTGGCTCATCGGGCAATTAATTTCCGAAAAACCACTTTTCTGGCTTGATTTAGCTCGGACTAGGCTGTAAGAATTCGACATATTCTCTGTCGGAGTTTGGCGCAGTCTGGTAGCGCACCTGGTTTGGGACCAGGGGGTCGCAGGTTCGAATCCTGCAACTCCGACCACTTTCCCCCCGACCATTTATCATTGAAAATCAGCCGCTCAAAACCCGCACCACATTGCGTGCTTGTGGGTAGGTTATTGTGTGCCTCAGCGCCTGAATTTTTCCATAAGTTGCGAAATAAACTTCCCAAAATTTTCCTTAATGGAACGCTCATTGGCAATTCTTAATCTGTCGGAAAACAAAATTGCGTCACCCATTGGTACGACACTAGTCGCCTCAATGTTAAACTCCTCTGTTCGTGATGTGCCAGAAATCCGATAGCTGATGTCAGATTTAACTTTAAGTGACAAACCTCCCATTGGTTGTTTCAGCTCATTCAGGGTGATGTCCAGCTTATAAGCACCCTGCGGGTAGGGGGCGTATAAGCCAGCAAACTCCAAACTATATTTCATCGCTTCTGACAAAGCGTGGTCATCAACATTTGAATACAGTGCTGGATTGGTTGACTTGCCGCCTGACACCTCTCCAATATAAATATTATTTTTCAGAGTCGACGGCACAGGTTTTTGCAAATGTAACTCGCTGATAGTCATTTGTGCGACCCGTGATGGTTCAGCGCAGGCTGCAAGCGTCAGAGCGGCGAATAGGGCAATAAATTTGATTTTCATGGCTCCCTCCACTTATCGGTTGTCACAGGGCGGTGGAAGGTCTAATGCCAGCGTATCCTGATAGCTAAATCCCGCGCCACTGCCAGCATCAACTAACATTCCGATGCCGCCACCAATTATAATATTGCCCCAAAAGCTACCTTCACTGCCCGATTTGAAGGTTTCTTCTACTTTTCGGTCATCTTTCGTGCAGGTAACAGTCAGTTTTCCAAAAGATTTTTTGATAGGCACTTTGCTGGGCGTCGTTGCTTCCCATTCACCTTTTGAGTTGCTTAAAGTGCATTGAGCGCCTGGTTCTGCAGCTCCCTTACAATTTGTTGAGAGCAGAAGCGTTTGGTCAGTGCCAGAGGCAACCGAAGCGCAGGCTGAAATGGTCATGGCTGCCATAGCCATCATGATTATGTTGGTAAGTAAAGGTTTCATCATTTCCTCTTAACTTTCTTGATATTTTTGAGGGGCGGGCAATGGCGCATGAACACACGCCATTGCCCGACGATAACAGGGGCTATCGGTTTTAGCGTTTAGAACCGAATAACAGGCCCTAAGCTCAATACCGCCTGGTCTTCAGAATAGATGGAATAATCCAATCTTAGGCTGACATGATCGGTGAAGGCATAATCAGTCCCTATGCCCACGACAAAGCCATCATCGCTGCTGGAGAAGCTGGCTGTCGAGCCATTGCCATAGACTTGAGTTTCATCAACTTCGCTATCGGCAAAAGCCAATCGAACATAGGGTTCCCACTTATCGTATTTGCCCTGATACATGAGTGACAGAAACTGGAAATCACCTTCAATATTCGTCACTTTGGTGCCATGATAATTAATATCATCATAGTCTATGCGGTTCAGGGTGTATTCGATGCTCAGGCCATTGTTAAATCGATATCCAATCGTATAGCCTTCCCCGTCACCACTGGTATCGAGAATATCTGAGTCAATTTCGCTATCGACATAAGTTAAGCCGACATAAAAACCGCTTTCAGGATTTGTGTTATTGGACTGGCCGTCACCAGCATGAGCAGGCGTAAAAGCCAAACCCAAAATAATGACAAGCCAAAACTTTGGTGAATTTAGAAAAGGAATTTTCATCCTTGCCTCCCTATTATTATTGTTGTTTGGGTAAGCACCGCGACGCAAAAGACACATATGACAGTCTTGTCAGTCCGGCCAGGTGCCGGGCTGTGTCTATTTCGCATCTTATCAAGGAAACCTCGCTTATTCCCGCAAGGGTATTATATTCAGCGAGCAACCCGACTAAGGGTCGCAAGATGCGTAATAGACAATTCCCACATAACACCCGTTTGCCTCTTAAATCAATCTTTTTCCAAACAATCATTTTGACAAGTGTGGCATTCAGATTTACCCTTTTTGCATGGACGCTATTGGTAAAATCCCGCAAACCCCGCTTCGTTTGGCGGCATATTTAATGTTGCTGTCTGGTGTGGCGCATTTATTGCAGCTTTTAATTCTTGGTGTTGATGACCCTGATACGGTCAATGGCTCTTTGTTTGGCGGCAGTTTTTTGCTGGTCAGTCTTTTATTGTTCATGCGGCCCCAAATCGGTCTGTGGGTTGGGCTAACATGGCCATTTCTGCTGGGGCTTGGCGCCCTATATCGAATTATTGCCTTGTCGCCGACACCCATGACTTTTGTTTTTGCGGGTGTTGATTATCTTGTTGTGTATTTGTGTGCTTATTGTCTGGTCATGAAACACAAGAGGGGATAAATGCTCGAACCCGTATCGACAACAATGCTGAAAGAAGAAGACTCGGCGCACGGCCCGCATTACCCATCTGTTTTTCAATGTCCCGATGGGCCAAATCTCAGCGATATTTATACTTTTGAGACAGGCCAGCCTTTTTCATATTATCAAAAATTGCGCGAGCAAGCGCCGGTAGCTTGGTTTGATTTTCCTGATAATCGCGCAGACTTGAAAGGTTTTTGGGCGCTGACTGATTATGCCGATATTAAGGAAGCGGAGTTGCTGCCTGAAATTTTTTCCTCGCAACGCGGCACGATTTTTATAACCACTGGCCCGAAAGAGCAGCGCGAAAACCGCCTGAGCCGTGCGGCGGTGAATAATTTGATTTGCCTTGACCGCGAGTTTCATATGCCATTGCGTATGCATCAGCGCCCGTTTTTCACCAAAGAATTTGCCCGCAAATTGCGTGAAAAAGTGGCCTGTCATGTTGACGGCCTGCTTGACGCGCTGGAAAAGCGCGGGCCTGTTGTTGATATTGTGCCGCATTTTTCGGAACAAATACCGCTTTTCACCTTATGTGAAATTTTAGGGGTTGATGAAAAAGACCGCCCTAAAATTATTCATTGGATGCATTATTTGGAAATGGCGCAAGATTATTTTGTGCGCCAGCATGACGGACGCGCCAACCCTATTTTTGTTCTCAAGTTTTTATTTCATGTCAGGCAAATGTTTCGGTATGGCGAGAAAGTATTGGCTGACCGGCTGAAAAACCCGCGCGATGATTTGCTGACTTTAATCGCGCAGGCAGAGCTTGATGAGCGCCCGCTTTCTCGTGCTTACTTAGATGGCTCATGGCTGCTGATTCTGTTTGCGGGCAATGACACGACGCGTAATTCTATTTCAGGCACGATGCGTTTATTGTCAGAAAATCCAGAACAAAAACAGCTGTGTTTAGACGACCCGTCACTTATTCCGCAAATGGCGCAAGAGGCCTTGCGTTTGGTTTCTCCGGTTATCACCATGCGCCGCACGCTTATGGAAGATTATGATTTGCATGGGCAGAAAATGGCAAAAGATGAAAAATGTGTGTTTTTTTATGGTGCTGCCAATCGCGACCCAAAAATTTTTGAAAACCCAGATAAGTTTGATATTTTGCGCCCCAACGCCGCCGAACATATTGCTTTTGGCTTTGGGCCGCATAATTGCTTGGGTAAGCATATCGCGATTATGCAATTGGAGGTTGCATTTGAACGGTTTTTAGCACGGTTCCCCGATTTTGAATGGACGGGCAAAATTAAATTTGCCCCCAATAATCTTGTCAGTGCCATGACAAGTGTTGAGGTGGATTTAGGAACTGGCTAAAGATTTTTCACTTGAATAAACATGCAATTTTGGCGATATATGAGCCATTAAAGATGAGGTGAAAAATGGTCGCGCGTATCTATCAACCAGCAAAGTCCGCAATGCAGTCTGGCATGGGTAAGACAAAAAGCTGGATATTTGAATATGTGCCGCAACAAAAGCGCAAAAGCGACCCGCTGACCGGCTGGGTTGGTGCGGGCAGCACAGATGCTCAAATTAAACTCAAATTTGACACGCTGGAAGAAGCGGTGGCCTATGCAAAAGCGCATAATATTGCTTATCGTGTGCAAAAACCTCACAAGCGCAAACGCGTCGCAAAATCCTATTCGGATAATTTCAAGCATGACCGCGTCGGCATGTGGACGCATTAAGCGCAAAAACGGAAAGGGACCCTTAGCTCAACTGGATAGAGCAGCTGCCTTCTAAGCAGCAGGTTGTAGGTTCGAGTCCTACAGGGTTCGCCATTCCGTTATCTAGCACTCAGTTTCGATTAAAATGGTTTGATATAATTCACCGCTATGGATTTGGTGGTTTTATCATTATTGAACTGCAAAATATTCGATTCCGTCTCGGTGTTGACATAACCAAGAACCAATCTGAAATTATTCAGTTTCTCACTGAGAGCATTACCAAATAGCTGGTAATTCACACCAAAAGAGGTGATGTCATCTTCACGAATACGCCGCGCCCCAGAATCGGCTGCGCCATGTTCGCTTTCGCCAAGCCGATAATTGAAGCTCACCATATGCCCTTGCGCAATCATGCCGCGCAAGCCCGCGCCAACATAAACCACTTCTTTGCTATTATATTGTGAAGTTGCAAGGTCAGCTTCAACATCTTGCCAATTCGCTGAAAGATTAAGCTGCCAGCTTGGTGTCAAAGCAAACATATAGCCAGCTGTTACGCTGAAAGTTTCCACATCTGAATTATCCGCAACCGGAAACTCACTATTTTGTTCATAGTCACGCTGGTTGAGAGAAAGATTGGCGTAAAGTTGCTTATTCGCGCCTAGCACTTTGCGCATGCCTAAATTTATCGCCTCAAATTTTGTGTTTGGCTGTGTTTCGCTTTCAATCTCGGCATAGCTAATGCTTGGTGAGAACTCGATGCCAAAGCGGTTAATTTTCGCCCCAAAACTAAACCCATAGCTTGTATATTCCATGAATTGGGTGTCGCTCTCAAAGATTTCAGAGAAGCTCAAATTCGCAAAAATCTTATCACCATTTTGGTTGAGCAAATCATATTCTGTATAGAGCCCAATATTTGAGGTAAAGGCCTCGTCATCAACAGGGTCCGCAAATTCCCGTGCGCCATTTGAACTGACGAAATTGGAAACGCCGCCATTGATTTCAGCCTGTCCAGAATCTGGGAAGCTGTTAACATTATCACCTTCCATATAACCAAAGCTGAAGCTCGCAAAAGACTGCCAGCGCGATTGGCGTTGGTTCAGTTGCTCAAGCAAGCGCTCAACTTCACTTGAAATATTGTCAGGTAGAGGCAGCACGGCAAGGGCTTCAAGCTCTCCTCGCGCTTGTAGGTCACTCCCCATAGCAAATAGGATACGCGCCCGTAAAAGCCGCGCTGGTAGGTTCGCAGGCTCTTTCACCAAAACACGCTCTATCGCTGCGAGCGCGGTTTTAGGCTCGCCAACTTGTAGGCGCTCAAGCGCATATTGCTGATTCAAGGCGCTATCATCTGGGTTTTTCAAAATATCCTGATAGCTAATTTCAGCAATAGCTGATGTGGGCAGGATAAGTGAGAGGGTTAAAACGAGTTTTTTCATTATTCTGACTCCAATCCAAAGACAAAGCCTCTGACAGTTGTTTCACTTGCAGGGTTGGGTGAACCGTCCTGAAGGTTCTCTGGGAACACACTAATGTCGATGGAGTGGTCAGAGAAATTTGCGACATTTCCACCTGCACCGTTAAACTGAACATTTGAAAGGGCAGAGGTTGAAAAAACTTCAAGCCTTGTATCATTAGCAATGCTGCCGCTATCTATCGTCACAAAACTACTAATTGCTGTGTTATTAAGCGGTGCGCCGGTTTGTTCGTCAAAGACGGGATCCCCAACACGGCCTGATATTTCACCGAGAAGAAACGGCAAATTGGCAGCCGGAATAGTTTGCTGATATTGCACAAATGCACCATTGATTGCATTGCTCCAGCTTAATTGTTCGGCCTGCATATTGAGTGTGCCTGTGATGAGATTGGTGTTGTCGCCAGCTGTGACGCCGAGCCCATTATCGATTGAAAATGTGCCAGTGAGCGTGCTGGTGACGGTTTCATTCGTGAAATCCCATGTGTTGCGCACATTGTACGACCCGCATGTATCAGCGCCGCAATCGCCGTTCATGACGACATTATTGGCAAAAAATGTGGTGGAACCGGTCAGTCCCGCATTACGGATATCAGATATCAATGTTGGGCCTAAATATTCAGCTCCATTATTAAAAATATCAGAGACCGCGCCGCCTAAATTCACACCAGAGAAAAACTCTTCAGCTTCTTCGCCGTCCATATTCAGCAATTCTTCACCAAATAAAGTAAGTGCTGTTGCTGCGAGCAGGGCGCGGTTTTGCGTTGTGCCACCACTTTCTGTTTCAGCTGAGATTTTATCACTCAAAACTTGGTTCGCTGCAAAGCTATCCAGCTCGCCATCATTATTAGTGTCTGTTCCTTGTTGAAGTTGCAGCTCGTCAACATCAACATCTAATTCTTTTGCAATTTCAATGGCAGCCTGTTCGGATAGGGATTGTTCCAATGTTTGAATCTGCTCTTGCGTGGCTTGTGTTGGTTCTGACGGTGGCGCTTGCTGTGCATTTGCCTGAACCTCAGTGACAAAACCAGGGCGGGTAATGTCAACACTGCCCATTTCATTTGTGACATTAATTGAACCCGATGACAGACCGAAAGAGTTATTTTGACCAGGCCCGAGCAAAATAACAGTGGTGGAGCCGTCTTCTTCAACTTCACCGCCAACTGATGTGCCGCGAACCCCAATGGTCGCGCTTGGTGTATTGACCTTCATAGCTTCAGTATTGTTTGCGGTCACGCGGCCTGAGACAAAACGAAATGAGCCGCGTTTGATTGAGGCGCTCAAAGCGTTTGTTTGCGGTGTGCTTGGGTCATAAACAAATTCATCGATTGTCATTGATGCATTCGCGCCGAGAGTAAAGACAGTTTCGTCAAGCAGCATGACTTGAAGTCGGCTTTGTTGCCCGACTTTGATTTCATCGCCAATAAAAACGGTTTGACCGGAGGACATTTGTCCAATCGCAGCTGACGGGGTGGGGGAACTGGCTCTAATAACCTGTCCACGAATGCCAGCGGCAACACCAATTTGAGACGCCACGCTCACATTACTCAAAACTAAACTTACGACCATTGCGCTCATGAAAGCACATGTCAGAATCACATAACGCATAACTTACTCCCTAAAAACTGGTAACAAATTAAAGGAAAAAATTGCGAATGAAAGTTTTATTAGCGGGAATTATTAAGTATTAGCAAGGCGTTGCTGATTTGCATCATTGGCAAAAGCGCTAAAAAAAGGCTTTGCAAAAGGATTATGCGCGGCGTCATATTCTGGGTGCCATTGTACGCCCACAGCAAACTGTGCTGAGCCCTTGACGCTGACGCCTTCAATCGTGCCATCTTCACAAACCGCCTCAATCTTTAACTGGTCAGATAATTGGTCAATCGCTTGACGGTGCAAGCTGTTGACTTTCATTTCGCGTAAATTTGTCCATTTATGAAACAGACCATTTTCTGGGAAATGAACCATGTGCCGCGGTGCATGTTTGATATCTCTATCTTCTGTTTCAGGTTCCCGATGGTCAAGTTTGCCGCTTTGCTCATGTATATTGGGCAAAAGCGTGCCGCCAAGGGCAACATTAAGCTCTTGAAAGCCGCGACATATGGCCAGAAGCGGCAGATTGCGCTCTAAGCTGTGTTGGATAAAAAATAAAGCGGTTTCATCACGCGTTTCGTCAAACGGCTCATGTATGGGGGTTGCGTTTTGGCGATAATGGCGCGGGTGCATATTAGAAAGACTGCCAGTGAGCATCACGCCATCGGCCATGTCTAAATAAGGCAGCAGGTCCGCTTTGGGTAAGCTTGGTATAATAACTGGCAATACATCTGCCACAGCAACTAGCCCTTCAATATATTTTTTGCCAGCACTGTAAAGGCGCGTATTGTCTTGATACACACTATCGGAAATGACGGCGATGATTGGCTTGTCTGTGCGCATGCAGGAGTCCAGATTAAAAAAAGCCTATAACTGCCTTTGATTTATCATAAATATGGCGCGACACCCAATCTTTTATCGAATGTCTTTAGTTAAGCTGGCTTGGCATTTTGTAGGCGTTCAAAAGCTGCCGTTAAGTCTTGTTTCAAATCCTCAACATCTTCTAAGCCAATATGAAGCCGAATGAGAAGCCCATCTGGAGGTTCTGCATCCGTGTCGCGTTTGATGCGGGGATAGGGCATGATAAGGCTTTCAAAACCACCCCAGCTAAAGCCCATGCCAAATAAATCCATGTCGTCTAGCATGGCACAAAGCGCGTCCTCTGTCTGATGCGGAATGATAAAACTGAACAGGCCTGATGCGCCGCTAAAATAATCTTTCCATTGATTGTGAAATGGAAAAGACTCTAAAGCCGGGTGTAAGACTTGCTTTACAATGGATTGTTTTTCAAGCCATTTTGCTATTTCGAGAGCGCTTTCCTCATGGTGCTTGAGGCGTATGTTGAGCGTGCGCAAACCGCGCAAAGCAAGGCGCACATCATCAGCGCCAGCACAAAGCCCAAACACACGATGGGTCTTGCGCAACTGGTCATAAGACTGCTCATCGCAGCAAATGGTACCCATCAGCGCATCTGCATGGCCGATAATATATTTTGTCGCCGCCTGAATTGAGATATTTATGCCAATTTCCAGCGGCTTGAAATAAACAGGTGTCGCCCATGTGTTATCCAGCATGGTGGTTATATTATGGGCTTGCGCGATTTTGATAATGCCCTTTAAATCCGGAATTTCCATGGTTTGCGAGCCTGGCGCTTCCATAAAAATAACTTTTGTTTTGGGGGTAATCAGGCTTTCAATATCTGCGCCTATAGCGGGGTTAAATCGGGTAACCTCTACCCCAATACGCGCCAGCGTATAATCGCAAAAATCGCGACTTGGTTCATAAGCGCTGTCAGAGATCAATAAATGATCGCCTTGTGCGACAAAGGCCATCATGGCAATCGCGCAGGCATTCAAGCCAGAGGGTGTAAGCACTGTTTTGTAACCGCCTTCCAGCATGGTTATCGCGTCTTCAAGCGCGGCGCTGGTCGGGGTGGTGTGACGGCCATAATAATGTTCGGGAAAGGGCGCCTTGCCCAGTAATTGCTTATAGCTCTCAAATAAAAAGGTCGAGGCGTGATAAATAGGCGGGTTCACCGCGCCATGATGATCCGCGCTGACACGGCCTTCATGTAAAAGGCGAGTTTTTTCATCAAATTTTTTTGCGTCAGTCATATCGTCTCATTTTTACGGTAATTCATGGCTTTCATGATGATATTCATGTTACTATGACTGTCAAATTAATCTGCTCAAGCTAAGAAGGATATAAAAATGAAAAAGCACGCTTCCTCTTTAATTTTATTGTTTATGACAGGAGTGTTTATGCAGGCACACGCTATGGCTTCGACTTTAGATGTGGTGAAAAAGCGCGGTTATGTGACCTGTGGTGTCAGTCAGGGGTTGCCCGGTTTTTCCAACCCAGATGATTCAGGGGCGTGGCAAGGCATTGATGTCGATTTATGCAAAGCGATTGCAGCGGCCATATTTGGTGATGCAAATAAAACAAAATTCCTGCCGCTTTCGGCCAAGACCCGTTTTACAGCCTTGCAATCAGGCGAAATTGATGTGCTGACGCGCAACACAACCTGGTCTTTACAAAGAGACGCTGCGCTTGGTGTGGATTTTCCAGCGGTGAATTTTTATGACGGTCAGGGCTTTATGGTCACAAAAGAACTTGGCGTTTCATCGGTGCGTGAATTAGACGGCGCGTCTATTTGCGTCAATGCGGGAACAACAACTGAGCTCAATGCTGCTGATTACTTTAGAACGCATAAGATGGATTATGAAATCAACACTTACGAAAATTCCAATGAAGCGCTTATCGCCTATGATTCGGGTCGTTGCGATGCTTACACAACGGATTTATCTGGTCTGGCAGCGCAGCGTCTCAAGCTGAAAAACCCAGACGGGCATATTGTTTTGCCAGAAATTATCTCAAAAGAGCCACTCGGCCCGCTTGTGCGCGAGGGCGATAATCAATGGGCTGATGTTGTGCGCTGGAGTTTTAATGCCATGCTGGCCGCTGAAGAGCTGGGCGTGAATTCTGGAAATGTTGAGAAAATGAGAAACGCTGATAACCCGCCAATTCGCCGGCTGCTTGGCACTGAAAACGCTTTGGGCGAATATTTAGGCCTGCCCGAAGACTGGGCCTTCCAAATCATCAAGCAAGTTGGCAATTATGGGGAAAGCTATGACCGCACAGTTGGCAAAGACTCTCCGTTACAAATTCCACGCGAGCTGAATGCATTATGGACAAATGGCGGGCTGCAATTTGCACCGCCTATTCGATAAGGCGGTTTTTCTAAAAAGATGCGATGTAAAGCGGTGTCAGCATGTTGAGGTTTTGGCAAAATACAAAAGGGCGAGCTTATCTTCTGCAAGTCATTCTTTTGCTGTCTATTGCTGGCTTAGCATGGTGGTTGATTGGCAATACGCTGGATAATCTTGCTGAGCGCAACATCACCACTGGCTTTGGTTTTTTGGACAAAGAGACGGGCTTTGATGTGAATTTTTCATTGCTGGCCTATGACGAAACCTCCACATTTTCGCGATTGCTTTTGGTTGGGCTGGCGAACACGGCATTGGTGTCGGTTATCGGCATCTTTTTTGCGACGCTTTTGGGTTTTGCCATTGGGGTGATGCGCTTATCGTCAAACTGGCTGGTCGCTAAAACAGCAACGACTTATGTTGAGGTGCTGCGAAATCTACCTTTGCTCATTCAAATTTTGTTCTGGTATTCCGCCATGCTGAACCTGCTGCCGCGCCCGCGCCATAGCTATGCGCTGGGCGAGGTGGTTTTTCTGAATAAGCGTGGTTTGTATCTGCCAGGCTTTGAGGCTTTGCCAGGTTTTGCGCTGGGGCTTGGTATTCTCTTATTGGGCGTGGCGGTTTATTTCTATATAGCGCGGCGCGATAAAGCTGAGCGCGTATTGACGGGGCAAAAAACCCGCACCCGCTTTTATGTGCTGGGTGGTGTTGTGCTGTCATTGCTTCTTGTGTTCGGGGTTTACGGTGTGCCGCTGGCTTTGGACTATCCGCAGTTGAAAGGGTTTAACTTCAAAGGCGGCATCAGCCTGACGCCAGAATTTGTCGCGCTGGCTTTAGCGCTGATTACTTACACAGCTGCCTTTATTGCTGAAATTGTCCGCTCTGGTATTCAAGCGGTCTCAAAAGGGCAGGTTGAGGCGGCGCAATCGCTGGGTCTTTCGCGCTTGCAAAGCCTACGCATGGTTGTTATTCCGCAGGCCATGCGGGTTATTATTCCGCCCCTGACCAGCCAATATTTGAACCTGACAAAAAACTCGTCATTGGCGGCAGCGATTGCATATCCGGAGCTGGTTTCGGTTTTTGCCGGCACTGCGTTGAACCAAACCGGACAAGCAATCGAAATTTTATTTATCACCATGAGCATATATCTTGGGTTGAGCCTGTTCGCAGCGGCTCTCATGAATTGGTATAATGCGCGGGTCAAACTGGTGGAGCGATAAATGAACGCGCAAAACCTGTTTTTTCATTCTTCTGTTTTGATATGGATACGCCAGAATTTATTTTCGTCATTCGGCAATGGTCTGGTGACACTGATTGGCGCCTATTTTTTATTTATTGGCGCGCAAGCTGTTGTGGATTGGCTGTTTATTTCCGCAAGCTGGACAGGCGACAGTCGTGATGCCTGTGTAAAACAAGTGCAAGGGGCCTGCTGGCCGTTTGTGACAGCGAAAATAAAGCCCTTTATTTATGGCAATTATCCAGATGCCTTTTTATGGCGGCCAAACTTGGTTTTCCTTTTGGGCGGCTTGGGGCTTGTCTGGCTGGTTACGCCATTTTTACAGCCTAAAAAAGCCGTGGCTCTTTTTATGTTGCTGGCCTATCCGGTTTTATCGGTGGTTTTGTTGTCTGGCGGCATCTTCGGTTTTTCTTTTGGTCTCACTCATGTGCCGACAAATGACTGGGGTGGGCTGTTGGTTACACTCATCATTGCGGTGTCTGGTATTGTTTTGTCTTTACCGTTAGGCATCTTGCTGGCCTTAGGGCGCCAGTCCAATATGCCTGTGGTGAAAAGCGCCTCTGTTGTGTTTATCGAGGTCTGGCGCGGTGTGCCGCTCATTACAGTGCTTTTTATGGCCAGCGTCATGCTGCCGCTATTTATGCCCAAAGGGGTAAATTTTGATGCTCTTTTGCGATGCCTTATTGGGGTGGCCTTATTCGCCTCGGCCTATATGGCTGAAGTTATCCGTGGCGGGCTGCAAGCCATACCTGCTGGCCAGTATGAAGCGTGTAAATCGCTTGGGCTTTCTTATTGGCAATCTATGTATCATATTATTTTGCCGCAGGCTTTACGCATATCCATTCCTGGTATTGTGAATACTTTTATCGGGCTGTTTAAGGACACAACATTGGTGATGATTGTGGGTATTTTTGATTTAATGGGCGTGGTGATGTTCCACTATACCGACCCGAATTGGGCGGCAACACAAGTGCCGCTCACGGGATATATTTTTGCGGGTTTTGTGTTCTGGATTTTTTGTTTTGCTATGTCGCGATATTCATCATTTGTTGAGAAAAGCCTATCCCGTGATGAGAGGAATAAATAATGGCTGAAGCTAAAAAAATAATCCAAATCCGGAATCTGGATAAATGGTTTGGGGATTTTCATGTACTGCGCAATATCAATCTTGATGTAGCGCAGGGTGAGAAAATTGTGATTTGTGGGCCGTCAGGGTCGGGCAAATCAACATTGATACGCTGCCTCAATGTTTTGGAAACGCATCAAGGCGGTGAGATAACCGTCGAGGGCATCACACTGAATGATAATATTAAAAATATAGACCAGGTGCGCTCTGAAGTGGGCATGGTGTTTCAGCAATTTAATCTATTCCCGCATATGACGGTTTTGGAAAATTGCACATTGGCGCCAATTTGGGTGCGCGGTGTGCCAAAGGGCGAGGCCGAGGCGATGGCGCGTAGCTATTTGGAGCGGGTTCGTATCCCTGATCAGGCGGATAAATATCCGGGGCAGTTATCAGGGGGTCAGCAACAGCGTGTTGCGATTGCGCGGTCTTTATGTATGGAGCCCAAAATTATGTTATTTGACGAGCCGACATCTGCTCTGGACCCTGAGATGATAAAAGAAGTGCTTGATGTGATGAGCGATTTAGCCGAGCAGGGTATGACGATGTTGTGCGTGACACATGAAATGGGTTTTGCGCGGCGTGTAGCGGATCGCGTGATTTTTATGGATGAGGGCGAGATTGTAGAAGAAAACGTACCAGAAATGTTTTTTAGCAATCCGCAAAATGAGCGCACAAAATTATTTTTATCGCAAGTGCTAGACCATTAGCCCCTATCTATGATGGTGACTTCTTCACGGTCAAACGGCGTGAAACCCGACTTTTGATAGAGGTTAAGCGCGGCGGGGTTGTCTAAAGTATTGGTTTGAATAATGACGCGCTCAGGGGTCTGCGACCAAATAAAATCAAGCGTGTGATGCAGTAATGCTTTGCCGTAACCCTTGCCAATCGCACTTTCTTTGAGCCCGACAAACACCAATTCAATTAACGGAAAGCGGCGCGCATTTACTTCAGTGAACCCGATAATCTGGTCATTTTCATAAAGGTAAAACACATGATTTTTAGGGTGGTGCAGAATTTGCTTGAGCATGTAATCCGAAATATAGCGGCGGTTTACCCAATGATAGGGGCGGCCAATTTGGTCATATATGTGCCGATATAGCTGAATATCGGGCCGCTCGGCTTCTTGTAATGTGAGGTTTTGATGCGGCCAGCGCGGCGCAATGTTTGGCGGCGTACACATTTCAAGATGCGTGACAATTGCCCGATATTCTGCCCCTTTGCGTTGCAACATGCTTAGAGCCAATCAGGGCAGGGCAGATTTTTTTCGCGCAAAAATTCCGGATTATAAAGCTTGCTTTGATAGCGGGTGCCATAATCACATAAAATCGTCACGATGGTGTGGCCGGGCCCCATTTCATTGGCCATGCGCATGGCGCCAGCAATATTTATGCCGCTTGAGCCACCAAGGCAAAGTCCTTCATTTTTAAGCAAATCAAAAACAATGGGTAAGGCTTCTTCATCTGAAATTTGATAAGCATCATCAATAGGAGCATTAACTAGGTTTTCAGTTACGCGGCCTTGGCCAATGCCCTCTGTGATAGAGGTACCTTCTGATTTGAGCTCGCCATTTTTATACCAATGAAACATGGCAGCGCCCATAGGGTCAGCAGCGGCAATTTTGATAGCAGGGTTTTTGTCTTTTAAGGCGATACCAACACCGGCTAATGTGCCGCCCGTACCAATCGCGCAGGTAAAGCCGTCCACCTTGCCTTGCGTTTGTTCAAAAATTTCAGGCCCTGTTGTTTCAATATGCGCCTGACGGTTCGCGATATTATCAAATTGATTGGCCCATACCGCGCCATTTGGGTTCTTGTCGGCCATGTCTTCAGCTAAGCGTCCGGAATATTTGACATAATTATTTGGGTCTTTATATGGCACGGCGGGGACTTCGATGAGCTCGGCCCCAGCAAGGCGCAGCATATCTTTTTTCTCTTGGCTTTGGGTCTCTGGAATAACAATCACAGATTTATACCCCAATGCATTTGCAACCAAAGCGATGCCAATCCCCGTATTGCCAGCCGTGCCCTCAACGATTGTGCCACCCGGCTTAAGAACCCCGCGTTTTTCGGCATCTTTGATAATATATAAGGCGGCACGGTCTTTGACTGACTGACCCGGGTTCATAAATTCGGCTTTACCTAAAATCGTGCAGCCGGTTTTTTCAGAAGCTGATTTGAGGAGAATAAGGGGGGTATTTCCAATCGCTTCAACGAGCCCATTATGAAACTGCATGATTATCCCTTTCTATTTCCCTATTCTTAATCTGATGGAAAATTTATATCAAGTTTGCAATAAATATATTTGCCATAAATCCAAATAGAATTATATATCGTATAGATTAGGAAAATAAAATTAATGGTTTATTCCAATTCTAGGATTAGCGTCATGGGACGAGAAATAGACGATTTACTGATGAGATATTCATCTGGCCAGCTCGATGCTGGTTTAAGTTTGGTGGTATCTAGCTATGTCAGTATGGAACCTGAAGCACGACAAAAGCTTGAACAATACGAAGAATTAAACGCTGCTTTGCTTGAATATGAAAGCCCTGTTGAATTATCTGATGAGGCGCTTGATACATTATTAGAGTTGCTTGACAAGCCCGAGAACCTCAATGGGCCGTCAAAAAAAAACAACTTTAATAAAGATTTGCCTCCATCTATCCGGGCTTTGTTTGATTGCGATATTGACCAGAAAAAATGGCGGTTTAGCTATCCAGGTGTAAAAACCCTTGCCATTGCTGGCTTATGCGACAATACAGAAGTTCGTTTGCTGAAAATCAAACCGGGTAAATCTGCCCCTCGCCATACGCATGATGGTATTGAGGCCACGCTTGTGCTGCGCGGCGCTTTCAAAGATGGGGATAAAATTTACCAGCGCGGTGACTTAGCTATTGCCGATGATGGTGTTGAACACCGCCCGAAAGCGGTGGGTGAAAGCGAATGTCTTTGCCTTGCCGTCACAAGCGGTTCTTTGAAATTCAAGGATAGGTTAGGGCGTGTTGTTAAGGATTTTATTTCCTAGTATTTTAGTTCTGCTGTTGTGTTTTGTTCCGCTTTCTAAGTCTATGGCTTATGAAGAACTCATGGGTGCAAAGCCTCACCCATTTGCCGAAAACCAGTTACAACTTCCAGCCGATAAACAATTACGCTTTTTAATTTATCGTAATGATAAGAAAATAGGCTACCACCAGCTGGATTTTGAAGAACTGGAAAATGGCCGCGTGCGGGTCAATATTCATATTGATATTATTGTGAAGCTTGGCTTTATTAAAGTTTATGATTTTCTCCATAAAAGTGAAGAGATTTGGCAAGCTGGCGCGCTGCAATCGCTCAAAACACGCACTTTATTAAACGGTGAGGCGGCGCAGTTACATATTCGCCGCGTTGATGACATGCTGGTGCGCGATAATGGTGAAACGGAAGATATATTGGCTGGCAACTTAAAGCCTGCCTCTTATTGGTTTCCTGGTTTCACACAAGAGCTGAAGCTCATAGACAGCGCATCTGGCAAAATTCTAGAAATGGACACGCTGTATAAGGGCGAAGACCAGATTGAGGATATGCAAGGCCATTATTTTGTCGCGAATAAAGATATCCCAATTGACATTCTATATTCTCAAGACGGAAAATGGTTAGGCTCTCGGTATGGCAAAAACCGCGATGTGGTTTATGTTTTTGACGATAAAAACCAAGTCCCACCGCCTCATAAATGGCGTAGCTTTGACGATTAAAATCGCATTTAATTTTAACTTGGGAGATTGAAACAATGCCAAGTGTTTGGATAACGGGCGCGAGTTCAGGAATTGGCGCGGCATTAGCAAAACTTTATGCGCATCATGGCTGGCAGGTGGCTGTTTCGGCGCGGCGCGCAGATGCGTTGCAGGCTTTGGCCGAAGAGTTCGACAATATCTTGCCTGTTGCTTGTGATGTGACTGACCGTGATATGATGCGCGCTTGTTTTGAAAAAATTAAATCCGAATTTGGCGAGTTGGATTTGGCCATCGCCAATGCGGGTGTTTACCTGCCAACCAAATTGCCTGATTTTGATGCTGAGATTTTTGATGCCAGCTTTAATGTTAATGTGACGGGGACTGTCAATATGCTGGCACCGATTGTGCCTTATATGGCGGCACGCGGGCAAGGTCATATCGCGATTGTGTCATCAGTTGCGGGCTATAATGGGCTGCAAACTTCAGCAGCTTATGGTGCAACCAAAGCGGCCTTAACCAATATGGCAGAGGGGTTGGCGCTTGATTTAAAGGCCAGCGGGGTTCATGTCTCGGTCATTGCGCCGGGGTTTGTTGATACACCTGCCACCGCGCCAAATAAATTTCATATGCCCTTTTTGATGAAGGTTGATGAAGCCGCCAAGCGCGTTTATCAGGGATTGAACAAAAGAAAAGCACATATAGCATTTCCCAAGCGATTTACTTTTTGGTTATGGCTTTTGTCTTGTTTGCCGCGTGGGCTTTATCTTAAATTGCTTGCGCGCTAATTTTGCCTTGAAAGAATTTCTGTTCAATTGACAGAATATCAAAACCAAACAAGCTAATTTTACCTGAATTGCTGATGTAATGGTCAGATAGTGTCATTTCATCACGAAAGCAAAATGTCATTTGGATATTGCGGATAGGTATTTTCAGGCGATAGTTCCAGCGAAAAATATTATCTTGAACACAGCCAATTGGAGCTTTGCCGACAAGCCCATGCGTGTGTCCTTCATAGCGGCCACTGGGTAGGGTCAAAATCTGCCAAATTCTGTCTTCTTGCGCCCCATCATCATAGATGAGTTTTTCATCGAGAATGAGCGTTTCCTTGCGGAAAATAGCATTGCCAGTCACGCTGAAATTTCTGATTGTTTTGCCTTTGCGATTGAGAATCTTGCCATAAGAATGAAAATCACCCTTGAAGAAATCTTCTAATCTGAAATTTGATGTCTGGCTTATATCACGCAAAATAAATACCTCTTTAGAAGTAATTTTTATACGCTTAAGAGAGCAGATTAGATTTCGCTGGCGTTGTTTTCTATGACAAATTGCGACACATCAATATGTTTTGTGCGGAACCCCGCCTCACAATAGGCGAGGTAATAATGCCACATGTTTTTGAATCTTTGGTCAAAGCCGAGTTTTTTAATTTCCTGCCATTTTTCATGAAAGCTTACATCCCATTGTGCCAGCGTATTGGCATAATCAATGCCTAAATCGAGCTTATCGGATAGCTGCAAATTGGCTTTTGCAAATTCTTTTTGTAAGCGTTCCACCGATGGTAGCATGCCGCCTGGAAAAATATATTTTTGGATAAAGTCAGCGCGTTTGCGGTATTTCTTAAAGGCTTCATCATTGATGGTGATGATTTGGAGGCCGGCTTTACCGCCTGTTTTTAAGCAGTTCTTAATTTGCTTAAAATAAGTTTCCCAGTAGGTTTCGCCAACCGCCTCAAACATTTCAATCGATACAATACGGTCAAAACGCTGCGTCACATCGCGGTAATCAGTGTATTGGAGGTCAACTTGGCCGGTTAAATTATGTTTTGCCATGCGCTCTTTCGCATAGGCAAGCTGTTCTTTGCTGATGGTGATGCCTGTGATTTTACAACCAATTTCTTGTGCCGCAAATTCTGCAAAGCCGCCCCAGCCGCAACCAATTTCCAGCACATGATGCTCGGGTTTTAAGTCAATCATCTTGGCTAAATTACGGTATTTCTCTTGTTGCGCTTGCTCAAGGCTCATTGTTTGATTAGAGAAATAAGCCGCAGAGTAGGTCATGCTCGGGTCCAGCCATAGCTCATAAAAATCATTGCCCAAATCATAATGCGCGTGAATATTCTTCTTTGCCCCTTTGCGTGTATTGGGGCGCAGCAAATGAATGAGGCGTTGAAAGATTTTAACAAGTTTGCTTTTGCCAATCTTATTTTCAAAAGCGTGAATGTTACGGGACATGATTTCAAGCAAGCTTGCTAAATTAGGTGTTGTCCATTCCCCCTCAAGATAGCTTTCTGCAAAACCCAAACTACCACTTTGAATCACGCGGCGGAAAAACCTGTTATCATGAATAAGTAAAGTCGCCTCTGTCTGATGCGATGCAGTCTCTGTTCCGGTGAACACATCGCGGCTGCCATCAGCCCAGACAATATTGAGTTTTCCATATTTCAGATTGTTAAAAATCGCTGATATGAGATGTTGGAATTTAGGTAGGCGCGCATCAAGTGTTGGTGTCTTGGTGTTGGCATGATTGGTGTTCTGCATCATGGTCTCCGATGGTCGTTAGTCGTCTTACTCGTTCTCGTGCTTTAGAAACTTATCCTCTTATCAGGCTTGTTTTGCCCTTTCACATAAGGAACGCCTTTTGCAAAAATCTTAAGCGCCTCATAATGTATCCCGATGACAACTTTCAGCATCATCAGCGGGTGTTTCAAAAAACTAGTCAAAAGGGCGCTGTCTGTTAGCTGCTTTTTTTTGCCTATAAAGCTGGCTATCAAAATCGGCTTATTTTCATAATATTCCCGAATAACAAATTTTATCTTGTCATCTGGTGGCTCTGCTGTAAAGCCATAGCTTGCCTCCATGCCCATAAAGGGGGAAACATGGAGTTGCTTGTTGCGGTTGTGATTAGTGAGGTCATCATCGCCTTTTAAGGGTATGACATAAAGATGATCACCGCCAAATGTGTTTCGAACTTCATAAATCATGGCCGAAATTTTATCTTGCGCATAACAATAATAAATTGTGATGGGGTTAAACCCAATGCCAAGAATGCGCGGATAGCATAGCATTAAAATTTTATCTGCACGGTTTAAGCCAGCTTGGGAAATCAGCTTATCTAAAAATGGTCTAATGGCTGTCCCGTCCTTTGCGGCATGGTCTTTTTGCCAAAGGCTAAAAAGGTTAAATCGGTTTAAGGAAAACCATTTTAGATTTTGGTGATAGGTTTCAAGGCTATCAACATCAAATAGGCAGGAAAAGACGCGATAAATGAAGCGGTGACGCTTGGGGGCATAGCGAGCGTGGCGCACCTCACCAGTATAAATGCCTGCATCTAAATGGGGTAAATCTGTCATTCGGCAGCCTGCGGTAGCTTTTTATTCTTCAGTTCTTGAGTCTCCCATGGCAGCGCCACCTCAAAAGCGCGCGCAATTGCAATTGCAGATTTGAGCCCATCTTCATGAAACCCATAACCTGTCCATGCGCCGCAAAAATAAGTATTTTGTTGGCCTTGAATGGTGGGTAAATTATCCTGCGCAATGAGCGCGGCACGGTTAAATTGTGGGTGGTCATATTCATAAACCCCAAAAGTCAGCTCTTTGCGAGGCGCTTGTTTGGGGTTCAGCGTGACAAAAACCGGCATCTCATCGCTTAAATTTTGCAATTTATTCATCCAATAAGTGACCGCCAATTCACTTTTTTTCTGATGCGGTAATTCACTCAAATAATTCCATGCCGCCCAAGTCAAACGCTTTTGGGGCATATAATTTTGGTCGCGATGTAAATAAACTTTGTTTGGCTTATAGGCGACAGCACTCAAAATCTCTTGCTCTTGAGGAGAGGGTGTATCCAGTAAAGCCAAACATTGATTGGTATGAGTGGCAAAGACAACCGCATCAAAGTCGTGATGCGTATCATCGCTTAAATAAATGCTGACCCCTTTATCGTTTCGAACGACTTTCTCAATATGACTATCCAGCCGAATATCAGATAAGTGAGCCGCAATTTTTTTGACATATTCTTGGCTGCCACCGCGCACGGTCCGCCATTTCGGGCGATCTTTATCCACCAGTCGATGGTTTTTGAAAAACGCCATAAAACGCATGGCAGGAAAATCGAGTATTTCATGCGCTGGCGTTGACCATATTGCCGCCGCCATGGGCAGCAAATAAGAAGATTGAAAATTCTCGGAAAATCGATGAGACACCAGCCAGTCTTGTAGCGACTGGTCGTGATTAGGGGTTTTTCCAATCTCCATTTTGCGCACTAATTTGTTAAAACGCAAAATTTCGCTCAGCATATGCCAGAACTTTAGGCTAAAAATATTTTTCCGTTGTGCGAATACACTGTTCAGGCTATGGCCAGCCCATTCGAATATGCCTGCTTTATTATTTTGTGAAGCGCTAAATGAAAAGCTCATATTGCTGGCTTCGGTTGGCACATCTAAATGCTTAAAAAGCTGCACCAAATTAGGGTAATTCAGATCATTATAAACAATAAACCCCGTATCTACGCGCAAATAGGTGTTGTCATAATCTATCGTCTTAGTCGCGCTATGCCCGCCAAGCCGCTTGCGTTTTTCAAATAAGGTGACTTCGTGTTTTTGAGATAAAAAATACGCAGACGCAAGACCGGATATACCCGCACCGATAACAGCAATTTTCATGAATACACTTTCTACTTTTACTATGCCCTTAAATTCTTAAAGGCTGCTAAAGCCCGTTCTCGTGCCTGTTCATGCTGAACAATGGGGGCAGGGTAATCCGTTCCAAGTTCAATATGGGCATGGTCTAAAATTTCTGGTTTAGCCGTCCAGGGGGAATAAAGTGACTTCCCGTTTAACGCTTTAAGGGCTGGCAGATGGTGTTTAATATATACGCCGTCAGGGTCAAATTTTTGCCCTTGAATAATCGGGTTAAAAATTCTGAAAAAAGGCGCGGCGTCAGCACCGCACCCTGCAACCCATTGCCAGCCGGCAGGGTTATTTGCCATATCTGCATCGACAAGGCGTTCCCAAAACCATTTTTCACCTTCGCGCCAATCAATCAAAAGATGCTTGATTAAAAAACTAGCGGTAATCATGCGCACACGATTATGCATAAAACCCGTTGTCAGTAATTCCCGCATACCCGCATCAACCATCGGGTAACCAGTCTCACCGTGCTTCCAGCGCTCCAGCAATGTATCATTTTTTTCCCAAGCAAAAGCGTCAAATTGTTTTTGTAAATTCTCTTCATGCATATTGGGATTGATGAACATTAAATGTGTCGAAAACTCGCGCCAGCCCAGTTCAGATAAAAACTTATTTAGATTATCCGCACGAATTTTGCCTTGTTCAGCACTTTGGTGAAGATGCGCCCAGATGCGGCGTGGGCTGATTTCTCCCCAGCGCAAATGCGGGGACAGGCGCGATGTTGCGTCAAGAGCGGGGAAATCGCGTCCATCAGCATATTGCTCTAAAGCACTGGCTGTAAATTGATTTAACTTTGCCCATGCGCCGCCTTCGCCCGGAAAAAATAAATTAGATGTCTGGTGAGCGTGGTCGGGCAGTGGGGCGTTTAGCGCTTGGTCGATATGAATAAGCGCCGTATTTTCAATATCCCCTTGATAGCCATTTATGTGCTTTGGCGGGTTGATGGGGGGGCTGAGAGGCGTGTCTTGAGCGCGTCCCATACAGTGGCGCCAAAAGGGGGTAAAGACTTTAAAGGGCGTGCCTGATTTATTTTGAATCTCCCAAGGTTCAAACAGCAGGCTGGCGTTAAAGCTTTCAACACGGATTGCTTGATTTTTAAGCTCCTGTTTGATGGTTTTGTCCCGCGCGACTAAGTCGGGTTCATAAATCCGGTTCCAGCACACAGCACTTGCTTGTGTTTGCGTGATGAGTGAGCTGAGAATGTCGAGAGGCTTACCCTTTGCAACTATAAGTTGTGCGCCGATATCTGCTAGTTTCTGCGCAAGGCTTTTGACAGAGGCATCACGCCACCACAGGCTCATAGCCCCTAATGGGCGTGCATCATCAGAAATAATAAAAAGCGGAATGACCGGCTGATTGCTCTCAATTGCAAAATTTAGGGCCGGATTATCATCAATTCGTAAATCTTGACGGAACCACACAATGATGGGCTGCGACACGTCGTCCTCCTTTAACTTTGTTTTTTATACGAATTTCTGTCTAATATGGATTAGTCCAAAATGAAGAGGGTGATATGTCTAAAGAACAAATTGAGGAAACATTAAAAATTTACGCGCATAGTCTCGATAGACGCAAGGTTGAACTTTATAAAACGGTTATTGATGAAAATTGCATTATCGAGGGGCCGGGCTTTAAATATGAAGGGATTGACGCCTGCGTTGGCACGCTTTCTATGCTCGATGAAAATTTTCGTATGACCATGCATCGGCTACACCAAAGCCTGATTACGGTTGAGGGGGACACGGCTTTTGGCGAAACCTATTGTGTCGCTGATCATTTGCATAAAGATGAAGATGTGATTCAGGTTTGGGGGATTCGCTATCAGGATAAATGGCGCTGCGTTGATGGGCAGTGGCTGTTTACGCATCGCAAGCTTGATGTTGAATATCTCGAACATCGCCCAGTTACATTTTTAGGGTAACAGTTTTAGAGTAATTGCTTGGCTATCGTCGGTCGTTTGCTGGGCCACACCAACCCCATGACCACGCAGCGTATGCGCATCTGGCTGATGACCCCCTGCGTGAGGCGGCGGAGATGATGGTGCAAAAACCCAAGAATTAATGGTGTTGAAGCTGGGGGGTTGCTCATAGGAATACCGGACAGGATTTTGTCCGCCAGCCAGCTTGTCAGGAACCCTCTTGTTCAGGTAAATTTCTTGGATGTCAGCAGATGCCTCTGCACCGACAAAACCATATCTTTCGGGCTCCTCATACGGCGCGGGGAAATCTTCACCCGCGGCCTCCCATGCTTCTCTGGTGAATCGAATCCATTGTTCCGCGATGAAAACTCCAACCACAATCCCGCCCTTTTGGGCCAGTACATAATCTGCTTTTTTAGCGCGTTCGGGGGAAAGTCTCCATGCCCATCGCGCCGCCTCATAAACAGATCCTCTTTCGTCTATGGTAGTATCGGTGATGTAGACCAATAACAGCTTGTGTTCGGGTGGATAAGGAAATTCTTCGGTTTGATGCAATTTTTTCATCTCATCTGCATGTGACAGACCAGCAAAAATGCGGGTTAAGAGTTTCTTATTCATTCCATGTTCTCCAGTTTTTTTCGCCGCCGCAATTCCAAATAATGTTCATAATCCTGCCGCGCTTTTCTGCTCTGCCCCAAAACAGAATAGGCTGAATGGCGGTTATACCAGAAAACCGGCTCATCCGGTGCCAGCTCTATTGCCCGCCTAAAGTCATACAAGGCGCGTCTGGCAGACCCTCTGGCTGAGAGGGCCAGCCCGCGCTTATTGTATAAGCTGGCCATATCGCGTGCTTCCACATCATCTGGCACATTTTCCACAGCGTGATGGTAATCAGCTAGCGCGGCGCCATATTTCCGAAGCGCGTAATAGGCATTCCCACGCTGAACATAAAGAGCGTTATCGTCAAATTTAAGCCTGGCGGCTTCATCAAAATCAGCAATTGCATTTTCATAATCGCTCAAAGCATTTCTGGCAGCCCCACGCTGATATAAAACAGATGCCGCCTCTGGCTTCAGCTTCAGGGCTTGCGTATAGGTTTTGATAGCCATCTGAAGTTTTTTCTCGGCAAAATATCGGTTGCCCTTTTTGACAAGCGCTGCATAAGAACCCGCATCAGCAATAGCAGGCGTGGGGGAAAGAATAGAGGCGAGCATCAGCCCCATCACGATAACCAGACCAGCAAAAATGCGGGTTAAGAGTTTCTTATTCATCGGTGCGCCTTTCTTATTGTTGTTCCTGCCGCCGCGCTTCAAACGCTTCTTGCCATGCCGCGGCCTCGGCTTGTGCTTCCTGCTTTTGTTCGGGCGTGAGGTGACGGGCCTGCAATATTTGCACATGCCCATGCGCGGCGGCCAAAAGCCACCATTTATAGGCCTCCACATGATTTTGTGGCACCCCGTCTCCAGAGTCATACATCAGCCCAAGATTATGTTGCGCGCTGGCATTGCCTTGGTCTGCCGCTTTTTGATACCAGTGGGCGGCCATTTCATAATCTTGCGCCACACCGTTGCCATTGGCATACAGCATCCCAATATTTCGTTGCGCCTTGGCATGTTCTTGTTTTGCAGCCTTGCGATACCAGCGCAGGGCGGTTTTATAATTTTGCGCCACGCCTTTGCCATCTTGATATATCGTGCCAAGAATAAATTGCGCTTCGGCGTCGCCTTGTCTTGCTGCCTTGCGATACCAGCGCAGGGCGGTTTTATAATCTTGAGCGAGGTCTGCTTTCGCACCGCGTAGGAAATACGTGTCGTCATTGGCGGCGGCTGCCCCCGCGCCTGACATACCAAACCAAAGACGCGGTAAGAGTTTTTGTATCATTCCATGCGTTTCCCTTCTTGTTTTTCTTATTGCCGCGCTTCAAACGCTTCTTGCTACGCTGTCGGCAGTTCCATACATCATGCCAAAGTTATTACTGCCTGGCGTTTTTTTCACCGACGGAATAGCCCCACATAAACAGGGCGGCCTCAAATTCTCTTGGGGTTATTGAAAGATTTGTGGCTACTTTACACGCTATTCGTGAGGCGTCATGCATGGCTTGCGCATGGCGTTCTGATTTCATGTTGAATAAGTTAGGAAACTTAATTACTTCATTTGACGGGTTTCTGTTAACCCCTTCTGTTCGCGCTCTCCCCCAGGGAAAACGAAGTTGCTCCTCCACTCCATCAAATCCCTCTTTCTGCATGGCCAGTGTCACCAGATGTCCCAGTGCGGCGCCGACTCTTCCGTCATAAATAATCAGCGGCTTTTCAGGGTCGGATGCCAGACTAACCACTTTCGTGTAACCTGAATTCATAAAAAGGGCATCGTTATCGAATTTTTCAAGCCCATCTCCTGTAGAAATAATATTCACACTTTCTTCAATTTTCTGAGCGAGTTGATTGTTGGCCGACCATTTCTTAAACATCGTGCCAGAAATATTTCCCTTACAGCTCATGCCACCCCATGTGTAAATTTGACAAAAGGCTTCCTCCGTTGCTGGTTGGTTTCTGGTCTCAATTGCATCTCTCAATTTCTCGCTGAGCTCTGACAATTTTTTTTCTGTTTCTTCATAATTTTTACCTTCCCAACAAGACCCCTTGCGGCATTGAAGAAGAGACGAAACGCGAAAATATTGACCATCCGGTGTGTTGGGCCTTATAGATTTGGTCCCTTTTGAAACCTTAATTGAATGGGTGGGTGAATCTTTCCAACATCTCTCTAAAAAATCACAAAACTTTTCTTCCGTTAATTTAGTCATTCTATTCCCTCTCCCTTCTTGTTTTTATTCGCGGGTCATATTTTGTCTTATTATTTGGCGTTTCAGCTCTCAATACCAGCCTGTTTCATGATTTTTTTGTAAGTTACTTTACTCTTCACCCCAGCATGGGAGATGGGGAAATTCTTACCATTTGGGGCGCGCCAAATGTCGTGCTTGCCGCCCCGGCGGACGCGCTCACAGCCAGCCTTTTGAAGCTGTTGTTCAAGCTTCTTTTTGGTGATGAACATGCCGGTAAATACCCTCTTTAGGCGTAAGCGCGGGGGTCTAAAAGCTCAGAAAAATGGCCTTTAATATTGATGCTAAAATCAAAGTCACGCGGGGCAGAGGTGTGACCGTTTGCCTCCAAAAGCATGGGCACCACATCCTTCAAATGCTCAAGCATTTGCGGAATATCATCCGCCTCCAAAATCAAGCCATCAATATCATCTGATGTCGCGATGAAGACTTTGCCTTCTGAACACCACTCAATGTTGATTTTATACATTTTAACACCACGTAACACATGCCAGAAAGCCTTGAAAAAATAGGGGCTTTTGTTCATTTTTATCTCCCTCTTTTTGGCATTAGAATAAATAGAGCACAAGATTGCAAGAAAATTATACACGCCCCCGCCCGTGCGGCATCTTTTGCATGGCGCTATGAGAGCAGGCTACAGCGCGTGATTTATAACGAAACCGACCCGCGTAAGGCATCGGGGGTTCATTTATAAAATTCAATATAGAAAGACACTTTACCCAACGGCCTGATATGGTGCATTATCTCTGGCTCTACTACACCATTTTTATCTTTCGTGAGAATGTGCACCTCTTCATTTTCGATGGTATATTCCAGTTCGCCTTCTTCAATTTGAATCAAGCCCCAAACGCCAGCTTTTGTATTATGGTTGTTCAATAACCCTTCAGGCGCTGTTTCTTCAGTAAAGGTTGGCGTGCGTTTATAGGCTTTCACATTGCCCGGTAGTTGTTTCATTGTTCTGTCCTCGCAGGTTTATTATAAAGCCCCAGCGCACTGCCACTTCGAGAGGGTGCGCACAGTGTTCTATTGATTATTCTTTTTCTTTTTCATCTTCTTCAGCTCCTTCTCCTTCTTCTCCTTCTTTTTCTTCTGTCCAATATTGAACAATATAAATTCAACGGCTCGAACTTCTGAAATTTTATAGCCAGCTTTCTTTTCAAATTCTTCAAGCACAGGCTCTACAAATTCTTTTTTCCTGTTTTGATGGACAAACTCCATATAGTCCACATAAACATCTCTCTTATTATACTTCCCATAAGTAGATATATTAAACGCTAAAGCAACATTGCTATCCAAGATAGGAAATATTTCAGGATTAAAAAAATGTAGCGTTTTGCTCAGACCTACCCAAGAATTATTTATTGGGGGTGGGTCTCGCATTTTCTCCATAAGGTTTAATGCTTCTTCTTTGTTTGAGATGGTAGTTACTTTTTTCGAGGCTCTAACTACATTATATATTTTTTGATTAAACTCCTCTTTCTTTTGCGGGTCTATCTCAAATTGGTTTTTATCTTTTTTGGGAGAGGTAGGATGTTTTGGTTTGGGATAGGTAAGGGCTGTTGGCATCCACCCATAAGCAAGATGAGCGACCATAGGCACTGATTCTTCAGGCACTGATTTTTCCTCAAAATTCTTTTCCAGACATTTTGCGGCGCGGAGTAATTCTGGATATGAACTTATATAATGATCAGTAGGGCATATAGCATCCAACGCTATTTCCCAATCTTTAAAAACTGCACAGCTAAACGTCATAAGGACTCTTTTTGTTATTATTCTTTAGTATTTTATAACCGACTTTCCTTAGCCTCACAAGGCGCTCAAGCAGCCTTAATTGTGGGCGGCGCGCCTCAGAAGTTTCACAGAGTATTATTTGCAGCGTCAAAAGATGCCACTTTACCAGAAGTTTCTTCGAATCAGACATCAACTGAATGTTAAAATAAGTTTGCTTACCCGCTGCTCACCCAACATCTATTGAGGTGTAAGGCGCAAATCGCATATAGTGCTTAGTTATTGATTTTACTAGGGGAAGGGTGGCTCCGCCTGCTGGACTCGAACCAGCGACCCAATGATTAACAGTCATTTGCTCTACCAACTGAGCTAAGGCGGATCACAACCACGCAATTGGATATATCAAAACAAAATATTTAAGCAAGTGCAAAAACATATCCAGTTTAAGATTTTGGAGGCCACGCCCGGAATCGAACCGGGGTACACGGCTTTGCAGGCCGCTGCGTCACCACTCCGCCACGTGGCCAAAATCAATGGCTTTGTATCAAAGCCGCATCATGAATACAATGCTTTTAAGCATGGATAATAAAATAAATACTGTCAGTCTGTCGTTGAATTTAATGCCCAAGCGGCTTATATAGAAATGAGATTCAACTGATAGATTTTCAGCTTCAATTTGAAAACTATAAATAATGGATAAGAAATGTCAGATATTGCCATCGATTTTCAGCGCGCTCGGATAAACATGGTGGAAAGTCAGGTTAAGCCTGGCGGTGTCCGCAATATGAAAATCTGGGATATTATGTCTGAAGTGCCGCGTGATGTTTTTGTTGGCGCCGAGCATGCCGCGATTGCCTATATGGATAAATCTGTGCCGCAATCTCAAGACCGTAAGCTCATCGCGCCCTTAACTTTTGCCTTGCTGGTTGAGCTGGCCGAAATTCAGCCCAATGATTTGATTCTCGATATTGCCTGTGGAACAGGTTATTCAACCGCAGTTTTGTCAGCGCTGGGCGGGGGTGTTGTTGGGCTTGAGCAAGATAGCGAGTTGGCGGATAAAGGTAGCCAAATCTTGCTTGATTTAGATGTTGATAATGGCGTGATTGTAACCGGACCGCATGCTGAAGGGCAGGCGAAACAAGGGCCATATGATGTGATACTCATCAATGGGTTTGTGCCAGAAGTGCCTGCATCGCTTTTGGCGCAATTAAACGATAAGGGTCGTTTGGTTTGTGTCTCAGAGCATAACCAAACCTCGTCTGGCATGATTTATACAAAAATAAATGACAGTATTTCGGTGCGGGCTGCGTTTGAAATGATAACAGAACAAGTTCCTGGTTTTGAAAAAGAAGAGGCCTTTTCATTCTAGAAATGAAAAGCAGCCTTGTTGGCTTGTTGATGAAGTGCTTGGTGAATAAATGCTGAAAAAACTGACAAATTCATTTTTGAATGCTGCTTTATTTTGCGGTGTCTTAATGGCGCCAACGCTGCTTCATGCGACAACATTGGAAGATGCGCTGCAAATCGCGCTTGAAAATAATCCAAAGCTTTCATCGGATCGCGCCAAATATATGGCTTTTCGGCAGAACCAAATTGTGGCGTTTAGCGCCAGCCTGCCGCAAGTGACAGCATATGCCCGCTCCAGCACAAATGACACAACCACTGTCAATGATTTCACAGGCGAAGAGAGTAGTTTTGCCGGCCAGCATCGTAATGATAGTTGGGGCGTGAATGCTAAAATGGATGTTTTTACAAGTGGTAAAAATGCGAGCGATATTTTGCAAACGCGGGCTGATATCCGCGCCGAAAAGCAAAGCCTTGTTTCAAGTGAGCAGCAAATACTGCTCGGCGCGGTCAGGGCTTATTTAGGGGTCTTGCGCGATGAGGCCGTTTTATCTTTGCGCGAAAAAAATGTCGAAGTTCTCACCCGCCAATATGTTTCGGTGAAAGACCAGTTTGAGGTTGGCATTGTGACGCGCACTGATGTGGCGCAGTCTGAATCACGCTTGGAGCTATCGCAAGCCAATCTGATACGGCAAAAAGCCGCTTTGGCTGGCTCAACGGCAGCCTATAAAGAGGTGATTGGCCAATTGCCAGAGGGCTTAGAGCCGCCGCGCGCGTTGCCAGAATTGCCGGGCAGTCTTGAAGAGGCGCTCGACTTGGGCTTGCGGCAAAGCCCGGTGCTGCGGCTTAGTCAAGAGCAGTCTTCAAGCGCTGACTTCGCGTCTTATAGCGCGGTAGCGGGGTCACTGCCCAAGGTTTCCCTGTTCGGCAATTACTCAGTGACAGAAGACCCGAACCGCATGAAGCAGGGGATTGAAGAAGAGGTCACAAATTTTGGTATTGAAGTAAGTATGCCGATATTTACGGGCGGGCGTTCATTGGCTGCGATTCGGGCCTCGCAACATGTTAAAAACACAACCCGCTTATTGGTGCATGCCGCACAAAATCAGGTTGAAAAAGAAGTAACAACTTCTTGGCATAATTTTCAGGCCGCTTCTGGTGAGATTGAAGCCTCAACAAAGCAAATTAAAGCGGCGGAAATTGCGCTAGATGGTGTGCGCCAAGAGCGCGAACTCGGCATTCGGTCTATTTTAGACCTGCTTGATGCTGAAAATGAATTGCTTGACGCGCGCGTTGCTTTGATTGAAGCTGAGAGAAACCAAATTGTTGCGGCTTATAGTCTGCTGGTTTCTATTGGCGGGTTAACTGCCAACCAAATTGGTTTGGCGGCGGTTGAAAAATAGTTTTTTTCTTTTTGCGGTTATTTTGTAAAGGGTTCCAAATATTTTGGAGGGCTTATGCAAAAGGTTAATAACAACAAACAAACCATTGAAGAAGATAAAGAAAATTCTTTTAGAAAAGATCCGTATTTTGAGCGTATCGCAGAGGCTGTGGCCAATCAGCCTTATAATTCGGCTGCGTCGCCACCGCCTGTTTTGTCCTATTTAGCCGCGTCTGACGGGGCGAAAACGCAACCTGGCGAGGCGTTGATTGAAAAACCGGCCCGCAAAAACTGGTTGAGCAGAATTTTAGGCCGCCATAAAAAACCCTCACCGGTTTTGGCTTTGACAGCCGATAAAAAAACCGCTTTAGAAAGCCGTTTGAACCACGCTTTGGAAGATTTTTTGTTAGAAACTCAAGAGTACCGCACGGAGGCAGAGTCGATTTCTGTCTTGCACAATGTGGTTCAAGCGGTGGTGCGCGCCAGTCTGGCGCGGGAATTAAGAGCGGGACGTTTAATTATCTCAGACACACTGGAAAAATCGCGGAAAAGCTGATAATTCCTTAAAACCATGCTTGAAGCCACGCCGCGCTTGGTGTAGGTCAAAAGCTTAAGGTTTTAAGAATGAGTGCTTTTATGTCTGATACTTCGGATACAGCCCGATTAGAAAAAACATTTGACCCCAGCACAATGGAAAGCCAGCTTTATGCGCTTTGGGAAGAGCAGGGGTGTTTTAAGGCTGGGCGCGTGCCTGACGCGACCCCTTATACAATTGTTATTCCGCCGCCTAATGTAACGGGCAGTTTGCATATGGGGCATGCGCTGAACAACACTTTACAAGATGTTTTATGCCGGTTTGAGCGCCTGCGCGGGCGCGATGTTCTATGGCAGCCCGGCACTGACCATGCGGGTATTGCAACCCAAATGGTGGTTGAGCGGCAGCTTGCTGAAAATGGCGAGCCCGCGCGCCGCGATATGGGGCGTGATGCTTTTTTAGAGCGCGTCTGGCAATGGAAAGAAGAAAGCGGATCCACCATCACGCAACAATTGCGCCGGCTTGGCGCGTCATGCGATTGGAGCCGCGAGCGTTTTACAATGGACGAAGGCTTGTCAAAGGCAGTTTTGAAAGTCTTTGTCACGCTTTATGAGCAAGGCCTGATTTACAAAGATAAGCGTTTGGTGAATTGGGATCCAAAACTTTTGACAGCGATTTCTGACCTTGAAGTCGTTCAAAAAGAAGTTCAGTCCCATATGTGGCATTTTAACTATCCACTCGAAGATGGTTCTGGTCATATTACGGTGGCGACAACGCGGCCAGAAACTATGTTGGGGGATACGGGCGTTGCTGTGCACCCTGATGATGAGCGCTATCAAAATCTGATTGGCAAAAATGTTGTTTTGCCGATTGTTGGTCGCAAAATACCGATTGTTGCTGATAGTTATGCAGATCCAGAGCAGGGGTCTGGGGCTGTTAAAATTACGCCTGCGCATGATTTTAATGATTTTGAGGTTGGCCGACGGTGTGGCCTTGCAGCGATTAATATTTTGAATGCGCTTGGCGGGCTTGATTTATCTGATGAGGCTTTTGCCGACATGCCTCATCGCGACAGCTGGCAAGAGATGGACCGGTTCGAAGCGCGCAAACGCGTGGTAGCTGAAATTGATGCGCTTGGCTTGTTGGAAAAAATAGAAGACAACACGCATATGGTGCCTTTTGGCGACCGTTCTGATGTCGTGATTGAACCATGGCTAACCGACCAATGGTATGTTGATGCCAAAACAATGGCCGCGCCAGCAATTGCGGCGGTGCAAAATGGCGAGACTAAGTTTGTTCCGCAAAATTGGGAAAAAACCTATTTTGAATGGATGAATAATATCCAGCCTTGGTGCATTTCTCGTCAGCTTTGGTGGGGGCATCGCATACCAGCTTGGTATGGGCCTGATGGCGAAATCTTTGTGGCAGAAAGCGAGGCCGAAGCGCAGGCAAAAGCTGATGCGCATTATGGCAGTGCAACGAACCTGCAGCGTGATGAAGATGTTTTGGATACTTGGTTTTCATCTGCCCTGTGGCCGTTTTCAACGCTTGGCTGGCCTGAGCAAACCGATATGTTAGCGCGTCATTACAAAACCGATGTGCTGGTCACTGGTTTTGATATTATTTTCTTCTGGGTGGCCCGCATGATGATGAGTGGCTTGCACCTGATGGACGAAGTGCCATTCCACACGGTTTATATTCATGCTTTGGTGCGCGATGAAAAGGGCGCCAAAATGTCAAAATCTAAAGGCAATGTGATTGACCCACTCCAGATTTGTGACAAATTCGGTGCCGATGCGTTGCGCTTTACCCTTGCGGCTATGGCGGCGATGGGGCGGGATATTAAATTGTCCGAAAGCCGGGTGGAGGGGTATCGTAATTTTGGCACGAAATTATGGAACGCCGCGCGTTTTTGCGACATGAATGACTGCTTTGATGCGCCAGATTTTAATCCGACAAAAGCAAGCCTGCCCTTAACGCAATGGATTGTCGGCGAGGCTGTGCGCGCCCAACAGGCGGTGACGCAAGCTCTTGAAGCCTATCGGTTTAATGATGCCGCCAATGCTGTGTATCAATTTATCTGGCATGATTTTTGCGACTGGTATGTTGAGCTAGCCAAGCCAAGCCTGCAAGGTGATGATGCCGCAGCCAAGGCCGAAACGCAGTCAGCCACGAAATGGGTGTTAGACCATGCGCTGCGTTTGCTGCACCCTTTCATGCCTTTTGTTACGGAAGAGCTGTGGGGCAAAACGGCGGCGCGTGACGGGTTTTTAATGCTTGATGAATGGCCCAATTTGCCCGAAAGCTTAATTAATTCGCAAGCCGATGCAGAAATGAAATGGCTGATACAGGCGATTACCGATATTCGCTCGGTGCGGGCTGAAATGAATGTGCCAGCTGGCGCGCAAATTCCGCTGATAATGGTTGGCGCGCAGACCGAAACCCAAGCGCGCCTAGAGCGCCTCGAGCCGGTTTTGAAGCGTTTGGCGCGTTTATCCGATGTCCAGCTTGCTGATAGCGTGCCACAAGGTGCGGTGCAAACCGTGCTAGATGAAACTATATTGGCATTGCCATTGGCTGATATTATTGATGTGGACGCTGAAAAAGCGCGTTTGGCCAAAGAGATTGCCAAAACGGAAGCTGAAATTAAAAAACTTTCGGGTAAGTTAAACAATCAAGGGTTTCTTGATAAAGCGCCAGAGGCGGTGATTGAAGAAAATCGTTCTCGTCTTGCCGAAGAAGAGGCGCGGCTAGAAAAGTTGACGGCAGCTGTCCGTCGCCTGCAATAGGAGTAACAGAAATGTCAAAATTCGATAAATCTAAATTACCAAGCCGGCATGTGTCTGTTGGACCAGAGCGCGCCCCGCATCGCTCATATTATTATGCGATGGGCATGACGGAAGAAGAAATTAACCGCCCCTTTGTTGGCGTTGTTTCCTGCTGGAACGAAGCTGCTCCGTGTAACATTGCGTTGATGCGTCAAGCGCAAGCGGCGAAGGCGGGTGTTAAGGCTGGCGAGGGGACGCCCCGCGAATTTTGTACAATCTCGGTGACAGATGGCATTGCCATGGGGCATGAGGGCATGAAATCCTCATTGGTGTCACGCGAGGTGATTGCCGATAGTGTGGAGTTGACCATGCGTGGCCATTGCTATGACGCGATGGTCGGGCTGGCGGGGTGCGATAAGTCGCTGCCGGGTCTGATGATGGCGATGTTGCGTTTGAATGTGCCAAGTGTGTTTATGTATGGCGGCTCGATTATGCCCGGTGAATTTAAAGGCAAAGATGTGACAGTGCTTGATGTGTTTGAGGCCGTTGGCCAGCACGCGGCAGGCAATATGGAAGATGATGAATTGCATGATTTGGAATGCGTGGCCTGCCCAAGCGCGGGCGCGTGCGGCGGGCAATTTACGGCCAACACAATGGCGTGTGTTTCTGAAGCCATTGGTTTGGCTTTGCCGAATTCAGCCGGAGCGCCTGCGCCTTATGAAAGCCGTGACGCTTATGCCGAAGCCTCTGGCCGTGCGGTGATGGAACTGATTGCTAAAAATATTCGCCCGCGTGATATTGTGACGCGAAAATCGCTCGAAAACGCTGCGACTGTGGTTGCCGCAACCGGCGGCTCAACCAATGGTGGTTTGCATTTGCCTGCTATGGCGCATGAAGCTGGCATTGATTTTGACCTGATGGAAGTGGCTGAAATTTTCAAAAAGACCCCTTATATTGCGGACCTGAAACCCGGTGGGCAATATGTGGCCAAAGATATGTATGAGGCCGGCGGCGTGCCTATGCTGTTGAAAACCCTGCTTGATGGTGGCTATCTGCATGGTGACTGCCTGACCGTGACTGGCAAATCTCTGGCTGAAAATCTGGAAGACATCACTTTTAATCCAGAGCAAAAAGTCATTTATCCAGTGACCAACCCCATCACCCCAACCGGTGGCGTGGTCGGCTTGCAGGGCTCATTGGCACCAGATGGCGCGATTGTGAAAGTGGCGGGCATGGAAAAGCTTGATTTTGAGGGCGTTGCGCGCTGCTTTGATTGCGAAGAAGATGCGTTTGCTGCCGTAGAGGCGGGTAACTATCAGGCGGGTGATGTGATTGTGATACGCTATGAGGGGCCAAAAGGCGGGCCGGGCATGCGTGAAATGCTGTCCACCACCTCTGCGATTTATGGGCAGGGCAATGGCGACAAGGTGGCGTTGATTACCGATGGGCGTTTTTCGGGCGCGACACGCGGTTTCTGCATTGGCCATGTTGGGCCAGAAGCCGCAGAAGGCGGGCCAATTGCGCTGGTGGAAGATGGCGATAAAATTCGGATTGATGCCGAGGCCGGCACAATTGATTTATTGGTTGATGACGCAGAGCTGGCGGCGCGGCGCGCCAAATGGGAAGCCCGCGATAATGGGTTCACCTCTGGCACGCTATGGAAATATGCGCAAACTGTCGGCTCGGCGCGCAAAGGCGCCACCACCCACCCGGGCGGCGCGCAAGAAACCAAGCAATATGCAGATGTCTAGGGGGTAAATCCCCAAAATAAACGGTACATCAAGGCGGTAGGCGGGGTTAATTATCCGTTGTTGGCGCGGTATTTTCCCGCAGCCAAGAGGCGAGGGTAGACTCTTCCATATCGCCGGATGCCACCGCCAGCATGGTGTCATAACGGTCAGACATCGCGGCGGTAAGGCGATAGCCATTCACAAGCAAAAAAGTCAACATAGTCACATAGGCGGTGCGCTTATTGCCGTCCACAAAGGGATGGTTTTTGGCAATCCCGTAGCCATAAGCCGCCGCCAATGTGCAAATATCTGCCGTGTCGTCATAGGCATATATTTGTTGCGAGCGTGCCAAAGCCGACTCAAGCAACTCTTCATTGCGTATCCCCGTTCCACCGCCATGCTCGGCAAGCTGTTCGGTGTGAACGGTTTCCACAATCCTGCGGTTTAACCATTTGGGAGACATGGTTATTTAGCCAGTTTTTTCAGGACTTCCTGATTTTCGGCCATAATCTGTCGAGCGGCTTCCATCACTTCATCATCGTCTGGGGTAGCGGGTGGCGTGTCTGAACGCACCTTGCGCGCCTCGCTTTTTGACGGTGGGGCGTGAAAGCGTGTATCAATGTTTTTGTTATTGTTGCTGCTGCTCATCATTTCGCTCATCAGTTAATCTAGAGGGCGATGATAACACAATGCACGCT
This sequence comes from Parvibaculaceae bacterium, assembly GCA_965217015.1. Taxonomy (GTDB): domain Bacteria; phylum Pseudomonadota; class Alphaproteobacteria; order RS24; family RS24; genus JAYQKL01. The sequence continues at coordinate 637,367 of OZ244224.1, read as the reverse complement.
CTTTAAGCAAATCCCCTTAAATTCCTGGGATAAACGGGACATCAAGGCTACAGGCGCTTAAGGCCAGAGCTGATGCAGTGATGATGAAAAGACGAATTTTTTGGGTCATGAAAGCCTCCAGTTAAAGCTGTTGTAAAGTAGCTGATTCAATTAAAGGCGGCTAGCGGTGCGCTTATGCCAGTTCCATCACGATGGGCACATGGTCTGACGGTTTTTCCCAATCGCGTGTGTGGGCGTCTATATGCACATTTTCAAGCTTATCTGCGGCCAGTGGCGACAGCAAATGATGGTCAATGCGAATACCATGATTGCGGCGGCGCGCACCGCCTTGATAATCCCAAAATGTGTAAGTGTCGTCACCTGTATGGCGCAGGGTGGACAGCGCCTCGGTCAGGCCAAGATTGAGCAGGCGCCGATAAGCCGCATGGGTTTCAGGCCGAAACAGCGCATCACCTTCCCAAGCCTCGGGGTCATGCGTATCAGCCGGGGTGGGTATCACATTATAATCCCCCGCCAGCACAAATGCTTCTTCATAGCTCAACAAGGTTTTGGCGTGTTTTTCCAGCGCCGCCATCCAATCCAGCTTATAGCGATATTTTGGGCCCGTGCCGCCTTCAACCGGATTGCCATTGGGCAAATATAGCGAAGCAACGCGCAAGGCGCCCTGTTCGGTAGAAACCACCGCCTCAATATAGCGGGCTTGTTCATCTTCAAAATCGGGGAGGCCACGCGAAACATCTTCCAGCGGCAGGCGCGATAACAGCGCGACACCATTATAGGTTTTTTGTCCATGCGTTTCGATATTATAGCCCAGCGACTCAATTTCACTGCGCGGAAACGCCTCGTCCACACATTTTAATTCTTGCAAACAGGCAATATCAGGCTTTTCTTCCTCAAGCCAGCGGACAACATTGGGCAGGCGCGCTTTGATTGAGTTCACATTCCAGCTGGCAATGCGCATGGGTCAGACCGAAAAAGATGTGCCGCAACCACAGGCAGCAGTGGCATTGGGGTTTTGTATCTGGAAACTTGCACCGATTAAATCATCAACCCAGTCAATCACGGCACCTTGCAAAAATTCTTGCGACATGGCGTCGATTAGAACAGTGACGCCGCCATCGGATAGTTGCAAATCGTCTTCCAGTGCCGTGTCATCAATCGCGAAATGATATTGAAAACCAGAGCACCCGCCGCCTTGAACGGAAACGCGCAACATTGCACCCTCAGCTTCTTGTGAAAGAATCTTGGCAACTTGCGCGATGGCGCTGTCTGTAACTTGAATATTTTCCATATTGTTTAAATAAGGCGTGTTGTATGAATTTGCAAGATATGCCCGAAAAACTTGTGTGTTAAAGTTTTAATTCTTTGGCTGAAATAAGCACCCCATCGCCATCAGCATAAAGCCAGTCATCTGGGTGTATGGTCACACCGCTAAAAGTGACAGGCACATTCAGCTCCCCCAAATCGCGTTTCACGCTTTTTTTAGGGTGGGTGTTCAGCGCCTTCACACCAACGGCCTCTGCGGCTATTTCTTCCCTGTCGCGCACACAGCCATGAATGACAATTCCAGCCCAGCCATTTTGCGCCGCGAGTTGTGCTAAATTACCACCCAAGAGCGCGCATCTGTGCGAGCCGCCGCCATCGACAACCAATACCCGACCATGACCCGCTGTCTCTACTTGCGCACGAAGTTTGGTGTTATCCTCAAAACTCGCCAGTGTCACAACTTGTCCGTGAAAGGCCGTCAAGCCGCCATAATCGTGATAGCCGGGCGCTAAATATCGTAAGTTTGCAGCAGCATCATCGCTATAAGCATCGGAAAGGTCGGTTGTTGCAGGGCTGGTCATTTGATTTCCTTCGGCCTTAAAACTTAACAATCGCGCCGCCATCGACATTCAGGCCGAGACCAGAAATAAATTGCGTCTCTTCACTGGCCAAGAAAACCGCCGCATGTGCAACATCGCTTGGCACGCCAATGCGACCCATGGGCGCTTTTTCCTCCCAATAATTTTTGAAATCCTCATCTTCAAAAAATGGTGCTGAAAGCGGCGTAATGATGGAGCCAGGCTGGAGATAGTTTGCGGTAATGCCATATTGCCCCAAATCAACCGCCATTGATTTTGTCATACCCGCCACCGCATGTTTGGAAGTGCCATAAACAAATAAATTCGGCCCGCCCATATCTGACATGATGGAACCTAGATTGATGATACGGCCCGTGCCGCTTTTCTTAAGCTCGGGCAGGGCAGCACGCGAAACTTTAAACATAGCGGTGACATTAATGCCCATAATCTGGTCCCAAAGTTCATCTGTTGTGGTTTCAAGCTCGCTGCCAATCGCGACGCCAGCATTATTGACCAAAACATCAAAACTGCCCATGGCGTCAATCGCGCCAGCGACAATTGTTTCGGCTGCATTTTCTGCTGTAATATCTTGTTCCAAAATATGTGCCTTTGGGGTGTTGCCATAAGTTTGAGCCAACTCTTTATTGGGCAAATCAACGACAAATACCTCTGCGCCTTCTGCTAAAAATGCCTGTGCTATAGCTTCGCCAATGCCAGATGCGCCGCCGGTGATGATAGCTTTGCGATTTGCGAGTTTTGTCATGTCTGTTCCCCTTTGATGTATTTACATTTAATGAGCTTAAAACACTCGCTTGAAAATGAAAGAAAAATCCAAATTTAATGCGGATTTCGCGTGCCAAACGCTGTGTGCTTTATTTGCAACATATTTTTGCAATTATTTGAGTTTCCGTAAAACTAAACAATAAATCAGGTCTGATATTTAAAGAATAAATGTAGTTTTCTTACATTGCTAATTTAGTGATGCATATAAATGGAGGGATCGTAATGGTCTTTGATAGAAAAAAATTGGCTCTTATGGCCAATGTTCCAGTGGCAGGCCTTTTGGGTGCTGTTATGCTTGGGACAACAAGTTTTGTCGCGATGACTGGCACGGCAGTGGCCCAGTCCGGCGGCATTGATGAGGTGATTGTAACAGCCCGTAAACGTTCTGAATCAATTCAAGACGTGCCGGTTGCTGTTTCTGCTTTGTCACCAACACAGCTCGAAAGAGGTAATATTAGCCAAGTTCAAGATATTGAAAAGCTGGTACCCAATGTAGAGATGAACGACATGGCTTTTGCTGGTGGTGCATTGAGTGCTTCCATTCGTGGTCTGGCATTTGACGACCTTGAAAAAAGCTTTGAGCCTACTGTTGGTGTGGTCATCGATGGCGTACCACAGGCATCAAATGCGGGTGTTGACCTTGATTTGTTTGACCTTGAAGCTGTTGAAGTTTTGCGTGGGCCGCAGGGTACATTGTTTGGTCGTAACACAATTGGTGGTGTGATTAACATTAAGCGCTCTAAACCAACGGGTGAATATGGCCTTAAAGTTCAGATTGGTATCGAAGAGGATAACCGTCAGGACGTCAAACTCGTGGCAAATATGCCATTAGGCGATAAGGGCGGTGTTAAAATTGCACTTCGTAATCTGGAAAGCGACTCGTTCATGTATAACGTGACACGCGGTGAAACGCGTCCAGCACGTGATCTGCAAACGGCAAGCATTTCAGTAGCCTATGACTTCACAGATGATTTTTCTGCTCAGTTAACGCTGGATAACTACAACGATAACTCAGAGCATAATCTGCTGGGTATTACATCTCCAACTGGTGCCTTTTTTGCATTGAATGGTGTTGATGTTTCTGGAAACTTGTCTCGTCAAAATGATTACGGAACAACCTATAGCGGTGTTCCATTCGTTAGTGGTATTCAGGGTAATAATCTAACTCTGAATATGGAATGGGATTTAGGTAACTACACTTTGAAGTCTATTACATCTCATCAGGAGTTTGATGAACTGATGGACATTACCTCATGGGGTGGTCCTGGTATTGTTTTCCCAGTTGTGCGTGACCAGACTTATGAGCAACGCTCGCAAGAGTTTCAGTTAATTTCTGATTTAGAAGGGCCTTTGAACTATGTCGTGGGTCTGTATTATCTTGAAACTGACGCATTTATTGACTCTGGTCCTATTCAGAATTTCCGCTCAGGTCAGGAAGGTGAAGCGCAGGCTCTATTTGGTGAGTTGAATTACGATATCAATGAGTTGTGGTCTGTGACTGCTGGTCTGCGTTATACGGAAGAAGAAAAGACGCTTGATACAAATAATTATGCAAGTGCTGCTGCTAAGCTTGCCCGTAATGCTGCAAGATCGTTTAAAGATACTTATTCAGATGACAATCTGACACATCGTTTGATACTTCAGCGTGAAACCAACTTCGGTATGGTTTATGGCTCCTATTCAACTGGTTATCGTTCAGGTGGCTGGCAGTCTCGTGGTGTTGGTGGCCGTATTGGCGGTGCAAATGGCGTATTAGATTACGGTCCATATGACGCTGAAGAGGTAACCAATTTTGAAATTGGTATGCGCAGTGAGCTAATGGATAATAAGCTTATCCTTAACATCACAGCTTTCATGTCAGAATATGAAGACAAGCAAGAAAACATCGTTGTTGGTGCAGGTGATCCCGGTGCCGACCCGTTATGTGCCCCAACATGTACCTTTGTTGTGAATGCGGGTGAAGCTGAAATTGAAGGGTTGGAATTAGAAGGTTCTTATAGCCCGAATGACCAGCTCACTTTCAGAGCGGCTGTTGGTATCCTTGACGCTGAATATAAAGAGTTTCTTTATAACGGCGTTGATGTGAAGGATAATGCGCGTCTTATCTTTGCACCTGAATTGACTGCGAGTATTGGTGCTGAGTATTTTATGCCTTTAAGCAAAGGTGACTTGGTGCTTGCTGGTAACTTTAAGTTCACAGATGACTATTATGGTCGTTATAACCCAGCAACTTACAGTTTTGCTACAGGTCCAGACATCACAGTTGACAGCTTCGAGGTTCTCGATTTGTCAGCGACTTACACAACAGAGACTGCGGGTGGCCAAAAAGTCAAACTCACTGTCTTTGGTAATGATGTTCTAGAAGAAGGTGGCCGAATTGAGCGTCCTTTTGATGCTGGTGCTTTTGCTTTTGCAACACCTGCAAAGCGTCGCCATTTTGGCATGACTGTCGGGTTTGAATTTTAAGTCAAACCGATAGACAAAATATTAAACCCCTGTCGCGATAAGCGGCGGGGGTTTTTTATTTGCCTAAAATTTCAAGCAAACAAAGCGAGAAAACGCTCAACACTCCAATAGCCTGCCAGCAGGCCAGCGCTTATGACAATCGTTTTTTGCGTATATTGGTTGAGATGGTGGCGCTGATGGGCGGTAACAAATTGGCTTATTGGCAGCCGTAAAAGATAAGCCAACATAAGCAGAGAAAGCACAAAAACAATTTGTCCAAACTCTACGCCAAGATTAAAAAACAAAAGCGCGCCGATAATGTTTCCTTCTGGCAGACCTAAATGAAACAGCACATTTGCAAAGCCAAATCCGTGCAATAAACCAAAGAAAAACGCTGTGATAACAGGATAGCGCCAAGCCAGTGTGTTTTTGTCCTGCCGCAGGATTTCAGAAGCCAGAAACACAATGCTCAAGGCGATAAGCGCTTCCACAAGCAAAATAGGTACGCTGACAAGGCCAAGACTGGCGGCAGCGAGGCTGATACTGTGTGAAACGGTGAAGCCTGTAATGCCTAATAATAAGCGCTTTGGCGTGGCGCTTAAAATGATGAGGCAAAGCAAAAATAGCAAATGGTCCCAGCCTTCTAATATATGCGTGAATCCAAGTTGAAGATAAATCGGCGCGGCGCGGTTTTTTGTTTCGGATATTCCATGTGGCACCTCCCATATCAATCTGTCTGGCGCGAGCATGTGCGTTATGGGTGGCGTTGCAAGCCTATCTGAGGCCTGATATTTGATAAAGCTGGCGAGTGATGGATTGCCATATGGATAAATAATACGCAGCTTTATGGCAGCATTTTCCGTTTGCGGGCAGAGATAATCTTGGCGCGCAAAATAAGCATTGGTCTGGCGGCTTTCCAAAACTTCAGAATGCGGCTGGCAAGGGGCTACAAGTTCCACAAAGGGGCGGCTTTTATAGGGCAGGGCGGCTGGTGTTTTCCATTTCACCACAACATGTCCGTCTGAATTTATATGGGTAATATCAATTTTGAGCGGGCGCGGGTCATGCGCTACTACCGGATTTGTTAATAAACAAATGCTGAGGCAGAAACAGGAAAGCCAAAGGCTCGGGTTTAGAAAAGAGTGTTTTCTCGTATGAGACAGGCGCAGGTTTATCTGTTTCATTCGATAACCAATTGATAGTTTTTCAAATACTGTTCCGCTAATTTTTGTCGCCGCTTTATTTTCTGCGCTTGTCTGTAATCATGCAGCACAAGATTTCTGGCCTGCTCAAAAGTCATTTTTCTTTGTTCTTGTTTGTATGAAATTTTAACCAGATGAAACCCAAAGCGCGATTTAAGTGGCCCTTGCCATTGGTTAGGCTTGGCAGGGCGCGCAAAAACTTCTGCCGCAAAACCCGCTCCAAAATGGCTTTGCACCAGTTCTATATCGCGTTTTTGATAAAAATTATGATAGGCAAAGCGGTCTGATTTGCCCTTATTGGTGCGATAATCTATGGCTCTTTGCTGCGCTTGCGCCTCTGCCTCTTCTCGTGGCGTATCAGGATTGATTTTGAAAAACACATGTTCAAAACTTATCAATGCGGGCTCTTTATATGTGGCTTGATTGTTTTCATACCAATCGCGCAAATCGGCTTCTTTGATTTCTGGCGCTTTTTCTTCATCAAGAAATTCGAGTTTTTGGATTAGCCGTTGACGAATAATATAATCGCTCGCATCAAGTTGTAACGCCCGCGCTTCTCGCACCATGACTTCTTCAAATACATAGTCTTCAATCAGCTGTTCTTTTTCTTCAGCACTCATCTGCGCTAGTTTTTCGCTCACAGACTGGCTATCAAAACGCCGTTGGCGATATTGAATAAAAGCCTCAAGCTTTTGCTGGCTCACGACAATCATGTCAGGGTTATTCCGCGTCTGATGGTTCTGATAGACCATATAGAACGCGCTAGAGATGAGCAGAAAAACCACAATAGGTTCGCGCAAAGCCTTTTTTAATATTTGGCGCATGGGGTAGTTAACTTTTCGGCCTTATGGTGTGTACCAAATGGGTGAAGAATAAACCCGCTCTTGAATAATGGCCGGCACATCTTTCGGTAATTCTAAACCATAGCGCGCCGCGTCATAAGTCGTCCAACGCGGGGTTGGTATCTCCAGAACCCGCACATAGTAAAAACTTCTCTGGCTGGCATCAAATTCAGGGTCCTCCCAGAGCGTGGCCAATTCAACTGCACCAATATCTTGACGATAGCTGGCGGTTTGCACATTCACTGTGGAGCCAATCGCAGGCAATTTGCCGGTGATGCTATTGAGGGTGCGCTCGCCAGCCCATGATACATCAAAGATTTTCTCTTGGGTTTGGCCATTTTCATCAAGCCAGCCTTTGACAATTTGCACGCGGTCCAGATTGGCGCCGTTCGGGTCTTTTGTCGCGGTGATTAAAAAACGAGGTGCCTTGCCTTGAGCGGTGCTTAAATCGCCGCCCATCGGCACGCCTTTATCGTAACCGATTTGCGCCATTTGCGCATGGTTAAGGTCGGCTTCGGTATAATCCCAGCCTCCGAAAAAGCGCAAGACAATGCGCGGGCCTGTGGTTGCATAAACTTCCTTGCGCTTAAGCGCATCAAACAGGGAAGCGCGGGTGTTTTCTTGCGCCCAAACCGCGGCATAACCCGACGCGCTGAGCAAGCGATTATCCCACAAAATACCACCCATTTTGCTGGTTAGACGGTCTGGTGTTGGTTCGGAATCAACAAATTTCCCATAATAATTATCAGAATCTGCGGTTGCCATAACTGTGTGTGAATCTGTGCTGCCAATCATGCCAAATTTGAACGGGTTAACGCCCAGTTTTTCTTCATGCGCTAAACCTGCTTTCAGGCTCGGCCGGGCATATCCGCCCGTGACAATTTCTTTTAATTTTTCTTCCGGATAGGGCGTGTTGGCAATATCTGTTTCGTCCCAATTTTCAAAGTCAGCAAATTCATCATCTGGTGAGATTAACGGGTGGGTTTCGCTGTCACCTTTAACTTGTGTCATCTCAACAACTGGCTCCCACCGAATGCGCATTTTCGCATAGGCTGTGTTGAAGGGTTCGCCATTATTGCGAAAGCCTGAAAACTGTCGCCCCTCCGAAATATTGCCATTATGGGGTATTGCCATAACTTGTCCGCCAGTTTCTTTTTCATAAGCGGCGAGCTGCGCCCATAAATATTCAGGGTCTGTGCTATCAATTGATGAAATTGGCACAATATTGCGGGTGACTTCAGGGCCATCACGGAATAAGACCACGCGGTGTAAATTGTCACCATCAACCATTGATGTCCACTCATAGCCTGTAAAGGCGGTAAATTTACCAGGCTCATTGTGCCGCTCGGCCATTTGTGTCATCTCATTCCAGACTGTGTTGAAAAATTCATCATCTGGATAATTCATTTCTTTTTTAAGGGTTTCTGTGTCAGCTTTGGTTGTGCCAGCATTATCTATCATAGAAACAAATTCATTCAGCACATCAGCAGCTCTGCCTTCAGCAATCCATTTTTCCCATCGCTGCCCGAGCGCGGTGTTTTGAATGCCATGTTTTTTGTCAATGACCGAAGCAATCACGCCCAAATATTCGGCATGGTCAGAAACCAATAGAAAATCCAGCGGTTCTTTTAATTGCGCCATAACACCTGTATGCGCTTGGATTGCTTCGCCTTTGGCAAAGCGAAACGCGTCCTCAGGGGATAAATTATCATTACCGAAAGAAAAAGAATCCATCGACAGGCGGGAATGAACATGCAAATCACCCCAATAAACTTCTTGCGGAATAGAGGGGGCAGAAGGGGAAGTATCAGCCTGCGTTATAGGCTTATCATTCTGCTTTTCTGTTTGATTGCTTGGCGCCTGATCGCAGGCCATCACCGTTAAGCTGAGCAATATGGATATAAAGCCTGTTTGATATTTTCTATATGTCTTTTGTTGCTGATGTTTTGAAACGAACATTGTTATCACTCCTATCATTTATCCCTTTATAGAATAGCTATTATTGAAATAGGTGTAAATAATAAAAGGGTGAATTTATGGAATTGCTGGATTAGCCGCGCAAGGCAATAAAACCGAGCATCAGTGCCGCCATAAAGACCGTTTGTGTGACCACCATCAGTAAGGGGCGCATACCAATTTCGCGCAACGCTTCAAAGCTTGTTTTAACCCCCAATGCGGCAACGGCCAGCACCAGACAAATTCGCGCGCCTTGAGAAAGATAACCAGAAGCCAGTTCAGGTATTGCCCCGAAAGAGTTGAGGGCGACCACGATGAGAAAAGCAACTAAGAAAAACGGGATTTTAGGCGGGCCTTTGCCGTCTTGTGCCTCTTCGCCCGCGCTCATGCGCCGACTGAAATAAATCGCGATAAGAGACACAATTGGAAATAAAAGCGCCACGCGTAATAATTTTGTGACTGTAGCGACTTCGCCCGCCGTGTCAGAAACAGAATAGCCTGCGGCTAAAACCTGCGCCACATCGTGAATTGAGCCGCCAAAAAACAATCCGGACTGAATGTCAGTGTGTTTCATTTCAAGGCTAATCAGGGGATAAGCAATCATAGCAATGGTGGATAGAGTGGCGACACATACAATGATGAAAATTGTGTTGCGCTCAAGGGTTTTGCTTTGCGGCAAGACGGCAGAAACCGCCAGCGCGGCAGAGGCGCCACAAATCGACACCGCGCCCCCCGCCAGCACCCCCAGTTCTTTTTGCAGGCCAAAAAGCCGTGCCAAGACAATGCCAGAGAAAAAGGTCAGCGCGACCACTGCCAATACGCCAAAGGCAACATTGAGACCGAGTGACTGAATTTCCTGAAATGTGATTTGCGCGCCTGAAATGGCAATACCAATGCGCAGCAAATCTTTGGCCGCAAAATCAAGGCCGGCTTTTGTGTCTTCTATTTGAGACAGAAAATTGACGGCCAGCCCCAGTAAAAGGGCAAAAAACACGGCAGGCGCAGTGTAATGGCCAGCCAAGAATATTGCCGCCAGCGAAATCGTCATCACGCAGGCGAGGCCTGGGAATAAAATTTTTGCATAGGCAATGGAGAGACGGTTGACTTTCGGGGGTTCGGTTTGAGGCAGGCCTTCAAGCGAGTCGAGATAATCGAAATTGCTATAATCACTTAGTTTTTTGGGATATGAGGTGTTTTTAGACATGGATTAAAGGCCATCAAATTTTAGACATGCTTTTTGCAACAAATATGCTTTCAAATTTACTGTGTATTGTGCTGAAAGCCAATTCAAAAAATAACCCGCAGCGGGGCATCATTTTTTGATGCTTTTAAATTAAGCGTCTCAGTGGAGAAAGGGTAGCTGAAAATAGCGTCAAATAAGGCAATCTTTTGGTTAAGAGACAGCTTATAATATATTGAAAATAAAGGGTAATGGCGGAGAGGGAGGGATTCGAACCCCCGGAACGCGCAAACGCTCAACGGTTTTCAAGACCGCCGCTTTCAACCACTCAGCCACCTCTCCTTAACGACCCATATCAAAACCATATTGTCACATAAAATGTGGGTGAAAAAACATGGTCGGGCATATTCATTTAGATGAGTTTTATATCCGATGTTTCTAAAAAAGCAAGATGGCAGTGTCGCTTTCTTCACATTTTCCGCGAATTTCTAAAACTTTCATGATTTCGACATTTTTTGATGCCATGTTCCAGAATTAGGGTTTTAGTTGTTAGGTTTCGAAGTCCTAACGAATCTCTATAGTGTAAATCTGCATGCAGCGCCAAGAGGTCTCGATGCGTTTTTCTGTATTAAAAACTTTATATTGGTTCACACCAAATTGGGGCATATCAAGCCTTTTCAGTCTGTCCTTTATCAAAGCCAGCTTGTTGTCTGGGTTCCTGCTTATGGGCTGCTCTGAGTTACAATTTGGCGCTGAATTGGCAAAACAATCGCGCCGCACAGCCGCGGGCGGCGTTTATAAAGTTGGCACACCCTATCAAATTGCTGGCGATTGGTATTACCCTAAAGAAGATACGGCTTATGATAATCGTGGCACGGCCTCTTGGTATGGCCCGAATTTTCAGGGGCGTCGTACAGCAAATGGTGAAATATTTGATATGAACCTGCTCACCGCTGCGCACCCGACCTTGCCCATGCCTGTTATGGTTGAGGTCACTAATTTGGAAAATGGGCGCAAGCTCATTGTGCGGGTGAATGATCGGGGGCCCTTTAAGAAAAACCGCGAAATTGACTTGTCGAAACGCGCAGCTGAACTTTTGGGGTTTCAACAAAAAGGCACAGCTTATGTTCGAGTGCGGTATCTGAAAAAAGCCGCGCTTTATGATGAAAAGGGCAATATTATATCGGGGAGTGAGCCTGAAACATATGTTTTGGACAAGCCTGAAACACCTGAGGTCGTCAAATATGTGAAAGCCGCGCCCAAAACAGGTGTGGAAGCTGTTGACCTTGACCCGCAAAGCACGGGCAAACGCCCCTCAGTTTTGAAACAAAGTGATTATTATGTGCAGGTGGGGGTGTTTTCAGAGCAAACTTCAGCTGCGCGTCTGGCTGAACGCATGCAAGGCTTAGGCGAGGTGGATATTGAAACAGTATTTAGTGGCGGTATGGATTTGTTTCGGGTGCGCATTGGCCCTGTAAATTCACGTTTTGACGCTAAGGAAATTGCTGATAAAGTCCTCTCTAGAGGCCATCAAGATAGCTATATTATAGAAGAATAAGGACGATACCATGAAGCGTTATTTGTATCTGTTGATCCTGGCATTATCAGTTTCGGTGCCGGGCTGACCCCTGCGAAAGCGATTGATACGCGCGCGCAATTTGCGCTGTTAATGGATGCTGAAACCGGCATTGTTTTATATGAAAAAAACGCTGATGTGTTGATGAGCCCTGCCAGTATGAGCAAGCTTATGACGGTTTTAATGGTGTTTGAGGCGCTTGAGGAAAACCGTATTTCACTCGATGAGACTTTCCGCGTTAGTGATGATGCATGGCGTCGGGGTGGTTCGAAGTCTGGTAGTTCTACAATGTTTTTAGATGCGCGCTCTGATGTTTCCGTAGAGGATTTATTGCGCGGTGTCATTATCCAGTCAGGCAATGATGCCAGCATTGCCTTGGCAGAAGGGCTTGGGGGCAGTGAAGAGGCTTTTGCTGATATGATGACTGACCGTGCCATTGATTTGGGCATGGTGAACTCAACTTTCAAAAATTCAACGGGCTGGCCTGACCCCGAACATAAAACAACAGCCCGCGACCTTGCTGTTTTATCGCGGCATATGATAAATGAATTTCCTGACTATTATGGCATGTTCGCAGAGCGCAGCTTCACTTGGAACGGGATTAAACAATCTAATCGCAACCCCTTGCTTTATGCCAATATTGGCGCTGATGGTTTGAAAACTGGCCATACAGAGGAATCTGGTTATGGCTTGGTGGCATCTGCTGAGCAAAATGGCCGTCGGCTCATATTGGTGATAAATGGTCTGGCTGAAAAGCGTGACCGCGCCCGTGAAGCCTCAAAATTGATGAATTGGGGGTTTCGAGCCTTTTCTTTTGACACACTTGTGACGGCTGGTGATGAGCTTATGCGTGTACCAGTATGGCAGGGTGAGTTTTCAACCGTTGGACTGACCACAGCAAAAGACTTTAAAGTGTTACTGCCGCATCGGGGCAAACGGCGCATGGTTGTCACCGCAACTTATGACAAACCACTTATGGCGCCGGTTGAAAAAGGCAGTGTGGTCGGTACGCTGCGCATGACAGTGCCTGGCCTTGTTGGCGCAGAAACACAAGAAGTGCCATTGGTCACCAATGCTACGATACAGCGTGAGGGTTTGTTTGGGCGTTCCTTGACAGCACTTGGCCATATTCTGTTTGGCGACTAACAAATGACTGCTGGCCGTTTCATTAGCTTTGAAGGGGGCGAGGGGGCTGGTAAGTCCACTCAGATAAAACATGTGGCCGCTTTTTTAGAGGAAAATGGCCATCAGGTTTTAACAACGCGCCAACCCGGTGGCACGGAAAATGGTCAAGCTCTGCGTGAATTATTGGTAAACGGTGCGGCGGATAGATGGCCGCCAATGGCAGAGGCGCTGTTGATGTTGGCAGACCGTGCTGTGCATTTAGAAGAAATGATACGCCCAGCTTTGGCGCAGGGGAAGTGGGTTTTATGTGACCGCTATATGGATTCCACCCGCGCTTATCAAGGCGTTGCTGGCGCGCTTGGCTTGGATGTGATTGACGCGTTGCAAGCGCCAATTATTCAAGACACGGTTCCCAACTTGACTTTTTTGCTCGATTTAGATGTCAAGACAGGCCTGCAACGCGCTGCCGAACGGGGCGGTGCGGCGCGCTTTGAAAGCAAAGGTGAGGCTTATCATGAGGACATAAGGCGCGGTTTCTTAACACTCGCGCAGGCAGAGACTGACAGATTTATAATTATTGATGCGGCACAGCCAATTGAGCAGGTCTCAACCCAAATTATCGAAGCCATCACAACAAAATGGCAAGTGAGTACAGATGGCCGTTAAGTTTGATGAGGACAAATATATTGATATTGATGGGGAGCAATCCCCCCGCCTGTGCCAAACGCTTTATGGACATGAGGAGACAGCGCGCCAGTTCATGCAGGGTTTTGCGCATAACCGACTTCACCATGCGTGGCTTTTAACGGGTGCAAAAGGTATCGGTAAGGCGAGTTTTGCTTATCATGCGGCCAAGTTTATTTTATCCAACCCTAATGGTTTGCAACCAGACCATATTGGTGATGATTTAAGTCAGGGGTTTTCGGAAGAAATTGTGCAATTGATTGAACGCGGCGCGCATCCTGACCTATTTATCCTGAACCGGAATTATGATTTCAAAACTGGTAAATTTAAGAATGATATACCGATTGAGCGTGCGCGTGAGCTGATTACATTTTTAGAAAAAACACCAGCCATGGGCGGTTGGCGTGTGTGCATTATTGACAGTGTTGATGAGATGAACAGGTCAGCGGCCAATGCGATACTAAAAGCAGTGGAAGAGCCTGCTAATAAGGTCATGATGTTTTTGGTCTCGCATCGACCAGGAAAATTATTGCCAACTATAAAATCGCGCTGTCAAAAAATCCCCATGACCAGCTTGGACACACCAACCCTTGAGAATTTATTGGCGGATTTGCGGCCTGATTTAGAAGCGCAATCGCGGCAGGCAACGGCTTATCTTGCAAGTGGCAGCGTCGGGCTTGCCCTTGATATTGTTGAAAATGAGGGGCTGGATATTTATCGCAATATGGTTGATGTATTGGCCAGTTTGCCAAATGCTGATGGCGTGATGTTGCACGATTTGGCAGGGCGTATGTCCGATGCGCGCTCTGGGAAAAAATATCAGCTTTTTCAAAACTTTTTAACAGACTGGTTGCATAGTCTTACTCTGACAGCTGCGCGTGGGACGCCAGCACCGGTTTTATTTGAAGGTGAAGCTGAAACAGTTGCTAAATTTTTGCAAAGCTCGCATCTTGAACATTGGCTCGATGTATGGGAAAAGACCACTGATTTATTTCGACAGGCAGACGCCCTGAATTTAGACAAAAAGCAGACAATTCTTGAGTGTTTTACGCTTATTCGTAAAGCTGTTCTTGGAAGGATGTAAAAGCCCATATGAGTGATTTGAAAACACCATTTTTCATAACGACTGCGATTTCATACCCCAATGGCCCGCCGCATATTGGCCATGCTTATGAAGCCATTGCGACAGATGTTATTGCACGGTTTTACCGGCTTGATGGCCGTGATGTGAAATTTGTGACCGGCACTGATGACCACGGCCAAAAAATGTTTCAAACCGCCCGTGAACAGGGCAAAACCGCGCGCGCTTTGGCTGATGAGTTGACCCCGCATTTCAAAGATATGGTTGAAATGCTGGGCTGTTCGAATGATGATTTTATCCGCACTTCACAAGAGCGTCACTATGATGCCGTTCAGGCGATTTGGCAAAAAATGGAAGCGGCGGGCGATATTTATAAAGATAATTATGCTGGCTGGTATTCGGTTCGTGATGAGGCTTTTTATGCCGATAATGAATTGACCGAGAATGAAGATGGCCAAAAAATAGCCCCCACAGGCACGCCGGTAGAATGGGTTGAAGAGGAAAGCTATTTTTTCAAGCTCTCGGCGTATCAGGATAAATTATTGGCACATTTTGAGAGCCAGCCAGACTTTTTACAACCTAACTCACGGCGTAATGAAATTGTTTCTTTTGTGAAATCTGGTTTGAAAGACTTATCCATTTCGCGGACAAGTTTTGATTGGGGTGTGCCGGTACCAGATAATCCAAAACATGTGGTTTATGTTTGGGTTGATGCGTTGACCAATTATTTGACTGCATTGGGGTATCCGAATGATATGGGAGCATATTGGCCCGCTTCTTTACATGTGATTGGGAAAGATATTACGCGTTTCCATGCTGTCTATTGGCCCGCTTTCTTAATGTCGGCGGGTTTGGCCTTGCCCAAACAAATCTTTGCGCATGGTTTTTTGACGGTGAAGGGGGAGAAAATGTCAAAATCCCTCGGTAATGTGATGGACCCCAAAAACCTTGTTGCGCAATATGGTGTTGAAGCGGTGCGATATTTTTTCATGCGCGAGGTAAGTTTTGGTCAAGATGGCAGCTTTAGCGACGAAGCTATCGTCAATCGCGTGAATGCGGATTTAGCCAATGATATTGGCAATTTGGCGCAAAGAAGCTTATCGATGATTGCCAAAAATTGTGACGGCAAGCTGGCCGAAAATCCAAAATTTGAAGATGATGATTTGGCGCTTCTCAAACAAGCTGATGGGCTTTTAGGATTGTGTCGTCAGCATATGCAGCATTATGCGATTCAAGATTATTTGGCTGATGTGATTAAATTGGTCTCTGATGCCAATCGTTATTTTGCCGAGCAAGAACCTTGGGCGTTGAAAAAGACGGATCCGGAACGCATGGCCACTGTGCTTTATGTGACTGCAGAAATCGTGCGCCAAGCGGCAATTTGTCTTTTGCCGGTTATTCCAACCGGTGGCAATCAATTGCTGGATTATCTTTCAATTGCAAAAAATGCGCGCGATTTTTCTTATTTAGGCGAAAAAGGCCGTTTGGCAGGCGGGGGTGAATTACCCAAACCAGCGGCGGTTTTCCCGCGTTTGGAAGCCGCAATATCAGAATAATCACAAAATATTGTTGCTTTAGCGCAACTTTTGTTGCTTAATTATCACATAAATTATGAGGTACCGCGAAATGTATGTTTTCGCTGTCTCATTAAATAAGCTCGTGGGATACTACAAAAGGGACGCTTAAAAAGCTTGAGTTGATCTGAATGCAGGTTACGAAATCCGACAGGACTATTTTTGGGTCTTTAAAATACCGCATTAATTCGGTTTTAGATAATATACCCTCAGCCGCTTCCGGGTTGATTGTTCTCGGGGGTGCGCTTTGCGGCATCAGCACTTATATTATCCTGACAGGGCTATCGCCTATTCGCCCGACCCAAACCATTATTTCAGTTTTGCTTGTGACCAATCTGGTGTTTGTCACTGTCATGCTTGGCTTGGTCGCTTTGCAACTTTATTCAATTTACAAAGCCAGAAAAATTGGCGCGGCGGGGGCGCAGCTTCATAGCCGGCTGGTTTCTTTATTTTCTATTTTGGCACTCACGCCAGCGATTTTAGTGGCGGTGTTTGCGCTTGTGACCCTTAATCAAGGCTTTGACCAATATTTTAGTGACCGCACCAAAGCCATTATCAATAATTCTTCACTTGTTGCGAATGCCTATTTAGATGAAAACCGAGAAAATTTACGCAATGACTCTGTGGTTATGGCGACAGACTTAAACCGCGCGGCTGGTTATTTTGAAACCGATAAGCGCCGCTTCAATTCTTTTTTAACCGCGCAAGCCGCCTTACGCGAACTCAATACAGCGATTATAGTTAATCGTGAAGGCAAGGTTTTAGATGTTGCGGATACGCGCACAAAACATTCTTTGCCGGTGCCACCAGATGAAGCTTTTGAGGCAGCTGATAAATTTCAGCCTGTCATTATCACAGCAACAGGGCGGGCGCAAATTTGGGGGCTTCTAAAATTATCCAATTTTGAAGATGCGTATCTTTATGTGATGCGCAATGTGGATTCACGTGTTCTGGCACAGCTGGAGCGCACGGGGCTGGCTATTCGTGAATATAAGGAATTTGAATCGCGGCGAACAGAGGCGCAAATCACTTTTGCGCTTGTTTATATTGGTATCGGACTGGTGATTTTGTTAGCCGCGATTTGGTTTGGGCTTTGGATTGCGCGCACATTAGCCCGCCCAATTGGGGATTTGATTAAGGCGGCTGAAAAAGTCAAAGATGGGGATTTATCGGCCCGTGTTCATTTGAATGATGGCAATGATGAGATTGATAAGCTTGGTGAAACATTCAATCTGATGACAGAGCAAATCTTTTTACAGCGGCAGGAAATTATTGATGCGCGTGATGATTTGGACTTGCGTCATCAATTTACAGAAATGGTGTTGAATGGTGTGAGTTCTGGGGTGATTGGGATTGACCCAGATGGGCGCATTAACCATGCTAATTTATTGGCGCAAGAAATTGTTGATAAGGCTGAAGATGAGCTGATTGGTCAGCCCGCTAAAAAAGTCTTTCCTTATTTTGAGGAGCTGATTAACCCGATTAAAATGCCGCGTAATAATGATTATGAAATTGAAGTGCCGAATGAAGATGGCACATCGCGGATTTTATTGGCGCGTGTTTCAAGCGGCACTGGAAACCACAAGCGTGATCGCGTGTTAACATTTGATGATGTGACGGGGTTGTTATCGGCAAAACGCACGGCTGCGTGGGCTGACATTGCCCGCCGCATTGCGCATGAAATCAAAAATCCGTTAACACCCATTCAGTTATCTGCTGAGCGTTTGCATTCTAAATATGAAAATGAAATTGTAACCGACCCTGATGTTTTTAAGAAATGCACGGAGACGATTATTCGGCAAGTGGGCGATATTGGCCGCATGGTCGATGAGTTTGCTTCCTTTGCGCGCATGCCATCAGCAGTTTTTAAGGATTTTGATTTGCGTGATGCGGTATCGCAAACTGTGTTTTTACAAAAAGTGGCGCAGCCGGAAATTGAATATATTTACGAGGATAAACTTAAAGAAAACCTCATCATCAATGCCGACAGGCGGCAATTATCGCAGGCATTAACAAATATTTTGAAAAATGCATCTGAGGCTTTGCATGCTTTGCCAGCTGATGCAGAGAAAATTATTCATATTTGGCTGGAGCAAACAGATAATAAAATCCTCATCAAAATTGCGGATACGGGCTTAGGCTTGCCTGTTGTTGACCGGCATAATTTGGTGGAGCCATATATTACAACGCGCGAGCAGGGGACGGGGCTTGGATTGGCGATTGTTAAAAAAGTAATGGAAGACCATGGCGGGCAATTGCGGTTGGGCGATGCCCCATGGGTCAAACAAGGGAAAACAGGCGCGCAAGTGACGCTTATTTTCCCGTATCAGAATAACCAAATGGTGGGCTCTTCTAAACTTAAGGAAACGATATGATTAATGGTGATGTATTAATTGTAGATGATGAAAAAGATATCCGAGAGCTAATCGCGGGTATTTTAAAAGACGAAGGCTATTCCACGCGCATGGCAGAAAACAGCCAAAATGCTCTGGAAGAAATTGCCAACCGATGTCCCTCGCTTGTGGTGTTGGATATTTGGCTCAAAAATAGCCAGCTTGATGGGTTGGAGATTTTAGAAAATCTTCAGCAAAATTACCCTGACTTGCCTGTCGTGATTATCAGTGGGCATGGCAATATTGATACGGCGGTAAGTGCTATCAAAATGGGGGCTTATGATTATATTGAAAAGCCATTTAATTCGGATCGCTTGTTGCATGTCGTCAAGCGGGCGCTCGAGGCAAGTAATTTGCGGCGTGAAAATGTAGAGCTGCAAAGGAAAACTTGGCAATTTGATTTGGTTGGCAAAACGCCCATTATCGAAAAGCTGCGCTCAACGATAGATAAAACGGCGCCAACAAATAGCCGAGTTTTCATCAATGGCCCGGCAGGCTCTGGCAAAGAGCTGGTGGCGCGCATGATTCATAAAAAATCCACTCGCGCTTCTCAGCCTTTTGTGGCGGTCAATGCCGCCATTCTTGAGCCTGAGAATATGGAAAATGTATTATTCGGGCAGATTGAAGAGGGTAATGTTTATCCTGGTCTGCTGGAAAAAGCGCATGGCGGGAGTCTGTATATTGATGAGATTGGTGAAATGCCAATTGATACGCAAAATAAAATTTTGCGTGTGCTAACCGACCAAGAGTTTATTCGCTTGGGCGGGGGGCCGATTGTGAATGTCGATGTGCGGATTATTTCTGGCAGCTCACAGGATATGGAAACATTAATTTCTGAAGGCCTGTTCCGGGAGGATTTATATCATCGCTTAAATGTTGTGCCAATTGCGGTGCCGTCACTTGCTGAGCGGCGTGAGGATATCAAGCATTTAATTGATTATTTTATCAACTATCTGACCGAAACCTCTGGCCTGCTGCCGAAGGAAATTTCAAAAGATGTGCGCACTGTTCTTGAAACGCATGACTGGCCAGGCAATGTACGCCAATTGAGAAATTGTGTTGAGTATATTTTAATTTCTGCTGCGGATAATCAACAGGAAGTCATCACGATAGATATGTTGCCCTCTGATATTATCTCGGGTACAAAGCTGCCAGTTGAAAAGGGCAATACAAACTTGATGACATTGCCCTTGCGCGATGCACGAGAAGTTTTTGAAAGAGAATATCTGCTCGCTCAAATTTCTCGATTTGGTGGAAATATCTCAAGGACTGCGGAGTTTGTTGGTATGGAGAGATCAGCCCTTCACAGAAAACTCAAATCTTTAGGCGTGAGTTCGGGTAAAAAAATCCGCACTGTCTAAAATTTATCAGGGACGAAGGTAATGAATATCATCATTTGCGGTGCTGGCCTTGTTGGCTTTGGTATTGCGCGGCATTTAGCTGCCGAAGGTAATAATGTAACTGTCGTTGATAGAGAGCCAGCCCTCATTCAGCGGATTAATGATACGCTTGATGTGCGCGCTATTCAGGGGCATGGCGCGCATCCGTCGGTTCTGGAAATGGCGGGCGCCCGGCAGGCGGATATTATTATTGCGGTTACATCAAGCGATGAAGTGAATATGGTTATTTGCCAGATTGCGCATTCGCTTTTTGATGTTTCGAAAAAAATTGCCCGTATTCGTGATCATAAATATTTAGAAAAAGAATGGGCCGGATTGTTTGACAATAAAGACTTGCCGGTTGATGAAATAATTTCGCCAGAAGAAGAGGTCGCAGAGACTGTGCTGCAACGATTGGCGATACCTGGTGCCTATGATTCAGCAAATTTTGCAGACGGCCGGCAAAAATTTTTGGCCATGCATTTAGATGAAAATTGCCCAGTGGTTGACACGCCTTTAAAGCAGCTCACAGAGCTTTTTTCTGATTTAAAAGCAGTTGTGGTCGGGATTAAGAGAGACGGCAATATTATCGTTCCGCGCAATGATGATGCGATGGAAATTGGCGATGATGTTTTTATTGTCGCTGATGAACAAGACGCCGAGCGCACACTTAAGATTTTTGGGCATGAGGAAAAAGAAGCCGCTAAGATTATCATTGTTGGAGCTGGTAATGTTGGCGCTTATGTGGCGCGTAAATTAGAGCAAAGGGGGAGCAGCTATTCGGTGCGCGTGATTGAAGCTGATTCTGAGCGGGCAAAAAATGTGGCTGATGATTTGAACCGGACCATTGTTTTGCATGGCAGCGGTTTGGACACAGAGCTTTTAACCGAGGCAGGTGTGCGCGATGCGGGGCTGATTTTAGCTTTAACCAATGATGACCAAATCAATATTCTGGTTTCTTTATTGGCGCGCACTCAAGGTTGTGACCGCGCTTTGTGTTTAATTAATGAAGCTAGTTTTTTACCGATAAGTAACATTATCGGGCTTGATGCGGCGATTAACCCGCGTTCCACGACTGTTTCGTCTGTTCTGTCGCATATTCGTAAAGGGCGGGTTAAAAGCGTCCATTCTGTCGATGATGGGACGGCTGAAATGATTGAAGCTGAAGTGGCGGATAATTCGCCGCTTGTTGGCAAAAAAATTCGTCAACTGGATTTTGATGAAAATATGCGTATTGGCTTGATTGACCGCATGGGCGAGACTGTGATTCCGCGTGGGAATACAGAAATCAAAGCTGGTGATAGAATTGTGATGTTTATTTTGACTGAAGCTGTTGAGGGGATTGAAAAAATGTTCCATTCCAGTTTAGAGAAATATTAATATATGCGTTTCGGCGGCATTCTTATCTCTCTTGGTTGGGGAGGGCTGTTTTTATCAGGCCTGATGCTTTTGCCTGCTTTATGGGCTTTTTTTATTGACCACCCTTATGAGAGCGTAAAGTTTTTTCTGACAGCCTTATTTGTTTTATTTATCTCTGGCGCCATGATTTTCACTGGGCGAGGCGGCACAAAAGAGCGCTTGCGGAAGTCAGAAATATATCTGCTCGCTCCTTTGGCCTATATTTTTCTGGGTTTTCTGGGCGGCATACCTATGATTGGTATGGGCGGGGGCTTGAGTTTCTCCCAAGCTTTTTTTGAAGGTGTCTCCGCTTTAACCACAACGGGCGCAAGCGTTTATGTAAACCCTGAGTTTCAATCCGAAGCCTTATTATTATGGCGCGGGGTGCTGGCCTGGTTTGGGGGTATTCTCATTTTAACATTTGCCGTATCGGTTTTTACTTCATTTGGCATTGGCGGTGTGAAGGTTAAAGCGGTTCTTGTGCGTCAAAATGAAAATGAAACATTGCCACAGCGGCTTAAACGCTCGATGAAATATGTCTTTTTGCCTTATTTGTTTTTCTCCATTGCGGGCTTTATTGGATTTATTTTAAGTGGTCTGCCTATTTTTGACGCTCTCAGTCTGACTTTTTCCTCGATTTCAACAACGGGGTTTGTGACCTATGCCAGCCCGCTATATGACCGCTTACCAGCTTTTGCTTTGTTTACTTTAAATCTGCTAATGCTCATAGGCGCATTAGGTTATCCGCTCCATCAGGCACTGATGGTTGGGCGTTTTCGTGAATTAAATAAAGACCCAGAATTAAAACCATTTCTGGCGCTTGCGTTGATTTTAATGCTGGTTTTGTTTTTAGCTGTACCAAATACAAGGCTTGGGGAGGCGCTTACACTTGCTATAAGTCTGATAACGACGACAGCGTTTCCCATTCATCATTCAGCGCATGCGGGTGTGGGGATTAGCCTGCTATTTTATTTTATTCCGGTTGCGATTGGTGGGCTGGCCTTATCTACGGCAGGGGGGCTAAAGTTTTTACGGATTATTATTTTGCTTCAACATATCTGGCGGCAGATGAGCATCTTGCCGTATCAGCATGCGGTTGAACATTTTAAGTTTGGCGATAGGCATGTAGAAATTGAGCAAGTCAAAGAAATTTGGGCCTTTTTTGTTTTGTTTCTATGTGCTTTTGCTTTTGTTTTAATTGGTTCAGCGTTTATTTTTTCTGACTTTGAGCAAATGTGGATTGCAACGCTTTCTGCGATAACCAATGCGGGTGGTTTGGCTATGATTGCTGGCGCTCCAAGCTTATATGCTGATATGTCTTCATTCGGACACATTTTTATGGCATTGGTGATGATTGTTGGACGGCTTGAACTATTGGTCGTTTTGGTGTTAATCAATCCTGCTTATTGGCGCAGTGGAATTTAATAAATGGCACAAATTGCTTATGTTGACGGTCATTATCTGCCTTTATCCCAGGCTGGGGTAAATGTAGAAGATCGCGGGTATCAATTTTCGGACGGAGTGTATGAGGTTTTTGCGCTGCGGCAGGGGCAATTGGTTGATGAAGATGCGCATCTAGACCGGCTTGAAAAATCACTTAATGAGCTCAGTATTCCGCAGCCTATCTCACGCGCTGCGCTTAAGCTGGTCATACGCGAGACGATGCGCAAAAATAATCTGGCTCATGAGCGTGCTTTTGGGGTGGTGTATCTGCAAATTACACGCGGGGTTGCGCCGCGTAATCATATTTATCCAGATCATATGCAGCCAATATTGGTGATTACGGTTCGGCCTCAAAATCCACAAGACCTTGAGAGAGTCAGAGAAAACGGTATTGAAGTTGTTTCACACCCTGATTTGCGTTGGGCGCGGTGTGACATTAAAAGCATTTCACTCTTGCCGAATATTCTTGCGCGCCAGCATGCCAAAAATGCAATGGCACAAGAGGCGTGGCTTGTTGATGAGCAGGGTTTTGTGACCGAAGGCGCGGCGACAAATGCGTGGATTGTGACCCAAGATAATGTATTGCTGACGCGCCAAGCAGAAGCTAATATTTTGCCCGGCATCACACGAGCGGTTTTAATGGAAGCGCTTTTAGAGCTTGGTCTTTCCTATGAAACCCGCGCCTTTACAATTGAAGAGGCGCAGCAGGCCAAAGAAGCTTTTTCCACGGCGTCGACCATGACGATTTTTCCGGTTGTAAAAATTGATGGGCAACTGGTTCAAAATGGCAAGCCCGGTGCGTTATCTTTACAACTAATTGATGAATATCAAAAAAAATCTACCAAAAGTTGAATTTTGAGTTAATTTTTTCTGATAAATATGTAAGTATGAATCAACTTCTAGTGGTAGAAGTTCGGAAATGTCATGTATAGGGAAGCATTTCTGGCGTATTATAATTGGCTCATATCCCTAGCCTGAAAAGTGGGGTTTACCCATGTCTGAAAAAAATCTGCAAGATGCGTTTTTGAATCATGTGCGTAAAAACAAACTTCCTTTAACAATTTTTCTTGTAAATGGAGTAAAACTAGCTGGGGTTGTTACCTGGTTTGATAATTTTTGCATGATGCTAGCGCGAGACGGACATTCACAACTTGTTTACAAGCATGCTATATCAACCATCATGCCAAATCACCCGATCCAAATATTTGATGGCGAAAGCGAGGGAGAGGAATAGTTAGCGAGCAAAATAACAATAATAATGCGCTTACCAAAAACACGCGCACGCTTATTCTTCACCCTGAAATTCGGTTTGTTCAATCTACCCGAACGGCTTCTTCACGCCTTGAAGAGGCGGTTTCGCTTGCGCAAGCAATTGCGCTTGATATTCGTCACCAAGCGATTCAGCCTGTGCCAAAACCCAGACCATCAACCTTATTGGGTGGCGGTCAGGTTGAGGCCTGCAAAGATTTAATCTCGCATCATCAAGCCGATTTGTTGATCCTAGATACGATCCTAACGCCGATACAACAACGCAATTTAGAAAAAGAATTACGGGTTAAGGTTCTCGACAGAACGGGTTTGATACTTGAGATTTTTGGTGCTCGTGCCGCCACGCGGGAAGGGCGGTTGCAGGTTGAATTGGCAAACTTAACCTATCAAAAAAGTCGGTTGGTGCGCTCATGGACACACCTTGAGCGACAAAGAGGCGGGCTAGGGTTTGTTGGTGGCCCGGGTGAAACCCAGATTGAGGCTGACCGTCGCATGTTGCAAACCCGCATACAAAGCGTGAAAAAGAAGCTGGAGTCTGTTGTGCGCACGCGTGGGTTGCATCGCAAAACACGGGAGCAAGCCCCATGGCCGATTGTGGCTTTGGTGGGATATACCAATGCGGGCAAATCAACTTTGTTCAACCAGCTCACCCAGTCAGAGGTTTTGGCCAAAGACATGCTGTTTGCCACTTTGGACCCAACTTTACGCAAAATTAAATTAGATTGCGGACAAAAAATTATTTTATCGGACACAGTGGGTTTTGTGTCTGAATTGCCGACCATGCTGGTGGCGGCTTTTAAGGCGACACTAGAAGAGGTTCTGTCCGCTGATATTATTGTTCATGTGCGCGATATTGCGCATACCGACACGCAAGCGCAAAAGCATGATGTGATGAAAGTGCTTGAGGAATTGGGCGTGCGTAAAGATGTACCAGTGCTTGAGGTGTTTAATAAATTGGATTTATTGCCAGCAGAAATGCAAGCGGTTCATCAAAATAAGGCTGACCGGCAAACCCCGCCTGCTGTATTGACATCGGCTTTAACAGGGGAGGGGCTGGACGATTTTATGCAGGCCCTTTCTAATCTTTTTGCCGCCCGTGCGCAGTGTTTTTCTATCAGCCTGTCGCCCGCACAAGGCGAGGTTGTGCATTATTTGCATGAGCATGGGAAAATATTAAACCAGTCAATTGATGAAGAGGGCCAGCAGCATATTGATGTGTTGTTTTCAGAAACCGCAACCGGCCGGTTCAAAAAGAAATACCCCGAATTACAAGCAGCTATGCGTGAGCTGGTTTAGCCAATTTCATTTTTCGCGGCCAGCCACAGATTTTCCAATTCATCGCTCGTGTAGTTAGATAAATCTTTGTCGTCGGCTTTGGCTTTTTCTTCCATGAATTGAAACCGATTGGTGAATTTTTGATTGGTCGTGCGTATCGCGCTTTCGGGGTCGAGTTTTAAGTGTCGGCCTAAATTTGCCATGACAAAAAGAATATCGCCATATTCACCCTGTATATGGGCTTGCTTCTGAGGGGTTTCAGCTTCCTGAAGGGCGGCTTTTAATTCAGCGATTTCTTCTTCAAGCTTATCAAATATGGGCGCGGCTTCCTGCCAGTCAAAGCCAGTTTTGGCAGCCCGTTTTTGCAATTTGACGGCGCGGGTCATACCGGGCAGAGCTAGCGGAATGTCATCTAAAAGACTGTCTTGGGTTTTGCCTTTGTCGCGTTTCTCCGCTTGTTTTATTTCCTCCCAATTTTGCCGAATAGTATCTTCTTTTTGGGCTGAAGGGTCTGTTTTATCATGAAACACATGCGGGTGACGGCGGACCATTTTCTCGCTTATGGCTTGCGCAACATCACTGAAGTTGAACATATTTTGCTCTTCAGCCATGCGGGCATGAAACACGACCTGCAAAAGCAAATCGCCCAATTCTTCTTTCAGCTCTGCCATATCGCCGCGTTCAATGGCATCAATGACCTCATAAGCCTCCTCAATTGTGTAGGGCGCGATAGATTGGAAATCTTGCTTTAAGTCCCACGCACAGCCAGTCTCAGGTGTGCGCAAAGCGACCATAATTTCTAATAATTTATGAATAGGTTCTTTTTCTCGCATTTTTTTACAACATTTGATGTTTTGTTTGTCTTTTCGCCATAAGTAGATAAAAGCTAGTAGAGCAAAGCCATTGGTGATTTTAATCTTATTTGACTATGGCATAAAGGCGCTTGGTTTGACAAATTAGGCCGCTTTGGGGGAGATGTTATATGTATTCTGTTCGTGACCTGTTGATACCTGTATTGGTCTTGTCCATTTTAGGGTATCAAACACTCACCTCATTGCCGATAGCGATTGGCGCTTTGATAGATTATCGCGGGTTTTTGCCTGGTAATGTCGGTCTGGTCGGAACACTTGAGTTGCTCGGCATGGCCATAAGCGCGACCTTAGCCTCAACATTTCTCGATAAAATAAATGTGAAGAAAGTCGCCCCTTTGGCTGTGTTTATGCTCGCTTTAAGTCAATTTATTTCAGCCTTTATGCTGCATGAAACACTGCTTTTGAGTACGCGCTTTGTTGTGGGCATAAGTGCTGGTCTATTGACCGCCATATTGGCGCGGGTGCTGGCAACCGCTATGTCGCCAGAGCGATTAACTGCTTTAGCGATTTTGTCGGTCTCAGCGTTTGGCATTATTGTCTATTTGTTTTTTCCAATTTTGACCGCGCGCGGCGGTGTGGCATATGTATATCTGGCCTTGAGCGGTCTATCCTTGCTCGGTTTGTTTGGGTTGCGTGGGTTACCAGACTTAAAATCAGCAGAAAAGTCTGAATCCAAAGCTTTAAATAACGACTTTATCCTATTGATATTATTTTCTTTATCATTTGGTATTGTTAGCGCGGCTATGTGGACATTTTCAGAGCGAATTGGTCTGGCCAGTGGCCTCACCAAAGGTGAGATAGGCTATGTTTTGGCGGTTGGCACCTTTTTTGGCATCACAGGTGCGGCGATTGCAGCCATTATTGGAGATAGATTTGGCAGTTTTAAGCCCATCTTGCTGGCCACTGCATGCTTGTTACTGGCAGGCATTCTCATTCCGCAAACAACAATGCCGAGTGCTTTTGCGCTCATATTTATTCTTTTTCGGTTTGCGCAAAACTTTAATGACCCGTTTATTATTGGCGTGGTGGCGCGCCGCGACGGGGAGGGGCGTCTGTTGAGCTTGAATGCAGGGGCAGGGTTGTTTGGTTCGGCATTGGGGCCCTCAGTGGCAAGCTATGTCATTGGCAATGAGGGGGCTTATGAAAAACTCAGTGTGATGTATGGGATTGGCGCGTTATTGGCTTTTGTCTTTTTCTTCTTGTTTCTGTTTTATCCGCAATTAACGCGCAAATAAGCCTGTTTTTTTAAGGGTGAAACCCTTTTTTATCTCTCATTTCCAGCTTATTATAAACGCTGAATAAAGTGTGAGTCATTCTATGAATAAAACCCCACCTGCCAGCCTGTTTACCGTTAAATATGCGCTGCTCTATATTTTGCTGGTCCCGTTTATTAACTGGACTTTCAGTTGGGCGCCAATGATTGAGCTTATTCCAAGCTGGGCGTTTAATCCGGTGACCATCATCACAGGTCTTGTGCTGGTTGTGCGAGACTTTGCCCAGCGCGAAATCGGTCATCAGGTGCTTATCGCAATGTTTATCGGCCTGTGCCTAACTTTATGGACGACAGGGCCAGAGCTTGCCATCGCGAGCGGCACAGCTTTTGCTATCGCAGAATTGGTGGATTGGGCGCTTTACACTTTTTCTAAATTAAGGCTGTCATCACGGGTTTTATTATCTTCCGCTATCGCGGCGCCAATTGATACGACAAGCTTTTTGTTTTTGGCTGAAAACTTAGTCACTGGTTCTTTTACTGTACCAAATATTATTATGTCCATTGCTGGGAAAATGGTGGGTGCGATATGTGTTTGGTATGTTCTGCGCCGGCGTGGTCTTTGATCATTTTTCACCAAATCAAGAGGGCATAAAAAAAGCGCAGAGACAAATCTGCGCTTTCTTTTTATTAGCAATCCATTTTTCGCATAATTTATATTATGACAAATTTTTAATTGCTCTATTAGATTGCTCTATTAGAAAGTCACTCCATTGTCGGTGATTGTAATGGTACCTTCTTCAGCACAAGGCGCAATCGTTGTTGTGACGCTAATGGATGTATTGCTGTTTGACAGCGTAAACGGTCCAGTTAATGCGCTACCATCCCAATTAATTACCGCTGATGAGGATAATGCAGACTCAGTTGTAACTGTCAGTGTATAATTATCATCGTCAGCTGACACACAGACATCAGAAACAATTGAATTTGCTGACGCTGCTGATATTGCTGCCGTTAAAATGGCGGTTGATAAAAATAAAGACTTTTTCATAATGTGACTCCCTTCACGTTATTAGCAATCAAGTTCCCAGGCGAACCATTTAGTCTGGCCAACAGCATCTTCAACTTTCATGTTAATCCAATTATTCGAGCTGCTACCATTGTAATTCATTGTCCATCTGTAGCGTCCTTTTAATTTATTGCCTGTAATGGACTGTCTTTGGAACTCTCTGATACCTTTTATAGAGGATTGTGATGTTGTTAGGCCGCCTGAACTATAAGCTCTGGATATATAGCCGGATAGACCGCTACCTGTTGGTACATTTGACGCCTGCGTTACTTTCCAACCAGCAGCTACCATATGATATGGTGATTGCCCGCCAGAAATAGCAAATTCCTGGGTATGCCAGCCACTGCCGCATTTTCCATCAGTATATTTTTTACTTGGGTTAATAGCTAATGTTGTAACGACTTTAATCACTTTTGTTACAGAGGCACTTTCATATGAAAGTGTTGAGGCTTTTGTCGCCTTCACGGTGCAATTTCCAACACTGCTAGCCCCTGTTAAGGTGCTGCCAGATACGGTGCAACTGCCGCTTGTGACTGTGTATGAAATGGCGCCATCGCCAGAGCCACCACTAGTAGCTAAGGTTTTTGTCGCGCTCACATTGACATAGGTCGTCGAAATAGACAGGCTTGATTGCGCCACTTGGTCAGGCACAGTTAGCGTAAAATCTCGCGAAATTGATGTTGTTGAATAGGCCGTTGATGCGGTTACTGTAAAGCTATATGTGTCTGGTGAAATTGTGCCAGCCGCAGTGACAGTGCCGCCAGATACGCTGAAATCAGACGCATCATCACCTGATAATGTATAGGTTATGGTTGCTGTGCTATCAACAGAAGCG
This sequence comes from Parvibaculaceae bacterium, assembly GCA_965217015.1. Lineage (GTDB taxonomy): Bacteria > Pseudomonadota > Alphaproteobacteria > RS24 > RS24 > JAYQKL01. The sequence goes on along the minus strand of OZ244224.1, from coordinate 607,932 downwards.
GGTGTTAACACAATTTGGTCACCTGTGCTATCAACTGTATCTTCTGCTTTTGAGAAGCTCGTTGCTGGTGTTGTGCTCCAGCTTGGGTTGATAAGGCCAGCGATCCAAGTGTCCAAAGCGCTTGCACTCGTGACATCAGAGCTTTGCGTATAAGTCGCATTTGTGATGACGCCTTGCAATAAAGTCTGGATATTTGATATACCCGTGTAGCTGCTGCTGACCCCTGCCCCTGTTAACAATGACACAGAAAGGTCACTTGTTGGGTGGTCAGATGCCCCTGACTGTATCTGAGCAATCTTCCAAAGGGCAGCCGTAGAGCTGTTAAAGGCTGTTATGGTTGTTTGCCAATCAGCTTTTGTCACGCTATTTCCAGTGCCTAATTGAGTCATTAAATAATCAATCTGCCACTGCTGCGGATTAGACCCAAGCGCTGTGGTCGTCAAGCCAAGCTCGGTTAAGTCAGACAGAACCAGAGTGCCTGCCGTAACTTTGGTTTTCTTGGTAGCGAGTAAGGCAGAACCGCTTTTTGCGGAATTGAATTGTGTTTTGGTTAAATCTGAGCATGAGGCGCTGTCATCGTCAATTTCAGCACGGCAATGGGCGGTATAGCTTGAGCCGAGAGCCTCGCCAAATAAAGTATTATCTGCGCTGCTGGTGCTATATCCGAGGCTTGATGCCGTTTTAAAGTTAGCGATAGACCAGCCATTTGTTGTTGCTGTTTGAACTTGTGCATAAGTGGTCGTGCCAGAAAAGCCTGCCGCATCAACAATCCAGTTTTCAACATCGGAAGCTGATAATGAGCTGGACAAGCCGGAGCTGGTAATGTTGCTTTGCAGGTTTGAAAGAGTTGTATCGGTGTCGCTTAAAATTGTTGAGCTGACACCAGCATTATTGAGCAAGCTTGTTGTTAATCCACTGGTTGGATAACCCACCGCGCTGATAGAGGTTTGATATATCGTCCAGAGGGCAACATTGGCGGTTGTTGCCGTATTCACCGTTGTCTCAAGGTCAGATGGTTTTTTTGAACTTGTTAGGTTACCAGAAGTCACAATCGCGTTAATTTTTGCATTCAAATAAGCAATTGTATCTGCGTCATCAAGATCAACATCAGAGCTAATGGTAATGCCTAGCGCTTCAAAATCAGCTTTTGTTGCCGTGCCGGCAGCTACTTTTGTTTTTAAGTCGGCAACCTTGCCAAAAGCGACAGAGTCATCTGTCAGCACACATGGCTGATTGGTTCCAGGGTCACCGACACAAACCGCAGGTGGTGCAGGCTTTGAGGTGCCACGCCCTGTTGATGATGATTTGAAAGCGGCATTGGCGGTTACCACACCTATTAATAAAGCCAGACAAAAAATACCGAATTGATGTTGTATACGCATTTACCCTACCCCATATACTCAAATATCTAACTAAGATAGACTTATTTATTAAGCCCTCACAACTAAAATTTTCGATGAATTTGCTTTGGCAGAACTAACTGTCACCCAATTATCACAGGCGGATTTTAGCACATTAGTTAAAATAATCAGCCTTTGGGCATACCCAATCTGGCAAATGCGGGCCGAGTTTAATCGACCCTTTAACCGCGTCAGTTGAACCAGGAATATTACCTGAGCCCGTGCGCCAGCGTAATGTATCATCTGTCACCACAACCGGATCGACACTGTAATCAGTTGTATCCGCAACTTCATCTTCATAATCAGAGGTTTCTTGCGAGCTGTCATTATATCTAAATGTGTGCAAGGTGCAGTCCTCGCTGCCAGTGCAAACGCATCTGTGAATATAAAAATCATTACTGGTTAACTCAGCCTCTGGATTAGCACATTGCATACCCATTTGACCGGGCTTAATGGAATCGTAGGAGCTTAATGTTTGCGATGGGTCATTATGCAAATTAACGGCATAGGCAATCGTGTCGTCATAACTGTTTTTTATATTTGTGCTGTCATTGATATTCGCAACAGCCTTTTTCACATATTCAATGCACTGGTCGTCTTTTGTAACCGTATTGGCTGGTGTTTGGGCAATTTGCGATGGCCCACCAAGGTCATTTGTGATGGCGATAAAATCTTGCTCAAAAGACCGATTAATCATATCTGCATTTGCGGTAGCTGCTTCGGCTTTCGTTTGCTCAATATAATTAGAATAGCCCACAATGCCCACGGCAGCCAAAATACCAATAATGGCCACCACGACTAAGAGCTCTATCAATGAAAATCCGTTACGCAATATTCTGACTCCCGCAAACACGATAAGCTAATCAACGACACGCGTCAGTAATAATAGACAATATTCGGTGTTAATAAACCACTTTGTTGTTAAAAAACCATACCATCGAAAGCGGGGCGGATGTTTTTTGGTAAATCGTCACACAGTGTCTTATAGTCTAAATCGATATGTAAATTGGTCAAAATCGCCTGCTCAATATTCAATTTATTTACCATTTCAATGGTTTTTTCTAAATGAAAATGCGTCGGGTGCGGTGTGTAGCGCAAGGCATCGACCACCCAAATTTTAACCCCATCAAAATAAGGCCAGCTGGTTTTGGGCAAATCACTAATGTCTGAAGAATACGCAACTTCACCAATTCGAAAGCCAAGCGATTGAATACGCCCATGCTCTTGATAAAAGGGCTGAGCCTCGATACTACCCCCTGCCCCTTCCACACAAATGGGTTCAAGGTTTTCATGGATTCTTTTTTCTTCCAAAATGGAAGGGTAGCCACTGTTTTTAATTTCTTGAAAACAATATTCAAAGCGACTGGTAACCGTTTGTGATGTGGCTGTATCCATCCAAACGGGTATGCGTTTGCGATAGCGATAGACTAGCGCGCGCAAATCATCAATACCATGTGTTTGGTCGGCATGGTCATGACTTATCAAAACCCCGTCAATATGTTTGGCTTGCGCCGCGATAAGCTGCTCGCGCATATCAGGTGAGGTGTCTATCAGCAGATTTGTGATTTCATGATTGTGTTCACGCGAGACCAGCAATGAACAGCGGCTTCGTTTGTTTTTGGGGTTATTTGGGTCGCACGCCCCCCAATCGCCATCAATGCGCGGCACGCCACCTGAAGAGCCACAACCTAATATCCTAAAGCTTAAACTCATGCGCTTGTGCCTTTTGCAGGCTGGGGCATTTGTGCTTTTGTAAAAAGGCGGAAGAAGTTTTGCGTGGTGATGGTTTCTATTTCCTCAGCACTCACCCCTTTTATGTCAGCAACACAAGCGGCTGTATGTTTAACAAAAGCAGGCTCATTTCGTTTGCCACGATGCGGCATAGGCGCCAGCCATGGAGCGTCAGTCTCTACCAGCAATCGTTCAAGCGGCACTGTTTTGATGACTTCGCGCAAATCCCCTGCCGACTTAAATGTCGCAATGCCAGAGATGGAAATATACATATTCATATCCAAAGCGCGCTTGGCGAGTTCAGGCCCGGCAGTGAAACAATGGATAAGACCCGGAAAAGCGCCATTTTTATATTCGCTTTCTAAAATATCTGCGGTGTCTTCATCAGCATCACGCGCATGCACAATCAGCGGTAGTCCTGATATGCGCGCCGCATTTATATGGTGATGGAAATTGCGTTTTTGTTGCGCCCGCGGGCTATGTTCATAATAATAATCAAGGCCGGTTTCACCAATCCCAACAACTTTGGGGTGCTTGGCAATGTCCACCAGCTTCTCAGCATCTGTTTCTGGTTCATTGCCAGCTTCATGCGGGTGGATTCCAATTGAACAGACAACATCATCATAGTCTTCAGCGAGTGCGATGATTTTCTCAGACTCTGTGATTTTACATGAGATTGTCAGCATCATGCCAACGCCCTGCGCGCGCGCATTTTGGATAACAGCGTCTCTGTCCGCCGCGAAATCGGGGTAATCTAAATGGCAATGGCTGTCGATAATCATATCTTTACCTAGCATATAGAGCGGCAGAAAAATAGCCTCTCAACTTAAAGAGTTTTGCGCCAGATGAGCCATTTTCTCAATCAGTTTCCTTGACTTATCCAATCGCTCGCTCTCGGACGGCATATCAGCCTTATAGAGCAAGCTTTGGTCTGGACGAATTTTAATGCGGTCAGGATATTCACTGATGAAATTTATCAGCCCTTCTGGATTGCTGAATTCTTTCTTTCTGAAATGAATAGCCATGCCTTTTGAGCCTGCATCAAGTTTTTCAACGCCAGCGGCACGGCACAGCGCTTTAATCTCAATAATTTTTATCAAATTCTCGGCGTCTTCCGGTAAATCACCAAAGCGGTCAATCATCTCAGCCGCAAAGCTTTCAATTTCAGCGCGGTCTTCTAAGCTTGATAAGCGGCGGTAAAGCCCGATACGAATATCAAAATCCTGAATATATGTTTCTGGCAGTAAAACCGGCGCGCCAATGTTTATTTGTGGCGACCAAGTTTCGTCTTTTTGTTCCCCCTGACGATTGGCAACTGCCTCTTCAAGCATATTTTGATAAAGCTCAAACCCAACCTCTTTAATATGGCCAGATTGCTCTTCACCTAATAAATTACCCGCGCCGCGCAAGTCTAAATCATGACTGGCAAGCGTAAAGCCCGCGCCCAAGCTATCCAAAGATTGTAAAATTTTGAGCCGCTTTTCAGCGGTTTCGGTGAGCGGACGCATTTCATCAAAGGTCACATAAGCATAGGCGCGGTTTTTTGACCGCCCCACCCTGCCGCGCATTTGATAAAGTTGGGCTAAACCAAACATATCCGCACGGTAAATAATCATTGTATTGGCAGATGGAATGTCAATACCGCTTTCAATAATGCTGGTGGACAGCAAAATATCATAATCACCATTGTAAAAAGCTGTCATGCGCTCTTCAAGTTGCTGGCTGCCAAGCTGCCCATGCGTGATGATAAATTTAACTTCTGGTACATGCGTGCGTAAAAATTCCGCCGCCTCGTCAAGGTCTGCAATGCGCGGGCAAATGAAAAAGCTCTGTCCTGCTCGGTATTTCTCGCGCAAAAGCGCCTCACGAATAATGACAGCATCAAATGGCGTCACAAATGTGCGTACCGCCAGGCGGTCAACAGGCGGCGTAGAAATTAGAGATAAATCGCGGACGCCTGTTAACGCAAGTTGCATCGTGCGCGGTATTGGCGTTGCGGTGAGCGTGAGCATATGCACCTCATGCCGCAATTTCTTAAGCTGTTCTTTGTGAGTGACGCCAAATCTTTGTTCCTCATCAACAATCACCAGCCCCAAATTTTGAAAGCTGATACTTTTGCTCAGCAATGCATGCGTCCCAATCACAATATCAACAGTGCCATTTGCTAGCCCTGCTTTGGTTTCATCGGCATCTTTTTTTGAAACCAGTCTTGAAAGCGCACGAATATTAACAGGCATGCCCGCAAAACGAGTCTGAAAGGTTTTTAAATGCTGTCGTACCAATAATGTGGTTGGCGCGATGATAGCAACTTGGGTTGATGAAAACGCTGCGATGAAAGCGGCGCGCAGAGCAACTTCTGTTTTACCAAATCCAACATCGCCACAAATGAGTCTGTCCATTGGTGTTCCACTGCTCAGGTCTGACATAATAGCGTCTATGCTATCTAGCTGGTCTTCAGTTTCATCATAGGCAAACCGCGCGGCAAATTCGTCATATAAGGGCTGCGGTGTTTCCATAATTTCGCCTTGCCGTAATTTGCGCGCGGCGGCAATTTTAATCAATTCATCAGCAATATCTTTCAGCTTGTTTTTAAGTCTGGCTTTGCGCGACTGCCAGCCAACGCCACCGAGCTTATCAAGCTGCGTGCCAATATCGTCTGGGCCATAACGGGTCAAGAGTTCGATATTTTCTACTGGTAGATATAATTTATCATCATTGCGATAGATGATTTTCAAACAATCATGCGGTGCCCCCGCCGCAGTAATGGTTTCAAGGCCCTGAAAACGCCCTACCCCATGCTCAACATGCACAACCAAATCTCCAGGCGATAGGCTTGAGGCCTCGGTTAAGAAATTCGCCGCTTTTTTATTTTTCTTCCGCCGGATAAGCCGGTCACCAAAAATATCCTGCTCCGCGATGAAGCAAACATCGTCTGTTTCAAAACCGGTCTCTAACTCTAAAATAATCAAACTAAGTTTATCAATGGGCAAGGCCAAACATTGCGCCCAGTCATCATGTAACACTGTGTTTTGTAGGTCGTGCTCTTCAAGCAGGCTTTGTAATCTTTGGCGTGCGCCATCGCTCCAGCTAGCCAAAACCACCCGCTTCCCTTGTGTTTGTTTTTCTTTAATATGCGCCGCTAACAGGTCAAAAATATTGACCTTTTCCATTGCCCGCTCAGCAGAGAAATTGCGCCCCATACGGGCTGAAAACGCATAAACATGCTCGGCTTCATGTTCGGCTTCCAAAAAGGGGGTGATTTGCGTTGGTTGTCGCGCTTGTATAAGCGATTGCCAATCCTCTTCCATCAAATATAACGCTTCAGGCTCCAAATGTTTGCTGATTGGCATGTTATTTTGCTGTGCAATTTGATTGGCCTGCTGACGCGCTTCATAATAATCACGCACCTGATTTTGGCGCTCTAAAATGGCGTTATTCACCAAATGGTCATAGGTTATATTTGCTGGCTCAACATAATCGAACAGTGTTTCCAACTCATCATAGAAAAGCGGTAACCAATGTTCCATACCGCCATAACGCTGGCCCTGCTTTATGGTTTCATAAAGATTATCGGTGTCTGCTACCGCCCCAAACTGTGCAATATAATTGCGACGAAATTTAGCACGGCTGGTTTCATCAAGCTGGATTTCATTTGCGCCAACCAATTCTAGTTTAGAAACTTGACCAATCGTGCGTTGCGTTTCAGGTTCAAAATAGCGAATGGTCTCGAGCGCCTCACCAAAAAAATCCAACCGTATCGGTTTTTCTTCACCCGGTGGAAACAAATCAACAATACTGCCGCGCACGGCAAAATCACCCGGTTCGGTCACCAATGAACATCGGTTATACCCATTGCGCACAAGAAATTGAATGAGCTTGTCCGTATCGACCAAAGCGCCGGGGCGTGCAGAAAAAGAAACGGTCTCAACAAGCGCGCGTGGCGGCACTTTTTGTGTGACGGCATTGATACTTGTTAGCACGAGGCGTGGTTTTTCAGTTGGCTGTAAAAAGCGCGCTAATGAGGACATGCGTTGCGCAATGATACTGGCCTGCGGCCCAATTCGGTCATAGGGCAAACAATCCCATGCCGGAAAAAGGATAATTTCTATCTCAGGCGCAAAAAACTGCACGGCCTTGGCAATGCTGTCCATGCGTTTCGCATCATGTGCGATATGGATAATGGCGGTTTTATCGGCTGCGAAATTTTGTTTCGCTAAATCGGATAATACTAAAGCATCAAATCCCTCTGGCACACCTGCGAGGGTTTTGTGAGATAAAATTTTAGTATCGGACATAATATTTTTATATTTTCATATGCTCGAGGCTAAGTAATTGATCAAGTAATGGCGAGCGGTATTCTTGAGGCAATTCTTGTCGGCCTGTCGCCCAAGCAAATAAATCTGTATCAGGCAGCTCTAAAATGCGCTCATAATCTGAAAGCTCATCATCTGATATATCTGCTAAAACAGTTTCAGCGAATTTCGAAAAGATAATATCCATTTCCTTAATGCCGCGATGGCAGGATCGGAAATAGAGCTTTTTGCGTTTTTCGTCTAATTGGGCAGAAAAAGAGGACATGCCGATACCTTAACATTTGTGTTTTCAATCTTATTTTCAGCTTTTCTATATATCTAATGAGTTCAGATGAAAAGAAAAGAAACAAATGCTATATTTTATAAAAAAACATAAAATATGCTAAATTTGCGCTGTTTAAGGAGCTTATCATTCGCGCTGAAATTTTAAATCCACTGTTCAAAGAGACCTCTAATCTGAAGGGGATAGGTCCAAAAATGGCTGTTTTGTTGGAAAAACTTTGCGGCCCAGCCCTCATTGATATGTGCTTGCATCTTCCCCGCGGCATTATTGACCGCAATTATCGCCCAACTGTGAGCGCGGCAGAAGAAGGCCGAGTTGCGACATTTGAGGTGGAGATTATCAAACATGAGGAAAGCCGGCGGCGGGGTTTGCCCTATCGTATTTTATGCCAAACTAAGGGTGGTTTTATTTCCCTTGTTTATTTTAATGCCCGCGCAGACTGGCTTAAAAAGTCTTTGCCAATTGGGCAAACAAGAATTGTTTCAGGGCGGGTTGAGCGCTTTCGCGATAGTTTGCAAATGGTACACCCTGACCATGTTTTAACTGAGGCTGAATTTGCCGAATTGCCGATTATTGAGCCAACTTATCCTTTAACGGCGGGTGTGAGTCGCAAGGTGTTTGGCAATGCCTGCCGAGAAGCGATAAAATATCTGCCTGACTTGCCTGAATGGCAAGATGAGCATTGGTTGCAAAAGCAAAAATGGACGAGTTGGAAAACCAGTCTGGAAATGGCGCATCGGCCAAAAAACACTGAAGATTTATTGCCAAGCAACCCAGCCCGTGAGCGTTTGGCTTATGATGAATTACTGGCCAATCAGCTCGCATTGAGCTTGGTGCGGGCCAACCGGCGGGCAAAAGCGGGGCGTGCAATGCCCGCTAATCGCAGTTTGATTGACAAAATATTGGCTGCCCTTCCCTTTGCCCTGACGACCAGTCAGGAAGATTCGCTGAACGACATATTGCAGGATATGAGCAGCGATAAGCGCATGCTGCGTTTGCTTCAGGGTGATGTTGGCAGCGGCAAAACCATTATTGCTTTTTTGGCGATGTTGGCAGCTGTTGAAAACAAGGCGCAAGCCGCGATTATGGCACCGACTGAAATTTTAGCACGCCAGCATGCCGAAACAATTTTTGCCTATTGCGACATATTAGGGCTAAAGGCTGCGCTCTTAACGGGGCGTGATAAAGGCACGAAACGGGCAGAAATTTTGGCTGATATTGCGGCGGGTGAAACCCATATTGTCATCGGCACACATGCTTTGTTTCAAGATGATGTTGCTTTTGAGAATCTTGGGTTGGCGGTTGTTGATGAACAACACCGTTTTGGTGTTCACCAACGCATGCGTTTATCGCAAAAAGGGGAAGCGACGGATATTCTGGTCATGACGGCGACCCCTATTCCGCGCACGCTAACACTGGCTGTTTATGGCGATATGGATGTGTCGCGCATGACGGAGAAACCACCTGGTCGCAAGCCCATAGAAACCAGCCTTATTCCGCTTGAGCGCCTAGATGATTTGGTGGCGCGTCTTAATCATTTATTTCAAGCGGGCAAGCGCGCTTATTGGGTCTGTCCGCTTGTTGCTGAAAGTGAGGTGCTGGATTTAGCAGCAGCTGAAGAGCGCACCAAAGCTCTGCAGAAAATTTATGGTGATAAGGTGCGTTTAATTCATGGGCAAATGAAAGCGGCTGAAAAGGATAAAGTGATGGCCGCTTTTCAAAAAGGCGAGTTTTCGTTGCTGGTTTCGACAACTGTGATTGAGGTGGGCGTCAATGTGCCTGAGGCGACGGTGATGATTATTGAGCATGCGGAGCGTTTTGGCTTAAGCCAGCTGCATCAATTGCGTGGTCGGGTTGGCCGAGGGGACGATAAATCTTCCTGTGTACTTGTTTATAAATCACCTTTGGGCAAAACTGCCGAAGCGCGATTAAAAATTATGCGCGAGACTGAAGACGGGTTTTTGATTGCAGAAGAAGATTTACGCCTGCGTGGTGCTGGAGAATTGCTCGGTACGCGCCAAAGCGGTTTACCTGTTTTTAAGATTGCGGATTTGGAAGTGAACGCTAATTTATTGCCTGCTATTCACGATGATGCCCGCCTGATTTTGAAACAAGACCCTGAGCTTAAAAGCCCGCGTGGCAAAGCTTTGCGACATTTATTGTATTTATTCCGGCGCGACGAGGCTATTCGCTTGCTGGCATCAGGTTAGATTTTTCTTCATTTGTCAGGCCAGCTGAAATCACTAGGCGTGCGCCCTCTTCGACTGTCATGTCTAGAATTTTTACATCTTCTTTTGGTAAGAAGAGCAAAAAGCCTGAGGTTGGATTTGGCGTTGTCGGCAGGAAAATAGCAATGGTTTCGCCACCAACCTGATTGGCAATTTGTCCTTCAATATCATTGGTGACAAAACCAATTGCCCAAACACCTTTGCGGGGATATTCAATCATGGCGACTTCTGAAAATGAGCGGTTATTATCTATCGCGGCCTTAAAAATTTGGCGCAAAGCATTATAGACCGTGCCTATGGCTGGCATTTGCGTGATAATATTATCGCCAATCGCAATCAGACGCCGCCCCAAGAAATTTGCGGTAAACCCGCCAACCAGCAATACAATAATAAGCGCAACGACAAGCCCAACACCCGGTATGTCATAAGGCAAATATTGTTCAGGCTGAAACTGCGCTGGTAATAAGGGCTTAAACCAGCCATCAAGCAAATCAATCACCCATGTAATGAGCAGAAAAGTTAAACCAACAGGGCCTGTGACGACCAGGCCGGTTAGAAAATAAGTGCGCAAAGCCCCAAAAAAGCCGCGTTTGGTTTTGGTTTCATGAAGGGGGTCATTGAGCGGGTCATTGAGTGGATCAGTCATGGGCCATCTTTACTTCTAGGTTGTTCTTAAAAACTAAAGGAGGAGCTGGTTTCTCGCAATTAAAATTTCGAATTTTTCATAAACCGGCGATATAACCATGGGGCTAATATATATGCATACACGATAGATGCGATTTGTTTCAATATTGGGAAGCTGAGAATAATGGCCAAATAACGGAATTTTGGCAATTGCGCCCAAAGCATCAAGAAAGCCTCTAATCCCTTATAAAGGGTTCCCTCGCTGTCCTCGACATGAAAAGAGCGGAACATATCATCTTGATGAAACTTTACGGGGCAATGTGTTGATATATCAACAAACTCTATGGCGCGCGCATGCGTGACGGCGAGTTTTTGGTAATATTGAACCTCTGGCCCGCAAATTGAACAGCTTCCATTATAATAGACGGTCAGGTTTTCCATATACGGTTTTCTTCTCATTATCTGTATAGGTTGATAGATAAAGCTGACATGTGAAACGTCAAGGTTTCATTGTCGCTCACAGCCTTTATGTCCCATAATTCTTGTCGAGCAGAGTTTTTGAATAACTATTGAACCTGCCCTTTATAAAGGTTCACAATTATGACGCCGATAACAATTAAAAATAAACCGATAATTGTCTGCCAGTTAAGTGTTTGCTTATAAAAAATATAACTCAACACTGCGACAGAGAAGACGCCAAGCCCCGCCCAAGAAGCATAAAGAATAGATAGGGGGAGTTTTTGTGCCAGATAAGTGAGAAGATAAAAAGCGATGCCATATGAGATCATCAGAATAGCACTCGGTAATGGCCGTGTGAAATTTTGTGAGGCTGGCAGAAGCATCGTGCCAATGACCTCAAATAAAATGGCCGCTAAAAGAAATAGGTAAACTTTCACTATTGTATCATTCCACTGTGACGGACTTTGCCAGATTGCGGGGCTGGTCAACATCAGTGCCCTTGGCAACAGCTGTGTGATAGGCCAGCAGCTGCAAAGGGATTGCATATAAAATGGGGGCAATGGCAGACGCGACATCAGGCAAAATAAGTTTTTCGGCCACCTCATCTAATTGCGCTGCATTTTCTTCTGTGCCGATTAAAATCACTTTGCCTTTGCGGGCCAGCACTTCCTGCACATTGGAAACAGTTTTGCTCGAAATATCTTCATTCGTGGCCAATGCAATGATGGGCATATTTTCATCTATCAATGCGATTGAGCCATGTTTGAGCTCGCCCGCCGCAAAACCTTCAGCATGAATATATGAAATCTCTTTTAACTTCAAAGCCCCTTCAAGCGCCAAGGCATACATGGATTGTCGTCCAATATAAATCGCATTTTCCGACTTACTAAGAGCGTTAATGGCAATCTCTTCAATCGCCTCATTGGCTTTAAGCATTTGCCCAGCCAGACGCGGCACGCTCATAAAGGACTGGATATGATCTGTTACTTGCGCAGGGGTAAGCAGGTTTTTTTGTTGCGCGGCAAAAACCGCAAGACTCAGTAAAACGGCAAGCTGGCATGTAAAGGCTTTGGTCGAGGCCACACCAATTTCAGGCCCCGCAAAAGTTTGCAAGGTCACATCAGATTCACGCTCGATGGAGCTTTGCATCACATTCACAACCGACAAAGTTTTAACATGATGCTCTTTGCAATAATTTAAGGCCGCTAAAGTATCTGCGGTTTCACCAGATTGAGACACAAAAATCGCCAAGCTGTTTTCATCTAGCGGCGCTTCGCGATATCTAAACTCAGAAGCTATATCTAAATCCGTTGGAATTTGAGAAATTTTCTCAAACCAGCTTTTAGACACCATACCCGCATAATAAGCCGTGCCACAGGCAATCACTGTGATGCGGTTTATTTTATTAAAGTCGAAAGGCATATCGGGCATGACAATTGCATCACGCGCCGCATCAATGTAATGCGCAAAACTATTGGATATAACTTCTGGTTGCTCAAAAATCTCTTTTGCCATGAAGTGCCGATGTGTGCCTTTGTCGACCAAAGATGTCGCTGCATCAACAATTTGCATATCGCGTGAGACTTGATTGCCCTCGCCATCAAAAATGGTCAAACTTTCACGGGTCAAAACGGCCCAGTCATTATCATTGAGATAGGTCACACGATTGGTAAGTGGCGCAAGCGAGAAAGCATCAGAGCCGATATACATTTCTCCGTCACCATGCCCGATGGCTAGGGGCGACCCTTTACGCGCTGCCAGCATTTTGTCTTCCTGCCCCTTCACCAACATGCCGAGTGCGAAAGCACCCTCAAGTTGATCAAATGTTTTTTGCGCGGCGCTCAAAATATCCTGCTCTTGCTCATAAAAAGCTGAGAACAAATGGACAATCACTTCAGTGTCAGTGTCGGTTGTAAATTTTGTCCCCTGACTGATAAGCTCGCTTTTGAGTTCTTTGTAATTCTCAATAATGCCATTATGCACAACAGCAACATTTTCGTTGGCATGTGGGTGCGCATTATTTGATGTTGGCGCGCCATGTGTGGCCCATCTTGTATGGCCAATACCAATATTGCCCGCCAAAGGTTGCTCCGTCATCAGCATTTGTAAATTGCTAAGCTTGCCTTCTGCGCGGCGTCTGTCGATATTACTATTTATTAAAGTTGCGATGCCCGCGCTATCATAGCCACGATATTCAAGCCGCTTGAGGGCGTCTAAAATAGAAATGGACACATCTTGGTTACCAATAATCCCGACAATGCCGCACATAGTTAATCCTTTTTACTTTTTTGTTTGTTACGAAATTTTTTAGCCCAGCCCCCAATTGCCCGCAAGGGTGCGCGTGTCACGGCTAATGCATCAGCCTCGACTTGCCCGCTGAGCGCTGTTGAGGAGCCGATATAGGCGCCATCACCAATTTTAACTGGCGCAATCAGCGAGCTATTAGAGCCAATAAAAGCGCCAGCCCCAATCTCAGTTTTATGTTTATTGAAGCCATCATAATTGCAAGTGATGGTGCCGGCTCCAATATTAGCGGCGGCGCCAATTTCGGCATCACCAATATAGGATAAATGATTAACCTTCGCGCCTTCATGAATCTGTGCATTTTTGGTCTCAACAAAATTGCCGATTTTAACATTTTTGGCTAATTGCGTGCCGGGTCGCAGCCGCGCATAAGGTCCAATCATGGCGCCCTGCCCAATCACCGCATCTTCACAATGGGTAAATGCCTTTATCACCGCGCCAGACTCAATCACAACTTTCGGCCCAAACACACAATGCGGCTCAATGGTGACATCGGGTTCAATATGTGTGTCATGGCTAAAGGTAACGCTCGCAGGATCTATCATTGTGACCCCTTGTTCTAAAAAGGCTTGACGCTTACGCGCCTGAAATATCGCTTCTGCTTTAGCCAGCCCCACGCGGCTGTCAACGCCCAAAACATCTTCAGCATGGGCCCGCACAAGATTTGTTTGATATCCCTGCGCCACAGCTAAAGCCACAAGGTCAGGCAAATAATATTCACCTTGCGCATTATTATTTTCCAGCTTGGTAAGGCAGTTTTCCAACACATCTCGATTAACCACCATCGCGCCGCCATTACATAAACGCGTTTTGCGGGTTTCAGCGTCAGCGTCTTTATGCTCGATAATATGGGACGGCTGTTGGCTTGGTGATAATATCACACGGCCATAACCATCTGGATTGTCGGGTTCAAAGCCAAGCACAATCAAATCGCCGTCTGCGGACAACATATTTTGTAAAATTTCTGGGCGCATGAGCGGCGTATCACCAAACATAATTAACACCCGCTCACTATCACCTAACAAAGGCATAGCGGCTTTGACGGCATCACCCGTGCCATTTTGCTGTGCCTGAATGGCGGTTTGAATGTCAGCTTTTTGCCGCTTGATAAAGTGCTCAATAGGTTCTTGGTCGGGCGAGATGACAATAATGGCGTGATGCAGCCCTGCTTTTTCTGTGGTCGTCAAAATATGACCCAGCATTTCCAACCCGCCAATAGGGTGTAGCACTTTTGGCAAAGACGATTTCATGCGGGTACCCTTACCCGCAGCTAAAATAATAGCGGTATAATTTTGTTTAATTTGTTCAATATCTTCCGACACAATCAAACCCTCACTCATTCCTATGTTTTTTCTAGAGGGGTTTAGTGCAATTTAGAAGTCAAACTATTTTGCGTTTTGTTACGAAAGCGTGGCGTAGGTTGTTAAGCAGAAAGCGATGTGACATCAATTTCAGCCAGACAAGCTCCACCCTGTATAACAGATTGCGTAAGCGCAGCGACATCTGTTAGCAAATTACCCGCATAAAAACGCGCGACTGAAATTTTACGATGGGCAAATTCTCCATTTTGATTTTGCTGAGCCGCTAAGGCGCCACGCAATAAATAATGTCCGCCAGCCGCAAGGCTAAACAAGCGCAAATAAGCCGTCGCGCCAGCCATTTTATCGGCTTGTGGCATTTGCGCGTCCAGCATCCAATCTGTGACTTGGCGCACATCTGCTAAAGCGGTTGTGAGGGCTTGGCCCATTTGTTTGAATATGTCATCTTGCTCAGCCAGACAGCTGTCAGCTGTTGCCTGCATTTGGTCAATATACCGATTAACCACGCCGCCATTATCAAGCGGTAATTTCCGGCCAATCAAGTCTATTGCCTGAATGCCGTTTGTGCCTTCATAAATGGTGAGAATACGCGCATCGCGGACATGTTGTGCCGCGCCTGTTTCTTCCACAAAGCCCATGCCACCATGCACTTGCACACCGATTGCGGCGACTTCATTGGCAATATCGGTGCTGAAAGCCTTCGAAATGGGGGTCAGCAAATCATTTAAGGCTCTTGCCTCCGCATCATCATTTTGATGTGCCAAGTCATGAAATACACCATTTTCATAACAAATAGCCCGCGCCGCATCGGTAAGGCTGCGCATGGTCAACAGCATACGCTTAACATCTGGGTGGCCCTCAATTGAAATCGGGTCATGGTCAGTAGGAGCAGCGTCAAAGGCGCGGCTTTGTTTGCGCTCTCGCGCAT
Source organism: Parvibaculaceae bacterium (assembly GCA_965217015.1). Taxonomy (GTDB): domain Bacteria; phylum Pseudomonadota; class Alphaproteobacteria; order RS24; family RS24; genus JAYQKL01. Next base: position 592,343 of record OZ244224.1, on the reverse strand, counting down.
AATTCATCGCCAATTGTGTGGCGCATTCGGCTACACCAACACCTTGCAGGCCTACATGCAGGCGCGCATTATTCATCATTGTGAACATGGCCGCCATGCCTTTATTTTCAGCGCCGATTAAATAGCCTATTGCACCGCCTTCATCACCAAAAGACATAACACAAGTCGGGCTTGCGTGAATGCCGAGTTTTTCTTCCAAACCTATGCATTTCAGGTCATTGGCTTCGCCAAGACTGCCATCATCATTTACCAAGATTTTAGGGACCAGAAAAAGCGATAAACCTTTCGTGCCAGCAGGCGCATCAGGAAGGCGTGCCAGCACCAAATGCATAATATTTTCGCTCATATCATGGTCGCCATAGGTGATGTATATTTTTGTGCCTTTGATTTTATAAGTCCCATCGCCAACAGCTTCAGCTTTGGTTTTCAGCGCACCAACATCTGACCCCGCTTGCGGCTCGGTTAAATTCATCGTGCCAGACCATTCACCTGATATGAGTTTAGGCAAAAATTTATCCTGCATATCCTTATCGGCATGTGCTGTGAGGGCTTCAACTGCGCCATTGCTGAGCATTGGGCATAGTGTGAAAGCGATATTTGAGTTCAACATGTCATAGACAGCATTGGATAGGGAAAGCGGCAGCCCCTGCCCGCCAAACTCTTCTGCCGCAGCTAAGGTTGGCCAGCCACCCTCGACAAGCTGCTGATAGGCGTCAATAAATTCTTGTGGCACACGCACACCTGAATCATCAAGCTCGGCTTTCTTTTGGTCACCTGTCCAACTGATAGGCGCAATCACTTCAGAGCTAAATTTACCCGCTTCATCAAGAATTGAAGTGACCAAATCCGCATCAAGTCCAGCCTGATTGGTGTCAAATAATCTGTCAAAATGCGCTTCATTGAAAAGCGAAAATAAAATATCCCGAACAGGTGCTTGATAAGACATGTGTGACCTCCATTTATTGGGAAAATAGATTAAATCGGGCATAAAAAAAAGGGGCTAAATGTCTCAGCCCCTTTTGTTTTAACGGAAATGCCGCTTAAGACGCTTTCTTTGCCTCTTCTTCCTGCTTTTTCTTCTCATCAGCAATTCTGGCAAGGCGGCGCTCTAAAGACCGTATCCAGCGGAAAGCATCGGTTGCAACCTCATCATAATCACCCGCTTTACGGAAGGTCTTGATAGCATCTTCGTATTTCTCAAGCTTGGTTTGTGTAATCCCAAGAATAAGCCAGCTATCGGCTTCGCGTTTTTTAAGCTTGCCTTTATCAAGGCCTTTAATCAAATATTTCTCAGCCTTTTCCCAGTCTTCGTCTTGAATATAGGCCTGACCAAGCTGGATATAGAATTTACCAGTTTTTGATTTTTTCGCTGCATTGAGAAGTGGACTGCGTGATTTTTTCCATTCACGTGCGTGCATCCAGCTATTCGCCAGCAACTCCCAGTTTTTCTCGGTCTTTTCAATAGAACCGTTTTTAATACCCTCACTCAGGATTTTTGCTGCCTTATAAGGGTAGTCATTATACAGGTAAAGCTGGGCGAGATTGACCAATTCCTTACTGCTTTTGAGCATATCTTGCTTGTGCATAGACTGGCGGGCAGAAAAGGCTTTCTTTTCACGCCCGAGCTCAAAATACACAGCCGAAAGCTGTTGCCAGAATGGTTTTTTGCCTGGAAATTGCTCAACAACAAGTTCAAGAATAGGTTCTGCTTCTTTATATCTATCTTGTTGCAATAAAATAGACAGTTTAATGCGATACCAAGATTCACGCGGCTCTTTAGATTGTGCCATCGCCTTATCAATATCGCGTTCAGCGCGTTTCAAATCCTCTTTAATCAAATAAATCTGGGCGCGCAAAGCATAGGCAGAAGCCCCCGGATCTTGAGCGGTCTTAAACCATTTATTCAACAGCTTAAGCGCTTTATTTGTTTGGTCTTCAGCCAAATAAAGCTGCGCCAAATTAAAGGTAATGTCATTGACAACATTGTCAGGCAGGACACCCATGTCTATGGCGCGTTGAAACTCACGCGCCGCACGCTTATAATCACCTTTATCGGCCCAAACAGACCCAATAAATTGTTGTGCAACGCCCTTATCATATGGTTTTGCGCGATCGCTTGCGATAAGTGCGTTAAGAATATTAAGCGCCTCTTCATGCTTGCCTTCGCTCAATTTTTCCTGAGCAGAAATGATTTTTGACCCGCCTGACTTACTCAAAGTCTGTGAGCGGCGCGTGCGTGGCTTTTGCTTCTTCTCTTTTTCTTGCGCTTGCACCATATCCACCGGAAGTACTGGCGACATGACAGGCATGAAGAATAAGCTAAGTGCGATGGCACTGATAAAGAAAATGTGATTCATTTTTTTCATATCAAATCTCACTATTCCGCAATCTGATAGGTGATGAGCTGTTGCACACCCGGACGTGGTACAGCGCGACCATCTTCAGTTTTTGGGCGGTATTTCCATTTTCTAACCGCATTTGTTGCTGAGCGGTTAAACATGGTTGATGGTTCTGCTTCAACAACAAAAATATCAATCGCCTGACCGACTTCATTGATGGTGAATTCCAATAACACCCAACCTTCAATACCGCGAGAAAGCGCGCGATTTGGATAGCGTGGCGGCACACGCACAATTGCGAGTGCATCACCATCTACCGGAATATTAGCCCCGCCACCTTGATACATAAAGCTTGTATCCATTGCATTGGCATCATCAATTTTTGGCTTATCGATGCTGTCAAGCTTAGGCGGTGGTGGTGGCTCGTCTGGCTCTTGACGAGTCGGACGCTTTTGCGCGCGGTCTTTAGAATTGACTTCCTCGTCTCTTTCAAGACGCGTCATGTCAATGGTAATGCTTGGTGGGGCATCTTCAATTTTATAATCCTGCCCTGTTACCATGATTTTCATCACCAGAAACAAAAGCATGGTGTTTACAATGGCGATGAACCATACAATGACAGTACGCAAGGGTGAAGATAGCAGATTACCCATCTATTTTTCCTCAGCCGCAATCGAAATCTGTGAAACACCACCTAGGCGTATTTGATCCATAACTTCAATCAAAACACCTGTTTGTGCGTTTTTATCAGCCTGAATAACGGCGCCACCCTGTGGGTTTTCAGCGCTGAGCCGTTCAATATTGGCGCGCACAGCGGCCAAATCAACTTCACGGCGGTTAATCCAAACTTCACTATTGCTGTTAATAGCAACCAAAATACCAACGCGGTTTTGCTTAGACGCGGTTTCAGCATCAGGTCGTGATACATCAATACCGCTTTCTTTCACAAAGGTTGCAGTCACAATGAAAAAGATAAGCATGATGAACACCACATCAAGCATGGGGGTGATATCAATATCATTCTCTTCATTATTTGTTAAACGATGTCGGCGCATAGTGCCCTCCCTACATCAAAATCAATTCGTCTTCGAGCTCTTCAACAACACGCTCTGCGCGGCGTTCTAGAACTGTGATAAATGCAATACCCTGAACCGCGGTTACCAAACCAGCCATTGTTGGTAGCGTAGCTTTGGAAATACCTGCGGCCATAGCGCGGGCGTTACCCGAGCCTGTGATTGCCATGACGTCAAACACTTCAACCATACCGGTTACAGTTCCCACCAGCCCTAATAATGGCGCGAGCGCCACTAAAGCTTTGATAAGACCTATATTCCGATACGCACCGATGCGTGCAACTGAAATCAGTTGCTCGCGTATCCGGTGGGCAAACCAGGATTTATGATCTGATCTGGAATTCCATTTTTGAAGCGTATCAATTTCTACCTGTTTAAATGTTGAGCGGTAGTAAGCAAACCGCTCATACACAAACCCGAGCAGGACGATATTGACGGCCATAATCACGACCAAGACATTACCGCCCATCTCAAGGAAGTCACGGACTCCCCTGATTGACTCAAATGGGTTGATAAACAGCCAGATAATCTCGCTGAATTCCATCATAAACTCCTAGTTGCTGCCTTTGGACTCGGCATGTGCGGCAATCAAACCAGTTGCTTGCTCTTCAAGCACTTGCACAATCTCTTTCGAGCGTGTGGAAGCAACAGAGTGCAACAATAGGGTTGGAATTGCGACAACCAGACCAAGAACTGTCGTCATCAGAGCTTGCGAAATACCGCCAGCCATGAGTTTCGGATCACCTGTACCAAACAATGTAATCGCTTGGAAAGTCAGGATCATACCTGTCACAGTACCCAAAAGACCGAGAAGCGGTGCAACACCTGAAATAAGCTTAATGGTGCTGAGACCACGCTCAAGCGCGGGCATTTCTTTCAAAATGGCATCGTCAAGCTTCAGTTCAAGAGTTTCTACATCAACACCACGATTGGCTGAATAAGCTTCCCAAACGCGACCCAGAGGGTTGTCACCCTGCAAGTTACCGCTTTCAAGTTGCTTGTTGATGGCGCGACCAAGACGAGTCAGGGTCAAAATACGCTCTAGCGCAATTAAGACACCAATAATACCCAATGCAATAATGACATAACCGACAAGGCCACCCTGCCCGACACGCTCGCCAAGGTTTGGTGTTTGTAGGAAGAGTTCGAGAATTGCACCGCGTGATGGGTCAACCACACCAGCTGTCAGCTCGCCTGGATCTGCACTGAGAAGATCATCAGCGCTATCAAGGAAACGTGCCGGTGGTTGGCGACCTAATGTTGTGTAAAGGCCTTCACCGCTATAACGCAAGAAGCCTTCATCTTCAGAAACGGCAGCAAATGGGCCGACACGTGTAATCAGTGCTGGCTGAGCTGTCCCGTCTTGGGCAACAATTTTACCTTCAAAGGTTTTTACTTCACCCTGAGCTGTCATTTCCTGTTGCAATGCATACCACAGACCTTCAAGTTGCTTCATAGAAGGCAAGCCTTTGGTCTTTGACAATTCAGCGAGGAATGGCTCACGGTTTGAGAATTCACCAGAAATAATTGATGATTCAACCTGCGCTTTGGTTTCGCCGGCAACCTGCCGAACAACCCCGAAAAGCTCGCCAAACACGCCAAGGCGCTCTTGCAGCAAACCTTCAAGCTCTGCGAGTTTTAATTCATTCTCATTAAAAACCTGCTCAAGACGCTCTGAACGAGCCTCTTCGCGCTTAATCGCAGCATTTGTGCGATCTAACAAGCTTTGCTGCTTGTTTTTGTTTTTCAAGAAGGCGTTTTCACGACGCTTATTGTCCGCATTGTCTGTAACGCGGCCTTCTTTAACTCTTTCAAGCAGCTCGATTAAAGTAACCGCTTCATTTTCAGGCTTTTTCGTTTCCGCAGCTTTATCTTGTGCGATAGCTGGAGAAAGCATTAATGATGTGGCAATAAATGCCGAAATGAGTAACTGACGAATCATCATCTTAGTTTCCTCCCTTTGGGCCAAACATCGGAACTGTCAGCAAATTCGGTGCCGCTTGTTCTTTAGCAATACGGAAGGCCGTATTAATTTCTGAGTCAAAATCACCATCAAGGTCAACCCAGCCGCGTTGCTCTTGGCTCCAGACGGCGCTGTTTTCTCTATCAAGTGTTTGATACAACCATGTCACACGACCCAAGCGAAGGAAATTAACCGTTCTTTCCTCACCCTCAATCTCAAGCTTACCTTTATAAGCCTCAATTGTGCGGCCATATTCGTTTTCAATTTCGAAAGCTTCAAGGATTTTACGGTATTTTTCAGCGGGGTTCGCATCTGACCGATCCATCAAAGCGCGCAATCTTTCAATCCGCGCCCGGCGTTCGTCAATTAAGAAGGGTGTGTCAAGCTTAACAAATTGCTCAAGACCTTCAATCATACGGAACATATGGGGGATGATACTACGGTCAATTGAAGTGACATCTTCAATTTGCTGACGAATGTTAACCATTTCGTCTTTTTGCGCCTGAATCAGCTTTTCAAGCTGGGCATTATATTCCCGCAATGCTTCAAGCTGTGCAATAGCAGCGCGATACTCGCCAACCAGTTCAGTTGTCGTATCATCAAATTTATTAATTACTTTTTGTGATTTCACACCATCATTCACTGAAGCCTGCGCGACAGTATTAATATCTGATAATGTGTTTGTGTTTGATTGTGATTTGGCACTATCCAAAGTGACAAATGTAAATGCGAAAAGAAGTGTAAAAGCAACCCCTCCACGCAAAATAAAGGTCTTAAGACCCGATAAGGCTATCGGCATACTAAACCCCTCGCCATAGTTAATGAAAGCCCTTAATAATTAAGGGCGAGACTCCGCTCACATTTTAAGCAATAAAAAAACAATAAATCAACCCGTGAGTTGTGCCTTGAGGTCGTTTTACCCTAGTTTTTTTGTTAGAGGGGTTGTTTTGGGATATCCGATTGTGAAATGCGTTTAACGGTTCTGAACCCTAAGTGGTTGGTTCCTAAGCCAGTTTCCTGCGGTTGGCGTGCTGCTGGACGGTAGCGAATGCAATAATTAGGTGCGCATAAAAAGGACCCGCCCTTAATCACAAAAGGCTCATTTGTTGCACTATTTGATGATAAATACTGCCGATTAGGGCTGTAAACTTCCCTAGTCCACTCCCAAACATTGCCAATCATGTCATAAAGGCCGAATCTATTGGGTGGAAAACACCCGATTGGCGCACGGCCGATGAACCCATCTTCGCCCAAATCTTGATTTGGAAAAGCCCCCTGCCAGCTATTCGCCATATAGTCGCCATCAATCAAAAATTGATCACCCCAAGCATAAATTTGTGTAGATCCCCCCCGTGCCGCATATTCCCATTCGGCTTCTGTGGGCAAGTCGTGCCCTTTCCACTGGGCATAGGCCAAGGCATCTTCATACGCGATATGCACAACTGGAGATTGGGGATTGAGCGATTCGTTACCATTGCCCTCAGGGTTTCGCCAATACGCACCCTCTATAAACCGCCACCAGCTCATAGCGTGAACAGTCTCATTTGCTTTTGGCATTTGAAAGACCGCCGAGCCAGGCACAAGTTTACTTAACTCAATATCTGGAAAGTCTTTTGGGTCGAGCGCGCGTTCGGCAAGTGTTTGATAATTGGTTGCTTGCACAAATTCAGCAAATTGCGCATTGGTGACCTCATGCGTATCCATATAAAACGCGCCAATTTCAACCTTAAGTTGATTGCGCTCCTCCGGATATCCCCGCGCATCACCAAGCACAACCTCACCAGCAGGAATATAGACCATATCAGGTAAATCCTCTGGTTTTTGGCATTGTGCTTGCTGCTGGGTGTTTGTTTGCGGCAGAATAAACCGCGCTACACCATAGCCAACACCAATGCAGAGTAATGTGAGGCTAAGATAGGCTGCGTATTTTTGAAGTCTGGACATAAGTTAAATAAGCCAGAAAATCTGGAAGCTGGCAAGCATACTGGTGAGGCATAAAATTTTATCGGGAGAAAATGGTGAGCCCGGCAGGAATCGAACCTGCGACCCACTGATTAAAAGTCAGTTGCTCTACCAACTGAGCTACGGGCCCACAAATAACTAAGCGGGTGTATAAAACAAGTTTGGCACAAACGCTAGCCCTGAATTGATATTTAGCGGATTTTTTTTGCATCTAGGCTGTTATGTCGCAATCTTTTTCGGGCTTGCTAAATGATTATGAGTCACGCCATTCTGGTACAGCTAAATAAAAGGAGGGTTTATGATGAGTTATCCATTAACGGCTTTGGCCACACTTTTTATCATCGGGGTTTATTTTTGGACGCTGATGAAAGTTGGCAATGCGCGCGGGCAATATAATGTGCAGGCACCAGCAACTACTGGCCCAGATGAATTTAATCGAGTTTTTCGAGTTGCGGAAAACACCAAAGAGCAAATTGTTTTGTTCCTGCCGGTTTTGTGGCTGTTTGCCTTAAGCTATCAGGTTGAAAATGCGGATTACTATGTCGCTATTCTTGGCGCGGTTTTTGGGATTGGCCGTATCATTTATGCGCTGGCATATTATCGCGAAGCTAAAAAGCGCACGACAGGTTTTATGATTGGTTTTATCAGCTTTATCATTGCCTTTATCGGCGCGGCCTATGGGGTTATTAGCCTGATTGTCTAATCGCTAACCCCAATAAAATGAAAAAGCCCGGCATTGTGCTGGGCTTTTTAGTTTTGGTAAGGTGCGATGTCGCCCAAAGCTTGTTGCGCATAAAATTCTTGGCGAAACGACTCAAATTGGCCAGCTTCAATCGCGGCACGCATTTTCGCCATTAAATCCTGATAAAAATGCAAATTATGCCAGCTCAATAACATTGAGCCGAGCAGTTCTCCGCACTTAAACAAATGATGATAATAGGCGCGGCTGTAACGATGGCTGGCCTCGCAGTTGCTGGTTTCATCAAGCGGGCGTGGATCGCCAATGTGGCGCGCATTGCGTAAATTGACTTTGCCGCGCCATGTAAACGCCAAACCATGCCGGCCCGCCCGTGTTGGCATCACGCAGTCAAACATATCAACGCCGCGCGCAACTGCTTCTACCAAATCCTGCGGCGTGCCGACACCCATTAAATATCTTGGTTTATCTTGTGGCAGCACTGGGGCAGTGAAATCGAGAACTTTGAGCATTTCTTCATGCCCTTCCCCCACCGCCAAACCACCAATCGCGTAGCCATCAAACCCAATTTGCTGAAGTTCCTGCGCACTTTGGTGACGCAAATCTTCATAGACGCCGCCTTGCACAATGCCAAAAACAGCATCACCCGCGCCAGCATCATAGGTTTCAAAGGCGCGTTTGGAGCGCTCAGCCCAACGCATGGATAATTGCATAGATTGGTCCGCTTGTTCATGAGCAGCCGGATATGGGGTGCATTCATCAAGCACCATGCGAATATTGGCGCCGAGCAAGGTTTGAATTTCAAGGCTGCGCTCAGGTGTGAGCATATAATTTTGCCCATCAATATGGCTTTGAAACTGCACGCCCTCTTCACTCATTTTGCGTAATTTCGACAGCGACATGACCTGAAAGCCCCCGCTATCGGTCAGTATTGGGCCGTCCCATTGCATAAATTTTTGAAGACCGCCGAGCTTGGCCACCGCTTCTGCGCTGGGGCGCAACATAAGGTGATAGGTGTTGCCCAGCACAATGTCAGCCCCTAAATCACGTACTTGGTCAGGATACATAGCCTTTACCGTGCCAGCTGTTCCAACCGGCATAAAGGCTGGTGTGCGGATTTTTCCACGCGGCGTTGTGATGGTGCCAAGCCGTGCCGTGCCGTCTGTTTTGTGTAAATCAAATTTCATTCTTGCCGCTCCAGCAAACAGCCATCTCCATAGGAATAAAAACGATAGCCTGTGTCAATGGCATGTGCATAGGCTTTTTGCATGGTTTCAAGGCCAGAAAAGGCTGAAACCAGCATAAATAATGTTGATTTAGGCAGGTGGAAATTGGTCAACAGACGGTCTGCAATTTGAAACTTAAACCCAGGCGAAATGAAAATATCTGTATCGCCCGCAAACGCCTCTATTGTATTCGGGTTTTTTTGTGATGCCGCGCTCTCAACCAGCCGCAAAGAAGTTGTCCCCACACAGGTGATTTTCTTGCCGTTTTGCTTGGTTTGATTGATTAAATCTGCAACAGGCTGGCTCACCTCTCCCCATTCACTATGCATTTTATGGGTTCGAATATCATCGACTTTTACTGGCAAAAATGTACCCGGCCCAACATGCAATGTCACTTCGGCAAAACGCACATTTTGAGCTTTTAGTTTCGCTATAAGGTCTGGTGTGAAATGCAGGCCCGCCGTCGGCGCAGCAACGGCCCCATCATGCAGCGCAAAAATCGTTTGATAATCGTCATTATCTTGCGCATCTGGTTTGCGTTTGCCCGCAATATAAGGTGGCAATGGCATGGCGCCATTTTCAGCCAAGGCAAGTTCCATTTGTTCAGCAGGCAGGTCAAATTCAATTTCAGCACTTGCTTCTTGGCGCGATACCACCCGTGCTGTGATGGTGTTGAAATGCAATATATCATCAGGCTTAAGGCGTTTTGCTGGCTTTACAAAAGCGCGCCAATTAACCGGACCAAGCCTTTCAATGAGCGTCACCTCAATTTGCGCGCCTGATGCCCCTTCTCGCCTGCGTATCGCTTCAAGTCTGGCGGGTATCACTTTGGTATTATTGACAATAATCAGCTCGCCATCAGAAAAAAAATCTGGCAGTTCACGCATGATTTTGTCTTGGAAATGGGCGCGTGCGTCAACATAAAGTAATCGCGCTGAATCTCGCGGTTGGGCGGGACGCAGCGCGATACTTGTCTCAGGCAGGTTAAAGTCAAATGCTTCAACCTTCATGCACTTAATCGCTTTCTTCGAGGCGCATTGAGATGATTTTATCTGGGTCAACAGGCGGTTCACCGCGTTTGATGGCATCAACATATTCCATGCCTTCAATCACTTCACCCCAAACAGTATATTGCCGGTTCAAAAATTGCGCATCTTCAAAGCAGATGAAAAACTGGCTATTGGCGCTATCTGGATGTTGCGAGCGGGCCATGCCGAGTGCGCCGCGCACAAAGGGTTCGCTGCTAAATTCGGCGCGCAAGTCTGGATAGTCAGAACCGCCCATGCCTGTGCCAGTTGGGTCACCCGTTTGCGCCATAAACCCCTCAATGACGCGGTGAAATACGATGCCATCATAAAAGCCCTCTGCGGCTAGTTTTTTAATCCGCTCCACATGGTTTGGGGCTAAATCGGGTCTTAATTTAATTTTTACAGTGCCGTCTTTGAGTTCTAATAACATGATATTCTCCTTTACTGACGCATGATGCGCGGCCCATGCATTGGATCCATTTTGACCAATGAGGGGAAGCATCATAAGCAACATGATGATAAATGCGCTTTGGCGCATGGTTTTTAATGATATAAAGCTATACATAAGTTAATACCTTTAAAGCTATGTTGTTATTTATATTTATCTAAAATAATTGAGTGAATTTCTGGCGGGACAAACTGGCTAAAATCGCCTTTCATAGATGCCACCTGACGCACAAGTGTTGATGATAATTGCGCCACTTCTGGCGAAGCGGCCAAACAGATTGTTTCAATATTTTCTGACATGGCCCGATTCATCGCCATCATTTGGGACTCATAATCAAAATCAGTGCCATTGCGCAGGCCGCGAATGATAAGCGGTGCCTCAAAATTTTGGGCTGCTTCAATGGCCAGCCCTTCAAATTCAACAATTTCAAGCACGCAAGCTTGCTGGGCAGCAATAGGGTTCAAGCAGGTGTTCAGCATAGATTGGCGTTCAGCCACGCTAAACACGGTTTTTTTATCTGCATTGGTGCCAATCCCAACAACGAGCCGGTCCAAAAACCGCATAGCCCGCGATAGAACATCAATATGTCCGTTGGTTGGCGGGTCAAAGCTGCCAGGATAAAAACCGCTAATCATATTTTGCCTCTCGCCTTCACGCTTCGCCTAATCATCGGAAGAGTCTGATGTATCATCAGACTCTTCATCTGTTTCGTCATCAGACGCCTCTGTATCATCAGAACCTACACTAGCATTGTTTTCCTCTTCAGGGATAGAGGCAATACCCTCTTCATTGCTCTCCCCCTCACCATTGATATTTTCTTCACCTTCTGCATCGCCCTCATCGTCCTCGTCTTCTTCATTAAGGCGAATAACAGACACCACATGTGCGTCCGCTTCGGTTTTGAAAATTGTTACACCTTGCGTGTTACGGCCAGCCACTCGCACATCTTTGATTGGCGTGCGAATAAGCGTGCCATTATTGGTTACAAGCATGATTTGGTCGCCATCTTCGACAGGGAATGATGCGATAAGCGGCCCATTGCGGTCCGTAACAGTCATGGCAATAATGCCCTTACCGCCGCGCCCAGAGACCCGGTATTCATAAGCCGATGAGCGCTTGCCAAAGCCATTTTGGCTTACAGTCAGCAAGAATTGTTCCCGCGCCCCCATTTCGGCATAGCGTTCAGGGCTTAAAACGGCCTCTTCATCTGTTTCCAAATCGGCATCTTCAGCCGCCGCAGTTTCTATGGCCTCTGCGGCCTCTTCATCGGTCGCCCGTCGTAACATAGCTGCCTGTTTAAGGTAAGAGTTGCGCTCGGCGGGTGAGGCATCGCTATGGCGCAATATCGCCATTGATATGGCTTTATCCCCATCGGCGAGCTTTATCCCGCGCACACCTGTTGAATTACGGCTCCTGAACACACGCACTGCCGTCACCGGAAAACGAATGCACCGCCCAACATTTGAGGTCAGCAAAACATCATCTGTTTCAAGGCAAAGCTCGACACCGATAATCTCTTCGCCCTCATTTGGCTTCATCGCAATTTTGCCGGCTTTATTCACATTGGTGAAATCTGACAGCTCATTTCGGCGCACATAACCAAACGAAGTGGCAAACATCACATGATAGCCAGTCCAGCTTTCTTCTTCTTTTGGCAAGGCCATAATGGCATTGATGGTTTCACCTTCTTTGAGTGGCAGCAAATTGATAAGCGCTTTGCCGCGCGATTGAGGGTTACCAGCGGGCAGTTTCCAGACTTTGAGCTTATAAACCATGCCCAAAGTTGAGAAGAACAGAACAGGCTGATGCGTGTTGGCGACAAAGATGCGGGTTACAAAATCCTCATCTTTGGTTGACATGCCAGACCGCCCTTTGCCACCGCGTTTTTGCGCCCGATAGGTCGAGAGCGGCACGCGCTTAATGTAACCAGAATGCGATACTGTGACGACCATATCCTCTGACGGGATAAGATCCTCATCATCAACTTCATGCTCATTTTCAATAATTTCTGTTCGGCGCGGGGTCGCAAATTCATCTCTGACCTCAATAAGCTCATCAGAAATAATCTGCATTACGCGGGCCCGGCTGCGCAAAATATCGAGCAAATCTTCAATTTGCGTACCAAGCTCACCCAATTCTTCGGCAACCTCATCGCGGCCCATTGCGGTCAGGCGTTGCAACCGCAGTTCTAAAATAGCCCGCGCCTGCGCTTCACTGAGATAAATTGTGCCATCTTCCAGCAATTTATGGCGCGGATCATCAATCAGTTTAATTAAATCGGCGACATCTTTAGCCGCCCAAGCCTTGCCCATAAGCTGCTCGCGCGCGGCCTGCGGTGAAGGGGCTTTGCGAATAAGCGCGATAATCTCGTCAATATTTGAAACAGCAATCGCGAGTCCGACTAAAACATGGGCGCGGTCACGCGCTTTATTAAGCTCAAACTTAGACCGCCGTGTCACCACTTCTTCACGGAAATTGATAAAGGCATGCAGAATTGTTTTAATGTTCATCAATTCTGGTTTGCCAGAATTCAGTGCCAGCATATTGGCACCAAAACTGGTTTGCAGTGACGAGTATTTATAAAGTTGGTTCAGCACCACCTCGCCGACAGCATCGCGCTTAAGCTCAATCACAATCCGCATGCCATCGCGGTCAGATTCATCGCGAATATCAGCAATTCCCTCAAGCGTTTTTTCACGCACAAGTTCAGCGATTTTCTCAATCATAGTGGTTTTATTCACCTGATAGGGAATTTCAGTAATGATAATGGCGTTACGGTCTTTGCGGATTTCTTCAATTTCCGCACGCCCGCGCATAATGACCGAGCCGCGCCCGGTCATGCCTGCTGAAAGCGAGCCTTTGCGCCCTAAAATTTGGCCACCAGTTGGAAAATCCGGCCCTGGCACAATTTGGCAAATTTCTTCATCTGTGGTCTCTGGCGCCTCAATGAGCTTTAATGTGGCTTCAATCAGCTCACCCAAATTATGCGGCGGAATATTGGTCGCCATACCAACCGCAATCCCATTAGCACCATTGACCAATAAATTCGGAAACCGCGCCGGTAAAACAACAGGCTCTTGTTCTGAATTGTCATAATTGTCTTGAAAATTGACAGTGTCTTTTTCAATGTCTTTTAACAATGAATGCGCGGTTTTATCCATGCGCACTTCGGTGTAACGCATCGCCGCCGCCGGGTCGCCATCAATCGAACCAAAATTTCCCTGTCCGTCAAGCAAGGGCATGCGCATTGAAAAGTCTTGCGCCATGCGCACAAGCGCATCGTAAATAGATTGGTCGCCATGCGGGTGATATTTACCAATCACATCACCAACAACCCGCGCTGATTTACGGTAAGGCTTATTATAGTCATAGCCATTTTCGTTCATAGAGAACAAAATGCGGCGATGAACAGGTTTCAGGCCATCTCGCACATCAGGCAAAGCACGGCTCACAATCACGCTCATGGCGTAATCGAGATAGCTCGTTTTCATTTCCTCTTCGATGGAAATGGGTGACACATCAAATTCGGGTGGCAGACTGCCAGATGAGGCTGGTGGCGGCGGCGTTGATCCGCCATCATCACCGTTATCACCTGAACTGTCAGTTTCCACGGCTTGTTCTAACTCAGTGACCTCTTCAGCGCTGTTTGCATCAGCTTCTGTATCATTGTCAGGGGTGTGTTCAATATCATCAGCCAAGTGTCTGTCTTTCTTTTTATCGGTTTTTTTAATCGGGTTAAATCAACAAAAAAGCCGGTCAGGCAAGCGCCTGCGCTCATCGAAAATATGAATTTAGCATACCATTTTAAGCCAATGAGTCGCAAGCTTTTGGGGCAAAAAAGACAGTTAAAAACTGCAATATTTATCTAATTAAAACAATGGGTTAAATGAGGTTTAGAAAGGTATCTCATCATCAATACCGCCCCCTGCTGGTGCGCCCGCACTTTCTGTCATGGCGGGGGCAGAACTGGCTGCCGGCTGGAAGCTATCACCACCACTATTGCGGCTATCAAGCATGGTTAAATTACCGCCATAGCCCTGAAGCACAACTTCGGTTGTGTATTTATCAACGCCGTTTTGGTCTTGCCATTTGCGGGTTTGGAGCTGGCCTTCAAGATACACTTTCGAGCCTTTGCGCAAATATTGTTCGGCAATGCGCGCCAGCCCTTCATTGAAAATCACCACGCGGTGCCATTCTGTTTTTTCGCGCTTTTCGCCAGTGTTTTTATCTTTCCAGCTTTCGCTTGTCGCAATGCTTAGATTACAGACAGGACGCCCATCTTTTGTGCTTCTAATTTCTGGGTCCGCGCCTAAATTCCCAACCAAAATAACTTTATTAATACTGCCTGCCATGATTCGACTCCTTAGATTTTCTTATAGCCTAAATGAGCTTCCCGTCTCTCGCTATGGTTTTTTTGTCTCATCGCGCCAAGAGGTCCAGAGCATTAAGGTTATTTGTGGACAACTTATATGTTCATGTTATGTTCGCATACCTTTCCACTTCTGGCAAGTTATTTTAGCTATCACCAGTTTAACTTTGCCAAAACCTTTAGTCGTGCTAACTCACTGGTGAGATGAGTAGGGAAATGAGCGCTAAAAAAACAATATTGCCGCAAGCCAAGAAGATAAAAATTGTTGGGGCGCGTGAGCATAATCTAAAAAATGTCAATGTTGAGCTACCTCGCGACGAACTGATTGTGATTACGGGTTTGTCGGGGTCAGGCAAGTCTTCATTGGCATTTGATACAATCTATGCTGAAGGCCAGCGCCGTTATGTTGAAAGCCTTTCTGCTTATGCACGCCAATTTTTGGAAATGATGCAAAAGCCAGATGTTGACCAGATAGATGGTCTTTCGCCTGCCATTTCAATTGAGCAAAAAACAACCTCAAAAAACCCAAGATCAACAGTCGGCACGGTGACCGAAATCTATGATTACTTGCGCCTGCTCTTTGCGCGCATTGGTATCCCCTATTCACCAACCACCGGTCTGCCGATTGAAAGCCAAACAGTGTCGCAAATGGTTGACCGTATCATGGCACTTGAAACCGGCACGCGGCTTTATCTTTTGGCGCCAATCGTGCGTAACCGAAAAGGTGAATATAAAAAAGATTTTCTTGAGCTTCAAAAACGCGGCTTTCAGCGGGTCAAAGTGAATGGTCAGTTTTACGAAATCGCAGAAGCGCCTGAGCTCGATAAAAAATATAAACATAATATTGATGTTGTGGTGGACCGCTTGGTTATTAAAGATGATTTGGGGAATCGTCTGGCCGATAGCTTGGAAATTGCGCTTGGCTTGACCGATGGTCTTGCTGTTGTTGAAATTGCCGATAAAAAAGCTGGTGAAGAAGAAGCCGAACGCCATTTATTTTCCGCTAATTTCGCCTGCCCTGTTTCTGGTTTTACAATTGATGAGATTGAGCCGCGCTTGTTTTCTTTTAACAATCCAATGGGGGCCTGTTCGGCGTGCGATGGTCTTGGAACGCAGTTTTTCATCAACCCCGATGCGATTGTCCCAGATGGAAGTCTAAGCTTAAACAAGGGCGCGATTGCCCCGTGGTCAAAAAGCGGCACTTCTTCTCCCTATTACACGCAAACCTTGCAAAGTCTGGCCAAGCATTATGGCTTTTCGACAGATGTTAGCTGGAACAAGCTCAATGAAGCTGAACGGCAAGTCATCTTATTTGGTTCTGGCGATGAGATCATCACTTTCACCTATGATGACGGCATGCGCAGCTATAAAACCAAAAAACCTTTCGAAGGCGTGGTTGGTAATTTAGAACGCCGTTATCGTGAAACCGACAGCTCTTGGATGCGCGAAGAAATTGAAAAGTTTCAATCCAAAACCGATTGTGAAAAATGTGGTGGTTATCGGCTAAAAGAAGAAGCGCTTTGTGTGAAAATAGCTGAACGTCATATTGGCGATATCACCAATTTATCAATTAAAGATGCTAATCAGTGGTTTTTGTCGCTCGATAAAGAACTCACAGCCAAACAAAAAGAAATTGCCAGCCGTATTCTGAAAGAAATACGCGACAGACTTTCATTTCTCAATGATGTGGGATTGGACTATCTTTCCCTTTCGCGCAATTCAGGAACTTTATCTGGCGGCGAAAGCCAGCGTATTCGCCTTGCCTCACAAATTGGCTCTGGCTTGACGGGGGTTTTATATGTGCTTGATGAGCCCTCTATTGGCTTGCACCAGCGTGATAATGACCGCCTGCTCGAAACCCTCACCCGTTTGCGCGATTTGGGCAATACCGTGATAGTGGTGGAGCATGATGAAGACGCCATACGCGTGGCGGATTATGTTTTAGATATTGGGCCAGGTGCGGGTGTGCATGGCGGCGAAATTGTAGCCAAAGGCACACCGGAACAAATTGTTAAATCGAAAAAAAGCCTCACGGGTAGATATTTATCTGGCGATTTGGCTGTGCCTGTTCCTGCCAGTCGCCGCAAAGCCGGAAAACGCATGCTCAAAGTTATTGGTGCCACCGGGAATAATTTGAAAAATATTTCGGCTGAAATACCGTTCGGCACTTTTACCTGTGTGACCGGTGTTTCAGGTGGTGGCAAATCGACTTTGTTGCTTGATACAATTTACAAAGCGATTGCGCGCAAACTCAATAATGCACGCGACCTGCCCGCTGCGCATGAGGAAATTCAAGGCATTGAACAGCTTGATAAGGTGATTGATATCGACCAGTCCCCTATTGGCCGCACACCGCGCTCTAATCCGGCAACTTATACGGGCGCTTTTACGCCAATCCGTGAGTGGTTCGCAGGGCTTCCCGAAGCCAAAATGCGCGGTTATAAGCCTGGGCGTTTTTCTTTTAATGTCAAAGGTGGTCGTTGTGAAGCATGTCAGGGCGATGGTGTGATTAAAATTGAGATGCACTTTTTACCCGATGTTTATGTTGAGTGCGATGCCTGCCACGGCAAACGCTATAATCGCGAGACGCTTGAAATTCGGTTTAAGGATAAAAATATTTCTGATGTTCTTGAAATGACGGTTGATGAGGCGGCTGACTTTTTTAAAGCGGTGCCAATTATTCGCGACAAAATGGTGACGCTTCAGCGCGTTGGTCTTGGGTATATTAAAGTGGGGCAGCAAGCGACCACGCTTTCAGGGGGTGAGGCGCAGCGCGTTAAACTTGCCAAAGAGCTGTCTAAGCGCGCCACAGGTCGTACACTTTATATTTTAGACGAACCCACAACCGGCCTGCATTTTCATGATGTTGCCAAGCTGTTAGAGGTTTTGCATGAGCTTGTTGATACTGGCAATACGGTCGCCGTGATTGAGCATAATTTAGAAGTGATTAAAACGGCAGACTGGATTATTGATTTAGGGCCAAATGGCGGTGATGGTGGTGGCGAAATTGTTGCGGCTGGCACACCTGAAGATATTGCCAAAGTGAAAGCCAGCTATACGGGGCAATATCTGGCCAAAATGTTAAAACGCAAAGCACCTAAAAAGGCAAAAACGCCAAAAGCTGCTGAGTAGTTTCTTTTCTTTGTATTCAATTTTGTGTATCACTCAGCTATGACTGAAACAAAAAAACCTATTCATGTTATTGGCGGCGGGCTGGCTGGCTCTGAAGCCGCGCATCAAATCGCTCTTATGGGCGTGCCAGTGGTTTTGCATGAAATGCGCCCCACGCGCAAAACTGATGCGCATGTGACTGAAGGCTTGGCCGAGCTTGTTTGTTCTAATTCTTTTCGGTCTGATGACCATGAAACCAATGCCGTTGGTTTGTTGCATGATGAGTTGCGGCGCGCACAAAGCCTGATTATGCAGGCAGCAGACGCCCATCAAGTGCCAGCTGGTGGTGCATTGGCGGTTGACCGCGAGGGGTTTTCGCAATCCGTCACCGCTGCGTTAGAAGCCAATCCACTGATTGAGATACAGCGCGAAGAAGTGACCGAAATCCCGCAAGATTGGGGGCAAGTCATTGTCGCGACCGGCCCTTTAACCTCCCCCGCTTTATCTGAATTTATTGGCGACTTAACGGGCCATGATAAGCTCGCCTTTTTCGATGCCATCGCGCCGATTGTTTATCGCGATAGCATCAATATGGATATTTGCTGGTTCCAATCGCGTTATGACAAAGTCGGGCCAGGCGGTACGGGTAAGGATTATATCAATTGCCCAATGACAGAAGCGCAATATAACGCTTTTTTAGATGCTGTAATGGCGTCTGAAACGGGTGAATTTAAGGATTGGGAAAAAGACACCCCCTATTTTAATGGCTGTTTGCCTATCGAGGTTATGGCCGCACGCGGGCGCGAAACATTGCGACATGGCCCGATGAAGCCGCGGGGCCTTACCAATGCGCATAAACCAGACGAAAAACCCTATGCGGTCGTGCAATTGCGCCAAGATAATGCGCTTGGTACGCTTTACAATATTGTCGGTTTTCAAACCAAAATGAAATATGGCGCGCAGGCGGATATTTTGCGCATGATACCCGGATTAGAAGAAGCGCGTTTCGCTCGGCTTGGCGGCATGCATCGCAATACTTTTCTCAACTCCCCTAGCCTGTTAGCTGATGATTTATCGATGCCTAAGCGGCAGGGTTTAAGGTTTGCTGGCCAAATCACCGGTGTTGAAGGTTATGTCGAAAGCACAGCCATTGGTCTTTTGGCAGGCCGTTTTGCCGCTGCCGAAACATTGGGCATGGCCTATCCTAAGCCGCCAGAAACGACTGCTTTTGGTGCTTTATTGATGCATATTACCCAAAATGCTGACAGCGCGACTTTTCAACCCATGAATATTAATTTTGGTCTTATGCCTGAAACCGCGCCTGTCGATGTAACGGCTCTTAAAGATGAAACAGGGCAAAAACTAAAAGGCAAAGCACGGCATCAGGCAAAAAAAACCGCCCGCAAAACAACCTATACCCAGCGCGCCAAGCAAGATTATACCAAATGGCAGGAAACCCTGCCCGTTCGTGATATGGCTTAGGTGCACAATCTAGATTTTTGCTGTCACCGACATTCTTAATAGTTGTAATTGATAATAAAACAGACTGCGTTGATTAGGGCTATTTTGAGCTTGCTTATACGCCAGACCAATAGGCATGAAAACTGGTATCAAAGACAATCTGGTTTTACGCTTTAAGACATTAAAAGCTTGCGCCGCTTGTTTTAGATGAACATGTGCCGCGTCACTCTGCGTTTGGCTTTGGCTTTGTCTTAAGGTTTCAAACCCCGCTCCTGCTGTTTCAAGCAAAGCCGTATCGGCAGTCAATGCGCAAATTTCAAGCGCTGATGTTAATAAGGCGCTGCCTGACATAGCAGCTGCTTTTTCCGCTTTTTCTGGCTCTATCAACGCCAGCTCAAAACCATCAATCATGGTGCGCAGCAAATCATGATTAAGTTGTTGGGCGGCAATCGCTTCCCCAATGGGCGTTTGCGCAGGATTGCCTGCCTCAATTTGATTGAGCAAATCGCGCCACCATTGAAACCGTATTTGCCCAATCATCGGCTCTGAAACATTATTGCTAATGCGGGCAATGTCAGCATAAGTGCGATAAAGCGTTAAAATGCGGTCTCGATAAAGGGCAGGCACAAAAAGATGCGATAAATATAAATCCCCATCAAGCCCGCGTAGTTCAGCGCGGAGTGTTTCATATAATTCTGACATAGTGTCGATGTAGCTCATTTTGCCGCAAAGAAAAAGGCCGCACAGTCGCACGGCCTTTCAAAATCTTATGGGGGTGACTGCTTAAATCACAATACCATTTTGCGCCCCGACCATGCAGAAAAGCATTGGGATAGAAAGCAATGTATTTGTCCGTGAGAAAAGCATGGCACGCCGCGCTGAAGCCGCCTTTGTGTCAGCATCCGCTTCCACAATACCCAGTGCGCGTTTTTGGTTAGGCCAAATCACAAACCAAACATTGAACCACATGATAAGACCAAGCCACATGCCGATACCAATCAGCTTGCTGTCTTGCAGTGTCATCGCGTCATGTAAATAACCATTGAGATGAGCCAGTATCAAACCAGATACCATTGTGAACATGGCGCCCCAGCGGAACCACCATAATGCGGCAGGTGCAATCACCTTGCCAATGGCTGGTTTTTGCTCATCTGGAATATTTGGCATGTTTGGAATTTGCACAAAGTTGAAATAATACAATAAGCCAATCCACATAATGCCAGAAAGCACGTGAATATAACGAAATGCATATTGCGCAAATGCTTCACCAAAAGTGCCACCCGCAGCTTGGTAAAGATACAAAAGCCCTGCGACAAGCACGAAACCTGCAATAACAGTGTTTCTCAAGGATGTTAAAATTTTATCCATAAAACCCTCCTCTGAATTTATGATTCTCTTAATTTCTAATAATGACTCTAACTGCCACCTGCTGTGAAGACAAGCTTTACATTAGCTCGCCGATGATGCGTTTTCTGACCAATCTCGCTTCACGCCTAAGACCAACAAGGCTGGTCCAGCAATAAAAATTGAAGAATATGTCCCCACAAACACGCCTAGTATCATGGCAAAAGTGAAGCCCCGAATAACCTCGCCGCCCAAGAAATATAGGGCAAATAAAGCCAATAAGGTGGTTACAGATGTCATGACCGTACGCGAGAGCGTATTATTTATCGACATATTAAACAAATCGATAAGCGGCATTTTTTTATATTTCCGCAGATTCTCGCGCACGCGGTCATAAACAACTACAGTGTCATTCATGGAGTAACCAACAATTGTTAGTAACGCGGCGATAATGGGCAGGCCAAATTCCAATTGTAAAAATGAAAAAAGACCAATGGTCAAAATGATATCATGTATCAAGGCAATGACGGCTCCTAGCGAAAACTGCCACTCGAAGCGAAACCAAATATAAACCAGCATTAACCCAATCGCGACAGTCACGGCCAGTGTGCCCTTTTGAACAAGCTCATCACTAATTTGCGGGCCAACGATTTCGACACGACGAAACTGCACGCTCTCACCAAGTTCGGTGCGGATTTTATCAACGGCTGATAGGTTCTCTTTATTATCGGTGCTATTTTTGGCCTCGCCAACGCGTATCAACACATCGTCTGGACTGCCAAATTCTTGGATTTGAACTTCACCAATATCCAAAGCAGATAAACGCGTGCGTAAATCAGCAATATCCGCAGGCCCATCAGTCGCAATTTCAATCAGCGTGCCGCCCTTAAAATCAATCCCAAAATTGAGCCCTTTGGAAAAAAACAAATAAACCGAAGCGACAAGAAGCAATGCTGATAGAGCAACAGCAAGTTTGCGGAATTGAACAAAATTAATATTTGTTTCCGTCGGCACAAGTTTCAAAGACTTCATCTGCTCACACTCCTATAGCGGGATATCAGTTGGACGGGCATTGCGTTTCAGCCATAAAACAACCATTAGGCGCGTGACTGTAAAAGCGGTGAACACAGAGGTTACAATTCCAACGCCTAAGGTGACGGCGAACCCTCTTACAGGCCCTGAGCCAAGAAAGAACAAAATCATTGCGGCAATTAAGGTGGTGATATTAGCGTCCATAATGGTTCCCAAGGCGCGTGAATATCCGCTTTCAATCGCATTGATTGGGTTTTTACCGCTGTTTAATTCTTCACGAATACGCTCAAATATCAGCACATTCGCGTCCACCGCCATGCCAATCGTCAGCACAATCCCCGCAATGCCTGGCAAGGTTAAGGTGGCTTGTAGGGCTGATAAAACGCCAAAAATGAGCGTCATATTCATGATTAAAGCGACATTGGCAAATAAACCAAATAAGCGATAGCTAATTAAGATAAAGAAAATAACCAGCACAAAACCAATAATTGAGGCACGGCTGCCGGCATTGATTGAATCAGCCCCAAGACCCGGCCCTACAGTGCGCTCTTCCAAAATATTAAGCGGTGCCGGCAAGGCCCCTGCCCGCAACAAAATGGCTAAATCATTGGCGGTCTCAACAGAAAAATTACCCGTAATTCGGCCCGAACCCCCCATAATGGGAGATTGAATAACCGGAGCAGAAATCACCTTATTGTCCAAAACAATCGCAAAAGGTTTGCCAACATTATTTTTGGTCACTTTACCAAATTGCTTGCCGCCAATACTATCAAACCGGAAATCAACTTCTGGCGCGCCGCTATTGGGGTCAAAACCAACACTGGCATCAACCAGATGGTCACCGCTCACCATCACACGCTTACGCACCACATAGTTTATTGATGGCTCTGTATCGCTGCTCAATAAGCGCGAGGCAGATGGCACACGCGCACCATTGGCCACATCAAACTCATTCACATTTGGATCCAGCAGATGAAAATTAAGTTTCGCGGTTTGCCCAAGTAAGTTTTTCAAACGCTCAGGGTCATCAAGGCCTGGCACCTGAACCAAAATACGGTTTGTGCCTTGTCGCTGAATGGTTGGTTCGGTTGTGCCGAGTTCGTCAATCCGGCGGCGGACAATTTCAATCGACTGTTCAACCGCTTTGCTATTGCGCTGAGCCACCGCCGCAGCGCTATAGGTTACAAAAAACGCGCCATCATCTTGTTGCTCAATTTCCAGCTCATCAGCTGTTGCCCCGTTGAACAGATTAACCGTCACTGGAGCCGAAATGCTTTCAATCGCCTCTTTGGCTTTTACCAGATCCTGTGTGTTCCGCACACGCGCCCGCACGCCTAAAGTGCCATCTTCATCAACAACCCCCATGCCCGAAGAGGCAATGCGCTTGTCCCGAAAAGCCTGTCG
The DNA here is from genome assembly GCA_965217015.1 of Parvibaculaceae bacterium. Taxonomy (GTDB): domain Bacteria; phylum Pseudomonadota; class Alphaproteobacteria; order RS24; family RS24; genus JAYQKL01. Next base: position 568,886 of record OZ244224.1, on the reverse strand, counting down.
GACATCTGAGCTTAAATTATCAAGGCGCTCTCGTTGCACAGCTTCCACATCAACTTCAAGCAAAAGATGGGAACCACCTTGCAAATCCAGACCTAAATTCAACCCACTGCTGGGCATGAATGAGGGCAATTGATTGCGGCTATCTTCATTAACAAAATTTGGAAATGAAAATAAAACCCCTAGACCCAATGTGATAAGGATAAGGGCAATTTTTGATCTGGAAAAATGTAACATTTCTTATCCGATAGCTGCTTAGTCAGCCGGTTCGCTTTTATTTTGCACACTCAAAATTGTGCTTTTAATCACTGTAACGCGGGTGTTTTCTGCAATATCAATTTGCACTTCTGTTTCATCAACCTTAGCTATTTTGCCAACAATACCGCCCTGAGTGATAACTTTGTCGCCGCGCCGCAGCGCATCAAGCATAGCGGCATGTTCTTTTTGCCGTTTATTTTGTGGGCGAATAATGAGGAAATAAATAATCGCAAAGATAATCAAAAATGGCAGCAATGAGCTGAGTAATGATCCACCGGGGGCGGCGGCTGTTTGTGCGAATGCGGGTGATATTAACATGGAAATTCCTTTAGTGTTTTCGTTTGAGACAATATAACCAACCCAAACGCATTTGGAAATGCTTAAGGGTATGAATTGATGAAATTAAATGTAATTTTTGGGATTAAGCGCCCGCACGCCTTTGCGTATTTCAAAATGCAATTGCGGCCTGTCAACATTGCCAGAAGCACCAGAAAGCGCAATTTCCTGCCCACGCTTAATTTTGTCACCCGTTTTGACTAAAAAACTATCCAAATGGGCATAGGCCGTCACAAAATTATCAGAATGTTTGACCAAAATAAGATTGCCGTAACCTTCAAGTTCGTTGCCCGCATAAACAACCACACCGTTTTCTGCCGCCTGCACACGTGTTCCCTTCGGCATAGCGATATTGATGCCATCATTATGGAACCCATTAGCTTTGGCACCATAGGAGGAAATCACACGGCCATTAGCGGGCAGAATAAATGTGCCTTTTCTGGCTGGTGGCGCAATGCTTGCACGCTCAATCCGTTGCTGGCGGGCGATTGATTTTGTTCCAGAAATACTCAATTGCTGGCCAACTTTAAGGTGATAAGGTTTTTTAAGATTATTCTGCCGCGCAAGAACATTCAAATCTGTCCCATAACGCCGCGAAATTGAATAGAGCGTATCGCCTTTTTTAACCTGATACAGAGTATTGCGCGGGATTGTAATTTGCTGCCCACTGACCAGCTGATATGGCGGCTTCGCCTGATTGGCGTCTATTAAGTCACGCACGGATAATTTATACCGCCGCGCCAGACTGTAATAACTATCCCCTGCTTTAACAGTGACGGTTTGTGATTGGCGCACAGGCGTGGCGGCGCGATTATATTGGGGTTTATTTTTTGTCGGATTGGCCTGCCCAAAAATATTCTCAAAACTATCATAGTTTTGCTCTGAATCATACCAGCGGTCACTTTGCACTGGCCCACAGGCGCTCAAAACAAGCGCCAGACAAAATGCGCTCATGTGTGCCGGCAAAAGCTTATGGCGCATAAAAGCAGAGGTTAAATTTGACCAAGCGATTTTCATGTGAGAATTTTAGATTGATTCACCCTGAATCAAGCCCTGAAAATCACTCATTCTTAAATCTTCTATTTCATAACCATCGGCATTTTTATAAATACGCTTTAGCTGCTGTTGATGCGGCTCTATCAAAGGCAGCACCATCACGCCATTAGGCTTCAAATGATTGACAATATTTTCAGGAATAAGCTGGCAGGCTGCATTTACAATAATGCGGTCAAATGGCTTTTGCGCTTCCCAGCCGCGCAACCCATCACCGCACATGGCGGTGATATTCGAATAAGATAATTGCTGGAATTTTTGTTGCGCCGCGAGATATATCGGCCGTTGAATATCAAGCGTGTACACTCGGCGGGCAATTTGCGCCATCAGCGCTGTTTGATAGCCGCTTGATGTCCCAATTTCGAGGATTTTATCGTATTTATCAATATCTAGCTTATCAATCATATAGGCGCGCAGTTCAGGCCTTAAGGCGTCTAATTCTGCATGAAATATCGTTGCTGGCACTTTTTGAAAAGCGTCAATGAGATATGGGTTTGTAATGGCGGATTGCCTTAAAAACAGACCTAATTTAAGCGTGTTCTCGTCCATTCCTTTAGCCAATATGGCTAAGGCCATTCATATAGGGCTGCAAACAATCTGGCACTTTAACGCGCCCGTCTGCTTGCACATAATTTTCTAAAACGGCAATGAGTGTGCGCCCAACTGCCAAGCCTGACCCGTTAAGTGTATGAATAAAATGCGTGCGTTTATCATCTGGCAAACGATAGCGGGCTTTCATACGCCGTGCCTGAAAATCTCCGCAATTGGAGCAGCTTGATATTTCGCGATATTGATTTTGCCCAGGCAACCAGACTTCTAAGTCATAGGTTTTGCGGGCAGAAAAGCCCATATCACCTGTGCAGAGCAACATCACTCGATAAGGCAAGTTGAGTTTTTGCAAAATCGTTTCAGCGCACTGAGTCATGCGCTCTAATTCAGCTTCGCTTTCTTCTTGCGTGACCAGTGATACCAGCTCGACTTTGCTGAATTGATGCTGGCGAATCATACCGCGTGTATCGCGCCCTGCTGAACCAGCTTCAGAGCGAAAACAAGGGGTCAATCCCGTCACCCGAAGCGGCAAGTCTTCCGCCGGTGTGATGCTGTCAGCAACCAAATTGGTAAGCGGCACTTCGGCGGTTGGGATTAAAAATAGCCCTTCTTCGGTTTGAAAAACATCTTCACGGAATTTGGGCAATTGACCTGTGCCAAATAGCGCGGTTTCCCGCACCAATACAGGTGGTGAAATTTCGGTATAACCAAATTCGCGCGTGTGGATATCAAGCATGAAATTACCGAGGGCGCGCTCCAATAAGGCCAGTTGACCTTTCAAAATTACAAACCGCGCGCCCGACAATTGCCCCGCTCGCTCAAAATCCATTTGCTTCAGGGCTTCCCCAATATCAAAATGCTCAAGCGCATGGGCAAGCTTTTCAGGCGTTCCCCATTCCCTCACAATTTTATTTTCTGCCTCATCATCGCCAACAGGCACATCGTCAAATGGCAAATTTGGAATATGCGCCAGCTTATCCTGCAAAGTTTCCGCAGCAAGCCTTTCAGCCTCTTCAGCCTGTTTCAGCGCCTCTTTTAGGTTTGCAACTTCCTGCATCAGGCGGTCTGCCTCGGCATCATCACCCTTGCCTTTGGCCTGCCCAATTTCTTTGGACAGCCGATTACGAGTTGTTTGAAGTTCTTGCGCGTCCTGAACAGCTTTGCGCCGCGTGTCATCAAGCGCGATTAAGTCTGCCGCAACCGCATCCTGCCCCCGATGCCCCAGCAATTTATCAACTGTTTCGGGGTTTTCCCGTATGTAATTTATATCGAGCATTCACATACCACCAAGACATTGCGTCTTTCTATTCTTCAGATTTCATTTTCTTCTGACTCGCGGCGTTTCTCAATGGCTGCAATAATCAGTATGGCGATTTCATATAGTAATAATGTCGGCACGCCAAGACCGATTTGGCTAATAATATCAGGCGGCGTCAAAAAAGCAGCTACAGCAAATGTTATCACAATCGCATAACGCCGTTTTTGACGCAGCCATTGCGCAGAAATCACCCCCATATAGCCCAGCATAATTAAAATAACGGGCAATTGAAAACACAAGCCAAATGCCAATATCAGCGCCATCACAAAACCAAGATATTCGCTAACGCGATTCATCATGACAATTTCAGCGCCGCCCGTATTGCTTGTTTGCATATTTATAAAAAACTGCATGGCAAGCGGCATGACCAGATAAAAAACAAATAAGCCCCCCAACACAAAAAGAACCGGCGAGGCAATCAGGAAAGGCGTGAGCGTGCGGCGTTCTTGTTGATACAGACCCGGCGCGATAAAGCCATAAATCTGCGCCGCAATATAGGGAAAAGCAACGAAAAGACCGCCAAAAAGCGACAGTTTAAGCTGTGTGAAGAAAAACTCATGCGGAGCTGTGTAAATCAGCTTGAGGTCATCAACCTCCCCCGCGGCTTTTTCGTAAGGATAAAGTAAAAGGTCAAAAATATGCGCCGCAAACCCAATGCAAATCGCAAAGCCCAACGCCAGCGCGAGCAAACATTTGAGCAAACGCGCGCGCAATTCTGTGAGATGCGATAAAAGCGGTGCGGCACTTGCCTCAAGCTCATCATCAATAATATCGGGTTTTTCAACCATCTTTATCGTCACTCAATGATGTGTCTTGCGAAAACAAATCGGGGGCTTGGCTCGGCGATTTATTGGTTTTTGCAGGCGGGGCCTTTTCCTCATCAAGTTTAGCCGCAGCCTCTACCTCATCTTCTAATTGCGTTAGGCTGCGCCGAAACTCCCCCGCAAGCGCGCGCAGGCGACCCGTGATTATGCCAATATTTCGTAAAACAGCTGGTAATTCTTTGGGGCCCAGAACCAATAAGGCGACGAGCGATAAAAAAAGTATTTCTGTCCAGCCTAAATCAAACATTTTACGATGCCGCGTTGGGGTGTGAAGGGTCTGGTCGTGCGGTTATTTGTCAGATTTTTCGTCTGAACCTGAGTTGGTCTTATCAACATCAATCACATCAGACGCATCATCTTGCAGGGCATTTTCGCCCTCTTTCATACCAGAGCGAAAACTTTTAATACCTTTAGCGACCTCACCCATCAGCGATGAAATGCGCCCACGCCCAAATAATAAAACAATCAGTAAGACGACGAGTAAGAGTTGAAGAGCACTTGGCATAGCCCCTTATCCTTTCCATTTGTACAAGCCTAATATGGCATATTAATTGTCAAAAATCATTAGGTCATTTTGCGCAATGTAAAATTCATTTTGCTCTGGCGAAATCGCCTCATTGGTTAATATTTCCCATGTATGAAGCGGGCTTAGCTCTAATAAACTATGATAAACATGGCCAATCAATCGGGTTTGCGTCAACTTAGCCGAAAGCGCGATATGTTTTTGTTTGCTGGCGGGACTCACCCGAATGGCATTGGGGCGGACAGCAATTATTTGGGTGTCTGAAACGCCCTCAATCCCTTTAGAAATATCCTCAATTTCATTGTATTTACAGCTATTTATAGAACCTAATGCAATAGCTACATTAAGTGATTTTGGGTGATGATAAATTGTTTCTGCTGAATCACACTGAATCATGCGCCCCTCATGCATCACAGCAATGCGATCTGCTAAAAACAGCGCATCTTCAGGGTCGTGGGTCACAATAACATTGGTTGATTGCACTTGTTTGAGCAATTTAAGCGTTAAAACCCGCATAGATTCACGCAAGCCGATGTCCAAACTAGAAAAAGGCTCATCAAGCAGCATTAAACTCGGCTCAGGCGCGAGCGCACGGGCTAAAGCCACTCTTTGCTGCTCACCGCCTGATAATTGGTCTGGATATTTATCCGCATAATCAAGCACCCCTGCCGCGCTCAACATATTTATTGCCTTTTGCTTGGCGGCCTGAGATTTGGGGTTCGCCAGCCCAAAAGTGACATTATCCATCACCGTCAAATGCGGAAACAACGCATAATCTTGGAATAAAAAGCCAATGCCGCGCCGCTCAAGTGGTAATAAATAATCAGGACTACTGACCAGCGTTTCATTGATATAAATTTCACCCTTTGTCGGGGCGTCAATGCCCGCCAGCAAACGCAGACTGGTCGTTTTACCGCTTCCTGAGGGGCCAAGCAGGCACAGTGTTTCGCCTGATTGGACATTTATGGATAAATCTTCAACCGCGGGAAATTCACTATATTGATGAGAAACATGAGCAAATGAAAAGCTGGTCATTAACCCTCGCCTTCATTCATCTCTTCATGGTTTTCAGGTAAATGCATCTCTAACGGTGTATCCTCGCCTGTATCGCCTGGCTCTAGCGGGTCTTCTGTATCATCATTATCTGGGTCAGGCTCTGGCACAGAAAAGCCTGGCGGCAAGCGATTATCCAATAAGCCAGCGGCCTTTAGCTCATCAATGCCCGGCAAATCTGATAGGTTTTTAAGCCCAAAATGCTCTAAAAAGTGGTCGCTTGTGCCATATGTAACTGGCCGACCCGGCACCCGCCGCCGCCCACGAATTTTGACCCATTCAGTTTCAAGCAACACATCAAGTGTGCCTTTGGACACGCTCACCCCGCGAATATCCTCAATCTCTGCCCGCGTCACTGGCTGGTGATAGGCAATAATGGCTAAAGTCTCAAGCGCTGCCCGCGACAGCTTGCGTTGTGAGGTTGTGTCGGTCTGCAACACATGACTTAAATCTTCAGAAGTGCGGAAAGCATATTTTTTGCCAACCCGTGCCAGTGTCACCCCGCGAGGCTCATAATCGGCAATTAGCAATTCAACCAAATCTGCGACAGGCACATTATCAGGCAAGCGTGCGGCAATGGTTTTCACATCTAACGGCTCAACCGCCGCAAAAAGCACAGCCTCAATAATCCGCAAATATTCTCTTTGTTGCTCTGGCTCAATATCATCAAGCGTCAGTGTCGGCATATCAGTGCCAGAGGCATTTTCAGCCGCATTCTGAGTGTTATCTTCTTGAGCTTCTGGCGCTTGTTCTAAATCATCTGACATATGAAAGCCTATAAACTTGCTGCTTTGGGTCGTGCGCGCCGCACCAAAATTTCACCAAAATTTTTATCCTGATGAATTTCCATGCGCCCATCACGCACAAATTCCAGTATCGCGCTTAAGGAACTCGCTGTCATGGTGCGCCGTTTTTGCGCGCTTTGGATATCTTTCAATATCAGCTTGTCGAATTTATCCCAATCATCAAGCTTGCCAAGCATATGTTCTAACCTTTGGCGCGCGCGCTCAATGGTAAACACATCAAGCTCTTTGGGTTTCCAGTTAGAATAATAATTACGCAATCTTTGGGTTGAATAAGACCCCAATAAATCATAAAGGCTGGCGTGATATTGGCTGTGGCGTTTTATGCGTATCCCCTCTGGTTTGCCGCGCTTAAACATATCTTTACCAAGTTGGGGGCGGTTCATAAGCTGAATTGCAGCCTCGCGCATCGACTCGAGTTTTTGCAGCTGAAAGACCAGACGGTTTGCCATATCTTCTGCTGATAATTCTTCTTCATCTTCAGCTGGCGGCAATAATAAACGCGATTTCAGATAAGCTAACCAGCTGGCCATGACCAAATAATCAGCTGCCAATTCAATTTTCAAATCATGCGCGTCTTTAATAAATAGCAAATATTGCTCAGCAAGTTCCAAAATTGATATCTGCTTCAGGTCAACTTTTTGCACCCGCGCAAGCGATAAAAGGACATCGAGCGGGCCTTCATAGCCATCAATATCAACCGTTAAACGCTCTTTATCTTGTGCGTTGAGATAGACAGTATTTGCGGCAGGCAAAACCGTGTCTTCTACAAAAGGCGTTTGAGAATCATTCGTATCTTCCGTCATAACCCCTTATACCTTTTCCTGTGGCTTAGGAAAATGCCTAGATAAGATTTCTTTCCACTCCGCCGCCAGCTTGTCCACATCTTGCGACGCTTCTGCGGGGGTGAATAGCGGGCTGATTTGCGCTAGGCGCTGCTGGCTTTGCTCAGACAGGTGCGGCAGCTGCTGACCTAAGGCGGTCATTTCCTTAAAATCCCCATTGCAATGCAGCACCACATCACACCCGGCCTCAAGGCTGGCAAGGCCGCGCTGTGTAATATCCCCACTCAAGGCTTGCATGGAAATATCATCACTCATCAGCAAACCATCAAACCCAATATACCCTCTGATAATATCCTGTATGAGCTTTACCGAAACAGTCGATGTATGGTCGGGGTCAATTTTGCTAAATTTGAGATGCCCTGTCATGCCAAGCGGCAGATTTTGACATAATCGAAAAGCCTCAAAATCTGTTTTCTCAAGCGCCTCTATCTCCGCCGGTACAACTGGCAACTCCAAATGGCTATCCACCGCGCCGCGCCCATGACCTGGCATATGTTTCATGACTGGTAAAACACCTGTTTCCATCAAACCCTGCGCTGCCGCCATGCCCAATTGCGCCACTTTTTCGGGTGTCTCACCATAGGCGCGGTCCCCTATCACCGCACTTGTTTGCGCAAAACTCAAATCAAGACATGGCAGGCAATTCACATTAACCCCATAAGTGGCCAATGCATGGCCAAGCAAAATACCGCCTAAATAGCACGCCCGAAGCCCCGCTTTTTTATCTTGCGCATAAATATCTCCATAACGACGCGCTGGCGGATGTTCGGCAATCAATGGTGGTTTTAGTCGTGCTACGCGCCCGCCCTCTTGGTCAATAAGAATAGGAGTTTGCGGATAGTCATTTATTATACGCAACTGGTCGGTGAGTTTTTTAAGCTGTGACGCTGTTTCAATATTGCGCGCAAATAAAATATAACCAAAGGGCTGAACATCTTTGAAAAAAGCGATTTCATTTTGGGTAAGTTCAAGCCCGCTCATGCCATAAATAGCGGCTTGGTAACTATCAGCGCGCCAGCTGGACATTATTTAATCTTGCGAACCAAACAATCCTGCCCGCCAGCTTTAAGACGATTACAAAAACGCTTAGCGGCATCACGACTGTCAAATCCGCCAATGCCAAGCCTAAAAAAGATGCCCTTTTCCCCTAAATCAGCGCGTTGCACCATGGGTTCGCGGTTTTGTAAAAGGTCAGGGAATTTTTTCCGTAACCCCATAAAGTTTGTGCGCGCTTGCTGCATGCTGCGCGAGGCAGATAATTGCACAATGTAAACCGAAGCATTGTTATCAATAACTTTTGGCTCAGCTTTTTTCACGGGTTTTTTAACAGGCGGTGTTGGTTTGGGTTCTGGCGGGACGGGGGACAGATTTGGTTTTTCCGCAACCGGTTTGGGGTCATCAATCGGAGCCACCGCTTCAGGCGCGCTTGTTTCGGCTTCCCCTAAAAAAGCGTTCAGCTCGTCCAATTCGGTTTGCTGCGCCGGTTGTGAGTCGCCATATAAAGTTTCTAGCGATCCATCGCCTTTTTCTTCAGCAGACACATCTTTATCAGGGGCACCAGAAGCCTCACCCTCAATCGTTTCGTAAATATTCAAATCACCCGCCGCGATATTATTATCAATCGGCTTTTTCGGAATGACTTTAATAGGGGCTTTATCAGCCACAATTAAAGGTGGTAGATTTTTTTGACCATCTTGCAGGCCTTTTGTGTAAGCCAGATAAACAACGCCAATCAGCGCGACAAAAATTACCACACCCCCTAGCAATATGCCGCCAAGCGGCAAGCGGTGGTCATCGTCATCGACCTCATAACCATACATATCGGGCGATCTGATGGTTAAATTGTCTGATGCGTCCTCATTAAACTTGCTTTCAAGATCATGAGGATCATCATTTCCAGGTGTTTGCGACATTTAGCGCATTTCCTCTTCTGGTTTAACACCAAGAATATCAAGCCCCGACTCAATCGCAAGAGCAACGGCTCGAATCATGGCGAGCCTGTCCAGTGTAGCATTTTTATCGGCTTGAATAAATTTTAAGCTCTCTTCTTCTTTGCCTAAATTCCACAAACTATGAAAATCCGCCGCTAATTCATTGAGATATATAGCAATTCTGTGCGGCTCATGAAATTGAGCTGCGCTCTCAAGAATCCGCGGCAGGGTTGATAATTGGCGCATGAGACGCAATTCTGCTTGATGCGTCAGCGACCTTAAATCCGCTTTTTGTAACGCCTCGCGAGTCACATCGTTGGCTGACAGCTCTGTGTTTTCCAGTGCATTGCGGAACACTGAATGTATCCGCGCATAAGCATATTGCACATAAAAAACTGGATTTTCGCGCGTTTTCTCTTTCACCGCGACAAAATCAAAATCAAGCGGCGCATCATTTTTGCGGGTGAGCATCATAAAGCGCACCACATCTTTGCCCACCTCATCGACCACCTCGCGCAAAGTAACAAAACTGCCAGAGCGTTTTGACATTTTAACAGGCTCGCCTGCGCGCATGAGTTTGACCATTTGGCATACTTTCACATCAAGCTTTGCTTGACGCTCCGTCACCGCTGCTAAGGCAGACTGCATACGCTTGATATAACCGGCATGATCGGCGCCCCAAACATCTATTTGTTCTGAAAAACCGCGCTGGAATTTATCATAATGGTAAGCAATGTCAGGGGTGAAATATGTCCATGCGCCATTGGCTTTTTTCAAAGCTCTGTCGCTGTCGTCCCCAAACTCAGTTGATTTGAATAAGGTCTGCGGCTGGGCTTCCCAATCAGGCGGCGGGGCTTTGCCTTTGGGCGGATCTAAAACCCCCTCATAAATAAGCCCCATGGCGTCTAGTTTTTCAACTATCGCATCAACCGCACCGCTATCATGCAAAGACTGTTCAGAAACAAACTTATCATGGCGCACGCCCAGCGCTGCCAAATCATCTTTAATCATTTCCATAATAAGCGGCAGAGCGATTTTTTTGGCTTTTTTTATCTGGCTGGTTTCATCTTCCGTAAAAAGCCCCTCTCCATACTCATCAAGCAAAGCTTGCCCAACCGGTATCAGATAATCACCCGGGTATAGCCCTTCTGGAATTTCGCCTATCTTTTCACCATGTGCCTCGCGGGCGCGCAATAAAACGGATTGCGCTAAAATATCAACCTGCGACCCAGCATCATTGATATAATATTCCCGCGTAACGGCGTATCCAGCGCGCTCCAATAAATGCGCCAAGGCATCGCCAACCACAGCCCCACGCGCATGTCCAACATGCATGGGCCCTGTTGGGTTTGCCGATACAAATTCAACATTCACAGCTTTCGGCTGGCCTTTATCATCAAGCCCAATTTGGCTATCACCATAGCTCGGCCCTTGTTCCAGCACAGTATGAATTTGCTTTTGCCATACAGTTTTGGCCAATACAAAATTGATAAATCCCGGGCCCGCAATATCAGCGGTTTCAATTTCAGGGTCTTTATTGAGTTGCTCAATCAATAAGGCCGCTAAATCATGCGGTTTCATGCCGGCATTTTTAGCTAGCACCATAGCGGCATTAGTTGACATATCGCCATGCGCTGCGTCACGCGGTGGCTCAACATTAACCCGCGACACATCAAGTTCGGCAGGCAATTGGCCGCTTTCTTTTAAGTGCTCAATAAATTCAAGTATTTTTTGGTGATAAGCAGCAAAAATATTCATAAACAAAGCCTAATATGCATCTGGCGAGAGCGAGACAACGCGCTGATGTTCTTCCATCGCATAGCGGTCCGTCATACCAGCAATATAGTCACAAATAACCCGAGCAGTCTTATCGCTTTGTGGCGCATCGCACAAGACCTGCCATTCCTCAGGCAGTAAATTTATTTGCGTGTAAAATGCGTCAAATAGGTTGCTGACAATGCGGCGGGCTTTGCTCATGGCCCGGTTCACTTCATAGTGTTTATACATGTGCTCAGACAAAAATGCCTTTATCTGCTTTTGGTCGGCCAGCATTTGGTCTGAAAAAGAAACCAGTGGCAAGCTCATAGCGCGCACATCAGCCGCAGATTTGGGCTGATGCTCTTTCAGCCGCGCTTTGGTTTCATTTATCAAATCGCCAACCATTGTGCCAATTAAACGCCGAATAGCTTCATGGCGCCAGCGCCGTGCTTCAATATCGCCAAAATCATCGCGCACAGACTTAAAACTCGCGCCAACAAGCGGCAGCTCCATGACATCATCAAAACGAAACAAACCAGCACGCAAGCCATCATCAATATCATGATTATTATATGCAATATCATCAGCTAAAGCCGCAATCTGCGCTTCAGAGCCAGCATAGCTGTGCAGTTCTAAATCCATCTCAGCTGCAAATTCTTGAATAGCAAAGGGCAAATCCGTCAAGTCTGTTTGTGCATCAAGCAATGGCCCATTATGTTTCACCAGCCCTTCCAGTGTTTCCCATGTTAGATTAAGCCCATCAAATGCCGCATAACGCTGCTCAAGCAGTGTCACAATACGCAAGCTTTGTGCATTATGGTCAAAGCCGCCATGTGGTTGCATACACGCATTAAGCGCTTCTTCGCCAGAATGCCCAAACGGCGTGTGTCCCAAATCATGGCACAGAGCAAGGGTTTCAGCGAGTTCTTCATTGAGCTGTAATTCGCGTGCCATAGAGCGTGCTATTTGGGCGACTTCTAAAGAATGCGTCAATCGCGTGCGGTAATAATCGCCCACATGCGCAACAAAAACCTGCGTTTTATGAATAAGCCGACGAAACGCGCCAGCGTGCAAAACCCTGTCTCTATCTCTTTGATAAATTGAGCGGGTGGCGCTTTCATCTTCCATATGCAGGCGCCCGCGTGTGTCCTCTGCTTTTGTCGCAAACTCTGCGTATATCATTTTATCCTGCTATCTCAGCCATTCAGGCTTGCTGCCAAAGTTTCATATGCCGAGATATAATCTTGTTTGAACTGTTGCACAACTTGTCCAGCAGAGAGCGACTCTGTCATCAGGCCAACACCTTGCCCGACCCAATATGTGGCCAATTCTTTAGCCCCCTCATGATGGCTTTGTGATAATTTATCAACTCGCGCAAGAGCTGGCTCAGTAATCATACCTTGTAAAGGCATTTGCAAAGCTTCTGGCGCGGTTTCATTTTCCCATGCATCAGTCCAGGCCGTGCGCAATTGGCGTGATGGTTTGCCTGTGCGTGAGCGCGCGCGCACCGTGTCGCGTGAACTGGCTTTCAGCATTTTCTCTTTCACAATTGGATTGGTTTCAGCTTCGACTGTGGTCAGCCATACGGAACCACACCACGCGCCTGCCGCGCCCATGCTCATCGCCGCCGCCATTTGCGTGCCGGTTGTAATACCACCTGCCGCCAAAACAGGTGTTGTATCGCCAATTTCTTTCAAGGCACGACAGATTTCAGGAATAAGAACCATAGTCGAAACATCACCACAATGCCCGCCAGCCTCGCCACCTGCTGCAATCAGCACATCAACACCTGAGGCGATTTGGGCGACAGCATGTTCTTTAGCCCCAACCAATGCGCCAACGGCCACATTATGTTGCTTGGCCATGTCCTTCATAATTTGGGGTGGCACACCCAGCGCGTTAACAATCAATTTAATGGGGTGCTGAAAGGCAATTTCCAATGCATTGCGCGCCCCTTCTTCTTGCAGGTTTTCTACAAATGTCATATTGCCCAATTCAGGCTTGCCATCTGTTTCAATATCATGTTGCCCTAAAATTTCTTGTATAAATTGATGATGCTCATCAGGAATAGCCGCGCCCAAAGCCTCTTGGTCAACCGCCTCCCCTTTACCAATAAATTTATTAGGCACAATCAAATCAACGCCATAGGGTTTGCCATCAATATGGTCGTCTATCCAAGCCAGCTCTTCAGCTAACTGGTCGGGGGTCATATTGACCGCGCCCAGCACGCCCATACCACCCGCTTTCGACACAGCCACCACAACATCACGACAATGCGTAAACGCAATTAGCGGAAACTCAATATTGAACATATCGCAAATGACAGATTTCATCGGTTTCTCCCCTTTTTTATTCTTTATTTGCCTTCAGCGTAAAAACGCTCTGCGCGCTCCTTTAAGGCAATCGCCGTGTCATCAAATGCCAGCTTGACCCAAGGGCCAGCAAAACGCATCACATGAATGCCATTCTCACCTAAAAACGCATCAGTTGAATAATACACGCATTTATTATCGCTGATTTTCTCAATAATTTGGTCGCGCCGCGCCGGATAAGGCCAGGCCTCATCATAGGGCAATTCCCATGACAGCATTTTTTCAGGCTCAAAAGCGCAAACAAATTCGCAATTGTCAAAAACTTCCCCTGGCACAACATAACTTTTTAATTTCATATGAACCGGCGCGCCCATTTCAAGTGTGGATTCAGCCGCAATACAAAACGGGTTCCATTCTCCATATTTCGGCATGTCCACTAAAATATCCCAAACAATTGAAGCCGGTGCATTGATTTCAACTTTTTCCGAAACCACAATCGCATCTGGATCTAATTTTGTTTTTGCATCATCAGTCATGATTACTCCCCCTCTATCCAATTGGCTGTCACGCCTGTATCTTCAAGGCGTCCATCTATTACGGCTCTTGGTTTTGACTCACTATAACAAATTTTCCAGCCATCTTCTGTTCGCCGATAGCGATCTTCGTAAAAACTCGCTAATAATCTGAAGTTTTTTGTTGATGGGTCATAGCTCGCATAGCTTAAATTCCATTCGGCTGAAGCCATATCCCCGTCAATTTTTATTTCGCCATTATGCGCTTGATGCACATCTACTATCGGTGTTTGCACCGCCATTTGGGTAAATACATCAATCAACCCATCAACGCCGAATTTTCCGACTGGCGGATAGACCAGTTCTGCATCTTCAGTAAAACACGCGCGAATAAGCTCAACATTTTTCTGGTCACAAGCATTGAGATAAACAGCTTTAAGCTGACGAATTGCGTTTTCATCTTCTAATAATTGAATGCGTTTTTCTAGGTCAGTCATTGATTTTCACCACTCGTGTTTGCGGCACAGGGTGTTCATCTGCGCCCGTCCAGCGAAACAGCATTGTGCCGCGCCGGTGTCCGCAGGTTTTAAGCCAATTGCCATAGCCAGGATTTTTGTCAGAAACAACAATCGTGACAGTGCCATCTTCATTATAGTCACAAAGCGCATTATTTGTGTGTATCGGGTGATAGCGATATTCCAATGACTCCATCCAAATATTGTTCAGTTGGAAATTCCACCCTTCACAGTCAGCAATATTGGTGGTGATTTCAAGCGCCTCACCGTCTTCCAACTCCCACCAACCATGCAAATAGTGAATCATCGGGTCGCCGCCCGCACGGAAAAACATGCTTTGGTCCACTGTATCTAGCGTATTGAAATGCCCCGCCTTAAATGTCTCAGCCCAATGAATAAACAAAGCCGCCGTGCCGCCAATAAAATTACAACTTTGCTGTAATGCGCCAGAAACCTCATCAAGCGTGATAGCACTATCATGTTCTGCCGGGTTTATGGCTTCAATCGCAACCTCTGCTGGCTCCTCCTGCCCTTTAACAAAAAAAGTCTGGCGTACCAAAACCATGCTGGTGTCTTCTTCAAGCGGCAGCCAGTTTTTAACATTATCTGGTTTTTCCCGGCTGACGATAATCTCAAAACCACCATCTGCATCAAGCTCCATTTGGCGTACATCTAGCTCACCAGTTGACGCCATTGTGCCATCAACAGCGTATCGATTGGCTTTTGTTGCAAAACTTAAAATAGGCACCGACCCCCGCCGCCCATAAATTCGATATTGCCTGTCACCGGTAATGGTTGCATTGAGATAATAATTATCCGGATTATCCGCCCCAATTTTTGCGGTCTCATGTGAGGCAGCATAAAATTCAGGATAGTCTGGATTATTACTCTCCAAAAACATCTCAAGACTGATGCGCATTAAACGCGTCAGATAGCGCATGCCTTCGGCTTGCTCACGGGGGCTGGCTTCATAAGTTAAAACCTGCTCCCCGATTTGTGACAGGTTTTGACAAAAATCCTGCCACCTTTTTAATGCATCATTTGTATCACTCATTATTCGGTCTTTTCCCTTTACGGTGCCATATATTGGCCGCCATTCACATCAAGCGAACCACCATTAACGACTTTTGAATAATCCGACACAAAGAATAAGACCGCGCGGGCGCAATCATCTTCTGGCGGAATAATACCTAAAGGTATGCGGTCAGTGATTTCTTTTTCCACTTCTGCGCGGTCACGGCCAGCTGCGACCTGCCCATCAATATAACCATATACTGGGGCGCCACCAATCCAGCCCATGCGCGTGACATTGACGCGAATACCATGTTGCGCGAAGTCTTTTGCCATATGGCGGGTTAAGACATTCAATCCACCTTTGGCAGCGGCATAAGCCACCTCACCAGGAAACGGGTTCACAGTTGCCATGGTTGATACATTGACAATCGCACCGCCACCTTGCTCTTTCATGGCGGGCAGAACCGCTTGCGACATGCGTAAAGCGCCCAGACAATTGACATCATAAACATCAGCCCATTGGTCAAGACCAGCCACATCAGCAGTGGCCCACTCGCCATGCGAATAAGCACTATTCACCAAGCCATCAATGCGGCCATAAGCATCGAGAACAGTTTTCGCAAAGCCCTGACAATCAGACTCGCTTTTGACATCTGTCTGGTGAACCACGCAGTCACCACCATCAGCACGGATTTGCTCAGCAACCTCATTCAGATAATCAAGATTACGCGCACCAAGCCCAACTTTGGCACCCTCTTTGGCAGCAATACGCGCCATAGACTGCCCCATGCCGACACCAACACCACTGATTAAAACAACTTTATCTTTAAGTAACATGTTCCCCCCAATTTTTTAGTGAACTTTATTGCAATAGTTAATAAGCTGTATTTACTTTTGCATAACTCAAATCGCTGGGCAATCAGTGAATGATAAAACTGGATAAATTAAAATGACCTTTCAATTTCCAAATCTTGACGCACTTATTCAAACCGCCCGTGAGCGCACAGGTTTGTCTGACTTTTCTGAAGAATGGTTTTTTGAAAATATCCGCGTTCTTCTTAAAAGCTTGGAAAAAGATGCGCGCTTGAGTGAGGCAGGCTTTGCTGGCGCGTGTGAAATGATAATCGGCGGGTTGTGTAATCGGCTTAATCATGTGCAGCTTGTTAAAGACAACCCTGAAATAAAAGACGAAGAAATCAATGTCGCCGCGATAGTCGTTGGCTTGCCAAGAACTGGCAGCACGCTCTTGCATCGTATGCTCGCCAATGCCAATGGCATGACAGCCGTTAAATGGTATGAAGCCCAGAACTATACCTTGCTGGCAGGTGAAGATCGCCACGACCCGACCCCGCGTCGCGAGGCGGGGCAAATGATTATGGATTATATGCTGACGCAAATTCCGGAAATCATGTCCATTCATCCGCTTAGTCTGGACCAGCCTGATGAGGAAGTCATTATCATGGGGCAGCTGTTTTCAAGCTCCATGATTGAGTCGACCTATTATGTGCCTGATTATGCGCATTGGCTGATGCGGCAGGATAAAAAGAAACCCTATGAAGACCTGTATGAAATTCTACAGTCTCTACAATGGCAAGATGCATCGCGTAAAGGCAAAAGCTGGGTGTTAAAAACACCCGGCCATTTAATGGCACTGGCTGAGGTGATGGATGTTTATCCAAATGCCAAAATCGTCATGACGCATCGTGACCCTGTGAATACTGTCCCGTCCTATTGCAGTATGGAGGCCACGCTTTATCGCATGAATTCTGATGACATTACACCGGATATGATTGGCGCTTTTTGGCGTGACCGGCTGTTGGAATGGACAAATAATTTCATGACTGTGCGCGCTAAGGCCGACCCTGAACGCTTTATTGATGTGCGTTATCAAAATCTGCTTGAAAACCCAATCGATGAGGCTGACCGCGTTTTAACCGCAAGTGGCCTAGCGGTAACAGATGCCATTCGCGACGGTATGGCAGAGTGGATTGAGGGCAATAAGCGCGAGCATCGCGCCCCGCATAAATATGATATTCAGGATTTTGGTCTCAATACATCTGAAATCGAAACTTTATTCTCCCATTATCGCGAAACATTTATTTTGTAAGCGCGGCGAGTTCGTTTCTAAATAAATCGCTTAAGGCAACAGGGCGTCTGGTTTGCGCGTCCACATAAACATGAACAAATTTCCCCTGAGCGATGGCGTCATCACTATCAGCATCAGCTTTTGAGGCAAACACCCCAATTTCATAATGAACACTCGAATTGCCCATATGCTGAACCCGCAACCCGACATCAATCATTTGCGGATAGGCAATGGGTGCAAAAAAATGGCACCCTGTTTCAACCACCAACCCAACTGGCTTGGAAATATCTTTTTGATGAATATCAATCAGGTTTTTTTCAATTAAAAAATCATTCACGATTTTATCAAAAAACGCGTAATAGACAGCATTATTCACATGCCCATAAATATCATTATCCTGCCATCTGGTTTGCATCGAAACCATATGCGGATAGTCTTGGCGTTGATTTGGGCTTGGCCTATCGGTCATGAGTTACCTATCTATGTTCAAACTATGTTCAAATAATTGACTCGTATATCTGAAACGCATCGTCACGCGTCACGGGTTTTGGGTTGTTCACCAAAAGCCGCGTTTGCAACATGGCATCATCTGCAAGCCGGTCCAAATCATTTTTGTTAATCCCCATTTGCGATAATGTTCGCTCAATACCCACTCTATCAATTAAAGCGTCAAGACTGCTCAAAAGATCTTGTGTCATCTCCATATCATCACCAGATGCGTGCGGATTTAATATAGGCGCTAATTCAGCATATAAAGACGCAGCACTGTCTGCATTGAAACGCATTACAGGCAACATCACCAAAGCATTGGACAAGCCATGCGAGACATGAAAAACCCCACCAATGGGATAAGCAAGCGCATGAATAGCCGCAACTGGCGCATTGGCAAAAGCTTGTCCGGCCAGCATTGCCCCAAGCAGCATATTTTCGCGGGCTTGAATATTTTGCCCATCATCAACAACTGCCGTTAAGCCTGAATGCAATAAATGAAGCGCTCTTTTGGCGCACATGTCGGATAGTGGATTTTTCTTATGCTGCGATGTATAGGCTTCAATTGCATGCACCATCGCATCAATCCCCGTTGCCGCCGTGATATGTTGCGGCAGGTTGAGCGTCAGCATTGGATCTAAAATCGCAAGGTCTGCATAAAGCTGTTTAGACACCACCCCCATTTTGGTTGTTTCGCCTGTTGTCACAATAGAAATCGGCGTGACTTCTGACCCCGTGCCTGCCGTTGTCGGAATTAAAACTAAAGGCGTTTTTCGGGTAACAGATATTTGCTCAACCCCGTAAATATCATTCAAATTAAGTTGGTTTTCCAACAACACCGCAATCAGCTTTGCCGTATCCATAGAGCTGCCACCGCCCAGACCAATCACAATTTCTGCGCCAAAACTTTTCGCCTGCGCCAGACAGTCCAAAATAATTTTCTCTGATGGGTCAGCCTCAACATCTTGATAGATTTTGACTTGAAACTGGTTATCTAGTTGCGCGACCACAAGCGGAACAATACCAGCCGCCATTAGCCCAGCATCGGTGACGATAAAAACTTTTTTTCCAGAAAATTGCGCGCCCAATAAATCATCAATTTGGCGGATACTATCACGGCCAAAATGAATGTTTTTTACAGTCGCAAAATCAAAATCCATCATGCTGCCAATCATTGACTTAACATCAAACACTGTCAATTGAGAATTCAGTGAATTGAGGGCAATAAAAAACCGGCACCAAAGCACCGGTTTTTCATTATATACATTTGGCTGTTAGCCTAAATTCGAAATATCAGGTGAACCCGGCGCGCCGTAATAATAATTCCCCGCCGTCAGGCCGCCATCAATGGCTAATTCTGTGCCCATGCAATAGCTGGAATCGTCACTCGCTAAATAGAGAATACCATTGGCAATCTCAATCGGGTCGCAGCCGCGCTGGGCAGCATAGAGTTTAAAGTTATTATCAAAATCTTCCCGTGATGCCCCGCGCATATTGGCAAGTGGCGTAAACACACCGCCCGGATGCACAGAGTTAACACGAATCTTCTCAAGCCCAAGCTCCAAGGCTGCCGCTTTGGTGAAACCGCGCACACCCCATTTTGACGCGACATAAGCCGCATGGGCATTAGAACCAATCAGGCCATCAGCAGATGAGATATTGACAATCGACCCGCCCTTGCGCTTGCGCATCGGCTCAATCGCTGCTTGTGTGCCAATCATCACCCCCATAAGATTAATGTCAATCGTGCGCTGCATCCCCTCAACGGTGTACATATCAAGGCCTAAAAATTCTAATATCCCAGCATTGTTCACCAAAATATCAAGCCCGCCGAAACTCTCCTCTGTCAGGCTCATCAGGCTTTTCCAACTCTCTTCTTGTGTCACATCATGGCGTGTGAAAATCGCGGAATCGCCTAAGCTATCAGCAACAGCCTGACCTTCATTTTCTAAAATATCTGCAATCACAACTTTTGCGCCATGTTCGACAAAAAGGCGGACTGTTGCCTCCCCAATGCCACGCGCACCGCCGGTCACGATTGCGACTTTATTCTCTAATTTCCCCATCATATTCTCCTTATAAAATGAAACCTAACGCGATAAATGATTGGCTGCGCGCCTACCTGAATAAACACAATCAGCAATTGATAAACCGCTTAAATAATTTTGTGAGCAAATGCCAATCGCATTTCGCCCGGCTGCATAAAGGCCTGAAACAGTTTGCCCTGTCGCTTCATTCAAGACCAAACCAGAACTTTCTTCAACCGCCAATCCCCCCAAAGATAGTGCGGGGCAAGGAAACAGCTTTGCATCTAAGCTAATATCCATCGCATAATAAGGGCCTTTGGATAAATCCATCAAATCCTTATCTTCCTTGCCAAAAGCATCAGCCTGCTGGCCTAAAGCGGCCTGATTATAGGCAGCAATTTCTTGCGCCAAAACATCAGCCGGAATGTCAATTTTTTGCGCTAATTGCGCCAATGTCTTTGCCTTATAAGAACCAAACCAAATATTCAGACGCGCTAAGTCGCGTTGAAAAGCCAGCGCCTTGCCCCCGCTCACATCTTGCAAGGCTTGTTTGATAAGCGCTTTATTCAACACCAACCAGGCTTTGCCATTTTGGTTTTCACCCATTTCAACGCCAAGCGTCGCGCCATAAACAGTTTCATTGATAAACCGCTTGCCCTGCTGATTGACAATTATCCCACGCGCAAATGAAAGCGGTGGGTTAATAAACCGCCACGCTGTGAAGCGATGCATATTATCAATTTTACCATTGGCGGTTTGGCCCAATCGAATGCCTGCGCCATTATCACCATCTGTGCCGAGCGGAAATGTGTTCAGATATTTAGGCGCATAGAGATTGACCATTGCTTTATTAAAAGCAAACCCTCCAGCAGAAAGCACCACCCCTTTTTTGGCACGAATAAACCGTGACTGGCGCTGGCTCTCGAGCGCGGCGGCTTTGTTCAAAAACGACATGGCGCGCTTAAAAAAGAAGCTATAACCGGGCAAAATGGGCGGCCAGACAGAAAAATAAAAATTCGCTTTATTGCGATAATTCAGATATTTGCGCTTTAACGCAGCATCATCGAAAAACAAAACCTTCACACCGCAAACGCGTTCATTTTCATCAAGCACAATTTGGCGTGCTTCAGCATGGTCATAAAAGTTAAGCCCCATTTCAAGCGCAGCGGCTTTCATAGGGTCGAAAAGAGATGAACCAAGATTAACCGCTTTTCGCCCCTGCTCGACCGGCACATAGCCGCGATGCCCCCTTGCCGCCGGAGTGGCATGTTTTTTATAGCTTGGTACCAGCGTATTATCGCTGTGATATAGGAAATATTCAGGGCCAGGATAAGAAGTTTTGCCCGGCCAAACAGTCGAGCGAAAATCAACGCCATATTTTATCAGCCAGTCAATTGTCTCAACGCTTGCATCACAAAAATCACGAAGCGTTTCAGGTTTCACAATATCTTCCACCTCAAGCTTGAGATAGTTGAACATATTATCCGCGCTATCTTCAATGCCGGCTTCTTTTTGCAAGGCGGTGCCGCCGCCTGCATAAATCACGCCGCCACTTGCGGCTGTTGCCCCACCACCATTAAAGCGGTCTAAGGCAATCACGCTAAGGTTATTTTCCAGAGCTTGCAATGCTGTTGCAGCACCCGCGCCGCCAAGTCCAACAACCACAACATCTGCTTCTTCATGCCAGTCATGGTTATCAGCATTTTGTATTTTTAATGCCGCTTCAACATCGCTTAACCATTCAGATGAATTGCTCATCATGACTCCCCCGAAATACTCCCGAACTTTTTTATTACTGTAATTGTTAAACAAAAATTAGCAATCCCGTATTTTGCCCATAACACAAACTTATTTTGAAAAACCGTGCTAAGAAATTATTGATATTTCTGCTTTGTCTGATAACCTGAAACAAACATATATAAGGAGATTATAAAGTGAAAACCCCTCAAATCGCACTTGTAACAGGCGCTAGTCGTGGCGCTGGTAAAGGTATCGCACTTGGATTGGCTGAAAAAGGTTTGACAGTTTATGTCACGGGCCGAAGCAAAAAAACCGGTGATGCTTTTGGTTGGGACGGCACACCTTTGCCCGGCACTGTTGATGAAACTGTCAAAGAAATAAATGAGGCTGGCGGAAAAGGCGTTGGGGTTATTTGTGACCATAGCGATGATGAGCAGGTTGCAGCACTTTTCGAGCAAATCAAAACCGATCACGGCCAGCTAGATATTTTGGTCAATAATGCGGCTTATATTCATCATCAGCTTATTGAACAAAAGCCATTTTGGGAAAAAGAGCTGGAAGCACAAGGCATATTAGATGTTGGTTTGCGCTCCGCCTATGTTGCGAGTTGGCATGCAGCCAAAATGATGGTGGAACAAAAATCAGGTGTCATTGCGTTTGGCTCATCATTTGGTGCAAGTTGCTATATGCACGGCCCCGCTTATGGCGCACAAAAAGCTGGCATTGATAAATTTGCCCATGATATGGCGATAGACCTGAAGCCGCATAATGTGCAAGCTGTTTCAATTTGGATGGGGCCATTGCTAACAGAACGCGCCATGATTGCGGCAGAAGTTCACCCTGAGCAATATACAGAATTCATGCAAACGGCTGAAACTCCGCAATTTACTGGCCATATCATTCATGCTATTGCTTGCGATGAAAAGGCTGAAGAAATAAGCGGCCATACCTTAATTGGTGCAGAAGTTGCGCGTGACCGCTACCAGCTTAAAGACCGTGGTGACAAAACGCCGCCTTCTTATCGCGACATGCTTGGCTCGCCTAATGAGCCGAACCCTGCGATTGTTTATTAAGCATAATGCTCATTAAATAAAAGCTGTAGGGCGGGAACCATAATGGAAAACCGAATATTTTCTTCTGTGCTTGCGGTTACAGTTTTTGTCTCGCTTGTATCGGCTATTGGCGGCGTGCCTTTTAACACCATGCCGCTTTTGTTAACCAGCCTTGACGAGGGGTTGGGCCTCACCAATCAAGATAAAGCTGATTTATCCAGCTATGCGTTTGCGGGCTATTTGGTGGGCACACTGATTGGGCCGGTCATTGTGGACCGTGTTTCGTGGCGTTTATTTTCACTTATATCCGCAAGCTTAGCGGCCCTTTCCTTAATTTTATCTGCGCATAGTTCGGGTAACTTATTAGCCTTAAGCTGGCTGGGGTTTGGCTTTTTCTCGTCATTTCTTCATTCCATTTGCATGCGTATATTGGCAGAAATGCCCGATGAAGAACGCGCTTATGGCACAAGGCTGAGTGTTGAACTGGTCAGTATTTCGCTCATTCTATTTATTCTACCAATCGTATTTATTAAGCATTATCAGTATTTTGGCGCGGCTTATGCACTTGCAGGGTTTATCGCTATTCTGGCGATTGGGATTTTCTTTATGCCACAAAGGCCTGCTACAAATATAAAAGCGCCCATTGCCCTGCCCGCTTTTAAGTCTGCGCCTAAATCCTATATCGCGCTTTTCATTTTCCTGATTTATTGTTTGGCAAATGTTGGCTTATGGATTTTTGTTGGCATGATTGCGCAAGGATTTAATCCCTCAGCAGAACAAATGAGTCTGTTGTTTTTTATGCTTAAAGTACTTGGTGGTCTGGCTGGCCTTGTTGGCGCTGTTATTGGTGCGCGGGCGGGCATACGCTACCCAAATAGTGTTAGTTTCCTGATTATCACCATTGGCTCTATCGGCCTTTTGACAGCCAATTCATTTTACGCTGTGATGATATCGACCTGGATTTGGGAATTTGGCTTTACACTTGGTTGTATATATCAAACAGCGGGTGTTGCGCGGTTTGACACCTCAAGCCGTCTCGTAATGCTGGTGCCGACTGCTTTTGCAATTAGCTCATTTTTTGGCGCAAAAGTTGCCGGTCTATTATCTGCAGACGGTGAATTTGATAATCTTTATTATTTTGTGATTGGGTGTTCTTTGCTGCCAGCAGTTTATTATTTTGTCATTGATTTCATTGCGACGGAGAAAACGCATGCTAAGACATCTTAAATTTTTAGCAGTCCTTTTTATATCCCTGCACTTGCTCGCCGCATGTGACGAACCTGTATCATTATCACGCGAAACGGCTGACCGCATTTTCATCAATGGTAAAATATTGACAATGAACCCTGAAAGCCCAACAGCGCAAGCGGTTGCGGTCAAAGATGGCCGTATATTGGCTGTGGGTTCAACCAATATTGTTTCACGCTTTCAAGGTGATAACACGCAAGTAACAGAGTTAAATAATAAAACACTCATGCCAGGGTTTTTCCAAACGCATGCGCATTTTCCTTTTATCGCTATGAAAAGCCAGCTCGTTAATATTGACCCGCCACCATCAGGTGATGTGGTGGATATGGAGTCTCTGATTGCAAAATTGCAAACGGTTGCAGCTAAGACGCCTGCTGGCCAGCCTGTCTTTGCCATTGGCTATGATGACACGCTGATGAAAGAATTGCGGCATCCAACGAAATTTGATTTGGATAAGGTATCAACCAAGCATCCGGTTTTTTTAGTTCATATTTCTTTTCATTTCGCGACCATGAATAGTTACGCGCTAAAGCTTGTCAATGTCACAGCAGATACCCCTAACCCTGAGGGTGGGATTATTCGGCGTGTGACAGGTTCACAAGAACCCGATGGGGTTTTTGAAGAAGCAGCAATGGTTTATTTAGAAAAACTAATGCCCAAACCAGACCCGCAGCAAATTTTTAAGTCCTATACAAAAACCATGTATGACCTTGCTGCCAAAGGTTACACAACGCTTGTTGACCATGCCAGCATGGCTGAAGGCGAGCAGGCTTATCAGGCAATGGCCAAAATGCAGCAGCTGCCGCTTGACCTTGTTGCTTATCGCCGATTGGCAAGTGAGGAAGACCCAAAAATAACGCCAAGTTTGGACTATGATAATCACTATCGCTTGGGGGGGTATAAGATTGTTCTTGATGGATCGTTGCAGGGTTATACAGGCTATTTGACCAAACCATATCATGTGATACCGCCACACCAGCATGATGCTGACCATCGCGGTTACCCGCATTTACCCAATGACACACTTGAAAAACTTGTTCTGCGCGCCTTTGAGGAAAATGTTCCCTTACTGGTGCATACAAATGGTGATGCGGCGACAGATGTTTATTTAACAGCTGTCGAAAAAGCCCGTGCAGCCTATCCCAAAAACGAGATAAGGCCTGTCATCATTCATGCGCAAACCATGCGCGAAGACCAAATCGACAAAGCTCAAAAAATGGACATGATTGCCTCATTTTTTGTGGACCATGTGTATTTTTGGGGCGACAGACACCGTGAAGTCTTTTTAGGACCTGACCGTGCAGCCCGAATCAGCCCAACGGCCAGCAGCTTGCGCAAAGGGTTGGCGTTCACGCTTCATGATGATGCCCCCATTGTTGCCGCAGACCCGTTACGCTCGGCGTGGGTTGCGGTGAATCGACAAACATCTTCTGGGCAAATATTAGGGCCAGACCAGCGCATCACAGCATTTCAGGCCTTAAAAGCCCTGACACTTGATGCGGCATATCAGCATTTTGAAGAAAATGACAAAGGGTCAATTGAAATTGGCAAGCGCGCCGATATGATTATTCTGGATAATGACCCAACGCGCATTGACCCGATGCGTATCAAAGATATTCAGGTTTTGGAAACCATTAAAGATGGACAAACAGTTTTTGTTAAAAACTAATTTCTCAAGAGGTTTAAAATGACAAATTTAGCAAATAAAACAGCATTAATCACAGGTGGCAGTCAAGGCGTTGGGCTTGGTATTGCGCTGGCTCTTGCCTCTGAAGGTGCCAATATTTTTATTGTTGGGCGCACGAAAAATACTTTGGAAAAAGCCTGCGCAGAAATTGAAGAACGCGGCGTCAAAGCTGGCTTTGTGACCTGTGATGTTACGGTCAAACAAGACCTCGAAAATGCCGTTGAAAAATGCGTCGCGCAATTTGGCGGCGTTGATATTTTAGTCAATAATGCGCAAATTGTGCCGCTTGGTCCGATTAACGCGCTAACAGAAGAAAATTTTGAGATTGGCTGGACATCTGGCCCACTCGCGACTTTGCGTATGATGAAACTATGTTATCCATATCTCAAAAATGGCGGTCATATTGTGAATCTTTTGTCATCGGCTATGCGCCGCTGGGATATGGCAAATTATGGTGGTTATTCTGCCGTGAAGGCCGCAATACACGAACTCACCCGCGCGGCGGCCTGTGAATGGGGTGAAGATGGAATTCGTGTCAATGCGATTATGCCGCATGCAAAATCCCCTGCTCTCGCCAATTGGATTGACAATAATCCAGCAGAGGCGGAAGCATTTCAGGCGTCTATTCCGCTCAAACGCATTGGCGAGTGCGAAGAAGATATTGGCGCTTTTGTTGCACTCATGTGCAATGATAAAGCGGGTTATTTGACGGGCCAAACCATCGGTCTTGATGGCGGTCAGGCGCTTATCGGCTAATTACCAAAGTTTTGGAATGGACTCACCGGTGATGCTGATAATTTTTTTCAAAACATTGGTGGCGGTGTTTAATTCATTTTGCGTAAAATGCTTGGTAAGTTGCTCTTCCAATGATTTAGATTGCGCTAGAAGCTCAATAAAAATATTTCGCCCTTCATCTGTCAGGCTCAGAATACCCTGATCGATTGTGATGATATTTTTGCGCTCTAAACGCTCAAAAATTTCTTGATTAGGCGCATGGCCAGTATGCATAAGCCGCTCCGAAATATCGGTTTGCGATAAATCGCCATTCATCGACAAAAGCGAAATGCAGAAATATTCCTCATCACTCAAACCTTTTTCTGCCCAGCTGGTGCGCACAGGCATAGAGGTTTGGAAATGCGCGCGCGAAATTAAATAAAGCAGGAAATCATCACTAAATTGCCCTTTGCTTAAATCCACACCTTCGTTTTTTTCTTCTGAAGGTTTGGGTTGGGCTTCAGCATATTTACCGCCATGAAAAATCAAAACCGGCAGATTATTGGCTTTATGCTCAACAACTTCGCCGACAAAAATTATATGGTCACCGCCTTCATATTCAAAATGTGTGCGGCAACGGAATAAAGCGGCGTATTCTTCTAAAACAGGGAACCCCTGCTCACAGGTCGCAAACTCAATATTTTCAAACTTATCACCCTGTGAGCGCGCAAAATTATTGGACATGTCTTGTTGATGCGCCGCCAGCACATGCACATTAAACCCGCCAGAGGACTTAAAAGCTGGCATGGATAAAGCATTCTTTGAAAGCGACCATAAAATCAAAGGCGGGTCTAGCGATACACTGTTAAAGCTGCTCGCTGTTACGCCTACAGGATTGCCCTGCTCGTCAATTGTTGTCACCACAGTTACGCCAGTCGCGAATTGCCCTAATGCGTTTCTAAGCTCAATTTGTTTGCTATTTGCATTCATGGAAAAAACCCTTTATTTGCGTAAACTATTAACAATAGTTTAACGCATTCTTCAAGGTTTAATGCAAAAAACATGCAAAATGCGTAAAAGCTTGTTATTCTAATCAGGTCTAAAATTATGGGGGAAGCCATGCCATCACTCGAAGAGCGTATTGAGCGTCTAGAATCAATCGATGAAATTCGGCAGCTTGTGAGTAAGTATTCGCTCTCTTTAGATATGCGCGACCTTGATGCGCATGTGAATCTTTTCGCTGAAGATATTCGGGTCAGTCGGGAACTCACGGGCCGCGCGCATCTTAAACGCTGGCTTGATGACACTTTGCGTCTGCAATTTACCGGCACATCGCATCATATTGGCAATCACATCATTGAATTTGACGACCCAGACCATGCACATGGCATTGTGTATTCAAAAAATGAACATGAAACCCCAAGCGATGGCGGCGATGAGTGGGTCATTATGCAAATGATGTATTGGGATAATTATGAGCGCATTAACGGGCAATGGTTTTTTCGCCGGCGCCTGCCCTGCTATTGGTATGCTACAGATTTGAACAAGCCGCCCATTGGCGAAAACAAAATGCGCTGGCCTGACCGCGAAAGTTATGAAGGGGCATATCATGAGCTTTTCCCTTCATGGGAAGTGTTTTGGAAAAACCCACCCAAAGATGGCGTGACCCCTGAAGTTGCAGCGCCCGCGCCTATCAATGAGTTTCTTCGCACCATGCGCGCTAATCATCCAGACCCGAAAATTCGCGTGCGTTAATCAATATTCAACCAATAAACATATAATTGAGACACAAATGACAGACCTTTTTAGCCCCGTCAAACTCGGCTCACTTGAGCTGGCAAACCGTATCATTATGGCACCCATGACCCGCAGCCGTGCCGGCGCAGATGATGAAGCACAAGATATTATGGCCACTTATTATGCCCAACGCGCCACTGCGGGGCTGATTATTACCGAAGGCGTTTACCCTTGCATTGACGGCAAGGGATATGTCCGCACACCAGGCATTGTGACAGCCCAACAAATTGAAAGCTGGCGCAAAGTCAGCGAGGGTGTCCATGCAAGGGGTGGACAGATTGTGATGCAGCTTATGCATTGCGGGCGCGTCGCGTCAGCTCATAATAAACCAGCTGGTTCGCGCACACTTGCCCCTTCTGCCATACAAGCCAAAGGCGAAATTTATACAGATGCTGTTGGCATGGCACCATTGGAAATGCCAGAGGAAATGACCCTGACAGAGATTGAGCAAACCATCGAGGCTTTTGCGCAAGCCGCTGAAAATGCCATTGAGGCAGGCTTAGATGGTGTCGAGTGTCATTTCACCAGCGGCTATTTGCCCGCACAATTTTTATCAACTGGCACCAATCACAGAACAGACGCTTATGGCGGCTCATTGGAAAACCGCCTGCGATTTCCGCTTGCCGTGTTAGATGCGGTCAGCGCCCGAATTGGCGCATCGCGTGTTGGTTTTAGAATTTGCCCAGGCAATCCTTTTAATGATTTGCATGATGACGACCCTGCCGAAACTTTCGCGCATCTTTTGCAAGAAGCATCAAAACGCCAATTGGCCTATGCGCATGTTATTCGTATGGAGGCTGGTGTCGATAATATCGCCCTTGCGCAAGAGCATTTCACTGGTCCAATTATTTGCAATGAAAGCTATAAATTGTCAGAAGCGCAGGACATCATCGCCAATTCGGATAATGGTATTGAAGCGATTGCTTTTGGCCGCGCTTTTATTGCCAATCCCGACCTTGTGCGCCGTTTTCAGGAAGGGCTACCACTTGAAAAAGTAGATTTTAGCAAGATTTATACAGTGGGCGCAGACGGATACACAGATTATCCAGAGTATTCAGGTGGTTAAAAGTATTTATTAACTTATAGCTTAAGTGCTTCTTCAGTGATTTTCAAGAAGCTTGGTGGCTCACCACCGCCAAACACTTCCAAACACGCACCCGAAACATAAGCATTTTCAGGGTTAGCTAGAAATAAACACGCATTGGCAATATCTTCAGGCCGCCCCATGCGCTTCATGGGCAGGTTTTCAGCCAAATAAGCCATGCCCTTTTCACCATTATAGTGGTCTTCTGCCGCGTCTGTTTCAATGAGGCCAGCAATAATCGCGTTCACCCGCACATCTGGCGCCCACTCCATCGCTAAAGAGGTTGTAACGTTCAACAACCCCGCTTTGGCCGCGCCATAAGCCATTGTGCCAGGCGATGAGCGGATAGCAGAAACGCTGGAAATATTAACCAATGAGCCGTTAATTTTATTTTTCATCATATGCTGATACGCATATTGGCAGGTATAAATCGGGGCAATAAGGTTCAGTTTGATTACGGACTCGGTCAGCTTCGGGCTGGCATCGGCACTGGCAACCGGCGGGCCACCACCTGCATTATTGATAAGCGTTGTAAAATCACCTGCCAGCGTGTCTGTGTGCGCAATCAGCTTTTCCACCGCCTCTGGGTCGCGCACATCGCATGCCATGAAATGAACATTTTTTTGTATGTCAGGCGCAAAAGCCTCCGGTTCATTGCGGCCACATATCAAAACCTGCCCGCCCGCATTTACAAATTTTTCTGTGATGCCACGCCCGATACCGCGCCCGCCGCCTGTCACAATGATTATTTGCCCATCAAAAAGAGACATTTTATTTCCTTAAATTTACATTCCTACCCTGTCGCACTTATTGCGTGAATTTAACAAAAAGTCTAAGAATACTTTTATAATGATGTTACACATTAGCATGACAACATAAAACCCAGTTTAGAGGATTTTTCAATGAGTCTCAAAACCATCCCTCAAACACTTTGCGAAACCGCCACGCAACACCCGACCACACTCGCCTTATGTGATGATGACTGGCAGTTAACCTATGAAGAATTACTGGCGCAGGTTTTGCAAATGGCTGGCGCTCTTCAAGCTAAAGGTTTAGCAAAAGGGGATCGCTTTGCCATTTGGGCGCCCAATTGCGCCGAATGGGTCATTGCGGCCTTAGCTGGTCAATCCTTGGGCGCGGTGTTGGTCACGCTCAACACGCGATATAAAGGCGCGGAAGCTGCCGACATTATCAGACGCTCAAAGGCAAAATTTTTATTTACCGTGCAGGGTTTTTTAGGCGTTGATTACCCTGCCCTGATTGCTGATGAAACCCTGCCAGACCTGCAGGAAACAATTATCTTAAAAACCGATGAGACCAGCCAGTTGGCTCAATTCATGGCAGATGCCGCCCCACTCAGTATGGCGGCACTAGATGGCGTTCAGCCCGATGATTTATCGGACATTATTTTTACCTCCGGCACCACAGGTGCGCCCAAAGGCGCGATGACAACACATGGACAAAATTGTGCGGTTTTTGACAGCTTCTCTAGCGCGATTGGTATGACACAAGGCGACAGATATTTAATCGTTAATCCTTTTTTCCATAGCTTTGGATATAAAGCCGGCTGGTTGTGCTGCCTCTTAAAGGGTGCCACCATTTACCCGCTGGGTGTGTTTGATGTAGAAAATGTGTTGCAGCGCATTGAGCGCGATAAAATCACGGTCATGCCAGGCGCGCCGACAGTGTTTCAATCTCTGCTCGCCTCTGACAAATTACAGGATTACGACATCTCCTCATTGCGTGTCGCCACCACAGGCGCGGCAGTGATACCGATAGACTTAATTGAAAAAATGACCGTCACACTTGGTATTGACCATGTTTATTCGGCCTATGGCCTGACCGAATCGTGTGGGGTTGTTACCCTGTGTGTGAAGGGTGATGATTTTGAAACCATCGCCACAACTTGTGGAAAACCGTTGGTAAATACTGAGCTGCGTTTTGTTGATGATGCGGGCAATGATGTTGCGCATGGCGAAGAAGGCGAAATTTGGGTGCGTGGATTTAATGTCATGCAGGGTTATTTGGACGACCCCGAAGCGACCCGCGCCACGATTACTGAAGATGGCTGGCTCAAAACGGGTGATATTGGCCGACAAACTGAAGCTGGCTATGTTCAAATCACGGACCGCAAAAAAGATATGATTATCGTGGGCGGTTTTAATTGCTATCCAGCTGAGGTGGAGCAAAACCTTATGCTGCATCCGGAAATTGCTGATATTGCGATTATTGGTATGCCTGATGAGCGTTTGGGCGAGGTCCCGCGTGCCTTTATTGTGCTGACCAACAATGCCAACGCCTCGGCTGATGATATTCTCATCTGGGCAAAAGAGAAGTTGGCAAATTATAAAGTACCGCGTCGAATCGATTTTGTTTCAGAATTACCCCGTAATGCATCGGGAAAAGTTATGAAATTTTTGCTGACAGAAAACGAATAATCAAAATTAAACAAGGTAAAATTTGCGATATTTAAACAATTATACAGATAAATCTCTTAAAATGCGTAAAAAAATGCTTTTATAATTACGCATTCATGTTAAACTTTATTTCTATCGATAGGGAGATAAAAAATGTCACAAGCCATTCAAGAAACAACACCTCAAGCGAGCGCACTTGATATCACCCCTGCGCTGGATATTATTTCCAAAAACGCTGCTGAAGGCCGTAAAAACCGAGTGATTCCGCAAGAAACAATCGATGCGATACGCGATACAGGTTTTTTCCGTTCAGTCTTGCCAAAAAAATATGGCGGTATGGAAGTCACACCCCAAGAGTTTTTCAAATCAGCATTGGACATTGCTGAACGCGATATGAGTACAGCCTGGGCTAGCGGTATTATTGCCGTTCATGCCTATCAGCTGGCAATCATGCCCCCACAAGCCGCTGAAGAAGTTTATGCAAGCGGCCCTGATACATTGATTTCGTCCTCTTATAATCCTGTAGGCGCGAAAGTAAAAACGGTTGAAGGCGGTTTTGAG
The DNA here is from genome assembly GCA_965217015.1 of Parvibaculaceae bacterium. Classification (GTDB taxonomy): domain Bacteria; phylum Pseudomonadota; class Alphaproteobacteria; order RS24; family RS24; genus JAYQKL01. Next base: position 536,383 of record OZ244224.1, on the reverse strand, counting down.
CTTTCTGGTCGTTGGGGCTGGAGCAGCGGCTCATTGCATTGCGATTGGGTATTGCTTGGCGGGGTTATTCCAGACCACCCATCAGGTGTGCATTATCGCACTTTCCTTGTGAAAAAGCCTGATTATGTTATTGAAGAAACATGGTTCCCAATGGGGCTGCATGCAACGGGCTCAAATGATATTGTCATTGAGGAACCTGTCTTTATTCCCGAGCATCGCACACATCATCAAATGGACGGGTTTAATTGCGTCTCATTTCAAGATAATCCGATGTATTCCATTCCATGGGCGCAAATGTTTGTGCGTGTTGTCTCCTCTCCTTCTATCGGGGCAGCCAAACATGCATTGAAATTATTTCTAGATAACGCCACCACAAGCTCAACAGATACAACGCGTCTTGCGGGCGACCCAGATGTTACGCGCCGCGTAGCCGAATGCGCCAATCTGATTGATGAGACAGAAGCCATTGTTTTCAGAAATTTTGATGAAATGATGGAAAAAGTTTCAAATGGTGAAGAAATCCCAATGATGGATCGTGTTAAATATCGCTATCAAGCCAGCCTTGTGATTGAGCGCATGATGGAAGCTGTTGACCTGCTCTTTAACATTGCAGGTGGCCGCAGTGTTTATGATGGCTCACCCATTCAGGAAATCTGGCATGATATTCATATTGCGCGCGCGCATGTGGCTAATAACCCAGTGAGCTTTGCCCGTAACTTTGGTGGCATGCAGTTGACTGGCGAGAGCACAGATGTGTTTGTCTAATGACTGATGCACCGATGCGGCCACCAGAGGGGCAATTTGTAGAGGCCGGCCCAATAAAAATGCATTTCCTGACCTTTGGCGATCCCAAAGACCCTGCTGTTGTTTTTGTTCACGGGTCTGGGCCAGGAAACAGCGCTTATGCAAATTTCCATAATAATGCACAGGCGTTTGCTGATGCTGGTTTTTATGTCTTATTGCCAGATATGATTGGGTTCGGTTACACCGATAAACCAACAGATTTGGGGGATTATACGCTCCAGCTTTTCTGCGATACGCTGATGGCGGGGCTTGCCTCTTTGGGCGTTAAAAAGTGCCATTTTGTCGGCAATTCATTGGGCGCGGGCATTGCCATTCAAATTGCATTGGACAATCCAGACTTTGTGAACAAGCTGATTTTAATGGGGCCCGGCTGCATTGAAGAACAGCAAGATTATTTCACCATGCCTGGCATCGCTAAAATGATGGAAGCCACAAAAAATGGCATGAGTGAAGAGGCATTGCGCGCGGTAATGCATCATTTTGTGCACGATGACGCGCTGGTGACAGACTCGCTTGTATCCATGCGCTGGGAAGTTGCGCAAACCCAGCCGCCTGAAGTGATTACGACCATGAAAACGCCGAATTTGGGGCCGCGCTTGAAAGAGTTAACGCATCCAATTTTAACTTTTTGGGGCGCTGATGATTTGTTCATGCCCCCTTCTGGCAAAGAAAAATGTTTACGCGCAAATAACCAATCCAAATTGATTGAGGTAAATGCATGCGGCCACTGGGTGATGATTGAACACCCGCGCATGTTTAACGCCATCAGTTTGGATTTTCTGCTCAATGACTAATTTTGGGGAATAAAAATGGCAGTATCAGAACTTGCTTATGTGATTTTGAAAGTTCAAAATCCAAGTGAATGGTCAACATTTGCTCAAGACATTCTTGGCTTTAAGCCGGCTTCACGAGATGATGAAAGCGGCGCAGTCTATTTGAAAATGGACGAGGCTCCTTTCCGCTATATGGTTGAGCCGGCTGATGAAGATAAATTCTTTGCACCGGGCTATTTAATGGCTAGCCAACAAGACTTTGAAGACCAAATCACAACGCTGACCAATGCTGGGGTGGAAGTAACACGCGGCGATAGTAACGAAGCCAAGCGCCGCGCTGTTGCAGAATTTGCCAGCTTTAATGATCCATCGGGCAATCATGTTGAAATTTGTCATAGCCGCGAGGCGGGCTCAGCATTTGAACCTGGCGCAGGGGTAAGTGGTTTTGTGACAAATGATATGGGGCTGGGGCATTTGGTTGTGCCAGCACCTGAAAACGAGGCCACAGAAAAGTTTTATACAGAGCTTATGGGCTTTGGGATTAGTGATGACCTCACCTTGCCACCACCTGCTGAAAACCTGCCTGACCAACGCATTTTATTTTTACACGCCAATAACCCCCGACATCATACATTGGGGCTTTATAATTTTCCGCACCCGATAAATCTCATTCACCTGATGGTTGAGATGAAAACAATGGACGATGTTGGTTATTGTATGGATCGCGTGAAACAGGCTGGCCTGCATATTTTTGCTTCGCTTGGGCGCCATTCAAACGATGAAATGATTTCATTTTATTTCTTCGCGCCGGGAGGCTTTGGTATTGAAGTTGGTTTTGATGGTCTAACCATTGAAGACTGGTCAAAATTTACGCCAACCAAAAGCACCTCAGGTGATTATTGGGGCCATGAATATGATTTCCCTCAAATAGGTGATTAATATGTCTTATCCAGAAATTAACAAATTACAATCCGTTGAAGAGATTGTTAGCCAACTTGAAAGCGGTATGACCATTGGTGTTGGTGGTTGGGGCGGACGTCGTAAGCCCATGGCGCTTATTCGGGAAATTCTCAAAACCGATATTAAAGATTTAACCATTGCGGCCTATGGCGGCTGCGATGTCGGCATGCTCGCAAGCGCAGGGAAAATTAAAAAACTTATTTTTGGATTTGTCTCGCTTGATGTCATTCCAATGGAAGCGCATTTTCGCCGCGCGCGTTCTGCTGGTGAATTTGAGGTGATGGAAGTTGATGAAGGCATGTTTCAGCTCGGTCTCAAAGCAGCAGCTCAGAAACTGCCATTCCTGCCCTGCCGCGCTGGGCTTGGCACAGATGTATTGACCCGCAATCCTGACATTAAAATCATCAAAGACCCTTATCAAGGCGAGTCTTTGGTGGCGATGCCAGCCATAAATCTTGATGTGGCCTTATGCCATGTGAGCGAGGCAGACAAACTCGGCAATAGTTATATTGGCGGGCCAGATGTTTTCTTTGATGAATGGTTCTGTCGTGCCGCAAACAAAGCCTTTTTAACGGCTGAAAAAATTGTCGACACAAACGCCTTTAACGATGACACAAAAATCCAACGCATGCCGATTGAGCGCAATCTCGTCACGGGGGTTGCTGAAGTGCCATTTGGCGCGCACCCAACATCTAATGGGCCAGATTACGGCATTGATGTCGGGCATTTGAAAACCTATTCACAGGCTGTGGGCGAAGGCTGGAGCGCTTATTGCGACGAATTTGTCAACACAGATGACTATCTTGCCGCGATTGGCGGTGAAGAAAAAGTCCGCGCCCTTCCCCTACCGATTTTTTAGAGGTTATTATGAGCTATTCTCTTGCTGAATTATGCATCGCTGCTGGTGCTGATATTTTTACCGAAGAAGACTCGGAAGTTTTTGCCACGCTGATTGGACTTGTGCCAAGACTGGCAGGCTCACTGGCGAAGAAAACATTTCTGCCCGGACTGATGATGTCTGATGGCGAGTATTATTTCGTGTCCGAGCCCGTGCCTGTGGGCAAACGCAATGGTTATGAACCAAAAAAAGAAGGCCAAATCGGTTATGAACGCGTTTTTGACCTTATCGCACGCGGCAATCGCCATGCTTTTGTTGGGCCGGTTCAGGTTGATAAATTTGGCCAAATGAATCTTTCCGCCATTGGTGACTATCAAAACCCAAAAGTTACTCTGCTAGGCGTGCGTGGTTTGCCGGGTAATACAATCAATAACCGCACTTCAATGTTTGTGCCAGCCCATAACACAAAAGCTTTTGTTGCTGGAGAAGTCGATATGGTGAGTGGTGCGGGGTATAACCCTGACCGCTATCCAGATGGGAAATATCCGCCTGGTCTAGACCATCGCCGCATTGTTACCAATTTATGTGTTCTTGATTTTTCTGGTGAAAATCATGCAATTGCCATACGCTCTTTACACCCGGGTGTCAGCGCGGAAGAGGTGCAGGATAATACAGGCTTTGATTTGGTTATTCCTGATAATATCCCCGAGACCCCTGCCCCGACTGAGGAGCAATTGTCCATTTTAAATGAACTTGACCCGCATAATTTGCGCGCAACCGTTTTTAAGGACAATCCGCCCGGCATTCGTTCATAGACCAAAGGTGACATGATGAGCCAAGATAATGAGACAGTTCCGCGTCAGGAAAAAGATGTTGTATATGAGGAAGAAAACCCAATTCTTTACGAGGTAAAGAACAAGGTTGCTTATATCACACTCAATCGACCAAAATTTCATAACAGCCAAAATGGTCAAATGCTCTATGCCCTTGACGATGCTTTTTTCAAAGCAACCGGCGATGATGATGTTAAAACCATTGTGCTGAAAGCAAATGGTAAGCATTTCTCGGCAGGCCATGATATTGGCACTCCGGGACGCGATTATCATATTGGCCGCGAAGACCGCCGGGCAATGATTTATAACCATGATAATAAACCAGGCGCAGAGCTGGCCTATATTCGCGAAATGGAAGTTTATCTCGGCTTTTGCCATCGTTGGCGAGAAGTGCCGAAACCCACAATTGCGCAAGTGCATGGCGGATGCATTGCAGGCGGGCTGATGCTGGCTTGGGTTTGTGACCTGATTGTGGCGTCAGATGATGCATTTTTCCAAGACCCTGTTGTGCAAATGGGGTTCCCGGGTGTTGAGTATTTCGCCCACCCATTTGAGCTGAATGTACGCCTTGCAAAGGAATTTTTACTGCTCGGTGAGCGCTGGTCGGCAGACCGCGTGCTGGCCGCCGGTATGATTAACAAAGTGGTTGCGCGTGACGAACTTGAAACTTGTGTCACTGAGATGGCTGAAAAAATTGCCCAGCAACCCCGCATGGCGTCCTTGCTGACCAAACAAGCCTGTAATCATATTGAAAATCTACAAGGCAAAAAAACTGGCATGGACGGTGTTTATCATATGCACCATTTTGCCCATGCCCAAAATTCATTGGTTAAAGGGGATTATATTGCCGGTTTCGATGGTAAAAAAATGGCAGAAAGTAATAAGAAAAAGGAACAAGACGGCTCATGATTGAAACCAAGCTGACAAAAGCGTTGGGGTGTGAATATCCGATTATTCAGACCGCTATGGGTTGGGTTGCGACCTCGCAGCTTGTGCAGGCAAGTGTGCGCGCAGGTGCTATGGGCTTTTTGGCCGCCGCTGTGATGGACGCTGATGAATGCGAGGCCGAGATTAAAACCATCAAACAAGCGACGAGCAACCCTTTTGGCGTCAATTTCCATTCTTTTCAAAAAGACGCAGACCGCATTATTGATATGTGCATTGATTATGAGGTGGCAGCGATTTCGTATGGGCGCGCGCCCTCTGCAAAAATTATTGACCGTGTCAAAGCCGCAGGCATTAAATGCGTGCCAACCATTGGCGCCAGCAAACATGCTAAAAAAGCTGTAGAAATGGGCGCCGATATTCTTGTGTGTCAGGGGCAAGAAGGTGGAGGTCATACTGGCTACACCCCAACATGGTTACTGCTCGGTCAGGTGCTTGACCAAAAATTAGATGTACCGATTGTCGCCTGTGGTGGCTTTAAAGATGGACGCGGCCTTGCAGCCGCTCTCGCTTTTGGCGCAGATGGCATTGCCATGGGTACCCGCTTTATGATGTCGAAGGAAAGTCCGACACCAGCGCCCACAAAGCAAGCTTATATTGACGCAGAAGTGACGAATATACCTGTTTCCACCAAATTAGACGGCTTGCCACAGCGTATGGTGATGAATAAAGCTCTGCAAGATTTAGAAAATGCATCATCACTTGGCTTGCTCTATCGCGCGCTCGTCAATGCTTTCAAATATAAAGCACAAACCAATCTATCGATGGTGGAAACATTAAAAACAGCTTGGAATATGGCGTCTAAAACAGATTTGACACTTGGGCAAACGCTCATGTCTGCCAATGCGCCGATGATTATTCAAAAAGCCATGATTGATGGTAATATTGAAAAAGGTGTTTTACCCAGCGGCCAAGTCGCCGGTCTGATTGAGGATTTATCAACGGCTGAAGAAATCGTCTCCTCTATCATGAAAGATGCTGAAGCCTGCCGACACCAATTTGCTGACTTAAAAGGATAAAGCTGATGAGCATTCATACCTCTGTCAAAAATCGGATTGCTGAAATTGTTTTTGATTTCCCGCCCGTCAATGCATTTGACGACAAAACATGGAATGAAATTCCAAATATTGTGACCGAGCTTGGCAAACGCCAAGATGTGCGCGTCTTGCTTATCCGCTCGGAAGGTCGCGGCTTTTGCGCAGGCGTTGATATTAAGCAATTGGCCGAAACCAGCTCCGCCATTGTTGAGGTGAATAAAGGTAATTACGAAACCTTTAAGGCCATTCGCGGGTGTGAAGTGCCAGTTATTTCAGCCCCGCATGGTTATGTTATTGGCGGCGGCATTGGTATGTGCGGTGCGTCTGATGTGGTGATTGCGGCTGATGACTGCTTTTTCTCGCTGCCAGAAATTGACCGCGGCGCGATGGGCGGTGCCGCGCATTTGCAACGCATGATACCGCTAGCAAAAGTACGGTCTGCATTTTTTACAGGTGGCCAAATCACCGCGCAGGAAATGTATCGTCTCGGCGGCATTGAACAAGTTGTGGCGCGCGACAAACATATTGAAGAGGCTTTTGCCTTTGCTGAAATTATTGCCAGCAAAAGCCGTGATGCCCTGCGGATTGCGAAACAAGCGCTTAATGGCATTGAGGCTTTTGATGTCGATAAATCTTACAGATGGGAACAGGGCTTCACTTTTGAAATGTATATGCATGAAGATAGCCAGAAAGCGCGTGATGCATTTGTTGAAACAGGGAAAACAGCTGATTATGAGGATGATGCATCATGAATATTGATTTCACCCCAAAGCAACAGGAATTCCGAGCAGAAATTCGCGACTGGCTCGAAACGCATGTACCCAAAAAACGCCTCCCCTCTCTTGATACCAAAGAAGGGTTTGAGCAGCATCGCGCGTGGGAGCGCACACTTCATCAAGGCAATTGGGGCATGGTAACATGGCCTACCGAATATGGTGGCCGCGGCTGTGACCTAATTGAATGGCTGATATTTGAAGAAGAATATTATCGCGTTGATGCGCCCGCACGGGTCAGCCAGAACGGCATTTTTCTGCTTGGCCCGACCATTATGGAATATGGCACTGAAGAGCAGAAAAAGCGGTTTTTACCGCCTATGGCAGCGGGCGATGAAATATGGGCGCAAGCTTGGTCAGAGCCTGGCGCAGGTAGCGACCTTGCCGCGATACGCAGTAAAGCGGTTCGTGATGGCGATGAATATGTCATTACGGGTCAAAAAACATGGTCATCACGCGCTGTTTTTGCGGACTGGTGTTTTGGTTTGTTCCGCACCGAAGCTGATAGCGCGCGGCATAAAGGGCTGTCTAAAATCCTCGTGCCGCTGGATAGCAAAGGGCTGACCATTCGCCCGATTGCGCAACTTGATGGTGACCCGGGCTTTGCTGAATTGTTTTTTGACGAGGTGCGCGTGCCTGCTGAAAATCTGCTTGGGCCAGAACATGGTGGCTGGGGCGTTGCTATGGCGACAGCTGGTTTTGAGCGGGGATTGTTATTGCGCTCCCCTGCCCGTTTTCAGGCCGCCGCGAGCCGCTTGGTCAAACTATATAAAAACCACGCTAACCGCCTATCCCCTGGTGTAAAAGATCAGGTCATGCAGGCATGGATTGACACAGAGCGGTTTGCCGCCGCAACCTATGCTCTGGTGTCGCAAGTCAATGCGGGCGCCTCAATTTCATCTGAATCGAGTGCCAATAAAATCTTTTGGTCAGAAATGGATCGCCATTTGCACCGTACAGCGATGAGCATTATGGGCGCGCAGGCTGAGATTGAAGAAGGTCTGGAAGCCATTGATGATGGTCGATGGCTTGATGGTTATATGTTTAGTCTGGCTGGCCCCATTTATGCTGGCACGAATGAAATTCAACGCAATATTCTCGCAGAACGCGTTCTCGGATTACCGCGCAAATAGAGGCTGATATGGATTTTCGTTTTACTGATGAACAGCAAGAACTCATTGATGCCGCCAAAAGTATTTTTGATGGTGAGCATACGGTAGAGCGCATGCGCGCCCAGCTTGACGGCAATGAGGTTGACGCGCTTTGGCCGCAATTTGCAGAATTAGGGCTTTTAGGCATTATCGCTCCTGAAGATGCTGGTGGTTTGGGGCAAGATTTTTCAGTCATGGCAGCCATTGCAGAAGCGGCGGGCTATGCGGGGCTAGTTGAGCCTTTTGTCGAAGTGGCTGGCCTGTCCGTGCCCTTATTGGCGGAAATGGGCGAGACAGAGAAACTCGCGCAAGTGATTGCGGGCGAGATACGCGTGGCGCCGCTCTCGCCTAATCTGTTTGCCAATCAAGATGCCGATAAAAATGACTTTTTCATTGAAACTAACCCTGAAGGGTCACGCTTGGTTGCGCGTGATGATGTCACGCTTACAGGCTTAAAATCGATAGACCCTTTGCGGCGTATTTTTAAGGTGTCGCATCAGGCACAGGGCAATGCCTTGAGTGATTGGTATGGCAGCGTGTTGAGTGCTGCCCAAATTTGCGGCCTGTCGCGACGCATTGTTGACATGTCGGTTGACTACGCCAAAGACCGCGAGCAATTCGGTCAGCAAATTGGCAGCTTTCAGGCCATCAAACATCATTTGGCTAATGTGCATACGCAAATCGAGTTCACCCGCCCGACAGTTTATTTCGCGGCATTAAGCGGTGGGCGCGCTGTCCATGAAGCCAAAATCGCTGCTTGTGACACAGGCAGCCTCGCCGCAGAAGTTGGCATTCAGGTGCATGGCGGCATGGGTTATACTTATGAAGTTAATTTGCATATGTTTATGAAGAGAATTTGGGCGCTTTCTGGTGAATGGGGCGACCGAAATGACCATATGAATATTTTGACACCACTGGTACTGGCTGATGATGCAGCCATTGGGCCAGGTGCAAGTTTTTTAGCTTAGGAGAATTAAATGGCTGAAGCTTATATTGTTGACGCAATTCGAACCCCAACAGGCCGCCGCAAAGGTAGTCTTGCCCATGTGCATGGGGCTGACCTTGGCGGGTTTATTTTGAAACAACTGGTTGAGCGCAATGGCATTCCAGATGCTGAATATGATGATGTCATATTTGGCTGCATTGATGCTGTGGGGCCTTTGGCTGGCGATATTGCGCGCACATGCTGGCTGGCAGCTGGTCTTGACCAAGCCATACCAGGCGTCACCATTGACCGCCAATGTGGTTCGGCGCAACAGGCTGTCCATTTTGCAGCACAAGCTGTTATGTCTGGCACGCAAGATGTTGTTGTCGCGGGTGGTGTACAAACCATGACACAAATTCCAATTAGCTATGCCATGCTGGCTGCCCAGCCTTTAGGTTTTACAGACCCATTTAGCGGCTCAACAGGCTGGGTAGAAAGATATGGCAATGTCGGTATTTCACAATATAAATCAGCGGATATGATTGCCACAAAATGGGAAATCAGCCGCGAGGAAATGGAGCAATATGCATTGGAAAGCCATCAACGCGCTGCCGTCGCGATTGATGAAGGGCGCTTTGATAATGAAATTATCGCATTTGAAGGGTTAGAAACGGACGAGACTGTGCGGCGCGACACAACCCTTGAAAAAATGGCAACACTTGATGTGCTTCCAGATTGCGACCATATACATGCCGGCATTTCGAGCCAGACTTGTGATGCATCCTCGGCTGTTTTGATTGTCTCAGAGGACGCGCTCAAGCGCTATAACCTCAAGCCGCGCGCCCGCATTCATCATATGAGTGTGCGTGCCGATGACCCTGTCTGGATGCTGACCGCGCCAATTCCGGCGACTGAATATGCATTGAAAAAATCTGGTATGTCACTTGATGAGATTGACCTTGTTGAAATCAATGAAGCCTTTGCCTCTGTGCCGATGGCTTGGTTAAAAGATACAGGCTATCCGCATGAAAAAACCAATGTGAATGGTGGCGCGATTTCGCTTGGCCACCCGATTGGGGCTACTGGAACAAAACTTATGTCAACCTTGCTGAATGAGCTTGAACGCACAGGCGGGCGCTATGGCCTGCAAACCATGTGTGAAGGCGGCGGGCAAGCAAATGTAACCATTATTGAAAGACTGTAAAATGGGAAATTTCTGTGAAAATAGAACTGTCATAGTCACAGGCTCAGGCGGCGGTCTTGGCCGTGCCTATGCTTTGGCTTTAGGCGCTGAAGGCGCAAATGTGATTGTTAATGATATTAACGCGGAAACAGCGCAAGCCACTGTCGATGAGATTATCGCCAATGGTGGCACTGCCATGACCAATCTTAATGACATTACAAATTACGAAGAGGCTGGCAAGATTGTCCGCTCAGCAATTGAGACTTACGGTGATTTACACGCTGTGGTCAATAATGCGGGTAATAATCGTGACCGCATGTTCACCTCTTTATCAGAAGAAGACTGGGATTTGGTTATCAAAGTTCATTTGAAAGGCCATTTTTGCATTTCGTCTCATGCCGCTCAATATTGGCGCGAAAAATCTAAAAATGGGGCGGATCCAAAAGCACGCATCATCAACACAAGCTCTGGTGCGGGGCTGCAAGGTTCAATCGGGCAAAGCAATTATGCAGCAGCGAAAGGCGGTATTCTTGCTCTCACCTTAAATCAGGCCGCTGAATTGCGCCGTTATGGCATCACTGCAAATGCTGTCGCGCCAAATGCTCGCACCGGCATGACAGAAGAAGTTTTTGCAGAAATGATGAAACGACCAGAAGATGGGAGTTTTGACCAATATGACGCGGCTAATATTGCACCGATTATTGTGTATTTATGCAGCGAGCAATCAGAAGATGTGACAGGTCATTGCTTCGAGCCATTTGGTGGTAAATTATCAATTTCAGAAGGCCACAAAACGGGCCCGATTAAAGATAAACAAGCCCGCTATGAAGTGAGTGAAATTCATGATGTTGTGCAGGAACTCATCAAAATAACCCCACCCGCACAAAAGGTTTATGGAACTTAATATGCAACAATTTCCGTTTAATGAAGACCACGCCATGATACGCGATGTCCTGCAGGGCTGGCTGCGGGATTGGGACAATCATGGACAGGCCCAGCACGGCATTGCGAAATCGGGCAATGCTTATGATGCAAATTTATGGAAGGCTTTTGCTTGTGAACAAGGCATGGCGGGCATTTCAATTGCCGAAGAATATGGCGGCGCGGGGCTAGGCATGCTTGGCCGTGCTGTTGTGATGGAAGAGCTGGGCTATGTTCTGTTCCCCTCGCCTTTCTTTTCAACCTGTGTGATTGCTGCTGACTTGATTCATGGTTTTGCAACAGATGCGCATAAAGCGACCTGTTTAAGTCAGATTGCGGCTGGTGAAACCATTATCAGCTTTGTTGATGCACGCGGTTTAACGGCTCACGACAATCTAACTGGCACGGTAGCCGGTGTTCTTGATGGGCAAAATGCGGATCATCTTCTTATCGCTACAACTAATGATGCAAAAGTTGAGCTGCATTTTCTGGACGCGACAAACACAGGCGTCACCATCAGCCCCCAACAAACAATTGACCCGTTACGCGCTATGGCTGAAATCGCGTTTTCTGGTCTAAATTTAGGTCAAGATACACTTATCGGCACGGCTGACGCCCAAACTTTCCAACAACAATTGGCTATTTCCTATGGCGCATTAGGTGCTGAATCTGTCGGCGGCGCGCAACGATGCCTTGATATGACGCTGGAATATACAGACCAACGCGTGCAGTTTGACCGCAAAATTAGCAGCTTTCAGGCCGTAAAGCACCGTTGTGCTGATATGTTTGTTGGTTTGGAGGCCTCACGCTCGGCGGCCTATTATGCGGCAGACACGCAAAACTTTGAAGAGCAATATGAAGCCAGCCTCATCGCAAAAGCATATGCATGCGAGGCCTATTTCAAGATTGCGGGTGACGCCATACAAATGCATGGCGGCATTGGTTTTACATGGGAATACCCATTGCATTATTTCTTCAAACGCGCACGAGCCAATAAAAGCCTGTTTCATTCGGTTGAAGCCAGCTATGACGCGATAGCGTCCCTGCTAGAACAAGGAGCTGCCTCATGACAATTCGAGAAGAAATTAACGATTGGTTGCTGGAAAACCTTTCTGGTGAATATGAAAAAGTACGCTGGCGGGGCTGCCCGGGTGATGAAGATGCCTATCCTGAATTGCGCAAGCAATGGGAAAAAAAGCTTGGCGAAGCAGGCTTTATCGGCCTGTCATGGCCAGAAGAATATGGTGGCCGCAATTTAGGGCTGATGGATATTGTTGCTTATAACGAGGAATATGCCCGCCATGGTGGCCCAGGCCGGTCTGGACATATTGGCGAAACGCTCGTCGCGCCAACCATTATTGCATTTGGCACTGACGAACAAAAGCAACGCTTTTTACCCGGTATTCGTGAGGGGCGCGAATTTTGGTGTCAGGGATATTCAGAACCCAATGCAGGGTCAGACCTGTCCAATTTGAAAACCAAAGCCGAATTTATAGACGGAGAATGGGTGTTAAATGGCCAGAAAATATGGACATCTCTCGCCCATGAATCCGACTGGGTTTTTGTGGTTGCCCGTGCGGAAGAAGGCTCTAAAGGCCGTAATGGATTGGTTTTTCTGCTGGTGCCTCTTGACCAAGAGGGCATTGAAATTCGCCCCATTCATCAAATCAGTGGTGATGCAGAATTTAACGAAGTTTATTTTACCAATGCTAAAACAGCGGCCAATAATATTATTGGTGAAGTTGGTGAGGGTTGGAAAATTGCCATGGCTCTGCTCGCTTTTGAGCGCGGCACTTCTACACTTGGTCAGCAAATGCTTTTCCGCACCGAACTCGATATGATTATTTCTATTGCCGTTAAAAATGGCGCCATGCAAAATGACCTTATTCGGCAGCGTATCGCCAAGGCTCATGCTGGTTTGAAAGTCATGCGCTATAATGCGCTGCGCATGCTTAATGGCACTGAAAATGGCACAGTGAACAAAGAAGGCTATATCGCCAAAATTTATTGGGCCAGCTGGCATCGCGATTTGGGCGAATTGGCAATGGATGTTTTAGGCGATGAAGCCGAATTCATTGCTGATGAAATGAACCGTATGCAAAAGCTGTTTTTATATTCGCGTGCGGATACAATTTATGCGGGAACCAATCAAATTCAACGCAATCTGATTGCCGAGCGGGCGCTGGGCATGCCAAAAGAACCAAGAGGGTAAAATGGCCGACTTAAAACAAATTCCTGACTATGTTCCTGGCCATAATCTGCTGGCGGGTAAAAATGTTGTTATCACCGCCGCAGCCGGCACTGGTATTGGCTATGCGGCCGCAAAGCGCGCGCTGGAAGAAGGCGCAAATGTGCTGATATCTGATATTCATGAAGGGCGTCTGAGTGATGCTGTTGAGCGGCTAACAGATGAAACCGGTACAAAACCGCATATGGCACTGTGCAATGTCACACAACAGGAAGATGTGGATAGCTTATTCGCTGCCGCGAGCGCGGCATTTGATAAGATTGATATTATCATCAATAACGCTGGCTTGGGTGGCACTGCGGATTTGGTCGATATGAAAGATGAAGAATGGGCGATTGTTCTTGATGTCACTTTGAATGGTTGTTTTCGTATCAATCGAGCCGCTATGCAGCATATGAAAGAAAATGGTGGCGGCGTGATTGTCAATAATGCGTCAGTTTTGGGCTGGCGCGCTCAAAAAGGGCAATCGCATTATGCTGCGGCAAAGGCTGGCGTTATGGCCCTCACCCGTTGTGCGGCGCTTGAAGGCGCAGAGTTTGGCATTCGGGTCAATGCGGTTGCGCCCTCGCTGGCCATGCACCCTTTCTTACACAAAGTCACATCAAAAGAATTGCTAGCTGAATTAGAAGCTAAAGAAGCCTATGGGCGCGGCAGCGAAGTTTGGGAACAAGCAAATATTATGATGTTTCTGGCAAGTGACTACTCGTCTTATTTAACGGGTGAAGTTATTTCATCGTCAAGCCAACGCGCTTAAGCATAAAGGAAATCCGCCATGAAAATGTTCAAATCACCAACAGATTTAATTGGTTTAGAAGGCACTAAAGTGGGCCCGACTGATTGGATGGAAGTTACACAAGATAGAGTGAATCTATTTGCCGATGCCACAGAAGACCATCAATGGATACATGTTGACCCAGAAAAAGCCGCAAGCGGGCCTTTTGGCGCCACCATTGCACATGGTTATTTAACACTCTCTTTGGCTTCAAAATTCATGCCTGAAATGATTGGCTTTGAACAAATTTCAATGGGCGTTAATTACGGCATTGGCAAAGCACGCTTTCCAAATGCAGTAAAAGTTGGAGCGAAAATTCGCGCAAGCGGCGAATTTGTCTCAATTGAAGAGGTTCAAGGCGGCGTGCAATCTGTATTGCGGGTCACGGTGGAAATTGAAGGTGAAGAAAAACCCGCCTGCATCGTGGAAACCATCAGTCGTTATTACCCTTAATATAACCCTAAGATATTAGCCCACCCAGAGCGTTGACGCCCCAGCCCTGAAATGCGATTATAAAGCAATATCAGGGGGGGATAGCTTATGCGACTATTAAAATCAAAAACAAATTTACTCGCTCTTATTTTGGTTATTCTGGGGGCGCTTGCTTACATGAATCACGCCATTGGCACGGGTCGATGGGGTGAAGAACGTGGTGCTGGCGAGATTATTGGGCAAGCTGTGCCCGATGATATTGTACTCGCAAAAATTGAAGCCGATAAATCCGTTGCGCCAACTGGCAATAATAAACAGATTTTATTTGGTGATTTGCATGTGCATACCACCTATTCAACAGATGCATTTATCTGGGCGCTGCCACTTAATCACGGCAAGGGCATTTATCCGCTTGCTGATGCATGCGACTATGCGCGTTACTGCTCATCTATGGATTTCTGGTCCATCACAGACCATGCTGAGGCTTCTACCCCGTTACGCTGGGAAACCGCCAAGCAAAGCATTCGTGAATGCCAAGCCCGCGCGCATGACCAATCCAACCCTGACATGGTGTCGTTTCTGGGTTTTGAATGGACACAAATTGGCCTAACACCTGAAAATCATTATGGTCATAAAAATGTTATTTTTCAGGGCTTAGATGATGAAGAAATACCACCTCGCCCAATCGCTTCTGGTGGTGGGGCAACGGCTGCATTACGGCAAAATGCCACCGGCATGCCGGCTTTTATCTCTCTTTTAGATTTCAAAAATCGTCAAAATTATTGGGATTTCAATACCTATTTCAGCAATATTCGTGAAGTGCCAGATTGTGACCCGACACTGCCATCGAATGAATTGCCTGCGTCCTGTTTTGAAACGGCATTAACGCCCGGCGATTTGGTTCGAAAATTACGCGATGAGCAAAATCTCGACCCGCTGATTATTCCGCATGGCTCAACATGGGGGCTTTACACCCCGCCCGGTTCAAGCTGGGATAAATCATTGCGCGCAGAAAACAGGCCAGAAGAATTTCCGCTTATCGAAATTTTTTCAGGGCATGGGAATACTGAAGAATACCGTAGTTACCGCGCCCAAAAAACCGATGCAAATGGCAAAGCTTATTGTCCGGAAAAAACCGCGACCTACACACCTGCTTGTAAGCGCGCGGGTGAAATTATTTTAGAGCGCTGTCTTGCGGGTGGTGAACCTGCTGACATTTGTAAAGAGCGGCAAAAAACCACTGAGCAAATTGCGGTTGATATGGGGCCTGCCTATCATGTTGGCATTGGGGGTGAAACCGCAACCGATTGGTTGGAGTCTGGCCAATGCACAGATTGCTATTTGCCCGCTATGAATTACCGCCCAACAATGAGCGTTCAATATGGTCTGGCCGTGTCGCGCATTGAGGATAATGAATCCGACCCAACACGCTTTAATTGGGGCTTTATTGGCTCGTCTGATAATCATCGCGGGCGGCCTGGCACCGGATATAAGGAAGTGGCGCGGCGCCTGACAACTGAAGCCTCTGGGCCTGTCAATGAGTTTTGGCGCAATTTATTCGATACGGATAAAGTGCCCAATGATGCGCAAATGCATTATCAAACCATTGAGGAGCTAATGCGCACCGCCACTTTGCAACTAGCCGAGATTGAGCGCATGTCAGGTTTTTGGCTAACAGGTGGTCTCGCTGCTGTGCATTCAGATGGGCGTTCACGGCAAGAGATTTGGGACGCATTTAAGCGCAAAGAAACCTTCGCCACCTCTGGCCCCCGTATGCTGTTATGGTTTAACCGGATCGATGCCAATGGTGCCGATGTGCCAATGGGCGCCACTGTTGAAAGCTCACAGAGCGGTACTTTTAAGGTAAAAGCAGTTGGTTCGTTTAAGCAAAAACCAGGCTGTCCGGATTATGCCGTGAATGCTTTAGGCCAAGAGCGGATTGATAATCTTTGCTCTGGTGAGTGTTACCACCCAAGCGATGAAAGAAACCTGATTGAGCGGATTGAGATTATTCGTATAACGCCACAAATTGAAAATGGCGAGGTTGTTGACGCACTTATTCAAGACCCGTTTCTTGTGCATCAATGTGAGGCCAATCAAAATGGCTGTGAGTTTGAGTTTACCGACCCTGCTTTTGCTGAAAACAAACGCGACACACTTTATTACGCTCGTGCAATTCAAGAACCACGACCAACGATTAATGCTGAACCAATTAAATGTGAGCGCGATGAAGAAGGCAATTGCGTCAAAGCAGAAATTTGTTACGGCGATTATCGGTCTGGTGATGATGAATGCACCACACAAAAAGATGTACGCGCCTGGTCGTCACCGATTTATGTCAATTATCAGTAATCATGGATAAATCCGCAGTGTCTTCGCGTTATGTAGGGCTTGCCGCTAGTCTGATTGGATTATCCCTCGCCTTAATGACGGCTTTGGGGGTGTCCCCTATGGCAGAAAAAGAAAGCGAATGGGTAGCGCGGGTAAATGGTATTGAGGTTCCGCGCAGTGAATATGACCGTGCGCTACTTGCGATGCAAAATGGTTTGAAACGCGAGCTAACCCAAGCAGATATGGAACGCGCCTTAACAGTCATCATCAATGAAGAACTGTTACTGCAACAAGCCATTAAAACTGGCCTCACTCATAATGACCCAATGATTAGAAAAAGCTTGATACAGGCTTTGATATTAGCAGAAACCCGTCTCAATCAAGAATTAGCTGAACCTAATGAAGAGGAATTGCGGGCCTTTTATGAGCGCGAAAAACAATTTTTCAGCCGCCCGTATCAGTTTAATGTTTTTGCGGCTGCCGCCGAAAATGAAGCCCAAGCGCAGGCATTTATACAGGCCATACAGAAAGGTACTGCGTTTCAAGAAGCGCGACAAAAAACAGGGCTTAGCGATATTTCTCCGCCACGCGCTATTCCCTTTGGAAAGCTCTCTGATTATCTCGGCGGCACAGTCGCACAAACCTTGCGAGCTGTTGATATAGGAAGCGTGATTGGCCCAATTGAGCAACAGGGGCAAATTAATTTTTACTGGCTTGAAAACCGGCAAGGTGGGCTGGAGCCATTTTCACGACTACAAAATCTGGTTGCGAGTGAATATAAACGCCGCCGCGATGAAGCCTATTTTGAACAAATGATTTCAGATTTACGCGCAAAATCCCGCATTACAATTTCTGAGGAAGCCTATCAGTAATGCGACACAACTTACTTGCCATGGCGTTGACCGTGTTTTGTACACTCTTTATGGCATCGCACGCCGCCCATGCGCATGTCAAAAGCCAGTCTTTCTCGCAATGGTCGGCAGATAATAATAACCTCTCATTTCGTTTTATTGTCGATAATCGGCGTATCACGCAATTATCGCGCATATATGAGACTGAAAAAGATTTCCCAACCCTGCTTGAACGGCATTTGAAAGAAACCTTGAAAGTTAACCAAGAGGCAAGCTGTCAGCAAAATAAATTCAGCTTGTCTGCCCCTGTAAAGGGACAGCATATCGCGGTGGGCAGCTTCACCTGCCCCAATGATGTTTTAGACACAACCACCCATATTGCTGTTGAAAGCTTTCATCAGGTTTCTGCAACCCATATTCATTTTGCGCGCCTTAACCTGCCCGCGCATCGTGTCGATATTGTGCTGCATAAGGGGCAAACTGAATTTGATTTTCAGGCTGTGCAGCTGCAAACCAAGCTCACCAGTTTTTTGAAAATTGGATTTGCCCATGTCGTTTCGGGGCTAGACCATATTTTGTTTTTGCTGGCTCTTATGTTGGTGGCGCGCACACCTAAAATGGCGCTTCTTTGCATCACAGGTTTTACGCTAGGGCACAGCGTCACGCTTGGGCTGGTTGCATTTAGATTGGTGGACGCCAATATGCCATTGATTGAAGCGATGATTGGCTTAACCATTGCCATCACCGCAGCTCATGCTGCCGCACAACGCAATTATACACTTGTTTCACCATTCACATTAGCTGGGTTGGTGATAGGTGTGTTTATACTGGCGGCAGTGATTATGCAAAGCTACCCCCTCGCCGCTTTGGGGTTTTTTATTTTTGTTTGGCAAGAAAGCCGATTGCCTATTGACCTGCGCAATAGGCTTATTCCCATCACCACTTTTGCTTTTGGGCTGGTGCATGGAGCAGGTTTTGCGGAGGGCTTGCTTGATTTAGAATTTAACCAGAACAATCTAGTGACCCCAATTATTGGGTTTAATCTGGGCGTTGAATTGGCTCAAATTACTGTCTTTCTTGGATTTGTTGCCTTGGCTTATATAATGCGCCACTGCATGGCACACATAAAAATAGAAATGAGCCCTCTTCAAAACTTAGAAATCTGGCTCATTTATTTTTTATATATTATCGGCGTCTATTGGTTTGCTGTCCGTCTCTGGACATGAAGTCAAACCTGCCTACTCATCTTTAGCAAGCGCGGCATCAACCAGCCGGATTTGCGATTTCAGCCAATAAATCTCATAGCTGTTTTTATCGCCGGTTGCAGCTTGTTCAAGCAAGGTTTCAAGAGTTTGCTTGTGCAATGCTTGGCTTTCGCGCCAGGCCTCTAAATCGGTTTTATCTGATGTTGCAATTTCGACCAGATGCAACGCCTCTAACAGCTTGCCCTGCTCTAAATAAGCCGCAACACGCTCATTCACAGCCTGATGCCCGCTTAAAGAAATAAGGTCGGCATATATTGCTGTGTTGGGAAGCGCATATAGCTCACTCGTTTTATCAAAATGAAACCATGTGGCGTAATATTCCCAAATGCTTTTAACCGCCCATGAGACTTTGCCATGCTCTTGCGACAGCGCTAAGTCAGATGGCAATTTAATCTCCGCCATAAGCTGATGCAGGCTCTTACCCTCATTCATGCCCTTCACAGTTTCATCATGCACATATGCTACCGCATCATGCATTTTTTGTAGTCCTTCACGAATAAAGCTTTTATCGCGCACCACTTCACGATGGCTTGGCACAATCATATCCGGATCTAAGGCCATGATGGTTTTGAGCGTCTTGAGATATTCAACAGGCTTACGGATTTTTTCGCCCCGCATGGTAAAAACATTTGGGAATTGCGGAAAGATAGGCCCGAAAACATCACCGCTGAAAAGAATCTTCTCTTCAGGAAGCCACAGCACAATATTATCAGCCCCTTCAGCCCCGGGTGTACCAATCACCTCAAAAACGCGCCCGCCCTCTTCAAAGCGGTAAGTTTCAAAAT
Organism: Parvibaculaceae bacterium; assembly: GCA_965217015.1. Lineage (GTDB taxonomy): Bacteria > Pseudomonadota > Alphaproteobacteria > RS24 > RS24 > JAYQKL01. Next base: position 516,556 of record OZ244224.1, on the reverse strand, counting down.
CAGCAACCGCAATATCCGTGCGCACACCGCCATATTGTAAAATTTCTAAACTTGGGGGTTCAGCGGGCATAAAAGGAAAAAGCAACCGATTGCGACCATAAAAATACGGATTCAACTCGGTCAAATATCTTTGCTCTTCTTGAAAGTCAACATGGGTGATGATTTTGGTTTCATCTCTTTGCCAAAACTTGACCCCACCCAAATGGTCGGCATGCGAATGGCTAACAATAATATGTGTCAGTGGCTTTTTTTCAGTGGCCGCTTCAAGCACTTTGATTTGCTTTGGCACTTGTAAAGACAGACCTGTATCAAACAAAATATGGCTGTTTTCAGTTACGATTAAATGCGTGTTGCCCACACCCGTTGCTTGAAAAATACCTGGTGCTATCTCGCGGGCCTCAATCGGAATATTGATAAATTCTGCCGCGACACTGGTTGTTGCGTCACCCTCGTGGGAATGACTGGCGGCCATACGCTGGGCAGCCACATTGCCCATTTGTTCAATCGCGGCAAGTTTTACCTCGCGGTTAAAGCCATCAGAAATATAAAACAACCCAATAGCAGAAAAAATGATAGCTAAAAAACCCAGCAGGGAAAATTTCAAAATCTTTTTCTTATTCATCAGCCTATTCGTATCTAATACGACCTTTCTTGCCATAATTGAATTGCAGCGTTTTTGTCGCAAGTGTGCCAAAGCCACCCCATGACTCATTGACCGTATCCTCTGACGCACGAATATCTTCTGCAAAGTCTTTTGGAGAACGCCAGCCCGGATGCGGGTTGATGGATACGCGTATGCCACTCACCGGATGCTGGCCTTGCCAATTGCGTAATTTCTTTGAAAGCTGCCGCACCAGATAACCATTATCTTCGGCTAAGTTATCTTCTTCATATGGATCAATTTTCAAATTAAAGAGATAATTCTCAACACTTGTTTGGGTGCCTTCATGGTCAATAATTTGCACCAGCTTCATATCGCCATCAATAATCGCCAGTTTGAAGAGATTATATTCTGGACTGTTTGAACCAAAATAAAGCGGCTCTTTGCGCTTAGATGACTGGCCTTTTAGCACATTCAGACGATTAACCCCATCAATGTCTTTTTTGGCAAGTAATGGAATACCAGCCGCTTTTGTGAGCGTCGGGAATAAATCCATCACGGAAATTGTATCCTCTGCTACAGTGCCTGGCTTAATCTGACCCGGCCATTTAACCAGAGCATTGACCCGAATACCACCCTCAAAAGTTTCCAGCTTGCCACCCCGATAAGGCGCATTATCCGCCCCAAAGCCTGCAAAGCCGCCATTGTCACTAAAGAAAATAATGAGCGTATTATCTGCCACACCCTCGCTTTCAAGCACATCAAAAATCCGCCCGACAGCTTGGTCGAGCGAATCCACCATCGCCGCATAAGTTTTCTTTTGGAAGAACATATCCGAACGGTGGCTATATTTATCCTTTAACGCCTCTGGTGCTTGCATTGGGCTGTGTGGCGCCAAAAAAGGTACATAGAGGAAAAAAGGTTTCTCCTTATCCCGAATATCTGTCAGATACCGTACCGCTTCTTGCGCATGTACATCTGTGGCATATGCCCCTTCCCGATAAATGGATTTGCCATTTTCCTGCAAGTCATGTCCACCTGTCGCTTCATGGGTATAGTAATCAACTTGCGTGTTCAAATGACCGACAAAATGCTGGAAGCCGCGCCGGTGCGGCACAAGCGATTCATGCGAACGCCCCAAATGCCATTTACCAATCATAGCCGTGTCATAACCAGCTGCCTGAAAGCTTTCTGGCATAAAATGCTCTTCAGGTGACACACCTCCTGAAACCCAAGGCTGCAAACCCGCATAAGCCATGCCAAGCTTAACCGGATCGCGCCCAGTCATAAGAGCAGCGCGTGTCGGGGTGCAAATCGGCCAGCTATAAAACCGCTCAAGACGCATGCCTTGCGTAGCCATTTTATCTAAATTCGGGGTTTCAATGTCGCTGCCCCGAAACCCTAAATCGGCATAGCCTAAGTCATCGGCGAGCATGATAATAATATTTGGCTTTGATGTTTCAGATTGCGCGCTTGCTAAAGAGGCCGTCACACACCCAAAAAAGACCAATAGTGAAATGATAAACCGTAGCATGGCTGGTTTTAACTGCGCCATTTTACCCCCCTATTTACCCCTATGTTTTTTTTAAAATCTTAGGCTTTTAAGAGGAGCCAAACAAGTTAAAACATAAAAAAAACGGCGGGATAAAACCCGCCGTTTCTCTTACTCTCAGTCTGGTTAGACTTAGAAGTTCATGCCAACAGTGACACCCATTGTACGAGGCTCACCGAAGACAGCTGTTTGATAAGCAAAGGTCTCGAAAGGCAGGCCTTCGATACGATAGCTTTCATCAAACAAGTTCTTGCTCCAGATAGACACAAAGCTAGATTTGCCATTTGCCATTGGATACTCAAAGCGGACATTCGCATTCACGATATGACGCTCGTCAGAGTAAATCGCTGGCGACACTTCTTGCTGTGTTTTCCAGTTATAGTCGATATGCGCACGCACACCCATGCCATTGGCTAGCTCATTTGCATAATCCAGAGCCATTGACAAAGCATGTTCTGGGTTGGCGCGAATGTCTTCACGAATGTCTGTTGTGCCCAAATATGGGTTGTCAACTGGGTCAGCATCACCTGATGTATATGAATAGTTCATTGAAGCTGTGTAGTAATCACCCAACAACGCAGTGACATCCAACTCGAAACCATATAGGTCTGAACTTGAGTTCACGATCGTACGGTCTGATGACAGCAATGCGCTTTTTGGAATGTTGTACTGCTCATTTTTTAACTCATAGAAATAAACAGCACCGTTCACACGCAGGCGATTTTCCATCAGGTCAGATTTGAAACCAAGCTCGTAAGCTGTGATTTCTTCTGGGCCGAACAAGAAGTCTTCACCATAGGTTTTACCAGGCAGACGAACTGAAGTTGATGACTGGTTGAAACCACCTGAACGGAAAGCTTCACTGCGAGATGCATAAATCATCACATCATCATTAACATCATACTCAACCGTAATGGCTGGGTCTGTTGAATCGAATGATACAGATGCAACATTCGGGTCAATCGTATTGCCCATCAGCGTTGTTGTGTCACCAAAGAAAGGTGAAACAGGCTGTTGTAAACCATCACGCTCTTCATCAGAGATACGCAGACCAGCAGTCACACGCAGCGCATCTGATACATTATATGTCAGGTTTGCATAGGCAGCCATCGCTTCTGTTTCAATGATGATTGGTGCTTCAGATGAGTTACGCGCCAAGTTTAATGCACTTGCCATTGCTCTGTAAGAGCCTGCGACAACAGGGTCATTAAAATAAGCTCCAATAGCTGCAAGAGCACCTGCTCGGTCAGCACAAGGTGCACCTGGTACCAAACACCCATATTGCGCAGGTGTTGGCGCTGTTGTTTGTGCTAAAGCCAGACCTCGAAGCGCACCCAGCGGGGCAAGGGCTTGCAGATAATGCTGGGCATCATCACGACGGCTGTAACCACCCTGAATACGACGGTCTGTCGCTGTGTCTTCATTGAAGTAATACAGGCCAGCTGTATATTCGAGCGCGCCTTCCATGAAGTCACCAGTGAAAGTGGCTTCGAAAGAGTGCTGCTCATGCTCATCTGGCCCTTTACTCCCGCCAGCACCTGTATAGAAAGCACCGTTGATTGTAGAAGCAGTATTAGCAAGCTGTGTGGTAAAATCAGTACGAGGCGTAACATCTACACCCGGATTTGCATTAAAATTACCAAACAGAGCTAAACCACCCAAAGCACCACCAATGCCCTGCGTGCCATTATAACCAGCTGCAATTTGCTTCAGGATACCAGTATTTGCTGTTGGCAGAAGCGCAACATTGCGCTGACCATCTTGCATGCGGTAACCAGCTGTGAATTTCACGCTGTGGTTTTCAGCATAATCATATTTCAGATTGGCCATGAAACCATATTGCTCAAGCTCACCCTTAAAAATCGGGCTTGTTGAAGCGGCTGTGTCTTGACGCGTATAAGCAGGTGTCGCTGTACCAAAAGTAATTGCACTTTGGAACACACTTGCTGCGCCAGCGGTTGTGATGGGTGTCACCTGATAATACAATGATGAAGATTCAGTCATTGAATAGTCAGCAGTAAAGTTGAACTCCAGCTCGTCTGACAATTCGTTTAGGTAAGACAAACGCATACCATAACGCTCAGAGGCACCAAAGTTTTCACCCGGCCCTGTGTTTTCTACCCAACCTTCATCATCTTCCCATGAAGCTGAAAGACGCATTGCCTGAGTGTCTGACAATGGAACATTAACATAACCACTGGTTTTTTTCGTATATGTTCCGTAACCAGCCTGAATTTTACCAAAATACTCATCAGTAGATGGCTTTGCTGAAATGATGTTAATTGCACCAGCAACTGAGTTACGGCCATAAAGTGTGCCTTGTGGGCCTTTCAGAACCTCAACCCGCGCAATGTCAGGTGAGTCAAAAGCCAGACCAATCACTTTACCAAGATACATTCCGTCTTGATAAAGGGCGACTTTACTGTCCAGACCGTGCTGAGGGTCAATCGTACCCACGCCACGGATACTGATACGAATGCCGTTAGCGTTCGCAGCAGCAGGATATGTAAACAGACCCGGTGTAAATTCTGAAATATCTTCAAAACCTTGAATATCGCGAACCTCAAGTGCTTCAGTGTCAAACGCTGAAATTGAGATTGGCACATTTTGCAATGACTCTTCTTTCTTCTGGGCTGTTACAATAATGTTGTCAATCACACGACCATCTTGAGCGATGGCGTGGCTTGATACCATTGTACCCGTAAAACCCAATGCAAGAGCGAGCATTGATTTAGACATAAGTTTAGGCATGTGTGCTCCCTACCCTAATTATTAAAGTTTTGTAAAAAGGTATAATCACCTTATACAAGTTGCATTTTCGAGAAATAATCGTTTTTTTACAACCTAAATTCTCGCGATTGGGAAACAAATATAAAGCTGTGTTATAAATGCAACAATCAATCCAACTCTGAAAAAAGCTATCACATTGTTGAATTGAATTGCTTAATCAGTCGTTTTTTGGAAGCAATTTAGCCCGCCCCCAAATCGTGCCATAAAAAACCTGACCATTTTCATCAAGGGTCACGCCTGAATATTCAGAGTTATATTTTTGGCCACCAATCACATAATGAAAGGTTTCATCGCCCGTGTACCAATCCAGCGCTTCAAGCGTCCATTGATTATTACGCGCGCCAATGAAATACACCTGATTGGTGCCAGCGCTCACCCACGGAACACCATTTGGTGAGCTGACATCTTCATTGACCCATGAGGTATAAAGCTTGCGGTCTGACGGATCCCAATGAAATTTTTGCACCCCAAATGGCTGAAAACGCGGATTGCTGCCGAGCGGGCCAATTAAAAACCCATGGGAAAAACCATTTTCTGGCATGTAAAAGGGAATATTGCGAGGGCGATTATTGACCACCAGCGCTCCGTATCCCGACACCACAACAGTCTGCTCCGATTGTATCTTAGCCACATTTAACCGGCCCATGGTCACCGGTGCCATGGCCGCAATCCGGCGTGATGGTGCATGTGGTAATTGTTGCCAGTCTTGGGGAATCTCATCACGCCAAAACAAAGTTACATTCATGCGCTCATCGCCATCTGTGATGACCACAAATCTGTCCTCGTCTTCAAACCCCATAAGCGAAGGCGTTGCCCCAGTGCCAGCACCTGTGCCATTGCGATAGGCTGCTACCCATGCGCCGTCTTTTTCATCTGTAGAGAAAGTTTGGTTTTTCCAGACCACCTTATGCATATGATTACGAGACGCGACATAAACACCGCCCTCTTCATCAATGGCAAGTGAATTTCGCACCCAGCCATAGCCCACACCTTGCGATTCCATATCTTCATTAGGCTGATGTTTTAATCGAATAATACGATAATCAGATAAGTCTTGCGAGACGGCCACTAAATATCCCATTTCGGTTGGTAGAATAATCCAGCCATCAAATGTGACATTCATACCCACTGAAGGGCCCGCTGCCTCAGCCGGCATCTTGAACACGGCCTTTTCAACAATTTCTGAGCTGGCATCGCCGTCAACCGCATCACCATAAGCGCGAATGGTGCCATCTTTATTGGCAATATAAAACCAGCCATTACTGCCAACAACAGTGTAAACCGCTGATAAATCTCGCAATGGCATAATCGCTTTTATGGACTGCCACAAAGCGGTCTGCCCATTATTTTTATCAAGCTTGGCAGTGATTTCCTCAGCCCATTCCTGTGTATATTCCGCCGCATAATCACTAGGGATATGCGCTAGGATTTCGTAAGTCTCATCATCAAGCTTAAAAACCCCATTAACACCGCTGCTCCATAAAACACGGCGACCATCAGGGTAAAGACTTGAGGTGAACGCACCAAAATGGCCAGGCCCTAAATGCTGATAGAGAATTTCATCTTCTTGCAGGGCGCGGCTTTCATCAAGCGGACCAGCTATCGGTGTGCTGTCTTGCTGGGCAGGTTCACCATGCGGAATTGGGTTCACCCCATCAGCAATAAATTTATTGACTGGCGGGAATTTTATATTGTCACGCGGCGCTTCGGCTTTGATTGGCGCAGCGATAAGTGGTGATTTTGGCCCTTCCTCACTTTGACCAAAAATTTGAAAACCGACAAAGCCAGCAATTAAAATTGCAGATACGGTGATTATTTTTTTTCTCTTAAGCATCTCCACCCTCTTCCCTTCTAAAGATTAATAACGGTAAATAAATAATCTCATTATATTTAGCGTGACAAATAACGAGCACTCATTTATTGATAATCACGATGACATTAGACAATATTAAAGACAAGTCCAAACAAAATGGGACCTCGACGCGTCGTACACAATTTGAAAGACGCGCCGTCACGCGTGGAGCAATATTGGACAGCGCAACAGAGCTGTTTGGAAAATACGGGTTTGGAAAAACCAGCCTTGAGCAAATTGCCTCCAATTGCAACATCACCACTGGCCCCATCTACCATTACTTTTCAAGCAAAAAAGACCTTTTCAAAAGTGTCGTGAAATCATTAGAGCTTGATTATTATGAGACTCTTTTGGATTTTGAGAAAAAAAAGAATGTTGAAAATATTGATGTTTGGAATTCATTTTTAGAAAAATGTTTTGATGAAGAATTTCGCCAAATTGTTTTAATCGACAGCCCAAACATTTTGGGGCGTGATAGATGGGCAGACTCTAAAATCACGCAAAAATCTTTTCAGCTGTTTTTCAGCGACGCTAATAAAAATGAAAATGAAAAAGCAAGCTTGAAAACCAGATTATTGATTGCCGCGTTAACGGAGCTGGCAATTTATGTGGCTGAAAGCCCCGACCCCGCCTCGCTTAAAGACATATCTCGCGAAGTGTTTATCGAATTAACGACAATAAAATAGAGGATTTATCTCATGCGCAATTTCAAAGACAGAGTGGCCGTTATCACCGGCGCTGGCGGAGGCATTGGCAGCGCGATTGCTGAAAACCTTGCCAATAAAGGGTGCCATTTGGCACTTTTGGATATTAACCAGCAAGCGCTTGATGAAGTGAAAGCCAAGCTTGCCTCAACATCTGTGAATATCACAACGCATATTGCTGATGTGACCGATAAAAAAGCCTATGCCAAAACCGCACAAGAGGTTCTCAAAGCGCATGGCGGCGTCAATATTTTGGTAAATAATGCAGGTATCACGCTGCAAAAAGAATTTAACACCCATAGCCTAGAGGATTTGGAATGGATTATTGGTATTAACCTTTGGGGCGTTGTTTATGGCTGTCATTTCTTCAAAGAAGCATTGGAAGCAGCCGATGAAGCGCATGTTATCAATCTGTCCAGCATGGCGGCCTTCGCTGGCTTCCCCTCGCAATCAACCTATTGCATGACGAAAAAAGCGGTGCAGGGCTTAAGCGATTCCTTATGGGCGGAATGGCATCTGAAAGGTATCGGTGTTACCAGTGTTCATCCGGGCGCGATACGCACCAATATTATCATGGCCACACTTGAAGCATCGGACAATGTGGAAGCCGCAAAGCGCAATAATGAAATGGCCATGAAGACCGCCACCGCACCTGAAAAAGCCGCCAACTTGATTGTGCAGGCCATTGCGAAAAATAAGAAGCGATTGCTCATCGGGCTTGATGCCAAAATTTTGAATTTCCTGGCTTGGATAGCACCTGGTTTTGTAAACTGGGCAATGAAAAAAATTGCCCAGAAAATCAATAAAGATATGCAGGCGTTAAAAGCATCTTCTTAAATAAATTGTGAGGTAGTTTCATGTCTAATCCATCTACAGATAAAATGATTGCAGCCGTTGAAGGTTATATTGAGCATTTTAACGCGCAAGACCATAACGCGATTGCGCAACTTTATGCTGAAAATGCCACAGTTGAAGACCCAGTTGGCACGCCTATAAAAAATGGTCGCGAGGAAATTCGTAGCTTTTATGAAAAAGCTGTCTCAAGTGGTGCAAAACTCAAACTCACCTCCCCCATTCGTGTGGCACAAAATGAAGCGGCGTTTGCGTTTCAGGTTACCAGCAAACGCGAGCAAGGTGACATGACAATTGATGTGATTGACACTTTTGCTTTCAACGAAGCTGGTGAGGTGACACAAATGCGTGCCTTTTGGGGCGAACAAAATGTAAATATGATTAAGTGAGAAAAAAATGAAAACCCATGATGTTGATGTATTAGTTGTTGGTTCTGGTGCGGGCGGATTAACGGCGGCGATTGTAGCAAAAGAGCATGGCGGCGACGCTTTGGTGATTGAAAAGACTGACCAATATGGCGGCACCACCGCAACCTCTGGTGGTGGCATTTGGATTCCGTGTAATCATTTAATGGCCAAACATGGCGAAAGCGATACAGAAGACGCGGCATTAACTTATCTGAAAGCCACAGTTGGCGATGAGGTTTCGGAAGAAAGGCTGCGGGCTTATGTCCAAAATGCGCCAAAAATGCTGAAATTTTTGGAAGATAATTCAGAAGTAAAATTTAACGCGACCCCTTATGCCGATTATTTCCCCGATAAGCCGGGCGGCAAAGATGGCTACCGCACGCTCGACCCACACCCAATCAGCGCGGCTTCCATTGGGAAAGAATTTGACCATGTGCGCCCGCCACATACACAAACAATTTTTTGGGGCTTCACCCTAACGGTTAATGAAGCCAAAATCATCATCACCCGCACACGTGGGTGGCAGTGGGTTTTGTTCAAACTCATGGCGACCTATTGGCTGGATATTCCATTCCGACTCAAAACCAAGCGTCATCGGCGTTTGTCACTGGGTAATGCGTTAATTGTGCGGGCTTTAAAATCTGTTTTTAAGAAAAAAATTCCGGTATGGCGGAACACAAAACTTATTGAGCTGGTGACCGATAATGGCAAAGTGACCGGCGCGATTATTGAAAAAGATGGCGAGACCATGCAAATCAACACCCGCCGCGGGGTTATTATGGCAGCTGGCGGGTTTGAGCATAATCGCGACATGCGCGCCAAGCACTTACCAAGCCCAACAGATTCAGACTGGAGCGCGGCCAATGGCCATAACACAGGCGATTCAATTATTGCGGCACAAACAGCAGGCGCTGGCGTTTCCTTAATGGACGCCGCTTGGTGGGGGCCAGCCGTGCGCTTGCCAAGAGAAGATCGCTCACGCATTTTATTTGCAGAGCGTGCCCTGCCCGGCATTTATATTATCAATAAAAAAGGTGAACGCTTCTTAAATGAAGCCGCCTCATATGATGAAGTTGGGCGGCAATTATATAATGCTGAAGTGCCAGCCTATGTGGTTTTTGATGCCAATGTTCGTGCCCGCTATCCGGTTGGGCCTATTTTACCAAGCTCGGCACAACCCGACATAGCTTGGCCTGATAAAATTAAGAGCATTGTTAAAAAAGCGAATAGTTTAGATGAGTTAGCGGAACTTATTGAAGTTCCAGCTGAGGCGTTAAAAACCACCGCTGCCCGTGTCACACAATTTGCCAAAGACGGTGTTGATGAAGATTTCAACAAAGGTGGCAATACTTATGACCGCTATTATGGCGACCAAAGCGTTACGCCAAATCCGTGCATGGGACCGCTTGAAAAAGGCCCCTTTTACGCCTTCCCGATTTACCCAGGTGATATTGGCACAAAGGGCGGTATCGATGTGGATATTCACGGGCAGGCTTTGACCGAGACAGGCGCGCCTATTCAAGGGCTTTATGCCACGGGTAATAATGCGTCATCGGTGATGGGGCGCACTTATCCGGGCGCTGGCTCAACCATTGGTCCAGCCATGACATTTGGCTATGTCGCGGCCAAGCATGCAATGGGTGCAAATGATTAAAGGGAATGCGCGCAAACACTAATGTGGCGCGATAAAGTCCAGCTCACAAAGCCAGTCATTTATTGTTTTGCAAAAAGGCTTTATGGCCTGATAGGCAAAAACATTATGGCTGGCTTTTTCTATGATGTGGGTTTTGATAGACTGCGCAGCGGTAAAGTCTTTAACAGCTTCGTCGGGTGTAAGGCCAATATCATGCTCGCCAAAAGCCATCATCAGAGGCTCCGTGAGCATTGCGACCTCCTCGACAAAACTCCCGCGTAACATCGACATCATGCCACCTGCTCCATAAAGATTGCACATAATATCATGCAAAAACTGGTTACTCTGCTCGGTTTCACCGCCAAAACTTTTTGAGCCAAAACGCGGCCCCCCTGCATATGACGGATACAACTCTTTGAATTTTTTTATGGTGAGTGTTTCCAAATCCGCCTCGATTTTATCTGGCTGGTCGATATATTGTTTTTCTTCGTCATCTAACCCCCAATCCAAACCACCAGCATTGGAACCGATTAACAAAATCGCATCATAAAAAGGCAGACCAGCTTGCTTGGCGGCAGCATGTGTCAAAATTGTCATCATGCCGCCCATAGAATGTCCGCAACCAATGGTTTTTGAGATTGTCAGGCCGCAAGATTGTTGAAAGTTTTGCAAACAGTCCAATAAATAACCAGCCGCCATGCGAGGTGGCATAAAGCCATGACCATGAGCAATTGGGTTGCCACCAGTGCCAGGCACATCCATCGCAATCACGCCATGCCCTAAATCGGTCAAGTGCTTGGCAAAGCTATAGGAAACCCCATCAGCCTCGCCTAAGTCAAATAGCTTGGCGGTATGCCCGCCGCCCGGCAAACAAAAGAACATGCACCCGCTAAAAGGCATATCTGACGGCGTGTAAAGCGTGGCCGACAATTTCCATTCAGCAGATTTTTGTGCTGCCCCTTCAGGCGCAAAGTAAATACTGTTTTGCAAATGCTCAATCTGCATGAAATTAAATTTGTGGTGCGATGGTAACAGTTAAGCCGTCCAAATCTTCGGTTAGGTCAATTTGACAGGCAAGGCGCGAATTTGGCGAAATCTCAACCACATCAGCAAGCGATTCCAGCATATAGCCTTCATCTTCCGTCTGTGGATTGACCTTGTCTTTCCAGCTTTCTTCAACAAAGACATGGCATGTCCCGCATGAGGCCATGCCACCGCATGTGCCTTCGACAAAACCTGCATCTCGTATCATATCCATTAAAGAAAACCCAGCCTTCAGCTCAACACGAGACTGTTTTCCATTTTCGTCTGTTACATTTATGTCCACGATTTCTACCTATTCGAAGTTAAATTATTATTGACTGCGCTCATTGATAAGTTAATTTATGAAACACATTCGGAAATTATTACAAATGATTTCAAATTACAATATAGATAGTAGCGACGATCAAACAAGGAAATTGGTCTAGAGGGAGAAGAATATGTCGGGTGTCATGAATGGACTAAAGGTTTTAGATTTAAGCTGGGGCATTGCAGGTCCGATGACAGCCATGTTGCTTGGCGATCACGGCGCTGACATTACTCGTATTGAGCGTCCGCAAGGTGACCCTTTCAAAAACATGCTGGGCTATAAAGTTTGGCATCGCGGTAAAAAAAATGCCGTATTCGACCTTAAAAATGCTGAAGACCTTGAGCTTTTTTATAAGCTTGCCGCTGATGCTGATGTTTTGATTGAAAGCTTTTCTCCTCGCGTTACCAGTCATTTGAAGATTGATTATGACACGCTTGCCGCGCTTAACCCGAAATTGATTTACTGCTCGGTCACAGCCTATGGCGACGACACACCCGATGCTGAACGCAAAGGCTATGACAGCCTTGTCGCCGCTAAATCAGGTTTGCAATATGAACAAAGAGGCTGGCCAGAAGGCAGTGTCAAGCATATGAACAAACTTGAGGATCCGTTTTCAGATATTGATATTGAAATGAAATGGCGACCTGGCCCAGAGCGTGAAGGCCCGCTTAATGTATCTTCCCCATGGCCGAGTCTCGGGGCGTTTTTCTCGCTTTCCACAGCTCTGGCAGCTGCGCTTTATGCGCGTGAAAACACTGGTAAAGGCCAGCATGTTAAAACCTCTCTTCATCAAGGGGCAATGGTGTGCGGCAGTGGTGTTTGGCAACGGGCGGAAGACCCTTTTGCTGAAGGCTTTGACACTTGGATTATGAATGGCCGCAGCCCTAAAGGGCATTATGAATGCAAAGATGGGCGATGGATTCACAATTGGGTACCAAATCCGCGTTTTATTCTTGAGGCATCACGCGGCGAGGAAATCAATGCGACCCCTGACCTTACAGTTCAAAATGACCCTGACCGATTTGGTGTTGGGCCAGAAGAAATTTTGGTGATTGGGCATTATCAGCCAATCCTTGCTGATGCGATAAAGAAGTTCACCTGCCAAGAATGGGTTGATGCAGCGGCGACTGCGGGCATCACCATTCAGGAATGCCGCTCAATTGAGGAGTCATTGATTGATGAGCTTTTAATCAATGATGGTTGCGTGACCACCGTTGAAGATGAAGAGCTGGGCCCGATAAACCAAGTTGGCATTTCATATCGGCTGGAAACATCACCCGGTCAGGTGCAAGGCCCTACCCGCAAAACCGGTGCCGATACAGATGCCGTAAAAGAATATGCAAGCAGCTTGCCTCTGCCAGCCAAATCTAATCAAACCGCTCCAACCAACGAGCCACCTTTGAAAGGCATTCGGGTATTGGACTTAGGGCTTGCGATTGCGGGCCCATTTGGCACACAAATTTTGTCAGATTTGGGTGCTGAAGTGATTAAAATTAACGCACTTTGGGACGGCTATTGGCATAAAACGCATATTGCGGCAATGGCCAATCGGGGCAAGCGGTCAATTGCCTTAATGCTGAAAAACCCTAAGGCGATGGAAATTTTGAAAAAGCTGATTGCGAGCTGTGATGTGGTGCAACATAATATGCGTTATGCCGCGACCACGCGCATGGGGCTGGATTACGAAACCCTCAAAAAAGAATTCCCAGAACTGATTTATTGTCACTCACGCGGTTTTGAAAAAGGCCCGCGCATGGATTTACCGGGCAATGACCAAACCGGCGCCTGCTTGTCTGGCATTCAATATTCTGACGGCGCGCTGCATGATGGTGGCAAGCCAATGTGGTCGCTCACATCATTGGGCGACACTGGTAATGGCTTTTTAACAGCGATTGGGATTTGTAATGCATTGCTCGAGCGCAAGCGCACTGGCAAAGGCCAGTTTGTTGATACATCAATTATCAATGCGGGCCTCCTGAATACAAGCTATGCGGTTGCCACGCCAGATGGGAAAGGTTTTGACAGGCCCCTGCTCGACAAAGACCATTTTGGGTTTGGGCTTTATAACCGCTTGTATAAAACCAGCGATGGTTGGGTGCAAATCGCCGCGCTAAGCGAGGCGGAAAAATCATCTCTTAATGAGCTAATGGGCATTGCGGGTGAAGCAGATTTAGAAAAAGTCATAGCGGCAATCAGCAGCAAATCAACGGCAGAGTGCATGGCCATGCTTGATGGCGCGCATGTGCCAGCCGAAATCTCTGACCCTGAAGCCTCGCTTAAATTATTTGATAATCAGGATTTCAAAAAACGCGGTTGGACGGCTGAATATCCTGAAAAGAATGTGGGTAAAATTGAGCAAATCGGTGTGACTTACAATATGTCGGACACGCCGCCTGTTATCCAGTCTCCCCCGCTTATTGTTGGCCAACATACAGCCGAACTTTTAGCCGAGCTGGGTTATTCAGAAGCTGACATTGATGAGCTGGCCAATGAAATGGCAATTATGTGTGACCCGCCGCGTGAAGGTCAAAAAGAAATGGAAAACCCATGGGGGCTGTAAGCTTCCTGCACTCGTAAAGGATAGAAAATGCGACCAGATCCAATAGTTAGAATTGACTCGGCCTTTTTTTGGGACGCGTGTGATCGTGAAGAACTTATGGTTCAAAAATGCCCGAATTGTGAAATCTTATGGCACCCGCCACGGCCCATGTGCCCGAAATGCCATACCACAGAAAAAGATTATGAAAAACTTTCTGGCAAAGGCAAAATCTTAAGCTGGGGACAGCAAGTCACCCCACCCGCTTACGGTTTTGAGGAGTCGCCAATTGCGGTGCTGGTTGAACTTGATGAGGGTGTGCGCATTGTCTCTACATTAGAAGGTATCGCGCTTGACGATATCACCCCCGAAATGCCCGTGACCGTAGAATTTGCCGACACTTCAGGTGGTCGCAAAATCCATGTCTTTCGCCCCGTTCAGGAGAGTTAAAAATGTCTAAAGATAATATTGCGGTGATTGCTGGCATTGGCCAGACCGAATTTTCAAAAAACTCTGGACGCTCAGAGCAACAACTTGTGGCTGAAGCCACCCTCGCCGCTTGCAAAGATGCAGGCATTTCGCCCGAAACCATTGATGGCATGATTACATTTTCAATCGACAATAATGATGAAGTCGATGTTATGCGCTCGGTGGGTGCCAAAGATATTAATTACACCATACGCCTGCCACAAGGTGGTGCGGGTTCTGTGGCCACATTGGTGCATGCGAAAAAAGCGATTGAAGCGGGCACCTGCGACACTATTTTAATCTGGCGCGCAATGAATGAACGCTCGCAATATCGCTTTGGCCAGCCATCAACAAATATTAGTGCTGATGCGCATAGCTCAACTTTTATGGAATGGTGTTTTCCTCATGGCACGCAAACGCCTGCCTCATGGGAGGTGATGTCATGTGGGCCATATTTAACCAAAGCTGGCGTTACATCGGAAGATTTGGGGCGTATTGCGGTGCTGATGCGCAAACATGCTGCGACCAATCCTGATGCTTGGTTTTATGAACAACCCATCACGCTTGAAGAACATCAAAATAGCCGTTGGATTGTAAAGCCATGGTTGCGTTTGCTTGATTGCTGTCAGGAGTCTGATGGTGGCGTGGCGATAATTGTAACCCGCATGGATCGCGCGCGTGATATGAAACAAACACCGGTTAAGCTGCTTGGTGCTGAATATGCCTTTTTGTTTAACCATGAAATCATATCGGATTTTTATCAAGGTGACATCGCAACGCTGCCCAACAGCCAACGCGTGACAGAAAAGCTATTGGCCTCAGCAGGCATCGCGCCTAAAGACACAAATGTTGCTATGATTTACGATAATTTTACGCCGCAGGTTTTGCGCCAACTTGAAGGCTTTGGCTATTGCGGTTTTGGTGAAGCCAAAGATTATGTCAAAGACGGCCATATGGAGCTTGATGGCAAATCCCCCCTTAGCCCGAATGGCGGGTTGATTGGCGAAGCTTATATTCATGGCCTGAATAATGTCACTGAGGGCGTGCGCCAAATTCGTGGCACGGCAGTGAATCAAGTTAAAAATGCCGAAACAGCATTTATTGCATCAGGTGTTGCTGGTGCAATTTTAGGAAAATAAGGACGATAGGTTGGAACATGGCAGTTTATAAAGCAGGAACAAAACTCAACAGCGCAGCATGCGACACGCAAATTATGATATTGCGTATTCCTGGCGATGACATGGAAATCACATGCGGTGGCGCGCCCATGCAAACAGAAGATGTGACAGAAAAGGTCAGCCTTGATGATGGTTTTGCCGGCGGCACGCTAGCTGGCAAGCGTTATGTTGATGAAGCCGAAAGCATGGAATTTTTATGCACACGCGGCGGCGATGGGACAATTGCAGTCAATGGGGTTGCTTTAGATATTAAACAGGCTAAACGCCTGCCCTCCTCAGACTAAAAACCAAGACCAGCACGAAGGTAAATTGGGGCACATATGAATATTTATCTTATCCTCCAAATGGCGGCAGACGCCATGCCGGATAGAATTGCTGTCAGCCATGGCACGCAAAATTTAACCTATGCAGAACTTGCCCATCGCGCCCGCCAGCTGGCAGCCGCGACACCTGCACAACATCGCATTGGTTTTTTAGACGAAAGCAATGTCACCGCCCCTATCGCGCTTTTTGCCTCTGCTTTGCGCGGGGTTCCTTATGTGCCAATGAATTATCGACTGGCACCTGACCAAATAGCCGCGCTTTTGGCGCGCATCACTCCTGCCAGCCTGCTGACCAATAAAGACATTGACGCCGAAGGTATAGCGGTTATGCGCCATGAAGATACGGAAACGCTATCTGATTATTTTGAAGAGGATGCGCCAGATACGGAAGGTTTGATTGCTATTGAACTCTTCACAAGCGGCACAACGGGCGAGCCAAAATCGGCCATTTTACGCCATGACAATCTCATGTCTTATATTCTCGGCACTGTCGAATTTATGAGCGCAGAAGAAGATGAAGCCACATTGTTAAGCGTGCCGCCCTATCATATTGCTGGCATATCTGCAATTTTAAGTTCCAGCTATGCGGGGCGGCGCATGGTTCAGCTACCAAGCTTTACGCCAGAAGCTTGGCTAGAACTCGCCAGTCGTGAAAAAGTCACTCAGGCATTCATCGTGCCGACCATGTTGCAGCGCATTATCGAGCATGCCGATGCGCATGGCCTGCCAGATTTATCAAACTTGCGGGCGCTGGCTTATGGCGGCGGTAAAATGCCCCTCTCTATTATTGAGCGCGCTATGGAACTGATGCCGCAGGTCAATTTTACCAATGCCTATGGTTTGACGGAAACCAGCTCAACCATAGCTTTGCTGGACCCTGATGACCATCGCGAGGCCTTTGCTGCCCAAGATGTAAAAATTCGTGCGCGTCTGGCGTCTGTTGGCCGACCTTTACCAACCATTGAACTTGAAATCCGAGACGATAATAACGCCATATGCCCGCCTGATGTTGCGGGTGATGTGTATGTGCGTGGTGAGCAAGTGAGCGGCGAATATCATGGCGCGGGCTCTTTGCTTGATGCAGATGGCTGGTTCCCGACACGAGATCGCGGTTATTTGGATTCAGCTGGTTATTTATTTTTAGACGGGCGGGCTGATGATGTCATTGTGCGGGGCGGCGAAAACATATCACCAGGCGAAGTAGAAGATGTTTTAATCACCCATGCAGAAGTTAAAGATGTCGCCGTGCTTGCCATTGCTGATGAAGAATGGGGCGAGGCTGTGGGTGCTGTGATTGTGGCGCAAGACGAAGCTAAACCACCATCGGTTGATGCGCTTTGCAGCCTTGTGAAAGAAAAATTACGCTCAAGCCGCGTCCCTAGCCGTATCATCTTTAAGCAAGAATTGCCCTATAATGAAACTGGCAAACTTTTACGCAGGCTCTTGCGCTCAGAGTTTGAAACAACGCAAGATGAGGCATGACGGGAATTGAAACAGCCATCACTTATGCCGCACATCTTATCACCGATTTAGCAAAACAAATTGGTGAAGCCTCTGGGCGTGAAGTCACACAGCCCACTATACAAAAACTGGAAACCGCCGCGCAAAATTTTACGCTCGACCCGCATCAAATCGCATGGGTTAAATCGGGCATGCGTGACTTAACTTCATCAGAGACACAGGTGTTTCCATATGACTTAACAGCGATTGCCAATGGCGCGCTCATCGCTTTGCAGGCATGCCAGCCAAAGGCCAAATTGCCGATAAACGGCATTTCTCTGCTTGGCGAGCGCGCGCGTTTAATGGGAATAAAAGCCCGCTCTAATATATCAGCAAATGGCAGCTGCCATTTATTTGCCGCACAAGATGGTACTTTTGCTCTATCACTCGCACGGGAAGAAGATTTTGAGCTGCTGCCCGCTCTGACATTTGGGGCTTTTACAGACGCTATTACCCCCCCATCACTTGAAGCAGACAGCCTTACCAAATTAGCGCGGATTTTTCAACATACTGCGCTTGACGATATAATGGCGCAAGGCATTGCTTGCGGCTTGCCCATTGCGCGCCTGCAAGCGCATGACCGAGTTGGACAAAACTGGGTGAACCTTCACAAAATCACCACGGCCCAAAAAACGCCCGCGCCACAGCAAACCCCACTTGTTTTGGACTTTTCCAGTCTTTGGGCTGGACCGCTTGCCAGTAGCCTGTTGAGCCAATTGGGGGCGCGGGTGATAAAAATTGAAAGCCGCCATCGCCCTGATGGGGCGCGGCAGGGGCATGAGGGCTTTTATCATTTACTGAACAGTCACAAACAATCCTTGGCGGTTGATTTTTCCGACACAGAAGATATGGGGTTATTAAACAACCTGATTTGGGAAGCCGATATTATCATTGAGGCGTCTCGCCCACGCGCCCTGAAGCAATTAGGCATTGATGTTGATAAAATTTTATCACGCCAGCCCGACAAAACATGGTTGAGCCTGACCGCTTATGGCCGCCATGATGCGCAGGCTTTGCGCGTTGGTTTTGGCGATGATATTGGCGTCGAGGGCGGGCTGAGCTATGTCATGCAGCATCACACACAATCGGCAAGTTTTGTGGGTGACGCCCTGCCCGATCCTCTAACGGGTTTACACGCCGCGCTGGCCGCTTATGTTGTTTATCAAAATGGCGGCGGGCTGATTGATATGCCGATGGTCGGTGTGGTGCGCCATGCCCTCACATATGCCGCTAAGCATCACAAAAATCAGGCTGAAGAAACGCACACAAATGCAAACGCGCTTTACCCGCTACGCCCTGTTAACCATCAGGCAGCCGCTTTAGATGCAGACAGAGCGCAAATTAAAGCAGAGTTTGAAGGCAAAAATCATGCTCATTAAAGACGCAGAAATTGATGGCGAAATTTTTGATGTGCGCGTCACAGATAAAACCATCACGCAGATCGAAACCAGCTTGAGCGCCCAGCATGATGAGACGATTATCAACGCGAATGGCCAAGCACTTCTAGCCGGTTTGCATGACCATCATATTCATCTGAATGCGCAAGCTGCGGCTCTGCAATCAGTTCCTTGCGGGCCGCCAGAAATCACTCATGAAGAAGCGCTTATCAACCAGCTTCATAGTGCTGCAAATAGCGGTTTGAAAGAAATTCGTGGCATTGGTTATCATGACTCTGTTGCTGGCGAAATTGACCGCGACTGGCTAGATAAATATGGCCCAGATATGCCCGTCCGCGTGCAGCACCGCAGCGGCAGATTATGGATTTGCAACAGTGCCGCCCTCACCCAATTACAAAAAACCTCCTCCCATAATGGGCGCTTATATGACAGCGACCTCAGCATACGCCACCGCGATAATAATACACCGCCAGATTTACGCCCGCTCATTCAGCTGCTTTTGTCTTACGGCATAACGGGGGTTACCGAAGTCACCCCGCAAAATAATAATGAGGATTTTAAGCATCTCGCCCAATCTGCGGCCCCGCTTAAGCTGCGCATCATGGGCAAGCATGAGCTGGACATAAAGCAACAAACATTATTGGCGCAGATGGGACAGGTTAAATTTCATTATCATGATGATAATTTACCACCGCTTGCGCAATTGGTTGATGAAATTAAGCAGGCCCATATTGAAGGACGCGGGATTGCAGCTCATTGTGTTACCCATGCCGAATTATTCTTAATTCTAGCTGCGATTGAAGAGGCTGGCCCTCACCCACAGGACCGGATTGAGCATGCCGCCTTAACAAATGATGACACACTGGCGTGGATTAAGAAACTCGGCATAGGTGTCGTCACGCAACCTGATTTTATCCGCGCGCGCGGAGCGGCATATGAAAAAGATGTTGCGCCTGAAGACCACCCTTATTTATGGCGGTTGCGCTCTTTTTATCATGCAGGCATTCCGCTTGCAGCAGGCAGCGATGCCCCATTTGGTGAGCTAAACCCATGGCAAGGCATGGCATCAGCAACGCAAAGACCGGACTTTGTTGAGACGCACCGAAACGAGACCCTAACCCCTGAACAAGCGCTTGGGCTTTATCAAAAGCAATCAGACTATATTGCAAAACAACGCCATTTGACTGAAGGCGTGACAGCCGATATGTGCCTGTTGGCACAAAACTGGCAGGCCAGCTGCACCGATTTGGCCAACACAAAAATTGATTATACTTTTATTGATGGCAAGATTGTCTATACGAGCGCATCAACCAATCCCCACTCATAAGCCGTTTGCGCCGATATTTTTTTCATCGACAAAGCCATAAGTGCTGTCTTATGCCGCCCTATGCGTCGCAAAACACTCACTGTGCCGCCAGCACCTGGTATCAACCCATATTTCAATTCGGGCAATTGAAACCAGGCTTTTTCTGTGGCCGTTAGGTGTTGCGCAAAAGCGGCCATTTCAATCCCCGCCCCAATCGCCGCGCCATGAATATGAACACGCAAAGGCTTATCCAGCCGTGCCAAAAACTGTGCCGGCAAACGATAGGTTCTCGTCATATGCGCCATTAACGCATCAGGCGCTTCGCCAAATTCATGCAAAGCCCCGCCAATCGAAAAACTTTTCCCCTGCGCAGATAGCACCACCTCTGTAATGGCATCATTTAAGCGCGCCATTTCAAAGGCCTCGGATAGCGCATCACGCAATTCCGTATTCATCGCATTCAAGTTTGCCGGTCGATTAAGGCTCAGCGACAAAACCTCCTTTTGCGTTGCCTTATCCCTATCAGTTTGAAGCAACAAAACCGGCCCGTCCTCAGCAAGCGGTTCAACCCGCGCAATCTGCGCAATCTGCTCCAGCCGCTCAAGAAATAATGGGCTTTTTTGTAAACTCGCATAGGCAAAGCTTTCAGCAAGCAAGGCTTGGTCAATTGGCAGGTTTTCACTCATGCGCAATTGCTGCACCAGCACCAATGCCGCCATCGGCGTTTGTGCGATATTGTGACAAATCCGCTCAGCCAATTTCACATCATCTAAAACAACATCACATGCCGCCTCAATATCGGGCGCGCATATATCTGTTTGGAAGCCAATGACAGGGCAAGGTAAAGCTTGCAAATCAGATGCTAACTGACTGTTTTCACTTCCAATTTCAAAAACCAAATAAGGCATATCCGATAAGGGCCCAAATTGGTCTCGGGCGGGTCGGCTAGCCATCAGGTCACAGAGTTCGGCAAAGGATAATATTTTCATAATCTCATATCTGCATATTCAGGTGAAATTTCAACAAATTTTGATGAATTTTCATTGACTTTCAGGCCCGCTTAGATGAATAATCGAATAGCATTCGGAAATTATATCTATTTGAGGCTTTTATGCAAACTTCGCATAAACAAAATAAATTATCAGTTGGGCGGCCCCGCGTTCTTGAGCGCGACCAAATTTTGGAAGCCGCGATAGATTTAGGCCTTGAAAACCTAACCCTCAAAAAGCTGGCCATGAAATTGGGTGCTGGCACGACAACGCTTTATCAATATTTTGATAATCGTGAAGAGCTGCTGACAGCCGCCGCGATGCATGCCCTCAAAAATGTTCCCCTGCCCAATGATAAATCGCTTAACTGGGCGCAATATAGCTATGAATATATTTATTCCCTCATCAAGCTAATGTCTGAAAACCCGACCCATATCACTTATTATCAAACTGTTGGATATGGTCTGGAAGTGCATTTCAGCATTATTGAAAAGTTTCTTGAAGGGCTCATAGAGCGTGGCTTTGATGCGCAGGCTGGCCTAAAGCTTTTTAGGCGCCTTGCTATGGTGGCTGTTGCCGCATCTGTTGAAACGGTTCGTCATCAACAGTTTGAAGATGATAACAGCACGATGCATGACACTTTTAACGAGGTTTTACAAAAACAGACTGTGTCGGCATTTACAAACTTGCGTCAAGGCCTAACCATTTATACTCAAACACCCAAACAGCGTTCTGACGATTTAATTTATTTAATTTTCAAGGATATTGCCGAAAGCCGAAATGAGGATTTATCCATATTAGATTTTATTAAAAAGGATTAGATGACGCGCATTTGGTTGGTTCGTTTATGGGTTCGGGAATGAAGGCTTAATTGCTATAGGAGAGAGATATGTGCAGCGCTGCAGTAGACAACTCAAAATACAGAGAAATTCCAGTCGTTAAAGGCTTGCCATTTATTGGTAACACACTGGAAATGGCTAAAGACCCTGCCGCTTTTTTCGTGCGGGCTTATAAAGAATATGGCCCAGTTTTTAAGATTAATGTTTTTGGCCGTGAAAGCCTAATGATTGCTGGCACAGAAGCTGCCCTCTTCATGACCATGCGCGATGGTCGCGAGAAACTGCGCTCAAAAGAGTTTTGGGACGAATTCCGTCAGTTTCATGGCGCCAGCCGCATTATGACGGGTTCAGATGGCGAGGTTCATCAAAAATTTAGACGCATCATGCGCAATGGCTTTTCACGCGAAGCTGTGCGCGGGCGTTACCATGTTTTGTCTGGCACAATTGATGACTCGATTGCCAGCAAATGGCTAACGGGTCAAAATGTTCCGGTTCTTGAATCCTTCCAATATATGATTGTGCAAGAATTAGGTGAAATCCTGACAGGCTCAGCACCATTGGAATATGTCCGCGATATTCGTATGAATATTCTTTTCCTGCTCAACACGCTGGTGACCAAGCAACGCCCAAAATTTTTCCTGCATTTACCAACCTTCAAAAAGCATAATCGCCGCTTTAATGAGCTCAGCGAAAAAATGATTAAAGAATTTAAGGCGCATGCGGAAAATGGTACTTTGCCAAATAATCTGCTCGGCGATATTATGCGCGCCCATGCGGAATACCCTGACCTTATCCCAGAGTCTGATTTATCCTTATTGCTGACCGGCCCCTATGTGGCTGGTTTGGATACTGTCGCCAACACATTAGCCGCCACTGTTTATGGTATTTTGAAAACACCGGGCCTTGTTGAGCGTGTGCAAGCTGAAGCTGATGCCTTGTTTGCCAAAGAAACCGTCACAGAAAATGATATTCGTCAATTGCGCGTGATTGCTGGCAGCATCAGAGAAGCCATGCGCCTATGGCCGATTGCTGTTGCGCAAATGCGGACGGCGGTTGAAGATTTTGAGTTTGAAGGCTGTCTCATTCCCAAAGATGAGACGCTTTATGTCGGGACAAGTGTGCCGCACTTTATGGAAGAGTATTTTCCAGAGCCCGAAAAATTTGACCCTGAGCGTTTTTTCGATGACCGCGCTGAACATAACCAACCAGGTGTGTATTCACCTTTTGGGCGCGGACCACATACATGCTTAGGGCAAAACCTTGCTGAAGTCTTGATGGGGACAACCATTGCGCGGCTTTTCCATAGACTGGATATGTCGCTCATTAGCCCTGATTATGTTCTGGAAACAAAATCAGCCCCAACACCTGGGCCAGCAACCAGCTTCAAAGTTGTTGTAAATGGCGAAAGAAAACCAGCAAAACAGCTTGTTCCTGAGGTCGTTCCAGAAGCGGACGCCACACAGGAAGCATAAACCATTACGCATTTTAAGATGATACAAAGAGGAGAAAGATCATGAGTCAAGTACAGGAAATAGAACGGATACAAACCGGCGATGAGCTGGAGCGTTGCCCGTTCCCAATCCCCTATGGGTGGTTCTGCGTGCAGTTCTCACACGAATTAGAGGTTGGGCAAATTAAAGTCGAAAAAGTATTCGGCAAAGAATGGGTTATCTTCCGTGGTGAAGATGGGTCAGTAGGTATGACAGACCCGTATTGCCCGCATTTAGGTGCCCATTTAGGTCATGGTGGCGAGGTGCACGGCAATAATATTCGCTGCCCATTCCACCATTGGCAATTTGATGCCGAAGGCTGGTGTAAAGAAATTCCATACGGCAAAGTTATGCCTGGCATTTGCAAAAAGAAGCCTGTTTTGAAAGCGCTTCCGATTGTTGAAAAATACGGCATGATTTTTGCGTGGTATCACCCAGAAGAAGCCGCACCAATGTGGGAGCTTCCTGTTGTTGAGGAATTTGAAAGCCCAGAAAACCATGTCGATGTGCGTTATCACTCATGGGATATTGGCACCTGCATTCAAGAGATTGCGGAAAACTCAGTGGACACACCGCATTTGAAATTCCTGCATGGGGCGCCCATTATTCCAGATGTGGAATATACTTATGACGGCCCAATCTCAAAATATGACATTATGTCAGGCTATATTTTCGGCACAGGCTATGGCCCGGGTATTTCGGAAACACGCCATTGCAAAGACGATGTGCAAATGCTGATGTTCGCGCTATCAACGCCAGTTGATGCAGAACTCACCCGCACGCGCATGGCTTTTGTATGGAAGAAATATGATGAGGGTTCTGAGAATGCTAAAATTGCAGAACATCTCTATCACCATTCTATTGGTGAAGCCGAAGGCGAAGACTCAGCTGGCTTTGAGTCAGTTGACCTGATTGTTTGGGATAATAAAAAATTCCGTCCAAACCCATTGCTCTGTGATGGTGACGGACCTATTTTACGCTTCCGCGAATATTTCTCTCAATTCTATATTGATGGAAATAAAGAAGCCGCCGAATAGGCTTTTTCATACTCAAAAAGAAAATGGGCATATTTTATATGCCCATTTATTTTATCTTTATTTTGCCAATGGAATTAAAAACCATCTGGCCTGATAACTGCATCTGTGCCGCCATCAATCCACAACACGCCGCCATGCATATAAGCAAAATCATCACCCAGCATGAGGCAAATCATTTTGGCAATTTCTTCAGGTACCGCCACACGGTTTAGCGGTATCGGAATTTGTTTCACCAAATCCCCAATCTGCGGGTGGTCACGTGAACCTGCATATAATGGTGTTTCCGTTTGCCCAGGCGCAATTGCGTTTAAGCGCACATTTGCCGCGCCCCACGCCCCTGCTCTTTGGCGCACAGCCCGTGCCACCGCATGTTTGGATAAACCATAAACAGATGCCGCTGGTGCATCACCAATTAACGCCATGGCTTTATCTTCATCATGTGCAAGCAAAGCCTGTATGATAGGGTTGTCTGGACTATCTACCATTTGCGCTGAATTTGAACTCACCGCGACCACGCGCGCGCTATCACTTTTTTGCAGCGCGGGGAACAAGCCATCAAGCAACTCAACCGTGCCAAAATAATTAACCCGCGCAACCAGCTGGCCATCGGTCAAATGACCCCCTAGCCCCGCCGCTGTTACCAGCCCATCTATCACGCCGCCTGACAGGCTCAACACTTCATCAACAGCTTGCTGACGCCCTGCTTGTGTCGATAAATCAGCGTTTACATCTGCATTTTTTAAATCCACAGATATAATTTTATGCCCGTCGCGGCTTAAAATATCAGCAGCACAAGCACCAATGCCAGATGCTGCGCCAGTAATCACAATCTGTCCCATAATTCCCTCTTTGCTTTATCCCTTAAGGTAAAATCTTAGCCACTCGATTGTCATATTTGACAATCTTCACCACAACATTTGTTTCAACATTTGTCACATGTGGCAAGGATAAGATTTCTTTGCTTGTTATATCATTTAAATGTTCAAGTGACTCAAACAAACCAATAGCCAAAATATCAAAACGACCCAGTGTGATAATCACCGCACCGATAATTTCAAGCGCAGCTAACTGCTGCGCCACCTCGCGTATTTTATCTTGCTCCGCCTTAATCCCCAAATAACATAATAAAGGCGTATCAAGGCTTGTAATATTGGTCACAGCTGTAATCCGCATAAGATTATCAGCCTCAAGGCGCTTAATGCGCGCTCTAATCGTGCCTTCCGTGCAATCTAGCTGGGCAGCAATATTGCGGTTACTCAAACGGGCATCTTCAGACAGAAGCCGCATAATATCCAAATCAAGCTGGTCAATGGCGATTGTTTTCATCAGATTGGCGCCACATCAAATTTATATTTCACAATATCAACTGCAATAGCTGGCTCAAGCCCGCTCACACCCTCAACTTTCGAAATTTTATCAAGCAAAATTTGTGAGACGGCGGTCATATCCTCAAGCGCAACCAAAACCTGAATTTCATGTTTACCGGCGCAAATTTGCACAGATGAAATCTCAGGGAACGCTGCCAAATCCTCCGCAACCTCTTCAATATCGCGGCCTTTCACATCAACCCCAATCGGCAGTAAAACATTATGATTAAGCGCCGAGAAATCAGAAACGGCTACAATTTTCATCGCCTTTGCTTTTTCCATGCGCCGAATCCGTGTGGCCACCATTGATGTTGAAACATCAAGCTCATCTGCGATGCGCTGGTTACTGGCGCGTCCATCAGCTTTTAGCTTCTCAATAATTTTCATATCAAGATCGCTAAATTCATATTGCTGGGGCTTAATATTGCTCATAATGAATTGCTGGCTCTAAGATTTCTGCACTTTGGGTTCACGCGGCAAACCCATAGCATGCTCTGAAACAATGTTGCGTTGGATTTGATTGGTTCCACCATAAATCGAATCCGCCCGTGCCTGTAAATACATTTGCGGAATGCCTTCAAAAAGATAATCGCCAGCATCGGTCATTTCACCTGTTAAACCTATCACATCCATACCAAGCTGGGTCAGGTTTTTATGCCATGCTGACCAATATAATTTATAGGTCATGGCGGCAGGCTGAAGCTGCGAATTATCACCATCAGACAACATACGCAACGCACTATGGCGCATCACTTTCAGCCCTGTATAGGCCTCGCCAATGCGCTGGCGGATAAGCGGGTCATTCATTTT
Organism: Parvibaculaceae bacterium; assembly: GCA_965217015.1. Lineage (GTDB taxonomy): Bacteria > Pseudomonadota > Alphaproteobacteria > RS24 > RS24 > JAYQKL01. Next base: position 489,574 of record OZ244224.1, on the reverse strand, counting down.
GCCATTTTGCTTAGCCTGCTCAACAATCATCGAGAACTCTGCAATAAAGCTCATCAGCTGTCCCAAAGTGCCAACACCGCGCTCAAAGGCCAATAGCCCCATCGCAACGGCCCAGCCATTGCCGACACCACCAACCACATTTTCTTCTCCCGTGCGGGCACCATCAAAAAATGTTTCGTTAAATTCCGCATCACCCGTAATTTGTTTAATCGGGCGAATGGTGATGCCCTCTTGGTCAATCGGCACAAGCAAGAAAGACAAACCCTTCGAGCCTTTTGAACCTGGCTCTGTGCGGGCCAGAACAAAAATCCAATTGGCGAAATGCGCCATTGAAGTCCAGATTTTTTGCCCTTCAATCACCCATTGTCCATCAACAAGTGTGGCTTTGGTTTGTATATTTGATAAATCAGACCCCGCATTCGGCTCTGAATAACCTTGCGCCCAAATCACATTGCCCGCGACAATATCGGGCAGGAATTGTTGCTTTTGCTGGTCCGAACCAAAATGCAAAATTGTTGGCCCGGCCAATTCCACACCAATATGGCCAATCCGACCAGGCGCGCCGGCACGGGCATATTCTTCGGCAAAAATAACCTGCTCTGCAAGTGATGCCTCGCGGCCTCCAAATTCTTTTGGATAGCCAATCGCACTCCAGCCTGATTTGCCTAAATGTTTTTCCCATTCAAGGCGCTTTTCAAGCTGGTTAGACATGCTGGTTTCGCCGCGCAGGCTGGCAAAATCCCCCTGAAGGTTTTCCTCAAGCCATGTGACAACTTCGTCACGGAACTCTTCTTCTTTATCTGTAAAACCGAGTTTCATTTTTAATCCTAAAATCGATTAGATGAAAAAACATAATCAGCCAATTTTTCGCGGTGCAGTTCAGGCGCACCCAAAATATGCGAGCTTGTGCGTGCGCGCTTGAAAAACAAATGCGCCATACATTCCCAAGTAAAGCCCATACCACCATGTAATTGTATGCCATGCGCAGCATTTTTGCTAAAGGCTCGCGCACACACAATAGAGGCCGTTGACGCGGCCACTGATAATTCAGCCTCATCTTCAATGGCCGTGCAAACAGCATACCATGCCGCAGATTTTGCGGCTTCCAGCAAAACCATCATATCAGCTAGGCGATGCTTAACCGCCTGAAAACTCCCAATCGCACGCCCAAACTGCACACGGTCTTTGGCATAAGCATTGGTCAAATTCATCACGCCTTCTGCGGCGCCCATTTGCTCAACCGCCAGCATGATGCGTGCATAATCAAAAAGCGTCTCAATGTCATCTGCCTGTGCCGGCATAATATTTTCAGGCGCAATGGCGACATTTTCAAACCGCACATCACCCACAGGTCGCGTCAGGTCCATAGCTGTTTTAGGCGTTATCTCAACCCCTTCTTGCCCGGCTTCAACAAGCACTAATTTCGGGCCTTCATCGGTTTGGCAAAGCACAATAATTTGGTCCGCAAACTGCACATATTGCACCATAATGGCCTGACCATTCAGTGCGCCACTTTGAGATAATTCAGCCGCATATGCATCGGCTGAAAAATGCCCAGAGCTATCCAGATAAGCAAGCGTTGCAATTTTTTCACCGGCGATGAGAGCTGGCAGATAAGCTTGTTTTTGGGCCTGAGAACCGCATAAATCAAGCGCATAGCCAGACATAACAATAGACGCGAAAAACGGCGTTGGTATTAAAAACTGACCGAGCGCTTCTTGCACAATAGCCAGCTCTACAAAACTCAAACCAGCCCCGCCATATTCTTCAGCAAAAGAAGTGCCGCCAAGCATCAGCTCTTTGCACAACAGCTCCCATGCTTCGCGGTCATAGCCATCTTTTTCAATGACATCATATATGCGGTTGCGGTCGCCCATTTCCTGCAAGGCAGAAAACACTGTATCGCGAATGAGCTTTTGCTCATCTGTGAAATTAAATTGCATCGCTTGTCCAATACCGGCTTACTGATTGCCGCTTTCTTTGATTTTAAGACCAGTTGATTTCACTTCCTTATTAAACTCGGCATAAAACTGAGCAAAATAATTCCGGAAAGGCAAAATCGGGCCATCACCGTCACAAATAGACGGGCGTGGCATATATTTCTGGCGGTCCCAAACCACCTTATCCTGGTCAAGCTGCTTACAAATATCACGCTTTAGCGCTTTCGACAGATTTGCCATTGGCCCTTCAGCTTCTGCTTTGGGTTGCGTAAAGGCAAAGCGCACATGAGTTTTATCGCGCGCAATTGGTGTCACACCTGAGACTAACAAGGTTTCTGAAATACCAGAGAATTTTGTCCAGCTTTGCCCTGCCCCGACTGTTCCGTAAGAAATCTCACCATCGACCTCACCTTTCGGGGTGCCCATTTTGGATTTAACAGAAGCATTGCGGCGATGACCATCAAAGTCAAAATCATAATTTGGCATTTCCGGCACGCCATGAATATATTTGAAATGCGCCGCATCAACGCCGTTTTCAGCCATGTTTTGAATTGGCCCATGCACAATCCATTCATGGCGCTCAAACTCTGTCCAATCTGGGTGTCCCACTTCTTCAAAAACATCAATATCATATGATGGCGCTTCATTTTCTGGGTGGTACCAAACCCAAATAAATTTGTTTTTCTCCTGAACAGGCCATTGGCGGTCACATTTACGCGCCGCTGATGGCGGCACTTTGGTTGCATATGGCACATCAACCACACTGCCGGTCTCATTATAAGTCCAAGCATGAAATGGGCATTCAAGGTCGTTACCCTGCACGCGGCCACCATAGCCCATATGCGCACCCAAATGACGGCAATAAGCATCAATAATGCGCGGCTGGCCATCTTCGCCACGCCACAAAACGAGTTGCTGCTCAAAATATTCAAGCGGCTTCACCTCACCGACAGCTAAATCATCTGAATAGCACACCACAAACCACCCAAAAGGCATTGGGAGCTTGTCCAGATTACGCTGCTCTAAACTGCCGCGATTGGGGATATCGGCTATGCGCCATTGCGCCAGTTCTTCCCCGCGCAAGCCTTCAAGCATTTGCCAAACAGCAACAGGTGGGGTACGGGCATCAATTTCATTATTGCTCATTTTTAATCTCCTAAATTGAAAACACGTTTTGCATTTTCTCTCAAAAATTTTGGCCAAACTTCCTCTTTGAAAGGAACATTCTCTAAATCACTAAATATACGCTCCAAGCTTAATCCCATTGGGAAATACCCAGCATAGATAATCCGGTCAGAACCACGCGAGGTATTGGCATAATCAATGATGGATTTGGGATAATAACGCGGCGCAAAAGCGCTGGTCGAATAATAAAGGTTCGGATATTTAATCATCAGCTTAATCGCTAAATCTTCCCATGGCTCTGCCCCGTGACGCATCACAATTTTTAATTCAGGGAAGAACCAGCAAACCTCGTCTAGCAGCTCAACGCGTTGTGTCGCCAGAGGAATACGCGGGCCCGGCACACCAACATTTATCGCGATTGGAATATCCATCTCAACACATGCAGCATAAAAAGGATAAAGATGCGGGTGATTTATCGCGACCTGCGGAACTGTGCCAGCTGGAAAAACACTCAAAGCTTTAATGCCATATTCTTTATGCAAACGCTTCACACGGCGAATTTCGTCCATGCCATCATTTGGGTTAATCGGCACATCAAAAAAGAAACGGTCTGGATAATTATTATAGGCTTTCATCGAGGTTTCATCTTCGCTAAAGCCAATCATCGCTTTTTCAATATTAAACTTGTCCATTTGCTCAACAGTCCAAGCCACAAAGTCATCAACCTTGCCCGTTTCCGGAATATCCTTAAACATATATTGAGCTGGCATCTTAAAAGCATCACGACTTTCCTGATCATTCAGCAAAGGGCGGAAACTTTCATACCATTCAGATCGGTCTTCCTGCACCGGAATCCCCATCATTGTTTCAATAACACCGATATCTTTTGGAAATGCCATTCTTATTCCTTTGAAAGTTCGTTCTCATAGTTCAAAAATTAGAGTTCAGAGTTCAAATATTTTGCGCGCAGAATCTTTTTCTCAATTTTCTGCATCGCATTATAAGTAAACACATTTTCAGCAATGATAATTTCGCTGGGCACTTTATAGACCGCTAAATTTTCTTGCGCAAAAGCCATTAGCTCATCGCTGGTTAAGTTCTCATCAGCAGGGCTGACGACAATAACTAACCGCTCCCCTAGCCGCTCATCAGGCACACCAAAAGCTGCCAGCTCTTTGACTTTCGGGTTTTGCGACAAGGTTTGCTCTACCTCAACACAATAAATATTTTCACCCGCTGAAATCACCATGTCGGTTTTTCGGTCAATGATGAACAAATAATCATCATCATCGCGAAAACCGATATCACCAGTTTTCATCCAACCATCAATAATCACCTCAGCCGTTGCATCTGGGCGCTTATAATAGCCTTTCATGATTAACGGGCCGCGTGCGTAAATTTCACCGCTTTCATAATTGGGTAAATCTTCGCCATTTTCGCCAACAATACGCACATCAACCATTGGAAAAATTTGACCAGAACTGTCCGGCTTTTTAGCAAATGCCTCGCCATTTGAGGAGCTTATCGCCCCTGTTGTTTCGGTCATGCCATAGCCCGCACCCAAAACAATATTGGGAAATGCCTCTTGTAGTGCCTCAATTAAATTCAATGGGAAAGCCTGACCGCCGCAAGAAATTGACCGCACTGAAGACAGGTCATAATCGGTTTCTTTCATGGCGTTTAAGATATCCCAATGCATGGCTGGCACACCGCCAATTGAGCTTATTTTTTCCTGCTCGGTTAGGCGCAACAACTCTTTTCCGTCCCAACGGTCCATCAAAACCAGCTTATTGCCGCCAAATAATGCGGTTAAAAATACCGACGTGCAGCCACTCATATGAAACAGCGGAAACACCATGAGGCTAACAGTCTGCGGTAGGTGCTTTGATAATTCCTCAACCGAAATTTCATAAGCCATCGCAATGCGCGTAAAAGCTTCTTCTAAAGCCATTTGCGTATTCATCATGCCCGAAACAAGACTGCGATGACAAATCACAGCTGCTTTGGCGCGCCCTGTTGTACCAGAGGTAAAAAACAAACACGCCGTATCGTCTGGCAAAATCTCAGGCACAGTGCATGTAAGGTTGCTGTCGCAAGCCACTGCAAAAGACTCGTCCCCCGTCGTCTGCTCAGCAATAAGTCCCGGTAATTCGCAGCCAGCCTCACGCAACAAAGCCATGCGTTTTTCATCGCAAAGCAAAAACACGCTGTCACCATCTTCAACAGCGTTGAGCATGGTTTGACCTTCCCCTTTGCTATTGACCAATACTGCTACCGCGCCAATTTGCAAAACAGCCGTGAACGCAATCATCCACTCGGCGCAATTTTTCATGGCAATCGCGACATGCTGTTTGGGCTGGATTTTCGCTTCATTCTGCAGCCAGCCTGAAAGCGCATCGACTTTTTGATAATAGGCGCCAAAAGTCATGCGTAAATCGCCTGACACGATAAACTCTGCTTCAGAGAAATCTTTGCGCGAATTATCAAGCGCCCTTACCATATTTTGCGGGGCATTTTTGAACACACGCACGGCAACGCCGTCTATCTCGGTTTCCATAAATTCGTAGGGCGCGCCGGGTGCGGCCAGACTTGCAGCGATGGGATTCAAATTTTTCATAAAATTATCTGTTATGTGCTATCTAAAACTTATATAATATGATTATATTACGAAACCAAACATTTATTTGCAAGATTTTATATCAAATGCGTATTATAGCTATTCCAAATTTACGCATTTTTCTAAAGAAGAGGGTATCATGCTAGCTCAAAAAACAGCACTTATTTCAGGCGGCAGCGATGGCATTGGCCGCGCCATTGCAGAAACTTTCGCGCAAGCTGGCGCAAAAGTCATTATTTGCGCGCGCGCGCAAGACAAGCTTGAGGCAACCCAAAAAGCCATTCAGGACGCAGGCGGTGACTGCACCATAGAGATTCTGGATTTATCCGATGCGCGCGCATTTGGGGCTTTGGTTGAGAAATATGCCCAAAACGGCCTTGATATTTTGATTAACAACGCCCCGCATGTTGGCTATGGCATGATTAACGACACAGATTTAGATGACTTTCAGGTTAATTTCTCTATCAATGTCAACGCGGCCTATACGGGCATTCAAGCAGCAATGAAGTATATGGCAGCAACAGGCGGGTCAATTATCAATATTTCCTCGATAAATGGCGCCCGTGCTATGCAGGGCATGTCTGGCTATTCGGCTTCTAAAGCGGCGTTGGACCATTTAACCCGTGCCGCCGCAATGGAAGGGGCGCGGCAAAATATTCGCGTGAACGGCATTGCGCCTGGCCCAATCATGACGCCCGGCACAGAAGTCTTTTTTAATTCTGATCCAGCAGCGGGCGAAGCCATTGCAAACGCCAACCCGATGGGGCGCATCGGCAACCCGCAAGAAGTGGCGCAAGTCGCCCTGTTTTTGGCATCGGATATGTCCTCTTATGTTAATGGCGCAATCATTCCAGTTGATGGCGGCAAAGCAAACGAACTTCATGTTCCCCAATAATCGAGTGTTGAAAGGAATTTAACCATGTCTTTACAAGGAAAAACCGCCATTGTTACAGGTGCGGCGCAGGGTATCGGCGCGGCTATTGTTCATAAATTAGCTGATGAAGGCGCCCGCGTCGCTGTGATTGACCTCAATTTGGACACGGCACAAGCGGTGGTGGACAAGATAGGTGCAGCTGATACGCATTTGGCGCTTGCCGCTAATGTTGGCAAAAGCGAGGAAGTTATTGCCGCAATCCGTAAAGCTAGAGAGGTATTCGGCAAAATTGACTTGGTTGTGAATAATGCAGGCATTGGGCAGGCACCAGAAGATGGTTCAGACAAATTTTATGAGGCGATGGGCAAGCGTAATGAAGAGTTAGCCGCGGGCAAGGACTCAAAAATTTTCGTTGACCATCTTATCCATATGGAAGATGCCGGCTGGCAAGGCGTGATGGATGTCAACCTTAACGGCGCATTTTATGTGTGCCGAGAGGCTGTCCGCATTATGGCTGAAGATGGAAATGGCGGCTCGATTGTCAATATCTCCTCAACTTCTGCCCAGTCGGGTGAAGGCTCACCGCATTATGTCACCTCCAAAACCGCCCTTGTTGGCCTAACGCGGCAATTAGCGCGTGAAGTAGCCCCGCGGGGTATTCGCGTGAATGCGGTTGCGCCTGGCCCAACCAACACACCCATTATGCAGGGCATTCCTGAGCAGTGGATTACCGATATGGAAAACGCAATACCGCTTGGTCGCATGGCCGAGCCAAAAGAAATTGCCGCCGCTGTTGCGTTTTTATTATCTGATGAAGCGTCCTTTGTGACTGGCAGCCTGCTGGCAGCCAATGGCGGCTCATACTATTTCTAAGCCGCCCTGTAATAATTAAGACGTCTTATCAAGTAAGAATTCTCTGTCTTGTGAAATTGTGCGCGATGCTTTGATTAAAAAGAAGCATCCCGGCACAACGGGTAAAAGCACCGTGAAAAGAGCCAAACGAATAGGATGTTGAATAGTCTCATTTAACAAAACAGCAAGGTCCCCCTGCCCGCTTCGTGCAATGGTTTCTAGATAATCAATCGAAAAACCAGCAAACTGCACACCAAGCGCAAGACCTGAAAAGGTCAGAGAAAATGCCCATAAAGAAGTTGCGGTAGCACGCATTTTAGAGGGCAGTAAATCTTGCAAAGAAGCCTGTACGCCAATCACCCAGCCGCCGCCAAGCAAGCCAGCAGGAATGGCCAGCAAAGTCGCCATTTCTGGGCTTGGTGCAAAGCTAATACCCATCATAAAAAAGCCAGATGCGACCAAGCCATAGCCCGATAACACAAGCGGCCATTGTGGGTTTTTGGCGCTTAATCTATCGCTTAAATAGCCCAAAATAACAGCCCCCAAAATACCCGCCACTACGGAAGGAAATCCATATCGTGAATTGGCCTCGGTGAGGTCCAAACCAAAAGAGCGAACAAAAAGAGTGGGCGCCCAAATACCAAAACCATATCCAGCAAAGCCGCCACAAATGGTTCCAAAAACCATATACATATAACTTTTACAGGCCATGAGCGAAGGAACAGATTTTTTGAGCGCCCCCCAAACATCTGCATCAGCCGCAATCATGCCGCCCGGATCCATACGCCCGCGCGCCGGCTCTTTAACAGTAATATAGGCAATGGCCGCCACAAAAATACCGGGTGCACCGAGCAAAATAAACGCCCACCGCCAATCAAGCGCATCAGCAATCGCCGCACCACCAACCATGCCAGTAAGCTGCCCCAAATAAACGCCAAAATTAAGAATCGCAAAAGCGAGGGCGCGCCGGCGTGGTGGGAAATAATCAGACAAAAGCGAAAACGCAGGCGCCAAAAAAGCAGCCTCGCCAACCCCAACCCCAATCCGTGATAGTGCAAAAACAGTCGGCGTTTCAGCCAAACCACTCAAAACCGTAAAGAAACTCCACAACACAGCGCCAATGCAAATGATTCGGATACGATTATACTGGTCCGCTAAAACCGCTATCGGAATCGCCAGTATTGTGTAGAAAAAAGCAAACGCAGGGCCGATGAGAAACCCCATATAAGTATCTGAAACTTCAAAACTTTCTTTAATACGCTCTAACAAACCTGACGCAACATAGCGGTCCGTTACATTCAGCAGGTATAAAACAACCATTGCCGCGAGAACATACCAGGCATAAAGCCGACTCTCTTTTTCAGAAACCATTTCACTCATTTTCAAAAACCTATATCCAGTTCAACGCAAATCTGCCTGCGCTTTCGATACTTATCACATGAGAAGTCAAAAAGTCGCACAAAAACACCGCGCGCTCGTGATAAAAATACTAGAAACCCTTTTTCTTTTATTTTATAATCAGATTATATTTTTATTGGGTGGAAGATTTATGTCAACACAAAGCGTCTCAAATCCGTTTTCAAACTGGTCTCTTAACAAAGTAGAATTGAAAAACCGGATTATCAAAACAGCGACATTTGAAGGCCTCGCACCAGCTGGCATGCCTGGTGAAAAGCTCGCCAAATTTCATGAACGATTTGCAGAAGGTGGCAGTGGTATTGTGACAGTGGCCTATGGCGCTGTAAATAATGATGCGCGCACTTTCGATGACCAAATGTGCATGCTTGATGATGATGTCATTAACCAGCTTAAAAATGTAACCGCGGGCATTCACAAGCATGGAGCGGCGGCTTCTATCCAGCTTGCCCATTGCGGCATGCAAACCAAATATAGCAAATTATCATCTAAATATTTTTCCAAAGGCGCTTCTTACGGCATTAACGCTTACGGCCTGTTTGCTGGCATTCCTTTTGTTAAACCCCTCACGGAAAGTGAGATTGAACAGATTGTTGCAGATTATGCCACATCAGCTCAGCGCGCTGTAGAAGCTGGCTTTGATATTGTTGAACTCCATATGGGGCATGGTTATTTATTTTCACAATTCTTATGCCCTGCCGTGAACCGGCGTAAAGACAAATTTGGTGGCAGCATTGAAAACCGCGCCCGCTTCCCGCTTATGGCTGTGCGGGCGGTGCGTGAAGCTATTGGCCCCGATGTGCCAATCATTGTAAAGCTTAATGTGAAAGATGGCTTTGAAGGTGGGCTCACCCTTGAGGACTCAATTCAAGTGGCTAAAATGGTTGAAGCCGATGGCGCTGCCTCAATGTTGGTTCTGACAGGTGGCTTTAGTTCAAAAAACCCAATGTATTTATTTCGGGGTAAATCACCGATTAAGCCGCTTATCAAAATGCAAAAGAGTTTTATCAATAAGCTGATTTATACTTTGGCCGCGCGTAATTTTCCGGACATGCCCTTCAAGGAAATGTATTTTCTAGAAAACGCAAAAAAAATTCGTGCCGAGGTGAGCATGCCGATTGCCTTGGTCGGCGGCATTAAGTCTTTGGAAAGTTTTGAGAAAACAATGGAAGAAGGGTTTGACGCGATTGTTTTAGGGCGCGCGCTCATCAATCAACCTGACCTTCCCAACCTTTACAAAAACAAGGATACTGCGGTATCTAATTGTATATCGTGCAATCGTTGTGTTGCACATATTGATGCTGATGATGGGGTCGTTTGCCCATTATTAACAGAAGAGCTGGAACTGACTGCATAAAGGAGCAGAGGTAATAAAATGGCAAAAACTGAAGATTATGGTATTGGCGAATTCACATACCCACGCGGGTGGTTCATGATCGCTGAGTCAGCTGAAGCGACAAATAAGCCAATAAGCTTGACTTATTTTGGCGAAGAAATGGTCATGTATCGTGGCGAAAGTGGTCGTGTGGTTCTTATCGAAGCTTATTGCCCACATATGGGAACGCATTTCGCCAAAAACGAAACTTCTTATGTGGTGACCACTGGCAAACATATTGATGGGGACGGCATTCGTTGCCCATATCATGGCTGGCGGTTCAACCCTGAAGGGCAATGCGATGATATTCCCTATTCACCAGCCCCTATTCCAAAATCTGCATGCGTGAAAAGCTGGCCAACCCGCGAATGGGGTGGGTGCATTTTCATGTGGTATGATCCGGAAAATGGTCAGCCTGATTATGAACTCCCAGACCTGCCTGAGTGGGACGATCCACAATGGGTGAACTGGAAAATTGACCATTTGGGAGAGCTGGATTGCCATCCACAAGAAATTATCGACAACATGACCGACAAAGCGCATTTGGGCCCCATTCACGGCTCAAAAGATATGGAATATTTCGAAAATGAAATTGACAATCATGTCATCGTGCAGCGTCTGGCAGCAGGGCATGAAACACTGGCCGAAGGTGTGATGTATAATGACACATGGTACACAGGCCCAAGCATTCTGCTCTCGCGCATGTTGGGCGACCACCCTTCTCTTATGCTGATTACACACACACCTATTGCAGATGGTGTTGTGCGGGCGTGGCATGCGCTATTGGTTAAATCATCAAACGCAGAAGCCACTGAAGAAGACACGGCTGTTGCGCGTGAATATCAAGAAGCAAGCCGTTTGGCTTTCTTGCAGGATTTCGAGATTTGGGCCAATAAAAAGCCATGCCTGCAAATTATGCAAGTCGTTGGCGATGGCCCATTTGGTAAAGCGCGTCAATGGTATAAGCAATTTTATAACCCGCGCTCTATGGCGAAAGGTTTACAAGAAAAAATCAATGGGGTTTATGTCACAAAAGGGACCTCAAGAGACCCTTTCTAAGCACCTCAATACAACGCTGATAGAAGAAGCAAACGCCCTTTCTTTTGAAGGGGCGTTTTTCTTTTCTACCCCCCTTTCTTATGCTAGATTTAGACAAAGTTTGGGGGATAAATTCATGAATAAGAACACTTTACTGTCTGGTGCAAAAACCAGACGAAACTTAGCTATCAGTATTTTTAGCTTTTTACTGCCAATCACCATTATGACTGCCTGCTCGGAGCGTGAGCAAAAAAAGGCTGAAAAAATTGACCCGGCAGAAGCGCCCATCACCACAACACAAGAAAAAAAGGTTGAAAACAACCCAAATAAAAATGCCTATTTTGGTGACTTTCATGTGCATACAGGCAATTCTTTTGATGCCTATATATTTTACACCCGCACCACGCCTGCAGATGCCTATCGCTATGCGCGTGGCCAGACCATTCGCCACCCCTTAAAATATAAGCTGAACCTAACCACCCCGCCGCTTGATTTTTTAGCCGTTACCGACCACGCAGAATATTTGGGCATATTGAAAGCCATTAACGAAACCGACCACCCGATTTCTAAGGCACCCAACGCCCAAGACATGTTTAGCTTTGATGATGATAAAATATTTGCTGCCTTCTCTCTCATAGGAAATTCTATCCGCACGGGTGAAATCTATGAAGATTTTTATGACGCCGATATTGTTGAAGACACTTGGAAGCGAACACAAGAAACTGCTGATGAATTTTACGAACCAGGCAAATTCACAACTTTCAAAGGCTATGAATATACCGCCACGCGCCCACTTATGGGTGAAGACCAAACCGATACATTCACCGGCGGTAATTTACACCGTAATATTATTTTCAAAGACGCTGCCCCGAAAGATGTCTTTGGGTCTTTGCAATCCCCAAACCCTGAAGATTTATGGGACTGGATGGATAAAAATCGCGCCAATGGCATAGATGTCATTTCCATTCCGCATAATTCAAATGTGTCCAATGGCGAAATGTTTTCCTTGCAAACCTATTATCGGAATGAAATTGACGCAGCCTATTCAGAACAACGGCGGCGCAATGAGCCGATTGTTGAAATCACGCAAGTTAAAGGCACATCTGAAACCCACCCCGCTCTGTCACCGACTGATGAATGGAGCAACTTTGAGCTTTATGAATATCTCTTATCTTCCGAAGTGAAGTCCAAAATCAATGGCAGCTTTGTTCGCGAAGCCCTCGCTAATGGGATTGGGCTTGAACAAAGCGGCAAAGGCAACCCTTATAAATTTGGGCTTATTGGTTCAACCGACTCGCATGTGGCGGCTGGCTCTTATGATGAGGATTATTACTGGTCTAAAGTTGGTTTGGTCGATGGCACAAAAGTAAGCCGTGGTTCGGTTGCTGGTTATTTTAATAAAAGCTGGGAGCATTATGAGCCTGAAACCCAAGTGGATTTATGGTTTGGACGCTGGGGCGCGTCTGGCTATGCGGGCATTTGGGCCACGCAAAACACGCGCGAGGCTTTGTTTGATTCCCTACAAAACCGCGAAACATTTGCCACCACGGGCACTCGTATTCGTGTGAGGTTTTTTGCGGGTTATGATTATGAAGATACGCTTTTATCTGACCCCAAATTATTAGAAAAAGCCTATCAAAACGGTGTGCCAATGGGCGGAGAATTAAACGCACGCAAAGACAGCGCCCCCACATTGCTGGCATGGGCTATGCGTGACCCCTATGCCGCGCCCTTACAGCGATTACAAATTGTAAAAGTCTGGCATGCGAATGGCGCGCCGCAAGAAAAACTTTTCGATGTCGCCTGTTCCGATGGTCTTAAACCAGACCCCAAAACACATCGCTGCCCCGATAATGGCGCAAAAGTAGATATTTCAGATTGTTCTATTACCAGAGATAAAGGCGATCCTGAACTGAGCGCCATCTGGCAAGACCCTGAATATGATAGCGCGCAATCGGCAGCCTATTATGTGCGGGTGCTGGAAAACCCAACCTGTCGCTGGTCAACATGGGACGCAGTGAATGTCGGCGCAGAGCCTAATCCAATTTTCCCAAAAACCATTCAGGAACGGGCATGGTCATCGCCAATATGGGTGAATACGAACTGATGAAAAAAATTATCCAATCCCCTTTTTTTGCGTTTGTTTTAATCGGCCTGGCTCTCTTTGCCATAGATAAAGTCTATCAGGACTATCAAGGCGCCCAAGCCTATAAAATTGAGCTTACCCAAGCAGGCATTGAACGCCTGGCCATGCTTTATGCAAAGCAGCAAAATCGTGAAGTTGATGAGGAAACCTTGCGTCAGCTCATTCGCGCGCATATTGAGGAGCAGGCTTTGTCGCGTGAGGCTGTGCGGCGGGGTTTAGATGAAGATGACACCATTATAAGACGCCGACTGGCGCAAAAAATGAAATTCATCATCGAAGACAAATATGACTCTGAGCCCATTCAGGAAACAGAATTACGCGCTTTTTATGACAAAAACAAAGCGCGCTATGCAACCCCTTTACTGTTGAGCTTTGAGCATATTTATCTCAACCCGCGAGATAATGAAAAAATATATGAGCGCGCACAGAATATTCAAACACAGGTAAATGCTGGCCAAGACTGGCGGGAAGCCGGCGATCCCTTTATGCTTGAAAGACGATATGAGCGACAAAATTTGAATGATATTAATAAAAACTTTGGTGCTTATTTCACCCGCGAAATTGAAAATTATCTGCCAGAAAAAAATCAATTTGGCCCACCTATTGGCTCTGCTTATGGGCTGCATCTGGTACGCATTATTGAACGCATCGAGCCTGTTGAGAAATCTTTTGATGAGGCGCGCGAGCAAATCACCCAAGACTTAAAAGAAGAAAAGCGTCTTATTGCCAATCAAAAGGCAATAGATGAAGTCATCGCCAAATATAGTGTGGTTTTCCAAGATATCGCCAATGACTAAAATACCGCGTTTGTTTTCTCTCTCATTTTGGCTTGTGCATATATGCCTGCTTGGTGCGCTTTTTCTTGCACATTCAAACACAGCAGAGGCGCATGAAACCCGCCCTGCATATCTCAATTTAATTGAAAAACAGGCCGGACAGTTTGCGCTGGTTTGGAAGCAACCAGTTAAAGATAATGCGCGCCTTGCCATTAAGCCTGTCTTTGATGTTGAGTGCATTATTGGCAGCTCCCAATTTGAGTTTTATGGCCAGTCCGTTGCTGAAGTCGCCACGCTCACCTGCCCGCTTCAACAAGGCACCATCTATTTCAAAGGTTTGGAAAGCACGCTGACCGATACTTATGTCACAATAAATTATCTTGATGGCACGCAAAATGCGGGCATTGTCAAACCTGATAATCCTGTTTTCAACCTGACCGATAAACAAGACTATTCCGTTATTGCTTATTTAGAACTGGGCATTGAGCATATTTTTGAGGGTTGGGACCATCTGGCCTTTGTCGTCGGGCTTATTTTGATTGTGCCCACTCGCCGCCTTTGGCTGGTTGTGACGGGTTTCACACTGGCTCATAGTATTACGCTGGCGGGTGCGGTTTTCAACATACTCACCCTGCCTGCACGACCTGTCGAGATTTTAATCGCGCTGAGCATTGTTTGGCTGGCCTATGAAGCCAGTATGAAAAACCAATCCAGCCCACAAAAAACAATTTGGCATGATTACGGCATTAGCTTTGGCTTTGGCCTCATTCATGGTTTTGGCTTTGCTGGTGTTTTGAGCGATTTAGGCTTGCCTGAAAACCTCGAATGGCAAGCGCTGCTCTTGTTTAATCTTGGCATTGAGCTGGGACAGATTATTTTTATCTTGTGCATTCTCGCTGGCATTTGGCTTTGTCTGAAAAGCCCATTGGCCGCCCAAAAAGACAAATGGCGTCTCTTAGCCCCCTATGCATTGGGCGGGCTTGGCTCATTTTGGGTGATTGAGCGTTTAGCAGCTTATGTGAGCGGCGCTTAAGCTGTTTGGCGTGCGCTATCGCGCTCAGACATATTATCAAAAAATTCTGTCAAATGAATTAAGCCCGGCTCAACTTTTTGCCCGACTTTTCGGAAATAATCCAAATACGCATAAAGCATCACATCGCCATAAGTGAAGCGGTCACCGCATAAATAAGTTTTGCCCGCCAAAAGCGTGTCCAAAACAACTAATCCATCATTGGCTTTAGTAATCATGCTTTCCCCAATTTCAGGGTAAAGTTTAATCCGCCCTTCAAAAAACTTTTTCGCAATACTGTTTTGGAACCCCATTGTCATCGGCGACAAAATCATCAAATCAATCCGCCGCGCCCACATGCGCGCTTCGCCACGCTCTTGCGCCGTTACCCCTATAATCACCGGGTCGGCACGATATTCCTCAAAATACTCAGCAATGGCCGTAACTTCGGACAGGTAAAACCCCTCATCTGTTTCTAAAACAGGCAATTGCCCAAACGGGTTTTTTTCTAAAAACGCGGGCTCGCGATTCTCGCCTTCAAGCATATTGACGGTTTGACGCTCTATATCGAGATGCTTTTCAATCACAAGCATATCGACAATGCGCGGATTTGGGGCATTTTGGGTTGTAAAAAGTTTCATAACAACATCCTATATCACGACAATATGACGAAACGAACAAATTAGCTGTAGCCTTAAATATAGAATTTACGCCAGCGAGATAAAGGGTTAAATTATAAATTCAGGTATTTTCAAACAAGAGATTTAAAAATAAATGGAAAATCAGGCAAAATTTATGATTGGTCAGGTCGTTAAGCACAGAATTTTCCCGTTTCGCGGGGTTATTTTTGATGTTGATCCGGTTTTTAACAATACAGAAGAATGGTGGATGTCTATTCCGGCTGAAATACGCCCGCGCAAAGACCAGCCCTTTTATCACCTGCTGGCTGAAAATAACGAGACAGAATATATCGCCTATGTGTCCGAGCAAAACCTGTTGCCCGATGCGAGTGAAGAGCCGCTTCGCCATCCACAAATAGATGAATTTTTCAGCGAATATCGAGATGGGTTTTATCACCTGCACCAAGAAACGGCGCATTAACTTATGATTGGGAAACTGCTTCGCTTTATCAGCCGCCGTTTAATTAAACATCTCGAAACACCCGTCATGGGCTATCAGGCTTTTTCTGTGGTGCCCACCCAAACATTAGCAGCCACATTACAGCCGGGTGATATTTTGCTGGTCGATGGCAATTTACGCATTTCACGGATTATTAAATTCCTGACCCAATCAAGCTGGTCACATGCGGCAATATATATTGGCGAAGAGGCTGGGCTTAACGATGACTATGGGCAAAGCTGCCCCCTTGTTGAAGCCGATGCGGCGCGTGGAGTTATAGCGGTGCCTTTATCCAAATATGGCGGCTTTAACACCCGCATTTGTCGCCCTATAAACTTAACCGAGAAAGACCGCAAAAAACTCATTGACCAGATTATCTCGCGCATTGGCCATCATTATGATTTGAAAAATGTCATTGATTTAATGCGCTATCTTATCCCTTATCCGCCAGTGCCTGCTTTTTTGCGCCGACGCATGATTGCACTGGGCAGTGGCGAGCCGACACGGGCCATATGTTCCACCTTAATTGCGGAAGCCTTTCAGTCGATTCAATACCCAATATTGCCAGAAATCACGCAGTCTAACGCGCAGGAAATTTACCATATCCGCCATCATTCTCTTTACACACCACGCGATTTTGACCTTTCCCCTTATTTTCAAATTATCAAGCCCAGTTTGGCGACCGGGTTTGATTATCAATCCATAAGCTGGAATAATAACACCCCTGAGAATGGGTCACATGAAAGCCATAATTAGCGGTAAAGTCATCTCATGTTATTTTTGTTTCAAACATCGCCTTTCAAAATCTTTGGCTGTCTTGCCCTTAGTTTTTTGCTATCGCTGACAATCCTAAAAACAGCAGAAGCGCAAAACACACATGGGGTGGCCATGCATGGCGCGCCACAACTCGCCAACCGCGACACAGCTTTTTCATATACAGACCCGCGCCCAATTAAGGGCGGCAAAATTGTTTTCGCCAAACTTGGCAGCTTTGACAGTCTCAACCCTTTCATTGTCCGCGGCCAAGCCGCAGCGGGCTTGCGTGACTATGTGTATGAAAGTTTACTGGTGCGCCATTTTGACGAGCCCTTTACGCTTTATGCCCTACTCGCTAAAAATGTAAGCGTGCCAGCCGATAGAAGCTCCGTCACATTTGAACTTGATGCACGCGCCAAATTTTCTGATGGGCGCGCCGTCACCGTGGAAGATATTAAGTTTTCCTACGAAACTCTGCGCGATAAAGGCCGCCCAAATCATCGTTACTATTATGGCAAGGTCAAACAGGTCATAACAACCGACACCAGCATTCAGTTTCTTTTTGACCCGCAAGATGCTGACCGTGAAATGCCTCTCATTATGGGGCTTATGCCGATTTTGCCTAAGCATGATTTTGCGCAGCGCGATTTTAACGAAACCAGCCTAAAGCCACCAATAGGTTCAGGCCCCTATATTGTGGCGGAAGTTCAGGCTGGCAAAAAAATTATTTACGAGAAAAACCCGAATTATTGGGGGCAGGATTTAGCAGTCAATGCAGGCCGTCATAATCTCAATGAAATTCATTTTGACTATTACCGCGATGAAAATACTGCTTTTGAGGCTTTCAAAACAGGATTGGTTGATATTTGGGAAGAGTCCAACCCCTTGCGCTGGACACGGGGATATAATTTCCCTGCGGCTAAAGACGGGCGTATCATGCAAGAAAATATTAAAACGGGCACCCCTTCAGGCCTTTACGGATTTGTCTTTAACACTCGGCGCGCTCAGTTTGCTGACCCCAAAACCCGTGAAGCCCTCGGTTTGATTTTTAATTTTGAGTGGGTAAATAAAAACCTTTTCGCCAATGCATATCAACGCACCCAAAGCTATTTCCAAAACTCGGATTTAAGCGCGCTTAATATAGCCGCCAGCAAGGAAGAGAAAAAGCTGTTGCGCGGTGCAAAACTGGATAAAGCGATTTTAGAAAAAGGCTATCACGCACCCAAAGGTGATGTGAACGGGCAAAACCGTGCGGCGCGGGCGCAAAGCATTCAATTATTAAAACAAGCTGGTTATGAAATTCGCAATGGCCGCATGGTGCATCAAAAAACTGGTGAATTTCTTAATTTCGAAATTATGGTGCAAACACGCGAAGAGGAACGCCTCGCCATTGCTTATGGGCGCATGTTAAAGCGCATTGGCGTCACGGCGCGGGTGCGCTTTGTTGACTCGACCCAATATCAAAACCGATTACAAAAATTTGATTATGACATGATTATCAATCGCTGGTATGCGTCCTTATCCCCCGGTAATGAGCAGGCTTTTTATTGGGCCAGTCAAGCCGCTGATAATTCAGGCAGCCGCAATTATTCAGGCGTCAAAAGCACATATATTGATGCTGCCATAGATAAAATGACCCAAGCGAAGACACGACAGGAACTTGTTACAGCTGCGCGGGCGCTAGACCGACTGCTTCTGGCTGGACATTATGTTGTGCCATTATACCACCAGCCTGAACAATGGGTGGCGCGCTGGCATCATGTCGAGCATAGCTGGCGGCACTCCCTTTATGGTGTGAAATTCGATAGCTGGTGGGTGAACCCTGACAATTGATTAAGACCGCCGCGATTGACGGATAACATCAATGCCTAATTCACGGATTTTTTTACGCAATGTATTGCGGTTTAACCCCAGTAATTCTGCTGTTTTAATTTGGTTGCCATTGGTTACTGCCAATGCTTGACGAATAAGCGGCTCTTCCAGCTCTTTCAAGACACGGTCATAAAGACCAGCCGGTGGTAGAGCGCCGCCAAATTGATTGAAATAATGCGTTAGATGCATGTCAACGCTTTCTGAAATCGTCGTGGCATTTTGAGTTGAGACAGGCGCCGCCTCCGCTGGGGCTAAATCCGAAAGCTCCTGATGCAAAATATCAGAGCCAATCACCTCATCATTATAAAGCGCAGCAATCCGGCGCATCAGGTTTTCTAATTCGCGCACATTACCCGGCCAGTTATATTTTTTCAGATATGCAATTCCCTCAGGCGAAACAGATTTTGCCGGCAACCCCTCTTGGGTCGCCAATTTTAGGAAATGGCGGCACAAATCTTCTAAATCTTCCAAGCGGTTCCGCAAGGGGGGAATGCGCAAAGGCACAACATTGAGACGATAATATAAATCCTCTCGAAACAAACCCTGATTGATGAGAATTTTTAGGTCTTTATTCGTCGCAGCCACAATCCGAACATCTGTTTTTATCGGCGTACGCCCGCCAACAGTTGTAAACTCGCCTTCCTGCAAAACCCGCAATAAACGAGTTTGGGTATCCATTGGCATATCGCCAATTTCATCTAAAAATAATGTGCCGCCATCGGCTTGTGCAAACCGCCCTTCTACGCGTTGGTTGGCTCCTGTAAACGCCCCTTTTTCATGGCCAAATAATTCACTTTCAATCAAATCTTTCGGGATTGCCGCCATATTGATTGCCACAAATGGCCCATGCTGGCGTTGGCCTAATTCGTGCAGCGCACGCGCTATCAGCTCTTTGCCCGTGCCGCTTTCGCCTGAAACCATAACCGTCAGGTCATTTTGCATCAGCCGCGCCAGCCCGCGATAAATATCCTGCATGGCGGGCGAGCGCCCAATAAGCGGCATTTCTTCATCGCCAAAACTATCAGTTGCAGTTGATTTGGTTTCCTGCGCAGAAATTGCCCGATTGGTGATGCTGAGTAATTCTTTCAAATCAAATGGCTTGGGCAGATATTCATAAGCGCCTCGTTCTGCCGCTGTCACGGCAGTGGACAGCGTGTTAAGCGCACTCATCACAATAATTGGCAAATCAGGCCGCAAACGCTTAATGCGCGGTATCAGGTCAAAAGCATTTTCATCGGGCATGACCACATCTGTTACAATAAGGTCACCCTCACCCGCGCTTGCCCATCGCCAGAGCGTCGCCGCATTGCTTGTTGCTTTCACCTCATAGCCAGCACGCCCTAATGCCTGCGTCACCACTGTTCGAATGGCTGTATCATCATCAGCAACAAGAATTGTTCCTTTACTCATGTGTCTGCACTTTCATTATCTTGCATGGCCATTGGCTTAGATAGTTTTTCACCAATCGGCATCAGCACTCTAAAAATTGTCTGGCCTGGTTCACTCTCACACTCAATCACGCCACCATGATCATCAATAATTTTGGCAACAAGTGCTAAGCCCAGCCCCGTGCCATTTGATTTATTGGTCACAAATGGCTCGAAAATAATATTACGCAAATCTTCATCAATCCCTGCGCCATTATCTATCACACAAAATTCTAATGGCAGGCTAATGCGCGTGCCACGTCCGGGCAAAGCCAGTCGCACACCTGGCCGGAAAGAAGTTTGTAAAATTATTTTGCCATTTGTTTTATCCACCGCTTCAGCAGCGTTTTTCACCAAATTCAAAAAGACCTGAATAAGCTGGTCTTTATTGCCGCGTAGTGCGGGCAATGATGGGTCATAATTTTCCTGAATTTTCACATGCTGGCCAAACCCATTACGCGCAATTTGTGCAACATGGTTCAACACTGTGTGAATATTCACATCATCTGTTTGGTCTAAAGGCTGGTCAGTAAAAACTTCAAACTGGTCAACCAAACCGGCAATGCGGTCCGTTTCGCTGCAAATCAGATGCGTGAGTGCGCGGTCATGCTCGCCTAGCTCCGTTTCCAATAATTGCGCCGCGCCTTTAATACCCGATAACGGATTTTTAATTTCATGCGCCAACATCGCCGCCATGCCAGAGACCGAACGCGCCGCCCCGCGATGGGTTAGCTGGCGGTCAATCTTTGAGGCGATAGATTTTTTTTGGATAATCAACATCACCTCATTCTCATCACCCGGCACAGGCGCGACCTGCACATCGACCATTTGCTTTTTGCCCGTGCGCGGGGTGCCTAAATCAATTTCATATTCATTGATGGTATTGCCCGACTTAATCACCTTATCAACAAGACCGATAAGCGGGCTGCCAAATGGTACAATTTCATCAAGCTTTTTGGTTTGAAGCAATGTTTGCCCAAGCGAGAAAAATTCTTCTGACGCAAAATTGGCATAGTTGATTTGGCCCTTATCATTTACAACCAAAACTGGTTGCGGCAAGCCGGAAAGAATTTGGGAAGATTTAGTTGGGGATAATGGGTTCATCATATTGCTCATCATCAAGCCGCCACACCCAGCCCCGCAGATTGGTAATCAATCAAGGCTGGCTGTGCATAAAGCGCGTGAATACTATCCAAAACCTCTTCGGGTGATGCTTGCTGGCATATTTTACCGCGAAAGATTTTTGCTTCTTGTGTATCGCCAAAATGGGTTTCAACAAATCCGGCCAAATGTTTGCGCGCCATTTTCACCCCAAGCGGCACCCCATAATGGGCAATGACATCACAATACCAATCCGTCACCATTGCCTGTCGCTTTTCAGCTTGTGGTGGGTTTGGCCAAACGCCTGTCGCCAGATAATGCTCAATCTGCCCTAAAAGCCAAGGCTGGCCTAATGCGCCGCGCCCAACCATCACACCATCAGCACCAGACTCGATTAACGCTTGGCGGGCTTTTTCACCTGAGGTGATATCACCATTCACAATCACCGGAACACTGACGCTTTCTTTTGTTGCACGCACCGCTTTCCAATCCGCCACGCCTTTATAAAATTGATTTCGTGTACGCCCATGAACCGTGATCATCTGCACCCCGATTTGTTCAGCCCGCATCGCGATTTGCGGGGCGTTGAGTGTATCAAAATCCCAACCCAGCCGCATTTTCAGAGTGACCGGAACCGACACAGCCATAACCGTTGCTTCGATAATATCTAAGGCCAGTTTTTCATCACGCATGAGAGCTGAGCCAGAAAGCCCGCCCGTCACCTGCCGCGATGGGCAGCCCATATTGATATCAATAATATCCGCACCAGCTTGCTCAGCTATTTTTGCGCCCTCAGAGAGCCAATACGGGTCGCGGCCTGCAAGCTGGATAATAAATGGTGCCAACACCCCGCCACCTTCTGCGCGCTTGACCACATCAGGGCGTGCTTTGACCAATTCCTCACTCGCCACCATTTCCGAAACAACCCACGCTGCCCCTTGCTGGGCCGCGAATTTACGAAACGGCAAATCAGTGACCCCCGACATAGGCGCCAATGCCACACGCTTACGCGATAAGCTAGGAAGCAGCCCATGAAGCGGGGTTGATTGTGTTGCATCAGTCATAAAAATGGTCATTTTAGAGGCACGATAAAAACTGCTTAAATTTTAGCCAAAATAAGCATAAAAACACGGATAAACAAGCGATAAACATGCTCATTCGTAAAAAAAACGCGAGAAAATAAATAAAATCTTCCCTTCTTTCGAGGAATCCTTAGTTTATATATATGGCCAAAAACCACATGCAAAAAACCTCACATGACCAGCAAATCGCAGTGATAATCGTCGCGGCGGGGCGTGGCACGCGGGCGCATGGAGATAGTGACGCGCCGCAGCCGCAACCCAAGCAATATCGGCTCATGCCTGATGGACAAACTGTTTTGCGGCACAGTTTACAAAAATTTTGTTATCACCCTGATGTCGATAAGGTGCTGAGCGTGATACATCCAGATGATACCGCTTTATACGAACAAACAGCGCAAGGTTTGCCCAATCTTTTACCGCCAGTTATGGGGGGTGCCACGCGTCAGGACTCTGTCTATGCAGGGCTCACAGCCTTGGCGGCTCAAAACTGTGATTATGTTTTGGTGCATGATGGCGCACGGCCATTTGTTGATGCAGCGCTTATCAGCCGGGTTATTCAGGGGCTTGAGACACATGCCTGCGTGATACCCGCGCTGGAAGTCACGGATACGCTGAAGCAAATTCATCAAACATCAGAAAATGGCTATCAGGTCAGCACACCTGACCGCGCGCAGTTTCGTCATGCGCAAACCCCGCAAGGGTTTCATTATCGGGATATTTATGAAGCACATCAAAATACAGATAAAAATCAATCGCTTGCCACAGATGATGCTGCTTTAATGGCGGCTGACACGATTGGGTTTGTTGAGGGCAGCCCTGAAAATATTAAACTCACACGCGCGGAGGATTTTACAGCGCTTATGGCCAATCAAAATTTAGAAACCCGCACGGCTTCTGGTTACGATGTCCATGCGTTTCATGACACACCAGCCCCGCAAGGCGCGCAATTTATCAAACTTGGTGGCGTCACAATAGAACACACGCACCAGCTGATTGGGCATTCAGACGCTGATGTCGCGCTACACGCGCTGACAGATGCTCTGCTTGGCACACTGGCTTTGGGCGATATTGGCGACCATTTCCCACCCAGTGATATGGCGCATAAAAACCGTGATTCGGCAGATTTTTTGCGCCATGCAGTTGATTTGCTCACCCGCCATCAGGCCAAAATAGTGCATCTTGACCTCACAATTATTTGTGAAGCCCCTAAAATTAAACCGCATCGCGAAACCATGCGCCAGCAAATTGCCGACATTTGCGGCATCAGCCGGTCACGGGTGAGCGTTAAGGCGACCACAACCGAAAAACTAGGGTTTACAGGCCGCGAAGAAGGCATCGCCGCGCAGGCCATGGCCAGCATTCAATGCCCTGCTCACGAGCATGGACAACCTGAATAACAGCCAGAATAGAAGAAAGATAATTGATGCTAAAACTTCATAAAATCCCCAAAGGCCTTAGTCTTTTTTCACCCGCCTTCTGGTTGGCCAGCTTTTTCGCAAGCGGCTTATTGCGCCCCGCATCAGGCACATGGGGCAGTTTTTTAGCTCTTATCTTTGCTATATTTATTTTAATAAAATTCAATGGGTTAATACTATTTATCTCATCTATCACTTTATTTATTCTAGGGCTGTGGGCCAGTCAAGTTTGGCTGGCCCATGACACCCAAAAAGACCCCTCGGCAATTGTGATTGATGAAGCCGCGGGGCTGTTTCTCACCCTCTCCTTGCTGCCCTATAATCATCAAACCAGCCTGTCCGTCCTGACAATTTTATTGGGTTTCGGACTTTTCAGGCTATTTGATATTCTTAAGCCTTGGCCGGTAAGCTATGCCGACAAGCAACTCAGCGGCGCGCTGGGTGTGATGCTTGATGATATGTTAGCGGGGCTGATGGCCGCGGGGGCCAGCATTTTGGTTTTGAAAGGACTGATTTATGTTTTCTGACGATTTACGAAATAAAACCCAGACACTTCTCACACGGTTGGAAGAAAAAAACTGGCGGGTTTCATGCGCAGAAAGCTGCACAGGTGGGCTAATCGCCGCCCTGATTACTGAAATTCCAGGCTCTTCCCGCGTATTTGGGCGCAGTTTTGTGACTTATTCCAATATTTCGAAACATGATTTACTTGGCGTGCCAAAACAGCTTTTGATTGATCATGGCGCCGTCAGCGAAGAGGTTGCTTCGTCAATGGCGCAAAATGTTCTGGAAAAAACAACCGCCAGCCTCACCATAGCGGTATCTGGCATTGCGGGGCCCGGCGCGTCTGACATTAAGCCTGTCGGCACTGTCCATATGGCAACCGCAACGGCTGAGGGCGTGGTGCATATCAAACAAAATTTTGGTGATTTGGGTCGCACAAACGTGCGCTTGGCCACTGTTGACACCGCTATTGATATGTTGCTGGAACGGCTTTAGCCAAACAAGAAGCCTTTAGCTAAACAAGAAGCCTTTAGCCATATAGCTGATGCGCGCGCGCTTCAAAAGCCGCGACAAATTTATCAACCGCCCGACCCATAAGTGGCTGTATCACCCGCCGCAACAACGGCGCGCGAAAATCAAAATCTAAATAAAATTTGATGAAACACCCACCCTCGCGTGGCTCAAACTGCCAGCGGTTTTCCAAGCGGCGAAAGGGGCCATCTTGCTGAGCCACCATAATTGTTAAATTCTGCGGGTCTAAATCAACTTCGCTGGTATAGGTCTCGCGTATCATTTTATAAGCCACCCGCAAGTCAGCGAGCATAATCTGATGCCCATTATCAAGCATGCGCGTTTCCTGCACCCGCGCCCCAACACAATAAGGCACAAATTCAGGATAGCTTGGCACATCCGCCACAAGGGCAAACATTTGCTCTGGCGTAAAGTCGCTTTCGCGGACAATCTCCGTCGCGCTCACAGGCTTACCTTTCTGTCGGTTTTTTCTGCTTGGCGTTTTTGGCTTCTCGGTTAGCCCGCAATTGCGCAAAATCATCGTCAGCATGGTGCGATGAGCGCGTCAATGGGGTTGATGAAACCATCAAAAACCCTTTAGTGCGGGCAATGGTTGCATAGCTTTCAAATTCATCAGGCGTCACAAACCGGTCAATCGGCGCATGCTTGCGTGTGGGCTGCAAATACTGCCCAATCGTCATGAAATCAATATCAGCAGAGCGCATATCGTCCATCACCTGCATTACCTCTTCGCGGGTCTCACCTAAACCGACCATAATGCCAGATTTGGTGAAGATAGAAGCATCAAGCTCTTTCACACGCTGCAAGAGGCGAAGCGAATGGAAATACCGCGCGCCCGGGCGTATCGGCAAATAAAGCCGCGGGGTGGTTTCCAGATTATGATTAAAAACATCAGGCCGCGCCTCAACCACCACTTCCAATGCACCATCTTTGCGTAAAAAATCAGGTGTTAGAATTTCAATTGTTGTCTCTGGCGAAACCGACCGAATGGCATGAATGGTATTGGCAAAATGTTGCGCGCCGCCATCATCGAGATCATCACGGTCCACAGAGGTAATCACCACATGGCGCAAGCCCAGCTTAGCAACCGCATCAGCCACACGCGCTGGCTCATCTAAATCAAGCGGATTGGGAACCCCCGTTGCGACATTGCAAAACGCACATGCCCGCGTGCAAACCTCGCCCATAATCATCATTGTCGCATGTTTTTGCGACCAGCATTCACCAATATTTGGGCAAGCAGCTTCCTCGCAAACCGTGACAAGATTATGGTCATGAACAATTTTTTGGGTTTCGCGAAAAACTTCAGAACCCGGCGCTTTCACCCGTATCCAGTCAGGTTTGCGCAGGATATCACTATCCGGACGCTTAGCCTTTTCGGGATGGCGCACACGCTTTGGGTTTTCGCCCGATAAATTGTCGATTACAACAGCCACATTTGTCTCCTTTAGCGCATTATATACAATAAAACGGCCAGAAGCTGTAGGGCTTTTTAACGCAGGATTAAAACTTGGTCGCCTTTTTGCGCATAGCCTAAAACCGCACGCGCGCGTTCATCAAGAAAATCAAGGTCAGGCTGGTCACCAGATAGCAATTGAATATTGTTCAAAAGGCGTTGGTTTTCATGTTTCAACTGGGTTAATTCCTGTTGTTTTTTTTGCCAGTTACGGTCCATTTCAAATAAAGCTAAAAAGCCACGCTCGCCCTGAATGGTCTGCACAAACAACATCACAACCAACAACGCCAAAAAAATCGGCAGCACAAACTGGCGCAAGGCTAGCGGGTTTTGCCCGATGGTGCGCGAACTGAGCGGCGATGTGATAAAACGAATCATGTCTTAACGAATCACAAACTGATTCGTTTGGTCAAGCAGAAAGTGATTCGCTATCCCTATTTTCTTATAAGAGTCAGGACTCTATCAGCAAAGTGATTCAATTTAGATAAACAAAAAAATGCGAGACTTTGGCGCCAAGCAAGTCATATGAAGAGCTGAGTGAATGGCTTAACGAATAGCCTGACGCCCAGCATAAACGGCTTGGTCGCCAAGCTCTTCTTCAATACGAATGAGCTGGTTATATTTTGCCAACCGGTCCGAGCGCGCCAATGAGCCTGTTTTAATTTGCCCACAATTTGTCGCCACCGCCAAATCAGCAATAGTTGCGTCTTCTGTTTCCCCAGAACGATGCGACATCACCGCCGTATAAGAAGCTTTATGTGCCATTTCAACCGCTTCAAGCGTTTCTGTTAAAGTTCCAATTTGATTAACTTTTACCAGAATTGAATTGGCCACACCCTTTTCAATGCCATCGGCCAAACGGGCTGGATTGGTCACGAATAAATCATCACCAACCAACTGAACCTTATCACCAATCGCATCGGTCAACGCTTTCCAGCCGTCCCAATCATCTTCATCAAGACCATCTTCAATAGATGCAATCGGATACGCACTGGCCAAATCGGAATAATAGCTGACCATTTCATCAGAGCTTAGGGTTTTCCCCTCACCGGCTAAATGATATTGGCCATCTTTGTAAAACTCTGTCGCCGCCGCGTCCAGCGCCAGTGTGATTTCCTCACCTGGTTTATAACCCGCTGCTTCAATCGCCTTCATAACATAATCCAGCGCGGCATGCGTTGAAGCGAGTTGCGGCGCAAAACCGCCCTCATCACCAACCGATGTCGATAAACCATCATCGGCCAATAAACCTTTGAGCGTGTGAAAAATCTCAGCTCCAATGCGCACCGCATCACGCAGGCTGTCTGCCGCGACTGGCTGAATCATAAATTCTTGAATATCAATCGGATTGTCCGCATGTGCGCCGCCATTGAGAATATTCATCATCGGCACAGGCAAAACCCGCGCATGCGCCCCGCCAATATAACGCCATAAAGGCAAATCTTGAGACTCTGCCGCCGCTTTGGCTACCGCCATGGACACACCCAAAATCGCATTTGCCCCAAGCCGTGCTTTATTTGGCGTGCCATCAAGGGCTAACAGCGTGCGGTCAATATGAATTTGCTCGCGCGCGTCCATGCCGCTCAGGGCTGACAAAATCTCCGTGTTCACAGCCTCAACAGCCTTCAAAACACCTTTGCCCTTATAACGGTCACCACCATCACGCAACTCAACAGCTTCATAAGCCCCTGTTGATGCACCTGACGGGACACCAGCACGGCCAAAACTGCCATCTTCAAGCACCACATCAACTTCAACAGTTGGATTGCCGCGACTATCAACAATTTCGCGTCCAATAATATCCAGAATGGCTGTCATCATACCCTCATAATGGTCAAAACATATCTTGTGCGGGGTTTACCCCAAATTGCGGGATTTAGCAAATAATTGCAAAAAAAATCCTCTTTTTATTGACCTTTGGGCTTAGTTTAGGTCAATTGCGCATATGACACAATCAGACAGCAAAAAAGCATTGGTTTTATTTTCAGGCGGGCAGGATTCCAGCCTGTGCTTAGCCTATGCGCTGACCGAATATGATTATGTAGAAACCATTGGCTTTGATTATGGCCAGACCCATAAAATTGAATTGGCATGTCGCGAGGTGATACGAGCAGAGCTAAAAGCTTTTCAAGCGGATTGGGCAGCAAAGCTTGGTGCGGACCATATGCTTGATTTGCCAGCGCTGCCCCAAATTGGCGGGTCAGCCATGATGGGTGATGGTGAGATTAAAATGCTTGAAAATGGCCTGCCCTCAACTTTTGTGCCAGGACGGAATTTGCTGTTTTTAACCTATGCGGCGGCGATGGCCTATCGGCGGGGCTTGTCGGTTTTGGTGGGTGGCATGTGCGAGACCGATTATTCTGGCTATCCGGATTGTCGGCGCGAGACGCTTGATAAGCTGACCACCACGCTTAATCTTGGTATGGAAATGTCACTGAACATCGACACGCCACTCATGTATTTTGACAAAGCCCAAAGCTGGAATATGACCCATGAAATTGGCGGCATGGCATTGGTTGAGATGATGATAGAACATACTCATAGCTGCTATCGGGGTAATCGCAGCCAGCGCCATGAATGGGGCTATGGTTGTGCCGATTGTCCGGCTTGTGAATTGCGCGCCCGCGGGTTTGAAATTTGGCAAAAGAGTGTTGATAAGTAATCATGGTTTATGCGGTTAAAGAGATATTTTTTTCCCTTCAGGGCGAAGGCGCCCAAGCAGGACGACCAGCTGTGTTTTGTCGTTTCGCGGGCTGCAATTTATGGTCAGGCCTTGAAAAAGACCGCGCCACCGCCGCCTGCACATTTTGCGACACGGATTTTGTCGGCACAGACGGACAAAATGGCGGCAAGTACCAAACCGCGCAAGAACTCGCCGACACGCTGGCTGGTTTTTGGCCAGCCCCTGATGAAATGGCCGATGCCTATATTGTGTTCACGGGTGGCGAGCCGCTTTTGCAGCTTGATGAAGACTTGCTTGCAGCCATGAAACGGCACGGTTTTGAAACGGCTGTGGAAACCAATGGCACATTGCCCGCCCCCGATGGGCTGGACTGGATTTGTGTTAGCCCCAAGCCGAATAGCGAGATTGTCCAAACCAGAGGCCATGAGCTGAAATTTGTCTATCCGCAAGAAACGCTCTCGCCCGAGGCTTTTGCTGATTTGGATTTTGAGCATTTTTATTTGCAACCTATGGAAGTCGCTGAGGACGCACAAATGGCGCATCATGTGCAGGCGAGCATTGCCTATTGTTTGCAAAACCCGCAATGGCGGTTGAGCCTGCAAACCCATAAAATTCTCGGTTTGGATTGACCCTATTATGATACCCTTTTGTTGACGAGGCGCCCATCATCAGGCATATAGCTTTGTGACGAGGATAAGTAATGCAGTTAACGCGTGAATTTCATTTTGATGCCGCCCATAGTCTCACTAATTATGAGCCCGGCCACCCCAATACCCGCATGCACGGGCATAGCTTTCGTGTGCGCGTGACACTGGAAGGCCAGCCCGCACAAGAGAGCGGCCAAATTATGGACCTGACCGATTTCGGGACCGTGCTGGAGGCTGCGCGCGGGCAGCTAGACCATCATTTGCTGAACGAGATTGAAGGGCTGTCACTGCCTACGCTGGAAAATATCTGCCTGTGGCTGTGGGACAATCTGCACACCGACCTGCCCGCGCTTTATGCCATTGAGGTATTTCGCGATAGTTTGGGGCAATCCTGCCTGTATAAGGGCTCGCAACATGGCCGATAATCCCAGCAAAAACACAAAAGGAAGCGACACCACTGGCGCGACAATGCTAGGGCAACAATCGGCCCTGCCCGCCTCGCCCGATGAAGCGGTGCTGGAGGCCGTGCCGAACCCGCATCCTGACCTTGATTATGTAGCGCGCTTTGATGTGCCAGAATTCACCTCAATTTGCCCGGTCACCGGCCAACCGGATTTCGCGCATATCGTGATTGACTATGTGCCAGACCAGCATTTGGTCGAGAGCAAAAGTTTCAAGCTTTTCATGAGCAGCTTCCGCAATCATGGTGCGTTTCATGAAGACTGCACGCTACTGGTTGCCAAGCGGCTTATCGCCTGTATGCAGCCGCGCTGGCTGCGCATTGGTGGCTATTGGTATCCGCGTGGCGGCATTCCGATTGATGTGTTTTGGCAAAGCTCAGAGCCACCAAAGGGGCTGTTTATCCCCGAGCAAGGCGTCCCACCCTATCGCGGGCGCTAGGCCAATACCGCAAGGCTATTTTTTGGGTTTGTCGGCTTTGGCATCTTCTGCTGCAATTTCTTCCAAATCCCGCCACCATTTATTCTCGTCATAATCACCCCAGACGCTGGTTTTAACCCTTTTCCCTATGAGGCGGTTTGCTTTTTCCCATCTTTCCTGAAACCCTCCATCATGTCCGGCTCTGCTGCCATCCCAATTATTGCGCGGTTTTTTCTTTGTGCCGTCAGATGTTTTGATGACGAGGACGATGGCATCTCTACCGGACTCATTTTGAAGATAGACATCCAGCAAACGCCCTTTTATCCCTCTTTCTTCTGCTGGTTTTTCCAGTTCCTTTTCTTCTGCCAGCTCTTTGGCCACCCATTCATCTACATTCTTCTCTGACCATGGCTGGTCGGATTTGACGAAATAAACGGCCAACAAATCTTCATTGGGGTCATTTGTTCCACCTGACCTATCCAGCGCACCATAAGCGCGGTCTTTGGGCAGGGACAAACCCTCTGGCAGGTTTTTGGGCTTTTCATCTTTATGATAAGCAATTCTTTCAATGGCAAATCGCATAAGATTCCTCACATCCTTCAAATCAGTCCCAGACAAACATGTACCCAGAAGATTGGCACCATTCAAATCCGCACCCTGAAGTTG
This sequence comes from Parvibaculaceae bacterium, assembly GCA_965217015.1. GTDB lineage: Bacteria > Pseudomonadota > Alphaproteobacteria > RS24 > RS24 > JAYQKL01. Next base: position 458,268 of record OZ244224.1, on the reverse strand, counting down.
GGCATCTTTCAAATTCGCGCCCTGAAGACTGGTAAACAACAAACTTGCGCCCTCAAGATTGGCTCCCCGCAAACGCGCGCTATGAAGGTTGGCTCCGCTCAAATTCGCGCCCTGAAGTTGAGCATCTTTCAAATTCGCACGCTGAAGATTGGCACCGATCAAATTCGCGCTCTTAAGATTGGTATCCGACAAACCCAGTATACGCAAATCTAGTCTTGAAAAATTGAGATATTTTCGGCGAACATCTGCATCATCTGGCACAATTTCGCCCAAAGCCTTAATCGCCATTTCAATATCCCGCCGTTTCTCTCGCGGTTTGGGCGTAGGCCATTCCTCAAATGATGCATAAGGCGTTCCATCATTTTTCAAAGGCGGGGCGGCTTTTTCGCGGACAAAATCCAGCAGAATATCGCTGACTAATTTATTCTCAGCAGAATCCGCCGCAACGCTTTTGCCCAAATCTTCCAAAATCCGCACGCCACTGACACGCGCTGGCAATTCTTGATGCGCCAATAATTCCGCGCCGCGCCCCAGCTGGTCATTAAACTGGCTTCTCTTGGCAACTTCAAACTGGCTGTAAATAGCCCAGCCGGTTATCGCCAAAATAATAGCCGTCAAAAGAGCTATTAAATGGCCGACCTGCAAATTATTATCATTACCCAACCACGCCCAAAAAACTTTCAGCCTGTCTTGAAAAGCAATAAAGGCAATTATCGCAAAGCCAGCGATAACTACGAAATCTCGCCAATTATTTTTCAAAAATTCCATCGCAGCTGTTCCTATTCTTCTTGTTCTTTGGCCAATGCGGCGAGTTCTTGATGCACCCATTCATCTACATTCTTCTCTGACCATGGCTGGTCGGATTTGACGAAAAATTTACCGCCGCCTTGATACCTGTAAGCGCGGTCTTCGGGCAAATTCAAATCTGCTGGCAGATTGGGCGGCTTGCCTTGGACATAAATTATGGTGTTCAGCTGCTCTTGCGTCAGAGATAACGTATCATTTAAATTGGCACCTGACATATTCGCACCCTGTATCTCAGTCCCCAAAAAATCTGCACCAAAAATAAGATGTTCTGGAGAGTCTCCTATTCTCTGAAACTCAGCCATTACCAAATCTGCGCCCTGAAGGTTGGCTCCGTTTAAAATCGCGCCCTGGAGGTTGGCATTCCTCAACTTCGCGCCCTGAAGATTTGCAAACGGCAAACGCGCGCCCTGAAGCCTGGCCCCCGATAAAATCGCGCGCTGAAGTTGGGCTTCCTCCAAATCCGCGCCCTGAAGCTTGGCCTCCGATAAAATCGCGCCCTGAAGCTTGGCCTCCGATAAAATCGCGCCCTGAAGCTTGGCAAAACTCAAATCCAGCCCGCGCAAACCTTGTTTGAACAAATATATTTCATTGCGGGAATTGTCAGGCGTGATTTCCCCCAAAACCTGTATCGCCCGCTCTACTTCCGTGCATTTTTGTTGGCGGATGGTGTCCGCATCTTTCTCTGCCCCTTCCTCAACCTCCAGCAATTTCTGGCTTCGCACAAAAGACAATAAAGTTGCACGAATTAATTTATGTTCATCTGATTGCGTATGCAAACCATTGGCCAGAGCCTTCAAATCGTCAACACCCATCACCCGCGCAAGCAAATGTTTATTAACCAATAATGAGGTCGCATGCCGCAACCGTTCATAAAACAGGTTTTTTTCCGCCGTTGCGGCCTGTTTTTGTCCAACCGCTACCTGCTTCTCAAACGAAACATTTCTGCGATAAACCAGAACAAGAGCGATGATACCAACAATAATACCGACCACTTGCGCCAATGATGCCAGTAACTCGTGGTTGGTGTCTAAGCAACCCCACACTGTTTTCAAAAATTCCGTCATTTTTTCCCTCGCGCCTTCTTATGGGGCGGTTATGGGGAAATGATAGCAGTTTCAACATATGAAAGAAAGCGGCCAGCAGGGTTTGAACGCTTTAAGCGAAATGAGCGAAATCAGCGGTTTGAGCTGGCATAAATCAACCAGAGAAATGTGGGTTATTGCACCACCACCCCTTAAACCGCGTAAAGCACCGCCCCTTAAACTGCTTCGTGCAGGGTTTTGAGTGTGGTCAGCAGTTTTTCGGCTTCAGAAAGCGGCAGGCAGCTTGGCGCATCGCACAGCGCGCTGTCCGGCTCGGGGTGGAATTCAAGGAACACGCCATTGGCGCCCGCCGCCACAGCGGCTTTGGCCAAAAGCGGCACACCCTCGCGCCGCCCGCCCGTGCTGGCACCTTTTGTCCGCGGGTCAGCGCCCGGCAGCTGCACCGCATGAGTGGCATCCATCGTCACTGGCACGCCGAGCTTTTTCATTTCGGCAAGGCCCAACATATCCACGACCAGATTGTTATAGCCAAAGCTGGTGCCGCGCTCGCACAGGATAATCTGTACATTTTCGGCCACTTCGCGGCTTTTGCTAATCACATTAGCGCAATCCCACGGCGCCATAAATTGCGCCTTTTTGACATGCAACCAGCCGCCACGCGCCGCCACCGCCTCAGCCGCTGCCACCACCAAATCGGTCTGGCGTACCAAAAAGGCCGGCAATTGCACCACTTCAGCAATATCGGCCACCGCTTCAGCCTGTTCGGGCGTGTGCAAATCCGTCACCACCGGCACGCCATGCGCGGCCTTCACCGCCGCCAGCATCGGCAAGCCAGCCGCAAGCCCCGGCCCGCGATAGCTTTGAATGGACGAGCGATTGGCTTTGTCAAAACTGGCTTTGAAAATATAGGGCAGCCCCAGCCGCGCACAGATGGTTTTCAGCTCCGCCGCCACCTCAAGCGCCAGCGCCTCATCTTCCAAAACATTTAAGCCCGCCATCACAACAAGCGGCGCACCGTCACCAATTTCAATATTATATTTATCAAGCTTTATCAGTGACATAGCATTGGTTCCTAATCTTATTAAACAAGCCTACTTTGCGCCAGCGCCGCCGCGATAAAAGACGCAAAAAGCGGGTGCGGGTCAAACGGGCGCGATTTCAGCTCGGGGTGAAACTGCACCCCAATATACCAAGGGTGGTCCGGAATTTCGACAATTTCTGGCAGCAACCCATCAGGCGATACACCAGAAAACACCAGCCCTGCCGTCTCCAGCGCCTCGCGATAGGCCATATTGACCTCATAACGATGGCGATGGCGCTCCGAAATCTCGGTCTGGCCATAAATCTGCGCCGCCCGACTGCCCTGCGCCAGCTTGGCATCAAATGCCCCAAGCCGCATGGTGCCGCCCAAATCTGTATCAAGCCCACGCTTTTCAAGCTGGTCACCGTCCAGCCATTCGGTCATCAAGCCAACCAGCGGCGTGCCTTTATCGCCAAACTCACTCGAGCTGGCATCTTTAATGCCCGCCATTTGTCGCGCCGCCTCGAGCACCGCCATTTGCATGCCAAAACAAATCCCAAAATAAGGCACATCATGCGTGCGAGCAAAATGCGCCGCGGCAATTTTGCCTTCTGCGCCGCGCTCGCCAAAACCGCCTGGCACCAAAATGCCATTTACTTTTTCCAAATGCGCAACCGCGTCCTCGCGCTCAAAAATCTCCGCGTCAATCCACTCTAAATTCACCCGCACCCGATTGGCAATGCCGCCATGTTGCAGCGCTTCAATCAGCGATTTATAGGCGTCTTTCAGCTCGGTATATTTGCCAACCACAGCGATATTGACCGCGCCTTCGGGTTCACGCACCGCCGCTAGGACATTTTGCCAACCGCTCAAATCAGGCGCAGGCGCATCGTCTAAACCAAAAGCGGCCAACACCTCTTCATCAAGCCCCTGCCTGTGATAGGCCTCTGGCACAGCATAAATCGTATCCACATCGCGCGCCTCAATCACCGCGCTGTCGCGCACATTACAAAACAGCGCGATTTTCTTTTTCTCAGATTCAGGGATTGGGCGGTCACACCGACACATCAAGACATCGGGCTGGATGCCAATCGAGCGCAATTCCTTAACCGAATGCTGGGTTGGCTTGGTTTTCATCTCGCCCGCAGCGGGGATATAAGGCAGCAGCGTCAAATGAATATAAACCGCATCACCGCGTGGTAGCTCATTGCCAAGCTGGCGAATGGCTTCAAAAAATGGCAGCGCCTCAATATCGCCCACTGTGCCGCCAATTTCGCACAGCACAAAGTCCACATCATCAACATCGCTTAACACAAAATTCTTAATCGCATCGGTGACATGCGGGATCACCTGCACCGTGCCGCCCAAATAATCGCCACGCCGTTCCTTGCTGATAATATCGGAATAAATCTGCCCCGTCGTGACATTATCCCCCTTTGATGCCGGCACACCGGTAAAGCGCTCATAATGGCCTAAGTCCAAATCGGTTTCCGCGCCATCATCGGTCACAAAAACTTCGCCATGCTGGTATGGCGACATGGTGCCGGGGTCAACATTCAAATAAGGGTCAAGTTTTCGCAGGCGAACTTTATAGCCTCGCGCTTGCAATAAGGAACCAAGAGCGGCGGAAGTTATACCTTTTCCGAGAGAAGAAACCACACCGCCAGTAATAAAAATATATCGCGCCATGGGTTTGTAGAATACACAAAACTCAAACTCTTTGCGAGCAGAAAGTGCAAAGAAGGCTAAAAATATTTTTGGATAATTATATTTGGATACTTATTGCGCAGGCAAATCAGGCAATGTGCTGTCGCTACCGCCAAAACCCTCCGGCAGCACAGGGGCTGGCCCCTGATACACATCATCATTTTCTGCTGGTGCAACATAGTCATCAAGCACTGAGTCCGAGGCTTCCATACCGCTTAAAATGGTCAGGCCAATGCTGGTCAGGAAAAACACAATCGCTAGATATGTTGTCAGCTTGGTGAGCGCATTAGCAACACCGCGCCCACTCATCAGCCCGCCGCCCTGACCGCCGCCAATACCCAAAGCACCACCTTCTGAGCGCTGCAATAAAACCAGAATAATCATGGCAATAGCGATAAAAATATGAATGACCAGTAGCGTCTCGGTCATGGGCTGTCTCCCAGCAAAATCAATAAACTGGGGATTGTGTATCGCATTGGCACAAAAAAATCCAGCCCTGTTTTCATTTTCCCATCAAATGGGATACGAATAGACTTACAGGCTTAAAACGCTTTTAAGACGATGTGATGATTTTATAAAAATCGAGCGCCTTCAAACTCGCGCCGCCAACCAGTGCGCCATTGACATTTTGCACCGCTAAAATGTCTGCCGCATTTTTAGGATTCACCGAGCCACCATATAAAATCCGAATGCGCGCGCCCATATCCCCATATTTGCGCATCAGCGTTTTACGAATATAGGCATGCACTTGCGCAATTTCTTCAAGTGTCGGGGTTAAGCCTGTGCCAATCGCCCAAACCGGCTCATAGGCAATCACCAATTGCTGGGCGCGGGTGATGTCTGGCATAGCCGCACGCAGCTGTTGCCCGATAAGGCGCAATGTTTGGTTGGCCTTACGCTCTTTAAGGGTTTCCCCCACACATAAAATCGGCACCAGCCCAGCCTGCACCGCCGCCGACATTTTGGCCGCCACTAATTTATTGCTTTCCTGGTGATATTGCCGCCGCTCGGAGTGACCAATAATCACCGCCTTTGCCCCTGCCCGTTTCAACATTGGCGCGCTAATATTGCCCGTATAGGCACCGGCGCTCTCTTCATGACAATCCTGCCCACCAATCTGCACATGGCTCCCCTTTAGCTGGGTGGCCGCTTGCGCCAACACGATAGCGGGTGGGCAAATCATCACATCAGGCAGAGCCTGTTTGCGCGCATTTTTACCAGTATTTTTGGGCTTTTTAATGCCCTTCTTGCTTTCACCTTCAGCCAGTTTTTGCGCGAGCAAAGCAAGCTGGCGCATCTCAACCGAAGAGGCGTTCATCTTCCAATTGCCAGCAATTAATGGCTTTAATTTAATAGGTGAATTCATGGGGCTATCTCACTTCTTATTCTACCTAAACTGATTGCCCGATTATGTTCAAGAAAAACAATATGGAAAAACAAACAAATATGCAGGTTTCACCTTGAGAAAAGATTGCACTCTCCTTATGATGCGACAAAATATATTCTTCGAAAGAAATCCATTATGTTGAGTAATTTAAGAAAATATGTAGGCGGTTTTTTTGGCCTTCTCCTCATCGGCTTGCTGGTTATTGCATTTGCGGCATGGGGCATATCAGATGTGTTTACAGGTTTTCGGCGGGGTGCCGTCGCCTCAGTTGGGGATCGCGATATTCCGACCAATGAGTTTCGGTATCGTTATGCCCGCGAGCTGGATTATTTATCACGCCAGCTCAACGAACCTTTGACAAGAGAGCAAGGCCGCAGCTTTGGAATTGACCAGCAAGTGCTGCGTGACATGTTGGCCATGGCGACATTTGACCAGCTCACCACAGATTTGGGTCTTGCCGTGAGTGATGAGATTATTGCCGGCAAGATTGTTTCCGACCCGGCCTTTGCGGGGCCGACTGGCAACTTTGACCGCCCAACATTTCAAAGACTGCTGCAAAGCAATGGCCTGACAGAAAAGGTTTTTGTCCGCGACCGTCGGCTTTATGAAACCCGCCGACAGCTTCTTGATGCGGTCAATTATTCTATTCAAACGCCTGCCAAACTGAACGAGCTAATGCTGCAATATTTGCTTGAAACGCGGGTAGCTGAATATGTTGTGCTGCAAATGGACAGCATTGGAGAGATTAACGAGCCGTCTGATGAAGAGCTGAAAAGCTTTTATGACCAAGCGCCAAATATTTTCACTGAACCAGAACGCCGCTCGGCCACAATTATTATTTTATCGCCTGATAAAATTGCAGAAAACCTAGAAATCACTGAAGATGAATTGCAAGAAGAATATGACATTTTGCAAGACCAGTTTGTCCAAGAAGAAACCCGCGCCGTTGACCAGCTTGTTCTGGCTGATGAACAAGAGGAGCAAAAAGCACGGCAAATGCTTGGCGAAGGCATGGATTTTGATGCCATTGCCAGCGCCTTTGGGCAAAAACCTGAGGATACGGATTTAGGCATTGTTGCGCGTCAGGACTTAATTGCCGAAGAACTGGCCAATATTGCTTTCAGCCTTGCTGCAAATTCAGATAGTGGCATCACAGACAGCCCGCTTGGGTCTGTCATTTTGCGGGTGCGTGAGATTTATCCTGAAAAAGTCAAATCCTTTGAGGAGGTGCGCGCAGATTTACGCAATCAGCTCGCGTTAGACCGTGCGGCTGATGAGGTGATTTTGATTTCAGAAAAAATTGAAGATGAACGCGCACAAGGCACAACGCTGGAAGGCATTGCTAGAAGTTTTAACCTTGAGCTAGCGCAACTCGACCAGATAGATGCAAATGGCAAAGACAAAGACGCCAATAAGCACGAAATTTTTAACCGGTTACCCGAACTGCAATCGACGCTTTTTGAAAGCGAGCTTGGGCAAGATATTCCACCACTTGAGACCATCAATGGTGGTCTTTATTGGGTGCGCATGGACGGCATTAAGCCTGCCCGCATCAGCCCATTTGACGAAGTGCGCGACAAAGCCCGTGACCAATGGCAAGCCAAAGAGCGGCGCGCCTTGCTTGAAGGGCTAGCCACACATTTTGTTGAAAAAGGCAATGAGGGCAAAAGCTTGACCGCATTGGCAGAAGAGCTGGGCAAATCGCCCCTTACCTCACCGCCTTTAGCGCGCGCGACAAATAACGAGACTTTTTCGCGTGACGCAGTCGCCAATCTTTTCGCAACAGCGAAAGATAAATTTACTTTCGGCAAAGTTGGTTTTGGAGAAAGCTTAATTGTGATGCGGGTTGCTGAGATAAATATTCCAACACCAGAGGAAACTCCTGAATATGGGCAGGTGATTCAAACAGAAAAAGAGCGGCTGAATGAGAACATGCTCAACCAGCTTCTTTTTGGCCTGCAAAATGAATATGGCGTGCGCGTTGATATGCAAGTGCTCGAAGAAGCCTCCGGAAACCAATAAGAATGACAGAGCTCACCCCACCCTTTGATGAATTTGAAAAAGCCTATCAAAGCGGTGAGGTTCAGCTTGTCTATGAAAATATTATTGCGGATTTAGAAACACCCGTATCGGCTTATCTAAAACTTTGTCAAAACCGCCAGCACAGTTTTTTACTGGAATCCGTGCAAGACGGCGATGTCAAAGGGCGGTTTTCGATCATCGGTTGGGCGCCTGATATGATTTTCAAAGTTGATGATGGCGCGGTTTTTATGAACCGAACAGCACTGGAAAATGAGGATTTCGTCCCACTTGATGTTGCGCCGCTTGACGGGTTACGCCAAGTTTTGAAAGAGTCTGAAATTGATATTCCAGATGCGTTGCCGCCTATGTCGTCAGGCGTGTTTGGCTATATGAGCTATGACATGGTGCGGCAAATGGAAACCCTGCCAGACACAAATCCAAACGCGCTTGAAACCCCAGATAGCTTGTTTATCCGCCCTACTATGGTTGCTGTTTTTGACACAGTGACCAATAGTTTGATTATGGTCACGCCAGTGCGCCCATCAGATACACTCTCTGCGCAAGATGCCTATGCACATGCCCAAGCACGAATTGAAGCGGCCCGCGCAGCCCTAGAGGCGCCGCTTGTGGACCAAAGCATTGCACCAGATGCAGCCTTTACGCCGCCAAGTTCGAATATGAATCAGGCCGCTTATCATGATATGGTCTCGCGGGCGAAGGAATATATTAAGGCTGGTGATATTTTTCAGGTCGTTCTCAGCCAGCGCTTTGAGACGCCATTTCCGCTGCCGCCTTTTGAGCTTTACCGGTCTTTGCGGCGGATAAATCCATCACCCTATTTATTCTTCTTAAATTTTGATGATTTTTCTGTGATTGGCTCTAGCCCTGAAGTTCTGGTTGGTGTTGCGGACAAAACTGTCAATATTCGCCCCATAGCGGGAACCAGACGGCGTGGCGCGACCCTTGCACAGGATAAAGAAATCGGCGCAGAGCTTTTATCAGATGAAAAAGAGCTTGCCGAGCATCTTATGCTTTTGGATTTGGGGCGTAATGATGTCGGGCGGGTTTCGAAAATCGGGACTGTTCAGGTTAATGAGTCTTTCAGCCTACAAAAAACCTCGCATTTAATTCATATTTTTTCTGACCTGACCGGCACACTTGAAGATGGCTTAGATAATATTGACGCCTTGGCCGCAGGGTTTCCAGCAGGCACAGTCTCAGGCGCGCCAAAAGTGCGGGCAATGGAAATTATTGATGAGTTAGAACCCCAAAAACGCGGCATTTATTCAGGTTGCGTGGGTTATTTCTCGGCTGGCGGGGATATGGATACCTGTATTGTCTTGCGCACAGGCATTATCAAGGACGATGTTCTTTATGTTCAGGCTGGCGGTGGGGTTGTATATGACTCCACCGAAGAAGGTGAGTATAATGAAACAGTCAATAAAGCGATGGCGTTGTTTCGTGCCGCTGAAGATGCCTTTGAGCAGGCAAAAAAATCAGCTCAATAAGTGATGATTAAAAGGTTTAGATAGATGATATTACTTATTGATAATTATGATAGTTTTACCTTTAATCTTGTTCATTTTTTAGGCGAGATTGGGGCAGAAACCAAAGTTGTGCGCAACGATAAAATATCTGTTGATGATGCGCTTAATATGCCAGCCGATGCGATTATTTTATCACCGGGCCCCTGCACCCCAAATGAGGCAGGTATTTGCCTTGAGCTTGTTGAAAAAGCGCCTGCGGATCTGCCGATATTTGGCGTGTGTCTCGGACATCAAACCATTGGACAGGCTTTCGGTGGGCGCATTATTCGGGCGCCGGAAATCATGCATGGCAAACGCTCCTCTATTCACCATCATGAAAAAGGGATTTTCGCCTCTATTCCGCAAGATTTTGCGGCCACGCGCTATCATTCGCTCATTATCGAGGCCGATAGCCTGCCAGATTGTTTGGAAGCTACCGCCCACACAGCTGATGGCATGATTATGGGCGTGCAGCACAAAACCCGTCCGGTTTTTGGAGTTCAGTTTCACCCAGAAAGCATTGCCTCTTTGCATGGGCACCAAATGCTCGCGAATTTTATTGAGATGGCAGGGCTTCACCCGCGCCTTGATGAGGTCAAAACTCAAACCCTTGTGGAGTTGCGATAATGGAAAAACTCAAACCAATTTTGGGCGATATTGCTGCAGGCTCTCCCTTAAGCGCAGAAAAAGCCAGACAGGCTTTTGATATTATTCTGTCTGGCGAGGCCAGCGCGGGTCAAATTGGCGCGTTTTTGATGGGGTTGCGCGTGCGGGGCGAAACCATTGATGAGCTGGTTGCAGGCGCAACGATTATGCGCCAGCACGCCCTTGCAGTAGACGCGCCCGCCAATGCGATTGACACATGCGGCACAGGCGGCGATGGGGCTGGCACCTATAACATCTCAACAGCCGTTGCTTTTGTGGTGGCAGCCGGCGGCGTGCCTGTCGCCAAACATGGCAATAAAGCGCTGAGTTCAAAATCAGGCTCGGCAGAGGTTTTAGAAATGTTAGGCGTCAGGCTGGATTTAACGCCTGCACAAATCAGCCAGGCCATTCATCAAATTGGTATGGGGTTTATGTTTGCCCCTGCCCATCACAGCGCCATGCGCCATGTTGGGCCGGTGCGCGCAGAACTTGCGCAACGCACTATTTTTAATTTGCTTGGCCCGCTTTCTAATCCGGCAAGCGCCAAGACACAATTACTCGGCGTGTTTGACAAATGCTGGTTGCGCCCACTGGCAGAAACATTAGGGCAGTTGGGGTCTGTTTCAGCATGGGTCGTGCATGGCTCTGACGGGCTTGATGAGCTGACCACCACTGGCGCATCGCATATTGCCGAGTTGAAAAATGGCACTGTTCGAGAGTTTGACATCACACCAGAAGAAGTCGGCCTATCGCAAACGACGCCAGACCAGTTGATAGGCGGCACGCCACAAGAAAACGCCCAAGCCATGCGCGCCCTTTTTGATGGCACCCAGAACGCTTATCGCGATATCGTGCTACTAAATGCGGGCGCAGCATTTGTCGCCGCCGAAAAAACCGACACATTAAAAGCGGGTGTAGATATGGCCGCGCAAGTGATTGATGCTGGCCAAGCGCGGGAGAAGCTTGAAGCTTTGATTGCTTTTTCTCAAAACCAAGAGCAAAGCTAGAGGCGCGCCATGACCGATATTTTAGAAAAAATCAAAGCCTATAAGTTAAAGGAAATTGAAAAAGCGCGTCAGGAAATCCCGCTTGCGGAGCTTGTGCGTCTGGCTGAAAAAGCTGACAAACCACGCGGTTTTGTTGAAAGCCTGCACAAAAAACGCGCGCAAGGCAAAACGGCTCTGATTGCTGAAATTAAAAAAGCAAGCCCCTCAAAAGGCTTGATACGCGAAAACTTTGTACCGGCTGACTTAGCCAAAGCTTATGAAAATGGCGGCGCAGCCTGTTTGTCCGTGCTGACCGATGCACCGAGCTTTCAAGGCGCGCCGGAATATTTACAACAGGCCCGCAGCGCAACCAGCCTGCCCGCCTTGCGCAAAGATTTTTTGTATGATGCCTATCAAGTCGTTGAGGCGCGTCATTGGGGTGCGGATTGTGTTTTAATTATCATGGCCTCTGTCACCGACAGCCAAGCTGCTGAAATTTTACAAGCCGCCCGAGATTGGGGTATGGACGCCTTGATAGAAGTGCATGACCGCAATGAATTGGAGCGCGCCAAACAACTAGACCATGATTTTATCGGTATCAATAATCGCAATTTGCGCAGTTTTGATGTTGATATCAAAACCACGATTGAACTGGCGCAATATGTTGATGAACAAACCTTGCTGGTTTGTGAAAGCGGAATTTACACACCTGAAGATATTGCGCAAATCCAAGCGTGCGGGGTCAATACATTTTTAATTGGCGAGTCGCTTATGCGCCAAGATGATGTCGAGCAGGCCACCAAATCATTATTAAGTTAACGGGTTACAAACCCTTTTAAGTTAAAAAAAATAAAAAAGAGACTTGACCCGCAAATGCGAACCAAAGTAGAACAAATATGTTGATGTTTTGTTCCGCTCTCTGTTTTGTCGCGTAATGTACAGATGCATGACATCAAAACCAATAGAGAGAAGACCGCTAGAAATTGACTAGAGGATTATCGTTATGCTGACAAAAAAGCAACTTGAGCTGCTGCTCTTTATCAATGAGCGCCTGAAAGAAACAGGCGTCGCCCCGTCTTTTGATGAGATGAAAGAGGCGCTTGACCTGAAATCTAAATCAGGTATTCACCGCCTGATTACGGCGCTTGAAGAGCGAGGCTTCATTCGGCGTTTGGCGCATCGCGCGCGCGCTCTTGAGGTTTTGAAACTACCCGATTCAGCATCACCTAGCCTGAGCGCCCTGCCGCGTCAGGCTTCTGAACCGACCCCTGCGCCCAAAATGGAATTACCAAGCGCAGCCAATGATGACAATGCCATTGCGCTTGGTGTGATGGGGCGTATCGCCGCCGGCACCCCAATAGAGGCGTTACAATCTGAAACCCATCGCATTTCTGTGCCAATTGAAATGATGCGCTCTGGCCCGCATTACGCGCTAGAGGTTCAGGGTGACTCGATGATTGATGCTGGCATTCTCGATGGCGATACGGCGGTTATTCAGCAAAGCGACACAGCCGATAATGGTGACATTATTGTTGCTTTGATTGAGGACCAGGAAGCAACCTTAAAGCGGTTACGGCGCAAGGGCGATATGATTGCGCTTGAAGCGGCTAATCCGGCCTATGAAACACGCCTTTTCAAATCAGACCAAGTGCGTGTGCAAGGGCGACTGGTCGGCCTTATTCGCAAATATTAAGCCCTACCCTTTTTTAATATAACCAGAGCCGGTTTCTTTGCCGCGGTCTATCAACCTGCCATTTTAAGGGTTTTTGCGCGCGCAAATAAAGCCCGCGCCCTGCCTCATAGCGCCAGATATTCCGGTCAAAGGTTTTTGCCGCACATTGTTTCAAGCCTGATTTATCCTGCGCTGTCAATCGGACTGTCACAATCACCACCGCAGCTTCCTCGCAGGCCTCTGACAGGCGGGTTTTATCTGCTACCAGCGCGACTGTGCCAACCGCGCTCTCCATAACGCACAAACCCGTGACACATTTTTGCGTATATAATTCTGGTTCTGGCCGCATGCCAAAATATTTAAGCCAGTTTTCTACAACATACAGATTGGGGCTGCGCGATACTATTCGATAATCGCCATTTGTCTGACGCGCGGCTACATGCTGGCCATAACCATAAACCACAATATCGGGCAATTCTGCCCGCCCCAGCAGCCAAAATGAAACCAAAAGCGGCACCAAACCAAGCAAGCGCCACTTATCTGCCAGCAAACATAAACTTATCAATCCAATGGTAAATAAAGCCAATGCCGAAGGCGGGGATTGCGCAATATAAATCACGGCCTCACCTTGATTGGATAAATAATCCGAAATCGCCACCACTGTTTCAATACCCCAACTCATCACGGCAAAGGCAAAACCTTCCAAACCGATTAAAGATAAAACCAAAGCCAGCAGAGCCATTGGCATAATCACCAATGCAAAAATCGGCATGGCGAGCATATTCGCTTGCAATGCATGGATTGGCAGCATGTTAAAATGATACGCCCCAATATAGCCTGTAGCGGCACCGGCGATGATGCTGGTGAGCAAAAGCGTGATAAAATATAGCCAAGTTCGCCGCCGCCAATAAGCAAAGCGGCTCAACCGCACTGTCACTGGTGCGGCCCAATAGTTTCGGCCAAACCGTTCATAAAAAGCGACTAAGGCCAGCACCGCCGCAAAAGACATTTGAAAACTGACCAAAACAACGCTTTCTGGCGCCAGAGCCAGCACGATAAATGTCGCAATTGCAACATTGCGCAGCGTCAAGGCATGCCGCCCCAGCATTAAAGCCAGAAACACCAAACCCATCATAATAAAGGCGCGTTGGGTGGCGATATTATTTCCCGAAATCAGCAAATAACCAAAACCAGCCATTACCGCCAAAAGCGCGCAGGCCATACGCACATCATAAAACTGATTGATGCGCGGGAAACAAGCCGCGAGCAAACGGAAGAACCCAAACACGCTGCCTGTCATCAACACCATATGCATGCCTGAAATGGCCAACATATGCGCCAGCCCACTTGCCCGCAAACTATCGCGGTGGGCAGGCGGAATTTGCCCGCGCAACCCTGTCACAAGAGCAATCGCAATACCACGCGCTTCGGGGCTGGCCTTATTTTCAATATGTGTGGCCAGGCGCAACCGCCAATTTTGCAACCGTGCAGAAGCTGACAATCGCTCAGGACAGGTGATTTGTTCTATATGACGGATAAACCCACGCGCCCCCTCTTGCCGAAAATGGGCAGCAAAGCGCGTATCATAGCCATTTGGAACAAGCGCTTTTGACAAAGGTATCAGGCGCGCTCGCACCACAACACGACAACCAGGTTTCAAATGCGCCACATCAAGCTGTTTACCATAAAGCCGAATATGCTTTGGGGTGTGTTTTTGAGCCAGCCCTTTCACATCAACCACATCAATCATGAATTGGCTACCGCGCAGGCGCTTTTCTGCTGTTTGGATATGCCCAATAAGTTGCGTTTCAGCCATCACGCGCTTGAGTAACACATGGTCTAAATCTGTGCTGCGGATTTGCGACCACGCAAAACCCAAACTCCCCATCAGGGCCAATAATAAAATCGGGCGCCATGCCCCATCATTTAACAGCCAATAAACCAAGCTAAACAAGGCAACCAATAAGATACTGGTCAATTGGCGCGGCTCATCAGGCCATTGAAAATACAGCAAACACCCAAAGCCAAAGGCAATCGCCAGCCAGTAAAACAACCGTTCACCCTGCCAGCTTTGGACATTTATCGCCACAAACTGCACCAAATTGCGTCTTGTGAAATGAGGCAAGCCAAATCTTTTAAGCTTGGCAGGAAATTTCAAATATTTAAGTAAAAACAATAGGCTGTCTCTTGTTATTTTTTTTGCTTAGGGTATTATCTCACGCAATCCCCTGAGTCTATGACCCGTAGCTATGCTATGACACCCGTAGCTATGCTATGACAGATAACAGCCTGCTGACAATCCTATATTTGAGCGCTGGTTGTTGACCAAAATGAGAGAATGCTGAATGTCCGCATCACAAAAGACTCAAATCGTCACGCGCTTTGCCCCCTCACCCACAGGGTTTTTGCATATTGGCGGCGCCCGCACGGCTCTGTTTAATTGGGCTTTTGCGCGCCATCATGGCGGCAGCTTTTTACTGCGTGTTGAAGACACAGACCGCGCGCGCTCCAGCGAAGAAGCAATCTCTGCAATCTTAAACGGTCTCGACTGGCTTGGCATTGATTATGACGACACGCCGGTTTACCAACATCAAAACTTAGAACGACATGCCGACATCGCGCATCAATTGCTGGCACAAGGGAAAGCCTATAAATGCACCTGCACCCGCGAACAGCTTGATGCCATGCGTGAAGAGGCCGTTAAAAACAACCAGCCCATTCGCTATAATGGGCATTGCCGCGATATTGACCCAGCAACAATTGCGCCCGATACCGCTTTTGTTATCCGCTTTCGTGCGCCGCAATCGGGCAGCACAGAAATTGATGATAAAGTGCAAGGCCTGGTGAGTATTCAAAATGACCAGCTTGATGATTTGATTTTGTTACGCAGTGACGCCACCCCCACCTATATGCTTTCTGTCGTAGTTGATGATTACGATATGGGCGTGACGCATATTATTCGCGGTGATGATCATTTAACCAATGCTGCGCGCCAGCAACAAATTTATGAAGCGCTGGGCTGGACGCCGCCTATCTTTGCCCATATTCCGCTTATTCATGGGCCAGATGGCGCCAAGCTATCCAAACGGCATGGCGCGCTTGGGGTCGAAGCCTATGCCGAAATGGGTTATTTGCCTGAAGCCATGCGCAATTATTTGGCGCGGCTTGGGTGGAGCCATGGTGATGATGAATTGTTCTCAACCGAGCAATTTATTGACTGGTTTAATCTTGATTCCATTGGAAAATCCCCTGCCCGTTTTGATTTTGACAAGCTCGCCCATGTCAACACGCATCATTTGCGCCAAACAGCTGATGCAGATTTATTAGCGCTTTTAGTGTCCAAACACCCTGAACTCAATGACCACCAAGATGCAATAAGCCGCGCTCTGCCTTTGATTAAAGAAAAAACCAATAGTCTGGACGAGATTGCCACACAATGCGCTTTCTTATGGGCCAGCCTGCCCCTGCATATTGATGAAAAGCTGCAAAAGGCACTTGATGATGAGCGTAAATCGCTTCTCGTCGCGCTGGCCGATATTTTTGCCCAGCTCCCGCAATGGGATAAGCCGGCATTAGAAGCCTGTATGGGCGATTTTATGGCCGCGCATGAGATTAAAATGGGGCAGATCGGCCCTGCGCTGCGCGCCTGCCTGACAGGCACAACTCAATCCCCCGCTATTTACAATGTGCTGTTCTTATTAGGACAGGACGAAACTATAAAAAGAATTAGGGCAGAAACGGGATAAATTCCTTTATTGCTCTGGTTTTTTTAAACCTATTTAACTATAATCGCCGCAAATTGAGACGGCACAGACCCAAAGTTCAATCTATAGAACGACAAGACGAAGCAAGGTATAAAATGACAGACAGCCTAAAAACAGAACAAGCAACACTTTCAACAAAAGACACTGACTACACTTTTGATGTGATGGACGGCGCTGTTGGCCCAAGTGTGATTGATGTCTCTAAGCTTTATGCGCAAACAGGTCAATTCACTTATGACCCAGGCTTTACCTCAACGGCCAGCTGCCGTTCAACCATTACCTATATTGATGGTGAGGAAGGCATTTTGCTCCATCGCGGCTATCCGATTGAGCAATTGGCCGATCAGGGTAATTTTCTGGAAACCTGTTATTTGCTGATGCATGGCGAGCTGCCAAACAAAGATGAATTAGCTGAATTTGACCATGCGATTACCAATCACACAATGGTGCATGAGCAGTTAGAAAAATTCTTTCATGGTTTCCGCCGCGATGCGCACCCAATGGCCATTATGGTTGGAGTTGTAGGCGCTTTGTCTGCTTTTTATCACGACAGCACCGATATAAACGATGCCCAGCAGCGCAAAATTGCCAGCCGTCGTTTGGTTGCCAAAATCCCGACCATTGCGGCCATGGCTTATAAATATTCTATTGGGCAGCCATTTGTATATCCTCGTAATGATTTGGATTATGCAGCGAATTTCTTGCATATGTGTTTTTCTGTGCCAAGTGAAGAGCGTCCGGTCAATCCGGTATTGGCCAAAGCAATGGATAAGATTTTTATTCTCCATGCTGACCATGAGCAAAACGCATCAACCTCAACCGTGCGCCTAGCTGGCTCATCAGGGGCAAACCCCTTTGCCTGTATTGCTGCGGGCATTGCCTGTTTGTGGGGGCCTGCGCATGGTGGTGCCAATGAAGCCGCTTTGGATATGCTCAATGAAATTGGTTCTGTTGATAATATTCCAGAATATATTAAACGCGCCAAAGACAAAGATGACCCATTCCGTTTGATGGGCTTTGGCCACCGCGTATATAAAAATTATGACCCACGCGCGCGTGTGATGCAGTCAACTTGCCATGAAGTGTTGACGGAGCTGGGGATTAAAGATGACCCGCTGCTTGATGTTGCGATGGAGCTTGAGAAAATCGCTCTGAGTGATGATTATTTCATTGAGAAAAAGCTTTATCCGAATATTGATTTTTATTCAGGCATCACCCTAAAAGCAATGGGCTTCCCGGCTGATATGTTCACGGTTCTGTTTGCCTTGGCGCGCACAGTTGGTTGGATTTCGCAGTGGAACGAAATGATTGAAGACCCAAGCCAGCGCATTGGTCGTCCAAGACAGCTTTATGTTGGTTCAACGCAGCGTGACTATATCTCACTGGACAAGCGCTCTTAAGCGACAAGATTTCAGGCAATAATATCAAGGATACGCCGCGCCGCGCTTTGGCTTGGCGACCCTTCAGGCGGCTGCATTATCTCCTGTGCGCGCTTAAGGCCTGCCAGCTGGAAATCACGCAAACCACTTTGATTATTGATGAGGGCTAAAAAGGCAGGCGCTATCAGCTCTGCGCGGCATCTATGCAGAATAAATTCTGGCACAAGCGGCTCATCTAAAATGAGATTGGGCAGCACAACTGAGGGGATTTTTGACATACGCGGCACAACATATTCCATCACTGGATCCATTTTATAAGCCACAATCATTGGCAGGCCGACCATAGCCAATTCTAAAGACACTGTGCCAGATGCAATCAGTGCCGCATGTGCCGCATGGAATAAACCGAGCTTATCCGCCTCCCCCTCAATCAATTCAATCTTTATAGGCCAGTTTGCGGTTTCAGCCTCGATGACCGCTTTAAGGTGCGCAACAGCAGGCAGCATAAACCGACAGTCTGGCAACTGGTCCGCAAGCTGCGTAAATACTTGCCGATAGATGGGCAGGAGTCGTTTAATTTCACTAATCCGACTGCCTGGCAAAATCGCAATAATTTTTTCTTGTTTGCTAATACTCAATTTCTTTTTGAATGCCGCGCCTTGTTTTTTTGTCCCCATTCGCTGCACAACAGAATGCCCAACATAATGGCAATCCGGCCCATCTAATGCCCGATAGACACGCGGCTCAAATGGCAAAACCGCTAATACATGGTCAGCAAATTGGCGCATTTTCTGAGCGCGGCCTTGCCGCCATGCCCAAACAGTTGGCGCAACATAAATCACGATTTTAATATCCGGACGCTGCTTTTTCACTTTACGCGCCACCCGATGTGCAAATTCAGGGCTATCAATCATCACCAGCACATCTGGTGATTGCGCCAACACATAATCCACCATTTCCTGAATACGCCTTAAGAGTAACGGCAATCGTGGTAAAATTTCTGCCAATCCCATCACGGCAATATCACGCATTGGAAAAAGTGAGGTCAGCCCTTGCGCTTTCATCGCTTCACCACCCAGCCCAGTGATGCGCGCTTGAGGCGCAGCTTTTTTCAGCGCCTGCATCAACTCACCACCAAGCTGGTCACCAGAAGCCTCACCAGCCGCTATCATAATATGTGGAGATTGTTCAGCCATTTTCTTGCTGGAGTTCATCTGTTTCCTGAGTGCTTTCTGCAGCGATGCACCGCACAAATAAGCCCAACTCATCTGCACGCTGAAGACAAGCCTCAATATCGTTAATAATAGCCCCTTGTGCTTCCACCACAATGCCAGCCAAACACGCTTTTGCGGCATTCTCAATCGTCTGCATACCAAGGGCTGGAATATCAATGCGGCGGTCTTGTTGCGGCTTTGGCAGTTTTACCAGCACGCCTTGCGGTTTTTTAGAACTGCCGCGCAGGCTTTCGTCCAGATGCGCCACCCGCGCCAGCAAGGCATCAGTCCCATCAACGCCTTCAACAGCGAGCACCTGCCCCCGACACACGATGCTGGCCTGTCCAATATCCAACGCACCAATCGAGCGGGTGATATGCACCCCTAAAGCAATATCTTCTTCATCAATCGCATTTGGCTTCATATGAGTCAGGTCGCCGGCGTCAGGCATAAGGTTGGGCGCCACCGCCTGGGCAGGCAGAACAGACATGCCATTTTCACTCAGCAGCCGTAAAATTTGGCGCAATAACGCATCGTCACCGCGCCTTTTCTCAACCAATACCCGTGCAATTGCTTTCATGCCCGCCATATCGGGGCGCAAGGTGAGTAAGTTCGGGCGTTGCACTTTGCCAATCAACACAACTTGCTGGCAGCCAGCTTTTTTTAACGCTTTAATAAATTTCCCTAAATGCGCCATTGGATATTGCTCAACACTGCCGAGCGCCGCGTCAACCGAGCCTTTAATCCCTAAAATATGAATGCGCCCATCTTGCGCTTGCACCGCCTCTTTCACCCGAAACGGCATATCGCCACCGCCAGCAATAAGCCCTAGCGTGAGCTCTGGATTATATTGCGCTTTGTCTTGTGTGCTCATGACACCCCGATTAAGATTTGTCTAAACAAAATCCGCGACCAGACCCGTTTCTTAAAAAGCGAACCAACTCATCAACAAGCGGCGTGCCACCATATTCCGCTTCACCTGAGGCAATGCGTGCTTCTAAATTCGTATCATTTGCTGTTTCAAACACTGTTTTATAAAAACCGCGCAAGGCGTGGATATGACTTCTGTCAAAACCCCGTCGCTTTAGCCCAACCAAATTGAGACCCGATAAAATAGCCCGATTGCCTGACACAGTGCCATAGGGTATCACATCTTCCACCACAATACTGCCGCCGCCTAAAAAAGCATGCGCGCCAACATGGCAAAACTGATGTATCGCCGCCATGCCACCAAAAATCGCATAGTCACCAACCACGACATGACCAGCAATAGTCGCATTATTAGCCAATATAACATGATCTCCAATCATGCAATCATGGGCAATATGCGTGCCTGCCATAAAAAGCCCGTGGTTGCCAATTTTGGTGATACCGCCACCATTTTCAGTGCCAGGGTTCATGGTCACATATTCACGAATGCGGTTATCTGTGCCAATTTCAAGCCGTGTATCTTCGCCTTGAAATTTCAAATCCTGCGGAATATGGCCAATTGAAGCAAAAGGAAAAATCTGTGTGCGCGCGCCAATCGATGTTTGGCCTGTCACCACAACATGAGAGTCAATTTGCACATCGTCACCAAGTTCAACATGCTTGCCAATAATGCTATAGGGCCCAATTGAAACGCCAGAGCCTATTTTTGCGCCATCTTCAATAATTGCAGTTGGGTGTATTGTCATCGTCACGCCCTCATTTTTACACTATTTTGGGTAAAACGATTTGAGGCGGAAAACAAATAAAGGATTATTGCGATTTATTACCGCTTTTTAGCTTTTGTTTTTAGCTTTTGTTTTGGCCAGTCGCGCAAGGGTTGCTTCCTGTTTCCGCCATATGTGCACATCACGGGCCGGATAACCCGACACATGCGCACCATCTGGCAAGTCTTTTGTCACCACACTGGCACCTTGCACCTTCACACCTTGCCCAATTGTCAAATGACCAGATATGCCAACCTTTCCCCCAATAAATGCAAAATCACCAATATGCGTGCTGCCTGCCACGCCTGACTGCCCCGCAAAAAAGCAATGCCGCCCAATCACAACATTATGCGCTATATGACATAAGTTATCGATTTTCGTCCCCTCGCCTATCATCGTATCGTCAAGCGCGCCGCGGTCAATCGTGGTGTTGGCACCAATCTCAACATTATTTTGAATAATCACCCGCCCCAATTGAGGGATTTTAATATGGCCCGTCATATCCGGCGCAAAACCAAAACCATCTTGACCAATTGCGGCTTGCGGGTGCACACACACACCGTCCCCCATCAGCGTATGCGATAGGCTGACATTCGCACCGATACGACAATTGCGCCCGATGACACAGCCTGCACCAATCACGCTATGCGCCGCGATTTTTGTGCCAGCACCAATTTCAACATGCGGGCCAATCACCACCCCAATCGCCAATTCAACCTCATCTTCGACTTTTGCTGTTGGGTGAATGGCTTGCTCTTGCATGCCGCTCATATTCTGTGACGGCACTTCATCAGGATATAAAAACTGTACTGCACGCGCGAAGTCTTGATACGGCGTTTGCGTGATAAAAACACAATCCAAATGCGCAGCATGGTCTCGTTTATCAGGGTGCATAATGACCGCACTGGCTTGCGTCTCACGCAAATTATCTAAATATCTATCCGCCTCAAAAAAAGAAACATCGCCAGCTCGGGCGCGAGCTAGCGATGCAACATTTTCAATCATTGTCTCTGCGTCCCCGATTATCTCACACTCAATATGCGCCGCTAATTCTTTGGCTTTGACAGCAGGTGCTTTTGAGAAAAATCGAGGATCAGCCATGAGCAATGTGAGCAATGTTAGTTTTTAGGGTCTTTCAATGTAACCGAAGTCAAAACCCCATCAAGGCGCTTGACCACAATATCAGTAACATCAATATCTGGGCTTGAAATCAGCACAGCGCGTTTTTCCATAATCATGGACGCTTTTTTTTCGGCCATAACATCTTTCAAAATCGGCTGCAGCGCTTTCAAAATTTCATTACGCGCAGTTAATTGTGAAGCCTCCAGCTTACGCAACTCTTGCTGCAACTCTTGGTTTTTCGCAATTTCTTTCAACCGCAAATCATCTGCCTTAGCCCGCAGAGCTTCTTGAGTCAGCAAAGTTTTCTGCTCATCAATTTTCTTTGCATCACCCTCTAATTCTTTTTGCGCTTTATCACGTGTTGCCTGCAAAGCTTCTGCCCGTGTTTTGATTTGACCAATCAGGCTTTGCCCCGCTTTTGAATTTGAGAATATTTTTTCAATATCCAAAGTCAAAGCCTCCGCCGCGATGGCAGGCGATGCAACACTCAAAAACAAGGCGGCAATAATTGCTAAACTTATTTTCTTAAACATAATAAACCTCTCTATTAAAATCTCGTTCCAGCCGTAAACCGGAAGAATTGTGCACTATCATAGCTTTCTTTTACAATTGGGCGCGCCAAGTCAAAACGCACGGGCCCAAATGGTGATTTCCATGAGAAACTTAAACCATAAGTTGCTCGTAAAGAAAAGTCGTCTTTGATGTTGGCCGCCTGCACATCAGTGCCGCCAAGCATACCAAAATCTGTGAAGACATATCCCTTAATACCCAAATCCTTCGGAATACCAAGCGGGACTTGTGTTTCGAGCGTGCCAGCAACATATTGCTTGGAGCCCAATATATAACTACTGGAAATATCACGCGGACCAACGCCTGAGCGCTTAAACCCGCGGATCACACTCCCCCCAACAAAGAAGTGGTCATTATATGAAATCGGGTCATCATCATAATCGACAATCGCCCCAACGGTAGCGCGTGCGTGGAAAATCCACTCATCAAAAAATGTACGGTAATAATCATAAACACTGGTTGTCCGCAAATAGCTGACATCGCCCGCAGGCCCCGCTAGTTCCTGGCTTAATGAAAAATTCCAGCCCGATGTTGGGTCGATTTTATCGTCTCGCTTGTCAATATAATAAGTGTAGCCAACTGAAACTTTGAAATCTGAATAAGGTCGCAAATATTCGCGGAAAAGCGCATTATAAGCATCATTGACCAGCTCATCTTCAAGCACCCGTGTAAACAGTGACAACCGCCCATCTTCAGAAACAGGGAAGCTCACCGATGTGCCAATCCCCGTTTGCGCGGTTTCCAAATTCGCTTCAGTGTCATAATCGGTTGTGGTTCTGAATAGATTCACACTGGCATAAAGGTCGCGCCCAAGGAAATATGGCTCAGCAAAATTAAGATTAAAGGTCTGCACCTGCGAGCTGACAGAGGTTGAAAACTGCAAGACCTGCCCACGCCCGAGCAAATTGCGCTCAATAATTGAAAACTGGCTTGAGAAGTTTTCTGTTGAGGAATACCCAACCCCGATGGACAACTCGCCCGTTGATTGCTCTTCAACATCAATATCAATAATCGTCTTATCTGGCTCTGAACCCGGGTGCTCGGTGATTTCAATTTCAGAGAAATAATCCAGCCCCTTAATGGCGCGCTCGGAGCGATTTAGCAAAACCCGATTAAATGCATCACCTTCATCGAGCCGCATTTCGCGCCGAATTACGCGGTCTTGCGTGCGCACATTATTGTTAATGTTAATGCGCTCAACATAAACACGTGGGCCTTCTTCAATCCGATATTCAACATTCACCACCAGATTTTTTTTGTCACGGCGTACACGCGGGCGCACATCGGCAAAAGCATAACCCTGCTCACCAAGCAGTTTCGTTAAATCATCAACCGTATCATCTATGCGTTTGAGATTGTATTTCTGACCTGACTGATGGCGGATAATGCCTTCAAAAACAATCGGGTCAATTTCTTCAACCTTGCTGTTTACCTTGCCATCACCAAATTGGTAAATCTCACCCTCTTCAACATTAAAGGTGATGAAAAACTCTTTACCATCGCGGGTCAGTTCAGCCACAGATGAAATCACCCGAAAATCGGCATAGCCGCGCCCAAGATAGAAACGCCGCAATAATTCGCGGTCATAGGCAATACGGTCAGGGTCATATTTATCGCCAGAGGCAAAGAATTTATACCAACGGCTTTCTTTACTCGACACCTCTTCACGCAGGCGGTCATCATCAAAAGCGTCATTGCCAATAAAATTAATCGAACGGATTTTTGTTACTTCGCCCTCGTCAATTTCAAAAATCACATCAACGCGATTTTGCGGAAGCTGAATCACTTTCGGTTCAATACGAGCAGAAAAACGCCCTTTACGGCGATAGATTTCAACAAAATGTGCAACATCGTCCTGCACTTTAGCGCGGGTGTAAACCTGGCGCGCACGCAAAGTGCTATCCTTAAGCAGGTCTTCTTCCTCAACCTGATTATTGCCTTCAAAAATTATTCGGTTCACAATCGGGTTTTCAACCACTGTGATTAAAATGCCGTCACCTGATTTTTGTATGGTAACATCGGCGAATAAGCCAGACTTAAACAATGATTTAAGCGACTCATCAACAAGTTCTGGGTCATAAGGGCGGCCAGCTTGCAGTGAAATATATGATAAAACGGTTTCCGCCTCAACGCGCTGACTTCCCTCAACCTGAATAAACGCGATTGGCGTTGTGTCAGCCACCACTTGCTCAGTATTTTCAGCCCCCTCTGTTTGCGCCAGAACCGGCGAAAGAGAGAGGAAAAAAGCGATTAAAAGTGAGGGGATTAAATTATATGGCCGCATTTTCATTTTCCAGTATATTGCCCTACCCAAAACAGGGTTTAGATAAATTAAACAGATTCGGTCAGGTCAAATCATTCCAAGTTACAAAGATAAATAACATCAAAACCAAAGCCAAACCAATTCGCATGCTTGTCTCCTGGACCTTTTCCGGAAGCGGACGCCCCAAAACAGCTTCAAAAGAATAAAACAGCAAATGACCGCCATCGAGCATTGGTACAGGGAATAAATTGATGAGACCAATGCTGACTGAAATCAACGCGACCAAATTGATAAAAGCCGCCAGCCCGATGCTGGCCATCTCGCCTGATATTTGAGCAATCCGAATGGGCCCGCCCAAGGCATCAGCAGATTCACGCCCGACAATAATGCGCCCAATCGATACAAATGTTTGCGTGATGATAAAATTGGTTTCCTTCACCCCCATGCCAATGGCGGTGATGGGGTCATGGCGGACATGCTGGATATATTGCGGGTCATTGGCGTTTGAAATACCCAAGCGCCCAACATTATAGACATTGCCAAAGCGGTCTTTCTCAACTCGCAAATCCGGACGGGCGAGCAATAAAGTTTCCACACCGCCACGATTAACCATAAATTCCAGATTAGTTTCAGGGTTGAGTTTCACCACGCGCTGAACATCGGAGAAACTATCAACCAGCGAACCATTAACAGCTAAAATCACATCACCTGATTGAAACCCTGCTCGCGCCGCCGCGCTTTCTGCCACAACCTCGTTGACGACAGGGGTAACAACGCGTTCGCCAAAAATTGAAAACAGTCCGGTAAAAATCACAATTGCCAATAAAAAATTAGCAAAAGGACCCGCCGCAACAATAGCAGCGCGCTGCCAAAGCGGTTTGAAGTGAAAAATTTCCTGCTTATCTTCTTCGCTTAATTGCGACAGCTTATCCGCGTCCGGATTACTGGCCACAGACTCATCGCCATAAAATTTGACATAGCCGCCCATAGGGAGCCAGCCAATTTTCCAAACCGTGCCTTTTTTATCTGTCCAGCTCGTCAGGGCGCGACCAAAACCAATTGAAAACGCATCAACGCGCACACCGCAAAGCCGTGCCACCCAAAAATGGCCTAATTCGTGGAAGAACACGACAACCGTAATAACAGCAAGAAAGGGCAAAATATAACCCAAGCCGATAGATGATAGCATTTCCAAAGCGCACCTCTTATTGATTTTACTCTGTTCTTAAGTTTCCGTTTTTAGCATAAATACAGGGGTTTCGGTTAAAAAACTGCCTTTTTTGATATTTTTTCTTGCGCCAATTCCCGACAGGCACGGTCAATTTCATAAATCGTGTCAATATCGGTCTGCAGCCCCCCTTCAAAGGCGGGGAGAACCGCTTCTATCAGAGCTGGAATCCCCAAAAAGGACAGTTTTTGTTCCAAAAATGCGGCGACGGCAACCTCATTTGCGGCATTCAACGCTGTGGTCAGACCGCCGCCGATTTTCATGGCTTGTTTTGCGAGGCGCAAACAAGGAAACATTTCTTCATCAGCGGCATAAAACGAAAGCTCAGTCAGTTGAGACAAATCAAGTTGTGGCGCCGATGATGGCAGGCGGTCAGGATATCCAAGACAATAAGAAATGGGTATCCGCATATCCGGCGCGCCCATATGAGCCAAAACAGAACCATCGGCCATATGCACAAACCCATGCACAATGGATTGCGGGTGCACAATTGCATCAAATTTATCTGCCGGCAAATCGAACAAATATTTAGCTTCAATCAGCTCCAGCCCCTTATTCATAAGACTTGCCGAGTCGATAGATATTTTATCCCCCATCGACCATGTCGGGTGCTGCTTGGCCATTTCAGGCGTTACTTTTTGAAGCTGTTCTTTTGTAAACTCACGAAACGGACCACCTGAAGCCGTCAGGGTAAAATGTGAGACTTCGGATAATGGGCGGTCATGAATAAGTTGGTAAAGCGCATTATGCTCACTATCAACGGGCACAATCTGGCACCCGTATTGCGCGGCTTTGGCCATAAAAACTTCGCCTGCGCTCACCAAGCATTCCTTATTAGCGAGCATCATAATTTTGGCATGTTCTAGGGCTTTCAAACTCGCTGGTAAGCCAGCAAACCCAACAATTGCCGCCATGCATCGGTCAACCGGGCGGCTGGCAGCCTCTAACAGCCCCTCCCTACCAGATGCCACCTCAATATCTGTATCCGCTAAAGCGGTTTTGAGTTTTTCATAATGCGCTGGATTAGCAATCACAGCCAGTTCTGGCTGATGTGCGCGCGCAAGCATAATCAATTTTTCAACATTCTCATGCGCCGTCAGCGCCACGATTTCAAAATTATCTTGGTGGTGCGATAAAATATCGAGCGTGCTGTCACCAATCGAACCCGTTGCCCCTAAAATGCTAATACGCTCGCAATTTGTTTGCTTTTGCATCACCACACCCATATTGCTTTGGCACTGAATGCGCCCTCTGCGGACGCACGAAAATATATGATGATATAGGCGATAAGAAACACTGAAATCACGCCATCTACGCGGTCTAACAGGCCGCCATGCCCCGGCAATAAGCTGCCGCTATCTTTGACCTGAAAACGGCGCTTTACCCATGATTCCACCAAATCCCCCGCTTGTGCGATAACCGCAAAAAAAGCGCTGATAAGCAACAGTGACAGGCTGACCGAAATATCAAGAACCAACGCAAATATCACGCCGCCAACCATGGCTCCTAACATGCCCCCCATCAACCCAGCCCAGGTTTTATTGGGTGAAATGACAGGTGCTAATTTCGGGCCGCCTATGGTTTTTCCTGCAAACATGGCAAAAATATCAGTAAGCCAAACCATTAAAAAAAGATAAAAAACCAAAACCATGCCGTCTTCAACATGGTTTCGTATCAAAATAATACTGGCCAAGGCGGGCGCAAGATAGGCAAAGCCGCCGAGCCATAATAAAAATTGCGCGCGGGCCACCAAAGTCACCACAAAATGCAGCACAAAAAAACCAAGCACCACCAATAGGGCTTGTTCTAAATGCCCTTGATTGGCGAGATAAAGAACCGGCACAAGCGAAAGAAAAAGCCAGAGTGTGGCAGGTTTTTGCTTCGCCGCATCAACAATACCAACCCATTCATAGGCCAGCAAGAACCCAGCGAGCACAATAAACCCAGCAAATACATACCCGCCAAGATAAAGAACGGCGATAACAATGGGTAAAAGCACCAAAGCGGTTAAAATCCGGAGCTTCAAAGCCTGCCATAACCGGATTAAAACAGGCGTGTCAGACAAGCTCATCCAGTCGCCTCAATGGTGGGCGCGGGGTCATCTTCTTCTTGAGCGGTTTGTTGACCATCGAACTCATCTGCATGGCCAAAACGGCGATTGCGCGATAAAAATTCATCTATTGCTGCCTCAAAGTCATCAGCTGAATAATCAGGCCATAAAACAGGCTGGAACACCAGCTCTGCATAAGCACTTTGTAAAAGCATAAAATTACTCAGACGATGCTCACCACTGGTTCGAATAATCAAGTCAGGGTCTGGAATATCTGCTGTCATTAAATTTTGGCGAATGGTCTCTTCACTTATATCGCCTGATGACAACACCCCCTGCTCGGCCTGCGCAACCAGATTTTTGGCCATGGCCGTCACTTCTTGCCAAGTCCCATAATTAAAAGCAATTTGCAGAGTAAGTGATTTGTTTTGCGCAGTTGTATCTTCTGCTTTTTTCATAAGCTTTACAATATCAGCCGCCAAACCTTCTTCTTGGCCGATGATTTTAATCCGCACATCAGCTTTATGAAGTTTTTCTAAATCCTGCGAAATATAGGTTTTTACCAGCCCCATTAAGAAATTTATCTCAAGCTCCGAGCGGTTCCAATTTTCGGTTGAAAAAGCATAAAGCGTTAGAGTTTTGACTTGGGTGTTTTTAAGGTATTCCACAAGTTGACGCACAGATTGCACCCCCACGCGGTGCCCCTCGCTACGCGGCAACCCACGCTGACTTGCCCAACGCCCATTGCCGTCCATAATAATGGCAACATGATGGGGATATTTTTTTTGGCTTGTCATTTGAGGGGTCTTCATATTTTCACCCTATACCTGACGGATTTCCCCTTCTTTGGTGGATAATAAATTATCAATCTCGCTGACTTTATCATCGGTCAGTTTTTGGACATCATCGGCATAAGCTTTTTGCTCATCTTGACCAATTTCACCGTCTTTTTCTGCCTTTTTAAGCTGGTCCATGCCATCGCGTCTTACATTGCGCACCGCAATACGCGCTTGCTCAGCATATTTGCCAGCCACCTTTACTAGCTCTTCGCGGCGTTCCTCGTTTAATTCAGGCAAAGGAATGCGCACCAGTTGGCCATCTGCCATAGGGTTAAGGCCAAGCCCCGCTTCACGAATAGCCTTTTCAACCAACGCCACCTGCCCTTTATCCCAAACCTGCACAGACAGCATGCGCGGCTCTGGAACAGAAACCGTGCCAACTTGCGAAATCGGCATTTTCTGGCCATAAGCTTCAACCATAATCGGGTCAAGCAAATTGGCGCTTGCGCGCCCTGTGCGCAAACCAGCAAAATCTGACTTCATGGTTGTCAATGCGCCTTCCATACGGCGCTCAATTTCATTCAAATCAATAGACATTTTTATCCTGTTCTTTCTAGCCTTCTTCTACAATTGTACAAAGACCTTCACCTTGCAAGACATCTAACAATGCGCCTGCGGATTGAATGCTGAAAACCACAATCGGAATTTTATTTTCCCGCGACAGGCTAACCGCAGATGCATCCATCACTTTCAGGTCTTTTGATAAGACATCCATATATGTAAGACTATCATAACGCTCAGCAGTTTCATCTTTTTTCGGGTCTGCCGTATAAACGCCATCAACATTTGTGCCTTTCATCAACGCATCGCAATTCATTTCCGCCGCCCGCAAAGCCGCTGCCGTATCGGTTGTAAAAAACGGGTTACCTGTACCTGCAGCAAAAATGACAACTCGCCCTTTTTCCATATGGCGTATGGCGCGGCGGCGAATATAAGGCTCGCAAACAGTTGTCATCGGAATTGCCGAAAGAACGCGGGTGGCAATGCCCTGTCGTTCTAGGGCATTTTGCATGGCCAGCGCATTCATGACTGTTGCCAGCATGCCCATATAATCAGCGCTCGAGCGGTCCATACCGCCCGCCGCGCCAGATAATCCTCGGAAAATATTACCGCCACCAATGACGAGGCAAAGCTCAAAACCATTTTCGGTGGCTTGGCGAACTTCATGGGCAATACGGTCAACTGTGCCGACATCAATACCATAAGCACCATCGCCCATCAGGGCCTCACCAGAAATTTTAAGGAGAACGCGTTTGAACTTGCTTCGATTGCCCATCGCTTTTTTCTCCTTCAAAACTTCTTAGCTGCTCACAGCAGCCGCTACTTCTGCGGCAAAGTCCTCTTCAGGCCCTTTATCAATGCCTTCACCAAGACCGAATCGGACGAACCCTTTTAATGTAATAGGTGCGCCAACATCACTTTCGGCATTTTTGAGAACTTTCTCAACTGTATTTTCACCATCAATGACAAAAACCTGTTGAAGCAAGACAACTTCTTGGAAGAATTTGCGAATACGGCCATCGACCATTTTTTCAATAATTTCTTCCGGCTTACCGCTTTCACGGGCTTCATTAACAAGCACATCGCGCTCGCGCTGCACTTCTTCAGGGTCTAAATCTTCGACAGTTGCTGCCAGCGGGTTCGTTGCCGCAATATGCATTGCGATTTGACGACCAAGGGCCTCCAATTTGGCAACATCACCATCAGACTCAAGCCCGACCAGAACCCCAATTTTACCCTGTCCGTCAACAACCTGACCATGAATATAAGAGGCAATCGCGCCCTTTTCGACAGACAGGCCACTTGCGCGGCGGACATTCATATTTTCACCAATTGTGCCAACCATCTCAGAAACATGGTCTTGAACAGACTTAGAAGCACCCGGATATTCAGCCGCCAAAAGCGCGTCAAAATCACCATGAACACCAACAGCCAGCTTGGCAATATCGGCAACCATGTTTTGAAAAGTATCGTTACGGGCAACAAAATCTGTTTCAGAATTCACCTCAACCAGTGCGCCGGTCACGCCATCAGTCGCAACAGCTACCAGCCCTTCAGCCGCCACGCGGCCAGCCTTTTTCGCTGCTTTCGCCAGACCTTTGGTCCGCAACCAGTCAACAGCCGCTTCCAAATCGCCTGATGTTTCATTTAATGCAGCTTTACAATCCATCATGCCTGCGCCTGTTTTTTCGCGCAGATCTTTAACCATAGCAGCGGTAATATCAGCCATCGGTTTCTCCTTATCTTTTCAATTATTCAGAAGCGTCAGCTTCACCAGCTTCTTTGCTTTCACCCTCTTCCGAGGCGGCTGCCACTTCCGCAGCAGCTTCGGCTTGTTCTTCGGCTTGTTCTTCGGCTGGGGCTTCCACAGCTTCTTCAGCAGGTGCTTCGCTTAAACTTTCAGCCATTGGCTCAGCTTGCGCGCCCAAGTCCACACCAGAAGCTGACTGGCCTTGCTCAATGCCATCAATCGCCGCTTTAGAAATGAGGTCACAATAAAGCTCAATCGCACGGGTCGCATCGTCATTACCAGGAATTGGATAAGTGATGCCATCAGGGTTTGAGTTACTGTCCAGCACCGCAATGACTGGAATACCCAGCGTATGCGCTTCGGCGATAGCGATGGATTCTTTATTTGTATCAATGACAACCATAATATCTGGAATGCCACCCATATCTTTAATCCCACCAATGGCGCGTTCCAATTTATCGCGCTCACGTGTGAGGTTCAAAATCTCTTTCTTGGTCAGGCCTTGTGAGCCTTCATCAGTGAGTTTTTCTTCCAATTCACGATAGCGTTTGATGGAATTTGAAATTGTTTTCCAATTTGTCAAAGTCCCGCCAAGCCAGCGTGAGTTCATGTAATATTGGGCGCATTGTTTTGCCGCCGTTGCAACCACCTCAGAGGCTTGTCGTTTGGTACCGACAAACAACACACGACCACCACTGGCAACAGTGTCGCGCACTGCCACAAGGGCTTGATGCAATAATGGGGTTGTCTGGGATAAATCCATAATGTGAACGCCATTGCGATCACCAAAAATATACTGACCCATTTTCGGATTCCACCGATGGGTCTGGTGTCCAAAGTGAACACCGGCTTCTAATAATTGACGCATATTGAATTCAGGCAGGGCCATAAACTCGTCTCCTTTTCTCCGGTTAAACCTCCATAAGGGACGGAATTGCCACCTGACAACACCAGAGCAGCTCGACGTGAGCATTCCCTTATGTGCGTAATGCGCGTTTTATAGGCGAGAAAGGGGTATTTGGCAAGCCTTCATCTGGCTTTTTTACGGATTAAATCATGCCATTGAAAAGCTTATAATTCTTCAACATGCAACACACCCGATAGTGCTTTAACCGCCCCCGTCACACGCGGCGTAATGGCATAGCTTTGCGGCAGGCGCATTTCGATTTGATGCAAATCATTTTGAAACAGTAAAGACACATTGCCGGCTTGCTGGGCAGTTTTGCGTTTTTCACCCACGGCAGAAAGCTGGCTATGGATATTTTTGAGCGCTTCTTGGTTTTCAACAAATATGCGCAAGCCAGCCGAGCTGTTGGCAACAACATCATCAACAGGGCGAATAGCGGTGGCCTGCAAATCCATATTATCGTCGCGATAGCTGATTTTCGCGCTAATCACAACAGATGTGCCAACCTCCAACAAGTCGCGTGAGCGGTTAAGCGCTTCAGAAAAAACAATAACTTCAAACTGACCAGACGGGTCTGACAAACCTAAATAAGCAAAAGGATTGCCTGATTTCGCCGTGCGCTGGTCTATTTTGCTCAGCGTTCCAGCGATAAGGACTTCTTTTTCAACTGTATTTTGCAAATCAACATACTGGCGCACATTGGACCGCCGCAACGCAATTTTATAATCGTCCATGGGGTGACCTGTGAGATAAAAACCCAGCGCATTAAATTCATGGGTTAACCGGTCTATCGGTGACCAAGCCATTGCGGGGGGCAACTGTACAGATTGGGCAATATCTACCTCACCGAATAAATTATCTTGTTTGGTGCGCTTTTCCTCAGCCGCCAAATTGGCCTCTGTCAGCAACAAATCCACCCCGCCATAAAGCCGCGCGCGGTCTGGCTCTAAACGGTCAAAACAACCCGCAGCAATCATATTTTCAAGCATACGCCGGTTCAGGCCAGCCTCCCCAACCCGTTTAGCAAAATCGAAGATATTTTGAAATTCCCCTGTTTCCTGACGAATGGTGACAATATCTGTCACCGCCTGAATGCCGACATTTTTAATCGCTGCCATTGCATAGAAAATTTTATTTTCATCAATCTCAAAAAGCACGCCTGAATGATTGACATCTGGTGTGCATACTTCAATCTCATGCGCGCGCGCATCTTGTACAAAAACTTGCAGCTTATCTGTATTGTGATAATCGAGCGACATGGAACCCGCCAAAAAAGCCACAGGATAATTGGCTTTGAGATAGGCTGTTTGATATGCAATGAGCGCATAAGCGGCGGCATGGGATTTGTTAAAACCATAACCGGCAAAAGCCTCTACCTGATCAAAAATTTGACTTGCCGCTTTTTCGGTAACTTGATTTGCTTTTGCCCCCTCAATGAAGCGGGTTTTTTGCGCGTCCATTTCGGATTTGATTTTTTTACCCATAGCGCGGCGCAGTAAATCCGCCTCCCCAAGCGAATAGCCAGACATGGTCTGCGCAATTTGCATCACCTGCTCTTGATAAACTGGCACCCCATAAGTCTCTTCCAAAATAGGCTGCAACATTTCATGCATGTAATCGGGTTCTTCTTCCCCCTTTTTACAGGCAATATAGGTCGGGATATTATCCATCGGACCAGGGCGGTAAAGCGCCACAAGGGCGATGATATCTTCAAAACTATCCGGCTGCATTTTTTTCAAAACATCGCGCATGCCCGCGCTTTCAAGCTGAAACACGCCAACCGTGTCACCAGCCCCCAATAGCTCGAATGTTTTCGGGTCATCAAAAGGAATTTTATTGATATCAATCTCAATGCCTTTTTGTGCCAAGAGTTCAATGGTTTTTTCAATCACCGTTAGGGTTTTCAAGCCCAAAAAGTCAAACTTCACCAAGCCCGCTTTTTCAACCCATTTCATATTAAACTGGGTAACAGGCATATCTGATTTTGGGTCACGATAAAGCGCAACCAGCTTTTCTAATGGACGGTCTCCAATCACAACCCCCGCCGCATGGGTCGAGGCATGGCGGTAAAGCCCTTCCAACTTCAGCGCGATATCCATAAGCTGTTGCACTTTTGGATCACTATCGCGCTCTTCTTGCAGGCGGGTTTCCTCGTCAATGGCTTCTTGCAGCGTCACGGGGTTGGCTGGATTATTCGGCACCATTTTGCACAGCCTATCCACCTGCCCATAAGGCAATTGCAAAACCCGCCCCACATCGCGCAACACAGCACGCGCCTGCAATTTTCCAAAAGTGATAATTTGCGCAACCTGAGCTTGACCATATTTTTGCTGCACATAGCGAATAACTTCATCGCGGCGCGTCTGGCAGAAATCAATGTCAAAGTCCGGCATGGACACACGCTCAGGGTTCAAAAACCGCTCAAACAGCAAATTAAACCGCAAAGGGTCAAGGTCTGTAATGGTGAGCGCCCACGCCACCACCGAACCAGCACCTGAGCCACGTCCAGGCCCTACCGCTACCTTATGGTCTTTCGACCATTTGATGAAATCAGCAACAATAAGGAAATAACCTGGAAACCCCATTTCGGTGATGATGCCTAACTCATAAGCGAGCCTTTTTTCATAAACCTCAATATCAACCGCGGGTGGGTTTTCTTTTAAGCGCTGCCGCAGGCCCTCCTCGGCCTGACGCTTTAATTCTTCGGCCTCTTTGCCCCCATCAAAGGGCGGCAAAATAGGCTCGCGTTGCAACGGCCGATACGCACATCGGCGCGCAATTTCAATTGTGTTTTCGCTCGCCTCAGGCAAATCCGCAAACAAAGACAGCATTTCTTTTGCCGATTTCAACCGATGGTCTGGCGTTAATTGCCGCCGGCTTTCTTCAACCGTATAAGTGCCGCCCGCAATACATAAAAGTGCATCATGGGCTTCATAGTCCTCTTCCGACTCGAAAAAACTTTGATTGGTCGCCACCAACGGAACTTCCTGCGCATAGGCGGCATCAATAAGCAGGTTTTCAACAATCCCCTCATTAGGCAAATTATAGCGTTGCAGCTCCACATAAAGCCGGTCTCCAAAAACTGCTTTTAGGCGGGCCAAATACGCTTCGGCCTGCTCTGGTTTTTCAGCTTCAAAAAGGCGGTTCACGGGCCCTTCAGGCCCACCTGTCAAACAAATCAATCCGGCATGGTGTTGTTCAATTTTTTCAAAAGGCACCCCCGCATAACCGGTTTCATTTTCCTGTAAATGCGCGGCGCTCACCAAAGCCATGAGGTTTTCATAGCCCTCTTCGTTTTGCACATAAAACACCAGATGCGGCAACAACCCTTTGGTCAATAGGTTTGTTTCTGGCAAAGCGGCAATATCTTTATCGCCCACAAGCGCCAGTGTCACACCCGTAATAGGCTGAACCCCCTTATCCACCAATGTTTCAGAAAGTTCGAGGGCGCCAAATAAATTATTTCTATCGGTAATCGCAATGGCGGGCGCGTCAAAGCGCAAACAGGCATTGTTGATATTGGCAACTTTGAGCGCACCTTCCAGTAAGGAATAAGCGCTGTGCACCCGCAAATGCACAAATTTTGCCGTATGCGGCAAGCTTTCCATTAATTTATGTGTGACAGCGTCAGTCATCGTGACAGTTCAAAGCGCCTAAAAAATAAAACCGAATCTACCTTATTGTCTGACGCATCACTTGTTTTGTCACCTTTTGTGGCCCTCCATAGGCCAAAAAGCTGGGGGTAATTTTACACCACTTAGTTCATCAACGCTTCGGCCACACTGCCCCAAAACATAACCATATAACCAAAGGCAGAAAGGGATAAGATTGCCAACACATCTTCTACATATTTTTTCATCATAAACTCCTTTATTTCATTTATTATGTTCATGTTTTGTTCTTATTGTCAAAGCTTTTTTTAATATCTGCAAACCAGCTCTAACCATCTGTAATTATGTAGAAAGTTTGAGTGCTTATTTCAGCACGCCCTCTTCCAGCCGGACAATTCGATCCAGACGCTGGGCCAGTGCCATATTATGGGTCGCGATTAACGCTGCCGCCCCTTGCGCTTTCAAAGCCTGCATCATTAAATCAAACACCGCCTGCCCTGTTTCCGTATCCAAAGAACCAGTGGGTTCATCAGCCAAAACCAAAACCGGTTGGTTGACCAAGGCCCGCGCAATGGCGACGCGTTGCTGTTCACCACCTGACAGCTCAGATGGGAAATGACTCAACCGCTCCCCCAGACCTAAGGCCGTCAGAAGTGGCACTGCTTTTTCAGCCGCACCTTGTTTGGTGTCACCCGCAATACGCGCCGCAATGGCGACATTTTCAATCACCGTCAATTCGGCCAGCAAATTATGAAACTGGTACACAAAACCAATATGATGGCGGCGAAAATGGGTGCGCTGTTGCTCACGCGCAGCAGACATATCCTGCCCCTGCACGCGCACCACACCGTCCTGAACCGTCTCAAGCAAGCCAGCCAAATGCATGAGGGTTGATTTGCCCGCACCAGATGGCCCCACAAGACCAACAATCTCCCCCGCCGCCAATTCAAGATTGGCGCCGCGCAACACCTCAACCTGACGCTCAGCCTGCTGGTAAATATGCGTTAGCCCCGTAATGGATAAAATAGCGTCTGGCTTACTCATTGCGCAAAGCCTCCACAGGCTCAAGCTTAGCTGCCCGCCAAGCAGGATAAAGCGTTGAGATAAAACTCAACCCAAGCGCCATAGCGACCACCAGCGCAACTTCTTCAAACACCATTGTAGCGGGTAATTCACGCAAGAAATAAACCTCAGCCGGAAATAATTCTGCCCCACTAACCGCCGTGATGAACTGCCTGATGGCTTCAATATTTTCGCAAAACACCACCCCAAGCAAAAGACCGGCCAATGTGCCAACAATCCCGATGGAGGCGCCCGCCATAAAAAATATCCGTAAAATACCGCCGCGTGAAACGCCCATAGTGCGCAAAACTGCAATATCTCGGCTTTTATCTTTCACCAGCATCACCAGCCCCGAAACAATGTTTAATGTCGCGACCAATAAAATCAGGGTCAGGATTAAAAACATAACATTGCGCTCAACCTCTAATGCGCCAGATAAAGTCGCATTGGCTTGCTTCCAGTCCACAATATAAATTTCTTCAGGACTGGCCGCCTCTAGGCTGTCCCGCATCAACCGAATTTTATCCGGATCTGAAACCACAACCTCTAACGCGCCCTGTTCAAGCTTAGCACCTATCAGCGCGCCAAGCGTTTCATCATTGGTGAAAATAAAATTCAAATCATATTCAGACAGCCCAACCTCAAAAATCGCGGCAATTTCATATGAGCGCAAACGCGGTGTGGTACCAAAGGGCGTGACCGCACCTTTAGGGGCTATCAGCGCAAGTGATGAACCAATATCCAACCCCAGTCTTTGGGCCAGCCGGCTACCTATTGCGATTTGATTGCCCGCCGCGATGGTTTGCAAATCACCAGCCAAAATATTGCGCGATAAAATAGGAAAACTTTCCAGATTTTTTTGCGGTAACCCGCGCACAATCGCCCCGCGCGCCGCATTGCCAGAGGAGACCATCACCTGACCTTCGAGAAATGGCGTCACACGCACCACGCCGTCAACCGCGCTTAATTTAGATTGAACCTGATAAATATCATCATAACTCGCAGTCAAAGAGCGCACTGTTGCATGCCCCCCAACCCCTAAAATCCGGTCAAGTAAATCTGTGCGAAAGCCATTCATAACCGCCATGACGATAATCAAAGTCGCCACGCCTAGCATGATACCTAAAAAAGAAACCCAAGAGATAAGGGAAATCACACTCTCGCGCCGCTTCGAACGAATATAGCGAAACGCAAGCAGCCATTCATAACTGGCAAAGGGAGATTGATTTAAGCTTTTGCTCATGCTTTGTGCTTATCCTCTCTTATCCCCTGACCTTAATTTGGTTGTGCTTTATTGATTATGTTTTATTTGACGAAACATCTCAACTGCTTGCTCTAGGGTCAAGTTTTGCTTTTCCCCTGTGGCGCGATTTTTAATCTCAATTTCGCCTGCCTCAGCCCCGCGTGGCCCAATCACGGCCTGATAAGGCAAGCCAATTAAATCCATGTTTGAAAATTTTGACCCCGCGCGTTCATCGCGGTCATCATATAAAACTTCAATGCCAATGCCCTCAAGCGCGTCATAAAGTTTGGCACAAAGCGCATCGGTTAGTTCATGACCGGTTTTCAAGTTTATCAAGCCAACATGAAACGGTGCCACCGCAAAGGGCCAAATAATACCATCATCATCATGGCTGGCCTCAATTATGCCTCCAACAAGGCGCGATACGCCAATACCATAAGAGCCTGAATGAACCAATGTTTCCTTACCGTCTGGCCCCGCCACAGTGCAATTCATGGCTTTTGAGTATTTGTCACCAAAATAGAAAATATGCCCAACCTCAATGCCACGCGCTTGCACGCGTTTGTCTTCAGGCACATCTTTATGGAACTGCGCCTCATCATGCTTTTCATCTGTCGCGGCATAAGCAGAAGTATATTGCGCGATAATTGGTTCCAAATCGCTTTCATAATCCACCGCATCGCTCGGGGCGGATAAATCAATTAAATCACGATGGCAAAACACCTCTGACTCGCCGGTTTCTGCCAAAATAATAAATTCATGGCTCATATCCCCGCCAATTGGTCCGGTATCAGCTGCCATGGGTATAGCGCGCAGGCCAAGGCGTTCAAAAGTACGCAAATAAGCCACAAACATTTTTTGATAAGATTGACGCGCTGATGCCTCGTCCAAATCAAATGAATAAGCATCTTTCATCAAAAACTCACGCCCGCGCATCACGCCAAAGCGCGGGCGAATTTCATCACGAAACTTCCACTGAATATGATAAAGATTGCGCGGCAAGTCTTTATAACTGCGCACATTATCTCTAAAAATTTGGGTGATTTGCTCTTCATTGGTTGGGCCATAAAGCAAAGCGCGGTCATGGCGGTCAGTGATACGCAACATCTCTTTGCCGTAATCTTCATAACGCCCAGATTCCTGCCATAATTCTGCTGATTGAATGGTCGGCATTAAAACTTCCAAAGCGCCAGCACGGTTTTGCTCTTCGCGCACAATCTGGGCTATTTTGGTCAATACGCGCTGACCAAGCGGAAGCCAGCTATATATCCCCGCGCTTGACTGGCGCACCATGCCCGCCCGCAACATCAGGCGATGAGACACAATTTGAGCCTCAGCAGGGTTTTCTTTTAATGTCGGCAAAAAATATTTCGATAAGCGCATAGTGTCGTCTCTTTAGTCAGTCTGTTTTAGCCATTACCGCTTAAAACACCAGAAGTCAAAACCCAAAACACAAACCCATAAAGCACAGTGGCGAGCAAAGTCGTGAAACCCATTTTTTTTAAGATATTGGGTTGATGCGGCGCGCTTTTAGGCGAACCAGGCTCAATATCGCCTTCCTCTTCTTGCGTGACAACACCAAAGGGGAGAATAATAAACAACGACAAAAACCAAATCATGCCGTAAATCGCCAAACCGAAAGTGAAATTTATCTCAATCACGCTCTACCTCTTTTAATTTTATACTTCACAAAAGCTTACCATAACTTCTGGCTTTTTGCCCCATCGACGACGCATTTCGCGCCGCACATAATTTTTAACATCTTCACGCGCGCGCTCTGGCGTGATTTTACCATTTTCAGGCAAAGCCCGCTCCACCGCATCGCTTATCCAATCTTTAAGCCGCACGCCCAAACCGTCATCATCAGGCAGACCCATCAGGCTTATGGCTGGCGACCCCGCCACGCGGTTGCTCTGGTCAAGCGCAATGGCCACACTCACCACACCTGCAAAAGCTAATTTACGCCGTGCAATGGCGGGGCTTTCATGCTCATACATAAACACATCACCATCAAGATGCACCCGCCCCTTGACCACAACATCAATAATTTCTGCCTCACCGGGCAAAAGCTTGACCATATCGCCATTGCGGGCGCGTATCGCTTTTTCCACCCCCAATGATTCAGCTAAATCCGCATGTGCCAACAAATGACGATGCTCACCATGAACAGGCACAGCATATTTTGGCTTCACCCAATCATACATTTGCACCAGTTCCTCGCGATTAGGGTGCCCCGATACATGCAAGCATTTTTCACCAGATGTCAAAATCGTCACATCAAGCCCCGCTAAGCGATTTTGTAAATCTAAGATACCCGTTTCATTACCCGGTATCATTTTGGAAGAAAAAATAACCGTATCGCCTTTTTCAAGAACCAGATGCGGGTGCGTGCCTGCGGCGATACGCGCCAAAGCGGCACGCGGCTCACCTTGTGAACCAGTGCAAAGAATCAGCAATTTATCAGGTGGTAAATACCCCGCTTCCTCTTCTGAAATCAGCTTGGGGAAATCTTTCAAATATCCAGTTTTGCGCGCCGCATTATAGATCCGGTGCATGCCGCGCCCCACAAGTGTCAAATGCCGGTCACAGGCTTTGGCAGCGCGGCCAATGGCAGCCAATCGCGATACATTTGATGCAAATGTCGTCACCACAACACGGCCTGTGCAATCTTTAATGGTTTCCAAAAGCCCTTCTGCAACTTCAGATTCTGAACCAGAAAAACCCGGCGAGAGAACATTGGTCGAGTCACAAATAATCGCCTCGACCCCCTCTTCGCTAAATGCTTTGAGCGACTCGCTATCCGTGACTTTGCCAATCAATGGATTGGTATCTATTTTCCAGTCACCCGTGTGCAAAATATTGCCAAGCGGGGTGCGTATGGCCAGCGCAAATGGTTCCGCAATCGAATGGGTCAGTCCAATCAAATCAATCTGAAAAGGCCCTAAGGCGAAAGACGCATCGAGCGATAAAATATGAAGCGGTGCTTCATTTTCCAACCCCGCCTCTTTTAATTTCAACTTCACAAGCTCTGCTGTAAAGGGCGTCGCATAAATAGGGCAGCGCAAGCGGGGCCATAAATAGGCTACCGCGCCAATATGATCCTCATGCCCATGGGTTAAAACCAACCCCTTGAGCCGTTTTTTATGCTGCTCGATAAACCGCGTATCCGGCATAATCACATCAATGCCCGGGTCACGCTCATCTCCAAATGTCACCCCCGCATCAACCATAATCCAATCGCGCTCACCTGAAGAGCCATAGCCATAAAGGTTGAGGTTCATGCCAATTTCGCCAGTGCCACCAAGCGGTACAAAAACCAGATTTGTGTCCTTACTCATCATCTGCCCCTTGCGGAAAATAAACATCACCTGCGGAAATCATCATCACCTCGCCTGAAGCTGTTTCGAGGCACAAGCGCCCATCATCAGTTAAATCGATAAATTTGCCAGTTACGGTTTCACGCGGCTGGCGGACGCTAATGACTTCGCCCAACCCTTTCGCCCGCGCCACCCATATGGGCTTGAGCGCCGCAAACCCCTCTTGCTGCCATTTGCCTAGCCAGTCGTGAAAATGCTGCGCTAATTTTTCTAAAAATGCATCTGGCGATACATCAATGCCAGTCACTGTTTTTAATGCAATGGCTGGATACGGCGTATCAATTGGCGCGGACACGAGATTCACACCAATACCAATCGCTAAATTGCGCATATCTTTATCAAGTGTTTCGAGTAAAAGTCCGGCGATTTTAGCGTCCTCCAGCAATACATCATTAGGCCATTTAAGCTTAAGAGGTAGCTTGGATTTGTCGTTTGCCAAGTCGTTTGTAAAGTCATTTAACAGCACATCTGC
This sequence comes from Parvibaculaceae bacterium, assembly GCA_965217015.1. Classification (GTDB taxonomy): domain Bacteria; phylum Pseudomonadota; class Alphaproteobacteria; order RS24; family RS24; genus JAYQKL01. The sequence goes on along the minus strand of OZ244224.1, from coordinate 416,406 downwards.
CAACGCATCATAAACAGAAAGCCCCGCCACAAAACCTAACTCTGCCAAATGTTCGCGCGCGCATTGAGGGGCGCAAACATAGCTTGCCATTAAATTACCAGAGGTTGAAGTCCAGTGCCGCCCAAGGCGTCCGCGCCCTGCGGTTTGCACATCAGCACGCACCCAGACGGGCTGCTCTGTCGCATTATGACCATCTGCAATCAGACGGCGGGCATATTCATTTGTGCTATCAAGCTCCGCAAAGGAAAGATATTTGACGCCTTCTGGAAAGCCAGCCATTAGTGCCCAAGCTGGGTTTGTGCAAAATGAACATCTGCCAGCAAAGCATCTGCGGCAAACTGAGCCAGTTCAACCAATGGCGCGGGATACGCAAAAAACAGGATAAGAATGCCTGCACAAATCACCGAAACAAAGCGCAAATTCGTTGGCATGGCAATAATCGCATCTTCTTGCGGCTCGTCCAGATACATGATTTTCACGACCCGCAAATAATAATAAGCCCCGACCACACTTGCCAAAACGCCGACAATCGCAAGCAAATAAAGGTCGGCATTGATGGCCGCACGGAACACATAAAACTTGCCAAAAAAGCCAGCCAATGGCGGAATACCTGCCAGCGAGAACATAAAGGCCGCCAAACAAAACGCCATCACAGGCTGGGAACGGCTGAGACCCGCCAGACCAGAAATTTGCTCCACAACTCCTTGATTATTCCGCATGGATAAAATGCAAGCGAAAGTCCCAATCGTCATAATGACATATAAAATCATATAGATAATAAGCCCGCTCACACCTTCATGACCAACAGCCGCGAAACCAACCAACGCGAAGCCAATATGCCCGATTGATGAATAAGCCATCAGACGCTTAATGTTATTTTGACCAATCGCTGCAAAAGCCCCCAACACCATGCTGGCCAATGACATAAACACAATAATTTGCAGCCAAATATCAACAGAGTTCGGGAATGTCACCATCACCGCGCGCAAAAACAAAGCCATCGCCGCCAGCTTTGGGGCAGCAGCAAAAAATGCGGTAACCGGTGTTGGCGCGCCTTCATAGACATCGGGTGTCCACATATGAAACGGCACTGCCGAAATCTTAAAAGCAAGGCCTGCCAGCATAAATACCAAGCCAAAAATTAAACCAAGCTGATTTGCGCCCTCTGTTTGCGGGGCAAGCAAGGCAAGGTCTGTAAAGTTGATTGTACCCGTAAAGCCATAAATCAACGAAATACCATAAAGCAACATGCCAGAACTCAGCGCGCCCAGCACAAAATATTTCAGCCCTGCCTCTGTTGAGCGTCCGCTCTCACGATTTATGGCTGCCACCACATAAAGCGCCAAGCTTTGCAACTCAAGCCCCATATATAAGGCAATCATATCATTGGCTGAAATCATAATCAGCATGCCGCAAGTGGCCAGAATGACCAAAACCGGAAACTCAAATCTGGCGATTTTTTCTTTTTCCATAAAACCTTGCGCCATAAACAAGGCCAGCGCCACACTCACCAGTGTCAGCACTTTCATCAGATTGGTAAATCCATCAACCTGCAACGCACCATTAAAAATGGTTTGTTTCGGCATCGCCTCAACCAGCACAATCACCGCCGCCGCGAGAGCCAGAATAATCGCGCCCCAATTCACCAAGCGCGAGCTGTCGCCTGTCGCATATGCGCCAAACATCAACAGCCCCATCGCCCCAATAAAGAGCGTCAGTTCCGGAAGAAAAATAATCAAATCTTGCATTAACATTTTATGACCTCACATTCCGGTGGTCGAAGGTAAAAAGGCATTATTGTAATTTTCCAACAGGTTCTGAATGGAAACTGCTGTAAAATCTAAAATCGGCATCGGCCAGAAGCCAAAAACAAGCGTCGCAATGGCTAATGGCACAATGATAAATATTTCCCGCCGGTTCATGTCTTTAATATCTAAGAGCGACTCATTGCTTAACGCGCCAAAACTAACACGCCGATAAAGTGACAAACCGTAAGAAGCCGATAAAATGACCCCAGTTGCTGCCAATAAAGCAGTCCAGGTGCTGACCTGGAATGTCCCGATAATGGTCAAGAACTCGCCAACAAAACCAGAAGTGCCAGGCAAACCAACATTGGCCATCGTGAAAAGCAGGAAGAAGAAAGCATATACCGGCATGCGATTGGCCAGCCCGCCATAAGCAGAAATCTCACGCGTGTGCATGCGGTCATAAACAACCCCGACACACAGGAACAAAGCGCCTGAAATCCAGCCATGCGAGAGCATTTGGAACACCGCCCCCTGCACGCCTTGCTCATTGAGCGAGAAAATCCCCATTGTGACATAGCCCATATGCGCGACAGAAGAATAGGCAATAAGCTTTTTCATATCCTCTTGTGCAAGCGCGACAAGCGATGTGTAAATAATCGCAATAACACTGAGCGCGAACACCCAGCCTGCAAATTCAGCTGAAGCAAGGGGGAACATCGGCAGTGAAAAGCGTAAGAAACCATAACCACCCATTTTCAACAAAACCCCAGCCAGAATAACCGAGCCAGCCGTTGGCGCCTCCACATGCGCATCTGGCAACCATGTATGCACGGGCCACATGGGCATTTTCACCGCGAAGCTAGCGAAAAATGCCAGCCACAACCAAGTCTGCGCATCGGCATCAAAGGTGAAGTTATGCAAATCGGGAATATAGGTTGTGCCAGTTTGCCAATACATATACATCACGCCGAGCAGCATCAAAACAGAGCCCAGCAATGTGTATAAAAAGAACTTAAAACTAGCATAAACCCGACGCGCGCCGCCCCAAATGCCAATGATTAAGAACATTGGAATAAGGCCAGCCTCAAAGAAGAGGTAAAAAAGAACCAAATCTAAGGCGCAAAACACGCCAATCATTAGGGTTTCAAGAATGAGGAAAGCGACCATATATTCACGCACACGATGCGTTACCGCTTCCCAGCTCGCTAAAATACAAATCGGCATAAGCGAGGTTGTCAAAATGACAAACAGAACCGAAATCCCGTCAACACCCATCGCATAGTCAATCCCACCGCCAATCCAGTCAAAGCGCTCAACAAACTGAAAATCAGCTGTCGAACTATCGAAAGAAAATAATAAAATCAGGCTCAAAACCAGCGTGGCGACTGTTGTCCAAAGGGCAACGGCGCGAGCGTTACGCGCGATAACCTCTTCGTCGCCGCGAATGAGCATAATAAAAACAGCCCCTAAAAGAGGTAAAAAAGTGAGTGTCGATAAAATAGGCCAATCTAACATTAGTGACCTCCCGTCAGCATAAACCAGCTTGCCAGACCAGCCACACCGAGAAGCATGGCAAAGGCATAGTGATAAACATATCCAGATTGCAGTTTGACAATGCGTTGCGTCATGCGTTGCACTTGCGCGGCGACACCATCAGGGCCAAAGCCATCGATTAACAAGCCATCACCAATTTTCCAGAACTGGCGCGCCAGCCACTTTGCCGGACGCACAAAAATGACATCATACAGCTCGTCGAAATACCATTTATTCAACAAAAAGCGGTAGAGAATATCCTGCTCTTTTGCGAGCTGAACAGGCACATCAGGACGCTTAATGTAAAAATACCAAGCTGTAATGAACCCTAAAATCATAGAAATAAGCGGCGCGTAAATAACAATTTTTGGCACGAGTTTCAAATCAACCAGAATTGTATTTTCCGGATTGGTGAAAATCGCCGCGCCCCAGAAGCCAAGCTGGCCATCGCCAATAAACAAGCTTTTAAACGCCATGCCTGCCCCCAAAGCACCGACGGCAAGCAGAATAAGCGGCACCATCATAACAGCCGGGCTTTCATGCACATGGCTGAGCTGGTCGCTGGTCAAGCGGGTTTTGCCATGAAAAGTCATGAACATTAAACGCCATGAATAAAATGAGGTGAACAAGGCCGCAACCACCAGCAACACAAAACCAAACATATGCCCTGTGCCATTGGCAGCAAAAGCCGCCTCAATAATCGCATCTTTGGAATAATAACCAGCCGTGAGAGGAAAGCCCGTCAAAGCAAGCGTACCAATCAGCATCAGCAGCCATGTAAAAGGTATCATTTCCCGCAGGCCACCCATATTGCGCATATCCTGCTCATCACTCATGGCATGAATAACAGAACCCGCCCCTAAAAACAGCAGAGCTTTGAAAAATGCATGGGTGAAAAGATGAAAAATCGCCACCTGATACGCGCCAATGCCAAGCGCGACAAACATATAGCCAAGCTGCGAACAGGTTGAATATGCAATCACCCGCTTAATATCATTTTGCACAAGACCAACAGTGGCTGCGAAAAAGGCCGTAATCGCGCCAAAAATGGTTACCACACCCAATGCTGTTGGCGACAACTCAAATAAAGGCGAGCAGCGCGCCACCAAAAAGACACCTGCTGTAACCATTGTCGCTGCATGAATAAGCGCAGATACAGGGGTCGGCCCCTCCATCGCATCGGGCAACCATGTGTGCAACAAAAACTGCGCTGACTTACCCATCGCGCCCATAAAGAGCAGCAGGCAAATGGTTGTGAGCACCGGCACAGTAAAACCTAGAAACTGGAATGTGCCCTCGGCCAGCACTGGCGCTGCCGCAAAAGCATCATCAAAATGAATAGACCCAACCGTAAAATATAACGCCCCCAGCCCAAGTATCAGGCCAAAATCACCAACCCGATTGACAACAAAGGCCTTAATCGCCGCCGCATTTGCAGATGGCTTTTTGAACCAAAACCCAATCAAGAGATAAGACGCTAGACCAACACCTTCCCAACCGAAAAACAATTGCAGGAAGTTATCCGCCGTTACCAGCGTCAACATAGCGAAGGTGAACAAAGACAGATAAGCAAAGAAACGCGGGCGATGCGCATCATGGCTCATATAACCAATAGAATAAATATGCACCAGACTTGAGACGCCATTAACCACCACAAACATCACAGCGGTGAGCATATCAACACGCAAGGTCCAATTCGCTTCAAAGCTACCGGATTTAATCCAATCCAACACATGAACCGTCTGCGGCCCGTTAAACAAAACATCGGCAAAAACTGCACCAGATAAAACCGCAGCACTTACCATCAAACCGCAAGTAACCAGCTCGCTCGCGCGCGCGCCAATCAAACGGCCAAACAAGCCCGCAATGATTGCACCGATTAAAGGCAGAAAAACAATCGCTGTTGACATAGTTTTTAACCTTTCATCTGACTGACATTTTCAACGGCAATATCGCCGCGATTACGGAAGTAGATAACCAAAATGGCCAACCCAATCGCCGCCTCACCAGCCGCAACCGTTAACACAAGCAAAGAGAAAATTTGCCCCGTAATGTCTCCCATATAAGATGAAAACGCGACCAGATTTATATTCACGGCCAAGAGCATCAACTCGATAGACATCAGAATAATAATGATGTTTTTCCGGTTCAGGAAAATACCAAAAATACCAATGGTTAATAATATAGCGGCCAAAGTGAGGTAATGCCCCAGCCCGATATTCATTCCATATTCCATAGTGTTGTCACCCTAACCCTTTGTCCCAATACCCTGACCAGGCTTAACTTTCACAATTTCCACACCATCTTCTTTTGTGCGGGCATTTTGTGCCGCAATATTTTGGCGGCGTGGATTGTCTGTTTTTTGCAGCGTGAGCACAATGGCGCCAATCATAGCGACGAGCAAAACCGCACCGGCGGCCTGAAAATAGAAAATATAATCCGTGTATAAAACCCGCCCGATGGCTTCAGCATTGCTCATGCCCTCAGGTGTTGCTTTTGGCCCTGTTAATGCGATTTCTGAATTAAAGCTGCCGCCCCCCAGCACCAGAACCAATTCAACCAACAAAACAAGACCAATCAAGCCGCCTACTGGCAAATATTGCAAAAAGCCCTCGCGCATGCGGCTGAAATCAATATCCAGCATCATCACCACGAATAAAAACAGCACCGCCACCGCGCCGACATAGACAATGACAATCAGCAAGGCAAGAAACTCTGCCCCCATCAGCACGAATAAGCCCGCCGCATTAAAGAAGGTTAAAATCAGATACAAAACCGAATGCACAGGATTGCGCGATGCGACCACCATCAAGGCGCTGGCAACGCTCACACTGGCAAAAAGATAAAATACAAAGCTTGTTAAAGTCATGATGGTTTCAATTCCTGATTAGCGATAAGGCGCGTCCAGCTCTAAGTTTTTAGCAATTTCGACTTCCCATCTATCGCCATTGGCAAGCAGTTTTTCTTTATTGTAAATCAGCTCTTCGCGGGTTTCTGTAGCGAATTCAAAATTCGGGCCCTCGACAATCGCGTCCACCGGACAGGCTTCTTGACAAAAACCGCAATAAATACATTTTACCATGTCAATGTCATAACGAATTGTGCGGCGCGTGCCGTCATTGTTTCGCGGCCCTGCTTCAATTGTAATCGCTTGAGCCGGACAAACCGCTTCACATAATTTGCAGGCAATACAACGCTCCTGCCCGTTCGGATAACGGCGCAGCGCATGCTCACCCCGAAAACGCGGACTTAAAGGGCCTTTTTCATAAGGGTAGTTAATGGTTGCTTTTGGCGCGAAAAAATAGCGCATCGCCAGAACGAATGCTGAAGCAAACTCGCTTAAAAAAAGTGACCGTGCAGTGCGATCAAGCCAAGCCATATATCAAATCCTCTTCTCTCTTAAGGCGCCAGATTGAAATATTGTAAAACACCTGCCGTCAATACCACCCATATGAGCGAAAACGGCAAAAATACTTTCCAGCCCAAACGCATAAGCTGGTCATAGCGATAACGCGGCACCATTGCCTTTGCCATCGCAAACATGAAAAACATAAAACAAAGTTTCAAAACAAACCAAACAACACCTGGCACCCAGTTAAAAGGTGCAATATCAACAGGCGGCAACCAGCCCCCCAAAAACAAAATGGTTGTCATGGCGCACATCAAAACAATATTCGCCAGCTCACCAATCATAAACACCACATAGGGGGTTGAGGAATATTCAACCATAAAACCCGCCACAAGCTCGGACTCCGCTTCCGGCAAATCAAATGGCGGGCGGTTGGTCTCGGCTAATGCTGAAATGAAAAACACGACAAACATTGGGAAAAGCGGAATGCAGAACCAGACAGTTTTTTGCGCCAAAACAATATCGGTCAGATTGAGCGAGCCAACACATAATAAAACAGTGATGATTACCAGACCGATAGACACTTCATAAGACACCATTTGTGCGGCAGAGCGCAGCGCGCCCAAAAATGGATATTTTGAATTCGATGCCCAGCCACCCATAATGACGCCATAAACGCCCAATGAGGAAATCGCTAAAATATATAAAATACCGACATTCAAATCCGCGACGGCCCAACCTTCATTAACCGGAATAACCGCCCATGCGCTTAACGCCAAAAACATGGTGACAAAGGGTGCCAGCAGGAAAATAAATTTATTTGAGGTTGTTGGTATCACAATTTCTTTCACCAGATATTTCAAAATATCGGCAAAACTTTGCAGCAAGCCAAATGGCCCCACAACATTCGGCCCGCGTCGCAATTGCACCGCTGCCCAAACTTTTCTGTCCGCATACATAAAAAAGGCAAGTGCCAGCAACAAAGCCAACATAATCGCCAAACTATGCGCAACGATAATCAGGCCTGGCAAAACATATGTTTCAAAAAAAACGCTATCCATCTGTTCCGGTTCCTTTTTCACGCTGGTTTGCCTGCTGGCTACAATCAGCCATAATGGCTGACGCACGGCAGACCGGATTGGTCAGATAAAAATCTTTTGTATAGGCCGCAAAAGGCGCAGACAGCAGATCCGTCATATCCGCTTTGGCTGGCGCTTGTGGGGCTTGTGAAGAGGCAATCTCATCAATCGCGGCCATATGCGGGTGCGCCTCAAACATTTTGGCGCGCAAAGCGTCCAGCGTGTCGAAAGGCAATGCCCCATCAATATTGGCCAGCTTATCAGAAAGCGCCCGCAAAATTTTCCAATCCTCACGCGCATCACCTGGCGCAAACCCAGCTGGCTCCGTCATCTGCACACGACCTTCCGTATTGATATAAATCGCAGATTTTTCTGTATAAGCCGCAGCTGGCAAAATAACATCAGCACAATGCGCGCCCGCATCACCATGAGAGCCAATATAAATGGTGAAGCAATCCGTCAATTTAGTCGTGTCAATTTCATCAGCGCCCAACAAGAACATGGTTTCAATCTTGCCGCTTGCCGCATCATCAAGAATTGCCGCGACATCGCGATTTACATTTTCAGGCACAAACCCAATGTCCAGCCCTGCAACCCGCGCTGCCGCCTGATGCAAGACATTAAAACCGTTCCAATCATCGCTTATCATGCCAGTAGCTTCTGCAAGCTTAATCGCCGTCGCCAATACCGCCGCGCCGTCTTGTTGCGCCAATGCATCCTGGCCGATAATAAGCATTGGCCGCTGCGCATTTTTCAACACATCAAAAAACGCGCCTTCGCCTTTAGCTAAAGACTCAAGCGTGTCACGCCCCTGCCCCAACACATCATGCGTATAGGTGAGGTCCGCCGGTGTGCCAATGGCGGCAATTGGGAAATCACCCTGCAACCAGCGCTTGCGGATACGCGCATTCAAAACAGGTGCTTCTTTACGCGGGTTAGAGCCAATCACCAATAATGCGTCCGCATCTTCAATGCCCGCAATGCTGGTATTGAACAGATAATTTGCCCGCGGCCCCGACAATTTTGCACCATCTTGACGGCAATCCATATCACCACTGCCAAGCTTGGACATGAGCTGCTGCATGGCAAACATACTTTCAGCGCAAGCCAAATCACCAGCCAGCGCCGCTGTTTTCTTCTCTTTACCCTTCAGCTGATTGGCAATTGCCGCGAAAGCATCGTCCCATGAAACAGGCTCTAAAGATTTCCCGCGCCGTAAATAAGGCGTGTCTAGACGCTGCCTGTTCAGACCGTCCCACACAAAACGTGATTTATCTGACAGCCACTCTTCATTTATCTCATCATGATTGCGCGGCATTATACGCATGACTTCGCGCCCACGTGTATCCACCCGAATATGGCTGCCAACCGCGTCCATCACATCAATGGACTCGGTTTTTTTAAGCTCCCATGAACGCGCCTTAAAAGCATAGGGTTTTGATGTCAACGCACCTACCGGGCACAGGTCAATCACATTGCCTGACAGTTCAGACGATAAAGACGCCTCTAAATAAGTGGTGATTTCCATATCCTCACCACGCCCAATCGCCCCGATTTCTGGAACACCTGCAACTTCTGTAGAAAACCGCACACAGCGCGTGCATTGGATACAGCGCGTCATAATTGTTTTGACCAAGGGCCCCATTTCTTTGTCTTCAACGGCGCGCTTATTATCTTCAAAACGGCTGGTATCATGCCCATAGCCATAAGCTTGGTCTTGCAGGTCACACTCGCCGCCCTGATCGCATATAGGGCAATCCAGCGGGTGATTGATGAGCAGAAACTCCATTACGCCCTTGCGTGCGTTCTGCACTGCATCTGATTTTGTGTCAATTTCCATATCTGGTGCAACGGGCATGGCGCAGCTTGCCACGGGCTTGGGCGCGCCTTTAACATTCACCAGACACATGCGGCAATTCCCTGCCACAGAAAGCCGTTCGTGATAGCAAAAACGCGGGATTTCAGCGCCTGCCTCTTCACAAGCCTGCATTATGCTTGTGCCAGGTGCGACCTCGACATCAATATCATCAACTTTGACTTTAATCGTATCACTCATTACTCAGCTGCCTCTTTGGGTGCATCATTATTTTTGGCCAAACGCGCCTCAACTTCTGGCCGGAAATGGCGGAAAAGACCCTGAATTGGCCATGCCGCCGCATCGCCAAGCGCGCAAATCGTATGGCCTTCAATTTGTTTGGTTACATTGAGAAGCGTATCAATTTCTTGCGGCTTCGCCTGTCCGCTAGCCATACGCTCCATTACGCGCCACATCCAGCCTGTGCCTTCACGGCACGGCGTGCATTGGCCGCAGCTTTCATGCTTATAAAAATGCGAAATGCGGGCAATCGCTTTGACAATATCTGTTGATTTGTCCATCACAATCACCGCCGCCGTTCCCAAGCCAGACTGAACCTCTTTCAGGCTGTCAAAATCCATCAAAACAGTGTCGCAAATCTCTTTCGGCAAAAGTGGCACTGATGACCCACCTGGGATTACCGCCAACAGATTGTCCCAACCGCCGCGCACACCACCAGCATGTTTTTCAAGAAGCTCTTTGAGCGGGATTCCCATTTCTTCTTCAACATTACATGGCGTGTTCACATGACCGGAAATACAAAACAGCTTAGTGCCTGTATTGCCTTCGCGCCCTAAGCCAGAGAACCAGTTTGCGCCACGCCGTAAAATCGTTGGCGTCACCGCAATGCTTTCCACATTATTGACAGTGGTTGGGCAACCATAAAGCCCCATATTGGCAGGAAATGGCGGCTTTAGTCGCGGCTGGCCTTTTTTGCCTTCCAGCGATTCAATCAAGGCCGTTTCTTCACCACAAATATAGGCGCCCGCGCCATGGTGAACATAAATATCATAATCCCAACCAGAGCCGCAGGCATTTTTGCCAAGCAAGCCTGCATCATAGGCTTCATCAACAGCGCGCTGCAAAGCTTCGCGCTCACGAATAAATTCACCGCGTACATAAATATAACAGCTATTCGCGCCCATCGCGAAACCAGCAACCAAACAGCCTTCCAAAAGCTTATGCGGCTCATGGCGCATAATATCGCGGTCCTTACATGTGCCTGGCTCTGACTCATCAGCGTTGACCACCAGATAATGCGGGCGACCATCGCTTTCTTTCGGCATGAATGACCATTTCAAACCTGTCGGGAAACCCGCACCACCGCGCCCGCGCAAGCCTGAGGCCTTAATTTCTTCAATTATGCCATCACGCCCTTTTTCAATGAGCGCTTTGGTGTTGTCCCAATCGCCACGCTTTTGCGCAGAGGCCAAATCGCCACCATCAGGCCCATAAATATTGGTAAAAATACGGTCTTTATCCTGTAACATTAAACCTCCCCCTTAAGCACATTACGCCCACTCACTGGCTCGGAAGCCTGACGTGTATTTTGAGGCCCTGTTGGCACCCCTTTGCCCTGACGAAGGTCAGTCAGGATTTGATCAAAACTTTCTGCGGTTAAATCTTCATAAAAATCATCATTGATTTGCACCATCGGCGCATTGACACACGCCCCAAGACACTCGACCTCAAGCCATGACAATTTGCCATCTTCAGTAACTTGATTTTGTGGGCCAATATGTTTTTCGCAAACCGCTTTTAAGTCATCAGAGCCGCGCAACATGCACGGCGTAGTTCCACAAAGCTGGACAAAATGCTCACCTACGGGAGACAGATTAAACATGGTATAAAATGTCGCCACCTCTAAAGCCCGCATATAAGGCATATCGAGCAAGTCTGCGACATGACGGATTGCAGGTTCTGGTAACCAGCCACCCGCCTGCTTTTGGGCTTGCCATAAAAGCGGAATAATCGCACTGGCCTGACGCCCTTCCGGATATTTCTTTATTTGCTGATTGGCAAAATCAAGATTTTCAGCGGTGAAAGCAAAGCTGTCTGGCTGTTCTTCATGTAATCGGCGCACGCTCATCTATCGACCTCCCCGAACACAATATCCAAAGACCCCAAAATGGCAGAAACATCAGCCAGCATATGGTCTCGGCTGAGATAATCCAAAGCCTGCAAATGCGCAAAACCTGGCGCCCGAATTTTGCACCGGTAAGGTTTGCTAGAACCATCAGCCACAAGATATACCCCAAACTCACCCTTTGGCGCTTCAACCGCGCTATAAACCTCACCAGCCGGCACATGAAAACCTTCCGTGTACAGTTTGAAATGGTGAATAAGCGATTCCATTGACCCCTTCATCTCGGCCCGCTTGGGCGGCACAATTTTGCCTTCAGTAGATGAAACAGGCCCGTCTGGCATAGTCTCAATTGCCTGTTTGATGATGCGCACAGACTGGCGGCACTCTTCAACGCGGCACAAATAGCGGTCATAACAATCGCCATTTTTCCCAACTGGAATATCAAAATCAAAATCAGAATAAGCCTCATAGGGTTGAGACTTGCGCAAATCCCACGCCAGACCGGAGCCACGCGCCATCACGCCCGTTAAGCCCCAATTTTGAATATCCTGCACCGTGACCACACCAATATCGACATTACGCTGTTTGAAAATGCGGTTATCGGTCAACAGACCTTCAATATCGTCCATGACTTTAAGGAATGGGTCACAAAAATCATAAATATCCTGAATCAAATCCGCTGGTAAATCCTGATGCACACCACCGGGTCTGAAATAAGCCGCATGGAGGCGCGCACCAGATGCACGCTCATAGAAAATCATCAGCTTTTCACGCTCTTCAAATCCCCATAGCGGCGGGGTAAGAGCGCCCACATCCATTGCCTGAGTTGTGATGTTCAGCAAATGCGAAAGCAAGCGTCCAATTTCCGAATAAATCACGCGAATATACTGCCCGCGCTTTGGCACGCTCACGCCCAAAAGACGCTCCACCCCCATGGTGAAAGCATGCTCTTGATTCATCGGCGCCACATAATCCAGACGGTCAAAATAAGGAACAGATTGCAAATAAGTTTTATGTTCAATCAGTTTTTCAGTACCGCGATGCAGCAAACCAATATGCGGGTCAACGCGCTCAACGACTTCACCGTCCAAATCCATGACCAGACGCAAAACACCGTGCGCAGCTGGGTGTTGCGGCCCAAAATTAATGGTAAATTTGCGGTCTTTATCAAAAGCCTGTGACATCTTTACTCCCCTGCCCCATCTTCTGGCGTTGCTGTCGCTTTTTCATCGCCCGGCAGAACATCTGCCACCTGACGCTGCACCCCTTCCCAAGGGCTTTCAAAATCAAAATCCCGAAAATCCTGCACCAGCTTAACCGGTTCATAAACCACGCGCTTCACATCATCATCATAACGAACCTCAACATGGCCAGAGAGCGGAAAGTCCTTACGCAAAGGATGCCCTTCAAAACCATAATCCGTTAACAGACGCCGCAAATCCGGATGCCCCACAAACAAAATGCCGTAAAGGTCAAAGGCTTCGCGCTCGAACCAGTCAGCTGAAGAAAACAATTCCGTCGCGCTTGGGATTTGCTCGGTCTCGCCAAGCTCTACCTTAACGCGAACCCGGGCATTTTGGGTCATGGATAGCAAATGATAAACAACATCAAAACGCCGCGCACGCTGCGGATAATCGACACCGCACACATCTAATAATTGCGTGAAAGCGCAATCCGCATCGTCCCGCAAATGTTTGAGAACTGTTAAAATATCATCTTTGCCAACATGAAGCGTTAACTCACCATGCACAATATCTGCCGAGAGAATCGCCTCGCCCAGCGCAGTTTGTATTTTTTCATTTAGAGAGGCAATCAACTCAGACATTTTTATAACCGATAAAGATAAGACTATCTTTCAATGGTTCCTTTTCTTCGAATTTTCTTTTGCAGTTGCAAAACACCATAAAGCAAAGCTTCAGCTGTTGGAGGGCAACCTGGTACATAAATATCGACCGGAACAACTCGGTCACACCCACGCACTACCGAATATGAATAATGGTAATAGCCGCCACCATTGGCACATGACCCCATAGAAATCACATAACGAGGTTCAGGCATTTGGTCATAAACCTTACGCAAGGCCGGTGCCATTTTATTTGTAAGTGTGCCAGCGACAATCATCACATCTGACTGACGGGGGCTGGCGCGCGGCGCAAAACCAAAGCGCTCGCCATCATAACGCGGCATTGAGGTGTGCATCATTTCAACAGCGCAACATGCCAGACCAAATGTCATCCAGTGCAGCGAACCTGTGCGCGCCCAATTAACAATATCTTCAAGCGATGTAACAACAAACCCTTTATCCGCAAGCTGCTCAGAAACCTGCTCATAATATGGATCTTGCATCGGTGCGGTTGTTCGTTCAGTTGGTTTGTTTTCTTGTTTATCCATTTTACTAATCCCAATCCAACGCGCCTTTTTTCCATTCATAAGCAAAGCCAATGGTCAGCACCGCCAGAAAGAACATCATTGACCAAAACCCAAAAACCCCAACATCACCAAAGGCAACCGCCCATGGAAAGAGGAACGCGATTTCAAGGTCAAAAATAATGAACAGAATTGCGACAAGATAAAATTTCACATCAAACTTCATGCGCGCATCATCAAAGGCCTCAAACCCACATTCATAGGGCGAGAGCTTTTCAGGATCTGGGTCTGTCGGCGCAACAAGCGCTGGCACAACCAACAGCAATAAAGTGATAAGAGCTGATAACCCCATAAAGATGAGGATTGGGAGATATGAGAGCAGTAAGTCCTGCATTCGATTCCTCTTTTGCCTCTGAAAAACCAGAATAAATCGTTATCAGGCATATATACCAAAAATGGGCTGGCGTATATCCAAAAACGACATATTGCTCTGGAAATTCTTCCAAAAAACGCGTTTTTTTAGATAAACATAGTTCGGCATAAATTGGCACTGGCAGAATGCCGCAGGCAGCACATATATAAACAAAAAAACGCCCCGATAAGGGCGCTGTTTTTTCGCTTGAAAATCGTGCTTTGGGAGTGGCGAGAGTGACGGGACTCGAACCCGCGACCTCCGGCGTGACAGGCCGGCGCTCTAACCAACTGAGCTACACCCCCAGCGATATGTGATTGGATTGATTTAAATGCCCTGCCTTATGAAGTCAAGATAAAGCCAACACAAAGCCAGGATTTTGAAAACCTTCCAATCTGTGACCCATGTTTTGCAAATTGAAAAACATGGTGGGCGGTGACGGGATCGAACCGCCGACCCTCTCGGTGTAAACGAGATGCTCTCCCAGCTGAGCTAACCGCCCTTCGATGGTGTTGTTAATACACTCTTTGCAAAAAGTAAAACGAAAAACGCCGACTGATTAAAAAATCAGTCGGCGCATTTAGAAATGAAGAGCGATTAGCGGTTCACTGCTTCTTTCAATGCTTTACCAGCCTTGAACTTGGCTTGGTTAGAAGCAGCGATTTGAATCACTGCACCTGTTTGTGGGTTCCGGCCCGTTGTGGCTTTACGATGTGAAACTGAGAAAGTTCCAAAACCAACCAGACGAACTTCGCCGCCTGAAGCCAGTTGACCTTCAATGCTACTCAACACGCTATCTACAGCTTTACCTGCGTCCACTTTTGAAAGACCGGTATCGCCTGCTACTTTGCTGATAAGATCATTTTTATTCATCTGCATACCCCTCCAATCGGGTTAAATGTGATCGACACTTACAAGTTAAGCCTCGATTCGGAGGGCGGTCAAAATAAAAAACCCCTGTTTTCCTTGATTTTTGTCAAAAAACCTTAGAAAACAGGGATTTTTTTTAGAAATACGCTATTTTCAGCGAATTTTTTACCTGTTTTTACCTCTGCCTCAGTCAAAAACAGGTCATTTCACCAGCCTAATGCGCTGTCACATCACCACCATTTCCAGTCAAAACAGCGGCGCGTTGGGCGTCATAGGCGGCCTCGTCCCATTCAATTGCAACAGGCTGACGGGTGAGCGCATGCTCCAAAACCTCTTCCATTGTTTTAACCGGCACAATCTCAAGGCCCTCTTTAATGTTATCTGGCACATCAGCGAGGTCTTTTGCATTTTCATGCGGTATCAGAACTTTCTCAATCCCACCGCGCAACGCTGCAAGCAACTTTTCCTTCAAACCGCCAATCGGCAACACCTGACCGCGCAATGTAACCTCGCCTGTCATGGCAATATCTTTGCGCACGGGTATTTCAGTAATCAGCGAAATAATCGCGGTTGCCATTGCAATCCCTGCCGATGGGCCGTCTTTTGGGGTGGCTCCTTCTGGCACATGAACATGAATATCACGCCGGTCAAACAACGGCGGCTCAACGCCAAGTTCCGGACTTTTGGAGCGCACATAAGAAGATGCCGCACCGATGGATTCTTTCATGACATCGCCAAGCTTACCAGTGGTGGTCATTTTGCCTTTACCCGGCAACATCACCCCTTCAATGGTCAACAACTCACCGCCCACCTCTGTCCAGGCAAGCCCCGTCACGACACCAATCTGGTCTTCCTGCTCTGCCAGCCCAAAACGGAATTTCTTCACACCAAGGAAATCGACAATATTATCGGCTGTCACCTTAATCTGGTCGATTTTATCCCGTACAATTTTGGTAACGCTTTTGCGGCATAAGTTCGCCAATTCACGTTGCAAATTCCGCACACCAGCTTCGCGTGTATAGGCACGAATAATTTCGCGCAAGGCATCACCCTCAAGCTGAAACTCGCCATCTTTCAGGCCATGGTCTTTAACCACACGCGGCAATAAATGCTGCTCGGCAATCGCGATTTTCTCGTCTTCGGTATAGCCAGCAATCCGAATAATCTCCATACGGTCCAGCAATGGCCCGGGTATATTCAGCGTGTTAGCAGTCGTGACAAACATCACATTAGACAGGTCATAATCAACTTCCATGTAATGGTCATTAAAGCTGTTGTTTTGTTCAGGATCCAAAACCTCCAGCAAGGCAGAGGCGGGATCACCACGATGGTCCATACCCATTTTGTCAATCTCATCGAGCAAAATAAGCGGATTAGAGGTTTTCACCTTCTTCATCGATTGGATAATTTTGCCTGGCATAGAGCCAATATATGTCCGCCGGTGCCCACGAATTTCGCTTTCATCGCGCACACCGCCCAATGACATACGCACAAATTCACGCCCTGTCGCTTTCGCGAGCGATTTACCTAATGAGGTTTTACCCACACCAGGTGGCCCCACCAAGCAAAGTATTGGACCTTTCAGACGATTGGCACGGTTTTGAACCGCCAAATATTCCAAAATCCGGTCTTTGACTTTATCCAAACCATAATGGTCGGCATCGAGTGTCTGCTGCGCCAGATTCAAATCTTTTTTGACGCGGCTTTTCTTGCCCCATGGCACGCATAATAACCAGTCCAGATAATTTCTTACCACAGTGGCTTCAGCCGACATCGGACTCATATTGCGCAATTTCTTCAACTCGCCTTGCGCTTTGTCCCGTGCCTCTTTTGACAATTTGGTTTTTTCAATTTTTTCTTCCAACTCGCCCAGCTCGTCCATGCCATCTTCGCTTTCGCCAAGCTCTTTTTGGATCGCCTTAAGCTGCTCGTTTAAGTAATATTCGCGCTGGGTTTTTTCCATCTGGCGTTTCACCCGACCCCTAATTTTCTTTTCCACCTGCAGCAAGCCCACTTCATTTTCCATATGGCCCAAAATCATCTCAAGCCGATTAGAGACAGATGTGGTTTCAAGCAATTCCTGCTTTTCCGAAATCTTAACATTCAAATGACCAGAAACGGTGTCTGACAATTTCATAGGGTCATCAATTTCTTTAACTGTTGTTTGAACCTCTTGCGGAATTTTGCGGTTCAGCTTCACATAATTGTCAAACTGACTGACCACTGAACGCGCCAGTGCATCAAGCTCCGCATGATTAGTGTCTTCTTCTGGCTGCTCAATTACGCTGGCTTGAAAAAATGCATCATTGGGTAAATATTCCAAAATCTTTGCCCGCGCCTGCCCTTCAACAAGCACTTTTACGGTGCCGTCAGGCAATTTCAGCAATTGCAAAATTGTGCCAATTGTTCCGAATTCGTAAATCTCTTCAATGCTTGGGTCGTCAAGGTCGCCATCTTTTTGCGCGACAAGCATAATTTGCTTATCGTCTTCCATGACCTCCTCAAGCGCCTTGATGGATTTGTCGCGCCCAACAAAAAGCGGCACAATCATGCCCGGAAAGACAACGATATTGCGCAAAGGCAAAACGGCTAAAACTTCGGGGATAGCTGGGCTTTGTGGCGGTGTTGAGGATATATCGGTCATAGTATCTCTTTTCCTAACTGTTTTATTTAATTAACTTATGATTCCAGTCTGTAGTCAAAACCTTCACTTAGAGATGTGGGTTTCATACACAGTATTTTCAACCCTGCGCGACACTTTTTCCCCTTTTCTTCACAAGCGGTTTGATTTCGTTGCTGTTTTTACACCACAAAAAATAAAAAAAGCTGCCCGAAGACAGCTTTTCTTACTTTTTTGATGGTTTGTGACCAATGGTAAAAAATTAAGACGCTTTATCAGCCTCTTCTTTTTCTTTATCCGCGTAAATGATAAGCGGCTGCGCTTTGCCATCAACAACTTCAGCGCTGATAACCACTTCCTCAACCCCTTCAAGGGCTGGCAGGTCAAACATGGTGTCGAGCAGCATATTTTCCATAATAGAGCGCAAGCCACGAGCGCCTGTTTTGCGCTCAATCGCCGCGCGCGCAATCGCCGCCAAAGCATCGTCCTTGAAAGTCAACTTCGCGCTGTCCATCTCAAACAAGCGTTGATACTGGCGCACCAAAGCATTTTTGGGTTCAGTCAAAATGCGCACCAATGTGTTTTCATCTAAATCTTCCAGCGTTGCCAACACTGGCAAACGGCCAATAAACTCAGGGATAAGGCCATATTTGAGCAAATCACCTGGCTCAAGAGACTTCAATAAATCACCTGTTGAGCGTTGTTCTTGGTCAGCCACTTTGGCGCCAAAACCAATAGAGGTTTCCCCGCCACGCCGAGTAATAATATTTTCAAGGCCTGCAAAAGCACCCCCGCAAATAAACAAGATATTTGTCGTATCCACTTGCAAAAATTCCTGCTGCGGGTGTTTACGCCCGCCCTGAGGCGGCACAGAAGCAACTGTCCCCTCCATCAATTTCAGCAAAGCTTGCTGCACACCCTCGCCCGATACATCACGGGTAATTGAGGGGTTGTCTGCTTTACGGGTAATTTTATCGACCTCATCAATATAGACAATACCGCGTTGGGCGCGCTCAACATTATAATCTGCAGCCTGCAATAATTTTAAGATGATGTTTTCAACATCTTCCCCCACATAACCTGCTTCGGTCAGTGTGGTCGCATCTGCCATTGTGAAAGGCACATCTAAAATGCGCGCCAATGTCTGCGCAAATAGAGTTTTGCCACAGCCAGTTGGGCCAATCAGCAAAATGTTAGATTTCGCTAATTCGATTTCATCATTCGCACTCGTATTATTAAGTCGTTTATAGTGATTATGCACCGCAACCGACAAAACGCGCTTCGCACGCGGCTGGCCAATCACATAATCTTCTAAAACACTATGAATCTCCTGAGGTGTCGGAACACCCTCACTGGTTTTAAGGGAAGCAGATTTATTCTCTTCCCGAATAATATCCATGCATAATTCTACGCATTCATCACAGATGAAAACGGTCGGCCCCGCAATAAGCTTGCGGACTTCGTGCTGGCTTTTGCCACAAAATGAGCAATAAAGGGTGCTTTTCGAGTCACCATTACTGCTTGTGCCGCCAATTTTACTCACCCATTTCTCCTTTTTACCCGACTTTCGGGCGCTAAGTTTATATATTCGAACATATTTTTAACCATCTCGGCAAGTAAAATGATTTTACAAACCATGTCATAACAATGTGTTAAGACTTTTTCGCCTCATCTCCGTCATCACGTTTTTCAACAACTTGGTCAATAATACCGAATTCTTTCGCCTCATCAGCCGTCATAAATGTGTCACGCTCAAGTGCTGCCTCAATCCGCGCCAGCGTTTGCCCCGTATGCTCCACATAAATTTTGTTAAGCCGCGAGCGCATATCAAGTATTTCCTTCGCATGGCGCTCAATATCTGATGCCTGCCCTGAAAAACCACCTGAGGGCTGATGCACCATCACCCGTGCATTTGGGAGCGCAAAACGCATATCCTGATGCCCAGCACATAATAATAAAGACCCCATACTCGCAGCCTGACCAATACACAAGGTGGATACGGGCGGCTTGATATATTGCATGGTGTCATAAATCGCCATACCCGCCGTCACGACGCCGCCTGGTGAATTAATATACATTGAGATTTCTTTTTTTGGATTATCCGCTTCTAAAAACAGCAATTGCGCGGTGATTAAACTCGCCATGTAATCCTCAATCGGGCCGGTGACAAAAATCACCCGCTCCTTCAAAAGTCGCGAGTAAATATCAAAAGCCCGCTCGCCACGATTGGTCTGTTCCACAACCATTGGCACCAAAGCGTTCATATAAGTGTCAATCGGATTTTCCATTTTCATATCCTTCATCAAACTTTGTTATTTTAATATGGGGGTGTTCGTTCAAAAGACCAAGAGCTTATGTGTGACAAATTCGCCTGTCTGGGCATAAAAAAACCGGCTGGGATACAGCCGGTTTTTTAAGAAGTTCAGAAAAATTAGTCTTTTTTCTTGGTTGTCTTCTTCGCGGCTGGTTTCTTAGCGGCAGCTTTTTTAGCTGGCGCTTTTTTAGCTGCAGGCTTTTTATCAGCTGCTTTCTTAGCAGGTGCTTTCTTAGCTGCAGGCTTTTTTGCAGCCGCTTTTTTGGCTGGTGCTTTCTTAGCCGCTGGCTTTTTAGCTGACTTTTTAGGCGCCTCGTCAGCGTCTGGGTCTTTTGTCAACTCCTCAACACTCACTGTTTTATCTGTCACATCAGCCTGCTCAACGATAAAATCAATCACCTTATCTTCAAAAATAGGGGCGCGGATTTGCGCCATCGCTTCAGGGTTTGAACGGAAATATTCAAATACCTGCTGCTCTTGACCTGGGAATTGCTGAACGCGCTGCATCAGACCTTGATTGATTTCTTCTTGTGTCACTTCAATTTCTTGCGTGCTGCCAACTTCCGCTAAAACCAGACCGGTGCGCACACGACGCTCGGCAATTTCGCGATATTCCGCCCGCAGCTCATCTTCAGACTCATCAAGATCTTCAATTTTCTTCTCTTGATTTTCCAATTCATGCTGGAACTGATGCCAAATTTGGTCAAATTCCAAAGACACCATTTTTTCAGGCAATTCAAAATTGTGCAAATCAGATAGCTGGTCCAGCAAAGCACGCTTCAAACGCTCGCGAGTAAATTGACCATAATCATTGGCAATTTGCTCTTTAATGGCCTCTTGCAGTTTTTCAAGCGACTCCATGCCAAGGCTGGTCGCAAATTCATCATTTATCTCAGCTGCTTTAGGTGCGCTGACTTCATGCACTTTGACCTCAAACACAGCTGCTTTGCCAGCTAAAGCATCAGCGCCATATTCTTCCGGGAAAGACACATTCACATCAAGCGCGTCACCAGCCTTGACGCCGATAAGCTGGTCTTCAAAGCCTGGAATAAATTGACCTGAGCCAAGTTCCAAATCAAACCCTTCAGCCGCGCCGCCATCAAACGCTTCGCCGTCAATTTTACCCAAAAAGTCAATCTTCACGCTGTCGCCTTCTGTCGCTTTTGCGGTTTTGCCTTTAGGCTCAAACTGCTTGCGAGATTGCGCTAATCTTTCCAGCGCATCAGCGACTTCCTGCTCGGAGACTTCAGCCTTTTGGCGCTCAAGTTTAATTTTCGAGAAATCCGTTAAATCAATTGGCGGGATAATGTCATAGACCATGTCAAAGACGAGGTCAGCCTCGCCTGCCATCACTTTTTCAACTTCGCCATCAAGCTTCACTTCAGGTTGCAGAGCTGGGCGTTCTTCGCGCTGTGTTAAAGCCTCTTGGCTGCGTGTATTGACCATTTCTTGGACAATCTCACCCATAACTTGTTGTGCAAAAAGCTTCTTCAAATGCGCAACAGGCACTTTGCCTTTGCGGAAACCTTTCAACTGAACTGTGTCTTTAAGCTCATCAATTTTCGTGTCTAGCTGTGCGTTCAAATCATCACGGCTTACAGTGATTTTAATTTCGCGTGACAAGCCTTCGGCATTTATTTCTTGTACATTCATCTTTCAATCCAGCATTTTCTGTTTTCATGTTTGGTGCGGGTGGAGGGACTTGAACCCCCACGCCTCTCAGCACTAGAACCTAAATCTAGCGTGTCTACCAATTCCACCACACCCGCATAGTCGGCAAACTAGCGGGGGTATAGCAGTCTTGAGCGTGTTTTACCAGCCACATTTTCATAAAATACCGCAGATTGTTAATTTTTTATCAAGCTCAAGCCAGATTGGTGTTAACTTATTCAATACTGAACTCAACAATCAAGCTATGGAGACCCCCCAGCCGCGAAGAGAGTAAGATGTGCTTTATTTTTATACAATTGACTAAATTTTAGGCACAATAAAAATATCGATTGCGTATGATACCGCCCGTCAAAAGAGGGCTTTCGCCACCAGAGCCAGGAACAAAACTGAATTTCCCTTTGTTTCTTATCATTTTTAGCGTGCCCCTCTCGATATTTTTCTTTTCAGCGCAAAGTTAAAATTTGGCACGCCACATGCATAATTGACATGATGCAGCAGACAGAAATGAAAGGCGCTTTTTATGAAGAAAATTGAGGCCATCATTAAGCCATTTAAGCTTGATGAAGTAAAAGACGCGCTTCAAGAGGCCGGAATGCAGGGCATTACCGTAACTGAAGCCAAAGGGTTTGGACGCCAAAAAGGCCACACGGAGCTTTACCGTGGTGCTGAATATGTGGTGGATTTCTTACCCAAAGTAAAACTTGAGATTGTCGTTGAAGATGACGCCGTCACTTCAGCTGTCGAGGCCATTCAAAAATCTGCCCATACTGGGCGCATTGGCGATGGGAAAATTTTTGTATCAGATATCCAAGAAGCCATTCGTATTCGGACTGGTGAAACGGGTGCTGAAGCAATTTAGTTTGATTAACATATTGGAGATAAATAATGTCAGACGCTTCTACAATTTTGAAAAAAATCAAAGATGAGGGCATCAACTATGTTGACCTGCGCTTTACCGACCCGCGTGGTAAAATGCAGCATGTGACCCTCGACTCTTCACTCATTGATGAAGATTTCTTTAACGAAGGCACCATGTTTGATGGGTCGTCAATTTCTGGCTGGAAAGCCATTAATGAGTCCGACATGTGCTTGCTGCCAGACACCAGCACTGTGAAAATGGACCCATTTTATGCCCAGCCAACACTCACCATGTTCTGTAATGTGGTTGACCCAAGTTCAGGCGAAGGCTACAACCGCGACCCACGCTCAACAGCCATTCGCGCAGAAGAATATCTGAAATCAACCGGTATTGGTGACACAACCTATTTTGGCCCAGAGGCAGAATTCTTTGTCTTTGACGATGTGCGTTTTTCGACAGACCCATATAATAGCGGCTACAGCCTAGACAGCACTGAATTGCCTGTTAACACTGCCGCCGATTATGAGGGTGGCAATATGGGCCACCGTCCCCGCACAAAAGGCGGCTATTTTCCAGTAAACCCAATCGATAGCGGGCAGGACTTGCGCGGCGAAATGCTGACAGTCATGCGTGAAATTGGTTTGGAAGTTGAAAAACACCACCACGAAGTGGCAGCAGCACAACATGAGCTTGGCCTGAAATTTGGCACAATGACAAAAATTGCTGATGACTTGCAGCTGTACAAATATGTTGTGCACAATGTGGCGCACGCATTTGGCAAAACAGCGACATTCATGCCAAAGCCAGTGCAAGGCGATAATGGCACAGGCATGCACTGCCACCAGTCAATCTGGAAAGATGGCAAGCCCCTTTTCGCGGGCGACAAATATGCTGACCTGTCACAAGACTGCCTCTACTATATTGGCGGCATCATCAAACACGCCAAAGCCATTAACGCTTTGACCAACCCATCAACAAACTCTTACAAGCGTTTGATACCTGGCTTTGAAGCGCCGGTCTTGCTGGCTTATTCAGCTCGCAATCGCTCTGCTTCATGCCGTATTCCGTTCGCGACATCTGCGCCTGCGAAACGCGTCGAAATCCGTTTCCCAGACCCAACTGCGAACCCATATCTGGCCTTTACAGCAATGTTGATGGCTGGCCTTGATGGGATTGAAAACAAAATCGATCCAGGCGATCCAATGGATAAAGACTTGTATGAATTGCCAGCTGATGAGTTGGCAAATGTCCCACAAGTTTGTGGTTCATTGCGCGAAGCTCTTGTTGCACTTGACGCAGACCGCGACTTCCTGAAAAAAGGCGGCGTCATGGACGACGACCAGATTGACGGATATCTTGAGCTGAAATGGGAAGAAGTGTATCGCTTTGAGCATGCACCGCACCCTGTTGAGTTTGACATGTATTATTCAGTCTAAACCAACAAATAATCCAATCGGATTTATCAAAGGGGCAGCCATTGGCTGTCCCTTTTTTCTTGCTTTCTAAACGAAAATAATCATTTTAATCAGTGTTATTCCATTTGCGTATGTAGATTTTTATTATGGACAATCCGAGTTCCTTCAAAAGTAAAATCAAATTTTTCCGCCCGCGCCGTTTTATTATGGGCCGTCTGAGGCGCAATTTTTTTATCAATAAACTCGGGCGATGGATGGAAAAAAATGTCGAGGCTTTTAACAATGAAGACCGGCATATGGGACGCAATGGTGAATATTGGTTAATGCAGCAACTCATGACACAGGCGCGTGAGGATTATGTGGTTTTTGATGTTGGGGCAAATAAAGGGGAATGGACTTTATGCGCCCGCAGCCTAAGTGAACATCTGCAAGCACATGCTTTTGAGCTTGTGCCAGACACATACGAAACACTTGTTAAAAATTGCGGGCATCTCAAAAATGTTCACCTCAATAATAAAGGGCTTTCGGCGCAAAATGGCACAGTTGATATTTACTTAAACTCAAGCAGTGAAACAGCTGGCCTCTACAAACGCACCGGATTAAAAGAATCACAAATTGTTAAAGGTCAGGTGGTAACGGGCGACAGCTATGTTAAGGCGCAGGATATTTCACATATTGATTTCCTGAAGATTGATGTCGAAGGCGCAGAAAAAATTGTTCTGGAAGGTTTTGCTGAGACCATAAAAGCAGGCATGGTTGATATTGTGTATTTTGAATATGGTGAGTTTAATATTTCAGCACGCAGTTTTTTGCAGGATTTTTATGACATGCTGCCAGATTATGAAATTGGCAAACTCATGCCGCGCTGGGTTGAATTTGGCCCTTATGACAAAAAAAATGAGAACTTTAAGCCTGCTTACTATGTCGCCATTAAGAAAAATCGCACAGATTTAATGAATAAATTAAAAGGCTAAGGATTTCTTTTTCGTTCATACGCTGAAGCAGGTAAACTAATCAGTGATTCGTTATTCCTCTGAATGGTAAAGAATTTATATGCCCAAGAAAAAACAAGACACGACACCAGATTTGTTTGCTGACGCCCAGACGCCAGAAAATGAAACAGCAAAACCTGCTGCTTCAAACACCAAAAAAACACCTGCCAAAAAGACCCCACAAGCACGCAAGTCAGGTGATTATGACGCCTCTGCGATTGAAGTTTTAGAAGGGCTGGAACCGGTGCGCCGCCGGCCTGGCATGTATATTGGTGGCACGGACAACCGCGCGCTGCATCACTTATTTGCTGAAGTTATTGACAATTCAATGGACGAGGCCGTTGCCGGCCATGCCAGCTATATTGAAGTGGCGTTACAAGCCGATGGTTATTTACGCGTCACGGATAATGGGCGCGGAATTCCGATTGACCCGCACCCAAAATTCAAAGACAAATCAGCGCTTGAAGTCATTATGACAACTTTACATGCGGGCGGTAAATTTGGTTCCGGCGCTTATGACACATCGGGTGGTTTGCATGGCGTTGGTGTGTCGGTGGTGAACGCACTTTCAGATGATTTAAGCGTGCAAGTATCGCGCAATAAAATTTTATATGAACAAAAGTTCTCGCGGGGTTTGGCGCAGGGCAAAATCAAAAAAATTGGCAAAGCCAATGCAAATGGCACAAGTGTGATTTTTCACCCAGATCCTGAAATCTTCGGCGATAAGGCAAAGTTTGACCCAATGCGCTTGCATGCCATGGCAAAAGCCAAAGCCTATTTGTTTGGCGGTGTGGAAATACGCTGGAAATGCGCTGAAGAGCTGATTACCGATCCTGAAAAGTGCCCAACAGAAGATGTTTTGCACTTTCCTGAAGGGCTAAAAGATTATTTGAACGAGCGCGTTGGCGGGCGCACAACAGTTACGCCGACACCTTTTGCGGGCAATATTCAAAAAGACGGCTCGCATGGCAGCGTTGAATGGGCCGTCACATGGGTTGGCGGGGGCGATAGCCATGTTTCGTCTTACTGTAACACGGTGCCAACACCTGAAGGCGGCACGCATGAGCAAGGCCTGCGCAATGCCTTAACCAGAGGGCTGAAGGCCTATGGTGATTTAATTAATCATAAAAAAGCCAGCATCATTACCGCTGATGATGTCATGGCAACCGCTTCGGCTCTTGTGTCTGTGTTTATCCGTGAGCCAGAATTTCAAGGCCAAACAAAAGATAAGCTGGCCTCGCCTGAAGCAACAAAAATTGTTGAGCAAAATATCCGCGATGCGTTTGAGCTTTGGCTGGCGGGGGATAAATTAAATGCTGAAAAATTATTAGGCTGGGTAATTGACCGCGCCGAAGAACGCATAAAGCGCAAGCAGGAACGCGAAGTCAGCCGCAAATCCGCGATACGCAAATTGCGTTTGCCGGGCAAATTGGCTGACTGTTCGCAAAACGGTAAAGAAGGCTCTGAAATTTTTATTGTTGAGGGGGATTCTGCTGGCGGCTCTGCTAAGCAAGCCCGCAATCGCGCCACGCAAGCCATTTTGCCTTTACGCGGAAAAATCCTGAATGTGGCCAATGCCACCGCCGCCAAAAAACAGCAAAGCCAGCTCATTAGTGACTTGGTGCAAGCTTTGGGATGTGGCACTGGCGCAAATTATGACACGGAAAAATTGCGTTATGAGCGTGTGATTATTATGACCGATGCTGATGTTGACGGTGCCCATATCGCCGCCCTGCTCATCACTTTTTTCCATGAAGAAATGCCTCAGCTTATCCGCGATGGGCATCTTTATCTCGCCGTGCCGCCTTTATATCGTTTGGCACATGGCGGCAAAACTTTTTATGCGCGCGACGATGAACACCGCGAAGAAATTCTGAAAAAAGAGTTTCGGGCTGGCACAAAAGTTGAAGTGTCACGCTTTAAGGGGCTTGGTGAAATGCTGCCAGCCCAACTTAAAGAAACCACAATGATACCCGGTCAAAGGACGATTTTGCGGATTGATATCCCAGACTCTGAAGACAAAATGACGGCGGATACCGTTAATCGTCTGATGGGAAATAAACCTGAAATGCGATTTAAGTTTATTCAGGAAAACGCTGTTTTTGCTGATGAAAACATGCTTGATATTTAACCCACTCCCCCCTTATCCATTTAATGTTTTGACAATAAGCCAGAAAACCTTATGTTCCTTAACGAATGAATAGCGTTTATGCGCAGAAGGCTCAGGCCGCGTGGGCCTGAAATTATATCACCTGAAGAGTTTGGGGTTATACCTCAGAACGAAACTTTAACGGTATAAAAAGAGAAAGAAGCGGCTCTCAATGACATTTAACGAATTGGGGTTAGACCCCAAAATTATGCAAGCCATCGAAGATGTTGGCTATACAGAACCCACCCCCATTCAGGCACAAGCCATTCCGGTAGTCCTTCAGGGTAAAGATGTTTTGGGAATTGCCCAAACAGGTACAGGCAAAACAGCCAGCTTTACGCTGCCTATGATACATCGCCTTATGAAAGGGCGCGCCAAAGCACGCATGCCCCGCACGCTGATTTTAGAACCAACTCGCGAATTGGCGGCACAGGTGGCAGAAAATTTTGACCTTTATGGCAAAAACACAAAATTAAGCAAAGCACTGCTCATTGGTGGTGTCAGTTTTGGGGACCAGGAAAAAGCGATTATGCGCGGGGCTGATGTGTTAATCGCAACGCCAGGTCGATTGCTTGACCATGTTGAGCGCGGCGGGGTGCTGTTACGCGGCGTTGAAGTTCTGGTTATTGATGAGGCAGACCGCATGTTGGATATGGGGTTCATTCCCGATATTGAACGCATTGTCAAATTACTGCCTTTCACCAGACAGACCTTATTCTTCTCGGCCACCATGCCGCCAGAGATCACCAAATTGGCTGACCAGTTTCTATCCGCCCCAGAGCGTATTGAGGTCGCCCGTCCATCATCAGCCAATGCAACCGTCACCCATAAATTAGTGCCAACAACACGCTTGGATAAGCGCGCCAGCCTGCGCAGCCTTCTTAGGCGCGACACGGTTAAGAACGGCATTATTTTTTGCAATCGTAAAAAAGATATTTCTATTCTCAACGGCTCCATGACCAAACACGGTTTTGCCGCCGTTTGCCTGCATGGCGATATGGACCAATATACACGCATGGATATGTTGGACAGGTTCAAGACCGGTCAGGCCAAATTTCTTATTGCCAGTGATGTGGCAGCGCGGGGTCTGGATATTCCAGATGTCAGTCATGTGTTTAATTTCGATGTGCCGACACATGCGGAAGATTATGTCCATCGCATTGGACGCACAGGGCGAGCGGGCAAAACTGGGGAAGCCTTCACGCTCAGCACGGCGCAAGATGATAAATATGTGCAGGCCATTGAAAAAATGCTGGGGCAGGAAATTGAAGTTGAAGATATTGTTCCAGACGGCAAGGCGACAAACAGCAAATCAAATAAACGCAAAAAAACCGATGATGCCGCCCCTGAAGAGGCAAAATCGGGGCGCCGGAAAGGCTTGCTCGGGCGCAAACGAAAATCAAAAGATGACAACCAGCCCGCACCAGATAAAAACGCTGCCAAAACGGACGCGCCTATCTCTGATGCTGAAAAAGTTGAAAAGCCCCGAAAGAAAAGCGCGCCTGAAAAGCCTAAAGCTGAAAGCGCGCCTGAAAAGCCTAAAGCTGAAAGCGCGCCAAAAGCACAAACCAATCAGTCGGCCCGAAAAAACAACAAAGGCTTTGGCGACAATGTGCCTGCTTTTATGAATATCAAAACAAAATAAAGCGTTTCTTTTGTAAAAAAGACGCGCTTATTTCATCATGGTTTGCATCATTTTATAAAGCTTATCCGTATAAGGTGGCCGTATCATGCCGACAAGCATTTCATTGCGGCTTTGACGATAGACAGATTTGGCATGGCTGAAGTTCTTAAAGCCATCAAACCCATGATAGGCCCCCGTGCCGCTTGGCCCGACACCGCCAAAAGGTAAATCCTCTTGCTGGTAGTGGCTAATCACATCATTCACACACACACCGCCAGAGGTTGTCTGCTGCACCACACGATTTTCCTGCTCTTTATCCTCACCAAAATAATAAACAGCCAATGCGCGCGGCTTATCATTGATATATGAAATCGCTTCCTGAACGCTCTCGCATGTCTTAATCGGCAAAAGCGGGCCAAAAATTTCATCTTTCATGACCTTCATATCTTCGGTTGGGTCCAGCACCAGCGTTGGCGGAATTTTATAATGTTCCTGCTGTTTGAAGTCTTCGTTTTTTGGTTTTAGCTCAACAATATCAGCTTTCTTGCGCTTCGCATCTTTTAAGTAACCCTGTAAGCGATCAAAGTGCTGCTCATTAATAATGGAAGAATAATCTGGGTTGTCCTTCATGGTCGGGTAATATTCAGCAGAGGCATTTTGTAAGGCGCCGACCAGTTCATCGCGCCGCTCTTTCGAAACCAGAATATAATCTGGCGCAAGACAAATTTGACCTGCATTCATAGTTTTGCCGAGCATAATCCGCTTAGCAGCTGACTGCATATCAGCACTGTCTGACACAATCACCGGCGATTTGCCGCCGAGTTCTAATGTAACCGGCACAATATTTTCCGCCGCTGCTTCCATAATATAAGGCGCGATTTGAGTGCCGCCGGTATAAAGCAAATGGTCAAATGGCAACCGCGAAAACGCCGCCCCTGTTTTGACGCCACCCGTCACAACCGCAAGCTCTGTTTCATCAAAATAATGTGCGACCAATTCTTTTATCAATTGAGACACAGCTGGCGTATGTTCAGACGGCTTGATGATGGAGCGATTGCCCGCCGCAAAAATACTCGCCAAAGGTGAAAACGCCAATCCAACAGGGAAATTCCACGGCACAATATTACCAACACAGCCAAGGGGTTGATATTCCACCCTTGAACGCCCACCAAGCAAATTAAACGGAAAATTCGTTTTGCGTTTTTCTGAACGCATCCATTTCGCGACATGTTTTTTGGCGTGGTTCAATCCAATCACTGGCGCCGCAACATCGGCCAGATAAGACAAATGCTCAGAACGCGCGCCATAATCTACACTCAAGGCATCAACAATGTCATCAGAATGATTTTTCAAAAGAGAAATGGTCCGATTGATACGGTCAACACGAATATCAGCAGATGGCGCGCCCTCATCAAGATGCGCTTTTTTCTGTGCCGCCACGAGTCTTTTCATCTCGGCAACAGGCGTGTCTTTCATTTTCATATTTCCAATTCCATTGGTGATGGTTTTCAAAGTTTCTTGAGTCATGATAAATCCCCCCGCACAAAGACTAGCCAAGAACACAAGCCGAGAGCAAGCTCAAAAATCCCAATAAGAAAAAAATCACTAAATGTGGCACTGAAACCTCATGCACATAAGGTCAAAACTTAACCATCAAGGCCGAGCTTTTGCATAACCAACTGATTCACAGCCTGCGGATTCGCTTTCCCACCCGTTGCTTGCATCACCTGCCCGACAAACCAGCCAGCCATTTTAGGCTTTTCTTTGGCTTGCTCAACCTTGTCAGGATTATTGGCAATAATCTCATCAACGGCGGCTTCAATCGCGCCCATATCTGTTACTTGCTTCAGGCCTTTTGACTCCACAATATCAGCGGGGTCGCGCCCTTGGTCTTCGCCCTCATAAAACATCAGGTCAAAAACATCTTTCGCAATCCGGCCAGAAATCGTGCCATCTGCCATTAAATCAATTAACTGCCCAACCTGCTCCGGCGTCACAGGGCATTCAGAGATGGTTTGATTGATTTTGTTCAAGCCAGCAAAAACCGAACCAATCACCATATTGGCCACAGCTTTTGGGTCGCGCTTGGTGTTCTGCGCATCACCTGAGCTTAAAATAGCTTCAAAAAAATCAGCATTTTCAGCTTCGGACACCAAAACATTGGCGTCATAGTCTTTCAACCCAAACGCTTCAATAAACCGCGCCTTTTTAACATCTGGCAATTCTGGCAAACTGGCCTTGATATCGTCAACAAAATCTTGCGAAAAAGTCAAAGGCAGCAAATCAGGGTCGGGGAAATAACGATAATCATGCGCCTCTTCTTTTGACCGCATAGAGCGCGTCTCGCCTTTATTCGGGTCAAATAAACGCGTTTCTTGATCAACCGTGCCACCATCTTCAATCAATGCAATTTGACGGCGGGCCTCATATTCAATGGCTTGCCCAATAAAACGAATGGAGTTCACATTTTTAATTTCACAGCGCGTGCCAAGCGCATCGCCCGGCTTGCGAACAGAAACATTTACATCAGCGCGCATGCTGCCTTTTTCCATATTGCCGTCGCAGGTGCCAAGATAGCGCAAAATAGACCGCAATTTTTTGACATAAGCCTGCGCTTCAGCAGCCGAACGCATATCGGGCTTTGACACAATTTCCATCAGCGCCACACCAGAGCGATTCAGGTCAACAAAGCTCATATTCGGGTGCTGGTCATGCATAGATTTACCCGCATCTTGCTCCAAATGCAGGCGCTCAATCCCAATCATTTTGGTTTCCCCGTCCTCAAGCTCAATCAGGATTTCACCTTCGCCAACAATCGGCTGCTGGAATTGTGAAATCTGATAGCCTTGCGGCAGGTCAGGATAAAAATAATTCTTCCGGTCAAACACTGAAAAGCGATTGATTTGCGCTTGCAAACCAAGCCCTGTTTTAACCGCTTGGCGCACACATTCCCAATTTATCACAGGCAACATGCCCGGCATGGCCGCATCAACAAAGCTCACTTGGCTATTTGGCTCCGCGCCATATTCAGTTGAAGAACCAGAAAATAATTTTGCATTTGATGAAACCTGCGCATGCACCTCAAGGCCCAGCACAATTTCCCAATCACCTGTCGCGCCTGCGATTAATTTATTTTCAGCCATTTTACACCCACCATTCTTGCGGTCTGGCAGCAAAACCCGCCGCCTGTTCCATCACATCTGCGGCCCGCAATAAAGTTTCTTCACCGAAAGGCTGCCCAACCAACTGCAAGCCCAATGGTAAACCACTTGCATCAAGGCCAGCAGGAATTGAAATCGCCGGCAAGCCAGCAAGATTAACCGTGACGGTGAACACATCATTCAGATACATCGCCAATGGGTCGTCCTGATTTTCACCAAGCCCAAAGGCTGCCGATGGTGTGGTTGGCGTAAGCAGCAAATCACAGGCTTCATAGGCTTTGGTGAAATCCTCTGAAATGAGACGCCGAACCTGCAAGGCCTTGCGATAATAAGCGTCATAATATCCAGCCGACAAAACATATGTGCCAATCATAATTCTGCGGCGCACTTCAGCGCCAAAACCTTGACCTCTGGTTTGGGCATACATATCCGCTATATCTTCGCCATTTTCGCGTATGCCATAGCGCACGCCATCATAGCGCGCCAGATTTGAAGACGCTTCGGCCGGTGCGATAATATAATAAGCAGGCAAGGCATATTTTGTGTGGGGCAAGCTCACATCAACAATTTCTGCCCCTGCCGCTTTCAGCCATTCAATGCCTTGCTGCCAAAGCGTGTCGATTTCTTCTGACATGCCCTCAACGCGATATTCTTTCGGAATACCAATTTTCAGCCCCCGAATATCACCCGTTAACGCGGCTTCATAATTTGGCACAGGCACATCGACAGAAGTTGTGTCCTTTTCATCATGCCCTGCCATCGCCTCAAGCATAATCGCCGCATCGCGCACGGTTTGCGTAATCGGCCCTGCTTGGTCCAGCGAAGAGGCAAACGCCACAATGCCCCAGCGCGAGCATCGCCCATAGGTTGGCTTAAGCCCCACTGTTCCGGTAAAGGCGGCGGGCTGGCGGATAGAGCCGCCTGTATCCGTTGCGGTTGCGGCTAGTCCAATACGCGCCGCCACTGCCGCTGACGACCCACCTGAAGAACCACCCGGCACCAATGCTGTCTCGTCCCCCTGACGCTTATATGGATTGAGAACAGGGCCATAAAAGGAAGTTTCATTTGATGAGCCCATCGCGAATTCATCATTATTCAGCTTGCCCAAATGTATCGCTCCGGCTTGCCATAAATTCTGGGTCACGGTGCTTTCATAGGGCGGTGTAAATTCGCCAAGAATTTGAGAACAAGCTGTTGTGCGCACGCCTTTTGTGCAAAATAAATCCTTCACGCCAATCGGTACGCCCTCCAGCGCGCCGCCACTGCCCTGTGCCAGTTTCTCATCAGAGGCAGCGGCCATTTCCAACGCTTTTTCTGGCGTCGCGAGGATCATTGCATTCAGCTTGGTTGCTGCTTCGGCGCGCTCAATATGCGCTTTGGTTAATTCGGTTGCGGTAAAGTCTTTATTCTTCAGCCCATCACGCGCAGCGGCCAGTGTTAAATCGGTTAGCTTACTCATGACTATTCCACCACTTTCGGCACGGCAAAATAATTCTCGTCTTGCATCGGGGCATTGGCGACCACATCTTCAGCATAACCGCCATCATTGACCACATCATCACGACGCTTCATTTGTGTTTCCACAACGCTGGTCATGGGCTGCACCCCTTGTGTATCCACTTCGGATAATTGCTCCACAAAACCCAAAATAGCGTTCAGCTCTTCACCAAGTGCTGGCAATTCGGATTCGGGTACAGCAATGCGCGAGAGGTTCGCAATATGGCGAACCGTTTGGTCATCTACTTTTTTATCTGCAGACATGAAACACCCCATCAAGGTTTTGAGTGACGCACAAGACCGATAAAAGCCTTGTATTTTCGAGGCGAACCTATCACTCACACCGCGCAAGTGCAAGCAAGCCGAACGCAGATGATGCAAAAAAAATCAAACAATGCTAAAAGCCCCTATGCCCATTATTGATGACAAATTATCTCTCACCAGCCAAATGCCAAAAGGGTCAAAAATTTTGGCGCTTGATTTAGGCGACAAAACCATTGGTCTGGCGGTTTCTGACACAGATTTCAAAATTGCCAGCGCGCTTGAAACCATAAAACGCAAAAAATTCGGGGCCGATGCCAGCGCGCTAGAGGCAGTCATCACCCGCGAGGCGATTGGGGCATTGGTGATGGGCTGGCCGCTCAATATGGACGGGTCAGAAGGCCCCAGAGCGCAATCCACCCGCGCTTTTATTCGTAATTTAGAAAACCGCGGCACCCAGTTGCCGATTATTTTATGGGACGAACGCATGTCCACAATGGCGGTGACGCGCACCCTGCTTGAGGCCGATACCAGCCGCGCCAAACGCGCCGAACTGGTCGATAAAATGGCCGCCGCCTATATCTTGCAAGGCTTTCTAGACTTTTTACAGGAACAAAAATAACCACTGGTTGCGGTTAATTGCGATTTTGATTTAGCGGTTAGTCTTTTCTCTTGCCAATAGAGGGTGCAAAGCGTATATAATCAGATTTTAATGAAAACTGAGTTTGAAAATATGTCCGCGCCGTCCCCTTCGGGAGACAAGACGGGCATTTTTTTTGCCCATAAGCACCTGTTGGGGATTGAAGGTCTGTCGCCACTTGACATTGGCGCCCTGCTGGATTTAGCCGATAGCTATGTTGGGCAAAATCGTCGTGCCAATAAAAAATCTGATGTTTTGCAAGGGCGCACACAAATCAATTTATTCTTTGAACCCTCCACCCGCACGCAAAGTTCTTTTGAGCTTGCGGGCAAACGGCTGGGCGCTGATGTGATGAATATGAACATCGCCACCAGTTCGGTGAATAAGGGCGAGACTTTGCTTGACACGGCGGTGACCCTCAACGCGATGAATCCAGATTTATTGGTTGTGCGACATGGCTCTTCAGGGGCGGTGAATTTATTGGCGCAAAAAGTAAGCTGCGCGGTGTTAAATGCCGGCGATGGGTCGCATGAACACCCGACACAAGCCTTGCTGGACGCGCTCACCATTCGGCGCCATTTTGGTAAATTGCAGGGCCTGCGCGTGGCGATTTGCGGGGATATTGCGCATTCGCGTGTGGCGCGCTCAAATATTCATTTACTGTCAGCCATGGGCGTCACGCTGCATCTGATTGGCCCGTCAACCATGCTGCCCAAAAACATTGAACGGCTGGGCGTGACATGTTTCACCAATATGCAACAAGGCCTTGAAGGCTGCGATGTGGTGATGATGCTGCGCATTCAAAAAGAGCGCATGCACGGGGCGCTTATCCCGTCGGAGCGGGAATATTATCACCTGTTTGGGTTGAACCATGAAAAACTGGCCTTTGCCAAACCAGAGGCCATGATTATGCATCCGGGCCCGATGAATCGCGGGGTGGAGATTGACAGTGCCCTCGCCGATGACCCAAGCCGTAGCCTTATCGCCACGCAGGTGGAAATGGGTGTCGCCGCGCGCATGGCTTGTTTGGATATGCTGGCCCGAAATTTACCAAAAATTGATGATGATACAGAAAGCACGGCCTCATGATTGCGCCAAGTTTTGCCATAACCAATGCCCGCCTGTTTGACCCCGCTCAAAAACTTGATGAGCTGGGCGGTTTGGTTGTTGAAAATGGCCGCATTAAAGCCATAGGGAAATCAATTAAGCTGCCCGCGAAAATAGATAAAATTGATGCGCAGGGCATGCTGCTGATAGCTGGTCTGATTGATATGCAGGTCAATACAGGGGAACCTGGCAGCGAATATCGCGAAACCCTCGCCACTGTTTCTGACGCCGCCATTGCGGGGGGCGTGACCTCAATTGTGACCATGCCAGATACCAATCCGGTCATTGATGATGCCGCATTGGTGGATTTCATCACCCGCCGCGCACGCGATACGGCACAAGTTCGGGTTTTCCCCGCCGCCGCCATCACCAAAAGTTTGGCGGGTGATATGATGACCGAATTTGGGCTGTTACAAGAGGCCGGCGCTGTCGCATTTACCGATGCTGGTAATGCAGTGATGAACGCACAAACCATGAGCCGCGCCCTCGCCTATGCCACAAATTTCAACGCTTTGCTTATCCATCATGCACAAGATGCCAATCTGGCGGGTTCTGGGGTGATGAATAGCGGCGAAAAGGCCACGCGCTTAGGCCTTGCAGGTATCCCAAAAGTCGCTGAACTGATTATGATAGAGCGCGATATTCGCTTGGTTGAAATGACCGGCGGGCGCTTACATATTGCACAAATTTCGTGCGCTGAAAGTTTGGAGATTATTCGCGCCGCCAAAAAGCGCGGTGTGGAAATTACCTGTGGGGTGAGCGCCAATCATTTGATGTTGAATGATAATGATGTCGAGAATTACCGCACCTATGCCAAATTAAACCCGCCTTTGCGCAGCGAAGATGACCGGCTGGCATTATGCGCAGGCATCGCTGATGGCACGATTGATATAATTGTGTCAGGCCATGACCCACAAGATGATGACACCAAGCGCCGCCCCTTTGACCAAGCGCATTTTGGCTCGGTTGGGGTGGAAACACTGCTCGGCGCTGCCCTCACACTGCATCACGAAAACATGGCTGATTTATCTGCCATAATTGCCGCCCTCACTTCGCGCCCCGCCAAACTTTTAGGGCTTGAACTTGGCACGCTCACGCCGGACAGCCCTGCCGATTTTTGTTTGGTTGATATAGACCACCCATATGCCATCACGGCTGAGAAATTGCGGTCAAAGTCAAAAAACACAGCGATTGAGGGGCGCAAATTACAAGGTCTTGTGCGCCAGACTTTTATTCAGGGTGAAACCGTCTTTAAGGCCGACCCAGCAGCATGATTGAAGTATCGCAACAGCTTATCATTTGGGGGGGGCTGGGTTATTTATCCGGCTCTATTCCCTTTGGCTTATTGCTCACCAAAATGGCGGGGCTTGGCGATATTCGTCAAATTGGCTCCGGCAATATTGGTTCCACGAATGTGTTACGCACGGGCAATAAAGCATTGGCCGCCATCACACTTATTCTTGACGCCAGCAAAGCCGGGTTAATTGTCATTGTGGCGCAATATTTCACCGACCCGCAAACCAGCTATCTTGCAGGCGCAGCGGCTTTTATCGGGCATGTCTATCCTGTTTGGTTGAAATTTAACGGCGGTAAAGGGGTGGCCACCTTTATTGGGTTTTTATTAGCCGCTCAGCCTATCGCCGGCTTGGTGTTTGCCACGACATGGCTGGGCATGGTTTTGCTTTTCAGAATTTCATCACTCTCAGCCCTGTGTGCCTGCGCGCTGACACCGATTTATATTTGGTGGTCAGGCAATCTGCCTCTTGCTGTGATAGCCGCTCTACTTTCTTTCCTCGCTTTTTGGGCGCATCGTGGTAATATAAAAAGGCTGTTAAATGGCAGCGAACCGAGAATTGGACAAAATAAATAAGAATAAGAACATTTCCATGATTTTATATGACACAAAATCGGGAATAACTATCACGGGTAACTAAGCCGTGACAAAATATTCTCCTGAACAAAAACGCGATATGTTACGGCTTATCCGGACTGATAATGTTGGCCCCGTCACATTTCATAAGCTGATTGAGGTTTTCAAAGACCCAAGCGAGGCTTTGCGGCATTTGCCTGATATTGCGTTGCGTGGTGGGCGCAAAAGCAAGCTTAAAATTATGAGCATCGCGGCGGCTGAAAAAGAATTGGCGGCCAATGAAAAGCTCGGCGCCCGCATTTTAGTGCATGGTGAACCAGATTACCCGCACGAATTAGCTGCTATTCCTGACGCGCCACCGGTGATGTCAGCGCTTGGCCATATTCATTTACTCCGCCTGCCCAAAATTGGCTTTGTTGGCTCGCGCAATGCCTCTATGAATGCCTTAAAAATGACAGAAAAACTGAGCGCAGGTCTGGCGGATAAAGGTTTTGGCATTGTGTCAGGCATGGCGCGTGGTGTTGACGCGGCGGCACATTGGCAAGGTTTGCACAATGGCACGATTGCGGTTTTAGCCGGTGGCGTTGATGTTGTTTACCCAAAAGAAAATCAGGATTTATATGACCGCATCAAAGAAGAAGGTCTGATAATTGCTGAAAACCCACCCAACACAAAACCACTTGCCCAACATTTCCCACGCCGCAATCGTCTTATCTCTGGTCTTTCCTTAGGGGTCGTCGTCACCGAAGCCGCGCAACGCTCTGGCTCTCTCATCACGGCCAGACTGGCGGGCGAACAGGGCCGTGAAATCTTAGCCGTGCCGGGCTCGCCCCTCGACCCAAGATGTCGCGGCAGTAATAATCTCATTCGCCAAGGCGCGACATTAGTGGAAGATGTTGACGATATATTAGATGTTGTGCGCCCCTTAAGTGAGCATATTAAAGAACCAGACCGGCCCGACACCATGCATGCCACTTTCAATGCAGAAACAAATGATAAGGCGCGCCAGCACATTATTGAACTGCTTGGGCCAAGCCCCGTGACCATTGACGAGCTTATTGCCCAGACCCATTATCCGCCCTCTGTTGTGCATATGGTGATTATTGAGCTTGAATTGGCAGGGCGGCTTATCCGCGACCAAATTGGGGTGAGCCTAAATATGGATAAATAAAAAAGGTATTAAGAAATTGATTTATATGCACTTTTTATCATACTAGAGAAACCTGAAAAGCCCGCCCCCGCCTCTGGTTTCCAAATCTGCGCTTTGGCTATTTCTCTATAAAGACTTGATATTTCCTCTTCTATCATGCAAGAGAGAGAATTATACCGCACCAAAAACGGTGCTTGAATGAATTTATGAGGCAATCATGGACGTTGTTATTGTTGAGTCACCTGCTAAGGCAACGACGATAAACAAATATTTAGGCAGCAATTATAAAGTATATGCTTCCTTTGGGCATGTTCGGGATTTGCCTGAAAAAAATGGTTCAGTTGACCCTGAAAACGCATTTGCGATGGAGTGGGAAATTCAGTCCGGCTCAAGCAAGCGGCTAAATGAAATTGCGGATCAGGTCAATAAAGCAGACCGCCTTATCCTCGCCACTGACCCTGACCGCGAAGGTGAAGCAATTTCTTGGCATGTGCTTGAAGTCATGCGCAAAAAAAATGTCTTAAAGGGCAAACAGGTTCAGCGCGTTGTTTTTAACGCCATTACCAAAAAGTCAGTTCTGGAAGCGATGGATAAACCGCGTGAGCTTGATGAAAAACTCGTTGACGCTTATTTGGCACGCCGTGCGCTTGACTATCTTGTCGGCTTTAATCTCTCGCCTGTTTTATGGCGCAAATTACCAGGTGCGCGCTCAGCCGGACGGGTGCAATCGGTTGCCTTGCGCCTGATTTGCGAAAGAGAGCTAGAGATTGAGGCTTTTATCCCGCGTGAATATTGGACGGTGGCTGCTGATTTTACAACGCCAGATAATAAAAACCTCCCAACACGGCTGACATTTCACCGCGGGCAGAAGCTTGATAAATTTAGCCTTAATAATGAAACCCTTGCCGAAGAAGCAAAACAGGCAATTGAAAACGGGCAATTTAAGGTTGAGATGGTGGACAGCAAGCCTGGCCAACGCAAGCCCTCTGCCCCTTTCACCACCTCAACATTGCAACAAGAAGCGGCGCGCAAACTTGGCTTTAACGCAAAGCGCACCATGCAGATTGCCCAGCTTTTATATCAAGGCATTAACCTTGATGGCGAGGTTACGGGACTGATTACTTATATGCGAACAGATGGCACGCAAATCGCGCCTGAAGCTGTTGCCGAAACGCGTGATGTGATTGTAGAGGATTTTGGGCCAGATTATTTGCCAACCAATCCGCGGCTTTATGAAACCAAAGCCGCCAATGCACAAGAGGCGCATGAAGCTATACGCCCAACCTCATTGGCGCGCCGGCCAGAACATTTGGCACGCTTTTTAGACAGTGACCAAGCCAAATTATATGAATTGATTTGGAAACGCACCATGGCCAGCCAAATGGAAAATGCAAAAGTGCAGCGCACGAGCATTGATTTGGTAGACCACACTATGCAAACGCGTTGCCGTGCATCTGGCACAGTCATCACCTTTGCGGGCTTCTTAAAGTTGTATGAAGAAGGCAAAGACGAAAAACAAGACGATCAAGAGAAAGACGGGCCAACTCTGCCTAAGGTAGAGCAAGGCGCTCAAATGGCCTTAAAATCTGTTGCTCCTGAGCAGCATTTCACCGAGCCACCGGCACGCTATAGCGAAGCGTCTTTGGTGAAAAAAATGGAAGAGCTTGGCATTGGCCGCCCTTCTACCTATGCCAATGTGTTGAGTGTGCTGCGTGACCGCGATTATGTCTATATGGACCGCAACCGCTTCATGCCGCATGATAAAGGCCGCTTAGTAACCTCATTTCTGGAAAGCTTTTTTCAAGATTATGTGGAATATGATTTCACTGCCGAGCTTGAAAACGACCTTGACCGCGTATCTGCCGGGGAGCTGGGCTATAAAGAAGTGCTGAGCCGGTTTTGGGACAATTTCCATGCCAGTGTTGAAAAAACAATGGAAATTCGCAATACAGAAATATTGGACAAAATGAATGATGTGCTGGGCCAGCATATTTTCAAGGATACAGGCAATGGCGACCCACGTCTCTGCCCAAAATGTGAATCCGGACAATTAAGCCTGAAAACAGGTAAATTTGGAGCTTTTGTTGGTTGCACAAATTATCCGGAATGCCGCTTCACGCGCCCATTTGCGCAAGAGGCTGGGCGTGAAGGTGATATTGAGCGGATTTTAGGCACCGACCCTGAAACAGGTCTGGAAGTGCATCTTAAAGATGGTCGCTTTGGAGCTTATGTGCAGCTTGGCGAACAAGAAGAAGGCGGCGAAAAGCCAAAAAGATCGGGGCTGCCAAAAGGCAAAATGCCCGCCGATATTGATTTGCCATATGCGCTAAAGCTACTCTCGCTGCCGCGCTTGGTTGGGGTTCACCCTGAAACATCGGAAGAAATCACCGCCAGCCTTGGCCGCTATGGCCCGTTTTTGCGCTGCGGCAAACAATCCGCCAGCCTTGAAAATGTTGAGGATTTATTTGAAATTGGCGTTAATCGCGCAGTCACTGTTTTGGCGGAGAAAAAACCTGCTAGACGCGGCAGCTCTGTCATCAAAGAACTAGGCGAGCATCCCGATGATGGCAAGCCAGTCAATGTGATGGACGGGCGATTTGGGCCTTATGTGAAGCATAATAAAATCAATGCGACGATTCCTAAAGATGAAGAGCCAGAAGCGATTTCATTGGA
Source organism: Parvibaculaceae bacterium (assembly GCA_965217015.1). Taxonomy (GTDB): domain Bacteria; phylum Pseudomonadota; class Alphaproteobacteria; order RS24; family RS24; genus JAYQKL01. The sequence goes on along the minus strand of OZ244224.1, from coordinate 375,104 downwards.
GCGCGCTTTAGAGCTCATAGCTGCGCGCGCCGCCAAAGCTGGCGCAAAAAAGACGCGCAAGAAGAAATCATAGCGCAGAAATTGCGTGAAGCTGGTTTCCAAACGAATCCATATTGAGGATAGGATAAATTGTGAGTGAGCGTATCAGCCGGCAAAAAATTCTAGATTTTATAGGTGAGGCCAACGGCAAAATTGGCAAGCGAGAAATTGCCAAAGCGTTTCACATTAAGGGTTCGGAAAAAATCATTCTCAAGCAAATCTTGAAGGAAATGCTGAATAATGGCGAGATTATTGGGCATGGGCGCGAAGGCTTGCGCCTGCCCGATGGCCTGCCGAGTGTTGGGGTGATTGAGGTCACGCATAAAAATGATGATGGGGATATTTTTGGCAAAATTATCTTAAACGGGGTTTTGCGCGAGCAGCCCGACATTCTTATCACCAGTCGTTTGCGCCCACCCGGTATTGGTGACCGCGTTTTGGCGCGTCTCAAAAAAGTAAATGACGCCCAATATAACGCTTCGGTGATGAAAAAAATCGCCGCGCCTACAAAGGAGCGCTTTATCGCTTTGGTCACTCAAGAGGGCGCGCATTACCGCCTTACCCCGGTTGACCGCCGCGAGCGTTATGACTTTGCTTTGCAAACCAGTGACCAGCCTCCAAATGCGGGGGATATGGTCTGGGCTAAGAAATTAATGAGTGATAAGCGCGGCTCACAAAGCTGGCGCAGGGCCGACCAAAAAGCGGTGATTGATGAGGTCATATGCGGCGCTGATGAGCCTGGCGCATACAGCCTGATTGCAATGGCAGAGCAAGGGATACCCCTCAGCTTTAACGATGATGTTAAGCATGAAGTATCCCTCATTAAACCATTGAAATTACATAATAATAAAAACTATAAAGACCTAAGAGATATACCCTTCATCACCATAGATCCAAGCGATGCGCGCGACCATGATGACGCGGTTTTTGCGATAGCTGATACAGCTGAAAATAATCAGGGCGGCTATCATATATATGTTGCCATTGCCGATGTCGCGGCTTATGTGGCGCCGCAATCAGCAATGGATTTGGAAGCTCGCCAACGCGGCAATTCTGTTTACATGCCAGACCGCGTGGTGCCGATGTTGCCGGAAGAACTTTCGACAGATTTATGCTCTTTACGGCCTGAAGAAGACCGGCCCGCGCTGGTTGTCAAAATGACCATCAATGCACAAGGCCAAATCAAGGCGCATGAGTTCATGCGCGGGGTGATACAATCACGCGCCCGGCTCAGCTATCAACAAGCCCAGCTGGCGTTTGACGGCGCGCCAGACGCAACATGCCAACCCCTGCAGGACACTATTTTAACGCCATTATGGCAGGCTTATTTGTGCATGGCCGCCGCACGTGATAAACGCGCACCGCTTAATCTTGAGCTGCCAGAATATAAAGTCGTGATGAATGCCAATAAAGAAATTGAAGATGTCTTTGTGCCAGAGCGTCTGGAAGCCATGCGGGTGATTGAGGAATTTATGGTCAGCGCGAATATTTGCGCGGCCAAAACTCTCGAAAAGCACAAAACACCGCTCATTTATCGTATTCATGACGCCCCAACATTGGACAAACTCCATGCATTGGCAGACTTCTTAAAACCGCTTGGTATCGCCATTGATTTAGGGCAACCGCTCAATGCACGATTGTTTAATCAGGTTTTATATGGCACGCGCAAGCAAGCTGAACAGCCCGCCGAAGAAGAAAACCACAGCCAAATGGCACAAGAGGCGATTTTGCGGACACAAGCGCAGGCGGTTTATAGTCCGGATAATATCGGGCATTTTGGTTTGTCTCTAAGCCATTATGCGCATTTCACCTCGCCCATACGCCGTTATGCTGACCTGAGCGTCCATCGCGCGTTGATTGCTAGCTTGAGCCTTGGCGAGGACGGCCATATTGACTCAGATGATAATCTTATCAGCATATCCGAACATATTTCCATGACGGAGCGTCGCGCCATGCTGGCCGAACGCAACGCAAAAGACCGGTATTTATCAGCTTATTTGGCAGAAAAAATTGACCATGTTTTTGACGCCACCATTAGCGGGCTCAGCAATGCCGGCTTGTTTGTCAAACTGTCAGATAATGGCGCAGATGGGCTTGTGCCAATATCTCGACTGGGCAGCGAGCGGTTTTATAAAGATGAAGACGGGCTGACCCTGACCGGCGGCACAACAGGGCTGACCTTCAAGATTGGGCAAGCCGTGCGGGTGCGCTTGATAAAAGCCGAGCCTGTTAAAGGGGGGTTATTATTGTCGCTGATGGAAGGTGGTGACTATAGCCCCATCAATACAAAACCCGCACAAAATAAGAATCGAAAAAGCCGCAAATCTTATGTAAAAGGAACAAGGAAATCATCTAACGAGACCCAAGGGAAAAGAAAAGACAAGGCGCGAAAAAATGCCTCTCGTAAAAAAAGCACATCGCGCGCAGGGCGCCGACGGGCAAAAGCGGGTTTGAAGAAATAGAAAACCAGAAATAGAGATTATGATGGAAACCGAACGTTCAAAAAAACAAGCCATATGGCGTGGTATGAAATTAACATGCCCAGCCTGTGGCGAGGGAAAAATTTTTTCAGCCTATCTCAAAGTTGCTGATAATTGCGCCCATTGCGGACAGGCGCTTGATGGGCATCGCGCCGATGACGCCCCACCCTATTTCACAATTTTTATTGTTGGCCATGTTATTATTCCTCTGATGTATTTTGTTGAACGCAGCTATGCCCCCGAATTGTGGATACACATCACCTTATTTGGTGCGATTGCTATTATCACCAGCCTGATAAGCTTGCCAATTACCAAAGGCGGGATTGTTGGGCTACAATGGGCGTTACGATTGCATGGCTTTGGCGAAACGGGCGAAGACCCAAAGCCGTCAGACCATGAGGCCAAAACGACTTAGAGGGGCATCATGACGGATAAAAAACTGGATAGAAACCTGCTGCTAAAAGATGCTCAAGATGGCTATGATGCGCGGCTCAATTATATCCGACCAGTGGACGCAGCGACCCTGATTATTGTGGATAGCTCTTATCAAAAACCAAAAGTGCTGATGGGCAAACGCTCGGCAGCGCATAAATTCATGCCCAATAAATTTGTGTTTCCAGGCGGGCGCGTCGATATAGCTGACACGCGCTTACGGGTTGATGACGAATTACGCGCGCCGGTCATGAAACGCTTACGCGCTGATACACGCACCCGCATGCGTGATAGCCGCTTGCGCGCTATGGCACTGGCCGCGATTCGCGAAACATATGAAGAAACAGGCCTGCTGATTGGGCGAGAAAGCCGCACGCCCCTCACCTCAAAATCACCTGAATGGCAAAGTTTCTTTAATCATGGCATCACCCCGAGCTTAAAAAATATTGATTTTATTGGCCGCGCCATTACCCCAACATTTCGACCAAGGCGCTTTGACACGCGGTTTTTTGTTGCTGAAATCTCTGAGCTATATAATGACCCGCAAAAGCTAAGTGGCACGGGGGAATTGCTGGAATTACACTGGCTGAATTTTGACGAGGCCATTAAAAAAGACTTACCCTCTATTACCCATTATGTCTTATTGGAGCTGCAAAAGCGCCTACAACACCCATTGCCGGACCGCTATAAGAAACCAGCCTTTTTCTATCGCACCCTGCATGGCAAACCAGCAATGTCCGAATTAAGATAAAACCAGCTTGACTTCACCAAGAAATCGGGTAGTTTCACGCCAGATTTAGAATTGATTGAGGATAAGCTCATGGCGAAGCCGACAACTGTTAAAATTAAGCTCGAAAGCACCGCTGGAACTGGGTTTTTCTATGTTGCGAAGAAGAACGCACGCACCATGACAGAAAAAATGGTTGTGAAAAAATACGACCCAGTTGTCCGCAAACATGTCGAGTTCAAAGAAGGCAAAATTAAGTAGCCTTCGACCAAAATTCAATAAAAGCCGGCCTTTGGGTCGGCTTTTTGCATTTAGGCTATAATTTGATAAAACCATTTTAAACGACGCATTTAATAAGAAGTATGAAATGACATCTAATGAAGCCGAAATTATGGGGTTGCAAATGTTGGGCTGGCTGGCGCGCCAAGAGGACGCCATGTCGCGTTTTGCCGCGCTTTCTGGTCTGGACCCTGTTGACCTATTGGCGCATGCAAGCGACCCGGCCATGCTGGGGGGCATGATGGATTTTGTGCTGTCTGATGAGCCATTATTATTGGCGTTTTGCGAAGAAAATGACATTGCACCTGAGGCCCCTGCTCAGGCGCGGCAATTATTGCCAGGTGGCGATATTCCGCATTGGACATAAACTTGGACATAAATGAAGACCGCACTAAATCTTAATCTGGGAGTGATATTGTGGCTGACATTAGTGATGAAATAAAACAACAATGCGCGGAAGTGAGCTTTGACCCCTCGCGCCCGTTAATCATTTCTGATGCTGATGAAGTTTTGCTTCAATTCATGGTTCAGTTTGAGCATTATCTGGATAAGCAAGATTTGTGGATTGACCTGCAAAGTTTCAAATTAAACGGCAATATTAAACATAAAGGCACTCAAAAGCAGGCGGATGTGAATATGCCTGACCTGCTAGACGCATTTTTTGCGGCTGAAACCCCGCATTTCACACCTGTTGACGGCGCGGCGGAAAGCCTGTCTATGCTGGCTGAACACGCCCAAATTGTTGTGTTGACCAATCTGCCGCTGGCCCAACGAGAAGCGCGTCAGGAAAACTTGAAACAAAATGGTATGGATTATCCGGTCATTGTTGGTAGTGGTCCAAAAGGCCCTGCGGTGAAATGGATAGCGCAAAATGTTGATGCGCCGATTTTTTTCCTTGATGATATTTTTCATAATATAAACAGCGTGGCTGACCATGCCCCCCAAACGCATCGTATTCATATGATTGCTGACCAGCGTTTGCGCAAAATGATGAATGCCGCCGAAAAAGCCAGCACGCGCATTGATGATTGGCCTGTTGCGCGCCATTGGATTTTAGAGACTCTGACGCGTTAATTTTTGTTTTCAAAGCTTTCAAGGCTTGCGCTTTTCAATCGCAAAGAACAAAATAGTTTATGGTTTCTGCTTCGCCCCAAACAGCTTCACGCCTTTGCCGAGATTGCATGCATTTATTTGCAACAGCGCATACACGATGTCCGGTTTGCAAAAGCCCACGGCTTATCACGCATGAAGAATTAACCAGCCTTTCTATTGCCCATATGGATTGCGATGCCTTTTTTGCAGCCGTTGAAAAACGCGACAATCCTGACTTGGAAGATAAACCGTTAATTATCGGTGGCGGTAAACGCGGCGTTGTTTCCACCTGTTGTTATATTGCGCGTATCTATGGGGTATCGTCGGCCATGCCGATGTTTAAAGCGCTTGAACTATGCCCCCAAGCCGTCATCATGCCGCCCAATGGTGAAAAATACCAGCAGGTCGGGCAAGAGATACGCGACATGATGCTCAACATCACACCTTTGGTTCAGCCGGTTTCTATTGATGAGGCCTTTTTAGACCTCACTGGCACCGAGCGCTTACATGGTGAGCCGCCTGCTGCGCGTCTGGCGCGGCTGGCAAAAGCAATTAAGCAGGAAATCGGCATTACGGTTTCAATTGGTCTTAGCCATAATAAATTCCTCGCCAAGCTGGCATCGGATATGGACAAACCCAATGGGTTTACAATTATCGGTAAAGCGGAAACCAGCTCATATCTGGCTGCTTTGCCTGTCAGTAAATTATGGGGGGTTGGCAAGCAAACGCAAAAAAAAGCTGGCACGCGACGGCATTACAAATTGTCAGCAAATACAAAAAATGGACCAAGCCGATTTAATGCGCCGTTATGGGCAGTTTGGTTTGCATCTTCATAGGCTTGCACATGGCATAGACAGCCGTTTGATTACCCCAACCAGACAAGCAAAAAGCATTTCAGCCGAAACAACTTTTGAAACCGACACGAAAGATGCCGCATTTTTAGAAAAGACGCTTTGGCAACTTTGTGAAAAAGTATCGCGCCGCTGTAAAGCCAAAAATCTGGCCGGCGCGACAGTGGTTCTCAAACTCAAAACAGCAGATTTTAAAAGCCTGACGCGCAATCGCAAATTAGCCGACCCGTCCCAAATGGCCGACACCTTATTTGCACAAGGTCTGGATTTGTTAAAACGCGAAATATCGGCTCACCCGCAACGCGCTTATCGGCTGATTGGCATTGGCTATGCGGGGCTAACCAGCGCAAACCTTGCGGACCCTTTTGATTTGGCAGACCCTGAAAAAAGCAAACGCCATGCTGCTGAGTTGGCGATGGACAAAGTGCGTGATAAGTTTGGGCGTGAAAAAATCAAAAAAGGGCGTGGTCTTTCCACCAAAGAAACTTAAATCACTTTCCAGATGGGGCATAAAATGGACATTGAACAAAAAATTGCTGAACTGGGCTTAGAGCTTGGCACCCCCAAGCCAGCTTTGGCCAGCTATGTGCCTTACCGATTTTCAGGCAAAGATTTATACATATCTGGACAAGGACCCATCGACGCGGCGGGCAGCGCAATTTGCGGGTGTTTAGGCCAAAATATTGACCTGGCGCAAGGCCAAAAAGCGGCGCGTTTAGCCGCCATCAATATTTTATCGCAACTGCGCGCCGCACTTGACGGTGACTGGTCGCGCCTCATTGGCTGCGTCAAGTTAAACGGGTTTGTTGCCGCAACACCTGATTTTGAAAACCACCCCGCCATTATCAATGGCGCATCAGAGCTGATAGGCGAAGTGCTTGGCGCTCGGGGCGCGCATGCGCGCTCGGCCATTGGGGTCAGCAGCCTGCCACTTGGCTGGGCGGTTGAAATAGACGCGCTGTTTGAGGTGAAATGTGACGAGTAAAAAATGGCGTCTGAGTGTTCATGACACCATTCATGAAATTGGGTCATCAGTATGGGACGCCTGTGCGAACCCGGACGACAAGCCCTATAATCCTTTTCTGGATTTTCGGTTTCTTGCCGCGCTTGAGGACAGCCAGTCCGTTTGTTCTGACCAAGGCTGGGCGCCCCAACATATCAGCCTGCAACATAATGACCAGATTGACGCGGTGATGCCGCTTTATCTAAAAGCGCATAGTCAGGGAGAATATATTTTTGACCATGGCTGGGCGGACGCGTTTCATCGCGCGGGCGGGCAATATTATCCAAAATTACTTTGTGCAATCCCTTTCACGCCAGCCAGTGGGCGGCGCTTATTGGTACGCCAGCTGACCGATGGCGAAACAGAAGCCGCGCAAAAGGCTTTGTTGCAAGGGGCAAGTGAACTGGTTGAAAAACTTGAGCTTTCAAGCCTGCATCTAAATTTCTTACCCGAAAATGAATGGGAAATGGCGGGCCAATATGGTTATTTACAGCGCACGGACCAGCAATTTCACTGGCAAAATAAAAACTACCAGCATTTTGATGATTTCTTAGAAAGCCTCGCATCGCGCAAACGGAAAAACTTAAAAAAAGAACGCCGCAAGGCGGTTGAAAATAATATTGAAATAGAATGGCTGACAAGCGACAGTTTAGCCCCAGAACATTGGGACGCATTTTATGAATTTTATCAGGACACGGGTTATCGCAAATGGGGGCAACCCTATTTAACCCGCGATTTTTTTCATCACATTCACGCCACAATGCCAGAGCAAACCCTGCTTATCATGGCCAAACGCGAGGGCCGTTATATTGCGGGCGCGCTTAATTTCATCGGCAGCGATACGCTGTTTGGACGCCATTGGGGCTGTGTTGAAGACCACGCTTTTTTGCATTTTGAATGCTGCTATTACCAAGCCATAGACTTTGCCATTGCGCATGGATTGGCATTTGTTGAAGCGGGCGCGCAAGGCACGCATAAATTAGCGCGGGGTTATGAGCCGGTTAAAACCTATTCTGCGCACCATATCCCCCACCCTAACTTTCGGATTGCAGTTGAAAATTACCTTGAACAAGAACGCCGACATGTGGACAATGATATGACTTATTTGGCTCAATATACGCCATTTAAGAAAAACAATGAGCCGGATAAAGCTGAATGAGAAAAGCTGAATGAGAAAAGCTGAATAAAAAAGCGAAATGAGGACAAAATGACATCAGCCAATATACCAAGCTATGACAATGATAATGTGTTTGCTAAAATTTTACGCGAGGAATTGCCCTGCGTGAAAATATATGAAGACGCGCATACTCTTGCTTTCATGGATGTGATGCCCCAAACCGATGGGCATACGCTGGTTATTCCCAAAAATCCTTCTGTTAATATGCTGGATATCGCGCCTGATGATGCCGCAGCTGTGATGCACACAACACTTAAAATTGCCCGCGCGGTGAAAAAAGGCATGGGTGCCTCAGGGGTTCAGCTTATGCAACTTAACGGCGCGGCAGCGGGGCAAACTGTTTTTCACACGCATTTTCATATTATACCGCGTGAGGACGGCGTTGAAATGCGCTTCCATGCCAAAGACATGGCAGACCCTGCCGAATTAGAAAAACATGCCGCTAAAATTCGCGCTGCTTTATAAGTCTAACTATTGGTTTTTAGGCTTTGACTTTTGACTTCTTTTTGCGTGGCGGTTTTTTATCTTCAGGCGAGTCATAAGACAGGCTAATCTCGTTATTTTTATCGACACCAACCTTCACCACACCGCCAGATTTCAGCGCGCCAAATAGCACTTCATCAGCCAGCGGCTTTTTAATTTTTTCTTGAATCAATCGCGCAAGCGGGCGCGCACCCATATTGTGGTCATAGCCCTGCTCTGCAATCCATTCAGCCGCTTTTGGCGCCAGCTCAATAATGACATTGCGGTCAGCAAGCTGCACCTCAAGCTGCAAAATAAATTTCTCTACCACACGCGCCACAACCTCAGGCGGCAGGTGGCCAAATGGAACCACAGCATCTAAGCGATTGCGGAATTCAGGCGCGAACATTTTGTTGATGGCCTCCTCATCATCGCCTTTGCGCACTTCACGACCAAAGCCCATAGGCGCTTTAGCCAAATCAGCCGCGCCCGCATTTGTTGTCATGATAAGTATCACATTCCGGAAATCAACTTTGCGGCCATTGCTGTCTGTCAGCGCGCCATTATCCATAACCTGCAATAAAATATTGAACATGTCTGGATGCGCTTTTTCAATCTCATCAAGCAATAAAACGCAATGCGGGTGCTGGTCCACTCCATCGGTGAGCAACCCACCCTGATCATAACCAACATAGCCAGGAGGCGCGCCCAACATGCGCGAAACCGTATGCCGTTCCATATATTCCGACATATCAAAGCGCAATAGCTCAACCCCTAATAATTGCGAAAGCTGGCGGGCTACTTCAGTTTTGCCAACGCCTGTCGGGCCAGAGAACAAGTAACACCCTATTGGTTTGTTTTCTTCACGCAGCCCTGCACGAGACAATTTAATCGCCGCGGTCAGTGCATCAATGGCTTCATTTTGCCCAAACACAACACGCTTAAGGCCTGAATCTAAGTCTTTGAGTTTTTCCTCGTCATTTTTGCTGACCGTTTTTGATGGTATCCGCGCCATTGTTGCAATGGTGTTTTCAACATCTTTCACACCAATGGTTTTTTTGCGCTTGGAACTCGGCAAAAGCATTTGCGCCGCGCCGACCTCATCAATCACATCAATGGCTTTATCTGGGAGTTTTCTATCTGCCATATAACGCGCTGAAAGCTCTACCGCCGCTTTAATCGCATCATGCGTATAGCGCACCTTATGGAAAGTTTCGAAATATGGCTTAAGCCCGCGTAAAATCTTAATACTGTCATCAAGGTTTGGCTCATTCACATCAATTTTTTGGAAACGACGGGCCAAAGCGCGGTCTTTTTCAAAATGTTGCCGGAATTCTTTATAGGTTGTTGAGCCTACACACCGCAAACCGCCATTTTGCAAGGCTGGTTTCAACAGATTAGATGCGTCCATCGCGCCGCCAGAGGTTGCCCCTGCGCCAATCACCGTGTGGATTTCATCAATAAACAAAACCGCCTCAGGCAAATCTTCTAGCTCTTTCATAATTTGCTTAATGCGCTCTTCAAAATCTCCGCGATAGCGCGTGCCGGCAAGCAAAGTGCCCATATCAAGAGAATAAATCACATTATCCTGCAACACATCTGGCACTTCATTTTCAACAATCTTGCGGGCCAGCCCTTCGGCAATCGCTGTTTTGCCAACGCCTGGGTCACCAACAAGAAGCGGGTTGTTTTTGTTACGACGGCACAAAATTTGTATGGTGCGCTCAACCTCTCTTTGACGGCCAATAAGCGGGTCAACTTTCCCCTCGCGTGCCTTGTCATTCAGATTAACGCAATAAGTCGCCAAAGCCGACTCACCTTCTTGCAAGCCCATATCCTCTTCATCTTCCACACCTGCAATTGGGCGATCTTCCTGATAGCCAGGTTTTTTTGAAATTCCATGCGCAATAAAATTAACCGCGTCATAGCGTGTCATATCTTGCTCTTGCAGGAAAAAATTGGCATGGCTTTCGCGCTCTGAAAACAGCGCCACCAAAACATTCGCGCCTGTCACCTCGTCACGCCCAGAAGATTGGACATGTATCACCGCACGCTGGATAACACGCTGAAACCCTGCTGTTGGCTTACAATCCTCATCTTCATCAGAAATGAGACCTACCAATTCTTGGTCAATATAATTGGTGAGGCTTTCTTTAAGCTGGTTTATATCAACAGCGCAAGCTTCCAACACAGCATTTGTGTCCGCGTCTTCTAATAACGCGAGCAACAAATGTTCTAATGTCGCAAATTCATGATTTCTTTCATTGGCAAGCTCCAGAGCGTCGTGAAGTCCCTGTTCCAACCCTTTCGAAAACGCAGGCATAATTTAGTCCTTCTCCATCGTACATTGCAGCGGATGCTGATGCTGACGTGCCAAATCAACGACTTGAGTTACCTTTGTCTCCGCAACCTCAAAAGTAAATACCCCACAAACTCCAACACCATTTTGATGCACATGCAACATTATTTTTGTCGCCTCTTCCATGTCTTTGTTAAAAAACTTTTGCAAAACATAGATGACAAATTCCATTGGTGTATAATCATCATTCAGCAACAAAACCTTATAAAGCGAGGGTTTCTTGGTTTTTGGCTTGGTTTTTGTCGCCAAGCCAGTGCCACCCTTCAAACCGTCATCGTCTGATGGCGGACGGTTTTGTGACGTAAGATGAATATCCTGCACCAATTGAGATGTTTTTTTCTTTGTCATTGCAACATATTTGCCGCTGTTAGGGTTCATAAAATCAACTACCCATAATGTAGGGTTTAAACTTGGTCTTGCAAGGCAAACACACTAATCTAAATGAGTATTTTGCGTGATTCGCCTTGCTTATAAGTGTGCTGATGGCCTCATTTTTCACTTTTTCTGCTTTACGAAGCACTCCAAGCCGTGTTTTGACACGGCACATTTTGGGTGTTTTTACGCTGTTACTGCTGCTGGGTAATTTCTCGCCAGCCACTGCCCGCCCGGCACCAGCAAGCTTTGTTTTAGACTCAGTTACCCAACAAACCCTGCATGCGCATCAGGCGGAACGCTATCGGTATCCAGCCTCTCTAACGAAAGTCATGACCGCCTATTTGGTCTTTCAGGCGCTCGATAAGGGCCAATTAGACTTGCAGCAAAAACTACATGTATCCCCCCATGCAGCCCAACAACCAGCAAGCAAATTATACCTTCAGTCAGGCACGACTATTACGGTTGAAACAGCGCTTAAAGCCTTGATTATTAAATCTGCAAATGATGCGGCTGTCACCCTTGCTGAGGCGGTCGAGGGAGAGGAAGCTCAATTTGCTCATCAGATGACCGCCACCGCACGCGCCATGGGGCTTAGAAAAACCCAGTTTCGCAATGCAAGTGGCCTGCATCATCCCGAACAATTTACCACAGCCCATAATATGGCCATGCTGGCTCATCGCTTAATTTTGGATTTTCCGCATTATCTTTATTTCTTCAAAGACCAGTCTTTTGAATTTCGCGGGCAAACCTATGTGACGCATAATCATTTATTGCGTTTCATGCCAAATGTGGCGGGCATGAAAACAGGTTATACAAAATCTTCAGGCTATAATCTTATGTCGCTTTACCTCAGCAAAGAAACCCAGCTGATTGGTGTTGTGATGGGCAGCAATACGGCGTCCCAAAGAGACAATTTGATGGCGCGCCTTTTTGCCCAACATACGGCTCCAAAAGAGCAGATTGAGAAGCAGGAAAAACCCGCCATGCAAGTGACATCTCAGCGCAAAATTTTTGCTGCCCGCCCCTTCACCCAAGCAACAGATAAAGACGCAAATAATATTTTTCTAAATCGCCAGTCAGACAGCACCCAATGGCGGCTTGGCGGCTATTTAATGGCGCAAGCGCGCGCTAAAGAAGCGCCCTTAATGGAAGCTATACAAAAAAACTGGTCTGTCCAGATAGGCGCATTTCGTATTAAAAATAATGCCTTGGCACAAATCGAAACGGCTTACCATATCGCCCCTGACTTATTGGCACAAGCCGAAGCCTTCACTATGCCTGTGCGCAAACAGCAGGAAGTTTTTTACCGCGCACGTTATGGGCATTTTAACGAGGCGCGGGCAAAACAAATTTGTGCAGCCCTAACAAAACATAATCTCGCCTGCCAACCTCTTGCGCCTATGCCACCGCAAACGGTGCTGGCGCACCCTTAAATGATGTTGGGATTATTCTGGTAAATTTAATGCCTCAAGCAGCCGATAAACCTCTGCGCGGGCAGCCACATGAGACATCGTTAAGCTCATATTGGCTTCTTCTTCGGTCAAATCTAACAAAGTCAGGCCAGCTGGATACATTTCTCTGAAAATCACGCGCTCAGACAGACCTGGCGCGACACGAAATCGAAGCCGCGCCGCCAAATCATCAAGAGCTTTTTCAATGCGTTGGCGGTTTTTAGCAAACACATGGCTGGTACGGTTGCGAATAACCACCCAGTCAATCGCGCCGCTATTGGCCGCCGCGCGCGCTTTACGGCATTCCCAAACCAATTCAGAATATATACTCGGCCCCAAAATCTCGAGCGTATCGGGGTCCACTTTGCCCAATAGGTCAAAATCCACAAAACTATCATTGATGGGGGTGATTAAAGTATCGGCACTGGCATGGCCAAGACGCGACAAAAATGTATCCGAGCCTGGGCTATCAATAACAATAAAATCATTATTTTCCCGCAATGCATTGATTGCATGAAGAAAGTTTTGTTTATCTTCATTCTGGCGGTCTGCGACTGTTCCGGCGGTCGCAATCGGCAACACAATATGCTGCGGCATTCGCACATCACGACCTGCTTTTTCTGACCAAGTTTTGCGATTTTCAACATAGCGGGTAAAGGATTGCTGGCGCACATCTAAATCAATCGTGCCAATTTTATAGCCCTTTTCCATCAATGCTGTTGCAATATGCATTGAGGTTGTGGTTTTACCTGACCCGCCCTTTTCATTGCCAACCACAATGACATAAGGCGCGGCGGATTGTTTCTGATTGCCAAAAAGACCCATAATCACCACATTTGTTATATTCCAGATAAAAATATAATGATTCCACGCCCAAAGCGTGAGAAGAAATATTTTTGCACGAGTTTTTACTGCATAGTTTTATGGAAACAGGTATGGTGCGGGCATGATTGGGTTACGAGATAAAAGAATTATCATTATCGGGGCAAATGGTTGTCTTGGGCAGGCGCTTGCCGAGCGTTTGGTCGCAGAAAACTGCCGCCTGCTTTTAGTGGATAAGGACATCATCAAATCAGCTGAGCAGGCAGAAGGGGATAGCTGTTTGACGATGGTGGCTGATGTGCGTGATGCAGCACAAGTCAGCAAAGTCATGGCTTATGCGGAAGAAAAACTTGGCGGCATTGATGGCTTGGTTAATATGGCAGCTATTTTAATGCCAGAGGACGCCGCACTGGAAACCCCATTAGCGGCATTTGAAGCCAGCCTTGCGACAAACTTAACTGGCACATTTTTAACCTGCCAAGCCGCCTTGCCTTATTTGCTGAAAAGCCAGCATAGCGCGATAGTGAATGTATCCTCTGTGGTCGCGCATGCGGCTTCTGCCACCGCACAGCTGGCTTATACCAGCGCCAAAGGCGGGGTTGAGGCCCTCACACGCGAAATCGCAATGGCCTATGCGCGACAAGGCATACGGGCAAATTGCGTGGCGCCAGGTCCGGTATTATCGGCGCGCAACCAGCATTATTTTGATGATGATGAAAAATGGCAAGCACGGCGCCAGCATATCCCGATGGGACGACTTGGCAAACCACATGAAATTGCTGGCACAATTGCCTTTTTGCTCAGCGATGATGCGGGCTATATAACCGGCACTTCAATTCTGGCCGATGGCGGCATTGCCAATGCCTATGTCATTAAAGATGAAAATGGCGATGCCACGCCAAATGGATAAGCACATGCTGGTGGTCGCTCAAGCTTCTGAATTATCGCATCATGTCGCCGCTTGGCACAAAGACGGGCTAAAAATTGGCCTCGTGCCAACAATGGGGGCATTGCATGCAGGCCATTTATCGCTGATAGACCATATCGCGCCGCATTGCGATAAAGTGATTGTCTCGGTTTATGTTAATCCCACTCAATTTGCAGAAGGCGAGGATTTCAATAGCTATCCTCGCACGCTGGATTCTGATTTGGAAAAACTCCAAGCAACACCAACCGCGCTTGTTTACACCCCCTCTACGCAGGATATGTATGGCGATGCGGCGGTGGCAGATATTAAGCTTGAAGGCCCTGCGCTTGGCCTAGAAAGCGAAGCGCGCCCGCATTTTTTTAGCGGCGTGGCGAGCATTGTCTCGCGTCTGTTTGACCATAGCCAAGCCGATGTGGCGGTTTTTGGCGAAAAAGATTATCAGCAGCTTTGCGTAATCCAGCATTTGGTTGCTGAGCAAAAAAGAAAGATAAAAATTTTAGGGGCGCCAATTATGCGTGAAACTGATGGTTTAGCCATGTCCTCGCGCAATGTTTATCTCACACCCGCGCAAAGAAAGATTGCTGGCAAGCTCAATATTATTTTGCAAAACTTTTGTCGCGCCATTGCAGATAAAATTGAAGATAATATTGAAGATATAGACAGTGAAATTGCTCAAGCCAAAGCTGAAATTTTAGCGGCGGGGTTTGACGGCATTGACTATCTGGAACTGCGCGCCGCCAACACATTAGCCCCTCACCCAGCACCCAACACCCCAAGACGCGCCCTTGTCGTTGCGCGCATCGGCAGCGTTCGTTTGCTCGACAATATGGAAATCAAATCTTAAAGCAGGCCTAACTCTGTCAGCTCTGCCCGCAGGCTTTCGGGCATATCGGCATCAATTTCAACCCCTTGCGGCATATCCGGCGGCGCGTCTCCCGCTTTCAAATATCGCCAGCCTTGAAAAGGCCGCCGCGCTTGTGGTCTGGTTAAAATCATCTCTGGCTGCAAATGAATATGACACCGGCGAATGCCTGCCCCATCTGTGAAAGGCTCAATATCCAAAATAATTTGCCGCGCCATAATTTTGCGCTTAATCACCCAATATAAAGAACCGCCATTTACCAGCTCATTGGCCTGTTTGGGTATCATGCGCGTGGTATTAAACACCCGCCCATAGGTCGCCATTAAATGCTTTTGCCAGTCCAGCAAATCATCAAGGCTATCCGCCCCGGCTGCGAGTTTAATTAGATTTAGGTTCATAGTAAAATAATAGGTCTTACAAAACGATTTGCCAATTAAGGCTGGTAGATGAATACATTATCTGTCGCCGTGAAAAAGGCATAAAACCCAACGCCAACAGCGCCGCCAAGCATGAAGATACGATTTTCAAACCCCACAACCGCCGCATGGTGACGCGGTGCGGGCAAAGCCTCTAGCGCCACCCATTCGCGGCGATTATTGGCCAATAAATAATGCGTGTCCCATGTTTTTTCAGGCGTTTGAGAATAACCACCTAAAAAATGCAGACCATCTGCTTGCTGCACCAAACCACCGCCACTCATTGGGCGCGGCAATCGCGCAAGCTGCTGCCAATCCTTATCCTGCGTGTTATAAGACCAGACCTTATCGGTCATGATGTTGTTGTCATCACGCCCGCCAGCAATGATAATATCCTCGCCATCAGCCACCGCTGCAAACGCCCTTGTGGGCAAGTTAATGGTCAGGGGCAGGCTTTCCCAGACTGAACGGGTCAGGTGATAGCGATAGATTTTATCCATATCATCGCCCTGCCCGCCAATAATGTATAAATAAGGGTCAATAATCACACTGCGATGATGCGCTCGTTTGCCCGGCATTGGCGGGAACTGATACCATTGCGCCTTGCGCGCAGAATACAGCCACATGCCATTACTCATTGCGTCCGTTTCTGGATTGATACCACCGGTTACAAATAACTGGTCCAAACTTACAGCCATTGCAAAATCATGCCGGTCAACAGGCAATGGCAGTAAGGGCCGCCAGCCATCACCCCGAATATCATAGGCTTCAAAAAACTTATCTTTTCCCGCATGACGATTATTGCGCAGAACATAAATTTCGCCATCAATCACTGCAGCTTCCGCATAAGCAAGACTGGCAGGGAGTTTCATACCCTGCCGCCAATCAGCCTGAGCGGTAGAAAGCGGGAAAAATAGCGCCATGAAAAACAGGGCAATAGAAAAGCGTAACATTTAGAGTAAAATCCAACTTGCAAAGCCAAGAAAGGCAAGGAACCCAAAGACATCTGTAATCGTTGTCACAAACACACTTGAGGCTAAGGCAGGGTCAATGCCAGCCTTGTTCAAGCCGATGGGAATAAGAATACCAGACAAGCCAGCAACCAACATATTCACAATCATGGCCAGCGCCAAAACCGCCCCTAGCATGGTGTTATCAAACCAGTAAGCACCAATTGCGCCCATTAAAACCGCAAAAACGCCCCCATTGATAAGCGCAATCCAAAACTCGCGCGAGATAACCCGTAATGCGTTGACCGACATCAAATCCATCGTGGCCAAAGCGCGCACTGTAATCGTCAGGGTCTGCGTGCCAGCATTACCCCCCATCGAAGCGACAATCGGCATCAATACGGCCAAAGCGACCATTTGCTCTAAAGAGGCTTCAAACACAGCAATCACCATTGACGCCAAAATAGCCGTTAACAAATTCACAAACAGCCAGTTAAACCGCCCGCGCGCCGCTTCAAAAACAGTATCCGTGACCGCCTCGTCACCAACCCCACCCAGCAAGAGAATATCTTCCTCAGCCTCATCAGCAATGACCTCAAAAATATCATCCGCCGTGACCACACCTACAAGACGGCCATCTTCATCGACTACAGGTGCAGATACCAAATTATACCGTTCAAACCGTCGCGCCATATCCTCGCGGTCCATATCAGCAGGTATAAGCGTCAAATGTTCGTCCATTATATCTGTTAATTTAATCGGGCGGGCAGAACGCATGGCCTTATTCAATTGCACCACCCCGATTGGCGAATAACTTGGGTCAATCACCAGAATTTCATAAAAATCATCAGGCAAATCTTCAGTTTCGCGCAAATAATCAATGGTTTTGCCAACCGTCCAAAATGGCGGCACAGCCACCACATCAGAGCGCATTAACCGTCCGGCGCTTTCTTCTGGATAATCCAGCGAGCGTTGCAATACCAGCCGGTCAGTTTCAGGAATTTGGTCGAGAATCTCTTGCTGGCCAGCATCATCTAACTCACCCAAAACAAACACAGCATCGTCCGTGTCCAACTCCTGCACAACCGCGACCAGCTTGTTCGTATCAAGTGAGCTGGCAACTTCTGCGCGTATCCCCTCATCAAGCTCAGCCAACACCTCTGAACTAAGATGATTACCAACAAGGCTCAAAAAATCCTGGCGCGACTCTGATGAGAGCAGCGCGACCATATCCGCCAAGTCCGCTTCATGGGTTTCATTGACAATCTCATAAAGCGCCTCCACATCTTCATGACGCAGAGCCTGCAAAGTCGATTTCACCAGTAAATTAGCAAGCGATTGCTCTTCAGCAGCGCTTGGCACAATATCCTGCTCGTGAGAATTTTCCTGCTCTGTTGCTTTTGTGACCATGCGCCTATCAATCTTAGGGTTCGTTTCAATTTAAGATATGCCCCATTATGACAATGCTTCGGTGAAGTTTCAAAGTTTTATCCGTAAAATAAGTGAATTTTCTCTGTTTTTTTCAAGGTCTTGTTTTTGTTGCATTGCAGTTGATAATTCCTACAATAAAATAATCTTAATTAACCGACAGGCAGACTGACCATGAGCAATCAAATTGAGAATTACAAAGAGTTTTGGCCATTTTATTTGCGTGAACACAGCCACCCCAAAAACCGGAAATTACATTTTATCGGCACGGCTTTGGTGTTGCTGATACTGGTTGCCAGCTTGTTTAATCAACAATATCTCTGGCTGCTTTCAATCCCATTGGTCGGATATGGCTTTGCGTGGTATGGCCATTTTAAAATTGAGAAAAACAAACCAGCGACTTTTAAGTATCCATTCTGGTCCCTTTTTAGTGATTTTCGCATGTTTTTCTTGTGGGTTTTTCGCAAGCTTGACTCAGAATTAAAAGAAGCTGGCGTGCGGGATATTTAACCCGTGTCACGCCAGCGTCACCTGCGCGCTTACGATAATAACCAAACTAAAACTTATCGGGCTGAACGCGCCGCGCTTAAAAAACTCAAAAAAGCCACCAAGCGTTTTGACAATATCAATGATTGTCGCGGCTTTGTGAATGCCATCATCCAAATGCCCGTCTGGCAGGAGCTGAGCGGCCCTGACACTGTGCCGGTTAAAGCCATGCCGAGACTGGGGCGGCGCAGTATTTTCATCAGACGCCGCGCATTGGGGCTCACAAAATACAAAGCCAATAAACAATCTGGCGATTATGAATTTTCGCACATCTCGCTCGCGCCACGTGAAATTTTTCGCGGCAGCCGGGGCGGGTTCGATAATTTCACGATTTTGCACGAATTAGCGCATGTGGTGAACCCGTTTCATGAAAAGCATGGCCCGCATTTTTTACGCGCCCATTTGATGCTTTTAACCAATGCTCTCGGCGAAGAAACCGCGCATATTTTCGAACATGCCTATCGGCAAGAAAATCTGGAAATAGCCCCAGAAAAATAAGCTTTAAGGGTTTCCCAAGTTTGGAAATATGCTATCTTGCGCTCATTCTATTAGGGGGATTCCAAAATGAGAGAAGCTGTAATTGTTTCAACTGCCCGCACAGGCCTTGCAAAAGCTGGTCGTGGTGGCTTTAACATGACACATGGCGCCAAAATGGGTGGCCATGTTATTAAACACGCGATTGAGCGGGCTGGCATTGAAGCCGATGCTGTTGAAGATGTGTTGATGGGGTGCGCCATACCTGAAGGCGCAACCGGCCATAATATTGGTCGTGTCGCTGCCATGAGCGCGGGCTGTCCTGTCACGGTCTCTGGCTCTACTGTGAACCGTCAATGTTCATCTGGATTGCAAACCATTGCAATGGCATCAGGCCGCGTGGTGAATGAAGGCGTGCCAGTTGCAATTGGCGCGGGTGTGGAAAGCATTTCATTGGTGCAAATGCAGGGCATCAACCTCAATCACTTTGTTGAAGAGGACCTTAATAATGCTAATCCTGGCCACTGGATGCCAATGATTGAAACCGCCGATGTGGTTGCAAAGCGTTATAATGTCTCTCGCGAAGATCAAGATATTTACAGCCTGCAAAGCCAGCAACGCATGGCAGCGGCGCAAGCTGAAAATAAATTCGATTATGAGATTGTTCCTATGGCCACCAAAATGAAAGTGGTTGATAAGGAAACCAAAGAAGAAAGCATTGTTGATTATGTGGTGGATCGTGATGAATGCAACCGCCCAAGCACAACATTAGAAGGTCTTGCGTCTCTCCAGCCTGTGCGCGGGGAAGGTAACTTTGTGACCGCAGGTAATGCCTCACAATTATCTGATGGCGCGGCGGCTGTTGTCGTGATGGAAGCCAAAGAAGCCGAAAGACGCAATATTGAGCCTTTGGGCGCTTTGCGTGGTTTTGCACTGGCGGGCTGCGAACCCGATGAAATGGGGATTGGTCCTGTTTTCGCTATCCCACGATTGTTAGAGCGCACGGGCCTTAAACAAGACGATATTGACCTTTGGGAACTTAATGAAGCTTTTGCCTCGCAGGTTGTTTATTGTCGCGACCATCTTGGTCTTGATAATGACAAGCTGAATGTCAATGGCGGTTCTATTGCGATTGGTCACCCATATGGCATGACTGGTGCTAGACAAGTTGGTCATGTGCTGCTGGAAGGTAAACGCCGTAATGCCAAATATGGCGTTGTCACCATGTGTATTGGTGGCGGCATGGGCGCGGCCGGCCTGATTGAGATTTTCTAGTCAGGACAATAAAATAGATAATCTGTCGGCCCTTGATAGCCGTCAGTTACCTTAAAATCACCCTCGGTTTGATAAGCTAAGCTTTGATAGCCGAGGGTTTTTAATGTGGTGAATATATCATCAGCCCGATAGCCAAGACGCTGACAAAATTCATCGCTTATTTCCAAAATAATCGTCGGCATATCGCGCTTGATAAGCTCGAGACCACCATTTATAACCAGCCCCTCAGCGCCCTCAACATCGGCTTTTATCAATACAATATTTTTAATATTTTCAGCCTGAACATAGTCATCTAATTTTTGAACCCGAACAGGCTCAATAATATAATCGCGATTATTTTCTGCCCCAATATGCGACAAGCCAATCCCCATGCGACCAGATTTTTTGACGGGTATCGAAATATCAACTGCACCGTTTTGATCAGATAAAGCAAAGCGTTCGACTTTGATATGAGAACGCCGCTGGCTGATACGCTCCAAAATCCGATAGCAATACTCAATCGGCTCAAATGCGATAATGTCCAATTCATGCGTCTTGAGCGCAGCCAGTTCTTTGGCGATATAGCCAAAATGCGCGCCGACATCTAAGGCAATGCCTTTTGGTTTTATATAAGGCGCCCACAACGCCACAGTGTCCTTATGGGGGCGTTTAAACCGCGCTTTTAACAAGTGCTGTTGCCAGGCCAGTCTTTGACGCGGGCTGTTATAAACTTTGAGACGCTCTAACTCCACATATCCCCCTATCGCGCACGCGCTTGGGATAATTCTTGCATGTATTCTTTCAAATCCTGCTTAATTTCGGGTGCCAGAATATAAAGGCCCAACAAGTTGGGAATGGCCATCACAAAAATAAGCGCATCTGCAAAACCTAAAATAGCATCGAGCTGAACCGATGCCCCAATGACAATGCAGAGGCAAAAGATAAATCCGAAAAATCGCTCTTTGTTCTGACTGCTTCCAAAAACATATGTCCAGCCTTTTGTGCCATAATAAGCCCATGCCAACATGGTTGAAAAAGCAAACAATAAAGCCACCACAGACAGCACTAAAGGCGACCATGAAATATTATCGGCAAATGCAGCAGAAGTCAGCTCAATGCCCGATAAACCGCCAGAGGTAAGAGTTTCAGGGGGGAATGTTGTCACCAATACCAAGCCGGTCAATGTACAAATGACAACCGTATCAATAAAGGGTTCTAATAGGGCGACAAAACCCTCTGTTAAGGGCTTATCCGTCATCACAGCTGAATGCGCAATAGCCGCCGACCCAAGCCCCGCTTCATTTGAAAAGGCAGCCCGTTGGAAACCGAGAATCATAATCCCGACAAAACCGCCAGCCGCGCCTTGTAATGTGAAGGCGCCATCAATAATAGCTGAAACCGCAGCCGGCAAAGCAGCGGCATTCATGGCAATCACAACCAGCGCGCCAAAGACATAAAGCAAGACCATAAATGGCACGAGCTTAGAGGTCACATTGGCGATAGAGCGAATACCCCCAATGATAATCAAACCAACAAGCACCGCCATCACCAGCCCGACCAGCCAGCCATAGCCAATAAGCGGGCTGGTTTCCGTCCCGCCCGTCACCTGCACAAGCTGCACATAAGCCTGATTGGATTGGAACATATTGCCGACCCCAAGACAGCCAATCACAATACTGATAGCGTAAAAAACACCTAAAAACTTACCCAAAGAGGGCATGCCCTTTTTAGCCAGACCATCGCGCAAATAATACATCGGGCCACCAGATACGGTGCCATCATCATTCACAACCCGATATTTGACCCCTAATGTGCATTCAACAAATTTGGTGGTCATACCGACCAATCCTGCCACAATGAGCCAAAAAACCGCGCCCGGACCAGCCAATGAAATCGTAATCGCTACACCAGCAATATTACCAATCCCAACAGTGCCTGAAATCGCCGCTGTTAAAGCCTGAAAATGGGTAATCTCGCCACTATGCTTGTCATCATGATAGGTGCCGCGCACAATATCAATGGCATGGCCAAATCCCCGTATATTGATAAACCCAAGATATACGGTGAAGAAGAACGCCGCTAAAATCAGCCAGCAAACGATAAGCGGCACATCAGCATTACCTATCGGCACGCTGTAAAAAATAAACTGGGAAAGCGCGTCCGTGATAGGTTGGAACAGGGCATTTATCTGGTCGTCTAAACTTTGTGACCCGCCTTGGCCAGCATAGGCCGCTACCGGGATTAAGAACACCATTAGGAAGCTGAATAAATTTTTCATCGCGTTATCCCCGCTCAATATTGATTATTCAAAGCAGTTTTGCATGATTCCAAGCATGGTAAAGCCTTAAAGGGGGTTTACCCCCACCCTATTGCCAAAATTGGGATACATTTTTCTGTCATTTTGGGCAAGATTTTGCTTTTCAAATGCGCTTTTTGCTTCTAAGAGAGAAATATATAACATCATTATAATCCTTTAATTTAGGCGGATTAAAATGGCTGAGTTTACGTGCAAATCACCGATAGATGGTCGCCCTGTTTTTACCGGAAAACTGGCAGAAGCAGGCGATATTTCATGGGCTTTAGAAAGCGGCGCCAAAGCGCAACCTGCATGGGCAGCAATGCCGCTTGAGCAGCGCAAAACCGTGCTTAAAAAAGCCGTGCAATATCTGCAAGACCACCAGCAGGAAATCGGCGCTGAAATCACGCACCAAATGGGGCGGCCTATCCAATATAGCCCAGGTGAAATCAATGGCGTGGTTGAGCGCGCTACAGCCATGCTCGCACTTGCTGACAGCGCGCTGGCCGATATGACCCCTGCCCCCAAAGCGGGTTTTGAACGCTACATCAAGCGCTGCCCGCTTGGAATTGTTGCCGTTCTTGCCCCTTGGAACTACCCTTTTCTGACTTCGGTCAATGTGATTATTCCGGCTTTAGCGGCAGGTAATTGCGTGATTTTGAAACACTCTAACCAGACCCCATTGGTTGCTCAGCGCTGGCAAGCGGCCTTTGACCATGCGGGCTTACCGGCGGGGGTTTTTCAGCATCTGTATCTCGACCATGCTGGCACGGCTGATTTAATTGCCAGAGAGGAAATTGGCTATGTGGCTTTCACAGGCTCTGTCGCGGGCGGGCAAGCTGTCGTCAAGGCTATGGCAGAGGCACCGTCTGCTGGCTTTCCAGCTATTGGTCTTGAGCTTGGCGGCAAAGATCCAGCCTATGTGCGCGCTGATGCCGACCCCGACCAAGCCGCGATTGCGCTTGCCGATGGCGCATTTTTTAACAGCGGCCAATCTTGCTGTGGGATAGAGCGGATTTATGTCGCCGAGAACCTATTTGACCGTTTTTTGGAACGCTTTGTCGCTGAAGCCAAAGCCTTAAAACTCGGCGACCCTTTGAAGCCCGAAACAAGTTTGGGCCCAATGGTGAATGCCAAAGCGGCAGATTATGTGCGCCAGCAAATTGCCGATGCCTGCGCAAAGGGTGCCATCGCGCATTTACCCATTGATGAGAACTGGGAGAGCGCCTATCTCGCGCCGCAAGTGCTTACCAATGTGAGCCATGACATGGAAGTGATGAGCGAGGAAAGCTTTGGGCCCGTGATTGGCATTATGGCCGTATCTGATGATGAGCAAGCCATTGCCTTGATGAATGACAGCGCCTTTGGCCTGACCGCTTCCATTTGGACACAAGACCCGAGCTGCGCTGCCGATATTGGCACGCGGCTTGAAACCGGCACTGTTTTTATGAACCGATGTGATTATCTTGATCCAGAACTGGCTTGGGTTGGCGTGAAAAATTCAGGGCGCGGCTGCACCCTGTCACAATTGGGTTATGAAGCCCTAACCCGCCCTAAATCTTTTCACCTTAAAATGGCTTAACTGTTGAGGAGTTCATCATGCAAAATAATATCGATAATGAGTTTAAGGCAGTTCAGGTTTCCCCATTAAGCGCCGCCTTGGGCGCGATGATTGAAGGGGTCACGATTTCGGATATTACCGATGCGCAGTTTGAAGAAGTGCGCGCCGCATTGTTCAAATTTGGGGTGATTGGTTTCCGCCAGCAGGAGCTGGATTTTGATACACATGTCCATTTCGCCAGACGGTTTGGTGACCTTGAGGTTCACCCGATTGTTAAGGGCATGCCAGACCACCCAGAGATTATCAAAATGTATAAACCCGCTGGCACCAGAGCCAGTTTTGGCGTTGGGTGGCATACAGATAACACCTTCTTCAAAGAACCCAGTCTGGGCTCAATTTTATATGCTGAAACCATTCCGCCATTGGGCGGCGACACATTATTCGCCAACCAACAATTGGCCTATGACATGTTGTCTGACGGCCTTAAAGAGACCCTAGAGGGCATGACCGCAATCCATACAGCTTATGAGGCCTATACATCTGATACCGCATTAGAGAAATATGATGCTGATACCCCCATAAGCTATACACGCAGCGATGTGATTAAAGACCAAACCGAACACCCCGTGATTATCCGTCACCCCGTGACAGGGCGCAAAGCGCTTTATGTTAACCCGATGTTCACAAGCCATTTCAAGGGTTGGTCAGTCCAAGAAAGTCAGCCTCTATTGGATTATCTGTGCCGCCATGCCGTGCGCGAGGATTTTCAATGCCGCTATAAATGGGAAGAAAAAATGGTGGTGATTTGGGACAACCGCATCGTCCAGCATGCCGCGCTTGATGATTATGAAAATTATGACCGCTTGATTTACCGCATCACGGTCAATGGTGAAAAACTCAAATAGAAGGCGAACGCCGATGACAAAGTTTTTGGTGCTAGATTGTTATGATGCGCCGGGTCAGGCCGAGCTTACAAAAGCTGGCATGACCAAAGCCTCTACCCTGTATCGCAATATGCTCAAGCGCATTAACCCTGAGTTTGAGGTTGATTGCTTTGATATTTCACTACACGAAGTGGATTTTGACATCACGCTATATGATGGCGCTTGCTGGACAGGCTCAAATTTATTTTTATCAGAAGAAGAGCCGATAGCAAAACGTCATATGAGCCTTTGCAGGCAGTTTTATGAAACCGGCACGCCACAATTTGGCAGTTGCTGGGGGGCGCAGCTCGCAGCCCATATTGCAGGTGCAAAAATTGGCATCAACCCTAAAGGGCGTGAGTTTGGTATTTCGCACGACATTAAACTCACCACAAAAGGGAAAACCCACCCAATGATGGCGGGTAAGGAGCTGGTCTATAATGGGTTTACCTCACACCGTGATATGATTATCGAGGCGCCTGCCCATGTTACCGTGCTGTCTGGCAATGAGGTCTGCCCCTATCAAGCAATTGCTGTACGCTTTTTACAAGGTGAGTTTTGGGCGACGCAATATCACCCAGAATATGATTATGAAGAATTGGCCGCTTTATCCATTGCGCGCAAAAACGGACTGCTGGCAGATGGCCTTTACCCCAATGCTGAAGCGATTGAAACCATGTCACGCGAATTGGTTGAGTTTTATTACCACCCAGACCGACTTCACATTGCCGATAAATACGACATGCCCCATGAGCTGGTCAGGTTTGATGAGCGTACAACTGAAGTGAGAAACTGGATTAAAGCTTTTTTCACACAATAAAAGCCAGTTAGATAAATATCAAAATGGTGCGGTCGAGAAGATTCGAACTTCCACGGGTGTTACCCCACAGCGACCTCAACGCTGCGCGTCTACCAATTCCGCCACGACCGCGTGATTAAATTGAGACCTTGAGGGTGTAACAAAATCGAGCGCGCTTCACAAGATGAAAAGCGCCTAAATCCCGTCTCCATCGACAAATTCTGACGCATGAATGCCGCATTCTTCTTTTTCTGATTGCGCCCAGCGACCAGAGCGATAGTCCTCGCCCTCTTTCACTTTTGATGTGCAAGGCATACAGCCGATTGATAAATACCCATCTTTCACCAGCGGGTGGCGCGGTAGCTTATGCGCGTCTATATAGGCTTCCAATGACGCCAAATCAAAATCAGCCAATGGGTTGATCCGCACCCGTCCTGTCATTGCATCTTCTAGTTCAATCATATGCATTTTTTCGCGCGCAGATGTTTGAAACCGCTTACGCCCCGTGATGACCGCATCAAAATTTTTTAGCGCCCGCTGCTGGGGCAGAACTTTGCGAATATGGCAGCATTTATCAGCATCACGCGACCATAAATCACCCGCCGCATCTAATTGCTTCAAATCATCTGGATGCGGGCCAATGGTGCGAATATCGGTGAGGCCTAGCTGCGTTTGTAGCCGGTCACGAAAGCGCAATGTCTCACCAAACAGCTTGCCTGTATTGAGGAAAACAATTGGCACAGTTGGGTCAATTTGCGCCACCTTGTGCAATAAAACCGCAGACTCGGAGCCAAAAGAGGAAACCACGCAGATTTTGCCCGCAAATTCGGTTTCAATCATTGCGCGCAAAATAGCGTCCGCCTCTTGCGATGCGTAACGGGCACGCAGGTGGTCAACACTGTTTATTTGCTCTTGTTTTGCGTCAATGGACACTGACATTCAAGCCACCCTTTTTCATCTATCAGGGCATTACTTTTTTCCGTCACTTCGGAAAACCCTAGCCCCTCCGCGCGCCAGCTCTCTCGTGCCTGCGCAATTTCTGCCGTCCATGCGGCCCAATTTTCAGGAAAACGCTGGGTCAAAAAATCTTTCAACCGCCGTGCCAGAGCCGGCGATTGCCCACCTGTTGAGGCTGTCAGCAGCATATCCCCGCGCCGCACAATGGCTGGCACATGAAAATCACATTGCGGCTTCACATCTTCCACATTGATAAGCGTTTTATACGCCCGCGCTGTTGCCGTGATGTGAGCCGCATGCGTATCGTCTATATTAGCCGCAAAGACAAGACCAGCTGCCGCAATTTCAGCATCATCAGGCCATCTGTTTTGAAAACGCTGCCCGGCCAGTGCCTGCATTTCGGGCGCCTCGCCCGCACAGAATACAGTCACATTTTGCGCATTCGCTTCATCAAGCAACCGTAAACGGCGTTGCGCCTGCGCCCCGCCACCTATCACGAAGATTGATAATTGCGTCACATCGAGAATTAACGGCAACATGATTTTTCCTTTCACACCTTATATAAGGCACAATATGCTATTTGTCATCTTTATAATGTAAATATATTTATTATACATTTATAAAATGTATTTTAATGGACGCCACATATGATAAAAACAGGCCATGGCGTATTCCGATAGTTATATAGCAGCAAACCCCACCGCGTCACGCCCACAGTGTCGATTTTCTGCTGCCCCTGTCCCTTATGAAGAAGCGTTAAGCTTTATGGAAACGCGGGTTGCGGATATTCGCAATGGCACAGCCGATGAACTGCTTTGGTTTTTAGAACACCCCCCACTTTATACAGCTGGTACCAGCGCCCGCGATGAGGATTTGCTCGACCCTGAGCGGTTTCCGGTATTTAAGGCTGGGCGCGGGGGTGAATATACCTATCACGGGCCTGGCCAGCGTGTGGTTTATCTTATGCTGGATTTGAAAAAACGCGGCGCAGATATTAAGTGTTTTGTGCGCAATGTTGAGCAATGGATGATTGACGCTCTTGGAGAGTTTAATATTCAGGCCAAAATAAGCGAGGGGCGCGTGGGGGTATGGGTTCCCCGCCCAGAGCTTGGTGCGGGTCGGGAAGACAAAATTGGCGCCATCGGTATCCGTGTCCGGCGCTGGGTGAGTTTTCATGGGCTGTCGCTCAATATTGACCCTGACCTGAGTCATTTTAACGGCATTATCCCATGCGGTATTCAAGACCACGGCGTCACCAGCATGGTGGATTTGGGGTACCCCGTCACCCTTGCTGATGCCGATGCGGCCTTGTTAAAGACTTTTGAAAACGCATTTGCGGATTGCGTTGTCCAAACCGATTAAAGAGGAAAGTCTGAATAGGGAATGCCCTATTCAAACTCAATCATCACATCATCAACGGCGAGTGCATCTCCTGCTTGCACCAGCACTTTGGCGATTTTGACATCTTTTTCAGCGCGCAGAATATTTTCCATTTTCATGGCCTCAACAACCGCAAGCGGTTGCCCCGCTTTGGCCTCATCGCCTTCAGCAATCAGCACAGAAACCACAACGCCGGGCATTGGGCAAAGCAGCGCTTTATCGGTGCTGCCATCATCTTTTTCAGGCATATAGGCCATCAGCTCTTGCGCCCGCTTGGTGCGCACATTCGCTTCTAGCGCCGCGCCATTACCGATTAACACATACCCCTCAATGACGCGATCAACGGCGAAAACAACCGACTGCCCGTTTACCTGACCTTTGAAGAATAAATCACCTGGCATCCAATCAGAATCAATTGAAAAATCGTCACCCTCGACCTGCACACCATCATCTGTGATGTCTGCCATGAGGACTGCTTCACCGATTTGGACAGCAAAACTCTCCGCAATCTGGTTTTCTTCAATTTCATAATTGCCATCAATACAGGCTGCGCGCATCAGCTCAAAATGTTGCATTTGCGTGGCAACCGCCGCTCGAAGCTTCAAAGCCTGGTCAGTTTGAGGCGCGCCCTCAAACCCTTCAGGATATTCCTCATCAATAAAGGCCGTGGTTAACGCACCCTCGCGGAAACGCTCATGCTGCATAATGGCTGCCAGAAAATCAATATTATGGCGAATACCATCAATGCGGAAATCATTCAGAGCGCTCAACATGCCATCAATAGCTTCAAGTCGCTTTGGCGCATAAGTGACCAGTTTTGCAATCATCGGGTCATAATAAATCGAGATTTCCCCGCCCTCATAAACGCCTGTATCATTGCGCACAACAACATCATCAAAAACACCTTCTACAGGTGGGCGATAGCGGGTTAGACGGCCCGTCGATGGCAAGAAACCACGATAGGGATCTTCTGCATAAATCCGGCTTTCAATCGCCCAGCCCGTTAATTTGACATCTTTTTGTTGCAGGGTCAGTTTTTCATCAGCAGCGACTTTAATCATCTGCTCAACCAAATCAACACCCGTAATCAACTCGGTTACAGGGTGTTCTACCTGCAAGCGCGTGTTCATTTCGAGGAAGTAAAAATTCTTATCTCCATCGACAATAAATTCAACCGTGCCAGCCGAACAATAATCCACTGCCTTCGCCAAAGCGACAGCTTGCTCGCCCATGGCTTTACGGGTTTTTTCATCTAAAAAAGGGCTTGGGGCTTCTTCAACAACTTTTTGGTTACGGCGCTGAATAGAGCATTCCCGCTCACCCAGATAAATCACATTTCCATGCTTATCGCCCAAAACCTGAATTTCAATATGGCGCGGCTGGGTCACAAATTTTTCAATGAAAATACGGTCATCGCCAAAACTGCTGGCCGCTTCATTTTTTGAGGATTGGAACCCTTCGCGGGCTTCATCATCGTTCCACGCAATCCGCATGCCTTTACCGCCACCGCCGGCAGAGGCTTTAATCATCACCGGATAGCCAATTTCAGTGGCAATCTTGACCGCTTCCTCGGCATCTTCAATCAGTCCCATATGGCCCGGCACCGTTGAAACACCAGCTTCAGCCGCAAGTTTCTTAGAGGTGATTTTATCGCCCATGCTTTCAATCGCGCCAGCAGGTGGGCCGATAAAGGCTATCCCTTCTTTATCCAACGCTTCGGCAAAAGCTTTGTTTTCACTCAAAAAACCATAACCAGGGTGAACCGCCTCTGCACCTGTGTCTTTAATGGCTTTGATGATTTTATCAATAATCAAATAACTTTCAGACGCGGGGGCAGCCCCAATATGGACAGCCTCATCAGCCTGTTGAACATGTAGGGCCTGTGCATCTGCATCTGAATAAACAGCTACAGTTTGAATGCCCATTTCTTTCGCTGTGCGGATAACCCGACAAGCGATTTCACCACGGTTTGCAATTAGAATTTTTTTAAACATTAGCCGATCCTATAGGGGAATATTGTCGTGTTTTTTCCAAGGGTTATCCAGCGTCTTGTTTTTTAATAGCTGGAGCGCGCGCACAATGCGGTTTCGCGTATTATGCGGCATAATCACCTCGTCAATATAGCCACGCTCGGCGGCCACAAACGGATTTAAGAAACGATCCTCATAAGCTTTGGTCTGCTTCTCGATTTCTTTTTCATCGCCAATGGACTGGCGGAAAATAATCTCAACAGCACCCTTCGCGCCCATCACCGCAATTTCTGCGGTTGGCCACGCATAGTTAACATCACCGCGCAAATGCTTAGACGCCATCACATCATAAGCCCCGCCATAGGCTTTACGGGTGATAATGGTGATTTTTGGCACTGTGGCTTCTGCATAAGCAAATAACAATTTAGCGCCATGCTTGATAAGCCCGCCATATTCTTGCGAGGTGCCGGGCAAAAATCCTGGCACATCAACCAGCGTCACAATAGGAATATCAAAACAGTCACAAAAACGCACAAATCGAGCGGCTTTGCGGCTGCTATCGCTGTCTAAAACACCCGCAAGCACCATGGGCTGATTGGCCACAAAACCAACTGTTTTGCCTTCAACGCGACCAAATCCGCAAACGATATTCGCGGCAAAATCTTTTTGAATTTCAAAGAAATCACCCTCATCAATCACCTTATAAATCAGCTCTTTAATATCATAAGGCAGGTTCGGGTTATCAGGGATTAAAGTATCCAGAGACTTTTCCTGACGCTTTGGGTCATCATAAAAATCTCGTGATGGAACACCTGATTGATTGCAGCTTGGCAAAAAGTCAATCAGCCGGCGCAAATCAGTCAGCGCTTCAACATCATTATTATAGGCTCCATCTGCCACTGATGATTTGGTCGTATGCACTTTCGCACCGCCCAATTCCTCCGCTGTCACCTCTTCATTTGTTACCGTCTTCACAACATCAGGGCCGGTCACAAACATATAAGAGGTGTTTTTCACCATAAAAATAAAATCGGTTAGGGCGGGTGAATAAACATCACCCCCAGCGCAAGGGCCCATAATCATGGTGATTTGCGGTATTACGCCAGAAGCCAGCGTATTGCGTTGAAACACTTCAGCATAGCCGCCAAGCGCATCAACACCTTCTTGAATACGCGCACCCCCCGCATCTAAAATGCCAATAATCGGCACACGATTGCGCAGGGCCATATCCTGAACCTTACAAATTTTCTGCGCATGGGCTTTAGATAGCGAGCCGCCAAAAACAGTGAAATCCTTAGCATAAATATAAATTGGGCGGCCATTAACCGTCCCCCAGCCTGTCACAACGCCGTCACCTGGAATTTTTTTATCTTCCATGCCAAATTCATGGCAATCATGCTCAACAAACATGTCCATTTCTTCAAAAGACCCGTCATCAAGCAATAATTCAATACGCTCGCGGGCGGTCAGTTTGCCGCGACCATGCTGCGCGTCAATCCGCTTTTCCCCACCACCAAGACGAGCTTCTGCGCGCCTTGCATTAAGTTCTTCTATGATATTTTTCATAGTGCTACCCAGAAAATTGTTATTTCAAATGATACATTTATTTAATAGGTTTTGGGGCAGAGTTCTACCCTAAAACCTCAAAAAAGGACGAAACTTCGCGAATTTCCTGCTGGCGTAAATGCAGGCGCGATTGCGCTTCCTCATCTTGCCCCCATTGTTCCATCTGGAAATGCTCATCTAAAAAAGCCGCCTGATAAGCCTGTTCGCAAGTGATTTCCTGCGCTTCTAACGCCAGCGCCAAAACGGCAGATCCCATTAAAGCCGTCGCATGGCTCAAACCGCCCATGCGCAAAACAAAATCAGGCTCTTTGAGATAAACCTGACGCATACGGGCTAAGGTTTCAGGGCTTTGCTCCATCGGCTGTATGCCCTCAACAATCTTTAAGGAAACATCAAAGCGCGTATTGCACCAATCCAATAGGGGTTTCCAGATTTCGTGCTGGCGCGCAACCAGACTGTCTGGGTGGCTGGCGAAATAACACAATAAATCATTATTCGTATAA
The DNA here is from genome assembly GCA_965217015.1 of Parvibaculaceae bacterium. Taxonomy (GTDB): domain Bacteria; phylum Pseudomonadota; class Alphaproteobacteria; order RS24; family RS24; genus JAYQKL01. The sequence goes on along the minus strand of OZ244224.1, from coordinate 342,742 downwards.
GCCGTGAACTCATCAGCCAGCCCTTGAACATTCTCTGGCACGCGGTCAAAAGCAGTGTTCACAAGGCGGTTATAGGGCATGGCCATAGGGTCAATTTTATCATCACACGCCGCCCATTCCTGCGCGAGAAGTTGCGCCAATGCTTCATTGGGCAAAACCAGATTGTTTTTTGCGGGCGTCTTAAGCACATGCTGGTCAAGCATCAGCACAAAGCCTTCGGGGCGCTCTTGCACTGTTACATTTTCATAAAACCGTTTAGACATCACAAATCACTTCATCTTCTAAGCGTTATTGACTTTCAATCGCGCAAGAAGTGTCTCAAGCTCTTGCGTGTTAGATACAATATGTTGAGCGCCATAATTTTGCAGCTCCTCAACCGGATTATAGCCCCAACTCACCCCAATCGGCAGCACATTCGCATTGGTTGCCATCGCCATATCATAAATTGTGTCGCCAATCATCAGCGTTTGCTCTGCCGCCACACCAAGCTCGGACATGGCATCAAAAATAAGCTGGGGATTAGGCTTGCCTGGCCCATCATCTGCACTTTTTAGAACCTGAAAAAATTCTGTAAAACCATGCGTTTGGCAGACACGATGCACCCCCCGCCGCGATTTCATCGTGACAATTCCTAAAAATGTGTCCGGCTCTTGGGCCAGCGCCTGTATCAGCTCTGATATGCCCTCAAACAAAACCTCACCACGGTCTTCACGGCTGGCAATTTCTTGTGCAATATCACGATAACTGGCTAAAATTTCCATACGCAAATCATGCGCAATATCAGGCAAATAGCTGGTTATAGCCTCTTCCAAAGACAGACCAACCGATTTCAAAATGGTCGCATCAGGCGGCGGCGTAAGACCAGCCTGTTGGATTGCCTGCGTCATGCCCGTGATAATGGCTTGCTGGCTATCTACAATCGTGCCGTCACAATCAAACAAGACCAGCCGCATTAGCTTTTCACCTCATCTTCAGGAAACGGGTCATAGGCTTCTGATGGTTCAAACCCTAAAAACTGCCAGCTCTCTAGCATATGGCCTGTCAGGGGGGCTTCAATATGAAACAGGTCACCTTTAGGGTGCGGTATGGTCAATGCCGCGCTGTGCAGATGCAATTTTGCGGCCAATGCGCCACCTGTTTCAATCTCAGCATTGAAATATTTACCATCACCCACCAAAGGGTGGCCTATCGCCAAAGCATGCGCACGGATTTGATGCGTGCGTCCGGTCATAGGCCGAAATGCAACCCATGCAAACTCTTGACCAGCGCGTTGCAAAACAGCAAACCGTGTCATCGCTTTCATCGCGCCGCCTTCACCATCACCTGCAACGCGCACCCGCTCCTGCCCATCGCCGGCCGCCCGCTTGATAAGAGGCACATTGATATCCCCCTGCTCTGGGCGCGGCACACCATGGGTCAATGCCCAATAAACCTTACGGGTTTGCCTATCGGCAAAATTTCGGGTTAAAAAAGCCGTTGCTTTGCGATTACGCCCAAGCACCATCACGCCAGATGTGTCGCGGTCAAGGCGATGCACCAATCGCGGGCGCTCATCGGCCTCAAACTGCAACTCATCAAGCATGCCATCAAGATGAAACTGGGTTTTGCTTCCCCCTTGCACAGCCAAACCAGCGGGCTTATTCAGCACCAAAATATCGTTATCCTGATAAATAATGGCATCATGCACTTGCGCCACCAATTCAGCAGGGGCGGCAGGCTGGCGGCGGGGCTTTCGATTGTCAGACATTGTGTTCAGGGGCGGAATACGCACTTGCTGCCCTCGATTGAGCCTTGTATTGGATTTTGCGCGGGCACCATCAACCCGAATTTGACCTTTGCGCAATAATTTCTCAATTTCACCCTGCCGCAATTGCGGATACAGGCTGCGCAACCATCTATCAAGGCGCATGCCCTCTTGGTCTGATTGAATTTCTAAAATCTGAACGCCGCTCATTCTATTTCCTTGCCGTATTAACGGCTTTATCACCTTACCGAATTGTGCTTCGGATTATTCTATTGCCACGTTTTACTTCAAGAGACCAGCGATTTGGGTTTTCTTCAATCTTGACTACTGCATCGGCTACTTTTTTAATTTCCTGTCCATTGAGCTTCAGCAAGATATCACCAATCTGTAACCCAAGACGGCTTTGCGGGTTAGATTTGACAATCACCACACCGCGTGCGGCTTCGCTTAACCCCACCTCCTCCGCAACGGCGGGGTTTATATTGGATAATTCTATCCCAAAGAAAAGGTTTCTCAAATGTCCGCGATAAAGATTGCGGGGCGGATTTTCAGGTGCTTCGCGCATCATCACTTGCGCAGTATATTTGCTACCCTCGCGCAAATAGTGAATTTTGACTGTCGCGCCAATTTCTTGAATCGCCAACCGATAGCGCAATTCCTCTGGCCGATTGATTTGCCGCTTGTCAACGGCGGTCACAACATCACCAGACCGCAAGCCCGCTTGCGCGAAGGGACTTTGCTGATGCACCTCCAGCAGCAACGCCCCCATAGGGCGCGGCAGCCCCAATGTTTCTGCCAGTTCTTGTGTTACATATTGCAAGCGCGCACCGAGCCATGCCCGCTTCACGCGGCCTGTCCCATTTTCAGCCAGTGCCGCTTCCACAACCCGCCGCACCATATTTGCTGGTATCGCAAAGCCAATCCCAATTGAGCCACCACTGCGGGTAAAAATAGCCGTATTCACCCCAAGCAACCGCCCGTCCATTGTCACCAGCGCCCCGCCTGAATTACCTGGATTGATTGCCGCGTCTGTTTGTATAAAGGACTGAAAATCACTCACCCCCACTTGCGTGCGCGCCAAACCAGAAACAATACCAGATGTAACCGTCTGCCCAACACCAAATGGATTGCCAATCGCCAGCACCAAATCGCCAACCTCTACCTCATCTTCATCATGATAAACAAGATATGGAAACTGGGTCTTCTTATCCGTGCGCAATTTCAAAATAGCCAAATCTGTGCGCGCATCAGCCAGCAAAATATCGGCCTGATACTCACGCTGGTCTGACAACACAACGGTCAGGCTTTCGCTACCTTCAATCACATGATTATTGGTCACCACAATGCCATCATCGCGCACCAACACCCCCGACCCAAGCGAGTTCTGCAATTGTTGGCGGGGGCGGTTTTGCCGACCAAAAAAATCATTAAAAAACGGGTCGTTAAACAAAGATGGGCGCCGCCGCTGGACAATCCGTTTGGCATAAACATTCACAACGGCAGGCGCGGCATGCGCGACAACTGGCGCATAGGTTAAGTGCAGCTGCTGCTGGTTTTTTGGCACTTGAGATAAAGCTTCGGCCTGCGCGCTAAAAGATGAAAACAACAGCAGAAAAACAAAAAAGCACCCGCGTAAAATCGGATGCTTTTTCATGTTTAGATAAGGCATAGCTTCAACTTTAAGCGGTTGCTTCTTCGCCTTCTTCATCAACCATCACCGGCCCTGAATCCTGACCACGCGCGCTTTCGTCACGGTCAACAAACTCAATCACCGCCAATGGGGCGTTATCGCCATAGCGGAAACCAGCCTTCATAATGCGTGTATAGCCGCCTTGTCGGTCCGCGTACCGCTCTGCCAAAGTGTCGAACAGCTTCGCAGCCCATTCATTATCTGGCAGTTTGGCATATGCCTGACGACGCGCATGCAAATCGCCTTTTTTACCCAATGTGATGAGTTTCTCAACAAATGGGCGCAATTCCTTAGCCTTTGGCAAGGTTGTCACGATTTGCTCATGTTTAATAAGCGCAACAGCCATATTGCCCAGCAAGGCTTTACGGTGGCTGTGTGTGCGGTTTAATTTTCTTCCAGCTTTAGCGTGTCGCATATTAGTCTCCGAGAGTCGCGCTGATTAGTAAGTTTCTTCGAAACGTTTCGCAAGTTCTTCAATATTTTCAGGTGGCCAGCTCGGCACTTCCATACCAAGATGCAGGCTCATTTCTGCAAGAACTTCTTTAATTTCATTTAGTGATTTACGACCAAAATTTGGTGTCCGCAGCATTTCAGCTTCGGTTTTTTGGATTAAGTCACCAATATAGACAATATTGTCATTTTTCAGGCAGTTGGCAGAGCGCACAGAAAGCTCAAGCTCATCAACCTTTTTCAGCAAGGCAGGGTTAAAGCCAACTTCTTCTGCCACTGAAATTTCTTCCTGAATCGGTTCAGGCTCTTCAAAATTGATGAATGTCTGCAACTGGTCTTGCAGAATACGCGCTGAAAGGGCCAACGCATCTTCAGGTGTGACTGTGCCATCTGTTTCAATATCAACAGTCAGCTTGTCATAATCCAAAACCTGCCCTTCGCGGGTGTTTTCAACATTATAAGAAACACGACGCACGGGGCTGTAGAGGCTATCTACCGGAATAAGCCCGATAGGGGCATCTTCTGGACGGTTTTTCTCTGCTGGCACATAACCTTTGCCTGTGTTGATGATAAATTCAAAACGCACTTCAGCGCCTTCATCTAAAGTACACAACACCAAATCAGGGTTTTTAATCTCCACATCGGCGGTTTCTTCAATATCACCAGCTGTTACCACACCTGAGCCTTTTTTCGACAGCGTCAGGCGTTTCATGCCTTCAGAATGCACATCAACAGACATTTGCTTAATGTTCAGAACAATATCCGTCACATCTTCGCGCACACCCGGAATAGATGAAAACTCGTGCAACACACCATCAATTTGCACACCAGTAACAGCAGCACCTTGAATGGAGGAAAGCATAATCCGACGCAGCGCATTGCCCAGTGTCAGGCCGAAACCACGCTCAAGCGGCTCTGCCACAATACGCGCAGAACGTTCAGGGTCTGCACCCGGAATGATTTCAAGCTTTGTTGGTTTAATCAGTTCTTGCCAGTTATTCTGTATCACAGCGATACCTCTTTAAAATAAAGTCTAAATTTAAACGCGACGACGCTTTGGTGGACGACACCCATTATGCGGTATCGGCGTCACATCACGAATGCTGGTAATGGTAAAACCAACAGCCTGCAACGCACGCAGTGCGGACTCACGACCAGAGCCAGGCCCTTTAACATTCACTTCCAATGTTTTCATGCCATGATCCATAGCTTTTTTGCCAGCTTCCTCAGCAGCAACCTGAGCGGCATAAGGTGTCGATTTCCGCGACCCTTTGAAGCCCATTGCACCAGCAGAACACCAAGAAATTGCATTGCCTTGCGCATCTGCAATCGTAATCATGGTGTTGTTAAATGTAGAGTTAATGTGGGCAACACCTGAAGAAATGTTCTTCCGCTCACGACGTTTTACACGTGTATCAGTAGCCATTGTTTTAATCCTTACTTCTTCTTACCAGCGATAGCTTTGGCTGGACCTTTGCGCGTACGCGCATTTGTGTGGGTCCGTTGGCCGCGAACCGGCAAATTACGGCGATGGCGTAAACCACGATAGACACCCAAATCAAGCAAACGCTTAATATTCATTGCCACATCGCGGCGCAAATCACCTTCAACCATGTAATTGGCATCAATCGTTTCACGGATTTTGATAACCTCAGCATCAGATAATTCGTTCACGCGGCGTTCAGCAGAAATACCGACAGCTTCACAAATTTCTTTCGCTTTTGTGTTTCCAATACCGTGAATATAAGTCAGTGCGATTACAACGCGCTTCGCGGTTGGAATATTTACACCTGCAATACGAGCCACTCGTCTCTCCTCGTGTCCATTATTGAAACCGAAAAACTCCCGGAAAACTGCATCAAACTGCTTATTTCCAAGATTTCTTGCTCAAAGGGTTTTTAAAGATTTGAATCTCTACACTGGCGGCGGATTATAGGATTATCACGGCGTCAGTCAACCTATTTTACAAGAATTCTGCGTGTTTCAATCTCCTCTTTTATAGCGACAAAACCTGTTTAATTTGGTCTGTCACCGCATTAATTTCCTGCATGCCATCAACTTCTCGCAGCAGGCCTTGCTCCGCATAATATGCGGAAACGGGAGCGGTTTGCTCCTCGTAAACTTTTATTCGGTGGGCAAGAGCCTCAGCCGTATCATCGGCTCGAATTTCACCACCCGCAGCCGCGTTCTCAGCAGCGCGTGTGTTAATACGCTCAATCAAAATATCTGTATTAACAACCAATCCTAATACATGGTCCAGCGCCATGCCTTTATCATGCAACATCGCATCAAGTGCCTTTGCCTGCGCCACATTGCGCGGAAAACCATCAAGGATAAAGCCAGAAGCGCAATCGTCTTCCTCAATGCGGTCTGAAATAATCCCAACCACAACTTCATCAGGCACTAAATCGCCTTTTTCCATAATATCTTTAGCCAACTTGCCAATTTCAGTTTCTGCTGCGACAGCCGCACGCAACATATCACCCGTAGAGAGCTGAACCAGCCCATGATTATCTTCAAGCAATTTGGCTTGCGTACCTTTGCCAGCTCCTGGCGGGCCTAAAAATACCAGTTTCATCGGCGGCGCCCTCCAAGTTTAGATTTTTTAATCAAACCTTCATATTGGTGCGCAAACAAATGCCCCTGAATTTGACCGACAGTGTCCATCGTCACGCTGACAACAATCAATATTGATGTGCCGCCAAAATAAAATGGCACGCTGTAAGCATTTATCAGGAATTCTGGTATCAAACAAACAATCGTCAGATAAACAGCACCAACAACGGTTAGGCGTGTCAAAATCCGGTCAATATATTCAGCCGTGCGGTCGCCTGGGCGAATACCAGGAATAAACCCGCCAGCCTGTTTTAGATTATTGGCCGTATCAGTTGGGTTAAACACAATTGATGTGTAGAAAAAGCAAAAGAAGACAATCAGGCCTGCATAAACCGCCATATATAACGGCTGCCCCTGCCCTAACAGCGCCGTGATGCTCGTCAACCATTCTGGGCCACCGGCTGAAAAATTGGCAATTGTCATGGGTAGCAGCAATAAGGACGATGCAAAAATAGGGGGTATCACGCCCGCCACATTCAGCTTAAGCGGTAAATGCGAGTTTTCACCGCCAGTCATTTTATTACCCATTTGGCGCTTGGGGTATTGCACAATCAAGCGTCTTTGCGCACGCTCAACAAACACCACAAAAGCAATCACAACAACAACCATAACCAGCAAGCCCAAAATAATTGGGGTTGAGATAGCGCCTTGTCGGCCAAGCTCTAAGGTGCTGACCAGCGCGCTTGGCAGCTCGGCAACAATACCGGCAAAGATAATCAGTGAAATGCCATTACCAATGCCGCGTGCTGTGATTTGTTCACCAAGCCACATCAGGAATACGGTGCCAGCAACAAGCGTTGTGACCGTGCTGACTTGGAAAAACAGCCCCGGATTCAGCACCAGACCTTCAGCACGCTCAAGCCCAACGGCCATACCATAGCCCTGAACAGTGGCCAAAAATACAGTGCCATAGCGCGTATATTGGTTAATTTGCTTCCGCCCCTGCTCGCCGCCTTCTTTTTTAAGCTGCTCAAGATGCGGCACCGCCGATGTCAAAAGCTGGATAATGATAGAAGCGGTGATATAAGGCATAATATTGAGGGCGAAAATCGCCATACGGCCAACCGCACCGCCAGCAAACATGTTAAACATGCCGACAATGCCACCCTGGTTTTGTTCAAACAGAGAGGATAAAGCAGCAGGGTCAATGCCCGGCAATGGGATATATGTTCCCAAACGATAGATGAGCAGAGCAAACAAGGTAAACCAAATACGTTGCTTTAGCTCTGTCGCCCCCTTAAATGAGGACCAGCTCAAATTTGCTGCTAATTGTTCTGCTGCTGACGCCATTTATACGATCCGCTTTACTGGTTAACCTTAAGCCTCAGGCGCTTCAGGAGCTTCGGGCGCCTCAGGGGCTTCTTCAGCTTTTTTTGCCTTTGCAGCCGGCTTTTTCTTAGCTGGGGCCTTAGCTGGTGCTTCTTCAAGAACAGGCGGGGCAAGCAAAGTGATTTTACCGCCTAGCTTCTCAACAGCTTCTTTGGCAGAAGCCGTGATACCCAGCACTTCAAAATCAAGCTTTGTTTTCAGCTCACCATGACCAAGAATACGCACACCATCAAGCTCGCGACGAATAACACCCGCTGCTTTCAGGCTGGCGGCGGTTACAGCTGCTTTGGCATCAAGTTTGCCAGCATCTAGAGCCTGCTGCAAACGGCCAAGATTAACACCGTTCAGCTTTAAGCGATTTGGCTTATTAAAGCCACGCTTTGGCAGACGCATATGGATTGGCATTTGCCCGCCTTCAAAACCTTTAATGGCAACGCCTGAGCGTGATTTTTGACCTTTCACGCCGCGTCCACCTGTTTTGCCTTTACCAGAAGCTATCCCGCGTCCAACACGGATACGAGATTTACGGGCTCCAGCATTATCTCTGAGTTCGTTGAGTTTCATGAGATTCATTCCTGCGCGTTAAGCGTCTTCAACAATTCTGATAAGATGGGCAACTTTATTGATCATGCCCCGAACCGCCGGTGTGTCTTCTAATGTCCGACGACGACCATTTTTATTCAGGCCAAGACCAACCAAAGTGGCTCTCTGGTCTGCCGGACGGCCAATTGGACTTCCGGTTTGCTCAATTGTGACGGTAGCTTTTTTCTTTGCAGCCATCTTTTTTCTCCTCGTCCTTATCAGGCTTCGACCTGGTCATCTTCGCTTGCACGGCGAGAGATGATGTCAGAAACTTTTTTGCCGCGTCGTGCCGCAACCATGCGTGGGCTGGCTTGCTTTTTCAGCGCGTCAATCGTTGCATGCACCATATTATATGGGTTTGATGTACCAATTGATTTGGCAACCACATCTTGCACACCAAGCGATTCAAAAACCGCACGCATTGGACCACCAGCAATAATCCCAGTACCGGGAGGAGCTGCACGCAGCACCACCTTACCCGCACCATGATGACCTTTAATATCATGATGCAAAGTGCGGCCTTCACGCAAAGGCACGCGAATGATATTGCGCTTGGCATTATCAGTTGCCTTACGGATTGCCTCTGGCACCTCACGAGCTTTACCAATGCCGTAACCGACACGCCCTTTTTGGTCACCAACAACCACAAGTGCTGCAAAACCAAAGCGACGCCCGCCTTTAACCACTTTTGCTACACGGTTAATATTAACGAGACGATCTACGAACTCGTTGTCACGCTCTTCGTTCTGTTGCTTGTCATTTCTTGCCACAGTTCGTCTCCTTAAAATTTCAGACCGGCTTCACGGGCCGCATCAGCTAAAGCCTTTACACGGCCGTGAAAAAGATAGCCACCACGATCAAAGACCACATCTTTGACGCCCGCTTTAATCGCGCGCTCGGCAACAAGTTTACCTACCATATTGGCAGCATCTTTGTTTCCGCCCTTATCGCCTGAAAATTCTTTTTCCATGCTAGAGGCAGATACCAATGTTTGGCCTTGAGCGTCATCAATCACCTGCGCATAAATATGCTTTGAGGACCGAAACACTGAAAGTCTTGGGCGACCATTGGCCACTTTGCGAAGACGCGCACGCACACGCTGTTTACGTCGTTCATTTGTCGAAAGTTTTTGAACCATAGCTCGTCCCTACTTCTTCTTACCTTCTTTGCGGAATATATACTCGCCCTCATAACGCACACCCTTACCTTTATAAGGTTCTGGCGTCCGATAAGAACGGATTTCCGCAGCCACTTGGCCAACTTTTTGTTTATCAATACCTGAAATGATAATTTCAGTTTGTGATGGGCATTCGGCCTTCACGCCTTCTGGGATTTCATAATCCACATCATGGCTAAAACCAAGACTCAGCTTGAGTTTTTGACCTTGCGCTTGGGCGCGATACCCAACCCCAACAAGTTCCAGCTTTTTCGAGAAACCGTCTGAGACGCCAACAATCAAATTATTGACAACCGAACGGCTTAAACCCCAAAAGCTTCTGGCTTGTTGCGATTTATCTTTTGGCGAAACCAACACACCATCATCATTCATTTCAATTGAAACCAAATCAGACAGGACGGCATTTAACTCACCTTTAGGCCCTTTAACTGCAACGGCATTGCCAGACAGGGTCACTTCAACCCCACTTGGCACCGGAACAGGTTTTTTACCGATACGTGACATATCTAATCCTACTCCTTTGCGTTAGAATATCCGGCAGAGAACTTCTCCGCCGACATTGTTAGCGCGTGCTGAACTGTCAGACATCACGCCTTTAGGTGTGGACAGAATGGAAATCCCCAATCCGTTTTGCACTGTAGGCATGGTTTTAACAGATGAATAAACACGACGGCCAGGTTTTGAGACACGCTGAATTTCTTGAATGACAGGCTTGCCTTCATAATATTTCAGCTCGATTTCAAGCTCAGAAAGTGTGCCCTTAACAGGCTTTTCCTGATAACCGCGAATATAGCCTTCTTCCTTCATCACATCGAGCACCCAGCGGCGCAGCTTTGATGAAGGTGAGTTGACGGTGGATTTGCCACGCATTTGAGCATTTCTAATGCGTGTCAACATATCGCCGAGAGGATCAGTCACATACATGTTTAATCTCCTACCAGCTCGATTTCACCATGCCCGGAATCTTGCCATGTGAGGCAAGATCACGGAGGGTAATACGGGACATATTAAGTTTACGATAATAACCACGTGGACGACCCGTCACACCGCAACGATTGCGGATACGGTTTTTCGCCGAATTGCGTGGTAGTTCTGCGAGTTTCAAACGCGCCTTAAAGCGATCTTCATTGGACAAAGACTCATCTTTAGCCATTGCCAACAGGCTTGCTCTTTTAGCGGCATATTTATCTGCCAACTTTCTGCGTTTGTTGTTTCTAGCGACTGCGCTTTTCTTAGCCATATCAACCTTCCTCCGTTCGCGCTACTGTGTATCCGTGAACGGAAAGTTAAATCCACGCAGCAATTCGCGTGCTTCATCATCCGTTTTGGCGGTTGTACATACAACGATATCCATGCCCCAAATTGTATCGACTTTATCGTAATCAATTTCAGGGAACACGATATGCTCCTTCAGGCCCAATGCATAATTGCCATTGCCGTCAAAGCTGTTTGGGTTCAGACCACGAAAGTCACGAACACGCGGCAGCGCAATCGTGACCAGACGGTCAATAAATTCAAACATATTGGCTTTGCGCAAAGTCACTTTAACGCCAAGCGGCATGTCCTCGCGCACCTTAAAACCCGCAATAGAGTTTCGCGCACGAGTAACAACTGGGCGTTGACCAGCAATTAATTCCATATCGGCAAATGCTGATTTCACCTTTTTGGTGTCAGTCGTTGCTTCGCCAATGCCCATATTCAGCACAACTTTGTCAAGCTGAGGAATTTCCATGACATTCTTATAGCCAAATTTCTCAGAAAGCTGACCACGCAGCGTTTCTGAATAATGCGTCTTGAGACGCGGAATATAGTTAGCTTCAGCCATCGATCACTTCTCCTGAGCGTTTGGCAACGCGCACTTTTTTGCCGTCTTTTTGAACCTGAAATCCAACGCGTGTTGGTTTTCCATCTTTCGGGTCAGAAACAGCAAGATTAGACAAATCAATTTTCGATTCACGGGCAATAATCCCGCCTTCGCTTTGAGCTGTTTGACGCTGGTGGCGGCGAACAATATTCACCCCTTGCACCAATGCGCGCTTCTCATCAGGGAAAACACCCAGCACTTCGCCGGTTTTACCCTTATCTCGTCCAGCCAATACGATGACTTTATCGCCCTTTTTAATTTTGGCAGCCATTACAGCACCTCCGGGGCAAGTGAAACAATTTTCATGTGATTGCTTGCACGCAACTCACGCGTTACTGGGCCAAAAATACGGGTGCCGATTGGCTCGCCTGCATTATTGACCAAAACAGCCGCATTGCGGTCAAAACGAATTATGCTGCCATCTTGCCGACGAATTTCTTTCGCCGTGCGCACGATAACAGCTTTCATAACATCACCTTTTTTTACACGCCCGCGTGGGATAGCTTCTTTCACGCTCACAACAATCGTGTCACCGACACCTGCTGTTTTACGCTTAGAACCACCCAACACTTTGATGCACTGCACCCGGCGAGCGCCTGAATTATCGGCAACATCCAGATTGGTTTGCATCTGTATCATTGTTCTGTTTCCTCTTTAGATCCAAATGGATCGGTTAAAATTACTCAGCGATTACTTCCCAGCTTTTCAGCTTTGAAACAGGCCGGCATTCACGAATGCGGACTGTATCACCATTCTTAAATTGGTTGTTTTCATCATGCGCATGATAGCGTTTTGATTTACGAACCGTCTTTTTCATAACAGGATCTGTCAGACGGCGTTCGACCTTCACAACAATCGTCTTATCGGTTTTGTCACTGACGACAGTTCCTTGTAGAATTCGTTTTGGCATAATTTAACCTTTCACACCTATCTGACTTATTCGGACTTCGCTGCCAGTTCTGATTGAACTGTTTGAACGCGAGCGATATCCCGACGGACTTGGCGAATGCGAGACTGGTTTTCTAACTGGCCAGAAGCCTGCTGAAAACGCAGATTGAATTGCTCTTTTTTGAGCTTTTCCAACTCATCAGTCAGTTGGTCCGTAGTCATTGCGCGTACATCACTAATCTTCATCACTTCCACTCCCGCTTAGCTCTGCTCACCTGGACGCGACACAATCCGTGTCTGTACAGGTAATTTGGCCGCAGCCAACTTCAGAGCCTGATGGGCAACATCTTCTGGCACACCATCAACTTCAAACATAATGCGACCAGGCTTTACGCGGCACGCCCAATATTCTGGCGAGCCTTTACCTTTACCCATACGCACTTCTGTTGGTTTTTTAGAGACCGGCACATCTGGAAACACACGAATCCAAACCCGACCTGCCCGCTTCATATGACGCGTAATCACACGACGCGCAGCCTCAATTTGACGAGCTGTCACACGCTCTGGCGTTGTCGCCTTCAAGCCATGTGAGCCGAAGTTCAAACTTGTGCCGCCCTTGGCCGCCCCTTTAATCCGCCCTTTATGAGCTTTGCGGAATTTTGTTCGTTTTGGCTGCAACATTTGCTTAACCTCTCGTAGCCGCTTGAGCGCCATCAGAAAGCTGCTCGCCACGTTTGTCACGCGCAAGCGGATCATGCTCCATGATTTCGCCTTTAAAAATCCAAACCTTGATACCGCATACGCCATAAGCTGTATGCGCAGAACCAACGCCATAATCAATATCAGCACGCAATGTGTGCAATGGCACGCGCCCCTCGCGATACCATTCCGTACGGGCAATTTCAGCACCGCCCAAACGACCCGCGCAATTGATACGAATACCCAATGCGCCAAGACGCATCGCAGACTGCACCGCCCGCTTCATCGCACGGCGGAAACCAACGCGACGCTCAAGCTGTTGGGCAATCCCATCAGCAACAAGCTGGGCGTCAATCTCTGGCTTGCGCACTTCAACAATATTCAACAGAACTTCGCTATCTGTTTTCTTGGCAATCTCACGGCGCAGCTTTTCAATATCTGCCCCTTTTTTACCAATAATCACACCAGGACGCGCAGAATGAATCGTTACACGACATTTCTTGTGCGGACGCTCAATAATAATTTTTGAAACACCGGCCTGCTTCAGCTTGGCGGTCAGCATATCCCGAATTTGCAAATCTTCATGCAACAGATTGGCATATTCACCTTTTCGGGCATACCAACGTGAATCTGATGTACGGTTAATGCCTAAGCGTAGGCCAACTGGATTTACCTTCTGTCCCATTAGGCTGTCTCCCCGTTTTCTTCCGTTTCGCGAACAACAATTGTGATTTGGCTAAATGGTTTCAAAATCTTAGCTGCGCGACCTTTCGCACGTGGGCGAAACCGCTTCATGACCAGATTTTTGCCAACATAAGCTTCGGCAACAACCAGATTGTCAACATCAAGATTGTGGTTGTTTTCAGCGTTCGAAATCGCGCTTTCCAACACTTTCTTGACTTCACCTGCCACCCGACGACGCGAGAAAGTCAGGTCAGCAACAGCTGTTCCTGCTTTTTTGCCGCGAATGAGCTGGGCAATAAGATTGAGTTTTTGCGGGCTGGTGCGGATCATCCGACCAACTGCTTTTGCTTCATTATCCGCAAGCTTGCGTGGTGTTGATGCTTTACCCATGACTACTTCCTCTTAGCCTTTTTATCGGCGGCATGACCGTAATAGGTGCGTGATGGTGCAAATTCACCAAACTTATGCCCTACCATTTCTTCAGTGACCAAAACAGGAATATGCTTTTGGCCATTATGTACACCAAAAGTGAGACCTACAAAATTTGGCAAAATCGTGGAGCGACGGCTCCAAGTTTTAATCACATCTTTGCGGCCTGATTCACGAACGGCATCTGCTTTCTTAAGCAAATAACCATCAACAAATGGGCCTTTCCATACTGAACGTGCCATGATTGTATCCTCTAGCGTTTCTTCTTCATGTGACGGCTACGCAGGATATATTTATCCGATGCTTTATTTGAGCGCGTCCGCTTACCTTTGGTCGGCTTGCCCCAAGGGGTGACAGGATGACGACCACCAGAGGTCTTACCTTCACCACCACCATGAGGGTGATCAACCGGGTTCATGGCCACACCACGCACAGATGGGCGTTTGCCCAACCAACGTTTCCGACCAGCTTTGGCGAGTTTGATATTAGCTTGATCAGGGTTTGAAACCGCCCCAATACTTGCCATGCAATCGCCATGAATAAGTCTTTGCTCACCAGAGCCAAGACGAATAATGGCATAAGCGCCATCACGACCAACAAGCTGAGCAAATGCACCCGCAGAACGAGCAATTTGACCACCCTTGCCAGGCTTCATTTCAAGATTATGAACAATCGTACCAATAGGAACCGAGCGCAATGGCATCGCATTACCTGGTTTCACATCCACCTTGTCGCCCGCGATAACCTTATCGCCAGCGGCAAGCCGTTGTGGTGCCAAAATATAGGCCAGCTCGCCATCATCATATTTAATCAGCGCGATAAAAGCTGTGCGGTTTGGGTCATATTCCAAACGCTCAACTGTTGCGGCAATGTCAAATTTGGTGCGCTTGAAATCGACCAAACGATATGTCCGCTTATGCCCACCGCCACGACGACGCGCGGTAATCCGGCCCGCATTGTTACGGCCGCCAGATTTGGTGAGACCTTCAGTCAATTGCTTGACAGGTTTCCCCTTATGCAGCGCCGAGCGGTCTACCTGAATAAGACCACGTTGTCCGGGTGTAGTTGGTTTATATGTCTTAAGTGCCATCTCTATATACCTTTAATGTGCGGATTAAAGTCCGGTTGTCACATCAATCGAATGTCCATCTTGCAAAGTAACGATGGCTTTTTTCACATCGCTACGCTTGCCCTTAATACCTCTGAAGCGCTTGACTTTGCCCTTACGCACAAGCGTATTGACCGCCTTAACTTTGACATCAAACAAGGCTTCAACAGCTGCCTTAATGGCAGGCTTATCTGCATCAGGCGCCACATCAAAAACCACTTGGCTAAATTCCGAAGCCATTGTTGTTTTTTCAGTAATAACCGGTGAGCGGATAATGTCGTAATGTTTTACTTTATTGCTCATGACAAACGCTCCTCCAGGCTTTCAATAGCTGCTGTTGTCAAAACCAAATGATCGCGGCGCAAAATGTCATAAACATTAATGCCTTGCACAGGTAATACATCAACACGCTCAATATTACGCGCTGCGCGTGAGAAGTTTTCATTCACTTCCGCACCATCAATAATCAAGGCTGACTCAATCCCCAGCTTGGCTAAGTTTGTGCGCAGAGCTTGGGTTTTCCCCTCTTTTAACTCAGCATTTTCCAGCACAATCAACTGACCAGCTTTGGCTTTGCTCGACAGCGCATTCTTCAACGCAAGAGCCCGCACTTTTTTCGGCATGTTAATCGCATGGCTGCGCACAACCGGGCCGTGCGCCTTACCACCACCAATAAAAATATTTGATTTGCGGTTACCATGACGGGCTGTACCACCACCTTTTTGACGACCAACACGCTTTGTCGTGCCAGCAATTTCTGAGCGGTTTTTAATTTTATGCGTGCCAGCTTGGCGTTTGGCCAATTGATAATTGACCATACGATGAAGCAAATCAGCACGTGGCTCAAGACCATAAACAGCGTCGTTTAAATCAACGGTGCCGGTCTTTTTCGCACTCAGCGATAGGATATCCGCTTTCATTATTCCGCATCCTTTTCTTCGGTTTCAGCTTCAGCTGGAGCTTCTTCAGCTGGCGCTTCTTCTGCAGGAGCCTCAGCAGCCTCAGTAACCACAGCTTCTTCAACTTCAGCCTCTGGCGCTGTTTCAGCCTCAGCTTCTACTGGTTCTGTATCATTGGCAGGCACACCAGCCTCAACAAAAGCAGCAGGCAGTGGCACATCAGCAGGCACCGGACGCTTCACAGCATCGCGCAGCAAAATCCAACCACCTTTGGCACCAGGTACAGCACCTTTAACCATGACCAGACCGCGCTCAACATCTGTTTTAACGACAGTCAGGTTTTGGATTGTGACACGCGCATCACCCATATGGCCGGCCATTTTCTTGCCTTTGAAAACTTTACCAGGATCTTGACACTGACCCGTGGAACCGTGCGAACGGTGAGAAATCGACACACCGTGCGAGGCGCGTAAACCACCAAAATTATGGCGTTTCATCGCACCCGCAAAACCCTTACCAATGCTCACGCCTGTGGCATCAACCTTTTGCCCATCAATAAAATGATTGGCTGCCAGCTCAGCGCCAACATCAATCATATTATCACTCGATACACGAAACTCAGCGAGCTTACGTTTTGGTTCAACAGAAGCTTTTGCAAAATGCCCACGCATGGCGTTTGATACACGCTTTACCTTTGAAAACCCAACCCCAAGCTGAACAGCGTTATAGCCGTCTTTTTCTTGGGTGCGCTGGGCCACAACCTGGCATTTATCGAGTTTCAACACTGTCACAGGGACATGCTGACCATTCTCGTTAAACAAGCGGGTCATTCCAATCTTCTGTACGATCATTCCGGACCGCATGGCTCTTCTCCTTCAAAAGCTGACGATTATCGTCGGCTACAACTTAATCTGAACATCAACACCAGCTGGTAAATCCAGCTTCATTAAGGCATCGACTGTTTGTGGTGTTGGATCTAAAATATCCAGCATCCGTTTATGCGTTCTAATTTCGAACTGCTCGCGACTCTTTTTGTCAATATGCGGCCCGCGCAACACAGTGTATTTTTCAATATGTGTTGGCAACGGAATGGGGCCACGCACATCAGCACCTGTCCGCTTTGCCGTGTTCAAAATTTCACGTGCGGAATTATCCAAAACGCGGTGGTCAAAAGCTTTAAGCCGTATTCTAATATTTTGGCTCTGTACCATTTTATGTCCTTTGGCTTTACGCCAATGCCCTAGTTAAATCTTTCAAACAGATTGAAAAAGGCAGAGCTTAAAAGCCCTGCCCTTATCACTTACTCAATGATTGCAGATACGACGCCGGCGCCGACTGTGCGGCCGCCTTCACGGATCGCAAAGCGCAGCTTCTCTTCCATCGCAATCGGCACAATCAACTCGACTTCCATCTCAACATTATCTCCTGGCATCACCATTTCCGTGCCTGATGGCAACTGGCAAACACCCGTCACATCTGTCGTACGGAAATAAAACTGCGGACGATAATTCGTAAAGAATGGCGTATGACGACCACCCTCTTCTTTCGTCAAAATATAAGCCTCAGCCTTAAACTTCGTGTGCGGCGTAATGCTGCCCGGATGACACAATACCTGACCGCGCTCAACTTCTTCGCGCTTCGTGCCACGCAACAAAACACCAACATTGTCACCAGCCTCACCGCTATCAAGCAGCTTACGGAACATCTCAACACCAGTGCAGGTCGTCTTAAGTGTGTCTTTAATACCAACAATCTCAATCTCTTCGCCAACCGTAATCACACCGCGCTCAACACGACCCGTCACAACTGTACCGCGACCTGAAATCGAGAAAACATCTTCAATCGGCAACAAGAAGGGCTGGTCCTTCGGACGCTCAGGCTGTGGAATATAAGCATCAACCTGGGTCATCAATTCCAATATCGCATTCTTGCCAATCTCATCATCACGACCCTCAAGTGCCGCCAAAGCTGAACCCTTAACAATCGGAATATCATCGCCAGGGAACTCATAAGAAGATAAAAGCTCGCGGATCTCCATCTCAACAAGCTCCAAAAGCTCCTCATCATCAACCTGGTCAACCTTGTTCATGAAAACAACCAAAGCTGGAACACCAACCTGGCGCGCCAACAAAATATGCTCGCGCGTCTGTGGCATCGGGCCATCAGCTGCATTCACAACCAAAATCGCGCCATCCATTTGCGCCGCACCCGTAATCATGTTCTTCACATAGTCAGCGTGACCAGGACAGTCAACATGCGCATAATGACGGCCTTCCGTCTCATACTCAACATGGGCCGTCGAAATCGTAATCCCGCGAGCCTTCTCCTCAGGGGCCTTGTCAATATCTGAATAGTCAGAAAATTCCGCCCCACCAGCTTCAGCCAAAACCTTCGTAATCGCTGCCGTCAACGTCGTCTTGCCATGATCAACATGACCAATCGTTCCAATGTTACAGTGCGGCTTATTCCGCTCAAACTTTTCCTTTGACATTTTATATCTCCGTCCTTTTCAAAATTTTACAGCTCAAAATGCCTTAAGCCATTTTCGCTAATACTTCATCAGACACTGCCTGCGGGACAGGGTCATAGTGATCAAACAACATTGAATATTGCGCACGACCTTGTGTCATTGAACGCAAATTATTCACATAACCAAACATGTTAGCCAAAGGCACCATGGCTTGAATAACAGCTGCATTGCTGCGTGATTCTGTACCACGAACCTGCCCGCGACGGCTGTTCAAGTCACCAATCACATCACCCATATGCTCTTCAGGTGTCACCACTTCAACCAACATGATTGGCTCAAGCAATTTCGCACCCGCTTCACGAGAGGCCTCACGGAAAGCAGCACGCGCCGCAATCTCAAACGCCATCACGCTGGAGTCAACATCATGGAAAGCGCCATCATGCAATGTCACCTTAAAGTCAATCATGGGGAAGCCGGCAAGCACGCCATTTTCACGCACGCTTTCAATACCCTTTTCAACACCCGGAATATATTCCTTCGGAATCGCACCACCAACAATCTTATTGGTAAATTCGTAACCGCCGCCTGGCTCCATTGGCTCAATGGTCATTTTCACACGCGCAAACTGACCTGAACCACCAGACTGTTTTTTGTGGGTATAATCAACATCTGTAACTTTGGTGAAAGTTTCGCGATAAGCCACCTGCGGCGCACCAACATTGGCCTCCACTTTGAACTCACGCTTCATGCGGTCAACAATAATATCGAGGTGCAGCTCACCCATACCCGCAATCACGGTCTGACCACTTTCTTCGTCAGACTTGACGCGGAATGAAGGGTCTTCTTGCGCCAAACGGCTCAACGCCAGACCCATTTTCTCTTGGTCACCTTTGGTTTTCGGCTCAACAGCAACTTCAATCACCGGATCAGGAAACTCCATGCGCTCCAGAATAACCGGACTGTTTGTTTCGCACAGCGTGTCACCCGTCGTTGTGTCTTTCAGACCAACCAGCGCCACGATATCACCCGCAACCGCGCTCTTGATTTCCTCACGCGAATTCGCGTGCATTTGCAACATACGACCAATGCGCTCGCGCTTATCTTTCACTGTATTGACCAATGTTTGGCCACTTTCCAGCTTACCTGAATAAATCCGTGCGAATGTAAGCGAACCCACAAATGGGTCATTGGCAATTTTGAACGCCAACATGGAAAGCGGCTCATCGTCCGAGCTTTCACGCACAATGTCTTCTTCGGTTTTGGCGTCAATACCTGCAATCGCTGGCACATCAAGCGGTGATGGCATAAAATCAACCACCGCATCAAGCAAAGGCTGAACACCTTTGTTTTTAAAGGCTGTGCCGTTCAATACCGGCACGAAAGACTGGTCAATGGTCCCTTTGCGAATGCAACGGATAATATCTTCTTCAGAAGGCTCTTGCCCCTCCAAATAAGCTTCCATCAAATCATCATCAAGTTCAACCACCTGCTCGACCAGCATGTTGCGATACTCATCAGCTTGGGCTTTCAGGTCGTCACGAATATCAACATATTCATATTCAGCGCCCAAATCTTCGTTTTTCCAAAGGATTTCTTGCATTTTGACGAGGTCAATAAGCCCCTCGTAACCACTTTCCGCACCAATTGGCAATTGCACCACCAAAGGTGTCGATCCCAAACGGTCTTTAATCATCTCAACACAACGGAAGAAATCAGCACCTGTGCGGTCCATTTTGTTCACGAAGCACATACGCGGCACAGAATATTTATCAGCCTGACGCCATACTGTTTCTGATTGCGGCTCAACACCTGCAACCGAGTCAAACACAGCAACCGCACCATCAAGCACGCGCAATGAACGCTCCACCTCAATTGTGAAGTCCACGTGGCCCGGTGTGTCAATAATGTTAATGCGCTTATCACGCCAGAAACAGGTTGTCGCGGCAGATGTAATTGTGATTCCGCGCTCTTGCTCCTGCTCCATCCAGTCCATCGTGGCCGCGCCATCATGAACTTCACCAATTTTATAGCTCACACCTGTATAATACAAAATGCGCTCTGTGGTCGTTGTTTTACCCGCATCAATATGAGCCATGATGCCGATATTGCGATAATCTTCTAAAGGCGTAACCCGCGACATATCTTAATTCC
Organism: Parvibaculaceae bacterium; assembly: GCA_965217015.1. GTDB lineage: Bacteria > Pseudomonadota > Alphaproteobacteria > RS24 > RS24 > JAYQKL01. The sequence continues at coordinate 321,962 of OZ244224.1, read as the reverse complement.
TCTAAGCTTTACCAGCGATAATGAGAGAAAGCACGGTTGGCTTCCGCCATACGGTGCGTATCTTCACGCTTTTTGACGGCAGAGCCGCGATTATTAACAGCATCAAGCAATTCACCTGCCAGACGCTCAACCATTGTGTTTTCATTGCGCGCACGCGCAGCAGCAATCAACCAACGTATCGCCAAAGCGCTTTTACGGTCTGCACGCACTTCAACCGGCACCTGATAAGTTGCCCCACCCACACGGCGAGAGCGAACCTCAACAGCGGGCTTTACATTGTCTAAAGCTTCATGAAAAACTTCCACCGGATCACGGCTGATTTTTTCCTGCACCATATCCAAAGCACCATATAAAATGCGCTCAGCAGTCGATTTCTTACCATGTAACATGAGGCTGTTCATGAACTTGGTCAGAACAACATCACCAAACTTTGCATCAGGGTTAATTTCGCGCTTCTCTGCGCGGTGACGACGAGACATGATACAGACTCCCTATTTCGGACGCTTAGCGCCGTATTTCGAACGGCGTTGCTTGCGGTCTTTCACCCCTTGGGTATCAAGAACGCCACGAATGATATGATAACGAACACCCGGCAAGTCCTTCACCCGACCACCACGTATCATGACAACAGAGTGTTCTTGAAGGTTATGACCCTCACCCGGAATATAACTTGTTACCTCAAAGCCGTTTGTCAGGCGCACACGAGCGACTTTACGAAGGGCTGAGTTAGGTTTTTTTGGTGTCGTTGTATAAACGCGCGTACATACGCCGCGTTTTTGTGGACACGCTTCCATAGCCGGAACCTTGTTCCGTTTGGTCACTTTTTGCCGCGGTTTGCGGATAAGCTGGTTAATTGTGGGCATTGACTTCCCGCCTGCTCTCTAAAATTTCACCAATGCTGCCCGAAAGCAGCTTTTCAACACAAAGTGTCGGAATTTGCCGCACCGAAATAATCGGGAGCGTTTCAAATCCGACAGCCTTTTACAGGCAAGCCTGCAAAAGATTTAAAACAGAGGATTACATAGATTTTTCAACCATTTATGCAATCTTGTGCCAGTTATAAGCTTTAATAAACAACAGCGTTTAGACTTTCTATTAGACCCTCTTGGTGAAGGAATAAGCCAAAATCTACGGCCCTGTTACCAAAGTTGCGCCGTTTTTAGCCAATTTCCTGTATAAGGTCAAGCGGTTTTACGCCGCTTTTTTGCATTAAATGCCCGCTCAAAAATAAAAAAACGCCGGAAAATTTCCGGCGTTTCTTTTTCAGGCCATTATGTAACTGCCACAAAGGCAGAGCTGGCACTCTTTTAGCTCATTATTCAGCCTCAAGCGGCTCCTCAGCCTCTTGGTCAACATCTAATAATTCGCGGTCACGCTCCATCGCCTCACCACGCAATTTTTGAATAACACCACCTGTACCAGCAGGGATAAGGCGGCCAACAATGACATTTTCTTTCAGACCCAATAATGTGTCCTCTTTGCCGTTAATCGCAGCCTCAGTCAGCACGCGTGTTGTCTCTTGGAAAGAAGCCGCAGAAATAAACGAACGCGTCTGCAGGCTGGCTTTGGTAATCCCCAACAAAACATTATTTGCTTTAGCTGGCTCTTTACCTTCGGCAATCAGCTTTTCATTGACTTCTTCAAACTCGATTTTGTCAATCTGCTCATCTTTCAAATAAGAGCTATCACCTGGTGTCGTGATTTCAACCTTTTGCAGCATTTGACGCACAATCACCTCAATATGCTTATCGTTAATTGTCACACCTTGCAGGCGATACACATCTTGGATTTCATTCACGAGATAAGAAGCGAGCTCCTCAACACCGAAAATGGCCAAAATATCGTGTGGCGCAGGGTTGCCATCAATCAGATATTCACCCTTTTCAATCATATCCCCATCTTGCACAGACAAATGCTTGGCTTTGGGAACCAAATATTCTTTTGGCTCCATATCCGCCTCTTCAGGGTGAATGGTGATGCGACGCTTGTTTTTATAATCGCGACCAAACTCCACGCGACCACTGATTTCGGCAATAATTGCATGCTCTTTTGGACGGCGCGCCTCAAACAGCTCTGCAACGCGTGGCAGACCACCCGTAATATCGCTAGAAGTAGCCCCCTCAGTTGGGATACGCGCCAAAGTGTCACCCGCATGCACTTTCGTGCCAGCATCAACAGACAAAATTGCGCCAACAGAGAGCAAATAGCGTGCCTCATTGCCATTAGCCAGTTGCTTGATGTTGCCCTTATCGTCTTTAATCACAATGGCAGGTTTTAGGTTGGCAGATTTCGAACCGGTCATAGGGTCAATCACAACACGCTGCGAAATACCTGTTGCCTCGTCTGAAACCTCATTAATGGTTTCACCATCTTTGACATCTTCAAAAGCGATTTCACCATCAAGCTCGGTCAAAATGGGTTGCGCATAAGGCTCCCACTCACCAATACGCTCGCCGCGCTTGATTGTGTCCCCTTCTTTCACACGCAAACGCGTGCCATAAGCCAGTTTGTGCGAAGCCCGCTCAAGACCATTTTCATCAACAACCTTCACATGCACATTTCGGCCCATAACAACCAAACGGCCAGATGAGTCGGTGACGACATTGGCATTTTCAAACTTGATGATACCTTCTGCATTTGACTCAACAAAGCTCTGGTCAACAACCTGTGCGGTGCCACCAATATGGAAAGTCCGCATCGTCAACTGGGTGCCAGGCTCACCGATGGACTGCGCCGCAATCACACCTACAGCCTCGCCCATATTCACCGGTGTACCTCGAGCTAGGTCGCGGCCATAACATGCCGCACACGCACCATGGCGCGTCTCACAGGTCAGAACCGAACGGATTTTAATGCCCATTAAATTTGCATTATCAATCGCATCGCAATGCTCTTCGCTAATCAACTCACCCTTTTTCACCAGTACTTCGCCAGAAACCGGATCAACCACATCTTCAACTGGCACACGACCCAAGACACGCTCGGACAGCGAGGTCACAACCTCACCAGAATCAATCACAGCCGAGACCGTAATGCCATTTTGCGTGCCACAATCATCTTCGGTGATGATGCAGTCTTGCGCAACATCAACCAAACGGCGTGTCAAATAACCAGAGTTCGCTGTTTTCAAAGCTGTATCAGCAAGCCCCTTACGCGCACCATGTGTCGAGTTAAAATATTCTAAAACCGACAGACCTTCTTTGAAGTTAGAAATAATTGGTGTCTCAATAATTTCACCAGAAGGCTTAGCCATCAAGCCACGCATACCAGCCAATTGCTTCATCTGTGCAGGTGAACCACGCGCCCCTGAATGCGCCATCATATAAATGGAGTTGATAAAGCCGTTAGGGTCTTCAACATCTTCAGGGTTAAGCGATGAAATTTTGCTCATCATCACATCAGCAACGCGATCCGTGCATTTTGCCCACGCATCAACAACCTTGTTATATTTCTCGCCCTGTGTAATCAGGCCATCAATATATTGCTGCTCATATTCGGTGGCTTGCGTCATTGTTTCTTCAATAAGCGCAATTTTTTCTTCCGGAATAACCATATCGTCTTTACCGAAAGAAATACCCGCCTTACAAGCCTGACGGAAACCAAGCAACATGATGTGGTCACAGAATAAAACAGTCTGTTTTTGGCCACAATGGCGATAAACAGTGTCAATCGCGCGTGAAATTTCCTTTTTGGTCAACAGGCGGTTAACTGTCGAGAACGGCACATTTTGATGCAATGGCAATTCTTGCCCAATCAGCATGCGGCCTGGTGTGGTATCAACCATTTTCTCTACAAGCTCGCCACTTTCGTCATAGGTCTTAATCCGCGCCTTGATTTTTGTATGCAAGGTAACGGATTTCGTTTCCAGCGCATGTTCAATTTCATCAATATCGGCAAAGACCATGCCCTCACCAGGCGCGCCATCACGCTCAAGCGAAATATAGTATAAGCCCAGCACAATATCTTGCGATGGCACAATAATTGGCGACCCGTTTGCGGGGTGCAAAATATTATTTGTTGACATCATCAACACACGCGCTTCCAGCTGCGCTTCGAGCGACAATGGCACATGCACCGCCATTTGGTCCCCATCAAAGTCAGCGTTAAAGGCCGCGCAAACCAACGGGTGAAGCTGGATAGCTTTACCCTCAATCAGCACTGGCTCAAATGCCTGAATGCCCAAGCGGTGCAATGTTGGCGCCCGATTGAGCAATACAGGGTGCTCGCGAATAACTTCGTCCAAAATATCCCAAACTTCAGGACGGGCCTTTTCAACCATTTTTTTGGATTGCTTAACCGTTGATGACAAACCTTTCGCTTCAAGACGCGAATAGATAAAAGGTTTAAACAGCTCAAGTGCCATTTTCTTCGGCAAGCCACATTGATGCAATTTCAGCTCAGGGCCCACAACAATCACCGAACGACCTGAATAGTCAACTCGTTTACCCAGAAGGTTTTGACGGAAACGCCCTTGCTTGCCCTTTAACATATCTGACAATGATTTCAGCGGGCGCTTATTGGCACCCGTAATCACACGGCCACGACGGCCATTATCAAATAATGCATCAACAGATTCTTGCAGCATACGCTTTTCATTGCGCACAATAATATCAGGCGCGCGCAGCTCAATCAGCCTTTTCAAACGATTGTTTCGGTTAATCACCCGACGATATAAATCATTCAAATCAGAGGTCGCAAAACGGCCACCATCAAGCGGCACAAGCGGGCGCAGCTCCGGTGGGATTACAGGCACAACTGTCATAATCATCCATTCTGGACGATTGCCAGAACGGATAAACGCCTCAACCACTTTCAGGCGCTTTGCCAATTTCTTTGGCTTGAGTTCAGTTGTTGCTTCAGCAATCTCAACCTTGAGCGATGCTGCCAATTCCTCGAGCTCAATCTCTTCAAGCATGGTGCGGATTGCTTCTGCGCCGATACCAGCCACAAATGCATCATCACCATAATCATCTTGCGCTTCATAATACTCGTCTTCCGTCAGCAACTGGCCTTTTTGCAGGCCTGTTAACATGGGATCCAGCACGATGAAATTTTCAAAATATAAAACCCGCTCAAGGTCTTTCAATGTCATATCCAGCAACAGACCAATACGGCTTGGCAGAGACTTCAAAAACCAAATATGAGCCACAGGCGCGGCCAATTCAATATGCCCCATGCGTTCACGGCGAACTTTGGTCAAAGTGACCTCTACGCCGCATTTTTCGCAATTCACGCCTTTATATTTCATGCGCTTATATTTACCGCACAGGCATTCATAATCTTTGGTAGGACCAAAAATCCGCGCACAGAACAAACCATCACGCTCGGGCTTAAATGTCCGGTAATTGATGGTTTCAGGTTTCTTAATTTCCCCATGTGACCAAGACAAAATCTTTTCTGGACTCGCAATCGAAATTCGAATCCGGTCAAAACTCTGCGTTGCCCCTTGCGGGTTGAAGATATTCATGACCTCGTGGTTCATAGGTCTGTCTCCTCTTATGGTGACCAGTTATTCGGTCACACCGTTAAAGCCTAACGATTTATTGCTCGTTCTTTGCGCCTTCTGCCAATTCGACATTCAGCCCAAGCGAACGAATTTCTTTCACCAACACATTAAAGCTCTCTGGAATACCAGCTTCAAATGTATCATCACCCTTCACAATGGCTTCATAGACTTTCGTCCGCCCTGCCACATCATCTGACTTAACAGTCAGCATTTCTTGTAGCGTGTAGGCCGCGCCATATGCTTCGAGCGCCCAAACTTCCATCTCACCGAAACGCTGACCGCCAAACTGGGCTTTACCACCCAATGGCTGTTGCGTGACCAATGAATATGGACCGATAGAGCGTGCGTGAATTTTGTCATCAACCAAGTGATGCAGTTTCAGCATATAGATGTAGCCAACTGTCACTTTGCGGTCAAAGACCTCGCCTGTGCGGCCATCGCGTAAGACAACCTGACCTGATGTGTCAATGCCAGCATCATCAAGCACTTTGACAATATCTGCTTCACGCGCACCATCAAAGACTGGTGTTGCCATTGGCACACCTTTGCGCAAAGTGTAGCTCATCTCAATCGCTTCACCATCTGACATATCAGCAAGCTGCTTGTCATCAGCGTAAATATTGCCAAGAACCTGTTTCACAGGCTCAACATTGCTTTCGCGCTCATAAGCCTCAATCGCATCAGAGACCTGCTTACCAAGCCCCGCACATGCCCAGCCTAAATGGGTTTCAAGAATTTGCCCCACATTCATACGGCTTGGCACACCAAGCGGGTTCAGCACGATATCAACCGGCTGACCATCTTCAAGATATGGCATGTCTTCAACTGGCAGAATGCGGCTAATCACCCCTTTGTTACCATGACGGCCCGCCATTTTGTCACCAGGCTGCAATTTGCGTTTCACCGCGACATAGACTTTGACCATTTTCATGACACCCGGTGGCAATTCATCACCGCGTTGCAATTTATCGACCTTATCTTCAAAGCGCGCTTCAAGTGCCTCTTTGCTGTCGTCATATTGCTTTTTCAAAGTTTCAACATCATTCATGGCGCTGTCATTTTTCAGCGCGATTTGCCACCATTGTGACCGCGGCAATTCAGCTAAAACTTCTTCGGTAATTTTTGCATCAGCGACAATGCCTTTCGGCCCTGAAAGCGCTTGCTTCCCTGTCAATAATCCACCAAGACGCTCATAAATGCTGCGCTCAAGAATATCCAGCTCATCATCACGGTCTTTGGACAAAGATTCGATTTCTTCACGCTCAATCGACATTGCGCGCTCATCTTTCTCAATCCCGTGGCGATTAAACACACGCACTTCCACAACCGTTCCGGTGGCACCAGGCGGCAATTTCAGAGAGGTATCGCGCACATCTGAGGCCTTTTCACCAAAAATTGCTCGTAGCAGTTTTTCTTCTGGTGTGAGTGGGCTTTCACCCTTTGGTGTGATTTTACCCACCAAAATATCACCTGGCTTGACTTCAGATCCAATATAAACAATCCCCGCCTCGTCAAGATTACGCAGCGCGTCTTCGCCGACATTTGGAATATCACGGGTAATTTCCTCTGGCCCAAGCTTCGTGTCACGCGACATGACTTCAAATTCTTCAATATGAACAGAAGTAAACACATCATCGCGCACAATACGCTCAGAAATCAGGATAGAGTCCTCAAAGTTATATCCATTCCACGGCATAAAGGCGACCAGCACATTGCGGCCAAGCGCCAATTCACCAAGCTCTGTCGATGGCCCATCAGCCACCACATCGCCTGCTTGCACATAATCACCAACCCGCACCAATGGGCGCTGGTTAATACATGTGGACTGGTTTGAGCGTTGGAATTTTTGCAAATTGTAAATATCAACACCTGATTTCGCTGCATCATTGTCTTCAGTCGCCCGAATAACAATCCGTGTCGCATCAACTTGGTCAACAACGCCAGTGCGCCGTGCTGTCACAGCCGCACCAGAGTCACGCGCTACGACTTCCTCCATGCCGGTGCCAACCAATGGCGCATCAGCCTGCAATAATGGCACAGCCTGACGCATCATGTTGGAACCCATCAAAGCACGGTTCGCATCGTCATTTTCCAAAAACGGAATCAACGCCGCAGCAACTGAAACAATCTGCTTTGGTGACACATCAAGGAACTCAACCTCAGAGGCTGGCACCATTTGCACATCACCATTCACACGGCAATTGATAAGCTCATCAGTGATATGACCTTTTTCATCTAACCCAATGGTCGCCTGCGCCACATTGTAACGCGCTTCTTCCATGGCAGATAGATAGACCACCTCATCAGTGACTTTTCCGCTTTTAACCACACGATAAGGGCTTTCAATAAAGCCGTATTTATTCACGCGGGCAAAAGTAGCCAATGAGTTAATAAGACCAATATTTGGCCCTTCCGGCGTTTCAATTGGGCAAATCCGACCATAATGGGTTGGATGCACATCACGCACCTCAAAGCCAGCGCGCTCGCGTGTCAGGCCGCCCGGCCCAAGCGCAGAGAGACGCCGCTTATGCGTGATTTCAGAAAGCGGATTGGTTTGGTCCATAAATTGTGACAATTGCGATGAACCGAAAAATTCGCGCACCGCAGCCGCAGCTGGCTTCGCATTTATCAAATCCTGCGGCATAACCACATCAATATTGACCGAACTCATACGCTCTTTAATCGCGCGCTCCATACGCAAAAGACCCAAGCGATATTGATTTTCCATCAACTCGCCAACCGAACGCACGCGGCGGTTACCTAGATTGTCAATATCATCAATATCGCCTTTGCCATCACGCAAATTAACCAATGTGCGCATCACTTCGACAACATCTTCTTTGCGCAAAATGCGAATTTCGTCTGAACAATCAAGGTCCATGCGAATATTCATTTTCACGCGACCAACAGCTGAAAGGTCATAACGCTCTTCATCAAAGAACAGGCTCGTAAACAAAGCCTCAGCTGTTTCCGGTGTTGGTGGCTCACCCGGGCGCATGACGCGATAAATTTCTTCCAATGCTGTCGCTTTGTCAGAAGATTTATCAGCCATTAATGTATTGCGGATAAACGGCCCTTTGTTAACAGGGTCTGTATTTAATGTTGAGATTTCTTGATAGCCATTCTCAATCAAATCAGCGAGTAGGTCTTCGGTAATCTCATCACCAGCTTCAGCATAAATCTCGCCAGTATCCATATTGATAAGCTCTTCCGCAAGGAAACGCCCAATCAATTCGAAATCATTTACCAGCAAGTCCTGAACGCCATCTTCTACCAGCTTATTGGCAAGACGTGGCGAGATTTTTTTACCAGCCTCAACAATCACTTTACCATTTTTGGCATTTATCAAATCATTGACAGGTTTGGTGCCACGCCGCGATTCTTTATCAAATGGCGTAATCCACTGGTCGCCTTTGCGCGTGAAGGTAACTTTATCATAGAAAATTGACAGAATTTCTTCATTGTCAAAATCCAATGCATGCAAAATAGTTGTCGCAGGAAGCTTACGACGGCGGTCAATCCGCACATGCAAAATATCTTTCGCGTCAAATTCAAAATCAAGCCAAGACCCACGATAAGGAATAATCCGTGCCGCGAATAAAAGCTTGCCTGACGCATGGGTTTTACCCTTGTCATGGTCAAAGAAAACACCAGGACTACGGTGCATTTGCGAGACAATCACACGCTCAGTGCCATTGACCACAAATGTGCCATTAGATGTCATGAGCGGCAAATCACCCATATAAACATCTTGCTCTTTTACACCTCTAATGCTTTTCACTTCGGTTTCTTCGTCAACATCATAGACAATCAACCGCAATTTCACCTTAAGCGGTGCGGCATAAGTCATGCCCCGCTGCTGACATTCTTCAACATCATATTTCGGTGGATCAAATTGATATGTAACAAATTCCAAGCATGATGCGCCCGCGAAATCCTCAATTGGGAAAACCGAGTTGAACACTGCTTGCAAACCTTTTTCCTCGCGACCCTCTTCTGGTGCGATGGTTTGTAAGAATTGATCATAAGAATATTTTTGGACTTCAATCAGATTTGGCATTTCCACAACTTGCGGAATACGACCAAATGAACGACGAATTCTTTTGCGACCTGTATAGGCTTGCGACATTTTGCTTCCTCGTCTGCTGCCTCAAATAAGGGGCTAAAACTTAAACTTCCCTTGCCCCATTCAGGAAGTCACGGGTGGGCAGCGCTGCCACCCACCCGAAAGAACTTACTTACTTAAGCTCTACAGTAGCGCCTGCAGCTTCGAGTTTTTCTTTCAACTCATTAGCTTCAGCAGTCGGCACATCTTCTTTCAGATCTTTTGGTGCGCCTTCGACGATTTCTTTCGCCTCTTTCAAACCAAGACCTGTGATGGCACGAACCTCTTTGATGACATTGATTTTCTGGTCACCAGCAGCAGCCAGAACAACAGTAAAGCTGTCCTTCTCTTCTGCGGCGCCAGCGTCACCACCTGCAGGTGCGGCAGCAGCAACAGCAACCGGAGCAGCGGCAGATACGCCCCACTTCTCCTCAAGTAAAGTTGCAAGTTCTGCAGCCTCAAGAACTGACAGGCTTGATAGGTCTTCAGCAATCTTTTCTAGATCAGCCATTTTTTTCTCCAATCGTTAATTAACCGGGTAAGACGGATTAAGCCGCCTCGCCTTTCGCAGCATAAGCTCCAACCACACGAGCCAATTGACCCGCTGGCGCCTGCACAACACCTGCAACTTTTGTTGCTGGCGCGTTTAACAGACCCACCAACTGACCGCGCAAGGCGTCAAGTGATGGCAAGGATGCCAGATTTTTCACAGCTGCCGCATCAAGGACTGTTTCGCCCATAATGCCGCCAAGCATAACAAGATCTTTGTTTTCCTTGGCGAATTCCGCAGTGACTTTAGGAGCCGCAACAGGGTCTTGTGAAAACACAATCGCTGTTGGACCGTTAAACAAATCACTTATGGATTCGGCAGATGTGCCTGCGAGAGCGCGTTTTACCAGACGGTTTTTGGTCACTTTAACCGTGCCGCCAACCTCTGCCATTCGGGACCGCAAATCTTCCATTTGAGGCACCGTCAAGCCGGCATAGTGGGTCACAACTACAACGCCGGCATCGTCAAAAACGCCGCCGAAGTACTCCACGAGCTGTTCTTTTGTAGCTCTATCCACTTTCTCTCTCCATGTGTGCAACCCCTGCACACTTGGGGGCAGATTATGAGATAATCTCACGCTCCACCGGTTCAGTTTCATCATTGCGCGGCGCTTACAATCTGCAATTGCCCCGCAATGACACTCTTTCTGTCCCGGGTGAAGCTCTGCTGGCATTGCTGCCTTTAAAACTTTGACCCGTCTGCTCAGGATTTTAAGCGTCTAAACGCTCCTGAGGTCTCGGACAGCTGTGGTTAGGTTCATCACCGCCCCACATTTAAAACCCCTTTCGAGGTTTTAAACTCGCTTAGGCGTCACCAACGCCTGTTACATCAACACGCACGCCTGGCCCCATGGTTGAGCTTATCGCGATACGCTTGATGAATGTTCCTTTGGCACCCGATGGGCGCGCTTTTTGAACAGCGCTGAGGAATGACCTCACATTGCCCAAAATCTGCTCTTCAGTGAAACTTGCTTTGCCAACGCCCGCATGCACAATGCCGGCTTTTTCAACACGGAATTCAACAGCACCACCCTTTGCCGAGCGCACAGCTTCAGCCACATCGGCTGTCACAGTCCCAACTTTCGGGTTTGGCATTAAATTACGCGGGCCAAGTACTTTACCTAAACGGCCAACCAATGGCATCATATCTGGCGTTGCGATGCAGCGGTCAAATTCAATTGTGCCTTTTTGTACAATCTCAACCAAATCTTCTGCACCAACAACATCAGCACCCGCCTCACGCGCCTCATCAGCTTTCGCATCTTTGGCAAAAACGCCAACACGCACTGAACGGCCTGTGCCATTTGGGAGCTCAATCACACCACGAACCATTTGGTCAGCATGGCGCGGGTCAACACCCAAATTGACGGCAACCTCAATGGTTTCATCAAATTTTGCTTTGGCGCGCTCTTTAACAAGCTTCACAGCCTCTTCGACTGTATAGAGCTTTTTGGTATCAACACCTTCACGCGCTGCGGTTAATCTTTTACCTTTAGCCATGATTAACCTCTCACTTCCAGACCCATTGAGCGCGCAGAACCTGCAATCATTTTCTGTGCTTCATCAAGGTCATTCGTATTCAAATCTTTTAGCTTTTGCTCAGCGATTTCGCGGCACTGCTTCATGGTTACAACACCAGCCACTTCACGGCCTGGTGTGCTGCCACCTTTGTCTAATTTCGCTGCCTTTTTCAAATAATAAGATGCGGGCGGCGTTTTAATCACAAAGGTAAAAGATTTATCTTCATAAATCGTCACGATGGTTGGGATTGGCATATCCTTTTCCATCTCTTGGGTTTTGGCATTAAAAGACTTGCAAAACTCCATAATATTCAAACCACGCTGACCCAAAGCTGGGCCAATTGGTGGTGACGGGCTCGCGCCCCCTGCAGGAACCTGCATTTTCAGGTATCCTTCAATTACTTTAGCCATCTCTCGTTCCTTTCAATCCTTCTTAAGAAGGAATGTTCGATTATGGTCCGTGGTCCGGTGCAGCCCTTAAGCTGGCCTCCCACGTTCAATCAGTCAGAGTTTTTCAACCTGACCATACTCAAGTTCGACAGGCGTCGCCCGCCCGAAGATAGACACGGTCACTTTCAACCGCGCCCGCTCTTCATCGATCTCTTCTACGAGACCATTAAAGGAAGCAAACGGGCCATCGCTTACGCGCACCTGCTCACCCACTTCAAAAATAACAGAAGGCTTAGGACGCTCCACACCCTCCTGCACTTGATTCAAAATTTGGTCCACTTCCCGTTGCGGTATTGGGGTTGGACGATTTTCCGATCCCAAAAAGCCCGTAACTTTCGGTGTGTTTTTAACCAAATGATACGCCTCATCAGACATATCCATTTTGACCAAAACATAACCAGGAAAAAACTTACGCTCTGCATTGACACGACGCCCGCGTCGCAGCTCAACCACTTCCTCAGTTGGCACCAAAATTTCTTCAAAGCGATCTTCAAGACCAGCCAAACGCGCCTGCTCCTGAATGCTATCAGCTACTTTTTGCTCAAAATTAGAATAGGCGTGAACGATATACCATTTATGCATAATATCTTCCTAACGCCCCAGACCGAGCATAAAAGTGACAACAAAACTCAACACTTGGTCTGCCAGAAAAAAGAAAACCGAGGCCAAAGCCGCCATGATAAAGACCATAATTGTCGTTACCAGCGTTTCACGGCGTGTCGGCCATGATACTTTCGCAACCTCTGAACGGACTTCCTGTAAAAATGTTAACGGATTTGCCATGCTTTCCTTCTACGGTCAAACTTGTGATTCAGACTTAAACTGGCATTAAATACCGGTCTAAAATTTGGCAGGAGCGGAGGGACTTGAACCCCCAACCCCCGGTTTTGGAGACCGGTGCTCTACCAGTTGAGCTACACTCCTAAAGCTTTGTTGCTTTTACCAATCCTTATCACTTACTCAATGATTGCAGATACGACGCCAGCGCCGACTGTGCGGCCGCCTTCACGGATCGCAAAGCGCAGCTTCTCTTCCATCGCAATCGGCACAATCAACTCGACTTCCATCTCAACATTATCTCCTGGCATCACCATTTCCGTGCCTGATGGCAACTGGCAAACACCCGTCACATCTGTCGTACGGAAATAAAACTGCGGACGATAATTCGTAAAGAATGGCGTATGACGACCACCCTCTTCTTTCGTCAAAATATAAGCCTCAGCCTTAAACTTCGTGTGCGGCGTAATGCTGCCCGGATGACACAATACCTGACCGCGCTCAACTTCTTCGCGCTTCGTGCCACGCAACAAAACACCAACATTGTCACCAGCCTCACCGCTATCAAGCAGCTTACGGAACATCTCAACACCAGTGCAGGTCGTCTTAAGTGTGTCTTTAATACCAACAATCTCAATCTCTTCGCCAACCGTAATCACACCGCGCTCAACACGACCCGTCACAACTGTACCGCGACCTGAAATCGAGAAAACATCTTCAATCGGCAACAAGAAGGGCTGGTCCTTCGGACGCTCAGGCTGTGGAATATAAGCATCAACCTGCGTCATCAATTCCAATATCGCATTCTTGCCAATCTCATCATCACGACCTTCAAGTGCCGCCAAAGCTGAACCCTTAACAATCGGAATATCATCGCCAGGGAACTCATAAGAAGATAAAAGCTCGCGGATCTCCATCTCAACAAGCTCCAAAAGCTCCTCATCATCAACCTGGTCAACCTTGTTCATGAAAACAACCAAAGCTGGAACACCAACCTGGCGCGCCAACAAAATATGCTCGCGTGTCTGTGGCATCGGGCCATCAGCTGCATTCACAACCAAAATCGCGCCATCCATTTGCGCCGCACCCGTAATCATGTTCTTCACATAGTCAGCGTGACCAGGACAGTCAACATGCGCATAATGACGGCCTTCCGTCTCATACTCAACATGAGCCGTCGAAATCGTAATCCCGCGCGCCTTCTCCTCAGGGGCCTTGTCAATATCTGAATAGTCAGAAAATTCCGCCCCACCAGCTTCAGCCAAAACCTTCGTAATCGCTGCCGTCAACGTCGTCTTGCCATGATCAACATGACCAATCGTTCCAATGTTACAGTGCGGCTTATTCCGCTCAAACTTTTCCTTTGACATGGTGCCAATCCTATATCTGTTTAGACCCACTGCGGGATCGAGCTAATAACATGCTCCAATTTAGGCTTTTGCCCAAAATTGGAGCGGGTGAAGGGAATCGAACCCTCATCTTCAGCTTGGAAGGCTGTTGCTCTACCATTGAGCTACACCCGCCCTGAAGTCCGTTCCTGCTTGACCACTTTAAGGCCGAAACCTTGTGGCGTGGTGGAGGGAGTTGGATTCGAACCAACGTAGGCATAGCCAACGGGTTTACAGCCCGTCCCCTTTAGCCACTCGGGCATCCCTCCGATGTCGCACGCCATCAGCAGACCCAAGAAGGATTTCCTGACAAACTGACAGGGCGGTTATTGTCAAATTACCAAGCCTTGTCAAGCTTTTACGCACAAAAAAAAGTAAAAACAAAGCTATCGGAATAAATATAGATATTATTCCGACAAAGTTGTTTGCACTAATTTTCAATCAACCTTATAAGCGGTGATATGAAGAAGCGCAAGCGTTCAAATCACAATAATACAGAAAAAAAACCTTTTTCTGGTAATGACGCACGGCGGCGGCGTGACAAACAGGCTCATGAGACCATAAGCTTGTATGGATTTCATGCTGTCCAGGCGGCGCTTATGAACCCACAACGCGTTTGTCACAGGCTGCAATTAACGAAAAACGCACATGATGACATGCAAGCTACGCTTAAAAACTCGCCACACAGGCCAAAACCAGAAATCGTTACGCCTGACCAGCTTAAAAAACAGCTGCCAGACGGCACAGTGCATCAAGGCGTCTTATTAGAGACCCAGCCCCTCGATGAGCCAGACCTTGAGAGCCTTATCGCAACTGGCCGCCCATTGGTCATTTTGGATCAGCTAACAGACCCGCGCAATATTGGCGCTATTTTGCGCTCGGCAACAGTTTTTGGCGCCGCAGGCTTGGTCACCACACGCCACCACAGTCCGATTGCGGCGGGCGCTTTAGCGAAGGCCGCCTCTGGCGCGCTTGAAGTGACACCAATATGCGCGGTTGGCAATTTAGCGCGATGCCTCAAAACATTAACGCAAGCGGGCTATTTGACCATCGGTCTAGACGAGACAGGCGAACGCACCATTGCGGATTTACCTGCCCAAAGCCCAATCGCCTTAGTGATGGGCGCAGAAGGCAAAGGCCTTCGCCGCCTGACTAAAGAAAATTGTCAGGAACTCGTGCGCCTGCCGCATGCCGATAGAAGCGACACGCATTTCACCACGCTCAATGTATCCAATGCCGCAGCCGTTTCGCTTTATGCTGTTTTTATGAAAGCGGGTGATTGATAAATCAGCCCATTTGGCTCTTGCCCCAGCGACAAAGCATCATATAAAGCCGTGAAAACCTGCTCAGCTTGATTTTTATCAACCACAAGTGTCAGCAGGTCAACCTCGGAGGCCGTGCCAAACTCTTTTTCAGCAAATAAATCATCAGCGCGTCCAGCCTCTACAAAAATATGCCGCACACCCTCTGCCTCGTGAAAGCTCTCTAAAATAGTCTGCCCAAGCCCTTTGCGCAGCGCCCCACCAATTTCAACAAATTCTTGCATCAGGCCGTCTCACTTTTTAAGTCAGCATCATGCTTGGCCAATATGTCTTCTGGTATATAAGTCGCCACACGGTCAATGGCGTTCATATACATGATACCATTACCCGGTGTATCCAACTCACCCGCAAGATACATCGCTTCAAAAACCCGGTCCGCCTGCTCACTCGACACAATGATACGGATAACCTCTTTTTGCTCATCAATGGTCACGCCAAGCAAGCCCATGCGCTCACGAATACCTGTGCCGCGCCCAAAATGAACTGTCGCACCCTGCGCCCCCACATGTTGCGCAGCCTTCACCACAGCATCTGCTTTTCCTTGCTGAATGATGCAAACAATTAAATGTGCATCTGTTAAATATGTAATTTTTCTCATCTTAGTCTCCATGCTGTCTTTTATCAGGCTTCAGACAAGGCTTCAGGCAAAGCTTCAGGCAAGGCTTCAGCATTTGTTGCTTTTGCCGCTTGTCTTTTTTGACGAAATTGAATGAACAGTCCCATGCTCATAACCGAAATAATCGGCCCGATTGAGGCCATTGATAAAATCCCAAATCCCTCAATCGCCGAAACTGCGTCACCAAGCCCCATGCCCATTGCCAAAACCAATGGCACCGTCACTGGCCCCGTCGTCACGCCCGCGCTGTCCCATGCGACATTTACAAAAGACTCAGTCGATAAAAGCGTCAAGACAATAGCAATGAGATAAAGCGGAATGATGAGACTTGCTAAATCCAGATTAAAAATGATTTTGCACACCCCTAAAGCAATGCCAAACGCCACGCCGAAAGAAACGCTATACATCAGCATTGATTTTTTAAACGCACCATTTGTCAGATTTTGCACAGTCAACCCAAGCGCGTTCAGTGCAGGCTCTGCCAAAGTCGCGCCAAAGCCTAATATAAAGGCAAAAGCAATGACAATCACATACCCCAAAATACCGGCATAAATTGGCGAGCTGGGCAACACATCTAAGGA
The DNA here is from genome assembly GCA_965217015.1 of Parvibaculaceae bacterium. Classification (GTDB taxonomy): domain Bacteria; phylum Pseudomonadota; class Alphaproteobacteria; order RS24; family RS24; genus JAYQKL01. The sequence goes on along the minus strand of OZ244224.1, from coordinate 305,148 downwards.
CATAAATGCCGCTGGCAAAGCCGAGCCAGTTTGCGCCCCAATAGCCCCAAGCCCATAGGTTAAACCAATATTAAAAACGCACATGCCAATAATAGACAGCACCAGACCATAAGAAGTGATGAGCGGGTTTGGCACATGAGAGCGTAAGACAAGCTTCAACACAACCATTAGAAAGATAAGCAAAGGCAAAATCGCCCGCACACCCAATATGATTTCTTGCCACGGTGTTGCGGCCCACATGCTGGTCACCTCAGATGTTTGGGCGGTTGGCAATTGCGCGGCGGCGATAATTTCTTGCGGAGATATTTGCGCACGCACAAAAAGCGTGAGTATCAGCACGGCGAGAATTGGAAATAAAGAAGCCAAAGTCACAACCCCAAAACCAGACAGGCTATCATTCCCCTTCCCCGCCGCCATGGCAATTCCTATGCCAAGCGATAAAACCAATGGCACGGTCACTGGCCCCGTTGTCACCGCGCCACAATCCCAAGCCAGCCCAAGCACAACGCGCAAATCATCATCAAGCCAAAAATAACCCGTAAGTGCCAAAGTCGGCAAAAGCGTGATAAGAATGAGCGGCTTCAAAGACCAACCGCGAATAAAGCGTATCGTGCCAAGTATCGCTGCCAGCCCGACACCGGCACCAACCAAAATAACCAGTTCAGTGGCGCGGCGATTCAAGATTTCATAAAGATAAGGCGCTTTTTCTGGATTGACCTGCGCGCCAAATGCCTGCAAAGCGCCAATCGCAGGTTCGGCAAAAGTAACCCCCACACCAAGCAAACCAATAATCAACAAAACCACAAACAAGCGTGCCTTTTTGGGCAGATTATCGCCGATGACTTTGCCAAATGGCATAAGGCCAACATTCAAGCCCTCCATAAATATGGCCAGACCTAAAATAACCGCCGCAAGGCCACCGGTTAAAGCCAGCGCTTCTTCAACAGGCTGGCGCAAAATGAGCAACTGAAAGAGGCAAAGATATAAAGCCAAAGGCAAAACAGATTTCACCTGCTCTACGATGCGGGTGGCCGAGTAAGGCAAAATCAATGCCATAGCCTGTGTGAATGTGACTTTAATTTTTTGCCGCGGGTCGCTCGCTGGCGTGCCATCAGACGCCCCACCAGCGGTCAATAAATTATAACTAATATGACGCGAACGCAGATTTTGGTCGCGCAAATAATCCCCAAAACGCATAAACCACTCCCTTAAACTTTCAAAAGCCTAACAGAAAACAAGTCACATAGGAAAAAAAATAAAAGAATAAGCTGCGGGTTTGCGCATCTCAAACAACTCAATAAAGGCTTAAGAAATTGTTTGATTTAGGGTTGATTCTTTTTTTTCAATCTTCTAGGCTTTTGGGTGACGATAACAAAAAGAAAAAGTGTCACAATGAAGAATTTTACCATAAATATTATGAATGGCGCGTGCTTGCGCGCTCCTTCGGCTGTGCTGCTCAAAGCTTGGCTTGTGCTTATTTTTTGTGCCAGCGCGCCCGCATTTGCGCAAAACTTTAATTATGAGCAAGACGAAAGCAATCGGTTTTATTTGACCGCAATGGGTATTAGCGAAAGCAATATTGATTATGCTGGCAATAAAGACGGCACGACGAACGAAACCGCATCTGGCTTTTACCTGTCTATCGGATATGAAATTTATCCGTTTCTGGACGCTGAACTCGGCTACTCGGTTTTAGATGATTATAAAAACGAGGTGGCGGGCAAAGAAAATTCGACAGATTCGGATATGCTTGAAATTGCTACGCTTTGGCATTTTCCAGGCGATAAGGCCGAGCCTTATCTGCGCATTGCCTATGCACAATCTGAAATCAGCGTGACCCAGCAGGGTAAAGATTTGGGCGGCAGCAGTCGTGATGGCTTTACATGGGGCTTGGGCGCAGATTGGAACCTGACAAATAACAGCGCGTTTCGGGTGGATTATACTGTTGGCGAAATTGAAGGCGGTGACGAAGATCTCGAACGGCTGATGTTTGGACTTGTTCTGAAATTTAAATAAATTTTTTTGCGCGTTTTGATAACGACAATTTTATCGCTAAATTTATCAAGTGAGGGCTAGGCGTTTTCGCTTAAACTTGCTATGTCAGGGCATGACCAAAACAGCACTCATCACTGGCGGCGCGAAACGCATTGGCAAAGCCATCGCGCTAGGACTTGCCCAAAAGGGTTGGCAGATTGCCATTCACTATGGTCATTCCGCTCAAGCCGCTGATGAATTAGTCGCTACATTGAACGCGCAAAATGCGAAGGCTGTTGCTTTGCAGGCAGACCTTGCTGATGCGCAACAAGTTGAAACACTTCTGCCCCGCGCCAATGAAATGCTTGGCCGGGTTGAGCTGCTGGTAAATAATGCGTCGGTTTTCGAGCGTGACACCGCAACAGATTTCACCACCGATACATGGGACACGCATCTTAATGTGAATTTGCGCGCCCCTGCTTTGTTGATGCGCGATTTCGCTGGGCAAACCAGCGCCGGTAATATTATCAATATTATTGACCAGCGCGTTTGGCGCCTGACGCCCGACTTTTCAAGCTATACTGTATCCAAAACGGGTTTATGGTCATTGACCCAAACTTTCGCACAGGCTTTGGCGGAACAAAATATCCGCGTCAATGGTATTGGGCCCGGCCCAACGCTGCCTAATCCGCGCCAAGACCAAGCTGAGTTCGATAAGCAGACCAGACTTGTGCCATTAGGCCATGGTGCGTCGCCAGAAGAAGTCGCCGATGCGGTGATGTATATTTTGAGCGCCAATAGCATGACAGGGCAAATGATTGCGCTAGATGGCGGCCAACATCTGGCCTGGAAAACCCCAGATGTAACAGAGGTGGTTGAGTAATGAATAAAACCTTACGACCCGCAAACCAAAATTCTTATGCAGATGCGACAACTGCCGTGATGCAAATATTCATTCGGGATTTATCTCTACCCATGTTGTTGGGCATTTATCCGCATGAAAAAACCACTCCGCAAAATGTCACTTTTAATATTGAGCTTGCTGTGCGGGAATTATCCCAAGAGGCCCCATCGCAGATTGAAGATGTGGTGTGTTATGAAAAAATCGTTAATAAAATAAAAACACTGGTCGCGGCGCGCCATTTTGATTTTGTTGAAACCCTAGCCGATCAAGTGGCGCAACTCTGCCTTGCCAATCAGCGCGTGGTCAGCGTGCGGGTGCGGGTGGAAAAAAATGACGCTATTGACGAGGCCGCGGGTGTTGGGGTCGAAATTGAGCGTGTGCAAACAACCGCGCTTTAGGCAAACAAGGCCATCTCCCCCCAACTCAGTGTTTTTTTGCCCATTTAACCGTTTTTATTAGGGCCAAATTAGAACCTCACTCAAAATGCCTGATTTCTGCCTGTTTCAGCTAAAAACAATGTTTCACAGATGTTTCATGCACGCGGGCTATTCTTCTGTACAAGGCACAAAACTGCGGTTTTTTTGCCTAACCATATATATTTATTATGTTTTTTGCTTTTTAAGGAGAGTTAATAACAAGCCGCCTGCCCCATTATGACAATTTTGTAAAGTAAATAAATAGCTAGAAATATAAATTTCTTTGCAACGAATTATATTATTACCTAATAATTTCAATGGGTTACGAATTGGCTAAATTTTAGGCAATTTCCATCACTCTCAATAAAAACAGACACTTGGCCATGTTCACCCGAATTTACGCACATACTTATCCACAGGTTGAAAAAAACCTTCTGACAAAGTTTTTTGACGTCAAATTACGCTAGAAGATGAAAAATCATTTTGACAGTCTATAATGAAAAACATGAGTGAGTCTTCCGAGCCAAAAACCATTTCTGGACCTGACATTATCAAAGAAAAAGTCCGTAACCTCCCCAACGGGCCGGGGGTATATCGCATGCTGGGCGACACCCAAAATGTGCTTTATGTCGGCAAAGCCAAAAATCTCAAAGCGCGGGTTTCGGCCTATACACGCCTGAGCGGTCACTCAAACCGCATTGCTAATATGATACGCCTCACCCATGATATGGAATTTATCCGCACTCAAACCGAGGCTGATGCCTTATTGCTTGAAGCGAATCTCATACAAAAATATAAGCCGCGCTTTAATGTTTTGATGCGCGATGACAAAAGCCTGCCCTATATTTTGCTGGCTCAAGACCACCCGATACCGCAATTGGTTAAACATCGCGGCGCCCGCAAAAGAAAAGGGCATTATTTCGGCCCCTTTGCTTCACCTGGCGCAGTTAACCGCACGCTCAATACTTTGCAACGCGCTTTTTTATTACGCAGTTGCTCCGATAATTATTTCAATAGCCGCACGCGCCCTTGCATGCTGTATCAAATCAAACGCTGCAGCGCGCCTTGCACAAATGAAATTTCACAAAGCGATTACGGGCAATTGGTCAAACAAACGCGACAGTTTCTTGCAGGGTCAAATTCAAAAATCCAAGAAGAACTTGCCACGCAAATGCAAGCAGCCAGCGCCGAAATGAAATATGAGCAAGCCGCACAATTGCGCGACCGTATTCGCGCCCTCACCTATATTCAATCGACAACAGATGTTTATGCCCGCACAGTTGAAGAAGCTGACATCATTGCCCTGTCTCAACAAGGCGGGCAGAGCTGTGTGCAGGTTTTCTTTTTCCGCTCTGGCAAAAATCTTGGCAATAAGGCTTATTTCCCCAGACATGAACGCGATATGCCCGCCGAAGAAATTTTAGAATCTTTCATCGTGCAGTTTTATGAAAATCGGCCTCCAGCAAAGCGCATCATTGTGAGCCATGCTTTAGAGGGCGCGGAGCTGATTGAAAAAGCATTGGCAATTAAGCTGTCTCAAACTGTTAAAATTCTGCACCCCAAAAGAGGGGAAAAATATGAGCTGCTTTCACATGCGCTGGACAATGCCAAAGAAGCCCTTGCCCGCCATCTGTCTGAAAAATCCAGCCAACAAAAATTGCTTGATGAGGTGGCAAAGACATTCAAGCTGGAAGCACCCCCCAAACGGATTGAAGTTTTTGATAACAGCCATTTGCAAGGCACAAATGCCATTGGCGGCATGATTGTCGCAACACGCGATGGCTTTGCCAAAAACCAATATCGCAAGTTTAATATTAAAAATCAGGACATCACACCAGGTGATGATTATGGCATGATGCGCGAGGTGTTTGGCCGCCGTTATGCACGACTGAAAAAAGAAGAAAATGAGGATTCTGCACACTGGCCAGACCTCATATTGGTTGATGGTGGCAAAGGCCAGCTCTCTGTCGCGCAAGAAACATTGAGCGAGCTAGGGCTTGAAGATATTCCGATTATTGGTGTTGCCAAAGGCCCTGACCGCAATGCGGGGCGCGAGACATTTTTTATGCCTGATGGCAGCACCAAAGAGCTGAAATCCAACAGTCCGGTTTTATATTATATGCAAAGGTTGCGTGACGAAGCCCACCGCTTTGCGATAAATTCGCATCGCGGCAAACGCAAAAAGGATATTCGCGCAAACCCGCTAGACGACATTCAAGGCATTGGCGCCAAGCGAAAAAAAGCTTTGCTGCATCATTTTGGTTCCGCCCGCGCCGTGATGCGTGCATCTTTAGCTGATTTAGAAAAAGTTGACGGGGTGAGTGGTAAAATGGCGCAAACCATTTATGATTACTTTAATGACCAGCCCTGATAAGAAAGTGACTTATGCTTAAAAACCTGCCCAATATTTTAACTCTTTTGCGTGTTGCCTTTATACCCGCCATTTATATTTGCCTTATCAGCGAAAAACATTTAGGCGACCTCGCGCTCTGGCTGGCAGTTTTTTTCTATAGCTTTGCGGGCCTGTCTGATTTTTTTGATGGCTGGCTGGCGCGAAAACTTGATGTCCAATCTGGCTTTGGCCGCATGCTAGACCCCATTGCTGACAAACTCATGGTTGGTATGGTGCTGGTGATGCTGGTCGATAATGAGTCAATTTCTGGGGTTCACACCATCGCGGCGCTAGTAATTCTCTCACGCGAGATTTTGGTATCAGGTTTGCGGGAATATTTAATCGAGCTACGGGTTGGTTTGCCGGTCTCCCAACTTGCGAAAATTAAAACCACAGCCCAAATGGTCGCTTTGGGTTTTCTGCTAGCTGGCACAGCGGGGCAAAAACTCATCGCGCCTTCTATGGATATCGGGCTTGTCTTACTTTGGTCAGCCGCTTTACTGACGATTTATACAGGCTATGACTATCTGCGCATTGGCATGCGCCATGCGCCATGGAATCAGTAAGGAATCAGTAAGGAATCAGTAAAAAATCAATAAAGAATAAGTAAAAAAATATATAAAAACGCAATCTAAACTTTAGGCTGGCGCGCGCACCAATGCATCATAAGTCAGCATGAGCTCTTTACTTATCTCACCCGGCGTGAACCGATATGGGCCAATTTCAGATACAGGTGTCACCTCAGCCGCCGTGCCAGTGATGAAACATTCGCTAAAATTGGTCAGCTCTTCAGGCATAATCGCGCGCTCAATTACCTCAATACCCGCCTCTTTGGCTAAACTAATTACGGTGCGGCGGGTAATCCCGTCTAAAAAGCAATCCGGCGTCGGCGTGTGTATCACACCATTTTCGATGAAAAACAAATTCGCGCCTGTCGCTTCAGCTACCTGCCCGCGATAGTCCAGCATCATGGCATCTGCGTAGCCTTTACTTTCAGCCTCATGTTTGGACAAGGTGCAAATCATATAAAGTCCCGCTGCTTTTGCAAAGCAAGGAATGGTTTCTGGTGACGGGCGGCGATATTTAGCAAGATCTAGCCTGATACCCTTTAAGCGCTCTTCTGGCGCAAAATATGATGGCCATTCCCATGTCGCAATGGCCACATTTATGGTGTTTTCCTGCGCAGAAACACCCATCATTTCACTCCCGCGCCATGCAACGGGTCGCATATAAGCGTCAACAAGTTTGTTTTTTTCCAATGTTTCAACACAGGCCTGATTTATCTGCTCGGCAGAATATGGCAGTTTGAAACCAAGTTCATTGGCTGAAAATATCAAACGGTCAGTGTGTTCTTCCAATTTGAAAATCTGGCCATTATAAGCGCGCTGGCCTTCAAACACACAAGAGGCGTAATGCAGGCCGTGCGTCAGCACATGAATATTGCAATCGGCCCAGGGGACCATGTCACCATTCATCCAAATAAAGCCATCGCGCTGATCAAATGAAACACCCATTATCGCCTCTAATTGCCTCAAAATAAAATCTGATTTTCGAACGAAACTGATTATCCGTATCAGCCCATTAAAAATAAGTCAACATGACTGACATATATGCTAATCTAATATTATTGAACAGACAAAAAATGGGTAAAAATGTCTCATTCAACCGATAAAAACGAGATTGATTTGACGCAAGCCATTGAACTGATGTTTTTTGCCTATCGCGACTTTGTTGCCGATCCGGATAAATTGCTTCAGGCAGAAAATCTTGGTCGCGCCCATCACCGCGCAATGCATTTTATTGGCCGCCAGCCGGGCTTGAGCGTTGCCCAGTTATTACAAATACTCGGCATCACCAAACAAAGCCTGTCGCGTGTTTTGAAAGATCTGTTGAATAAAGGATTTGTGGTGCAAAAAATCAGCACCAAAGACCGGCGCAAGCGATTACTCACACTTTCTGCAAAGGGGCAGGCTTTTTTAGATGCTCTGATTGCGCCGCAACATGAGCGCTTTCAACAAGCGATGAAAAAATGTGATACAGAAACACTTGAAGCGTGGCAGGGTTTCATGTTGCATTTATTAAACAATGATAATTTGCCCGCGATTTTGAAAAGATTCGAGCAAATCAAGGCTGAAAGAGACGCGGAGTGATGAGCTTGCCGGACGAAAATACTGCCCATATTTTAATTGTGGATGATGACCGCCGCATTCGCTCTCTCTTGCAAAAATTTTTGAGTGAAAATGGTTATCGCACCTCGATTGCGGGTGATGCGAAGGAAGCGCGCCAACATCTTGAATCGCTTGAATTTGATTTGATAGTTTTAGATGTCATGATGCCGGGCGAAACAGGCATGGAGCTGACAAAAGATTTACGCACCAAAGCCAATGCTGTGCCGATTTTACTGCTGACCGCGCTGGCTGATGTGGACCATCGCATTGAGGGCCTGCAAACAGGGGCAGATGATTATTTACCAAAGCCGTTTGACCCGCAGGAATTATTATTGCGTATCAATAATATTTTACGCCGTCAGGCTGCAATGCCCTCGTCAAAAATTGAAGCGCCAGAAGAAGTTAGATTTGGTGACTGTGTGTTCAAATTAGAACGCGGCGAGTTGCTGCGTGGTGATGAACGCATTTCTCTAACAACGCGTGATATAGAATTATTGCGGTATTTTGCAGAAAAAGCAGGGCAAATCATTCCGCGAGAAGCACTGATGCAAGGTCAGGAAAAGATTTCAGAGCGGGCCATTGATGTTCAAATCAATCGCTTGCGTCAGAAAATTGAAGAGGATCCGCGCAACCCTGTTCATTTACAAACAGTAAGGGGTGCTGGTTACATCCTGCGCGTAGATTAGGTGATGCATGCAATTAATGCGGCTTTATAAAAATCTGAACCTGTTTAGCTTTATAAAAAATTATATGCCAACAGGGCTTTATTCGCGTTCTTTGCTGATTATCATCACGCCTGTCGTGGTGGTGCAAATTGTGGCTGGCTTTGTTTTTCTGGAACGGCATTGGAATTCTGTCACTTTGAAATTATCGCATGCTCTGGTGGGCGATTTATCCATGCTGATTGATATGCGTATGGGCGATGCGGCGACCGAGGAAAATGATCTTATTCGCCTAGCTGATGAAAATTTTGAAGTTTCGATTGCCTTTTTGCCAGGTGAAACACTGCCAGAGGCGCTACCAACGCCCTTTTTTCAACTGCTCGACACTTCGCTCTCGAACGAAATTAAGCGCCAGATTGACCGTCCGCATTGGATAGACACGGTATCACAAGATAATTATGTCGATATTCGCGTGCAATTGCCGGGCGAAGTTTTGCGGGTTTTGGTCAATCGTGAAAAAGTATATGCCACCAATTCGCATATTTTTATTGTCTGGATGTCCGGTACATCTTTATTGCTGCTCACAGTTTCAATCATTTTTTTGCGCAACCAAATACGCCCCATCGAAAATCTGGCGGAAGCGGCAGAAAAATTTGGGGTTGGGCAGCAAGTTGTTGATTTTAAGCCTGTTGGCGCTTCTGAAGTGCGCCGCGCCGCGTCAGCGTTTATGAAAATGCGAGACCGTATTCAAGCGCATATAGAACAGCGCACAACAATGCTGGCTGGGGTAAGCCATGATTTGCGCACCCCATTGACGCGCCTCAAACTGCAATTGGCAATGTTGCCGCGCTCAGATGAAGTGCAGGATTTGGAAAATGATATTATCGAAATGGAAAATATGCTCGATGATTATTTATCATTCGCCAAAGGTTATCAGGGGGAACGCGTATCCCCAATCAACTTAAAGAGTTTTCTCGAGGACATTGCCTCTGGTGCCAAGCTGAGAAAACCAAATGTGCGAATTTATCTTGCCGCGCCCGATAATTTGACGATTCAGGTCAAACAACGCGCCCTCAAGCGCTGTGTCACAAATCTGGTCAATAATGCCTGTAACCATGCAAATGAAGTGACCATCACCGCGCAGCAGGGGAAAGAAAATATCATTGTGAGCGTGTCAGATAATGGGCCGGGTATTCCTGAAGAAAATCGCGAAGATGTTTTCCGTCCCTTCTATCGGCTTGATGATGCCCGCAATATGGAAATGGGCGGCACGGGGTTAGGGCTGGCGATTGCCCGCGACATTGCGCGTGGACATGGTGGCGATATCATTCTGGGTGAGAGTGTCGATAAGGGGTTGCGCGCTGATATTATCTTACCGCCACAAATTATGCGCAATGTTGACACAACGAATGGCAATTCAAAAAGCTCATAAATAACAAGGCTGATTAGCCCTCTGCCAGTTCTTTCGAGCGCTTTGCGGCGGCAGCGGTGGTTTTTTCCATCAGCTCTGGCAACCCCTCGCGCCCCATCAAAACCTCTAAAGCCGCTTGTGTTGTGCCGTTTGGCGAGGTCACATTCACGCGCAATTGGGCAGCAGATTCTGGCAATTCAGCCAGCATACGCCCAGCTCCCGCAACCGTTTGATGAGCAAGAAGTTCCGCCAATTCAGCCGATAGGCCTAACTTGACACCAGCTTGCGCCATGGCCTCAACCATATGGAAAACATAAGCCGGACCACTGCCACTAATCGCTGTGACCGCGTCCATTTCGGCTTCCGATGGCAGCCATACCGCATGGCCAGCAGCGTGCATAATTTGAGTGGCAAGCTCTTTTTGCGCCGCGTCAACCGCAGCTGATGCGACCAGTGCCGACACACCAGCCCCGATAGCCGCAGGCGTATTAGGCATGGTGCGCACAATTTTGCTATTGCCTGTCAGGCTTTCAATTTGCGCCAAGGTCACACCCGCCATAATCGACAAAACCAAGCTCTCTGACGGTAAATCAGCTTTCATTTCCGTCAAAACCTTTTCAGCCATTTGCGGCTTCACCGCGATAACCACGCAATCTGGCTGAAAGCTTTTTAACTCAGAGGTTGGCGGGTTCAGGCGCAGGCCTCCTGCCCCTAAACTTTCAAGCTCTTGGGACGGGTGCGGCTCGATAACAAAAACATTTTCAGCTTTGATAAAATTTTCAACCCATCCGGAAAGAAGCGCCAGCCCCATTTTTCCCGCGCCGATGAGAAGGATTTTAGGGTCGCTCTTCTTCTCACTCTTCGTGCCGCTCTTATTGTCGTTCATTGGCTCATACCATTTGAAAATCAGGCATCGCCTTTGGTTTCAAACATGCAAGCCTCTAGAGCTTCAATGGCAGAATGGCCCGACCATAGGATATATTGGAAAGCGGGGAAAAACCGCTCGCAATTGTCAATTGAATTGGTCAAAACAGAGGCGCATTGAGATTGCGTCAGGCTTTGGCCTGTCACCAAAACAGTGTTGCGGAACAAAATCGAGCCATCAGATGACCAAATATCAAAATGTCCAGCCCAAAGCTGTTCATTGATCAAGGCAAGCAATTCAAGCACATCTTGGCGTTTGGCTTTGGGAATACGCGTGTCCAGCACACAGGCAATATGCAGACCGCCCAAATCTCCACGCCAGCTGACAGCAAGATGAAAGTCACAATATTTGCCTGCAACGCAGACATTCATGTCGTCTTCTGTCCCGCGCTCGCAGGGCCATTCCTGATGGGTGGCCAGACTTTCCAGAACATCGATTGGGTGATCGCTAATTTGCAATTCGGTTTCATTCACTAGACTCATTGTGTCTCTGCGCCTTTCGCTTAAAACCTCTACATATTGGGGTGCGTAAAAGCTACACCCACAATATGAGTGTGCATGATTCCCTTATGCGGGGCGAGAAACTAACTGAAGCTTTTTATTTTTTTGTTGATTTGCCTGTGGATGAAGTTTTTTTCGCAGGCGCCTTTCGGGCGGGTTTTTTGGAAGCCGGTTTTTTGGAAGCTGGTTTTTTAGGGGCTTGCTGCTTTTTCAAAGTCTCAAGTTCCGCGCGCAATTTCACAACCATTTCTTTGAGCATCTCAAATTCTTCACGCGGCACCACATCTTCTTGCTTGAGCATATTTTGGATTTTTTGTTGCACCAATATTTCCAATTCTTTTTGCGCGCCTTTGGCGGCCCCCGCGGCGCCGAGTGCCAGTTTTGAAAGATCGTCTATAAAGTCACCTGTTTTCGGCATTTCAGTCTCCAAATACTCGCATTTGATATTGGTATCATGTTAGACTTTACTATAACCTTAGCCAGTGTGTTCGACCAGTTTTTTCACACGGGCAAATGCACCTGAAAGGGTGACAAATAGCCACAAATAACGAGGCCAGCAAAAATGCCATTTCCAGAATTTGACCCAATCATTTTTGAAATTGGCCCTTTTGCGTTGCGTTGGTATGCGCTGGCCTATATTGCAGGTCTTTGGCTTGGTTGGTGGCTTATCAAACGCAGCATGCGCAGCCCACATATTTGGCACACCCAAAACCCGCCCGCCACGCCAGACCATATTGATGATTTATTGCTATGGGTCACATTTGGCACAATATTAGGTGGGCGACTTGGTTATGTGTTGTTTTATAACCCCGCATATTTTTTCAACAACCCTTCAGACATCTTGGCTGTATGGCAAGGCGGCATGTCTTTTCATGGCGGGTTTTTAGGGGTTGTTGTTGCGGTTTTGTTATTTGCGCGTAAACACGCCATTCCGATTTTAAGTCTTGGCGATATGGTCGCCGCCACTGCCCCAATCGGGATATTTTTTGGGCGGCTGGCCAATTTCATCAATAGCGAATTATGGGGGCGCGTGACCGACCACCCATTTGGGGTTATTTTTCCCAATGGCGGGCCCATGCCGCGCCACCCTAGCCAGCTATATGAAGCCGCGCTTGAAGGGCTGGTATTGTTTATCCTGATTCAAATCGCGATTTATCGTTTTAACAGCCTCAAAAAACCAGGCTTTACGCTGGGTTTATTTTTAATTGGTTATGGCACGGCGCGCATATTTGTTGAGCAGTTCCGCCAGCCCGATGCGCATATTGGCTTTTTAAGCTATGGCACAACCATGGGGTTTTGGTTATCAGCACCAATGGTGGTGATTGGTATTGCTTTCATCACACCTGCCTTGCGTCAATATTTTATTAAAGAGCAATAAATTGATGCCTTCCCAAACAGACTTGGCACAAAAAATAATGGACGAGATTAAAACCTCAGGCCCGATGCCAATTGATACCTTTATGGCGCGGGCTTTGGGCGATTTTGAACATGGCTATTATATGAAACAAGACCCTTTCGGCGTGGCAGGCGATTTCATCACCGCGCCTGAAGTCAGTCAGGTTTTTGGCGAAATGCTCGGGCTTTGGGCAGCAGATTTTGCGCTGCGCAATCATTTTGAAGCACTCACATTGGTTGAGCTGGGGCCGGGGCGCGGTACGCTGATGCAAGATATTCTGCGTGTCTTGAGCAAAACCCAAGCAACAAAAGAGCTGACCCAATCTGCGCAGATACATTTGGTAGAAACCAGCCCGACCCTGCGGCAAAAACAGGCAGCGCAACTTGCCGATTATCAAGACCAGCTGAGCTGGCATGACAGTATTGCCAGCCTGCCGAAGACACCGATGATTGTTTTTGCCAATGAGTTTTTTGACGCTCTACCCATTAAACAATTTGTGCAGACCCAAACCAGTTTAGAAGAGCGCATGATTGATATTGATAATGAGGCTTTTATATTTTCTCACGCGCCCAGTCTGGCTGCGCAAGAAGTGACACAAAACTCTCCCCTGCCAGCTTTTAATTCCTCCACTTTATCAACAGGCGATATCGTCGAGCATAGCCCGGTAAGCCAGTCTGTGATGAAAGATTTAGCCACGCGTATTGCCCAATATGGCGGCGCGATGATAGCACTTGATTATGGCTATCTGACCCCACTTGCGGGTGATAGTTTTCAGGCACTTTACCGCCATGAATATGTGTATCCGCTCAGCCATATTGGCGATGCAGATTTGACCGCGCATGTTAATTTCGCTGCCCTCGCCCACACGGCCAAACAAAATGGAGCCGCGCTGGCTGGCGCGATCACACAAGCGGCTTTTTTAACAAATATTGGCATTGAAGCGCGGTTTGCTCAATTATTACAAAACGCCACCCCTGCGCAGGCGCAAAACCTGACGGCGGCGCGGCAGAGATTGCTCGCCCCTGAACAAATGGGGCATTTGTTCAAAGCATTAGCAATTTATCAGCCAGACAATGCCGCGCCTGCTGGGTTTCATAATGGCGGGCAAGAAGAGGTTTAGATGGAACAGGCCCTTTCCCCACGCTCCCCCCTTAAACCATTCACCGATTCTGCATGGGACAATCAGCCTGTGAAATATGGGTTTTTCACCCGACAAGGCGGCGTCTCGACAGGGCTATATGATAGCCTTAATCTGGGCGCAGGCTCGCAGGATTTACCCGAAAATGTGCAAGAAAACAGGCGACGCATTGAGCATTATTTTGATGATAAGCCGCTTATTACCCTTCACCAAATCCATAGCAATCAGGTCATCACGCTTGATGAGCAAACGCCCCTTCCCAAACAAAAACCAAAAGCCGATGCCATTGTGACCAATCGGCAGGATATTGCACTCGGCGTGTTAAGCGCAGATTGTGTGCCGGTTTTATTTACGGCTCCGAACGCTCAAAATCCCAAAGCCAGAAAAGACGCACAACTGATTGGTGCGGCGCATGCAGGCTGGCGCGGTGCGCTGAGCGGGGTTATTCAAGCAACCGTCAAAGCTTTGATGGATTTAGGCGCGGCCAAAAATCAAATTAACGCGCTGATAGGGCCAGCGATTTCGCAACAAAACTATGAAGTTGACGCCGCCTTCCGCAATCATTTTCTGGACGAAAGCGCCGAAAATACCCGTTATTTTATCCCTGCCCCACGAGACGAGCATTATCTTTTCAACCTCACAGCTTATGTGGGTGATAAATGCCATTTTGCTGGGTGCGGCCAGGTCAACCATATCAATCAATGCACCTATGCTGATGCGGAAAAGCTTTATTCATATCGCCGCAGCACCCATCAAAACCAGCCAGATTATGGGCGCCAAATCTCTGCGATTTCGGCTTTACCTTAAAACATCAAAATCTGTGGGTTTTCCAAAAAAATAGTCGCGACTCTCTTCAGCCTTTGATAGTAATGAGGAAGGTTTTTTGTCGGGAGCATCGCATGAAAATAATTGCTGGTAATAGTAATCGTCCGCTTTCAGAAGAGATTGCAAAATATCTCGACATACCGCTTGCAGATTGCAAAGTTCAGCGCTTTGCCGATATGGAAGTTTTTGTTGAGATTAACGAAAATGTGCGCGGCGAAGATGTGTTTATCATTCAGTCCACTTCTTTTCCGGCCAATGACCACATTATGGAATTGCTGATTATGATTGATGCGCTGCGGCGCTCATCGGCCCGGCGGATTACTGCTGTGCTGCCATATTTTGGTTATGCCCGCCAAGACCGAAAACCTGGCCCACGCACGCCGATTTCTGCCAAGCTGATGGCGAATCTGATTGAAACCTCAGGGGCAGACCGTGTGCTGACAGTCGATTTACATGCCGGACAAATTCAGGGCTTTTTTGATATTCCGACCGATAATTTATTTGCCGCGCCAGTATTTGTGAAAGATATTGAGCAGCGATTTCAAAACGAAAACCTTATGGTTGTGTCGCCTGATGTCGGCGGCGTGGTGCGCACAAGGGCTTTGGGCAAGCGCATTGGCGCGGATTTGGCAATTGTTGACAAACGCCGCGAAAAGGCAGGCGTGTCAGAGGTCATGAATATTATTGGTGATGTTAGTGGTCGAAACTGCCTTTTGGTTGACGACATTGTTGATAGTGGCGGCACATTATGTAACGCCGCAGAGGCTTTATTAGAAAATGGCGCCAAAAGCGTGTCTGCTTATATCACACATGGGGTATTATCTGGGGAAGCTGTGGCGCGGGTTAATCAATCAAAACTTGATAAATTATTGATTACCAACACCATTCAGCCGACAGATGATGTTCTCAAAAGCCAAAAATGTGAGATTATCACACTCGCTCCACTGCTTGGGGAAGCCATGCAGCGTACATCTGAAGAACGCTCAGTGTCCTCGCTGTTTCACTAGATTTTATGCAGAGTAAGATGAACACATAAAAAAACCCGCCAAATTGGCGGGTTTTTGTTCTTTGTCGGCATCTTCTAGTTGCGGGAATAATATTCCACCACCAGATTAGGCTCCATTTGCACCGCATAAGGCACATCGGCCAGCTGCGGCACTCGTGTGAGGCTCGCCGTCATTTTTGTGTGGTCAACATCAAGATAATCCGGCACATCGCGCTCTGGGCTTTGAATCGCCTCAAGAACGAATGTCAAATTGCGAGACTTCTCACGAATTTCGACGACATCGCCAGCTTTCAGGCGCGCGCTTGGAATATTGCAGCGGCGACCATTCACCATCACATGACCATGATTAACGAATTGGCGTGCCGCAAAAACTGTTGAAACAAATTTTGCACGGTAAATCACAGCATCGAGACGCTGCTCCAGCAAACCAATCAGGTTTTCGCTGGTATCACCTTTAATCCGAGAAGCTTCTTTATAAGTCCGCTTAAACTGTTTCTCAGTTATGTTGCCATAATAGCCTTTCAGCTTTTGCTTGGCACGCAACTGCAAACCAAAGTCTGACAGCTTTCCGCGGCGGTTTTGACCATGTTGGCCAGGTCCGTATTCACGGCGATTGACAGGGCTTTTAGGACGCCCCCAGATATTTTCGCCCATACGGCGATCGATTTTGTACTTCGTACTGATCCGCTTGCTCATGCGGTTATCCTCCAATTGGCATTTTGCCTTGAATTAAGAACGCGGCCCATCCGCATTCGTCAGTGGCGCGCAGTATAGGCATCATAGCCCAACTGTCAAACACCAAATGCGGATTTAGTCATTATCTTTTTGAGCAGCATCAATCGGGCCTGGGTCTCTGTCCCCTCGCGAAATTGCCAAGACGCGCTGCTTCATTTCGCTGTCGCGTGCATCGCGCGGCCAGCGCAGCAAAGAGTTGATAACCCCCCGAAATGTACGAATATCCTGCTCGGTTAAATCGGCACGCACAAACATATTTTTAATATTGCGCATCATGGCAGGGGCTTTTTCTGCGGGCAGCAGAAAGCCAGAATGGTGCAAGGCATTTTCCAAATGCTCAAACATGCCATTTAGCTCATCGCGCCTTGCTGGTCGTGTATTCGGCATGGCTTGGGTTTGCATGGGGGTGTTGTCCTCATGCTCAAACCAACAATGCGCCGTCAGCAAAACCGCTTGCGCCAAATTAAGCGAGGCAAAGTCTGGATTGACAGGTACGCGGCAAATCACATCGCTGGCTGCGATTTCTTCATTATGCAAGCCGGTGCGCTCGGGCCCATAAATCAACCCCGATTTTTGCTGTTTTGCCGCCCGTTGATGAATTTCTGCGGCAACTTTTTTTGGGGTAAAAGTTGTCTTGACCATATCGCGTGGGCGCGCGGAAGTTGCAATAAGGTAGTGCAAATCCGCGCAGGCATCTTCCAGCGAGGTAAATTCCTGCCGCTGTTCAATCAACACATCAGCTCCAGAGGCAGCTTTGAGCGCGCGTTCAATATCCCAGCCCTCACGCGGGTTCACTAAGCGCAAATCTGTCAGGCCAAAATTTAACATGGCACGCGCCACAGTTCCGATATTATCCCCCAATTGAGGGCGTATTAAAATCACAGCAGGCTTAAAATCACTCATAATTCGTCCAAAAATTCAATTTATAGATGGAATATGACATCCTGCCCCTTTAATCAATGCGAAACCTTTGTTATAGAGTGAGTGCAAATAAACCACTTTGGGCACAAGAGGGACACATGACGAAAATTAAAGTAGAAAATCCAGTCGTCGAAATGGACGGCGATGAGATGACCCGCATTATATGGCAGTTCATCAAAGACAAACTTATTCACCCATATCTCGATATTGATTTGAAATATTATGATCTTGGTATTGAGGCGCGTGATGACACAAATGACCAAATCACAGTAGATGCAGCCGAAGCGATTAAACAATATGGCGTCGGCGTTAAATGCGCAACCATCACACCTGATGAAGAGCGTGTTGAAGAATTTGGCCTCAAAGAAATGTGGCGTTCACCCAATGGCACAATCAGAAACATTCTCGGCGGCACGGTCTTTCGCGAGCCCATTATCTGCAAAAATGTCCCCCGCCTTGTTCCTGGTTGGACCGATCCAATTGTGATTGGCCGTCATGCTTTTGGTGACCAATATCGCGCTACTGATTTTCTCGTTCCAGGCAAAGGCAAGCTGACCATTAAATGGGAAGCCGAAGATGGCAGCGAAACCATTGAACGCGAAGTGTTTGATTTCACAGGCAGTGGCGTTTCAATGGCCATGTATAATCTAGATGATTCAATCCGCGACTTTGCGCGCGCCAGTATGAATTATGGTCTCGCGCGCAAATGGCCTGTTTATCTTTCAACCAAAAACACCATTATGAAAGCCTATGATGGGCGCTTTAAGGATTTGTTTGAGGAAGTTTATCAAACAGAGTTTAAGGATCAGTTTGACGCCGCAGGGATTGATTATGAGCATCGCCTGATTGACGATATGGTAGCCTGTGCCATGAAATGGAATGGCAAATTTGTTTGGGCTTGTAAAAACTATGATGGTGATGTGCAGTCCGACACAGTCGCGCAAGGCTTTGGTTCGCTTGGTCTTATGACATCAACATTATTGACCCCAGATGGGAAAATCATGGAAGCCGAAGCAGCGCATGGCACTGTGACGCGTCACTATCGCCAGCACCAAAAAGGTGAAGAAACCTCAACCAACTCTATTGCTTCTATCTTTGCATGGACACGCGGTCTGATTAAGCGTGGTCAAATTGATGGCAATGATGCTTTGGTTGAATTCGCGACCACGCTTGAGAAGGTTTGTGTGTCTACCGTGGAAAGCGGTCATATGACCAAAGATCTGGCATTGCTGGTGGGTTCTGAACAAAAATGGCTCACCACGACAGGCTTTTTGGATAAGGTTGACCAAAACCTGCAAAAAGCAATGAGTTAAAAATTGAGTTAAAAATTGAGTTAAAAATTGAGCTAGAAATGAGCGCATAGCTTATTGCTCAAAAACTAAAATGAAGAAACGCGGCTCTTTTGAGAGTCGCGTTTTTTTAGGCCTCAAGCTGCGCTTTAATCGCCTCAAGCGCGGCATCGCATTGGGACACATCATTGCCGCCAGCTTGTGCCATATCAGGACGACCACCGCCGCCTTGACCGCCTAGCTTTTCTGCCCCCAAGCGTACCAAATCAACAGCGTTAAACCGGTCCGTCAAATCATCAGTCACACCCACTGCAATACCAGCCTTGCCGTCTAATGTGCCGATAAAAACAACCACACCGCTGTCAATTTTCTTTTTACCCTCATCAACAAGACCGCGCAGCTCTTTAGGCGCAATGCCATCAATATGTTTGCCTAAAAAAGACACATCAGCAATTGTTTGCACATCATCTTGCGCTTGCGCTGCGCCGCCGCCCATGGCCAGCTGTTTTTTAGCCTCAGCCAACTCACGCTCTAAGCGCTTTTTTTCATCAATTAAACTTTGCACCCGCGCAGGCACATCGCCCATACCGGTTTTCAATATTTGAGCCGTGTCTTTAATATATTGTTCTTGCTGTTGCATATGCGCGCGGGCGGGCCCAGCTGTTTTCGCCTCAATCCGCCGCACACCAGAGGCCACCGCGCCCTCCGACACAATTTTGAAGACAGAGATATCTCCTAACCGGTTAACATGTGTGCCGCCGCACAGCTCCACCGAATAGGCTTTATCATCACCAGAGCGCGCCCCCATGGACAGCACCCGCACCTCATCGCCATATTTTTCACCAAACAAAGCCAGCGCCCCCGCCTCTATAGCTTCTTGCGGCGTCATCAGACGCGTGGAAACTTCATCATTTTGTTGGATAATATCATTCACCATATTTTCAACTTCAATCAGCGCCTCATGGCTCATGGCCTTAGGATGACTAAAGTCAAATCTCAATCCATCTGCCGTCACCAATGACCCTTTTTGCGTCACATGGTCACCCAGCACTTGGCGCAGAGCCTCGTGCAAAAGGTGGGTGGCAGAATGATTGGCTTTGATATTTTCGCGCCGTGCCGCATCAACATGCAAATGAACGGTTGCACCTTTGTGCAATTCGCCAGAGGTAATCACCCCACGATGCACATGCATATCGCCGAGATATTTTTGCGTATCTTGAACCTGCATAACCGCACCATCAGCCGCAATAATTTTCCCGCTATCGCCAATTTGCCCACCGCTTTCAGCATAAAACGGCGTTTGGTTGGTCAGCACATCTATTTCATCGCCAGCTTTGGCCATGTCTTTTTTTTCATTATTGAAAATAATCGCCGACACAACAGCTTCAGCTTCGGTGCCCTGATAGCCGACAAATTCGCTAGCGCCAACATCATTGCGTATATCAAACCAGATTTTATCTGTCGCGGCTTCACCCGAGCCAGACCAATTGGCGCGCGCTTCCTCGCGCTGCTTTTCCATTGCCGCATCAAAGCCATCAGTATCTACACCAAGCCCGCGCTCGCGCATGGCATCTTGGGTTAAATCCAACGGAAACCCATAAGTATCATAAAGCTTAAACGCAACCTCACCCGGCAGGTCTTTATCGGGGTGCGCGCCAACCTCTTCTTCTAAAAGCTTTAAGCCTCGACTTAAGGTCTCGCGAAAACGTTCTTCCTCATGGCGCAGTGTCTCAACAATCAATGCATTCGCGCGCTCAAGCTCAGGATAAGCCGCCGCCATTTGCGTTTTTAATGCCGGCACCAATTGCCATAAAAGCGGCTCTTTTGTGCCAAGCAAATGCGCATGACGCATGGCGCGCCGCATGATGCGCCGCAACACATATCCGCGCCCTTCATTAGACGGCAGCACACCATCAGCAATTAAAAAGGCTGAGGCGCGTAAATGGTCAGCAATCACGCGATGGCTGTTATAATGTGGGCCATCAAGTGCAACGCCCGAATGGTCAGCCGAGCTTTCAATCAAATGCCAGATTAAATCTGTTTCATAATTGTCGTGCTTCCCCTGCAAAACCGCGCCAATGCGCTCAAGCCCCATGCCCGTATCAATAGATGGCGAGGGCAAATCAATCCGCGTGCCATCAGCCTGTTGCTCATATTGCATGAAAACCAAATTCCAGATTTCAATAAACCGGTCACCATCTTCGTCTGGACTGCCGGGCGGACCACCCGCAACGGCCTCGCCATGGTCAAAAAAGATTTCAGAGCATGGGCCACATGGGCCGGTATCGCCCATGGACCAAAAATTATCACTGGTCGCAATACGGATAATTTTATCATCAGAAAAGCCGGCAATTTTTTTCCATAAGGCAGCCGCCTCTTCATCTTCTGCATAAACAGTGGCCAGCAGCTTCTCTTTTGGTAGCCCCATTTCTTGGGTTAAAAACCGCCAAGCATAATCAATCGCTTCTTCTTTGAAATAATCACCAAAAGAAAAATTGCCGAGCATTTCAAAAAAAGTGTGGTGGCGCGCCGTATAGCCGACATTATCCAAATCATTATGTTTGCCGCCAGCGCGCACGCATTTTTGTGAACTCACCGCGCGCGGCGCAATGGGCATCTCCTGCCCCGTAAAATAATTCTTGAATGGCACCATACCAGCATTGGTGAAAAGCAAGGTCGGGTCATTAAGTGGCACGAGTGGGCTTGACTCAGTGACGCGGTGGTCTTGCTTTTCAAAAAACTCTAGAAAAGCGGTGCGAATATCGGCTAGTCCTGTTGACATAAAAAACTCCCTGCCCTGCTTTTACCGCCCGTCGCGCCTTATGCCAAGCCCTCCTGTCAATAAAACAAAGAAAAACCCCCTTTGTTGAGGGGGTTTTAATCATTTATCATATAGTGCGTGACAAAACGCGCAGGACATGAATTGAATTTTTAACCAGCCGCTTCCTCGGGCGTGTCATCTCCAGCATCATAATCATCGCCATCTTGTAATGGCTCAACCTCAATCAAGCCAGCATCGGCACGGATTTTTTGTTCAATTTCCGCCGCCATATCTGGGTTTTCTTTCAAAAACTGACGGACATTTTCCTTACCCTGCCCGATGCGCTGGTCGCCATAGCTAAACCAACTACCAGCCTTATCAATAATTTCAGCTTTCACGCCCAAATCAATCAGCTCGCCCATTTTTGAAATACCCTCACCATAGAGAATATCAAACTCAACCACACGGAATGGCGGCGCAACTTTGTTTTTCACAACTTTGACGCGGGTCTGGTTGCCAATCACTTCATCACGGTCTTTAATCGCGCCAATACGGCGAATATCCAAACGCACAGAAGAATAGAATTTCAGTGCATTCCCGCCAGTTGTGGTTTCAGGTGAGCCAAACATAACGCCAATTTTCATTCGAATTTGGTTGATGAAAATCACCATTGTGTTGGATTTAGAAATCGAGGCAGTCAGCTTGCGCAAAGCCTGGCTCATCAGGCGCGCTTGTAATCCAGGCAGGCTGTCGCCCATATCGCCTTCTAATTCAGCGCGCGGGGTCAACGCGGCAACAGAGTCAATCACCAGCACATCAACCGCGCCAGAGCGCACCAGCGTGTCAGCAATTTCCAGCGCCTGCTCCCCATTATCTGGCTGGGAAATAAGCAATTCGCCAATATCCACACCCAATTTACCAGCATAAAGTGGGTCCAGCGCATGCTCGGCATCAATAAAACCGCAAATGCCGCCTTGTTTCTGCGCTTCTGCCACTGTGTGCAATGCCATGGTTGTTTTGCCAGAACTTTCAGGGCCATAGATTTCAATAATCCGGCCTTTTGGCAGACCGCCAATGCCCAGCGCCACATCGAGCCCTAAGGATCCGGTTGGCACAGATTCAATTTCTACCACGCGATCTTCATCGCCCAGTTTCATCACCGAGCCTTTGCCATAATTTCGTTCGATTTGGCTGAGTGCCGCTTCGAGTGCTTTTTGTTTATCCGAATTATCTGTCATGAGGTTCACCAATTTTCCAGTCATTGCTTATCTCCCTTATTTCATAGGCTGGTTTAAGCAGCAATAACATATTTTGTTCACATTTTGTTCTATAATGCAAGAACTTTTTTATCCCATTGATTTAACTTGCTTTTTAGAATTATGTTCTGGTTTTATTTCGGCGCGAAGGACACTATATCCACACAGATGTGCAGAAGATGAAGAGAATCACCTTGCTCTTCTCTGCTCTGCTCTGCTCTTCTCTGCTCTCCGCTGCTGTCACACGGCACAGAAATTATAAAATCAATCGTCGCGCCTTTAATCGTCGCGGCCTTAATCGTCCCGAAAGACGCGTTCGCGTTTTTCGTGGCGCTCTTGAGCCTCGAGGCTAAGCGTCGCGATGGGGCGCGCGTCCAGCCGCTTTAGGCTAATCGGTTCACCGGTTTCCTCACAATAGCCATAGGTCTGGTCTTCAACCCGCGCAAGCGCCGCGTCAATTTTGCCAATCAGTTTGCGCTGGCGATCACGGGTGCGCAATTCCAATGCTTTTTCGGATTCTGATGATGCACGGTCGGTTATATCTGGATGATTGATGCTTTCTTCCTGCAAAGTCGAGACGGTTTCACGGGTTTCGCGGATAATGTCTTCTTTCCACGCCACCAGCTTGCGGCGAAAATATTCCCTCTGTTTGGCATTCATAAATGGCTCATCTTCCGACGGCACATAATTTTTAGGTAGTCTGGTTGCCATAATCTGACCCTTTTATTTGCTGTGCACATGGATTTATATTAATTTCTGGCGCATTTTCAAGTTCTGTTTTATGACAGCTTTGATAAAGTTTAGGATAAAGGCTATAAAGCACTATATTCATTATGGGTTTAGGCATGGCTAAATCTTAAATATTGACGTTAATGGGGAAGAAAATGTCACAAAAATTTACCGGAACAGAAAATTATATCGCCACAGAAGACTTGCGCGTGGCCGTGAATGCGGCGTTAACGCTGGAGCGGCCATTGCTGATTAAGGGCGAGCCCGGCACCGGCAAAACTGTTTTGGCGGAAGAAGTGTCCAAAGCGCTCAATATGCCGCTCATTACATGGCACATTAAATCCACCACCAAAGCCCAGCAGGGCTTGTATGAATATGATGCCATCACCCGCCTGCGCGACAGCCAGCTGGGCGATGAGCGCGTCAAAGATGTCAAAAACTACATTAACAAAGGCAAGCTTTGGGAGGCTTTTGAATATTCAGGTGAGCAACAAGGCCGCGCGCTGTTGCTGATTGACGAGATTGACAAAGCCGATATTGAGTTCCCCAATGATTTGCTGCAAGAGCTGGACCGCATGGAGTTTTTTGTTTATGAGACCGGCGAAACCATCAAAGCCGCGCAGCGCCCGCTGGTGATTATCACTTCCAACAATGAAAAAGAACTGCCAGATGCGTTTTTGCGGCGCTGTTTTTTCCATTATATCGCCTTCCCCGATGCCGACACCATGGCCGATATCGTTAAGGTGCATTTCCCAAACATTAAAGAAAAGCTGATTAAAAAAGCCCTGAGCGTGTTTTATGAAACCCGCGAGGTGCCGGGGCTGAAGAAAAAGCCGTCCACATCTGAGCTGCTGGACTGGCTGAAGCTTTTGATGAATGAGGATATGGACACGGACCTGTTGCAAGAGCGCGACCCCAACAAGCTTATCCCGCCGCTGCATGGCGCATTGTTGAAAAACGAACAAGACGTGCAGCTGTTTGAAAAACTCGCCTTCCTCGCACGGCGGGAGCGGAATTGAGTATAAGGGCTAGGTGGCTAAAAGCGGTTGGCAACTTGTTGCCTTAGGGTATAAGCACCCGCCGAGCCGAAGGGAGGCGTGGTGCGCCTTCCCCCGATGAGCCACGCAGTGGCGAATGGAACGCGCCTTGCCCCGCGTTAGCGGAAAGCCCTCGCGAACCCCAGCCCGCCTTCTCCTGACGGAGCTATTGCGCAAAGTGCAATAGCGGAGTGGGGCTGAAAGTGCCCGATTGCCGAAAGCCCCGTGCGCCTTCCCCCGCGTTAGCGGAAGCGGAAGCGAGCCCGAGTAACCTTCATAGGCGACGCTTTCGATTGCTTATAGCCTGGCGATTATCTGGCCTAATAGCCACCGGCTTATTTTTCTTTGCAGAAAATTTTTGTTCTTTTACTTCACTGCCTTCCCAAAATTGAACTCCAAAGCAACCATTATGAGGATCTATAGATTCAATTAAAATGTCTCCACGTTTGGTTGTAAAAAGAGGAATATTGCATTTTCTCAAAAGGTTTCTAATGGTCTCATCTGGGTGTTCAAACTGATTTCCCCAATTGGCACTGGCAATAGCAACTTGTGGTTTCGTCTTCTTAAGAAGCCTCGCAGTTGTGAAACCATTATCCGCCCCATGATGTGCGAGTATCATCACATCCATTTCATTGCAGACTATGGAACACCTTCCAATTCGAGCAGAAATATTACTGTCCTCCAAGTCCCCAAGACTTAGAACATTGAACGAGCCCTTTCTGAACATTTGAGCCGTAGAATTGTTGTTGTTATTCTCCGCATCTATATGTTTGGGATTGTACAAAACATCGCGGTATCCATATTGCCTCGCCGCATCAAGATTATTTATATACTCAGGCGTGATGCTCTGAGTGTTGATTTGCCCTGTGTTATCTTGTTGTTCATATCTTTGTATCAACCTACAACTCTCTAGGCCAGAATCTGTTGTGGGTGCATAGCCAGGAAATTCCACTTTCTTAGGGCGAAGATGGGTCAATATTTTCTCAAGCTGACTTGGCACGCAATGGTCTTCGTCCCATGATGTAATATGAAGAGTGGAAATCCTGTCCACCTCACAAATCTTCATCTCATTCAAGATGTTCGGGCAATTAATATCCGTCAAACGCGCCTCTATGAGCGTAAAGACTCCATCAGCAAAATGGGAGAAAGATGCCCCCGGTGTGCCCAATTGATATGCTCTGAATCTTGTGAGAACTTGCCGTATGTCTGCCATTATTTTTCCTTTCCTAACCTCACTCGTTCCGTGATGTATTTTGCTTGCTTATGGTAAGACGCCAAAAACAAAAACAGCAAAATTCCAATCACAATATCCGGCCTATAGCTTTGAAGACTGAAGGTTTCTTCAACCGTTTCATAAAATCTGACCAAGAAAAGAAGCAGGCACATTGCGGTTAGCGCCCGATACATATTATTGGTCTCCGACAAAACCTCCAATTTTGTATCGCTTTTTTCCGCGCGTATATAATCCTCATAATCAGAATTTTTAATGACCCCAACTTGTTTCAAAAACGGCTCTAAAATCAATGACCCAAAGCGGCCGATTACAACACCAACCATGTAATAAACAAAAATCCCCGTTATTAAATCATCTTGAATAAAGGAAAAATCTGTAAAAAAAGTTGCCAGCACACAAAAAACAACCCCCGGCAACAGGTTGTTAAGCAAATTATAAGAGGTCAGCCTGTTTATAAGCTCTTCCATTCAACTGCTCTCCCAATCTCACCCTTTTGGTGGAAAAGGGTCTTTACCATAGGTATTCCTTTCCCTGATTCTTCCGTTCCGACCCTGCAACAAGGCTTCTCCTCTATTGGCTTTTGCCAATTCTTTGGCTTCAGCCCAAGCCTTATCTTGAGTTCTATGCTTGCTTGTCGCTCGTTTGTTGCCAGCACCTTTAACCTGCCAGTTGCCATTCCCATCAGGACCTGCAAAATAATCTCTGGCCATCTCGACCTCCTCCCTCCGCAACGCGGAATAAGTGGTTAAAATCCAAACGCAGGAAATAGGAAAAAAACGCAACAGATACAGTGCTTTAATAAAGCTTTGGGGCTTGGTTTCTCTTATAAAGCCGCCCTTTTTAGCCCGCCATTTTCAGCTCACCCTCATGAGCTAAAGCCTTTATCTGCAGCCTAATTTTATTTTTGCCAGTCTGCAGTACCTCTTGATATGGGGGCGCATTCACCTCTATTCAAGGGGCTTTTTGCAGAATTTCCCCGCCCTCCGAAATTTCCCCGCGTGCTTATACCCCCATTCCGGCCTTGCACAAGGCGCAAGGCCTCCATCAGGGGAAAGCGCACGGGGCTTTCGGTCGCGTGGCTCACGCCACCGCCCAAAAGCGCGTGCTTATACCCTTATACCCTTTTCGCTGGATTTTACCGCGCCCGGCGTATAGGATGCGCACATGTTTGTGACCTTTTTCCATGATTTGAAGCAGACCGGTGTGCCGGTGAGTTTGCGCGAATATCTGACGCTGCTGGAGGCGATGGACAGCGATGTCATCCGCCAAGATGTGGAGGATTTTTATTATCTGTCGCGCTCGGTTTTGGTGAAGGACGAGCGCAATCTGGATAAATTTGACCGCGTGTTTGCCAAAACCTTTAAAGGGCTGGACAGCCTGTCGGAAACCGAAACCGCCGAGATACCCGAAGAATGGCTGCGCGCGCTGACCGAAAAATATCTGACGGAAGAAGAAAAGGCGCAGATTGAGTCGCTCGGCGGCTGGGAAAAAATTATGGAAGAGCTGCAAAAGCGGCTCGAAGAACAAAAAGAGCGTCATGAGGGCGGCAATAAATGGATTGGCACTGGCGGCACCTCGCCGTTTGGCGCCAATGGCTATAACCCAGAGGGCGTGCGCATTGGCCAGAAAAATGGCCGCCATGGCCGCGCCGTAAAAGTGTGGGACAAACGCGATTATAAAAATCTTGATGGCGATGTGGAAATCGGCACCCGCAATATTAAAGTTGCGCTGCGCCGCTTGCGCCGGTTTGCGCGTGAGGGCGTGGCCGATAAGCTGGATTTGGACGGCACGATAAAATCCACCGCGCGGGCGGGATATCTGGACATTAAGCTTGAGGCCGAGCGGCGCAATAATATCAAAGTGCTGTTGTTTTTTGATGTTGGCGGCTCGATGGACCCCTATATCAAGCTGTGCGAGGAGCTGTTTTCAGCCGCGCGCACCGAATTCAAAAACATGGAATATTTTTATTTCCATAACTGCCTATATGAGGGCGTGTGGCAAGATAATCGCCGCCGCCATACCGACAAAATCCCGACTTGGGATGTTTTGCACAAATACCCGCATGATTATAAAATCATTTTTGTCGGCGATGCCAGCATGAGCCCCTATGAGGTGACCTTTGCCGGCGGCTCGGTGGAGCATATGAACGAAGAAGCCGGCGCGCTGTGGCTGCAACGCGTCTGTGAAATTTATGAAAGCGCGGTCTGGCTCAACCCGATGCCGGAAAAATATTGGCAGCACACACAATCCACACAGATGATTAAGCAAATTTTCTCTGACCGCATGTTCGCCCTCACCCTAGACGGGCTGGACAAAGCCATGCGGGAGCTGAGCCGCTAAAAGTGCCCGCTGGCTAAAAGCTGTTGGTAACTTGTTGCCTTAGGGTATAAGCACCCGCCGAGCCGAAGGGAGGCGTGGTGCGCCTTCCCCCGATGAGCCACGCAGTGGCGAATAGCACGCGCCTTGCCCCGCGTTAGCGGTACCGAAAGCCCGGCACGCCCCGTCCCCATCTGGGATGTTAAAAAATAACCCGCCTGGCGCAGATTATGATAAAGTAAATTTATATTGTTGCTGATGTGAGTCGTTCTCCGCCCTTTGTTCATTTGGCGCTGCGGGGGCGTAAAAATAAGTGCTCATAAAAATAATAAAGGACACACAAGCACATGGCTCTTTATCACCCGCTCAACCATTATTTGCAGGCCGCCGCCAAGCGTGGCGAGACGGCTATCACCCTCACCCTTGATGAGATTGAAACCATTTTGGGTTTTCCGCTGTCGCATGTGGCGCGGCAAAATCCTGATTGGTGGCAGGCCGACACCCATAGCCATCATGCCTGGACGCGCAGTTGGCAAAAAGCAGGCTGGCAGCTTGAAAAGCTAGAAACCAGCGCCAATGGCGAAATTAAAGCCGTGATATTTGCCTGCACCGGCACGCCGAGCCTGCGCGCACGGGCGGGGTTTGCTTATGCCCGCACCATCAGCCCAGCGCTGGAGCGCGCCGATGCCAAACTCACCCCGCTGGTGGACCAGCTGGCCGCCAAAATTGGGCCGGCTGTCGCGCCGCGATTGGACTGGGTGCTGGACCAAATTGAAATGGGATTTAAAAAAGCGAAATCGCTCTATCATGAACATGCCCAGCCACATGTGGCGCGCGTGGGCGATTTGGCGTTTAACCAGCTAGACGCCGCCCTCACCCGCCTCGCCCCTTATGTGCTGCCCCACGCAAAAGCCGCCCGCGACAAGCTGCGCCAAGGCATCAACACCATTTTGGATAAGATGCCTAAGCGTTAGGGGGGGGTATGGAAGCTAGGCCATATCCCAAATCTTCAGGAAGTCTTTAATTGTTTCCAGGTCTTCTTCCGAAACTCTGTTTTGCTCTATTAAAATATTTAACCCACCTTTGAACATATCAAAGTCTAACCAGTTTCTGGATATATTCTTTACCTTAAGGAGGTTCTGTTCTGTTGCATAATCACCATATTTGATGACTTCATAAAAAGCTTTGGCCAAATTGATAGCGAAATCATCTTGTTTCCACCGCGCATTTATGGAACTCTTAATATTTCCATCGTTTTGACCATTTTGTGACCAAATCTCCAACAAGTGAAAAGCTTCGCGCTGATGGTTCTGAAGAATATACTCTAGCTTGCTGTCAAATTTTTGAATAGCCTCTGCCATTAACTGTTCAGATTTTTCCGGCGTAAAGAACCAATAGCCTTGATGTGATGTTAAATCGTTGAGATTACTGCTATGATGTTGACGAAAAGCCATATCAGCAAAAAACCAATACCAAACAATAGAGTTTAATGCAGCTATATCCATAGCTTCTGAAAGCAAAGCCTCTTTCTCCAAACTATATTCGCTTCCAAAGTGGTTTTCATTAACATAATCACGAATACATGAGCCAATAACCCTGTATTTGATAGAGTATATATGGTCTCTCTTTTTGTTTCTATAAAACGCCAAAATCTCATCAGCAATTTCAAAAAGAGTCAAAATTACATTTTCTTTGATGGGCTGCGCATCTATTTTTTCATGGTCACGAGTGGGGAATAATGCAAGCTCGCGCATCACCAATGTAAAATAGTTTGCAGAGGAATTTTCTCTATTCAATGCGTTTTGCAGAAATTCTTTCAGCTCGTCTCTGTTATGGGCAGCATTCAGTAAGCTTTCAGCGTCAGAAAGAGGCAATATATTCTCTGACATTGTCAGAGAGAAAAAAGATTGAAAATAGTCTTCTGATGCCAGTCGGCAGTGCCTTTTAGAATCGGGTAACGCGGCATGTTCACCCTTGAGAATTCTCTGAAAAACGGGAAACAAAAAGTACATGACCTGCCTGAATAGCTGTTTATCCTCACCCGTTAATTTTTTTTCAAAATCTTCAAAGAAAGCAGGCACCGACATCTTCTTTTCCTCATCTTCAAGAGTGTATAGAGGGGCTTCCGGGTCATATAATTCTCGAAACCCAGCGTTATATGCATGGGTATAAGAAAAAAATACGTGACCCTCTGTTCGGATAAAGTCATAAATATCCGGCTTCTTGATTTGCAACGTCTGCAAAACGAGCATATCTTCCCGATTCAACTCTTTTGCCAAAGGGCCATATAATTGCAACTCGTTTCCCAGCCGTTTGATATCTCTGGGAGTTGTTATAAGGTCTGAAACAATTTCTATGGCTTCTGAGTGGCGGGCGGCTTCTGTGTTGCGCCATTCGTCCTTTTGGGGCAAATGTTCTTTCAGAATCTTTTCAATCAGTTTCTTTTTGTCCATCTGGCTGAGCGGCGGCACCGAACGTATCGCCTGCACCATTTTGTCCATAAAAACCTCGCCTTCAGCCTTATATTCCTGCTGAACAAGTTTTGAAACAATTTCATTGTCATAAGACAAAACAATGACCAGATTGGGCATGTCGCCCAGCGTCTTCACCAGTCTGAAAATGGTAATCACCTTATTGGGCGGCAGCCTGTCTATGTCATCAATGAACAGAACAAACTTTTTGTTTTTCTGTTTTTTGAATGTCTCTTGTAGTTCCTTTATTATCTCTTCTGCTGGGTTATTTTCCTTTTTACAGAAGAAGTTTTGAAATGCTGTTACAACTGGGGGCATACCAAGGCCTATGAGGAATACATCGATTTCTTTAGAAGGTATTAACTCGGCAAGTCTTTTTCTATTGAAAATAAAGCTCTCACCAGGAAAAAATTCCTGAATAATATCAATAAGACGATTGAGCATCGCCGCTTCATTCTGCGTGTATAGGCAAGAGAATTCTTTTGTAACGACCTCTTTATCATCTGATTGAGCGGTTTTTTTCAGTTTTTCTTTAAGCAAATTCAAAATGCTGGTTTTGCCACTTTGAGTGGGTTTTTTCAGTTTTGCTTTAAGCAAATTCAAAATGCTGGTTTTGCCACTTCCCCATGCGCCAGACAGGGTAATAACAAAACTCCCCTCATTATTTTTGATTCCCCGAATGGATGTGGCCAGCGACCTGACAAAATCACCGCGTCCTAGCAGGTCTTTCCCTGCTTCTTTGATTGGCTGGTCAACATTCAGCCCGTTGCCAGAATCAGAATTTTGATGTGTTTCCATCGCACCACCCCATTCTTGTTTTTATTCAAGGTGCTGATATTATGAATCCGCAAAACATAAACTGTCCAGCAGTATTTACCCCCCAACACCCCCATTCTGGCCTTGCACGATGCGCAAGGCCTTCATCGGGGCAAGGCGTGCCGGGCTTGCCTTCGGCAAGCGGGCACTTTTAGCCTCACTTCACGCCCAGTTTTTTCTGCAGATTGGTGCTAGAGGTGGTGTATTGGAAAGTCAGTTTTTGGTCAGGGTGGACGCGTTTGAACGCGTGATGCGCCATCAAAGCTGCCTCGTGGAAGCCCGATAAAATCAGCTTCAGCTTGCCCGGATAAGTGTTGATATCGCCAATCGCATAAATGCCATCTTGGTCGGTGGCGAATTTTTCAGTGTCCACCTCAATCAGATTTTCATTCAGGTTGAGCCCCCATTCAGCAATCGGCCCCAGCTTCATGGTCAGGCCAAAAAACGGCAAAAAGCTGTTGGTGGTGATGTCAATCAGCTCACCCTCTTTGGTTTTGAGGGTCGCCCCCGCCAGCGCGCCATCTGTGCCTTTCAGCTCGGTCACCGCGCCAATATGCAGTGCCATTTTGCCCTCTTCAACCAGCGCGCGCATTTTCGCCACACTAGCTGGCGCGGCGCGAAACTCATCGCGGCGATGCACCAATGTCATGCTTTTAGCAATCGGCTGTAAATTCAACACCCAATCCAGCGCAGAATCACCGCCGCCAGAAATCAGAATGTCTTTATCTTTAAAGGCTTCCATTTTGCGCACCGCATAATGCACGCCCAAACCATTGGCGCTGTCTGTCGCCTCAAATTCTTCAATGCCCGGAATGGGTGGCTTTTTCGGCTGGAACGACCCACCGCCGGCGGCAATCACCACCACTGGCGCTTCCAAAACTTCATTTTCGTCTGTTGTCACCCGCCAAAGATTATCGGCAGTTTTTTCTAAACCCGACACCATACGGTTGAAATGAAAGGTCGGGTCAAAAGGCGCGGCCTGTTCCATCAGCTGGTCTGTCAATTGCTGGCCCGAAACCTCTGGCATGCCCGGAATGTCATAAATCGGCTTTTCCGGATACAGCTCCGCGCACTGCCCACCCGGCTTGTCCAAAATATCAATCAAATGCGCTTTCATATCCAAAAGCCCAAGCTCAAAAATCGCGAACAGCCCTACGGGGCCGGCACCAATAATCACCACATCTGTTTTAATGACATCACCTGACATTTTTGTCTCCTAGTATCTACAATCTTTTTATGTAGATAAAATATTATTACATTTTCAATATGCTATTTAGCAAAAAAATCCGAAAAAACAAGCTCAATTTGTGCCATTTCGTATTCTTTTGCGGTTTTTAGCTGTGGCGACTTGTCGCCTTTTTCACATGTGGGCTAGGCAAGCCCGCGCAACAGGCTTATAAAGCTCTCATGTCAGATAAACAACAGCCTAAACCTGCTCCCCTACCAACGCCTGAAATGGCTGAGGTCAGAGAAAATATCGACCAGCTTGATAAGCAATTGGTCGCGCTTTTACGCGCGCGCTTAAACTGGGTTGAACAGGCAGGGAAAGTCAAAAAACAACGCCAACATGTTGTTGATGAAGCCCGCATTGAAGAAGTTGTTCAAAATGTTTTGCGCGAGGCCAAAAAACAAGGCCTGCCTGAAGGGCTGACTGAAAAGCTCTGGCGATTGTTAATCGACCAGAGCATTGAGCATGAATTTTCTATATATGACGCGAAAAGCGCGGATAAAGACTAATTAGAACTGCTGTTCAGGCAACCGCAGAACCAGACCGTCTAACTCATCACTCACTTTAATCTGACAGCTTAAACGGCTGTTATCCTGCACTTCAAAAGCAAAATCGAGCATATCTTCTTCCATGCTCTCCGGCTTACCGACTTTTTCAGTCCAAGCCGCGTCTACATAAACATGACATGTTGCGCACGCACATGCGCCGCCGCAATCCGCATCAATCCCCGGAACGGAGTTTTGAATCGCGACTTCCATAACTGTCATGCCAGCATCACCATCATATGCGTGTTCTGTACCATTATTTTCAATAAAAGTTATTTTCGGCATGTTTAAACCTTTTCTATCTTGAGGCAGGGTTTATGATAAAACCCACTGCTACATTTAAGATGCGCATTTCTTTAACATAGCCAGACCCATGCGTCTATAAGAGTTTTGGGCAAGTTTTGGACTTTATGACACACAAAAAAATCAAAATATCTGTTGAAAGCTACCCCCTCAAAGAGGCGTTCACTATATCACGCGGGCGCAAACAAAGTGCTGAGGTGGTGGTGGTTGAGGTGCATCAAAACGGGCTGGTTGGACGCGGCGAAGCAGTCCCCTATGCGCGATATGGCGAAAGCTTGGAAACCGTCACGGCCAGTATTGAACAGATTCAAGCCGCGCTTGAAAAAAACATGACCCGTGCGCAATTGCAAACAGCCATCTTGCCCGGTGCCGCACGCAATGCAGTTGATTGCGCATTATGGGATTTAGAAGCACAAAGCGCAGGTCAATCGCTGGCGCATTATGCCGGATTACCAGAACCACAAGAGTTACATACCGCTTTCACCATTTCCCTTAACAGCCCTGCCGTGATGGCCGATAAAGCCAAACAAGCCAAAGCCTATCCTTTGCTCAAACTAAAACTTGGCGGGCAAGATGGTTTTGCCGCAGATTTAGGTCGTCTGGCGGCGGTGCGGCAAGCACGACCAGAAGCTGAGCTGATGGTTGATGTCAATGAAGCATGGCAGGCCAATGAGCTTGCCGCGCATGTGGCGCAACTCAAAAGCTTTGACTTAAAACTCATTGAGCAGCCTTTGGCAGAGGGTAAAGACGATATTTTGAAAACGCTTGATTTAAGCTTTTGCGCTGATGAAAGCATTCATGACACGAACAGCCTGACGGGCTTAAAAGGGAAATATGACTGGGTGAATATTAAACTGGATAAAACAGGCGGGCTTACAGAGGCGCTCAAACTTGTTGATTTGGCGAAAAAACAAGGCTTTCAAACCATGGTTGGCTGCATGGTCTCGTCCTCTTTGGCGCTTTATCCGGCTTTTTGTTTGGCACAAATATGCGATTTAGCCGATCTTGATGGCGCGCTTTTTTTGTTACAAGACAGACAGCCCGGTTTCATGTATAAACACGCTGTCATGTCATTCCCCACTGCGTGACAAAAGTTAATGTCATTGTTCAAATTATGGTCGCTTATTCGAAACTGATATTATTAGCAATGGCACAAAAAAGGCATGGGGTATGAATATTCTCAATCAATCTAATCTCCTCACACCACACCTCAAACAGGCTTTGAGTGGTGAACGGCCATTGCGGATTTTAATGCCAAGCTATCGCAGTCACCCTTTTGTGGGCGGGCAAGGTATTTATTTAAGGCATTTGTCCAAAGCACTTGTGGATTTAGGCCATAAGGTTGATGTCATTTCAGGCCCGCCCTATCCGGATTTGGATCCGCGGGTTGGGCTGATACAGCTGCCCTCATTAGATATGTATGCCCGCGACAATCCGATTGCCTGCCTTAACTGGGACATCATCAAAAGCCCCATCGATTTTTATGAATATCTCATTCACAATAGCGGCGGGTTTCCCGAACCCTATACTTTTGGGGTGCGTATGGCCGCTTATATGAAAGATAAAATTGCGGATTATGACATTGTGCATGACAATCAAACCCTGTGTTATGGCTTGCTGAAATTGCGCGATATGGGGCTGCCCGTGGTCGGCAATGTGCATCACCCCATCACCATGGACCGGCGCATTGATATTCACCATGCAGGCAGTTTGAGTTTGAAAATATTAAAATGGCGGTGGTATCGGTTTTTGAATATGCAAATCAAAGTAGCGCGCCAGCTCGATCATATTATTGTGCCATCAGACAATACCAGCAAAGATGTGATTAAAGATTTTGCCCTCAAGCCCGAAACCATTCGGCGTATTCATTTAGGCATTGACCATGAAACCTATCAGCCAAATGATAAAATCACCCGCCTCCCCAATCGTTTAATGGTGACTGCCAGCGCAGATGTGCCGCTCAAAGGGTTGATTTATCTAATACGCGCCTATCACCAGCTTTTAACAAACTATCCGGATTTAGAACTTGTTGTGATTGGCAGCCTGCGCGAGGGGCCAACAATGGAAGAACTTGATAAACGCGGCATTCGAGAGCGGGTGAGGTTTACATCTGGCCTTGAGGCGCAAGAAATTGCTGATTTATATGCGCAAGCAACCATCGCGGTTTCGCCATCTGTTTATGAAGGTTTTGGTTTTCCAGCTGGCGAGGCGTTGGCCTGCGGCCTGCCGCTTGTTGCGACCAATGGCGGGTCTTTGCCAGAAGTCGTAGGTGATGCGGGGCTGGTGGTGCCACACTCAAACCCATCAGCATTGGCAGAAGCCATAGATGGTCTGTTGAGCGACCCACAAAAGCGTGCGGCACTGGCCGCCAAAGCCCGCCCGCATATTTTGCAGCATTTCACTTGGCAACACTGCGCCCAAAACAGCTTGAATGTTTATCGCGAAGCCATTGCACAGCACCACAATATTGAGCCTGTTGAAGTTTGAGACCATGCAGACCATTGATTTATCACTCTTGCAGGTAGAAAAAGAGCACAGCTTACTGGACTTAGGCTGCGGTGAAGGACGCCATTGTCATGCTGCCTATTACCATGCGGGCTGTCGGGTGATTGGGCTTGATTTAAGCTTTGACGACATCGTCACCACGCGCAAAGGGTTCCAAGACCACCCAGTCACCGCGCCAACACCGCATCAGCATTTTGCGCTAGGTGTCGCCAATGCCCAAAATATTCCCCTCGCCAATGAAAGCCTTGAGCGCATCATATGCTCAGAAGTTTTAGAGCATATAGCGGATTATCATGGCGTGATTGATGAAATCACCCGCATTCTAAAACCAGATGGGCGCATTGCCATATCTGTGCCGCGCCGATGGCCAGAGAAAATCTGCTGGTGGTTGTCTGCGGATTATCACAATGAACCAGGCGGCCATATCCGAATTTTCAAAGCCCAAGAGCTGATAGAAGATTTTGAAGCACGGGGGTTTCAATGTGTTCATAAACATTATGCGCATGGTTTGCACACGCCCTATTGGTGGCTACGCTGCGCCTTTGGCGTTAAAAAAGAGCATAATTTTATCACCCGCCTTTGGCACAAATTGCTGGTCCTTGAGATGATGAAAAACCCTATTTGGTTGGCCGGCATTTCAAAACTTGCTGACTGGCTGATGGGCAAGAGTGTGGTTTTATATTTTGAGCGCCCCAATCATGACGCATAAGCTTAATAATGGTTATTTTGATGGCGCGATTGCGCATATTTGCGATATCCAGACCCATCAGGGCGCGATTGCCTGGTTTGAAAATGGCGTGATTGACCCGTGGAACCATTTAGAGGCAGTGATGGGCCTGAATTTATGCGGCGCCCAAGCGCAAGCTGATAAAGGCTTTCGTTTTCTGCAAGACACACAATTGCCTGATGGTTCATGGTGGGGGCAACTTGGCAGCGCCGTGCCGATAGACGAGACTTTACAAAACTTCTCAACCGACAGCATGGCAACAGGCCAAAAAATACGCGAAACAAATTTCACCGCCTATATCGCCACCGCAATTTGGCATGACTATTTATTACACAGCGACATCGAGCGAACGCGAAGCCATTGGCCAATGGTCGAGGCCGCGCTGGATTTTGTCATTCGCCATCAAACCATATTTGGCGATATTATTTGGCTGGCAGGCAACACACTTGATAACCCGCATGGATTCGACTCTGAAAAAATGGCCAAAACGGACTCGTTGCTCACTGGCAATAGCTCGATTTATAAAAGTCTGGTTTGCGGGTTAAAGCTCGCAGAAATTTTATCAATCGATAAGCCTGCATGGGAAACTGCGCGCCAAAAACTCCAAACCGCGCTCACCAAAAACCCTGAGCGCTTTAACCGCAATATGGACGCCACGCAATTTTCTATGGATTGGTATTATCCAGCCCTCAGCGGTGCGCTGCCTTTGGCACAAGCCCGCGACAGAATTGATGCATTTTGGGATATATTTGTGGTTGAAGGTCTTGGGTGCAAATGCGTTGCGCATGAGACATGGGTCACAATGGCCGAGACCGCCGAATTGGCCATCACATTGAAAGCAATTGGCTTGGACGAAAAGGCCAGTCAGGTTTTATCTTGGCTTGACCAGCATCGAGACGAAAATGGCGCTTATTGGATTGGCTATGAGTATGAAGCACAAGTTTTTTGGCCGATTGAAAAGCCCCCATGGACGGCCGGTGCGGTTATTTTGGCAACCGATGCTATTGAGGCATTATCCCCTGCGCATAGGCTTTTTTTATAAAAGCCAAAACTGTTATAGCCGCCGTAAAATCCGCAATGATTTGACAACCGCAATTTCTTCAAACAATCCAGACGCCATTGCCAGCAAATATATCTCATAGGGTGGGCGCCCGCCATCTTCAGGATTTGGGAACACATCATGTATCGCCAACAGCCCATGCGGCGCGATTTTGCCGCTCCAAAGCCTGTAATCATTAAACGCTGCCTGCATGGAATGGCCGCCATCAATAAACACAAAAGCCAGATTCTGTGTTATCAATTGCGCCGCCAAAACAGAGGGCGCAATGACTGGCACGACTGTTTCTTCCAGCTTGGCACGGCGTAATGTGTCCCGAAAATGCGCCAGCGAGCTCATGCCCCCAGTCGCGGCATCAGCTAAATCCGGATCAAAATACCCCTCACCCGGCTGGTTTTCTTCTGACCCATAATGATGGTCCACCGCCATTAACAAGCGCCCCGATTGCTGGCAGGCTGTGCCGAGATAAACAGTGGACTTGCCGCAATAGCTCCCAATTTCCACCGCCAACCCGTCCAGCTCTAATGCAGAAACATGCTGATATAAAGCCGCTCCCTCTTCAGGGTCTAAAAACCCTTTCACGCTTTCAATATCTAACGGTAATTTCATAAAACCACCCGATTTTCTCACCTAAATTATTTTGATTTATTTTGATTGGCGGTTTTCAGCAAGCTGCATATGCATTTCTCGATGCAGGGTTTCATCAAGCCGATAGGATCTAAAACTAAAAGCTGCCACAAGATAAGCCACACAAGGCACAACCGCATACATAATTTTCATGGTTAAAATCACTTCAGGGGTTTGTGTGACATTTGGCTGAAACCCTGAATAAGACAGCATAGCGCCAATCACGATAAGGGCAAAGCCGTTGGCGGTTTTCCATGTAAAGTTCCAAGCCGCGAAATAGGCACCCTCTTTGCGCTCCCCTGTCTGCAACTCATCATAATCAACCGTATCACTTAACAAGGACGGGCCAATCACATGGGCGGCACCATTTGCAATGCCAGCAAAAAAGCCAGCCAGCATGAGTAAATTATCATCGCCTTTACCGAGAAAGAACATCCCGCCAAAACAGGCCGCCGATAGATAAAAAGAAAAAGACCAAACCGCTTTTTTACCAATGCGGCGTGCCAATGGCATCCAAAGCGGGGTCAGAAAAAATGAGGGTATGAGAAAAACCAATAAAAATTTTGGCGCCGCCTCAGGTGCTTCTAAAATATAAGTCGCAACATACATCACCATGATAGAGCTAAAGGCAAATCCGATATTGTCATAAAAAAATGCAAAAAGCGGAGGGCGGGCATGTGGGTTTTTGAAAACATCACGAATGGCACGAAACGGATGCCGACTGCCCTTTTGCGCAAACTCAGACCGCTCTTTAATCCCAAAGGCGCAAATCAGCAAGGCCAGCGCTGCCAACGGGGCGGCAATCCAAGCTTGTGTCGAAGACACAGACTGCACAGCCGCCAAATCTTTTTGTTCTGCCGCTATCAGCAAGGCCATCACGCCAATACCAATTATATAGCCACCAATCCAGCCCGCATGGCGCACCCCAAACACTTTATTGCGCTCATGGTGGTCGTCTGTTAGCTCTGCCCCCAAAGCCATTTGCGGCACATAAAAGAAAGTCGAGGCCGAAAAAAAGCCAATAATGCCAATCGCAATCCACTGCTCAAGCGACGAGCCTGACAACCCCTCTATCGGGTCAAATAGCATGATATAGGTAATCGCGGTAGGAATAGCGCTAAGCGCAATCCATGTGCTGCGCCGCCCTAACGGGTGTTTTGTGCGATCCGACCAATAGCCCACCAAAGGGTCGGACACCGCATCCCATAAGCGCGATATACCGAAAATCGTCCCCATTACAGCAGGCGCAATAAGCAAAACATCTGTTGCAAAGCGCATAAAATAAAGCGTTACCAGACAAAATAAATAGCCATAAGCAATCGCTGGTAAGCCGAAAAAACTTAATGTGAGACTAGAGACTTTCGCGTCTGTTGACGTTTTGGACATAATCATACCTTAAAAAACCGCCCCTTAACTCTAAACATAAAGCCAGCCACCGCAAGGCTTTTATCAGCAAATCAGCGCCATAAAACAAGCGTCAGAGAACATAAAAAACTCAACTTTTAATAATAATTAGGTTAGTGTGAGCCGACTGAGGGAAACAATATGGCGCGTCCAAAAAATTATTATCTGAAACTGTCAAAGCCACTTTACCTATCACTTTTTTTTGTTGGCTTAATCAGCTGCGTGTCGGTCAATTTTCTACCCATTGCCTTATTCATATTTGGCAGCATTGCCTTTTACGCAATACAAAAAAACAAAATGGCATGGCGCCCGCGCAATACGAATAGCATTCTGGCTATAGCTATATTCTTTTTCTATCTCTTGGTCAGCAGCCTTTGGTCGCCCGACACATCTCGCAGCCTGTTTCAATCCGTGCAGTTCATTTTTATTTTTGTGCCGACAGTTTTTATCTTGCTTTATATTTCTTATTTAGACACCCCTGAACGCGAGAAAATTGGTAAGGCTATTCGCTATGGTTTTGCGCTGGCGCTTTTTTTGCTTATTTTCGAAGTCATATTAGACCAACCGATTTATCATTTCTGGTTGGAGCATATAGCGACTGATAGAAAATTTGACCCTAATCATCTCGAGCGCTCAATCTCAATTTTTTCACTGTTTTATTTTATTCTCGCGGCGCATATTGCCAAACGCACCAACAAACTCATTGCCCTTACGGTTATTATTTCATGGATTTGGTTTTGTTATGAATTTTCTTTTCCAGCGCAAATCATTGCCACATCAACAGGGCTTTTCTGCCTTCTCATCGCATTATGGAGTGAGAAAATAACGCGGTTTCTCATTTTTCTTGGTCTGACGGCTTATATTATTTTCAGCGTTCCTTTATCGATTTTGAATTATGAAACAAATTTTTTGAAGAACACCATCAGCTCTGAGGTGATTTCGGAGAGTTTTATCGAACAGCGCAGCACAACATATTTTAATGTGAGCAACAAAATTATCCAAAAACCATTTTTTGGACATGGCCTTGATAGCGCGGCCCTTTTAAGTCACCCAGAAAATTATGAAAACCAAGAAAACCCATCTGGATTTAGCCTGCACCCCCATAATTTTATTTTACAAATTCTTTTTGAAGGTGGATATGTCGGCGGGGCTTTATTTATCATGGTCATACTGAGTTTTATGAACCGCATTCATTATAATAATGTCACAACGAATGCCTTCTTACTCGGGGCTTTATCAACCAATCTCACAATCGCGTCATTTTCATATGGCATTTGGCAAAGCTGGTGGCTGGCGGCTTTTGCTTTTATCATTATTAGTTTCAACACTGAACTTTTGGGCAAGAACAGCACCATTAAGGTGAGGGAAAAGAAACTCCGTATCATGCATGCTATTTTTTCTCATGGTTATCGCGGGTCTGAAAGCGCGCTGGCGCTCATCGCCAATGCGCAAGTCAAACATAACCCTGTCAGCGTTATGGTGCGCGCCGATTGTGATGCGCGTGATGGGCCATCTATTATTGAAGCGCTGGATCCGAAAATTCATATTATCCGCGTACCGAATTTATTTCGTAGCCTATGGGCCAATATTTATATTTTAATCTGGCAACCTGATGTGTTGCATTCGCATTTAGGGCGAGCGGTGCGCTTCAAAAGCTGGTTCAAACCCAATCTTTTGCGGGTTTCCTCTATGCATATATTCTCACCGCATCATCACACAGGGCAAGATCGGATAATTTGTATTTCCGATTGGATGATGAATCATATGCCTGAAAAATTAAAACTAAAATCGCGTTTGGTGCGCAATGCCACTCCTCCAAGCCCCGCCCTGTCTGAAAAAGAGAAAAGTGATTTGCGCCAAAAATGGGGTATTGCGCCCGATAAAAGAATTTTTGGTTTTGTTGGCGCGGTGAATAAAACCAAAGGGGCGGATATTGCCATTGACGCTTTTTGTCAGGCCAACCCCGAAAATGCGCATCTTTTAATGATTGGCGAAGGGCCATTGCGCCAAAGCCTTGAAGATAAAACATCTCATATCGAAAATATCACCTTTACTGGCTATCAGGATAATGCCCGCGATTATATGCAAATTATTGATATATTGATTTTGCCGTCAAATTGGGCTGAGCCGTTTATGCTGTCTTTGCTTGAAGGCATGCAAGCTGGTTGTTGGGTTATCACCATTAACCAATATGGGCCTGGCGATATTATGCGCGGGCAACCAAATGGCGCGACAGCGGAATTGGGGAATATAGATGCCTTTGCCGAGGCCATTAAAAACGCACCTACACAAACCAACCAGCGTTATGAATATCATCTTGAAAAGTTTAACTTTGATTATCACATAGCGAGCATGTATAAAATCTATCAGGATTCATCGAGCCCATTATTTTACTCAATCCAAAATCATCATTACTTAAGGTAATTTTCTAAGGCCAGTCATGTCACGTTATTTCACACCTGTTTTAATCGCTTTAACACTTGTCACCTGCCTTTTAGTCACGCCCGTAACTGCGCAAGCGGAAATAACCATCACCAAAGCCTGGCTGCGCACTAATATTGGGGACCGCCCCTCTGCGGGTTATTTTGAGCTGCATAATCAAGGCGCTGCCGACAAGCTTATCGGCGCAACAAGTGAGGCTTTTGGCCATATTGAGCTGCATACGCACATAATGGAAGGTGAGATTATGCGCATGCGGAAAATTGAAACTGTCACCCTCGTCCCCAATTCAAAAACCAGCTTTCAGCCGCATGGCTATCACCTCATGCTGTTCAAACCAAAAGCAGCATTGGAAAAAGGAGCCTCAATTGAGGTGACATTGCTGTTTGAAAACAACCAATCACAAAAAATTAACTTCAATATTGGCGCGATGAGGAAACACCATAAAAAACCAGCCGCGCATCACCATCACGGACATTAGCACAAGAGAAACGCCCCCCCGCAATGACATCAACCCCACTGATAAGCGCAGACAATATAAGTCTGAATGGAACACATCAGAAAATTTTAGATGGGGTTAGTCTTGAGCTTGCACAGGGTGATTTTGTGACGCTGATTGGCCCGAATGGGGCTGGCAAAACCATGTTGCTAAAATGCTTGCTGGGGCTCACGCGCCCCGATAGCGGGCAAGTATCGCGACAGGCTGATTTGCGGATTGGATATATGCCGCAAAATTTGAGCATTGATCCGGTGCTGCCGATATCGGTCACTTATTTTCTGACCATGGCCGGACAAAATACCGATGCGCATGTGGCCGAAATTGTTCAAGAAACCGGCATTGAAGCTTTATTAACCCGTCAGCTGCATGATTTATCGGGCGGTGAGTTGCAGCGCGTTTTATTGGCGCGCGCCCTGCTCAACCAGCCGCAAATTCTTATTCTAGACGAGCCCGCGCAAAATTTAGATGTGACCGGTCAGTTGGCATTTTATAAAAACCTTGAGACGATTTATCAAAAGCGCGGCTTAACAATTTTGATGGTGTCACATGATTTACATTTGGTGATGTCATCGAGCCAGCGCGTGATTTGCCTTTATCACCATATATGCTGTCAGGGCGCACCGCAGGCTGTGACCAAAGACCCAGAATTTACGGCACTTTTTGGCCCCGACATGGCGCGTATGATGGCGGTTTATCCGCATGACCATGACCATGACCATGACCATGACCACGACCATGACCATTCTCACGCGCATGACCAGCACTCCCAGTCAACAAAGGCGCAAAAATGATTCATGCAAACGACTATATGATGTTTATTGCCGCATTGCTGGTTTGCCTGATGG
This sequence comes from Parvibaculaceae bacterium, assembly GCA_965217015.1. Lineage (GTDB taxonomy): Bacteria > Pseudomonadota > Alphaproteobacteria > RS24 > RS24 > JAYQKL01. The sequence goes on along the minus strand of OZ244224.1, from coordinate 261,687 downwards.
CGGCGCCACTTGGCTGCCTGATTTTTTGGCGCCGCATGGCTTATTTTGGCGATGCCTTATCGCATTCGGCATTGCTCGGCGTGGCTTTAGGGTTTTTATTTGGCGGCCATGTTTATATTGGCGGTGCGCTGGTTTGTGCGCTATTTGCTTTTTTACTGGTGTGGCTCGAAAGCCGTTTCAAACTCACAATGGATACGCTGCTGGGTATTTTAGCGCATGGCAGCCTCGCATTTGGGATTTTAGCCCTGATGATATTTGGCCAACATGCGGACGACACCCATCACCAGACTGGCAGCGCCGACCCGCATGATAGCCTGCACGCGTTTGAGAGCTATTTTTTCGGCGATTTGGAACAAGCCACAAGCGGTAATCTTATCTTCCTCGCCTTTGGTGCCTTACTGGTTTTATTGGCACTGAAAAAAAATTGGCAATTTTTGATATTCACCATTTTAAGCGAAGATTTAGCCAAAGCTGAAGGGCATAATCTGCTGCGGCTCAAATATATCCTTATGGGGTGCCTCACCCTCACTGTCGCCATTGCCGTGCAGACTGTTGGCGTGCTGTTCACCACATCTTTGCTGATTTTACCAGCCGCGTGCGCCCGACAATGGGCCAGAAACCCAAAAAACATGGTTATTTACGCAATTGGCGTGGCCATTATCAGCCTCATAGCCAGTTTTGCCCTATCTCAGCAACAAGAACTGCCATTTGGGGCCATAATCACCGCCTTTTTATGCGGATTTTTCGCAGTTTCGCTTATTCTAAGCGCAATCTTCCGAAAAAAGACACCGCGTATTTAATAAGTATTACTTAATAAGAAAGCTTGGCAGCTTCTTGTCAGATGAAGCATGACCCGTGATTTCCTGCGTAACTTTAACCATTGCACTGGTGATTTGACGCAAATCATCTGGCTGGATAATAAAAGGCGGCATGGTGTAAATAATATTACCAAACGGGCGCACCCAAACGCCTTCTTCTACAAATCTTTGTTTAATGTGGTTCAAATCCGTCAACTCTTCAAACTCAATCACCCCAATTGCGCCGCGCACGCGCACATCTGTGACACCTGGGCATTGCCCCGCTGGCGCAAGCTCTTGGGCAAGCTGGTGTTCAATGGCGCGGACTTGCTCAAGGCGTGGCTCGCTCTCAAACAGCTCAAGCGAGGCCAAAGCAGCTCGACACGCCAAAGGGTTACCCATATAAGTTGGCCCATGCATCAAGGCTTTTTGCGGGTCGTCAGAAAGAAAGCTTTCAAAAATAGGCGTTGAGGCAATGGTCGCCGCCAATGCCATCGTCCCACCGGTTAAGGATTTTGACAGCGTTAAAATATCCGGCACAATGCCCGCTCTATCGCAAGCAAACATATGCCCCAAACGCCCAAGCCCTGTCATAATTTCATCGGTAATCAGCAACACATTATGCGCGCGGCTTTGCTCATAGATAAAACGCAATGTGTCTTCATCATGAAACCGCATGCCACCGGCCCCTTGCACAAGTGGCTCAATCACAATGGCCGCCAGCTCATCTTCATGCGCCGCCAATTGCGCGCAAAAATCAGCGCGTTGGGTGTCTGTGCTCGGCACATCAACCAAAACCTGTTGCGCCAATGCGTCTTTGAACAGGCTATGCATACCCTCTTCAGGGTCACAAACCGACATAGTGGCTAATGTGTCGCCATGATAGCCCCCCTTAAAGGATAAAAAGCGATACCGCCCCTGCACCCCTTGATTCATCCAATATTGAACGGCCATTTTCATGCCAACTTCAACCGCAACCGAACCTGAGTCAGTGAAAAATACATGGTTCAAATCACCCGGACATAAATCCGCTAATTTGCGTGCCAACCGGCTGGCTGGTTCATGCTGAAACCCGCCAAGCATCACATGCGGTAATTTTTTCAACTGGTCCATCACCGCCGCCTCAATATGCGGATGGCGATAGCCATGACAGGTCGACCACCAGCTCGACACACCATCGATGAGCTCACGGCCATCTTCAAGGGTTAAACGCACCCCATTACCCGAAACCACTGGCAGCCCAAGCGGCGTGGTTTGCATTTGGGTGTAAGGCAGCCATAAATGCGCGGCGCCATCTAATTGCCAGTCAGGGTGCGCCTCAATCGCGGGATTTGATTTCATATCAGTCATATTCTCTCAACTTTCAGTTTTTATCCTAGCGTTTCTACTCGCGCTTTCAAACTGTAAACATCGTCACACCCAAATTCTGTTATCGAGTTGTGGAAGAGGCTGTTTCTCAGATTGACAAAACCAAAGCAAATAGGCTTATTTAGGCCTCTGAGCAATATGATGATGAAAAACAAACAGAACCAAATTCAGATAGACCTTGATGCTTTTTGCACCGATAAGCTTTCTCAGCTTGAGGGCCGTCACAGCCGGCGATATCTCGTCTCCACCGCTCGCCAACCAGAGGCAATGGCGCAAAGAGGTGAAAACAATCAGCCCGTGCTGTCTTTTTCTTGCAATGATTATTTAGGCTTATCGCATCACCCGCAAGTGGTTGAGGCCGCGCAACAAGCTGCGCAAGAGTTTGGTGTCGGCGCGGGGGCATCGCGCCTGATTACGGGCAACCACCCTTTATTCATGCAGCTTGAAACGCTTTTGGCAGACATCAAACAAACCGAAGATTGCCTTGTTTTTGGCTCTGGCTATTTGGCGAATATTGGGATTATCCCCGCTTTTATCGGGGCGCAAGATTTACTGCTGGTCGATGAGCTTGCCCATGCCTGCATCAATGCGGGGGGACAGCTTTCAGGTGCCAAATTGGTTCGCTTTAAGCATAATGATATGCAGGATTTGGCTGACAAACTTGATAGCCATCGCTCAGATTATGAAAAATGCCTGATTGTGACCGATGGTGTGTTTTCGATGGACGGCGATTTAGCCCCATTGCCCGATATGCGCCGTCTCGCTGACCAGCATCATGCTTGGCTGATGAGCGATGACGCACATGGCATTGGCGTAGTTGGCGGCGGCATGGGCAGTGCGCATGCTTTCGACCCTCCAGTTCAGGTTGATTTGCAAATGGGCACTTTATCTAAAGCCGTTGGGGGGTATGGCGGCTATGTTTGCGCCAGCCATGCGGTTTGTGAGTTTTTGCGCAACCGCGCCCGCAGTCTGGTTTTTTCCACTGGCTTGCCACCAATGAGCGTGGCAGCAGCCATTGCGGCTCTCACCCTCATTAAACACGACCCCGCGCTCTGCGAAACCCCGACACAACTTGCCGCTTTATTTTGTGAAAAACTTGGTTTACCCGCGCCGCAATCACCGATTGTGCCAGTTATTTTCAAAACCAATGAGGCAACATTGGCGGCCTCGCAGTCTTTGCTTGACGCAGGTTTTTTGGTCAGCGCCATTCGCCCGCCAACAGTGCCAGAAAACACTGCGCGTTTGCGTGTTGCCTTTAACGCTACCCATCAAAAAGATGATATATTAAGGCTTGCCGACCATATTAAAAAATTACAAAACGAGCTCATCACATGAGACAGCCCCCTTATCATAAACAGGTTTTTATCGCCGCCACCGGCACTGACATTGGCAAAACCTATGTCACAGCCTGCCTTATTCGCAGCCTCAAAAATGCAGGCGTTGACGCGCAAGCGTTAAAACCTGTCATTAGCGGTTTTGACGAAAATGATATTGCCAGCAGTGACACAGGCCAATTGCTCATGGCGATGCAACGCCCCTGCACAATGGCAGAAGTTGAAAAAATTTCACCCTTTCGTTTCGGCGCAGCCTTATCGCCCGATATGGCAGCCCAACGCGAGAACCAAGAAATTGACATGGACGCGCTGGTCGCATTTTGCCAGCAAGAGGGCGAGCAAAGCACAGGGGATATTTGTTTCATTGAGGGGGTTGGGGGCGCGATGGTGCCGCTCAATCAAACCCGGCTAACGCTCGACTGGCAAGCACAACTCAACATACCATGCTTAATGGTGATGGGTAGCTATTTAGGCACTTTATCGCACGCCCTCACCTGCCTTGAGGCATTGGATAAAGCGGACATCAAGCCGCTGGGTATCGTCATCAACGAATCCCCCGAAAGCCCAGTACCGCTTGAAGAAACCGCAGACACATTGGCGCGTTTTTGCGGCGATATACCGATTAGCCTGCTCACCCGCAATGCTGAAACCGCGCCAGATGAGCTGCTGGCTTTGCTTCAATCAGGCCGTTAAATCTAATAATGCGGCGGCTTTTCAGCGTCTGGCGCTCCTGTGGTTTCTACTTCAATCTGCTTTAAGCGCTCCAGCAAAACCGCGACCCGACGCTCAAGCTTTTGCCTTTCCACATAATCATCATGTAATTGCTGACTCATCTCTTCAATTAAAACCGCCTGATGGGTTACCAATTCTTCAAGCTGTGTCATGCGCTGTTCCAGCTGAGCGGACGGCTCAAGCTGATGAGATGCCGATTTATTTTTTTGTGACATTTTGTTCCTTTTCACGAATAAACTTTTACCCCAGCCTATAATCAATTAAAAAAACTATAAAGGAAGTATTCCTGACGGGGATAGTTTTAAGGTGAATTTTGTGACAGATTATCCACTTACCATTTATGCAGGCGCACACGCCCATCGTCATATTTGCGAGAATGGGTTAAAGCCGCAGCACATAACACGGATTATCGGTGCCTCTGGCGCGTCTAAATGGCTGACCATTGCGGGTCTTGATGCATATATTTTCGGCAGTTGGTTGGCTGATATTGACCATGATATTGATTTGTTTGGCACCTCTGTTGGCGCGTTCAAGCTGGCCGCAGCTGCGAGCGCCAATCCACGAGCGCGCTTACACCAACTCGCGCAAGACTATGCCGCTTTTGGCAATGACGATAACTCAACCAATCTTCGCGATGCGATTAGTCAATCCACCCGCACCATTTTGCATCGCCTATTGGGTAATGGCCAACCAAATGAAATCTTAAGCCACCCATATTTGCGCTTTCATTGCGGCACGGTCAAACCGATTGGCGGATTTGCCACTGAAAACCGGTTAAAACAAAGCGCGGTTTTGGGCCATGTTTTTGCCCGCTCGCCTTTTCAGCGTGACGAGTTGGCAGGATATTGTGAGCGGGTTATTTTTTCTGACCCGCGCAGCCAGCGTAAAATTGCTCAAAATGACAGCTATCACACGCTGCAAACCTCTTTGACGCCAGACAATTTGGTCGATGCTGTTTTGGCATCTGGGTCAATGCCGGTTTATATGCATCCGGTTCAGCATGAACTCAGCGGGCAAACACATAATCTTTATGATGGCGGCATGTTGGATTATCACCCGGTGCCTGATTTATTCTGGGAAAAAGATGATGGTCTGACCCTATATCCGCATTTTTATGACCACATTAAACTGCGCTGGTTTGATAAGTTTTACCCAAAACGGCGGGCGAATGCCGCCCTATTGGACAGAACCATTTTAATCGCGCCCTCTGCCGCATTTGTTCGCGCTCTCCCGAACCAGCGCATTCCGTCCCGTCAGGATTTCCGACATTATAAAAACGATCCGGAAACCCGCACCCAAAACTGGCTTGAAGTTGTCAAAAGAAGTGAGGCGCTTGGCGCGGCCTTTGAAGAAATTATCTCATCAGATAATATCGCAAATCATGTTAATCTTTTGTCATAAAAACAGAACAAGCTGAACATAATCAAGAAACAGAGTTTTTAAGAATGGTCAAAATTTTATCTCAAATTGAGCTGCCTGAGCTTGAACAACATCTCAAAGCGCATTTTCCAGATGTTGAGTTGGGGTATCTAAAAATTGGCGAGGCCGTGCCAGCCAATACCGAAGCGGATTGTCTGCTAGCTGTTGCCAGTAATCTGAAGGGGCTGGATAACATCATCGCCGATATAAAAGGGCTAAAATGGATACAGATTGTCGGAGCCGGCGTTGACGGCTTTGACACCAATGTCTTAGGCGATATTACCCTCACCACGACCAAAGGCGTGAGCGCGGTACCCATTTCAGAATGGGTGATGGCGATGATTTTGACCCAAGCCAAAAGCCTGCCCGCGCAATGGATTGAGCAGCCGCCAGAACTTTGGAATTTTGGCAATGCGCCTATGGCCTGCTTGGACAGCCAAAAGCTGGCCATTTATGGATTTGGTGCGATTGGGCGCGCACTAGCCAAACGCGCATTGAGTTTTGATATGCAGGTCAGCGCCCTTACCCGTAGCTCTGTGCCAGATATTGAGGGCGTGCAACATGCCAGCGATTTTGCAGAACTTGTGCGCGATGCCGACCATCTTGTTCTGGCCGCGCCAAGCACAAAAGCGACTTATCACGCTTTGAACACAAATAGTTTCAAGCAGTTAAAAACCGGCACGCATTTAATCAATATTGCGCGTGGTGAACTGATTGATGAAAGCGCGTTACGCATGGCTCTTGATAATGGCACGGTTAGCTGCGCCTCGTTAGATGTTGCCCAGAACGAACCGCTAGATGCCACGCATTGGTTCTTTTCTGACCAGCGCATACGGTTTAGCCCGCATATTTCTTGGGGCGACCCGTCAACCATGGAGCGCATGTTAAGCATATTCATGGAAAACCTTTCCCACTTCATCAAGGGTGAAGATTTGATAAATATATTTGATATCGAAGCAGGCTACTGATGGTGAAACTTGTTCTTTGGCGGCATGCGAAAACCATTCATCAGGAAGGTCTGGCGGATACGGAGCGTTATTTAACCTCGCAAGGGCGCGAAGACAGAGATGTATCGGCACGCTATATTTTAACCAATCACGCGCCAGATATTATTCTCTGCTCAACAGCAACCCGCACGCGAGAGACGCTAGAAGCGTTGGAAAACCGCGGCACAGATGCCAAAATCCAATATACTGAATTTTTATATCATTGTTATGTTGAGGATATATTGGAGCTGGCGGGCGGTATTGATGACAGCTATCAAACATTGCTGATTGTTGGCCATAATCCAGGCCTTGAAGATTTTATCCTCAATGTGAGCCGAAATACGCAGCCCCACCGCGCCCAAGTGAATTATAAATTCTATCCGGGCGATGTTGCCATTATTGAATGGGCGCAATCAAATTGGGGCGGCATTCAATTCAAAGATGCCGTGTTAACCGATATTTTCAGTGTGAAGAAAAAACCGAACACATAATCCGCATTTATAAACGCTCATAAATCGCGGCAATGCCCTGCCCGCCGCCAATGCAAAGCGTGATAAGCGCATAACGCCCATCAATGCGCGCCAATTCATATAAGGCTTTGGTCGATATAATCGCACCTGTTGCACCAACAGGGTGACCCAACGCAACCGCGCCGCCATTTGGATTGGTTTTATCAGCCGGAAAGCCCAGCTCTTTTGACACCGCACAAGCCTGTGCCGCAAAGGCTTCATTGCTTTCAATCACATCCATATCGTCAATGCTCAAACCGGACTTCTCCATCACCTGACGCACGGCTGGAATTGGGCCTGTGCCCATAATAGACGGCTCCACCCCAGCGCGGGCATAAGCCACAATTCGTGCCAGTGGCTTTAAGCCCTGCTCTGCCGCATAAGCTGCATCTGCTAATACCAGCATGGACGCGCCATCATTAATGCCAGATGCGTTACCCGCTGTCACTGTGCCGCCATCTTTTTGGAAAGCAGGTGGCAGGCTGGACAAACCTTCAGCCGTCACATCAGCGCGGAAATGTTCGTCTGTATCAAAAACCAGTGTTTGCTTTCGGCTCTTCACCTCAACTGGTACAATCTGCTCCTTAAAATACCCGTTTTCAACAGCATGCGCAGCGCGGCGATGGCTTTCTGCTGCAAATGCGTCTTGGTCTTCACGAGAAATCTCAAACTGTCGGCCTACTTTTTCAGCCGTCATGCCCATATGGCCTGCGCCAAACGGGTCTGACAAAGTGGCAAGCAAATCATCTTCAAACGCCAACGAGCCCATGCGCTGTCCATCGCGTGGGCTGGCCGAAGAAAATGTCGCCTGTGACATCACCTCAGCACCCCCAGCAACCGCAAGCTTTACCTCGCCAGTCTGGATTTGTTGGGTCGCGTTCACAATCGCCTCAAGGCCAGAGCCGCATAGGCGATTAACCGTCACTGCATGACTTTCAATCGACATGCCCGCCTCAATCGCAATCATGCGCGAAATATAAGCGTCTTTTGATTTGGTTCGGATAACATTGCCAACAATCGCGGACTGGATATCTTCCACTTTAACACCCGCGCGCCCTGCCGCTTCTTTCACACAAAGCGCACCCAATGTTTCCATCGGCACTTTTGACAAGCTCCCACCAAAGCGACCAACGGCAGTGCGCACAGCACTCAAAATGACAACATCATTCAAATCAGACATCTGTATTCCTTTTTTCACGGCTTAAACTGTTGCTGTTTTTTCGCATTTATTATTGCTAAAGAAAAGAGGAAATAGGATTGACAGCGCATATATTTGCACCTAATGTTCTTGTTCTGTTCTTTTTTTCGAGTTGCGTCATGTTATATCAGGCAAATGTGTTGTCACAGCTACAACGCCCGCTTTTTACATCAAAAATTTCAGCTGGCTTTCCCAGTCCCGCAGATGATTTTATCGAAGGCAGCCTTGACCTCAACCAACATCTTATTGACCACCCGCAGGCGACTTTCTTTTTGCGTGTGTCGGGCGACAGCATGAGTGGTGCCGGGATTTTTCCAGGCGACCTGCTAATTGTTGATCGCAGCCTGACCGCCACCCATAATGATATTGTGATTGCTGTTTTACATAATGAGCTGACCATTAAACGCCTGATAAAACAAAAAGGCACTTATGTTTTACGGCCTGAGAACCCTGCCTATAAAGATATTCCTCTGCCAGAGGGGGCAGAAATTTGGGGTGTGGTCAGCCATACCATACATGGTTTTCGCTAGGCTTTGAAATGGGACATTTATTTGCGCTCATTGACTGCAATAATTTTTATGCTTCTTGTGAACGGGTTTTTGAGCCGCGCCTGCGTGGGCGTCCAGTGATTGTCTTATCAAATAATGATGGTTGCGTGATTGCCCGCTCCAATGAGGCCAAAGCGCTTGGCATCGCAATGGGGGTTCCCTATTTCAAAATACGCGACCTCATCAAACAACATGATGTGGTGGTGCGCTCTAGCAATTTTGCGCTTTATGGCGATATGAGCCATCGCGTGATGAGCATTTTATCCAGCTTCGCCCCCGATGCAGAAATATATAGCATTGATGAATGCTTCCTCGATTTTACGGGCATACAGCCCGCTATTCAGGATTATGAAGCCTATGCGCGTCAAATCCGCCAAATCGTTTACCAGCAAACAGGCATTCCGGTTTCTATCGGGATTGGGCGTAGCAAAACATTAGCCAAAATCGCCAATCGCATTGCGAAAAAAAACACAGATGACGGCGCCTGCTATCTTTCCCCACACGCTGAAAAGCAAGCCTTGCAAATGACGGAAATTGACGATGTGTGGGGGATTGGGCGGCGCTGGGCTAAAAAATTACGCGCTCATAACATCACCACAGCCTATGAGTTTCAGGCCGCGCCAGATAGCTGGGTGCGGCGACAAATGGGGGTCGTTGGCTTGCGGACCATGCGCGAATTGCGCGGCGAAACATGCATAGCACTTGAAAACGCGCCCATGCCAAAACAAAGCGTATGTTGCTCGCGCAGTTTCCACACACCGATTGAAAGTGCCGCCGCTCTTGCTGACCGACTGGCTGGGTTTGCCGCCCGCGTGGCTGAAAAAATTCGGCGCGATGATTTGCTCGCCGCTTCTGTCAGCGTTTTCATTCGCACCAATCCATATCAAAAAGATACGCCTTATTACAGCAAAGCAGCGGCGTTCCAGTTTCATGAAATGACCAGCCACACACGCGACATTCAACGCGCCACCCAAACTATATTAGAGCGTATTTTTCGGGAAAACTGTGCTTATAAAAAAGCAGGTGTGATGTTAGACGGCCTGCGCCCGCGTCATGACATAACCGATGCGCTGCACACCCGCCCACAAACGCTTTTTAGCTATCATGACATGCAAACCAACCCACAACACGCCATTGAACGCGCCCGTCAGGCCAAACTCATGCAAGCCTTTGACGCCATCAACCAGCGCTATGGCCAAACCGGTGGGCGCATGATTGCATTTGGGCAATTGCGCCAACCCGTTAATTGGTATATGCGCCAAAGCCATTTATCCCCCTGCTACACAACGCGCTGGGACGAACTCAAAAAAGTAACCTAACCCACCGACGCCGCGCGCGCCGCCCGTTTGCGTTCTGCGCTGGTTGGAATTTGCATTGCCTCGCGATATTTAGCGACGGTACGCCGCGCAATATCCATGCCTTCATTTTTTAAGATTTTAGAAATCGCTTCATCTGAAAGAATTTTTTTGCGGCCTGTTTCCAGTTCAGTTTCAATAAGATGGCGAATACGCTCGCGCACCGCCTCTGCTGATAGAGCCTCACCACCATCTGTGCTACCGATTGAATTGGTGAAAAAATAGCGCATTTCAAAAACCCCACGCGGGGTTTGTATCAGCTTATTGGCGACCACACGGCTGACTGTGCTTTCATGCATATCCAGCGCATCGGCCACATCGCGCATCACCATAGGTTTAAGCCCCTGAATACCATCAGATAAAAACGCCGATTGCTGGCGAAAAATTTCACGCGCCACTTGCAAAATACTGGCGGCGCGTTGGGTCATGGCGCGCACCAGCCATTGACCATTTTGATAGGAGTCTTGCAAATATTTACGGTCTTGCTTGGACATTTTCTTGGCCGCCAGCTCTTCCCAATACCCATTTAAGACAACAATTTTTGGTAAAGTTTCTTCATTTAATTCAACACGATAGCCAGCACCCTCGCTGGCATCTTCATACACAATCACCTCAGGCGCGCGTGCCTGCAACATATCAGTGGCAAAAGCGCGAGCGGGGTGTGGGTCTAAGGCGCGCAAATCATGTATCATTCTATCTAATTGCTGCGGACGCACATCACAAAGGCGCAGCAATTTAGTTAATTCACCGCGCATAATTAAATCCAAATTGGCCAGCAATGTTTCATAGGCCGGCGCCCAACTTTGATTGGCCCGCAATTGCAAGCTCAAACAATCGGTTAAAGAGCGCGCAAAAATACCCGCGGGCTGCAATTGCTGGCAAAGCGCTAAAGCATCTTTGAAAACATCTGTTTTCACACCTAAGGACTTGCTCAACTCTGCATCATTTTCACGCAAATACCCCTCTTCATCGAGCCATTCCACCAGCGCCAAGCAAATGGGCTTGAGGTCGGGGTCCATAATTTCTTCTTCAATTTGTCGGCGCAAATGCTCACGAAGACTTGGCTTATCTGAAACAATTTGCTCAATCAGGCTGCCCGGGTCAATTTGTCCAGCCTCGACATAACCTGTCTCTTCAGCGTCCCAGCGATTTTCATAATCCGCATCGGATCCAGAACCCAGCATTTCGCCCCGTTGCATCTGCGCGCCCATATCGGGTTGCGCGCTTGCATCTTGCCCGCTCGCACCTGCAAGATTTTCATCACCGCCTGCAAGCCCCATCACATCGCGCCCCGTTTCGGCCCCCACATCATCGGCTGAGGCGCGCTCCAAAAGAGGATTTTTTTCGACCTCTTCTGTAATTTTTTTATCAAGCTCAAGATTATTAAACTGCAATAAGGCGATGGCCTGCTGCATTTGCGGCGTCATCATCAAATTTTGCGATTGCTTGGTTTTTAGATGGGTCTGTAGTTTCATGACGCGCCTACCTGGCTCGAAACGGTCTCTTCTGCGTGGCTTTGCTCATTTATCGAAAGATAATAACGGAATATATCAGCTTCTGTGACAATGCCAATCAATTCTCCATTATCAGAAACCACTGGCAGACTCTCGCCAATAAAATGAGACATCTCTTCCATAGCCGTCAGAACCGACATCTCTTCACGCAACATCACAAAATCAGCAAATTGCCCAAGCTGGTCTAGCCCTAAATCATTCTCGGATTGCATCAATTTATGCAAATCTGTTTTGCCAATTAGAATTTTGTCCTCATCAAGAAAATAGGCCTCTGAAAAGCCTGTCGCCACCATATGTTTAAGGGCTTGCTGGTAATTCATATCGGTTGTTAATGCGCAATAATCTTGCGAAACAAGCTGTTTTATCGGGGTTTGCGAGAGCTTATATTGCCCCCGACTCATCGACATATCCACGCCGCGCGCCAATAATTTGCGGTCAAATAAAGAGCGCCCAAATAAGCGGTTTGACAGTAAATTCGCAAACACAATCGACACCATCACCCCAATCGTTGTGGTGTAATCATGGGTCAGCTCAAACACAATGATAATTGTGCTTATCGGCGCGCCAATGGTTGATGAAATCACCGCGCCCATGCCCGCCAGCGCCAGTAACCCAATAATGGCTGGCGGCATGTCCAAAACCATCACCGCGCTTTGGCCAAAAGCCGCACCAAACATCAGACCAATAAACAGGGCGGGCGCAAACACACCCGCATAAAACCCAAAGGAAATAGACAGCGCCGCCATCAGTAATTTCAACAGACAGAACAATATCAATAAGCCGAGCATAATATCCCCCGATATAGCTGCTTTCATGACAATAATGTCCTGACCTAAAATTTGCGGCACATAAATACCAACCACCCATAATAGCACCGCACCGATAAATGGCAGACACCAAAACGGCACACCGAGTTTTGGTGTCGCCTGTTCAGTGCGCAAGCAAATTTGCATAAAGAGTGCCGCCAGCATGCCACCGCCCAGACCTGTTAAAATAAGCAAGAGGATTGTATCAGCCGAGCGGATAGATAAGTTAATGGGGCTTAAAAAAGGCTCAATCGGAAACAGGTTTGACATCACCACATAGGCCACAACAGACGCCAATGTCACCGGCGCGAATGTGCGTAATGAAAAATGCCGCAACACAACTTCATGAACAAATAATATCGCCGCGATAGGCGCACCAAAAGCGGCAGAAATCACCCCCGCAACGCCGCACGCCAGCAGCACTTCAGAGGCATTTCGGGTCAGATTTACATAGCGTGACAAAATAGCCGCCAGCGTCGCGCCAAAATGAACCAATGGGCCATATTGCCCAACTGGCGCACCGCCAGCAATTGACAAGCTGGCAATCAGGGTGGAATAAAGCCCGCCACCAATATCCACCTGTGCATTGGGGCGGCGCGCACCTTCTATCGTATCCGCCACGCCATAAAATTTTTGCAGGCGACTGATAAACAAAACAATCGCAATTAGGCTCGCTATAATAAGAAGAAAACCGCCGAGCTTCAGACTGGCCTGTGTGCCAATAAAGCCAATATCCAGATAGGCGCTCATAGTGCGTTCAGGGCTTGAGAATTGCTTTTGAAAAAAATCGATAAGCAGCTTAAACCCCTGCGCGCCAAAAGCGCCCGCCACCCCCATCAATAAAGAGAGTATCAGGTAAAAACTATTTTCTGTCGCTTCACGAAAGCGAAAAGAACTCGCGCCTGTGGGCATATTAAAAGCCTTTCTTTATGGGAATTTTGGCAGATAAACCAACGAAATACCAGCCATTCCTAAAGGCTTTTAATGAAGATTATTTGGGTAAAGCTTCAGGGTTAAAGAAAATCAGCTCGCCATTTGGCAAAGTCCAATGCGGCTCACGCCCTGCCAATTTTTCAAGATGCACCAAGCTGTCATCATAATGATTGAGCGGCACATCATAGGGCGCTGGCCCAATGTCACCCGCAGCCGTGATGATACGCGCTTCATGATAGCTGGTTTGCTGCGCCTCGCGTGTGCCAGATGCATTATTCTCAATCTCAATCTCACCATAACAGCAACAGCTATAGGTACGATTAAGCGCAGGCTGAACCTCAGCATAATGCCCCGTCCCGCGAATACCAATTGTGGCATGCGGGGTTTTCACCACCCGCTTGCCGGCCTTAGGTGTGAACACACTATGCACCGCCCCAAGCCCAAGCTTAAGCCCCGTGAAGCGTTTATCTCCATCAAGCTCGAAACTAATATCGCTATCTGGCGCCATTAAAAACACATTACTGCCCATAGCAACAATGGCAGACTGCTGGTTTGTTTGCACACTCAGCTCTGCATCTGTGAGCCTATCACCAGATTTTTTCGTTACGCCATTCACAACAAACGCCCCCGCCATGACTTTATTTTCGCCATGACCTGCAGCGTGATTGCCTGCCAAAACCTCTTTCGAATAAAGCCCTGCCGCCAAACTGAATAACAGAAATTGCCGCCGTGATGTGTGATGACAACATGTGTGGGATTTTTTAATACGCATACCCTCACCCCTAACACTACTCAACAAGTTTAAAACAATTATTATCCTTGTCGTAAGTGTGGAGGCTCGCATCAGAAATGTCAAACCAAAGACCGTGCAGCGACAAAGCCCCTGCCTCACAGGCTTGCATGACAAATGGATATTGCAACAGGTTTTCAAGTGACATCACAATACCAGCCTGCTCCAGCGTTTTGGCATCAACATCGCCTTCAGATTGCTTTTGCTCAAAGGCAGGCGTCAATACCGACACCCATTGCGGGACATAATCAAATGGCAAAGCGTCTTTGCCCTTCATATTCATATCCAAACACCCCTGCACGCCGCCGCATTTAGAATGCCCTAAAACAATCAAATGCGCGACTTTGAGCTGTTTGACAGCATATTCAACCGCCGCTGCCGTTTCGCCCAGACCATCGGCATCAGGTGGTGGCACGAGATTGGCAACATTGCGATGAATAAAACTTGAACCAGTTTCGCCACCAAATAAATCTGATGATGGCAAACGACTATCACAACACGCGATAATCATCGCAGGCGGTGCCTGCCCTTCTTCAGCCAGACGCAGGCGTTCAGCCTGCTGGGTTTCGGTCTGACCCCCTAACCAATCGCGATAGGCAGCCTGTAATGAGCTTGGTAAAACTGTAATATTTGACATGCTTCAATATATGAAATGATTCATATAACTGGGCAATAAAACTTGGTCACAAATTATAAGGATTGGTCAATTTTCAGATGCACAAACAAAAACGGGGGCGCCAATGGCACCCCCGCAAATGCGTGCGTAAAGAGCGTATTACTCAGATTCTTTCACGGCAACATTCCAAATAATCACACCAAAGGCGATTTTATTCAAAACGTCCGCAATGTTGTAAACACCGTTCAGTGTCGCAGCATCACCTGTGCCCATCATTGTGCCAAGTACATAGCCGAGCGGATAAATCGCCCAACCAAATGTCACAATCAAGCGCATGGTTTTAAATGCTGACTGAACAGACTCGCTTGCATTTTCCGCAGAAATTTTGCTGGCTTGACCGGCAAAGATTTCATACAGAACAGTGAACCAAGCCAACATGCTCAATACGAATGCAACAGTGTTGTTCATCAGACCAGCTTCACCAAGATAGCCGAATACGAGCATCAATGTTGTGAAGATAATCAAACGCCAGAAGACGCCTGCTGGTACTTTCGCAATAGCTGCCAAAATCAGGTAGAATTCAACCATCAATAGCGGCACAGTCAAAAGCCAGTCAATATAACGATAAACAAGCGGTGTATCACCAACGCCAGTTGCATTATAGGTCTCTACCCATACGTCGCGCATATAGAAATAATGCACAGCCGCAATCAAAGTAACCAGACCAGATACTGTAAGTGAAGTTTTCCACTTTGCTGCAACGCGGTCGCGCTCAATAAAGAAGAAAACGGTTGACGCAACAAGTGCAATTGAAATCAACCAAAACGACACACCGACATAGTCATTCTGGCTCAGATTTGAACCAGCAGATGCGACAGTTGGAAGTGAAGTCAGGGCGATTGCACCCATTGAGAGTTTAATTGAATTAAATAGTTTACGCATTAGTTGCCTCCCTACGCAAAAATCGATTTTAATACGCACGAGTCTTAAGTAGTGCGACATTTTGTCAAAGCAAATAATTTTTGCATTTTTTTTGGGAAAAAATTAAAGATTAAGCCATTGTTTTTAATGGACTATTTAAATAATGCTTATATTTAGGCGTTTTTTACAGTTTGAAAGCCCAAAAACTACGTTATCGCCCACAATCTGACACCCAATTTATCGCATTTTCTATAAGTTTGCGATAATGCGGGTTGGCATAGGCTGTTGGCGCATCTCCTGATTGCAAGTAAACAATTCGGCTGTTGCCGACCTCACGCGCCCACCCCACCAATGCGCTGGCCGGCGGGTGCGCCCAGCCCTCATTATCATAAAGCTTGCCATCACAAGCCGCGCGGGCCGCCGAATAAAAGTTTTCTGCTTGAAAATCATAATCACTTTTTAATAATGGAATGACATCATCTTCAAAAACTTCATAAAGATATAACTCATCAACCATTTCAAAACTGGGTGGGATCCCTTGCGTTACAGGGTGGTCGGCCACAACCGATATTTGATGGGTCACATCATGACGATAGCCGCTATCCATGCAGGGCTTAGCGCGCAGATTGCGGGGTGTATAAAGAAACCGCCCGCCCATCAATTCCGCATAAGCGTCCCAATCCTGCCAACCGGCAATGGCATGATGTAAAAACACAAAGCCATGCCCTTGCTCAACAAGGTCTAGAAAACCTTGCTGGTAATCAGGTGATGGCGGGGTGATTTCAGGCGGCGCGGTATCGAAATAAATACCGGGCATATCGTAAAGCACAAAAGCATCATATGCCGCGGCTTGCTCGGGCGTGAAAAAAACTTGCGCGGCGGGCTGTTCCACCAAAGTCCAATCAAGGGCTGGCATGGTGTCAAAAATTTCATAAAAAGCCTCGCGCTCATAAGGGTGGCCTTTTGTTGTCAGTAAAATACGGGTTTGTTTTGTCATAAGTTAGCTTACCCAAAGACCTGCAAAATAAAAACCCTTACAAAATACAACCAAAGAGAAGCATAAAAAACGGGAAGAGCCGGAGCGCTTCCCGTTTATCACAGTTTCTTACACTAAGTGTTTAGGCTTTAGCCCTCAGCAGACTCTAATGGCATCCCGAGTTTTTGTGCCAAATAATCAAGTTCCATTGAGGCGTTGGCCACTTTATACCCTTCACCAACCAGATGTTTGATATACATTTTATTGTATATGAAGGCGAAAACCAAAACACCAAACCCACCTGTTAACATTGCCACAGCAAAAATAATCAGCGCGCCGACAATATGTCCGCGAAGCAATGCTGGAAAAAATGAGAAGAAAAAAGTCGTCCATGAAAAACCAACAGGCGCTTGTTTCATTGCACCTGTATTTGGATTTTTGAAGTTAATTGTTGCATAAGCCATAAAACAAACCCTCTTTACACAATTCGAAATAACAAATTATCGTAACCCTTTTTTGAAGAAAGAGTAAAGCAAATTATGAGTCCCGATATTTTGTTAACGCGTCTTTTTCACCTGCATTATCTGGCGACTGGCTGGTGGTTTTCGCTTTTATATTTTGCAAAGCCAAATCATCGGCCATTGACTCATTGGCCAAAACACAAATCCCAACATAAGGCACAAACAAATTGAGCCCCGGAAACAGCGCGGCAAAAAACAATATTAAAGTTGAAGAGACATAATATTCACCCGCAAACACATTTGAACGCTGGCGAATTTCTTGCAAAGAAAGGTGGCTGCTTAAAGCATCTAAAAGCAACAGCCGCCGGAACATAAAATAACTAATGGCGATATAAAATAAATGCCCAAAACCAACAAGAAAAAGCAAAGGCGCGCATAAAATGAAGATAGAAATATATTTGAGGTAAATCCAAAACATCTCAATCAGAGACGCGATTTCGCCTGTATTGGCGGTTATCGGTAAATCCTGATAGCGGTCCAAATAAATATTTCGAATAATCCGGCCATTAAACATGGACAAAACAACAAACATAAGCGGCGCGATTAGAAAATAGGCAATGGTGAAGCACACAACATGCACCAAAAACACAATCAATGTGCTGAGCCAGCCCTCATCAACGCTGTAATAATCGGTCACAAAATCCGCCAGGCTGGATAATTGCCACCAGCCAATGCCTAACAAAACCAATGAGATGAGGAGAGAGATGAAAAAATATTTTAGATTTTTAATTTTGGTCGCATCATCAAAACCAAGCTGAAAAGCGTTTTGCATAATCCTCTCCTGTCAAGCCACTTAAAACAAATATGATGATGACAAAGATTTGTTCGCGCCACAAATTAAAAATCCAAACAAAATTTAAACTGCGGTTTTTTCAATTTTACAAACCATGTTTTTTTCGACTAAGCTTTTAGGATAAGAGGGTAAACATGATTGAAAACCATTATTTATTATTATTAAGCCTCAGCCTTTTGCTGATAGATGTCGCCATTGTTTCTGAAATTCCGTCCTGGATTGCTATCGGCCTAATTTCATATGTGGCGGTTGATGTGATTGACCTAAGCTGGGAATATAGCATACCGCTTTATATCGCCATTTTTATGGCGCTCATGCTTTTCTACTATCTCATATGGCGGCGTTTGGTCGAAAAAATTGTCGATCGTTTTATCGCGCCAGAGCAGTTTAAGTCCCGCCATGATGGCATTATTGGCAAACCAGCTGAAATTATTGAAATTGACGGTAAAAATTTTGCGCGCGTTGACGGCGAAATTTTTAGCTTTGAATATGATGGCGATATTGAAAAGGGTAAGACCTATAAAATCATTGCACAAAACTCAAATATTTTGACATTAGGAGAGCATTAATGGCCTTGATATATACAGTCCCACAAAACCATGCTGTTGTTATTGAACGCTTGGGGCGTTTTTCGCGGGTTCAAAGAGATGGTATTCGCTTCAAAATCCCTTTTATCGAGAGAGTAAGAACGGTTGATGGTTGGGGCGGCATTGCAAATAAACTTGGCGTGCAAATTGAGCTATCAGAACAACAAATCGACACACCACGCCGGCAATGCCAAACCACGGATAATGTGACAGTGACCACCAATGCGTCGATTTATTTCCGCATTATTGATGTGCGCAAAGCGGTTTATGAGGTGGATATTATGCCACGGGCGCTGGCTGATATCGCGCTTAACGCGCTGCGTTCTGAAATTGGTAAACATGCGTTAGATAATTTGCTGAAAGAGCGTCAAAGCATCAATGAAAATGTCGCGGCTTCTTTGATGCAGGCGACAAATAATTGGGGCATCACGCTTAGCCGAGTGGAAATTCAAGAGCTTGATTATTCGTCTGAAACCGCCGATGCCATGCTCCAGCAAATGGCGGCTGAAAGACGCCAGCGCGCGTTGATTTCAGAAGCCAAAGGGGAAGCCGAAGCGATTAAGCAAAAAGCTGAAGCCCAAGCCGAAGCCATTCGGATTGTTGCGGCGGCAGAGCGCGATTATATTGACACGCTCACAGCTGGACTGGATAAAAAAGCGGCGGCGCAGATCTTATTATCGCAAAAATATTTACAGGGCATGGATAGCATTTCGAAAAACCCTGCCGATAAAGTCTTTATTCCAAATGGGTTCCAAGCCTTGATGGAACTGAAATCAGACTAATCTGGTTGACCTCAATCTGAACTGATGGGCGATAAGCGATGCACACCATGCACGCGCCCATCAGCTTCAACAGATAAATAAACATCTCTATATTGATAGACGGGCGCGCAACGCTTCTGACCTTCAAGCTCTGGCAGGCCTTGCGCGATAATGATACAACGCTGATTGTTTTCCGCCCACCAGCGCCCCGTCACACGGCCATTGGCATCAGCTCGCGACCAGTTATTTTCAAACCGCCCATCGGCATACCAAAAATTAACCGCCTTGGTGCCTTTTTCATCTTGGACTGCTGCATCATCTCGCATATTAGCAAAATTTGTTTCAATTTCGGCAGTGGTTAACGCACGCGCCTGCGCGGGCAGCGTTGTCAGCGTTTTAAGTTCTGCCAGCACGTTAGGCGTCAGCAAACCAGCCCCACAAGTCCCGCAGAGTGCGACCAGCCCACCAATCGCGCATTTTCTTATCCAGCTTAAGCTCAGCAAATATGACCGCCTCATATAAAGCCTATTCATAAACACTCTCTTGTCATCATGCCATAGTGATGGGGACTATCCACAAATTTTTTGAAAAATGGTTTGATAAACAAACAAAACATTGTTAAACACACACACTATTACAGAAATTGCGAGATTTATCAGCAAATTAAATAATTTGACCAACAAATTATATAAGCAAGTCATATAGGAAAATATCAATGTTAAAACAACGGTTAATTTTGGGTGTTTCGTCTCTGGCGTTGGCCTCGGTTATCAGCACAAATGTCGTGGCCCAAGGTGCGATTGACGAGATTGTGGTGACTGCACGGAAGAAAAGCGAGAGCTTACAAGATGTTCCGATTGCGGTGAGTGCTTTAGGTGAACAACAGCTCGATGAGTTAGGCGTTGATGTGTTTACAGATTATCTGGCGCAGTTGCCAGGTGTGACAGCGGGCGGTTCTGGGCCTGGTCAAAACACGATTTACATTCGCGGCGTGGCGTCCACAACGCCGAATTTAACAACCGCAGGGGTTGCAGGCCTTGCCCCCAATGTGGCTTTATATCTTGATGAACAACCCCTCACGCAACCCGGCCGTAACCTTGATGTTTATGCCGTTGATATGGAGCGTATTGAGGTTTTAGCTGGCCCACAAGGCACATTATTTGGCGCTAGCTCGCAAGCTGGTGTTGTGCGCCTGATTACCAATAAACCGCGCATTGGCGAATATAGCCTGTCTGTGCGCGGGGCCACTTCTGTGACCAAAGATGGCGACGATAGCAATAAAGTCGAGATTGTGACGAATATCCCGATTAATGACCGCATGGCTATTCGCGCGGTTGTCTATGGTGACCAGCAAGGCGGCTATATTGATAATATCGCTCCGAACCAAGCAATTACAGCAAAAGACTCAGCCCGCTTCCGCGCGCAAGGCACCATGCGCAGCAATGGTGTACCCGTCAGTGCAAAGCGGACAGGCTTTCAAGGCGGTGCAGACTTAAGTCAGGTGACAGCTGAAGCTGCAGATAATAGCGATAGAATTGCTGATAATATAAACGATACTGAATATAGCGGTATCCGTCTGGGCGTGCGCTATGAAGCGGATAATGGCATCAATTTCACTGGCTCTGTGACCAAGCAAAGAATGGAAGCTGATGGTGTTTTCTTTGATGATCCAGATTTGGGTGATTATAAAATCAGCCGTTATCAAGATGACAAGTTAACGGACGAGTTTTTGAATGTGAACTGGACAGTGGACGGCACTTTTGCTGGCCTTGATATTCTTTACACTGGCGCCATGACCGAGCGCGAAACCGACCAAGTGGTTGACTATACCGACTATCTGTTTGTCGGTCAGTATTTGCCACATTATATTTGCGACACCAGCGTGACCTATCCAAGCGCCACAATGAATGGCGATACGCTCACCAGCTATGACTCCTCTGGCACGCCGACAGGGGTTTGCTCAACACCTGAAAGCATTGTGACATCTTATTCTGAGCTGGAAACCTATTCGCATGAATTGCGTTTCTCAGGCGATTTTAATGACCGCACCAGCACGACATTTGGTGTTTTCACCTCAAAAACTGAGCTGAAAGAGCGCAATGACTTTGTTTATCTGGGCAGCGCAGGTCGGTTTGCTGACATCTACCCCGTCAACACGCCGGGCATTTCCCAACCAGGCCCCTATCCAGGCGCGGCTATATGGCGGAATGACATCACCCGTACAGACGAACAATTCGGCGTCTTTGGCGAGGTGACTTACCAGCTGGTGCCAGATTTAGTGGCGGTGACCTATGGGGCGCGTTTTTATGATGTGGAAACAGACCTTGAAGGCAGCGCGCGTGGCGGCTTTGGCTCTAAAGACAATAATAATGATGGCGTGCTGCCAAGCCCTGTCCTTAACCCCACTGCTAATAATCTGACCACTATGTTTAGTGATGCCGGCCCTGGCCCTGATAAGGCCACATCAGATGGTGTCATTTCTAAAATCAGTGTGGCCTACACGCCAAAAGATGATTTGCTCTATTATTTCACCTATTCTGAAGGCTTCCGTCCGGGTGTCTTGAACCGTCCAGGCGGCACAACATCAGGCAATTACACCGTGCCTTATGCGGTGGATACTGATGAAATAAGCAATTTTGAATTTGGCTGGAAATATAAATCTGAAGATGGCCGTTTACGCTTCAATGGCAGCGCGTTCTTTGTCGATATTGAGCGTTTGCAAACCACTATTTTCGACCCATCAATTGCCAATCTTTTCTTCTCTGAAAATGCAGCCAATGCCGAGCTTTATGGCCTTGAGGGTGACATCACCTATGTCCCGGAAAGCATTGAAGGCCTAACCTTAACGGGGGCTTTTTCTTTCCTCGACACAGAAGTGACCGAAGTTCTCGTGCCAACCAATGATGTTGAAAAAGGTGTTTCTTTGGCTTATGCCCCTGAAATGCAATTCAATGCGCGGGCGCGTTATGAATGGGAAATTGGTGGCAGTTTAATTGCGCATGTCATGCCCTCTGTGATTTTCTCAGATGAGCAATATAGCGACATTATTAGCATTAACCGCGACCGCGTTGACAGCTCGACTGTTGTTAATTTCTCTGCTGGTGTCACTGCCGATAATTGGTCGGCTGAGGTTTATATGGATAATGTCACTGATGAGCATGCCGAAACAGCACGCAATTTTGTGAATGACCGCCAACGCGTCACCCCCATGCGTCCAATGACCATTGGCTTGCGGTTCATGCGTGATTTCTAAGCTTGCCGCTATGGATCAGGCAGAAACAAGACGACATATTCAGCAAAAAATGGAAGCGGGCGATTTTTCGTCCGCTTTCACGCTTTGTGAGAACGCGATTGCCGCGCTTGCGACACCTCAAGACAGTCAAAACCCTGCCACGCAAAAACAAGATAAAATCGAAGCCCTTTATTTGGCGGCCTGTTGTGCGCGCTATCTTGAACAGCACGCCACGGCCCATCAATACCTCGCTGATATTTTATCCATTGAACCTTTTTTCGGGCGGGCATTTTTAGAAGAAGCACATCTTTATCTCAGTAAAAATAATTTGCCAGATGCTCTGCGCGCCTACCAACGCGCCAGCGAAGCCAATCCGGCCTTGCTGGCCGCATGGCGACAACAAATTCAGCTGTTGGAAAAGACCGAAAATAAGGCTGCCCTTAGGCTTGCAGAACAGCAACTCGCTTATCATGAGAGCCTGCCAGCCCCGCTTTTGCGGGCAAAACATTTACTTTATGAAGGACGACTGGCCAAGGCTGAGGCCTTATGCAAATCTTTCATGCAGGAAAACCCGCGCCATGTTGATGGCATGCGCTTGCTGGCTGATATTTTTTCGCGCTTTGGCGCTAATGCTGAGGCCGAGCAACTGCTTGGCGCGGCCACACAATTGCGCCCGCATGACAGCGCCCTCATGATTGAGTATTTGCTCATTTTAAGAAAGCAGCAAAAATTCAAACAATCCTATGAATTATGCGCGCAACTTGTTGCGCAAGAGCCTGACAATATGACCTATCGGTTTCAGCAGGCAGTCGAAGATATGCAAGCAGGCCAAACCGAAACAGCAATTCAGACCGTGAATGAGATGATTGCGGCAGAACCTGCAAACCCAGTGCTGCATATTTTATTAGGCCATTTGAACAAAACGCATGGCGCAGATGAGGCGGCGGCGCAAAATTATCAGCAAGCCATTGCCCTGCGACCCGACTGCGGAGAAGCATTTTATGCATTGGCCAATATGAAAACCTATCAATTTTCAGCGGCTGAAATAAACGCTATGCACGCGCTGATTGAGGCTAATCGATGCTCAATGAATGACCGTATTCATATTCATTTCGCGCTTGGGGTTGGTTATGAGGCAATGGGCGACCACGCAGCAGCTTTTGAGCATTATCAGGCGGGCAATGCCGCCAAAAACGCCCAAAGCAGTTATACGCCGGAGATTATGCAGCAGGAATTTGCCCGCCAAAAAGAAATTTGCACACCAGCTCTGTTGAGCCGTCAAGGTGGGCAAGGTTGTCCGGCACCTGACCCAATATTCATTGTTGGTCTGCCGCGCGCGGGCTCAACGCTTATTGAACAAATTCTGGCCTCGCATAGCCAGATTGACGGCACATTAGAACTGCCGAACATTTTAAGTCTGGCGCATAATCTGCGCGCCAGCCACCAACTTGGTGAAAGTGCTTATCCAGAAAACCTAGCAACACTGACCGGGGAAGAACTATACCAGTTTGGGCAGGACTATATTGATAACACGCAAATGCATCGTGCTGGCGCCCCGTTTTTTACGGACAAAATGCCGAATAATTTTCGCCATATCGGACTTATTCACTTAATTTTGCCAAATGCCAAAATTATTGATGCGCGCCGCAATCCGATGGATTGTTGTTTTTCTGGTTTCAAGCAACTTTTCGCACAAGGCCAGGAATTCACTTATGGGCTTGAAGAAATTGGCCGCTATTATGCTGATTATGTTGATTTAATGAATCACTGGAACACGGTTCTGCCGCATAAAATATTGCGCGTTCAGCATGAAGATTTACTCGACGATATTGAGGGGCAGGTCAGACAAATTCTTGATTTTCTTAACTTGCCATTTGAGCCAGCCTGCATAGAGTTTCATAAAACCAAGCGCGCGGTACGCACGGCAAGTGCAGCACAAGTGCGCCAGCCCATTAACCGCAAAGGCGTGGGCGCATGGCGGCCTTTTGAGCCATATCTCACCCCCCTAAAAAATGCTTTAGGCGCACATTACACGCCTGAACCTTCACTTGAGGAAAATCGTTAGCATGGCCAATCAAAAAAATCCAAGCGCTCAAATCAAAGAACATCAAATCAAAGAACGTCAAATTAAAGAACAAGGGCACAGCCAAATTTTTGGGCTAAATGTCAATATGCCTGTCTTTGTATGCAGTGCATTGATTACAAGCATTTCTTCTTTTTTAGTTTTAATCATGCCAGATTTGGCCGCAGAATTTTTGCTTAATTTACGCAATCAAATTATGAGCCGCTTTGATTGGTTCTTTTCACTCACGGTCAGCATTATCACTTTGTTTATCATCTTATTAGGGCTTTCCCCCTTAGGGCGTTTACGGTTGGGTGGCAAAACCGCCAAGCCTGATTTTTCATATATGTCATGGATTGCTATGCTGTTCTCTGCAGGCGTGGGCATTGGTATGACCTTTTACGGTGCGGCAGAACCGCTGGCCTATTATACGGGTTGGTATGGCACGCCTTTTAATGTTGCGCCCAATTCTGACGCAGCAGAAAATATCGCCCTCGGCGCCACCTTGTTTAACTGGGGGTTAGGCCCTTGGTCGGTCTATGCCCTATTTGGGCTGGGCATTGCGTTTTTGACCATGAACTTAAAATTACCTGTTGCCCCGCGCATTATTTTGCACCCGATTATCGGCGATAAATGCTGGGGCTGGCCGGGTCATATTGTTGATACTTTAGCCATTCTCGCCACAGTGATGGGGCTGGCAACATCGCTGGGGCTTGGAGCGCGGCAAGCCACAAGCGGTATGAATTTTTTATTTAGCACGCCAATTAATCTCGATACGCAAATTATTTTTATCGCTGTTATCACCTTGCTAACCATTTTATCTGTTGTGCGCGGATTGGATAAAGGCATTCGCGTACTGAGTAATTTCACAATGATACTCGCAGCATTGCTATTGGCGTTTTTGCTCATATTTGGCCCTGCCGCACTTATCCTGACCAGCTATGGCGAGGCGCTGGGGCAATATGTGCAGTCTTTTCTGCCATTGAGTAATTTTATTGGCCGTGAAGACACCACCTATTTTCATGGCTGGACCATTTTTTACTGGGCATGGTGGATTAGCTGGTCACCATTTGTTGGGCTTTTTCTGGCACGCATATCACGCGGACGGACTGTGCGCGAATTTATTTGCGTCACCCTACTCGCGCCCCTTATCATTGCCCTGATATGGTTTTCATCATTTGGCACCACCGCCATTGACCAAGCCAAAAACAATATTGGCGGGCTTGGTGATGGCATAAGTGATGTTTCACTGGTTTTATTCCAGCTTTTTGCGCAATTGCCCTTTAGCCAAATTTCCAGCATTTTAGCACTGGCCTTATTGATTGTGTTTTTTGTGACCTCATCAGATAGCGGCGCGCTGGTGATTGACAGCGTTGCGGCAGGCGGCAATACCAACACCCCTCTCAGGCAGCGTATTTTTTGGGCAGGCTCAATCTCACTTTTAGCGATTGTGTTATTGGTTGGTGGTGGCGCCCAAGCGCTCGACAGTTTGCAAGCCTGGACGCTGACAGCGGCCCTGCCTTTTACTTTTGTTTTATTCCTCACCATTTATTCGCTTGTAAAGACCATGCTTGAAGAATATTCTAAAACCCTAACAAATCATGATGAATAAAAAAGACAATCAATCATGGGATATTAAAGAGACACAAATGAGCCAGAGAACCGATGAAGCGCTGATTGCAATGCGACAGATTTCGCGAGCGACAACATCTGACTCACGGGCGCTGGCAAAGGCTTCTGCCCTTTCTGTGTCTCAACTTATTGCTCTGCAAGAAATAAAACGCGCTGATAAAATCAGCCCCTCAAAATTGGCCGAACAAATGTCATTATCACGCGGCACAATGACCACGCTTTTGCATAAGTTAGAGAATAAAACGCTTGTCAGTCGCAAAACCGATGATACGGATAAACGCCGGCAGCAATTTTCCTTAACGCCTTTGGGCGAGCGGACACTTGAAAAAGCACCGCGCATGTTGCACGAAAAGTTTTCGGAAAGATTTAGCCAATTAGCAGCGTGGGAACAGTCACAAATCATCAGCGCGTTAGAACGCATTGTCGCCATGCTAGAGGCTGAAGATATTGATTCTGCCCCTATTCTTGACACACAAGAAATTGTTTAAAACTGACTTAATTAAACTTTCAGCACCATTTTAATCATCATGCCAATGATGGTCAGGCTCATCACACCTGCCAGCCAGAAAAAAACAAACCAACTTATTTTACGCAGCCAGTCAGGCATTAGTGATAGCCTTCCTGTTTGGTTTTGCCGCGAAACACCCAATAATTATAACCGGTATAAATCAGAATGATTGGCAACAGGATTGCCGAGCCTATCAGCAAAAATAGCAGGCTATTATCAGGCCCTGCCGCTTGCCAAATCGTGATGCTTGGCGGCACAATATGCGGAAAAAAGCTTATTCCCAGACCAATATAGCCGAGAATAAACAGCACAATTGTCACAAAAAATGGCTGATTATCCCGCCTAATTTGCAGCGCATAAATAAGCACCGCAAAAAAACTAATGGTTAAAAGCGGCACAATGGACACATAATATAATGACGGGGTTGTAAACCAGCGTGCCATGAATTTAGGATCCAAAAATGGCGTCCAAAGACTCACAAGCCCCATACCGGCAGCCATTGCATAGGCCAATGGCATAGCAAGCTGATAGGCTCTATCGCGCAATACACCATCAGTTTTCAAAATAAGCCAGCAAGCCCCCAATAAAGCATAAGCAATGACCAAAGCGAGGCCACAAAGCACTGAAAATGGTGTCAACCAATCCCACCAGCCGCCTGCATATGCGCGGTCCACAACCTCAATCCCCTGAATTAAAGCGCCAAGAGTGATACCTTGCGCAAAACTGGCAATAAACGAGCCAGCAAAAAATGAAAAATCCCAGTATTTTTTGGCGCGCACTGTACGCCAACGAAACTCAAATGCCACCCCGCGAAAAATTAAGCCTAATAACATTGCGATGATTGGCACATAAAGGGCTGGCATTATTACCGCATAAGCTAGAGGAAACACAGCAAAAAGTCCGCCACCTCCCAGTACCAGCCAAGTTTCATTACCGTCCCAAATCGGCGCAACTGTATTCATGGCATAATCACGCTGAGCTTCCGTCCGCAAGAGCGGGTAAATAATCCCAATGCCTAAATCAAACCCATCAAGCACAACATAAGCCAACACCGAAAAAGCAATTAAACCTGCCCAAATCATTGGTAAATCAAACATAATGGCCTCCTATTTTGCCGGGTTTGCACGCATTAAACGGAAAATGTAAAACACACCTGCCCCAAAAATAATGAAATAAACCAACGCAAATAAAGCCAATGAAACCGCAATCGCTGGGGCATCTATGGGTGATGCGCTTTCAGCCGTGCGCAGCAAGCCATAAACGGTAAAGGGCTGGCGGCCAACTTCGGTTACTATCCACCCCGCTAAGACCGCAACAAACCCCGAGGGCCCCATTGCAATAGCCGCCCATAAAACGGGTCTGATATCATAAAGCTGGCGGCGGGCGCGCAAATATAATGCCCAGAAACCAAGCCCAAGCATCGCAAAACCGATACCCACCATCACGCGAAACGACCAAAAAACAATCGGCACTGGCGGCCAATCCTCTTTAGGGAAAGCATCAAGTCCTGTTATTTGCGCGTCCCAATCATGCTTTAGAATCATTGACCCCAATTTCGGAATTTCGATTTTATGCTTGGTTTCCTCAGCCTCCATATCTGGCCAGCCAAACAAGATAAGCGGCGCGCCTTTTTGGGTTTTAAAATGCCCTTCCATTGCTGCCACTTTTGCAGGCTGATAAGTCAGCGTATTGAGCCCGTGCAAATCGCCTACCACAATTTGCAGGGGCGCCACAATGACCGCCAGCCACATCGCCATTGAAAACATAATTTGGGCAGCGCGGTTTTGCTTATCTTTAAGCAAATGAAACGCCCCAACAGCACCAACAACAAATGCCGTTGTTAGATATGCCGCCAATACCATATGAATTAACCGGTAAGGGAAAGAGGGATTAAAGACCACTTCAAACCAATCTAATGCAATAAACTGCCCCGCCTCATTCATGCCAAAGCCTGTTGGGGTTTGCATCCAGCTATTTACCGAGAGAATCCAAAATGCTGACATCAGCGTGCCCAACGCAACCATCACAGTCGCTAGAAAATGCAGACGCGGCCCCACCTTATTCATGCCGAACAACATCACCCCTAAAAACCCAGCCTCAAGAAAAAAGGCAGATAACACCTCATATCCCATGAGCGGGCCTAAAATAGGGCCAGTTTTGTCGGCAAAAACCGACCAATTCGTACCGAATTGATAGCTCATCACAATGCCAGAGACGACCCCCATCGCAAAACTCACGGCGAAGATTTTTACCCAGAAATGAAATAAATCCATAAAGACCTGGCGTTTGGTGTAGAGCCAAAGCCCCTCAAGCACCGCCAAATAAGAAGCCAACCCAATGGTAAAGGCCGGAAAAATAATATGAAAAGAAATCGTAAAAGCAAATTGCCAACGGGCAAGATCAATTGCAAGAGGAAGGTCAGTCATGTGTGTTCCTTAGGTTTATGGTCAACCAAAGCAGATTTTTTATTATTGCTTATTTTTAATTTTACAAAAATTTTGCGTGAAATGGTACTGTTAAATTGTCACACCCGCTCAGGCATAATGCCTATTGTCACCGCGCCCTTTAACACTTTATTGCAAGCACTGGTCGCCGCGCCATTGTGGATTATTTAAGTCATATGGACAGCGCACGAATTTCAGAAATCATCGCTATGGCGTGGGATGACGAAACATCTTTTGATGCCATTAAGCAGCTTTATGGTCTTTCCGAAGCCGAAACCATCAAACTCATGCGCCGCGAGATGAAGCCGTCAAGCTTTCGTATGTGGCGCAAGCGTGTCTCGGGTCGTGCGACAAAACACGAAAAAAAGCATATCAAAATTAAAAGATGAAGCCGGTAGTCGATTGGGTTTAGTTGCGCATTTCAGCATATACTGGCAGCATATCGCATACACGAACCCGCCCCTTACAAACGCCCTGTTTGCACGTCATAATCAGCAGCGATACCGTAATCAGGATCATCGGCACTATCAAGTATCAACTGGCCTGATTTACGAAGCAGCATCTGGCAGTCATGGCTCAAATGCCGCAACTGCACGGATTTACCCACCGCCGCATATTTGGACGCCACATCTTCAATAGCCTGCAAGGCTGATTGGTCAACAACCCGCGAATTTGCAAAATCAATAATTACCGTTTCTGGATCATTATCGATTTGAAACAATTGCATAAAAGCGCTGATTGAGCCGAAAAACAGCGGGCCGTTAATTTCATAAACCAGCGCCCCTGCTTCACGAACTGAAGGGCGAACAGAAGCATTAATGCGTTTAGCTGCATTCCAAGCATAAACCAGCGCCGACATAATAACGCCAACAACAACCGCAATCGCCAAATCCTGCCAGACTGTAACAATAGTCACGGCAACGGTTACAACGGCATCAGCTCGCGGCACACGACGCAAGGTTTTTATCGATGTCCAAGCAAATGTTCCGATAACCACCATAAACATCACGCCAGTCAGTGCCGCAATGGGGATAAGCTCAATATAGTTAGCCGCAAACAATATATAGCTCAGCAAAAATAAGGCAGCCGACAGGCCCGCTAAGCGCGTGCGCCCGCCGGATTTAATATTAATCATAGATTGGCCAATCATGGCGCACCCGCCCATGCCGGCAAAAAAGCCCGTCACCACATTAGATGTGCCTTGCGCAAGACATTCTTGCGAAGCTCCCCCGCGTTGCTCGGTCATATCTCCGACCAAATTTAGCGTCAGCAGACTTTCAATAAGTCCGATAGCGGCTAAAATAACAGCATAGGGCAAGATAATTTGCAGTGTTTCTAGCGAGAAAGGCACATCTGGCACAATAAAACGCGGAAAGCCCCCTGCCAGACTTGCCAAATCACCGATACGCGGCACATTGACATCAAAAATAAGTACCAGACCAGTCACCAGCCCAATCGCCATGAGCGGCGGCGGGATACGATTGGTCAACTTCGGCGTTAGCCAAATAATCACCATTGTAGCAACCACTAAAGCCAGCGTGATATAAAGCTGAGAGCCAGCCAGCCAGCTGGTCACACCAACGCCATCAGTGGTTTTAAACTGTTCGAGCTGCGCAAGGCCGATGACAATTGCCAAGCCATTGACAAAACCCAACATCACCGGGTGCGGCACCATTCGGATAAATTTACCCCAGCGCAACGCTCCGGCAATCAATTGCAAAACCCCCATCAACACCACGCAGGCGAATAAATATTGCGCGCCATGCGCGGAAACAAGCGAGACCATAACCACAGCCAGCGCGCCCGTGGCACCTGAAATCATACCTGGACGCCCGCCCATTAAGGCCGTGACCAAGCCGACAATAAATGCCGCATAAAGCCCAGATAAAGGCGCCAATCCAGCGACAAAAGCGAACGCCACTGCTTCTGGTACCAATGCCAGCGACACGGTGAAACCGGATAAAACATCTTTTCCGGCCTGCGCGCGCGTCATTTGCGGCGCCTGAGAGGTATTCATAGAGGGACCGAACCAAAACCGGTTCAGGCGAAGTTTAAACGCAGACATATATTGCTTTCTCGACTATATAGTTTTGGCACGCGCCTTGCGCCGCCAGAGCATAAGCATGCGCAGTAGCACAATTCAACCAGCACAGCAAACGCTTTGCCAGATTTGCGCCGCCGCCAGCAAGGGGAAGAAAACAATCAATCTCGAAGAATTTGGTAGCGGAGGAGGGACTCGAACCCCCGACACGCGGATTATGATTCCGCTGCTCTAACCAGCTGAGCTACTCCGCCAAAGGCAAGGTTTTCAAAACAACCTGACGCCATGAAGTTATGTAATTAGTGCCTAGGGATTTAGCATATTAATATTATTTTGCAATTGTTTTGGTGTTAAAAAATGCGGTTTTGTTGGACTGAAAAGCAGATTTAGTCCAGCCTCACCTCGCAACCATTATCCAATCCCAAAACATGGGTCATACGCCCCAGCCCCATCCACATAGAAATGCAATAGGTCAAATCGGTAATTTCTGCCTCGCTAAAGGCCGCTTTCATTTCTTGCCAAAAAGTGTCATTGGCCGACAAATCACGCGGGTGGGCGCCCATTTGTTTGGCATAATCAATGGCCAGCCTTTCACGCGGCTCTAATGCGCTATAATCCTCGCGCAACACCGCCTGATAAAAAGCCTCATCAGGCGCATCGCCATTTTGGCTGACACCATCGGTAATGCCCATTTTTTCAATATCGCGCGCCGCGCGCCAATTCATACAAATTTTGCAGCCATTCAAAACAGCCGTTGCGATTCGCGCCCCCTCAAACACACGCAGTGGCAAACGGCTATGGCTGTAAACCGCGTAAGCATAGGCATTGGCCGCTGAAGTGATTTCAGGCACATAAAAACTGCCCGGATCAATGCCCTCTGGTGCTTTATCTTCTGGTAATGTGATGCGTGACATGACAAATCCCTTTTCAATTATTTTTACAGTAAACCAAATTTTAAGGCCAAACTCAATATGGCCGCGATGTGAATTGAAACGCGATGAATATTTTTAGAACCAAAATTATTTGTTTTAATATATGAGATGTTAAGGCTAATCTTCTTACTGAGGGATTTGAGTGATGAAAAAAGAAAAAAGAGTGACAGTCAGTGATGTTGCTGGGCGCGCAGGTGTATCCCTCAAGACGGCGTCTCGTGTTTTCAATAACAGCCCTCATGTAAGCCAGCAAAAACGCCAAGCAGTTCTGGAAGCCGCTGAAAAACTTAACTTCAAACCCAATATGTCCGCACGACAACTGGCGAGCAATCGCTCATATGTGCTGGTTCATTTTTATGATAATGCGAACACAGACTATATCGCGAAAATTTACGAAGGCATGCTTAAAGCCTGCCACAAACATCATTATTACGCGGTTGCCGAGCCAATATCTTTAGCGGACGGAAGCTATGCTGACACAATTATAAATTATGTGAGCGAGTTTAATATTGATGGTGTTGTTTTATCTCCGCCAATTTGTGACGATGGTAAACTCTTAGCCCGCTTAAGGGCAAACAAGATAAATTATGTGCTGATATCCCCCAAAGATTTAAGCCCTGAAGATTATTCAGTTTATGTGAATGAGGTAACAGCATCACAAAAAATGACAGAATATTTAATTGAAATGGGACATAAAAAAATAGCTTATGTGAGCGGTCCGGACACGCATGGTGCCGCACGGCAGCGCAAAAAAGGATTTAAGAACGCCTTCACAACAGCATTTGGCAATACCCAAAATAATTGCATGGTCAGTGGTGATTTTACCATGCAGTCGGGACATGATGCATATATGAAAATCAGGCAAAATATGCCTGATGCATCAGCCATATTTGCAGCCAATGATGAAATGGCTTTGGGGGTCATGATGGCCGCGCTTAATCATGGTCTCAAAATCCCTGAGGACATATCCATTGCGGGGTATGATAATTCTCGATTTGCTGGCCTTTTTTGGCCCAGCCTGACAACCATCGCTCCTTCCGTAGATGAAATGGCCACCTGTGCGGCGGAAGTTTTGATCAATATTTTAGCCGGACATACAAAACAGCAGCGCCATTATGAGTTTCCCGTAAATTTATTTTTACGCGACAGCTGTGCTCCCTTAAAGAATTAATTCTTTATTAAAAAACATAAGCTTACACCTGACCTTTTTAGTGCTTAAAAATTGACAGCGTTGTCATATATCTCTAAAATAGAGTTCGTTTGTATTTGTTTTTAGGTGTGTTGCTGATGGCCAAATTTGTACCAGTAGAACCATTTGACATTGTGATTTTTGGAGTCACGGGTGATTTATCGAAGCTTAAATTATTACCGGCTTTGTTTCACCGATTTTTAGATGGTCAAATTGACAGCTCCAGTAAAATTATCGGGGTTTCACGCCAGTCTTTGAATAAAGACGAATTTATCGCGCTGGCTCATGATGCTTGCCAAAAACAAAAGAAAGATATGGGCGACGACAAATGGAACGCATTTTCCCAGCTTCTTGAATATGTCGAAATGGACGCCACCCAAAATGGGCCTGAATGGCAAACGCTTAAAAATTATATCTCAGCAGACAACCGTCCTTGCATTTTTTATCTAGCTGTTGGGCCAGACCTATATGTTCCTATCTGCCAGATGATAAAGGAAACAGGTGTTAAAAAAGACAATGCGCGCGTTGTGCTTGAAAAGCCGATTGGCACAAATCTTGAAACAGCGGTGAACATCAATCATGGGGTTGGAGAAGTTTTTGACGAAAATTCAATCTTCCGCATGGACCATTATCTCGGCAAAGAAACTGTCCAGAACCTGTTGGTGCTCAGATTTGCGAACACGATGTTTGAGCCTGTTTGGTCTAACCATACGATAGACCATGTGCAGATTACGGTTGCTGAAACACTGGGTGTAGATAATCGGCATGAATATTATGATAAGTCAGGCGCTGTGCGGGACATTGTCCAAAACCATCTTTTGCAATTGCTATGTCTGACAGCGATGGAACCCCCCTTGTCTCTTAATGCTGACGATGTGCGCGAAGAAAAGATTAAAGTATTACGCGCATTAAAAGGGTTCACGCCTAAGACTGTCGCCAAAAACACCGTGCGCGCGCAATATGTTGCTGGCCAAATCGATAATCAAGCTGTTGCCGGATATAAGGATAAACTGCCCGATAATTTGAAAGAAAGCACAACAGAAACATTTGTCGCTATTAAGACAGAAATTGAAAATTGGCGCTGGTCGGGTGTGCCCTTTTATTTACGCACAGGCAAAAGAATGGCCAAGCGTTGCTCTGAAATTGTGGTGCAGTTTAAGCCATTGCCCCATAATGTGTTTGGTGACGGCATTCAAGAACCAAACCGCCTTGTGATTAGGCTGCAACCAGATGAAGGCATGCGCCTTTATATGCAAATAAAACAGCCAGGGCCTGGTGGACTTGAACTGCAATCTTTGCCGCTTGATCTCTCCTATGCGGAAAGCTTCTCGCGTATCCGCTATCCAGATGCTTATGAGCGCTTACTGATGGATGTAGTGCGCGGCAATTTAGCTTTATTTATGGGGCATAATGAGGTCGAAGCCGCTTGGGCATGGACGGATAATTTACTCACATCATGGGAAAAAGCGTCACAAGCTGTCGAAACTTATGTTGCCGGTTCCAACGGCCCTTTGAAAGCCGCCATGTTATTAGACCGTGATAATCGTGAATGGTGGGACGAAAACTAAAGGATTAACAAAGTGGCTGATAGTAAAATTCTAGAATTTGACACTGAAGATGCGCTGATAGATACGGCAACAAATGCGATTACCCAAGCCATATCGCAAAAAACCTGCACTGTTTTTCTATCTGGCGGCTCAACACCTGGCCCAATTTATCAACTGCTATCCGCGCAAAAAATAAATTGGGAAAATATATATGTCACTTTAGTTGATGAACGATGGGTTGATGAAGATGATGCAGGCTCAAATGCGCGTTTGGTGAAAAACACCCTGCTGCAAAATCATGCTGCAAAAGCGCATTTTACTCCCATGAAATCTGCCCATGACGATCCGGAAATGGGGAAAAACTGCGTTGAAATGGCCTATCAACAATTACCTAAACCCTATTTTGTTATTTTGGGTATGGGTGAAGATGGGCATGTCGCTTCGTGGTTCTCGTCAGCGCCAGAATATCAAAATATGATGCGCAGCAATGACAAAAAACTGGTTGCGACTCTCAACCCTAAAAAGTCTGATATTACTGGGTCATATACTCAACGCATCACAATCACACCATATGTTTTGTCACAATGCGAAAAAGCATTTCTGATTATCAAAGGTGAAAAAAAACGCAATCTTCTTAAAAACTGGCTTCATTCAGGAAGTGACTTACCCGTCACACAGGCGATGGACATTTTGAAGTCGAAACTCAATATATATGCGACCAGTTGAGAAACATTAAGTTTGAAATAGCGAGAGAAAAAAATGAACAAAATTGTTCAAGAAGTGACTGAAAAAATTATAACCCGTTCGCAAACGACGCGTGCAGCCTATTTACAGCTTATGCGCCAGTCGCTGGACAATGATAAAGCTAAAAACATATCTGCGGGCAATAAAGCCCATGCCTTTGCCGCCTGCCCGCTTGAAGACAAGAAAAAACTCATTGGTGGCAATTGGCCAAATATCGGTATTGTAACTGCCTATAATGATATGCTGTCGGCCCATCAGCCATATGAACATTATCCCGAAAAAATTAAAGACTATGCCCGCCAATATAGTGCCACCGCTCAGGTTGCTGGTGGCGTCCCAGCCATGTGCGATGGCGTGACACAAGGCCAAGATGGCATGGAGTTATCATTATTCTCGCGCGATGTGATTGCGATGGCGTCTGCCATTGCGCTTTCTCATAACACCTTTAATGCCGCGCTTTATTTGGGGATTTGCGATAAAATTGTGCCTGGCCTTTTAATCGGCGCTTTACAATTTGGTCATTTACCAGCTGTTTTCGTGCCATCAGGCCCAATGCCAAGCGGCTTACCAAATGCTGAAAAAAGCCGTGTCCGAAAAGCCTATGCGCGCGGTGAAGCAACCCGCGAAGAGCTCTTAGATGCTGAAATGCAAAGCTATCATAGTGCGGGCACATGCACTTTTTACGGCACGGCGAATTCCAATCAGATGCTGATGGAGATGATAGGTCTGCATGTTCCAGGTGCGGCTTTTATACCGCCCAATACAGATTTGCGAGACGCATTAACCCAAGAAGCCGTACGGCTGGCCATACAAACAGCGCCACCGATTTATGAAATCATTGATGAAAAATCAATTGTTAACGCCATGATTGGTTTATTGGCGACCGGCGGGTCAACAAATCACACGATTCACTTGCCAGCTATCGCACGCGCTGCGGGTATTCTTATTGATTGGGACGATTTTGATGTTTTGTCACAAAACATTCCCCTGCTCGCAAAAATATACCCCAATGGTGAAGCTGATATTAATCATTTCCATGCAGCAGGTGGTATGGGCTTTATCATTAAAACTCTTTTAGAAAATGACTATCTGCATACTGATGTCACGACAATTGCTGGTAAGGGTCTGGAGAGCTATGCGCGGGAACCAAAATTAATAAATGATGCCTTAACATGGCAGGACAGCCCGTCTGACTCTGGCGATGATACTATTCTGACTAACTGCGCAAATGCATTTAGCCCAAATGGTGGCATGCGCGCTGTCTCTGGCAATATTGGACGCGCCATTGTGAAAACCTCTGCTGTTGACCCTAAACATTATATTGTTAAAGCCCCAGCCAGAGTCTTTGACAATCAAGATGATGTGCTCACGGCTTATATGAACGGTGAATTGGAGCGTGATGTCATAATTGTTTTGCGACATCAGGGGCCAAAAGCCAATGGCATGCCTGAATTGCACAAATTGACACCCGCTTTAAGCACTTTATTGGAAAAAGGGCATCGGGTTGCGCTCATTACTGATGGCCGCATGTCGGGAGCCTCAGGTACTGTTCCTGCCGCCATTCAAGTGGTTCCAGAAGCAGTTGATGGCGGCGCAATATCGCGCATACAAAATGATGACATGATTGAATTAGACTGCTCAAGAGGCAGCTTGCAAGTTCTTGAAGATGACTTCCCCAATCGGCCTCACCACAAACCACCAATATCTGGTCAGCATTATCAAACATTGGGCAGAAATTTATTTTCCCAATTCAGAAATAAAGCCATGAATGCTGAAAAAGGCGGCTCAATATTTTTTGACGAGGAAATGTAACATGATTTTAGTTGGTGATATTGGTGGCACAAACGCCCGATTTGCAATCGCAATAGAAGCATCTGGCAAGAGAATTATTATTAGTGATTATGAAAAATTCAAATCGCGTGACTATGATGTTTTTGAAGATTTGCTGCAAGGATTTATCAAAAGCATTGACCACAAACCAAGCAAGGCCATTTTAGCGGTTGCAGGGCCCGTGAATGATCAAAAAGCTGAATTTACAAATCAAAACTGGCAGGTCAATAGCCGCATTATTGAAAAAACCTGCAAAATCCCTAAAGTCCATTTGATTAATGATTTCGAGGCGATGGCGCGCTCTGTCCCTGAAATAAGCAAAGAAAATTTTATCGAAATTAATAAAGGCGTGGCCGAACAAAACGCCCCAATACTTGTTGCCGGACCTGGCACAGGCTTTGGCGCCTGCTTGTTAATAAAACAAGGGGCAAACTGGACCCCTTATGCCACAGAGGGTGGGCACAGCATTTACGCCCCTCAGACA
Organism: Parvibaculaceae bacterium; assembly: GCA_965217015.1. Classification (GTDB taxonomy): domain Bacteria; phylum Pseudomonadota; class Alphaproteobacteria; order RS24; family RS24; genus JAYQKL01. The sequence goes on along the minus strand of OZ244224.1, from coordinate 223,578 downwards.
GATTTGGAAAAAGAGATTGTTTCTCATATTGGGCGCGATGGCACGCCCGTTTCTGTTGAACGCCTTTGCGCAGGCAAGGGGCTGAAAGACTTAACCAAGGCTATTTGCGAGATTAAAGGTGTTCCTTATAAAGATATCAGCCCGCATGAGTTAGTTGAACGCTCGCATGCGGGCGAAGAACCCTTTTTGACAGTCTCCCTTGTACGCGCAAATATGATAATGAGCAGTCTGGCTAATATGGCATTGGTCACGGGCGCACGCGGTGGCGTGGTTATTTCTGGCGGCGTCTCGAAACATTTAGCTAATTTTTTAACCAGCGAGGAAGCTAAAGCCCGCTTTAATTCTGTTTGGGCCCATAAGGATTATTTGCCCAATATCCCGATTAAATTATTGATTGATAGCACGGCACCCTTAATCGGCGCCGCAGCATATGGATTTTATGAAAGCGCACATAATGAGTAATTATGATAATTTGATAAACGCAACTAAGCCTCACAATATTGTTCCGGTCATTGTAATAAACGATATTGAACACGCTTTGCCAATGGCGGAAGCTTTTATGAATACCGATATAAGTGTTCTAGAAGTTACTCTTAGAACCAGTATTGGCGCGCAGGCCATTGCGCTTATTAAAGAGAATTTCCCACATATGACAATTGGGGCTGGCACTGTTACAAATCACGAAAGTTTGGAAATAGCCTTATCTGCAGGTAGCGATTTCATTGTTTCACCCGGCACAACAAGCGCACTTTTTACAGCCTTCCAAAAGCTTGACATTCCAGTATTTCCAGGCGTTTCAACAGTTAGCGAGGCAATGACCGCTTATCAAAAGGGTTTCAAATATCAAAAATTCTTCCCAGCTGAATCTGTTGGCGGCGCACCGGCCTTAAAAAGGATATATGACCCGTTACCTGAAATCCGTTTCATGCCCACCGGTGGCATTGGACCCGCAAATGCGCGTGACTATTTAGCGCTTGAAAATGTTATTTGCGTCGGCGGTTCATGGATGATGGACACAGCCAGTATGCATGATGCTGATTGGAAAAATTTTGAGCAAGAACTGAAACAGCGTATTAAGTTTTAAGCTTTATTGTTTGCGGTCTTGCAATACGCCTTACCAAAAAACAACATATATCAGTATTAAAATGGCCGTAATCAGCATGGAAGCGTGATTAAAACCCTTTGCGGTTGAAAATTGAATACCGCTAATATCAGCAATGGCGACAGATTTTTCATCTTGCTTGACTATTGAGACCAGATAGCCCGCCGCCAAACACGCTAAGAAAACACCCCAAATACGGATAACAAAGGCAATTTCAGGATAGGTGATTTTCAGCGCAATATTTGCAATCACAGAAATAAACAACATCGCAAAAGCGGCTTGTTTTGTACATTTTGACCAAAACATACCGAGCAAAAACACCGACACAATGCCGGGAGCGATAAAGCCCGTATATTCTTGAATAAGCTGAAAAGCGCTTTCCATATTGCCAACAAAAGGTTTGGCCAGCACAACCGCAATAATCATCGCCACAATCGAACATAAACGCCCGACCAGCACATAATGCGCCTCGCCTGCATTTTTCTTAATATAATCGCGATAAATATCCATTGTGAAAATTGTTGAGATTGAATTCACCATAGAGGCGAGAGAGGATAAAATGGCGGCAATAAGCGCCGCAAACACAACGCCACGAATGCCATCAGGCACAAGCCCAATCAAAACACCATATGTGCTGTCTGGCTTTTGTTCTAACGCATTGTAATCCAGCATGCCATTTTGTGCCATCCACAGGGCTGCAATACCAGGTATCACGACAATCACGGGAATTAACAGCTTTAGTCCCGCCGCAAAAACCAAACCTTTTTGAGCCTCCTGAATGCTTTCAGCAGCCAAAGCGCGCTGAATAATATACTGGTTAAACCCCCAGTAAGAAAAATGAAGCACCCACAAGCCACCCAGCAATGTCCAAATCCCTGGCAGGCTAGAATAATGCGGGCTATCATCTGCAAAAATCATTTGGAAATGACCAGGAATTTCAGTGAACAACCGATTAAAACCATGCACGACACTGCCATTATCACCAATTTGTGCCAGCGCAATATAAGTGATGATAAAGCCACCTAAAATCAGCACAACAACTTGTATAATATCAGTAAAGGCAACGGCTCTCAGCCCGCCATAAATCGAATAAACAATCGCAAGACTTGCCAGTGAAACCAGACCAATATTGATTGAGATACCGGTCAGCGTATTGATAGCCAATGCCCCAAGCCACAAAATTGCGGTCAAATTAACAGCCGTATAAAGCACCAGCCAAAAACCCGCCATCAAGACCTTAATTTCAGTACCAAAGCGTTGTTCCAAAAACTGCGGCATGGTGTAAATTTTATTTTTGAGAAAAATTGGCAGCATAAATTTTGCGACAATAATCAAAACAATCGCGGCTTGCCATTCATACGCAGCAATCGCCAGCCCCAACACAAAACCTTGCCCTGACTGACCAATTATTTGTTCTGCGGAGATATTTGCCGCAATCAAAGAAGCACCGATTGCCCACCAAGGCAGGCTCTTACCGGCTAAAAAATAATCTTCACTTGAAATTTCAGTCGTTGATTTTTTGCGAGAAACAAAATATGCCGCCGCTATCAGTAAGACCAAATAAAGACCAATGACCACATTATCTAAAACCGACAGCATACGACTCTCCCAAAACAATTAATAAGTTAAACCATAACCAATTGAATAGCGCTTTGTCTCATTGTTCGTTGCATTATTGCTATTAAACGGCCAATCGAAAGGCAAAACCCCTTTGAAGTTTGCATTTATATCGCCTTTCTTGTCGGCAACCAGAACATCAGCAACGCCCTGCCCTTCGCTACCAGGCAACCAAGCCACCACAAAAGCATCTGCCGCATCAATTAACTGATCAACACCAAGCGGACGACCTGTCAGAAAAATAAGAACAGTCTTAACACCTTTTTCATTTAGGCTTTCAATCTGACCGGTTAGACCAGTCGGCACTTTTGTGAAATCTGTCGTGTCTAAATCACCTTCAAATTCTGCATAAGGCGTCTCACCAATAATTAATATCGCAGTATCGCCAGCCTCTAATTTGTCGGCATTCGTGACAATTTTTGCAGGCGATTTTTTAACAGCTGATTTCAAACCATCAGCAACAAGCGTGAAACCACCATATCGGTTTTCGCTTACATTGCGACCTTGCCAATCCATCGTCCAGCCACCGGCTTGAAAACGCACGCTATCAGCAGCAGGCCCACCAATAAATACGCGACCTGTTTTAACAGGCAACGCATTTTCATTTTTCAACAGCACCAAGCTTTCACGCACAGCCTGACGCGCGATTTCACGATGATCTTTATGCCCAAGCATATTCTCTGACCCACCAAGCAAGCGTTTTGAGGGCGCCACACCGTCCATCAAACCAGAGCGATATTTCACACGCAAAATGCGCCGCGTAGCATCATCAAGTCTTTCTGTTGTGATTTCACCAGACTTCACAGCAGCAATGGTGTTTTCTAAGAACATGCGCCAATCAGTTGGCACCATCATCATATCAACACCTGCATTGACGGATTGAACACAGCTTTTGACATTACATCCGGGCACCTGCTCATGACCATTCCAGTCACCAACGACAAAACCATCAAACCCCATTTTATTTTTCAAAACATCTGTTAGGAGATATTTGCTGCCATGCATTTTTTCGCCATTCCAGCTGCTAAAACTCGCCATAACAGTCTGCGCGCCTGCCCCAATGGCATAAAAATAAGGCTTGCCATGAATGTTAACCAGTTCAGCTTCACTGACCTGCGTATCCCCTTGGTCGAGACGACTATCGCGGCCAGTGCCGTATTTTGTGCCACCGTCACCAACAAAATGTTTAACCGTTGTCACAACTTTTTCCTCAGTGAGGAAATTGTTTAAAGCTGGGTGCCCCTGCAACCCCAAAATAAGTTCTTTCGCAAGAGCAGACACAATATCAGGGTCAGCAGAATAACTTTCATAACTCCGCCCCCAGCGCAAATCTGTTGTCACCGCTACAGTTGGAGCAAAAACCCAATCAATACCCGTTACTGCGACTTCTCTAGCCGTAACAATGCCAATATCGCGCATCAAACCAGGATTATTTGCAGCCCCTAAACCAATATTGTGCGGAAAAACTGTCGCGCCATAAACATTATTATGACCATGAACCGCATCAGTTCCCCATATAACAGGAATTGCTGTGCTGCTTTTTGAGGACTCACGATAAAAACTTTCCGCCATAGCTAACCAGCTTTTAACATCTGAGCCCGGCGTTTTTGTTGGCCATGAGCCACCACCATTTAAGATGCCGCCAATATTAAACTTTCTTACATCTGAGGGAGAAATAGACCCAATCTCCGCCATCACCAGCTGGCCTACTTTTTCTTCAATACTCATGGAAGCCAATTTCGCTGAAATTTTTTGCTCTAAAGCAGCATCAGCTTTGATTGCAGGCTTAATTGTAGGCCATAAATCCGTTGCCATTGAAGGTAAGGTGAAACCAGCCAAAGCCACAACATATGTTAGTAAACTTAAAAGTGAATTGCGCATCTTTTCTCTACAAAACTTAAGTAAATTTTTAATTACATCAAAAAAAAGCCCCGGCATGCCATTCAACATGCCGGGGCCACATTCATAAGACTAATATTTCAGTCTCAGACGAACGCCAGCGGTTCTTGGACGGTTAAAGAACCTTGTATTATCTCTTTGCGTGATAATAATGGCCTGCGGCTGAATTTCATCAGTGATATTATTGACGAATGCTTCCAGACGAACTTTGTCGCTGTCATTAGGCGAAAAGCCAATGCCCGCGTCAAATGTCCAATATCCATCAACCTTACCATCTAGACGACCTGTGTTATTGGTCTCACCATAAAGACGAGAGTTAAACAGGGTCATATATTGTGATGAACGGTAACCAGCAGAAAGTATCCAGTCCAGACGACCATAATCATTAATCAGGTGTGACTGGCTCAGATTAGCCCGCAACTGAAGTTTTGATGCGCGTGGCAACTCATTACCATCAATAGAAACTAGACGCTGTGCTTCATAGCGTGAATCTTGAATAGCTTCGTCTGCTTTCACTTCTGTATCCATGTAAACAGCATTCAAATCAAGGTTCAAACCATTATCAAAACGCAGCCCGGTTTCAACATTCAGCCCCATAATTTCTGCGTTAGACGCATTGAAGTTAAATGTTACAACCTGCGTTTGAACATTTTGTGAAACCAGATTTGGGTCAATGCCGACAACACCAAGAATACTCTCAACAGATAACAGTGTTGAAAGAACCATGTCCTCATAATCATAATAGAACATGTTCACATTCAGGCGCACATCAGTGTTGCCATATTCAAACTCTCTTTTTGAACCGAGTTCGTAGTAAATGACTTTTTCGCTGTCATATTGTGGGGCCAGCGTATTAACATTGAAATCTGTTGGCGCCACACCTGATGGGGTGATTTGCAAACCATCAGTGCCTTCAATATTGTCATTGAAACCACCAGCCTTGTGACCTGTCGCAACAACGGCATAAGCCATCCAGTCTGGGTCAATGTCATGCTCGTAACGAATACGCCAGTCGGTGAACTCATTCTCAATCCGGCCATTTTGCATGCTGATATCACCATAGGCGACAGCATATGAATAGAAATCGTATGGTATGCCGATACCAGGGTTTGCAGCCAGACAGCCAACACCATCAACTGAATTGCTGTCAGTACAACGACCTAAGGTGGGGTATGCTGCAAAAAGCGGAGCCCACTTATTACTATCGTACCATGGTTGATAAGTCTGCCACCAATCACCGGTCAACTCTATGCCTGCGGCAAAAACTTCATCAAGATTGTCATTAGCACCAAATTGAGCAACACCATCAAGGAAGAACGCCACACGCTCATTTCCTGTCAATGTTCCGTCACCATTCGTGTCTGGGTTGTAAATGGTCCGGTCAAACTTAGCGAATTCAAAACCTTGCGTACCTAAACGAGCATTACCAACATCTCCAAAGGGTTGGTTGCCATCCCAGCCGCCTAAGGCAAACCGATATGTTGCATTCACACCATAACGGTCTTTTTCTTCCTCTGTACGACGCACACCTGCTGTGATGCGGCTGCGGTCATTTAGCTCGTAAGTCCCATCAAAATAAACAGCCTCACTTTCAGCCAATGTACGCTGGTTAAATTCCTGACCCAAGAAACTACCGTGATTGGTATCAGCAATCGAGCCAAGGAAGGTTTTTTGCTTTTCAATAAAGCGGAAAATACCAGCTGACCATGTGAGTTTTGACTCTGGGTTATTGCCAACAAAACGCAGCTCCTGCGAACGCGACCATGAATCACTTACTGTATCGAAGAAAGAGTAATTATCATAAATCTCTCTTGCTGGGCGATTGCCAATAAGATTGTCATAAACGCCTGGATAAACAGGGCTCAAAGGTGTCGCTGCGCGATAATCATAAGTCAAATCGCGGATACCGGTTGTAAACTCAACATCAAACCAATCGGTTTCATAGTCGATTTCAACCTTATAGCCTTTGTGACTTGTGTTTTCCTCAGGCGAACCAGCATAACGCGCCACGACAGTGCGCGGGTCATCAATATCATCAGCCGCAATGCCGTTGCCGAGTGGGTTAGCATAGTTTGTGCCTGTATAACCCGTGCCTTCTTCGCGAATGCTCTCATATGTAAAAGTCGCACTCAAACGCTCTGTTGGCTCGATATAATAGCTGGCACGGAAAGCGGTGTTATCAGCAGCTTCTGCAAGCTCTGGCTTTTCTACACCTGTCAGACCAATATCTGCTGCTTCTGGCGATGCATTTGAATAATATGAGTCACGCTTCATTTGGTAATAAGCCAAACGGAAAGCAGAATTATCGCTAACTGGCAGATTTACAACACTCTCAAGTGTTTTTTCATTATAGCTGCCATAGCCAACCTCGACCATCGCATCAAATACGCCAAGACCTGGCTTAAAAGGAATCACATTAACGGACCCGGCCATTGCCTGACGGCCACGCAAAGTCCCCTGCGGACCAAAATTCACTTCAACGCGCTGAATGTCAAAAAAGGCAGAACCAAAACCTGATGGACGCGGCACATAAATACCGTCCATATGGGTTGCTGCCGCTGGATCGCCCAATTCTGTGTTGTTAGAGCTACCAACGCCACGTATCCAAACCTCAATATTGCCTTGATTATTAGCAATATTCAAACCTGGATACGCACCATCAAGGTCCTGAATTTTTGTTAGATTTAGGCTTTTTAGTGTTTCACTGTCAAAACTAGCTGCTGTGCCGCCCAAATCTTGCAAAGACTGCTCGCGCCGCTCAACTGTGACAACAATTTCATCAAAACTTGGTGTTTCTGCTGCTGTATCTTGGGCCTGTGCAGGCACAATAAGGCTAGCCGCAGTTACGCCAAAAAATACATGTTGCAATAATCTTTTCTTAAAAGATTGCATGATAAGATCCTCCCGTCTTATTTTCATGTATAGGAAATTAAATACATATTTATAATGGCGGTAGCGCAATGCGATGAATGATATAAAACTTGCGACAAAAGGTTCTTAAAGATCGTCTTCAAAGAATTTTCGAATGACTACTTTATATGTTTTGCTAACCGAGAATTGCGCTCCGTCAGTTAAAACAACAAAATTTAGTTTATTGCTTTCAAAACAATAACGCTCAATTTTATCAGCTTTAATGATGCATGAACGATGAATTTTCAAGAAACCATACCCTTGTAAGCGCATTTCCATAGACTTTAATGTCGCCCTGATAAAATATATTTTTTTGCCATCTGAGAAGCGTACATAATCCCCGTCAGACTCAACCCAAATAATTTCCTCAAGCTGAACAAAAATGCGTGTCCCGCCATTCTTAACAATAATCTTTTCTGATTTTTCGGCAGGCAAACCACGCTCACCTTCAGTGGAATGACTAATTTTTTTATCTATTTTTTCTTGCTGCTTTTCATTTAATGCCACCGTATGAAGCGATGGGTGTGACAGCATTGACCTTGCTCGACCAAGCGCCTCCTCTATCCTGCTTTCGGTGAAAGGCTTCAAAACATAATCCGCCGCTTTAACCTGAAACGCATCTAATGCAAACTCAGTATGAGCAGATACAAAAACAACCAGTGGCAGTTTTGTCGTCTTTGTTTGCAAAGCCTCTAAAAAACGAAACCCATTTAATATGGGCATATTTATATCAACAAAAAGAATATCGGGGCGCGCTTCCTCAAACGCGGCTAAGGCCTCGCGCTCCTTATAAAAGCAACCAACAAGGTCAACATCATTGACACGAGATAAAACAGCGGCCAAATATTCCGCCGATATTCTTTCATCGTCTAAAACGCCAATTTTTATCATGACCCAAGCTCAAGTTGAATTTTTAAGCCCCCGAGTTTTGATGTTGCTGCGCCCAAATTAAAACCCGCGCCATAAATAACAGCTAATCGTTCCTTTAAATTTGGCAACCCAATACTTTTCGAGGAATTATTTGAAGAAATTTTCTGCAAATCTTCAGGGCTTATTGCGCCTGAGTTTTCAACCGTGATAATCAGTTTTTGTTGGCGTAGCTTCGCCGATAACTCAATGTAAAACTTCTCATTTGATTTATTAAAAGGTAATGCGTGTTTGAAAATATTCTCAAAAATTGGCAGCAAAATAAGATTGGGAATCATTACCTGCTTGGCTTTTGTAGATATTTCATAATTGAAGATTAAATCTTCCCCATAGCGCACTCGCTGCATATTCAGATATTTCTCAATTATTTTAACTTCTTCTTCAAGCGGGATTTCATCCATCGGGTCCAAATCCAATGACAAACGCAAAAGACTGGCAAGCGATTGTATCATCTCCATGGCTTCGTCATTGCGTTTCATCGCAATCAGCCCGGTCAGAGAGTTAAGGGAGTTGAACAAAAAATGAGGATTATCCTGATAACGCAGAATTTTAACCCGATTTTCCTGAGCTAAATTCTCTGCCGTTAAACGCTTAATTTTTTCTTCATTAGCCTTCATCTCGCTCAGGCGCAAAGTTTCCTTATCTGACTGAAGGCTCATTAAAGTTTTAATGGCATGATAAAACGCCATCCAGCTCGTAAAAACAAAAATCGAACCAAATGCCCAGCCGCCAAAGTCCTCCCAAATATCATACTCTTCCGCAATCCATAAAAATGTTTGCATGCGCATCACAGTCCATAAAATGGCAAAAACCAGCACAATGATGACATTGAGAGCAATTAAAGATATGCCAGGCTTCTGCCAAACATGTCGGCCAAAATAGCGCATGGGCATGGTAAAAAGCACACCAAAAAAGGCTTGCAGAATTATATGAAAGACATGCTCAAGACGAACCTGCTCATACCAAACCGTAAGGGTCAGAAAAGTCACAAGGCTGAAAGCCGTCCAGCCAATAATTTGGAAAAACCAAAAATTAAAGAGTTTTCCCGAACTTATAAAGTCGTCTAGAAAATTACCAGTAAGCGTTTTACTTGACATAAAGCAACCTATCGAAACACGGGCAAGCGCAATCATAGCGCCCAGTTTCATTCACGCTTAAAGCTATCCCAATTATGGTTACCTGTCCACAATCCAGCCACCACCAAGAACCCGTCCAGCCAAGCTATCGCTGCCATAAAACACACAAGCTTGGCCAGGCGACACGCCCTCTTCTGGTGTGGCCAACTCAACTTTGGCTTTGCCATTATCCAAAAGCGTCAATTCGGCTTCTTGGGGTTGGGTGGTTGAGCGTATGCGCGCTAAAATCGGCATTGTTTTGCCCTGCGTATTAACATCAGCATCTCCGAGCCAATTCACCGTATCAAGGTGAATGGTTGTTTTTGCTAATTTTTCACGCGGGCCAACAACAACGCGGCGCGCACCCGCATCAATTTCCAGCACATAAAGCGGGTCGCCTGTGGCCACGCCCAAGCCCCGTCTCTGCCCTATTGTATAATGCAGAACACCCTGATGCTGCCCCAAAACATTGCCGTCCAAATCAACAATTTCACCCGGCAAATCACAATCTGGTCGCAAGCGTTTAATGACAGAGGCATAATCGCCATTTGGGACAAAGCAAATATCCTGACTATCGGGCTTATCGGCTGTTATCAGGCCCAATTCAGCAGCAATTGCGCGGATGTCATCTTTGGTGAGCTGCGCAAGAGGAAACCGCAAAAAGTCTAATTGCTCTTGGGTGGTTGAAAATAAAAAATAAGATTGGTCGCGCGCCTCATCAACAGGGCGGAACATCTGCCATTGCCCATTTTGCTCGCGGGTTTCTATATAATGCCCTGTGACCAAAGCATCAGCACCCAAATCACGCGCCGTTGCTAAAAGGTCACGAAATTTGACTGTTTCATTGCACCGCACGCATGGAATTGGCGTGTGGCCGGCCAAATAAGTATCCGCGAAATCGTCCATAACCGACTGCTTAAACCGGCTCTCATAATCCAAAACATAATGCGGAATATCCAGCGCTGCTGCCACACGGCGCGCATCATGAATATCTTGGCCCGCACAACACGCACCTTTCCGGCGCACAGCCTCGCCATGGTCATAAAGCTGTAAAGTAATGCCCAGCGTCTCGTACCCAGCCTGCTTAACCAGCGCCGCCGCCACCGAACTGTCCACACCACCAGACATAGCCACCACCACGCGTTGAGACGCGCGCGGCGCAGGGCCAAGATTAAGGTCAATCTCAGCCAGCTTGTTTCCATGATTTTCCAGCGCTTCAGACATCATCATTACCTATGTTGATAAGCGGCTTCACACCTGCTCACGCCTGTTCACAGTTTTTTGATTTGCAAGTGAACAGCCCTGCACATGAGATAGACCCGTAAAGCTATTTGGTCAATAGATGAGGACAAAATGCGTATTTTAGTAATTGAAGATGATCCTGTTTTAGCAAATTGCGTCACGGAGATTTTAGAGGTGAATGGCCATGAGTCGGAGCTGGCGCAGACCGGTGAAGACGGCATTTATTTAGCCGAGACTGGTTTTTACCAGCTCATCATATTGGATTTAGGTCTGCCAGATATGAAAGGCATTGAGGTGATTAAAGAAATCCGCAATCACCAGCAAAATATCCCAATCTTGATTTTATCCGGACATGTCCAGCTTGAAAATAAAATCGAAAGCCTGAACAAAGGGGCAGATGATTATATGATTAAGCCGTTTCATCGTGATGAGTTGATGGCGCGCATTTATGCGCTGGTACGGCGGGCTGAAGGGCTGGAAAGCCAGTGCCTGCATTATGGTCAGCTTAAAATTGATCTCACCCATGCGCAAGTGCATGGCCCAAACGGGCTGGTCTCTTTGACCGAGAAAGAATATCGCCTGTTTGAGATTTTGTGCCGCCGCAAAGGCAATCCGGTTACCAAAGAGGCGATTTTAGATAATTTATATGGCGGCATAGACGAACCCGATGCAAAAATTATAGATGTTTTTGTTTGCAATCTGCGCAAAAAACTAGCCGCCGCCAATCAAGGCGAAGATTGCATACGCACGGTTTGGGGGCGCGGCTATGCATTAAAAGAAAAACCCATAAAAACACCAGAACATCAGGAGAATTGAAGCCAACGCGCAAAAATGTTAGGACGGGTGAGGATACATAATTGAAAGAATTTCCCTATGACTGGTTTCGACTATTCTACCCCCGCCAATATGCAGTTGCTCTGCACGCTCGCGATAAAAGCGGGCATCAACGCCATGCGTCATTATGAAGACGGGGTGCAAATTCAGACCAAAGCCGATGATAGCCCTGTGACACTGGCAGACCAAGAGGGCGAGGTGATTATCACGCACGGCATACAGGCCGCGCATCCAAATGTGCAAATCATTGGCGAGGAAACTTTCAACCCTGAGCAAGTCACGCAGTTAGAACCTGTGTTTTTTCTGCTCGACCCACTTGATGGCACAAAAGAATTCATCAATAAAAAAACGGATTTCACAGTTAATATTGGCCTGATTGAAAACACCCAGCCTGTTGCAGGGGTTGTTTACGCACCCGCCAAACAACAACTATTTTTCACATTATCAGATGCGGCTTATCAAATTGACATAGCACCAACAAAAGCGGCCCTTGACGATTTTGATATTGCAAAAGCGAAGCCCATAACCACCCGCAAACCAGACGCGGCAGGTTTGACTGTGGTCGCCAGCCGCTCGCATCGCACCGCAGAAACAGATGATTATTTAGAAACAATCAAGGTGAAAGAACTGATTTCAGCTGGCTCATCTTTGAAGTTTTGTTTGCTCGCGGCAGGTGAGGCCGACCTTTACCCGCGATTTGGCCGCACAATGGAATGGGATACCGCCGCCGCTGATGCTGTATTGCGCCGTGCAGGCGGCATTGTTGAAAATCTGGACGGCGCGCCCCTCACCTATGGCAAATTAGAACGCGGGCTGGATAATCCTTTTTTCATCGCCCGCACCTAAATCCAAAAACCACATAACCCATTGTTTTTTCTAATTTTTCTCTGGTAAACCCGTCCGCAATATTTGCAGCAAAAGACTCACCTGCCAGTAAATGGTAAAATAAAACCGAATCAGCCACTCATAATAAAGCGCACTGCTGAAGAAGATGCTGTGGGAGAACACCATGTTTAGCGATGTTAAAGAAAGTAAATCATTATTCATCAGCCTCTGGCTTTATTTTTTAAGCGTGGCTGGACTGCTCGCACTTTTATGCGTTTTACTCATCACCCCTGCCCGCGCGCAATCAGCACCGCAAATTCAAAACTTCACTGAAAACGAAGTCATTAAAATCATCGCGAATTATTTTCAAATGTCATCTGAATCCGTAGCTGAAGTTGTCAATGCGGTGTTTGACGAAAAGGGCGAACCAAATGCCTATATTAAAGGTGAAGAGGCAAGCGGCGCATTTGGCATTGGCTTGCGCTTTGGGCGTGGCGAAATTGTAACCCGCAGCGGCGAAAGACGCCCTATTTACTGGCGCGGGCCCTCACTTGGGATTGATGCGGGCGGCGATGCCAGCAAAACCTTTACATTGATTTATAACCTCAACGCGATTGACGATATTTACCAACGTTTTCCGGGTGTCGAGGGGTCAGCCTATTTCATCGCGGGTATTGCGGTTAATTTTCAAAAGCGTGGCGAAATAACCCTCGCCCCGATGCGCACAGGCGTTGGTGTGCGCGCAGGTGCCAACATAGGTTATATTCGCTTTTCTGAAGATGAAAAGTTCTGGAAATTTTAGTCGCCAGAAACCATATAGCGGTTAATCCTGTTGAATGGCGATTTTAATCCGTCCCAGTTCAATGCCTTTGCGCACATCATATATCATGAGACTTTCACCATCGGGGCCAGATAATTGGATTACCAGCTTATCAGCCGTGGTTTGCGTAGATACAATGCGCGTCCCCTCTGGCACTATGCTTTCAACCACGCCAAAGCCTTTTTTAGCGCGGCTTTGCGGCACCGCCTCAGGATTATTCAGCCGTTTAATAATGGTACCAACCACAACCGCCAATCCAACCAGCAGCAGCACCCCCAGCACAATCACAACAGTGAGCAGAGCTTTGACGCGGCGCGGTGAAGGTTGAGGGATTTGATTTATATCTGACTCTTCCGCTTGCGGGTTAATTTGTGTATCTTGCGTCATGGCTAACAACTCCGAATTAAATTTTTATGTCGCGCCAGACCAAAATGGTAACCGGCTCGACAAAGTGATTGCCGAGCGCCAAGATGGCCTAAGCCGCGCCCGAATTCAAGACCTTATCAAGCAGGGCGAGGTGAGGCTTTTGCGCGCCAATCAAGAATTTAAAATAGAGGACCCTTCTTATCGGGTCAAACATGATGATGAAATCATTGTCACCCTGCCGCCGCTCAAAGATGTTGCGATTAAGGCAGAAAATATGCCGCTTGATATTCTTTACGAAGATGATGCACTGATTGTGATTAATAAACCCGCTGGCATGGTGGTACACCCTGCACCCGGCCATCATAGTGGCACCTTGGTCAATGCGTTAATGGCACATTGCGGCACCAGCCTTTCCGGCATTGGCGGCGAAAGACGTCCGGGCATTGTGCATCGTCTGGATAAAGACACAAGCGGTGTCATGGTGGCCTGCAAGCATGATAAAGCGCATCACTATTTAGCCGAGCAATTTGCCTCGCACGGCAAAGATGGCCGTCTGCAACGCCGTTACCAGTGCTTTGTATGGAGCAGCCCCGTGCCAGCGGCAGGGCGCATTGATGCCGCTTTGGCCCGCCACACCCAGCATCGCACCAAAATTCAGGTTTCGCAAAGCCCGCAAGCACGGTTTGCGGCCACCCAATATAAAGTGGTGCAAAAATGGGGCGCGCCTCCCATTATCTCGCTTTTGGAATGCAAGCTTGAGACGGGTCGCACGCATCAAATCAGAGTGCATATGGCGCATTTAGGCCATCCTGTCGTGGGTGACAGGCTTTATGGCAGCAGCCAGCTCACGCGGGTCAACACCCTGCCCGCGCCGGTGAAATCCAGCGCTGAACTGCTAAACCGTCAGGCCTTGCATGCGGCGCATTTGGGGTTTGAGCACCCTGACACAAAGGCACAAATGGCGTTTGATGCGCCCCTGCCCGCCGATATGGCGCATCTCAAAACGGCATTAGAGCAAAATTTATAGCGCCAAGCGCCTTTACATCAGCCTGCCCAGCCCCCATATAATAAGAAAGCAATTTGGTGTGTAGTGAGATACAAACAATTATGACTGATAAAAAACCAGCGAAAAAAAGCGCGGCTCCATCAGCCAGCCAATTAAAGAGCCAGTCAACGAGCCTGACGACAAGCCTGTCGCCAGATGGCAGCCTGACGCGCTATTTACGCGAAATCAGGAAGTTTCCTATGCTGGAAGCGCAGCAAGAATACCAGCTCGCCAAAAAATATCAGGAACATGAAGACACCGAGGCCGCGCATATGTTGGTGACCAGCCATTTGCGATTGGTTGCTAAAATTGCCACCGGTTATCGTGGCTATGGCCTGCCGCTTGGCGAGGTTATTTCAGAGGGCAATATCGGCCTAATGCAGGCGGTGAAAAAATTTGACCCTGAAAAAGGCTTCCGCCTCGCCACCTATGCCATGTGGTGGATACGCGCTTCGATACAAGAATATATTTTGCGCAGCTGGTCGCTGGTTAAAATTGGCACTACCGCCGCGCAAAAAAAACTGTTTTTCAATCTCCGCCGCTTGAAAAACGAAGTTAAAGACATTGATAGCGGGCATTTGAAACCTGACGAGGTGAAGACCATTTCTGAAACCTTGCAGGTCAGCGAAGATGATGTGCGTATGATGGAGGGGCGTATGTCGGGCGGTGACAGCTCGCTCAACACGCCGATGCGCCATGATGGCGAAGAGGGCAGCGAATGGCAGGACTGGATTGTTGATGATAGCGAAACGCAGGAAACCAGCCTTGCCGAGAGCAGTGAATATCAGGCGCGGCGCGAAATTTTGCTGCAAGCCATGTCGGTGTTAAATGAGCGCGAAGCCGCCATTTTGACCGCCCGCCGTCTCAGCGAGCCGCCCGCGACTTTAGAAGAATTAAGCCAGACCCATAAAGTCAGCCGCGAGCGCATTCGCCAAATTGAAACCCGCGCCTTTGAAAAACTGCAAGAGGCTATGACCGATAAAGCCAGCGAAACTGGCCTGCTGGACGCCAGCCCAGAAGACTCTGCCCCCATCATCGACGGCACAGCGGTGAAACATTAAGCGGTTTGCCTCACCCCCCGCTCTCATAGCCGTCACCCCTTCTACCCCCCCTCTAAGCCTCCCCCTCTAACCCCCCTCTAACCCCTTGACAAGGCGGTGGTTTCTGGCAGTGTTGGGCAAAACAATAATCTAAAAGGGGTTTCACATGTCCTTAACCTTATATCTGATTGCGGGCTATCTTTTGCTGCTGCCATTGATTGGCTTATGGGCGTTTCGACAATCCAAAGGCGAGAATTTGAAAGATTATTTTTTGGCTGGCGGCTCGGTTGGCACCATAGCTTTGGTGTTTACGCTTTATGCCACCCAATATAGCGGCAACACGCTGTTTGGGTTTGCGGGCAATGCCTATCGCAATGGGCTGGTGGCGTTGTTCAGTGTGGCGGGCATGTCTGCTGTGATTGTGTTTTTCGCCCTTTATGCGCGCAAAATATATGCGCTGGCGAAGACCGAAAAATTTATTACCCTCACCGATTATTTGAAACATCGTTACCAGCATGAGGGGCTGGCGCAATTGGTTAATCTGGTTTTGGTGATTGGCCTGTTTATGTATATTTTGACCAATTTCAAAGCCATTGGGCTGTTGGTAGAACAACTCACCAATGGTCAAATCCCGCTTTTACAAGCGGTGATGCTGATGGCGGTGTTCATGGCTATCTATGAAAGCCTTGGCGGCATGCGCGGGGTGATTTTGACCGATATGATACAGGGCAGCCTGCTGTTTATTGGCATTACCAGCATTTTCCTCATCACGGTGCATTATTTTGATGGGTTACCTCAACTGATTTCTGCGATAACCACGCAGAGCAGCTCATCAGGTCAGCATTTTTCAGCGGCTGATTGGCGCAAGGGGATATCGCTTATTCTCATGTTTGGTCTGGCCATCAGCATATACCCACATGCCGTCCAACGCGTGTTCGCGGCCAAAAGCTGGCCGTCATTGCGCAACTCTATGGCTGTGATGTTTTTCCTGCCGCTCATCACCACATTGCCGATTATCCTTATCTCTCTAGCGGCAAGGCAGACCTTACCTGAGATTGAGGCTGCGCAAACCGACCAGATTGTGCCGCTTTATCTCGCCCAATTATCGGCCCATTACCCTTATATCAATTGGCTTGTTGCGTTGTTTATGGCCGCGGGCATGGCGGCGATTATGTCAACCATCGACTCCGCGCTGCTTTCTGCCAATGCCGCCATCACCCAAGATGTGCTCCATGCGCGCCGCCCCGATTTAACCGAGCGGCAATTAACCATTATCGGGCGTGTGTTAACATGGGTCTTGCTGCTCAGCTCAGCCTATTTCGCAGCTAATTTGCCGCAAAACATATGGTCGCTTATGATGGTGAAAATCGAGATTATGGCGCAGGCCATGCCAGCTTTGATGTTGGGGCTTTACCTGCCACGCTTGCGCGCTACGCCAGTGCTGGCGGGGCTGATTATCGGGCTGGCGGTCACGCTGGTGTTAAAATTTGGCGATACAGGCCTGCCGCTTTACAATCTCCATGCTGGCTTATGGGGTGTGGGCGCAAATTTGGTAACCCTTACACTTGTGAGTGGGCTGACACGCCAAAAACCCGCCTGCGCATAAGTTAAGGAAAATTTCAGGGTTTAATCCTCAAACGGATCTCTGACCAAAATAGTATCGTCCCGCTCTGGGCTGGTGGACAGCAAAGTCACCGGCGCGCCAATCAGCTCTTCAATATAGCGCACATAGCGCACCGCATTGGCTGGCAGATCATTCCAACTGCGCGCACCATAGCTGGTCTCTGTCCACCCCTCTAAGGTTTCATAAACAGGCTTAATACGCGCCTGTGCCGCGGCATCAGCTGGCAAATAACTCATATCTTCGCCATCAAGCTTGTAGCCAACACAGATTTTGATTTCCTCAAACCCGTCCAGCACATCAAGTTTGGTGAGCGCAATACCATCAATACCGCCTGTTTCCACGGCTTGGCGCACCAATACAGCATCAAACCAGCCACATCGGCGTTTACGGCCTGTCACCGTGCCAAACTCATGGCCGCGTTCACCGAGTTTTTGACCAATGTCATTTTCCTGCTCTGTCGGAAACGGCCCCTCGCCCACACGTGTTGTATAGGCTTTTGTGATACCCAAAACATGGTTCAGTGCAGATGGCCCAATCCCAGAGCCAATCGCGGCTTGTCCGGCAATCGTGTTTGACGAGGTAACAAATGGGTATGTGCCATGGTCAATATCCAACAGCGTCCCCTGCGCACCTTCAAATAAAATGCGCTGGCCTTTACGCTTTGCCTCATTCAGCAATTTCCAAACCGGCTCAGCAAAACCAGTCAATTGCGGGGCAATGACTTCAAGCTTTTCAATCAAGGGCGCGGCGGCGAATTCATCTTGCCCAAACCCGCGCCGTAAAGCGTTGTGGTGGGTCAAGAGTTTATCAATTTTAGCTGGCAGCGTGTCTAAATCGGCCAAATCCCGAAAGCGTATGGCGCGGCGCCCAACTTTATCTTCATAAGCCGGACCAATACCGCGCTTTGTCGTGCCAATTTTATCTGCCTCAGATGCTGCTTGCTCTCGCGCCGCGTCCAGCTCCTGATGCACCGGTAAAATTAAAATCGCATTTTCCGCAATTCGCAGATTCTCAGGTGTCACAGAAACACCCTGCGCGCTCAATTGTTCAATTTCAGCCAATAGCGCCCAAGGGTCAATCACCACCCCATTGCCAATAACCGATAATTTGCCTTTGCGCACAATACCTGACGGCAAGAGAGAAAGCTTGAACACCTCCCCATCAATGACCAATGTATGGCCGGCATTATGCCCGCCTTGAAAACGCGCTACAATATCAGCACGCTCCGACAACCAATCAACGATTTTGCCTTTTCCCTCGTCGCCCCATTGTGAGCCGACAACGACAACATTAGCCATAGCGATTCCCTTTCATATCCGACAGGACTATAAGGGTTTACAGCCTAAAAAGTAAGTGCTTTTGCCTGTAAAACTTGCTCTAAAGCGCCAACTTCGGACAAAACATCTGCAGAAATTTCATTATCCACAGCAATCAGTGAAATCGCATCGCCACCCGGCTTCTCACGCCCCAAACTAAAGGACGCAATATTGATGCCATGCTTGCCCAAGACTGTGCCAAGCGCACCAATAAAACCAGGCTGGTCATTATTGGTGACATAAAGCATACGCGGTGCCAATTCGGCGTCCATGTTTATACCTTTGAGCTGGATAACGCGGGGCTGGCCATTGGAAAATAATGTACCAGCAACCGAACGGGTCTGATTATTGGTTTCCACTGTCACCCGGATATAAGTATCAAAGGCGCCGGTTGAATCGCTTTTGGTTTCCGAAACTTTGATACCACGATCTTTCGCAATGGCGGGCGCACTGACCATATTGACATCGGCCATAAGCGGGCGCAAAAGCCCTGCAATGGTCGCAGAAGTCAGGGGCGCGCAATTCAGCTCGCCCACATCGCCAGCATATTCAATATTCACCCCCGTAATGGCGGATTCAGTGACCTGCCCAATCAACAAACCTAATTGTTCAGAAAGCGTGACAAAAGGCGACAAGCGCGGTGCATCTTCAGCTGAAATGCTTGGCATGTTAATCGCATTTGTGACCGCACCCGTCAGCAAATAATCTGACATTTGTTCAGCCACCTGAATCGCGACATTGATTTGTGCTTCAGTGGTGGCGGCGCCTAAATGCGGGGTGCAAACCACATTTTCCATACCAAAGAAAATGCTTTCTTTGGCTGGCTCAACTTCAAAAACATCTAATGCCGCGCCAGCCACATGGCCGCTATCCAATGCGTCTTTCAGGTCTTTTTCAACAATCAATCCGCCACGGGCGCAATTGATAACCCGCACACCCTGCTTGGTTTTTGCCAATGCCGCCTCATCAATAATATTGCGCGTATTGTCCGTTAAAGGCGTGTGCAATGTGATGAAATCTGCGCGGGCGAGCAAATCGTCCAGCTCGACTTTTTCAACGCCAATCTCAACCGCACGCTCAGGCGTTAAAAACGGGTCAAAGGCGATAACTTTCATCTTCAGGCCAATCGCGCGCGACGCCACAATCGCGCCAATATTACCGCAGCCAATCACGCCCAAAACTTTACCGCTGACTTCGGTACCCATGAAACGGCTTTTTTCCCATTTGCCGGCATGGGTGGACTCATTGGCGGTTGGCAATTGCCGCGCCAAAGCAAACATCATCGCAATGGCATGCTCGGCGGTGGTGATAGAATTACCAAATGGCGTGTTCATCACCACAGTGCCTTTGGCGGTGGCAGCGGCTAAATCAATATTATCCACGCCAATGCCTGCGCGCCCAATGACTTTCATATTTGAGGCAGCTTCCATGACAGGCGGGGTGACTTTGGTTGATGAGCGCACAGCCAGCCCGTCATAATCGCCAATAATTTTAATCAGCTCATCGCGTTCCAGCCCTGTAATCACATCAACCTCAAGGCCGCGCTCCTTAAAAATCTCTTCAGCGCGGGGGCTCATTTTATCTGCAATCAATACTTTTGGCATATCTCGTCTCCTATAGGGCTTCCGCAAGCGCGGTTTCAAACGCCCAATCCAGCCAGTGTGTGAGTTTTTCTAAATCATCGGCTTCCACAGTTGCCCCACCCCAAATCCGCAATCCAGCAGGGGCGTCGCGATAGGCGCCAATATCATATGCTACGCCCTCTGCGTCCAACAGGGCAGCAAGGCGTTTGGCCAGCGCGGCCTGCGCGTCTTCTGGCAAGGCCTTTGCGCGCGGGTCGGTAATGGTCAGGCAAATAGATGTGTTGGACACATGCGCGGCTTCGGCACATAAAAAATCGACCCAGCCCGTGCGCGCTACCCAATCTTGCAAGACCCGCAAATTATTGCTTGAGCGCGCCAGCAAAGCGTCGAGCCCGCCAAGAGTTTCCGCCCATTTGAGCGCGTCAATATAATCCTCAACCGCCAGCATAGATGGCGTGTTGATGGTTTCGCCGCGGAATATCCCTTCAATCAGCTTGCCGCCTTTGGTCAGACGAAAGACTTTTGGCAGGGGCCATGCGGGGGTGTAGCTTTCCAGCCTTTCCACCGCGCGCGGGCTTAAAATCAACATGCCATGCGCGGCCTCGCCACCCATTACTTTTTGCCAGCTATAGGTTGTGACATCGAGCTTATCCCATGGCAAATCCATCGCAAAAGCAGCAGAGGTGGCATCACACAAAGTCAGGCCAGCGCGGTTGGCGGCAATCCAGTCGCCATTTGGCACCCGCACACCAGAGGTTGTGCCGTTCCATGTAAAGGCGACATCGCGGTCAAAATCCACCGCGCTCAAATCGGGCAAGTGGCCATAATCGGCTTCCATCACGCGCACATCGTCCAGCTTGAGCTGTTTGACGGCGTCCGTAATCCAACCTTTGCCAAAGCTTTCCCAGCCCAAAATATCCAAGCCGCGCGCGCCGAGCAGGCTCCACATGGCCATTTCATAGGCGCCGGTATCCGAGCCCGGCACAATGCCAATATGATAGTCATCTGGCACACGCAAAATTTCCCGCGTGCGGTCAATGGCCTCTTTCAGGCGTTCTTTGCCAGGCTTTGAGCGGTGCGAGCGGCCCAAAACAGCATTTTCAAGATGGTTGAGTGAATATCCCGGCCGTTTGGCGCAGGGCCCTGAAGAAAAATCAGGATTGGCCGGACGCAAATCCGGCTTGGCAGGCGCAACACCTGCAGTGTTTGTATCTGTCATATCTCTACCCTCACAGATAGTTGCCCCTCGTTGGGGAGGGGTGTCCCACGCGAAGATATAAGCCAATGCCCCCTGTTAGGCAAGCGGAAATGGGAGATGGGTTAAAAGAATATCTTAAGGGATTAACCCCTCAAGGCTTTAAAACCATGCGCTCGCCGGTGATGCGCAGTTCGCCATAGCGCTCAAGGTAGGCCATGCCCATCAGCGGGGTGGACAGCGCGCCGCCATTAACCATGGCCGGTATATTTTCATGCCAATATGGGCCAATGCGCAGGCTGTCGAGCCGCACTTTCGCGCCATAAACCACACCATTGGCGGTATAGGCCTTATGGACAAAATCCAGCGTATCGAGGTCATAGCCAATTTTTTGCGCGGTTTTTTTGTCCAGCACAATTTGGCTCGCGCCCGTATCCACCAAAAACCGAACCGCCACGCCATTGACTTGGCTGTTCATATAAAAATGCCCGTCCGTGTTTTTGTAAAACACCAGCCCCTCATCACGCGCCACACCCGTGGCCGGAAAAAGCTGGCCCATCAGCATATCTTTATAGCCATAGACAATCACCAGCCCGGCCAGCAACAACACCCAGACCAGAAACTGCTGCACGCTTTTGCCAAGATTTTGCCGCGCCATATACGCCACCCCACTGCCAATCGCGGCCAGCAAAATCAGCAAATATATCAGGCGGGCGGGGTCGTCCATAACGCTTATCCGTCTTTTGTTTGCGGCGCCAGCACCCAGCCATGATTAAGCGGCTTATTGGTGCCACGCCCAAGCTCCGCATCGGCATAAAAAATCGCGCCCCGCACATAGGCAATGCCCCGCTCAACAGCCGCCGCCAGTTCCAGCCCCTGCCCCAGCCCCGTGGCAATGGCAGAAGCCAGCGAACACCCCGTGCCATGCGTGTTTTGGCTATCGAGGCGCGGGTTTTCAAAAAGCTGAAAACCGGCTTGCGTGGCCAGCAAATCCTGCACCAAAGCCGAGCCGCTTCTCGCCAAATGCCCGCCCTTAATCAAGGCCGCCTGCACGCCCTTATTCATCAGCGCATCAGCGGCGAATTTCATATCGTCCAGCGTTTCCACACCGCGCCCTGTCAGCACTTCAGCTTCGGGCAAATTCGGCGTCACCAAATCCGCCCGCACCAAAAGACAGCTTTGTAAAGCGGCCACAGCCTCATCTTGCAAGAGGCGGTCTCCTGAACTGGCAACCATCACCGGGTCTGCCACCAAAGGGCCCTCATAATCATCTATGGACAAAGCAACGGCTTCAATAATATCAGTTTTGGGCAGCATGCCGGTTTTGATGGCATCAGCCCCCAAATCCGACAGCACAGCAGATATTTGGCGTGTCACAAAAGTGGGCGGCACATCGCATATGTCCTGCACGCCTTGCGTGTTTTGCGCGGTCAGGGCGGTAATCGCGCTCATCGCAAAGCCGCCCAAAGCAGTCATGGTTTTAATATCGGCCTGAATACCTGCGCCGCCGCCAGAATCCGAACCGGCAATTGTTAATATGCGCGCTTTTTTCGCGTCCCGATGCGGGTCTGTCATCAATAACCTCTATCTTATGAGGGTGGCATTAAGCGGCAGTGTCGGCAATCGCCTCAATAATATCATCAACCACTTGCGTCACCTGCGCGGCATCATCACCCTCACCCATCACGCGGATAAGCGGCTCTGTACCAGATTTACGAATAACCAGTCGCCCCTGATTACCAAGCTTGTTTTCACCAGCCGCAATCGCAGCCTGTACTTTCTCGGTTTCCAAAGGCGGGGTGTCACCATATTTGATGTTTTTCAAAACCTGCGGCAAGGGGCTAAACAATGCGCCCAATTCGCTCACGGGCTTATCGGTCAGGCGCATCACCGTCAGCACTTGCAACGCCGCGATAAGCCCATCTCCTGTGGTGGCAAAATCAGACATAATCATATGCCCTGATTGCTCGCCCCCAAGATTAAAGCCTTTTTGGCGCATCTGCTCAACCACATAGCGGTCCCCAACAGCCGTGCGCACAAGGTCAAGTTTTAGGTTGTTCAAATAACGCTCCAGCCCTAAATTCGACATAATGGTGGCCACCACGCCCGGCTGGGACAGCAAATCCCGCGCTTGCCAGTTGGTGGCAATCATTGCCATAAGCTGGTCACCATCAATCTGATGACCTTTTTCATCAATAATAATCACACGGTCCGCATCACCATCAAGCGCAATACCAATATCCGCTTTTTCAGCCAAAACTGTTTCAGCCAGCAAGGCTGTATCGGTAGAACCACACCCTTTATTAATGTTCATGCCATTTGGGTTATCGCCAATGCTCACCACTTCTGCGCCAAGCTCCCATAAGGCAGTTGGCGCCACCTTATAGGCGGCACCATTGGCGCAATCCACCACAATTTTTAGGCCGTTGAGATTCATGCTGCGGGGTAAAGTGCGTTTGGCAAATTCGATATAGCGGGCCTGCGCATCGTCAATGCGTTTTGCGCGTCCTAATTCTTCAGGCGGAGAAAGTGCGCCGACACCGTCTTCCATAAAGGACTCAATTTCAAACTCAATCTCGTCAGATAGTTTAAACCCGTCAGGGCCAAATAATTTAATCCCATTATCTTCAAAACTATTATGCGAGGCCGAAATCATCACCCCAATATCAGCGCGCAAAGTGCGGGTTAAATAAGCAACACCAGGCGTTGGCATCGGGCCAAACAAAAACACATCCATGCCCATAGAGGTAAAACCAGCAACAAGGGCCGGCTCAATCGTATAGCCAGAAAGGCGTGTGTCTTTGCCAATAACCACACGATGGCGATAGGCTCCACGCCGAAACACGCGCCCAGCCGCCATGCCCAGCCGCAAAGCCGTCTCAGCCGTCATATTGCCGCGATTAACCGTGCCGCGTATTCCATCTGTGCCAAAATATTTACGAACCATGTGAGCCCCTTTTAGCTGAGGATTAACATTTCGAATCACCCATATTTTTGCCTGAGACAGCCAATTTGTGCAAATCACGGCTTTTTGCAAAAAATTTCAATCCAAACATGTCAATTCAAGCATTCAATTCAAGCAAAGCTATATTGTGTCGAGCCGTGCTTGCAACGCCAATGCATCGTTCAACTGACGCGGGTCATGGGTGCGAATATACTCAACCCCTTGCGCCGCCGCCCATAATTCAGCCGCCAATGTTACAGGCCCGCTTTCATCAACTTGCCGGTGACTGAGCTGGCGCAAAAAACTCTTGCGCGAAACAGAAATCAAAACCGGCAATTTATAATTGTCCTGCAATCGTTTTATTTGCCCAAGAACCTGCAAGCTTGTTTCGGGCGTATCGCCCAAGAAAAAGCCCATGCCCGGGTCCAGCACCATGCGGTCACGGGCAATGCCAGCCTTGTCCAGCGCCTGCAAACGCGCATCAAAAAACGCCTCTATCGCGTCCCAAATATCACCAGCAGGGGCTTGCTCACGCTTTGCTGGCCCCGCCGATTGAATGGAATGCATGATAAATAAATTGCAGTCATAATCAGCCAGCGCTTCTTGCACCTGCGGATCGGCAAAACCTTGAATATCATTTAACCACGCCACCCCCTGCGCCGCCGCCCAGATTTGGGTCTTGGGCTGAAAACTATCAATTGATATCTGCCTGCCTTGCGCAAGCAGCTGCGGCACAACAGATTGCAAACGCTCTATTTCGGTTTCTGCCGATACAGGCTGGCTGTCCGGGTGGCTTGAGGCTGGCCCAATATCAAGAATATCACTGCCATTTTCATGCAAATACCGCGCCTGCGCCAGCGCGTCATCGGGTGACAAAAACTGACCGCCGTCAGAAAAACTGTCGGCGGTCATGTTCAAAATACCTAAAATGGACGGACGCATCACCCGCCTTTATGTACCTTGTGGCTCAGGCCCAGAAACTGGCTTAGAACCGGTATTTGGCACCGTCAAGGAAGGTGATTTATTACCCCCATCATCGCCGGAACCGGCATCGCCATCAGGGCGTTCAGGGGTGTTGCCCTTCAGCAGAGCAATAATTTCATCACCTGAAAGTGTTTCATATTCCAACAAGCCTTTGGCAATCGTGTGCAAATCGTCCATTTTATCACGGATAATTTTTTCAGCCGTGGCGTAGCCCTCTTCAACAAAGCGGCGCACCTCGGCATCAATCTTGCCTTGCGTTTCATCAGAATTATTTTGAGTCTGCGAAACCGAGCGACCAAGAAAAATTTCCTGCTCATTATCGCCATAAGCCAATGGGCCCAAATCATCACTCATACCAAATTGCGTCACCATGGCCTTTGCCATATTGGTGGCCATTTGGATATCGGACGACGCGCCAGAGGTTACTTTTTCATGACCAAAAATCACCTCTTCTGCAATCCGCCCGCCCATAGCAACGGCCAAATCGGCTTTTAATTTTGCGCGTGTGACCGAAACCTGATCACGCTCCGGCAAGCGCATAACCATGCCTAAAGCGCGGCCACGCGGGATAATCGTTGCCTTGTGAATAGGGTCAGAGGCTTCAAGATTCAAGGCCACCAGTGCATGCCCGCCCTCATGATAGGCCGTCAGCTTTTTCTCTTCTTCTGACATCACCATTGAGCGGCGTTCAGCCCCCATCATGACCTTATCTTTCGCGTCTTCAAATTCGCTATTGCTCACAATCCGCTTATTGCGCCGTGCAGCGAGTAAAGCCGCCTCATTGACCAGATTGGCCAAATCCGCACCAGAAAAACCCGGTGTGCCGCGCGCAATTGTGCGCACATCAACATCAGCCCCCAAAGGCACTTTTTTCATATGCACTTTCAGAATTTTTTCGCGGCCAATAATATCTGGATTTGGCACCACAACCTGACGGTCAAAGCGTCCGGGACGCAATAAAGCAGGGTCAAGCACATCTGGCCGGTTGGTTGCCGCAATGAGGATAATCCCCTCATTGGCTTCGAACCCGTCCATCTCGACCAAAAGCTGGTTCAATGTTTGCTCACGCTCATCATTGCCCCCACCAAGGCCAGCGCCTCGATGGCGACCAACGGCGTCAATCTCATCAATAAAAATAATGCATGGCGCATTTTGTTTGGCCTGCTCAAACATATCGCGCACACGGCTGGCGCCCACGCCAACAAACATTTCAACAAAATCAGAGCCTGAGATTGAGAAAAATGGCACGCCTGCCTCACCCGCAATCGCCCGCGCCAATAATGTTTTACCTGTGCCAGGAGGGCCAACAAGCAACGCGCCTTTCGGGATACGCCCGCCCAAACGCTGAAAACGGCTTGGGTCTTTCAAAAAATCGACAATTTCAGTTAAATCATCTTTCGCTTCATCAATCCCCGCCACATCATCAAAAGTGACGCGCCCGCTGGCTTCATTTAATAATTTCGCTTTGGATTTGCCAAACCCCATGGCGCCACGCCCGCCGCCTTGCATTTGGCGCATGAAAAACACCCACACACCTACCAGCAAAAGCATCGGGAACCAGCTTATCAGCACACCCAGCAGGCTTGGGCCAGTATCAACAGGTTTTACCGAAATCGACACGCCGCGATCTGTGAGGCGCGAAACCAAATTAGGGTCATTTGGCGGCACATAGGTCGTAAATTGCTGGCCATTCACGGTCGTGCCGGTCACCTTATCACCATTCATGGTAACACGGGTTACGCTGCCAGCTTCAACTTCAGCCAGAAATTGCGAAAAGGTGATTTCATTTCTTGAAGCCGCACCATCGCCCCCCTGAAACATATTGAACAGGGAAATCAACATTAAACCAACAACAGCCCAAACCAGAAGGTTTCTAAAATTGCTCAAAATCTCATCCTCAAACCAAAAGCGTCATTTTTAAAGTTTCACTCTAAAAACTCATGTCGCGCACTGCAAAATTGTCCGTGCAAAGTGCTATATTCATATAAATAGGAACGCATGACCATAATTACCAGCCCAACATGGCCGAATTATGGTTTATTTTTGTGGTTTTGCGACCATAAATCAACCGCAATCGCAGGGTGCGACAAAATTTTCGGCACTGCAAGCCATTTTCCGGCATTTTGGCGCGCCGTTTGCGCCCGTACACACGGCAATCCATGCAGAATTTTAGCTGGCAATTTCGGCAATTTAACGCCTTTATCTCGCAAGGCCTGTGCACCCTCAGCCCCAAGCGGGGTGATGCGCACAGTTGCCGCCATTTTTTTTGATACTTTAACCACAAATCGCCGGTCCCAAACCACAGTTTGACCGGCTTTCACAATGATGGGCGTTGGGTCAATCGCGGCAGGTTCGCGATAGATAATAACCTGATGCGGTTGACTGTCACACATCAAACCAGCCAAAGTTTGGCGTTTATGCTTTTTGGGGTCACAAATCGTTTGATAAATCGCCTCAAGTCGGGCTTGGCGCGGGGCATAATCCTGATGATGGCTGAAAATCTGGCGCAAAAACCGAATGCCAATCTCCTGTGACAAAGCCTGAAAAGCGGCGCGCTCAAACGAAATTTGCCCGCATGCGCCCACTTGTAAATGTTGGTTTAATGCCTCTTGCGTTAATTGCTGCAACACCGCGCGCGCAGGCTGTAAGCGGCTCGCCGTGGCCGCTAGTTTTTCTGCCGTCAGCCCTAAACCATCAAAAAACGCGCGGTTTTCCCGCAACAAAACACGCTGGAAGCGGTTGTCTGAATTGCTTGGATCTTGGACAGGTTGAAGGCCCGAGGCCGTTAAACATCGGTGCAGTGCGGCTTGGTCAGTTTCAAGAAAAGGCCGCACTATCGGCACCTGCCCCCCTATTGGCATTTTATCCAAATAGCTGACCGCCTGCATAGCCGACAAACCATCGACAGACGACCCCCGAATAAGGCGTTGCAAAAAGGTTTCAGCCTGATCTTGCAAATGATGCGCGAGGATTAACCCATCAAGTTTTTGGCGCGCACAATATGCCAACATCGCTTCATATCGCGCCATGCGAGCTTTGGCCTGCACATCGGCCAACTTATTTTGCGGTTGCCAGGATAAAACCTTAACTGGCAGCCCAAATTGCTTGGCCAGTTTCGCCACATAGCGGACTTCATTTGCCGCCTCTGGTCGCAAATTATGATTAAAACTCAGCACTGTGAAATTCAGATTTTTCTGCTGAGCCTGATGCGCCAGCACCATCATAGATAATGAATCCGCGCCGCCTGAAACAGCCAGCGCAAAATGCTGCATTTTACCTTTTGGCGCAGGGCATAGCGCCTTTAACCGCGTGCGCAACCAACGCGGATTGGGCTTAGCTGTTTGTTTAGACGCAACCGGCACGTTGGCGCTCAATTTCTGCGCGTTGAATAACCGACTGGTTCGCATCAGGGAATTTAGAAGAAAGCTCTGCAAACGCATCGCAGCCAGTTTCTTTTTCGCCCATAATCATCAGTGTCATGCCCAGCTTAAGCAAGCTGTCTGGCGCTTTTTGGCTTTTTGAGAAAGTTGTATAACCTTCCAAAAATGCGCTCGCGGCTGATTTATAATCACGGCGCACATAATATGTTTCGCCGAGCCAATATTGCGCATTACCAGCCAGCTTATGGGCTTTGTGATACTCAAGAAAATAAACCAGCTTTTCTTGCGCTTCTTCATACGCACCCATGCGCAATTTTTGCAAAGCTTCATCATAAACACTCAATGGGTCTTGCACGGGCAGCACATCTTCATTAGTGCGCGAAGCAAGCGGGTCATCTTCAACCAGCCGCGCTTCCCCGACCAAAACAGCCGCTTCAGCCTCTTGCGCTTGCTGGATAGGCGCGGTTTTTTGCACCTTTATTGTCCCCAGCACTTGGGGTTCGCTTGTTGTTTGCGCATCAGCAGAAGCCTGCGCGTAGGAAGAGGCGTTTTTGCGTGTTGCCAATTCTAACTCTTGAAAACGGAATTCTGTATCCGCTGCAATTTGCTCAAACCGCTCGCCTAATTTTGTTAAACGAAAGGACACATCTTCAATCTGGCCGTTCAGCGTGCGCATGACCTCTTCAATTTGCCCAAGCCTAAGGCGCAAATCAGCAACACCCGCCTGGTCCAGCGCGCCAGAATTCGCGCCAGAATTAACATTATTATTTTGTGCCATATCGAGCAATCGGTTCTCAATTTCACTCAGGCGTTGCAATAGCTCTTGCTGGTTTTGATCTTGTTGAAGCGGCAGCGCGTTCCCTAAGGGCAGGCTTTCCAACCGCCGGTTGATAAAACTCAACGCCTCTTCAATTGTTGTCATTTTGGCATCAAGTTTTGTGGTCAGTTCCAATAATTCTGTTTGAGTTGCGTCCGCAGCCACCGGCACAATATCCACCAGCGGGTCCTGTAATGCCTCAGATATTGGGTTCGTCTCTAACTCTGTTTCCTGATAGGCTGGTGATAGCGGGAAAAACGACTCCGTCTCCTGCACCTGCGCCTGCACCTGCGCGACAAATAAGCCACCCAGCATCAGCGTCAAGAAGCCAATCAGCCTTGCTTTTTTGGTAAGTCCATTATGCTTAAAAGAATTATAGTCAAAAGAATTCTTAAACAGACGCGTCATCATTTTTCAGCCTTTCCCTAAAAGCCATTTTCAAAAGCCGTTAAAATATATCATATACATAATCGTGAAAAAGGGCAGATATGTGGCAAAACCTAACTTAGACCATATTCGCCTTTTCGACATGCCATATAAAAAAGGCGTATCCGAAGACACGCCCTTTATAACAATAGCTAATAAAAACTACCGAATGACAGAGACTGTCCGGCGGTTTTTAGACCAGCAGCTCTCATTGGCGCAAAGCGATACTGGACGCTCTTTACCATAAGAAACTGTTGATAGTCTTGAAGGGTCAACACCCAAGCTCACCATAAAATCTTTTACAGCGCTCGCACGACGGGCACCAAGACCAAGGTTGTAATCACGCGTTCCACGCTCATCTGCATGACCTTCAATCACAAGATTATTGCTGTTGGAGCGCAACCATTGGGCTTGCTTGCTTAATGTATCGCGCGCAGAGGCTGTGAGTACAGAGCTATCAGTTTCAAAGAAAACGCGGTCACCAACATTGCGCACAAGTTCGCGCACTGTCCCCTCTTTTGAAGAAACATTACCGTAGACTGAACTGCTGTCTGTTGCACAAGCCGCAAGCGTAAAAGACACGAACGCCATTGCGACCAGTTTTGTGATTGATTTATGAACCATGTTAGCTCCTCAAAGCATTTCGCTTCTATATAAAAGTCCCTTATTTTTCTAACAAATTTTCTTAAATATGCAAATAGTATAATTATTTAATTAACGGCGACCAGGCTGGGTCTGACGAAAACCCAGGCGTTTTAAGGGGGCGCTCATTTCGCCCAGTTACATCAACCGTCCATAATGACGGCCCGCCTGATGCGCCTTTGCTTTCGCGAAAGAATATCAGCACGCGCCCATTAGGCGACCAAGCAGGTCCTTCATTATGATAGCCTTCCGTTAAAATCCGCTCACCAGACCCATCAGGGCGCATCACACCAATAAGAAACCGCCCCTTATATTGTTTGGTAAAGGCAATCAAATCACCACGCGGCGACCATACAGGCGTTGCATAACGCCCCTGCCCAAAACTAATGCGTTGTATATTTGTGCCATCAGCATCCATAACATAAAGCTGTTGTCGGCCAGCGCGGTCACTTTCAAAAACAACCCGACTGCCGTCTGGCGCATAACAAGGGGCAGTGTCGATTGCCAACGATGTGGTTAGGCGTTTCATCACTCGTGTGCGCAAATCCAATGTGTAAATATTTGAATTCCCGTTGCGCTCAAGGCTCATAATGATTTTTTTACCATCAGGCGAGAAGCGCGGTGCAAAAGTCATGCCCGGAAAATCACCGACAATTTCTTGCTGGCCGGTTTCAATATTCAGCAAGTAAACGCGGGGGCGGCCTTGCGCATAAGACAAATAAGTAATTTCCTGCGAGGTCGGGCTAAAACGCGGGGTCAGGGCCAAAGTTTTGCCACTGGTAATGAGCCGCGGGTTATATCCATCTTGGTCCATAATCGCCAAGCGTTTGATGCGATTATTTTTGGGGCCCGTTTCATCTACATAAACAATACGCGAATAAAAATACCCGCTTTCTCCGGTTAAGCGCTCATATATGGCATCTGAAATGAGATGCCCAACATCGCGCCAGTTTTCAGGGGTAGTCGAATATTGCCAACCTGCCATGCGCTCTTGCGCGAACACATCCCATAAGCGAAAACTCACATTGAGCGACCCATCAGCTTGCAGCTTGGCTTCTCCCGTAACCAGCGCTTGCGCATTGATAATGCGCCAGTCGCCAAATCTTGGCAGCGCATTGGCTTTCAAATTGGTTTGTATGAAACTTTTGCGGTCAATGGCACGAAACAACCCAGAACGCTCAAGGTTTTCCTGCACCAGTTGCGCCAAATCTTGCCCAACTTCTGAAGGCGCCCCTTGCGCACCTTGAAACGGCATTAAGGCGATAAACAGAGGATCTACATTCCCTTGCGTAATATCAATCCGTAAAGCCGCCTGCGCTGGCCAATAGCTGAACAAAACCAAACAAAAAGCGATTAAAAACCGCGATATAAATAACCGGTTGGGTTTATATTGCCGCATTTTCCGCCCTCTCTTTTTTGCATGATAAGCCATCACAACCTCCTAACCACCGAACATTTTTTTCGGGTCAAAATTGAGTTCCATTTTTTGCCAACTGCGATATTTATCGGCAGGCATTTGAAACGGCTGACAGCGCCTAATAGCGCGCAACACGCTTTCCGCCGCCGCCCGAAAATACGGATCGCCAATGCGCCCCTTATTCACAACAAAGGGCCCAGAAGCAAGACTACCATCTAAATTCAAACCCAAACTCACACGAACCGCCAAATCATCGGCATTGGCCGCGCCTGCTGGCACTGTCCAGCATTGTTTCATTTGCGCCCGAAACGCATCAATCTCACTTAAACTTAGCTTCTCATATTCAGCAATCGGTTTTTCAACAACAGGCGGCGCGACCTCATCAGGTGTTTTATCGAGCAAAGCTTGCACCGCTGCCGTATCCAAAAAAGACTTTTCAGGCGCTGTTTTTTCTGTTTTTTCAGGAGTTATGTCAGGCGCGGCCTGTGTTCTTTCTTGGCGTCCTTCAGGGCGTCTTTCTGGGCGGGGCATTGGGCGTGGCGCCGCAACCAAATTCACAAATTCTTCTTTTGCTTCAGTCTTTTTCACCGGCTGGTTTTCTGGCTCAAGCGCAGGCATGGCATCTGCTGCTGCAGCTAAGGCGGGCGGCACAGCAGGCGGAGCAGCGGTAACTTGCTCCGCCGGTTTTTCTTTCAGCTGAGGTTTAGGTGGCGGGGGGTTTTTGACTGGCACTTCCTGTTTTTCCGGCTCAGCCTGACTTTCCTTAACCAATTGTGTGAATGCCTCAATTGAAATCAATTCAACAGGCAAAGCATTATCCGGAACCGAGAACTCATCAGGGCCGGGCAAATAAATCAAGCCAGCCAGAATGATTATCGCATGAAAACCAAACGAAAATCCGAGTTCTTTCTGGATACTGCTGGCCTGCATTAGCGTGATTTTTCCTGTGATTGATTATCTGCGCTTGCTTGTGGCATTTCCGTCACCAAAGCCACACGCGCAAAGCCTGCGCGATTTATCCGCGCCATAATATCCGCAACACGCCCATAGGCAACCTGCTCATCACCACGCACATAAATGCGCTGGTCATAGCCTTCCCCCATAATCGCCCGCAAACGAGGGATTAATTCATCTGCCGAAATAAGCGTGTCCTGCACAAACACCTGACCATCGGCCTGAATGGTTATCGCCAAAGGCTCATCATCACCGCTCAGGCTTTCCGCGCCCGCTTGCGGCAAATTAACTGGCACGCCAACTGTTAAAAGAGGCGCGGCGACCATAAACACAATCAGCAAAACCAACATCACATCAACCATTGGCGTGACATTGATTTCGCTCATTGGCCGATGGTGGCGACGCGCTGTGCGTGATGGGCGCCCCGATGGTTGTTGCACACCGCCTGCCATTATTTATCCTGCAAATCTAACTGGCGAGAGAACAAGCTCGAAAACTCATCTGCAAACACATCAAGCCGATTGGCATAGCCAGCCAAATCAGTTGTGAATTTATTATAGGCAATCACCGCAGGTATCGCGGCTAAAAGGCCAAGCCCAGTTGCAAATAAGGCTTCTGCAATGCCAGGCGCGACGACGGCTAAATTCGTATCGCGACTAAGTGCAATCGCCTGAAAACTATTCATAATGCCCCAGACTGTACCAAATAATCCCACAAATGGCGCCACCGCCCCAACAGTCGCTAAAAACAACATGCGTTTTTCCAATTGCGCCATTTCGCGTGATATGGACACTGTCAACATGCGGTCAATGCGTTGGTGCAAGCCGCGCATTTGCGATAGAGGCTTATCTTCTTGTTCAGAGCGCAACCATTCGCGCATGCCCGCATGAAACACCCGCGCCATTGGGTGATCCGCTTGCGCCGCCGTTTTGCGATAAAGATTTTGCAAACTATCGCCAGACCAAAACAAATCCTCAAAAGCATCAGCACGGGTAACAATATTTTTGACC
The DNA here is from genome assembly GCA_965217015.1 of Parvibaculaceae bacterium. Classification (GTDB taxonomy): domain Bacteria; phylum Pseudomonadota; class Alphaproteobacteria; order RS24; family RS24; genus JAYQKL01. The sequence goes on along the minus strand of OZ244224.1, from coordinate 189,544 downwards.
AGCATAATTTTTTCAAAAATAATGGCCCATGACCAAATTGAGGCGACAATCAAACCTATCATCACCAATTTAACCACTAAATCGGCGCGCAAAAACAGCGCCCATAAAGAAAAATCGTGTTGCGCCAATGTTTGTGCCTGTTCAGCAATCACGCTCCCGCTAACCGGATCCATGCAACATCTCCCATGCGAAGACCGCCGCAAAATGCAAGTGACGGCCTTTTTGTTAACTCTTGTCAAATTAACCAGCCAAATGTGACCAAACTTAGACCTAAATATGATCTTTTTGCATAAGATGCGGGGTTATTTTATCCATAAACTCAGCCGAAAGGCGGGCGGGCTTGCCTGAGGTTGTCACACTCGCCGCCGTCACATCGGCCTGCCATAATAACGCCTCACCACAATAAATTTTTTGATGCACAAAAAACCGCGCACCTTTGATTTGTGTGTAAACAGTGTGAATACTTAACAAGTCCCCAATGCGAGCGGGGGCCTTAAAATCAATATCCATATGGGTTACAACAAAAACAAGTGGCGGCGAAGCGGCAAGCATATGCTGATGGTCAATGCCGCAATGATGCAAAAACTCAGACCGTCCACGCTCGGCAAAGCGTAAATAATTGGCGTGATAGACAAAGCCAGAGAAATCAGTGTCTTCATAATAAACGCGCACATCAAGTTCATGAATGCCGTTGTCAAAACGACCCATCATGTTTTGGTCTCCGTTGGCTCTGAACCTGTTTCATCAGCAGCATCAGAAAACAAATCATCATGCGTTATGTGCTGGTCAAAACCAGCTGGTGTTGCCAACCCCAAATGCGCAAATGCCGCTGGCATCAGCACCCGTCCACGCGGTGTGCGGGCGACAAAACCAAGCTGAATCAAAAACGGCTCAACAATATCCTCCAACGCATCGCGTGGCTCACTCAACGCAGCCGCAATGGTATCAATCCCAACCGGGCCACCAGCAAATTTTTCTGCCACACAAGACAAATAACGATGGTCCAGCCCGTCCAGCCCTTTTTGGTCAACATCTAACCGCCGCAATGCTTTGTCAGCAATTTGGTCATCAACTTCCGCGACATCAGCAACCTCGGCAAAATCCCTCACGCGCCGCAATAGCCGTCCAGCAACACGGGGCGTGCCACGCGACCTGCGGGCAATCTCAAGCGCCCCTGCTTGGGTCAAATTCAGCTGCATCAAAGCCGCATTTCGCTGGACAATTTCTTCCAGCTCTGCCTCTTCATAAAAATTCAAATAAACCGGAATCCCAAACCGGTCACGCAAAGGCGTTGTCAATAAACCCGCCCGCGTGGTTGCCCCAATCAAGGTAAAGGGAGGCAAATCAATTTTGACAGACCGCGCCGCTGGCCCTTCTCCGATAATCAAATCCAGCTCATAATCTTCCATAGCCGGATATAAAACCTCTTCAACGGCTGGGCTTAATCGATGAATTTCATCAATAAACAAAACATCACGCGGCTCTAGATTTGTGAGCAATGCTGCCAAATCCCCCGCTTTTGTAATCACTGGCCCTGACGTTGAACGAAAACCAACCCCAAGCTCACGGGCTACAATTTGGGCGAGTGTGGTTTTGCCAAGCCCGGGCGGGCCTGCCAGCAAAACATGGTCCATCGCATCACCGCGCTTTTGCGCCGCCTGAATAAAAACAGAAAGATTATCCCGGCCCTTTTTTTGCCCAATAAAGCCGTCCAAATGTTTTGGGCGCAAGGCAACATCTTTATCATCATGCTCATCTGCCCGCATATGGCCATCAATTAACCGGTCTGTATCTTGTTCCGAAACCATTGCCCGCCCTTATTTACCAAGCTCTTTCAAAGCCAAACGAATGAGTTGAGCTGATGTTAATGCCTCACGGTCTTCATCAGTTTGCGCCATGACTTGCATCACCGCCTGATGTGCTTGCGCCCGCGCATAGCCAAGATTTTCCAAAGCCGACAACGCATCAGCCACCGCCGAGGGTACCGCCGCCTCACCTGATGGTGTCGCCTGTGTTCCCGCCATTTGAAACATCGCTTCAGGCACTTTGTCTTTCAGCTCTTGTACAATGCGTTGCGCCACTTTTGGGCCAACGCCCGGCGCACGCGACACCATTGCTTTATCCTGCGCCGCAACAGCCTGCGTTAACTCATTCGCCGACAGCACACCCTGTATGGCCAGCGCCACTTTCGCGCCCACGCCTTGCACACTCATCAACAGCTTAAACCAGCTGCGCTCATGCTCATCGGCAAAGCCAAACAAACGAAACTGGTCTTCGCGCACATAAGTTTCAATTGCCAATGTCACCGGCTCGCCAATCGCGGGTAAATTAGCCAGCACGCGACTGGATACTTCCACCACATAACCAACACCATTGACATCAACCAGCAGCCAATTATCGCCCTTATCATCAATAATGCCCTTGAGCCGCCCAATCATGATGCGCGCTCCTGCTGTTTTTTCAAAGCCGCCTCAACCCGCTTTTGCTGGCCCGCCATATGCGCATGCGCAATCGCAACCGCCAAAGCATCAGTTGCATGTTCGCTATCAGGTTTGGCTTGCGGCAATAACATTTGCATCATGGTTTGCATTTGTTGTTTATCAGCATGACCCGCCCCTGCCACGGTTTTCTTAATCATATTCGGTGCATATTCACTAATAGGGATTTGATGGCGTGCTGGCACCAGCAAGCAGATGGCGCGCGCCTGCCCGAGTTTCAAAGAAGCCGCCCCATCGCGGTTCACAAAAGTATTTTCTACCGCGACCTCATGCGGCTGATAGTTTGTCAGAATATTTTCCAACCCCGCTTCAAGTTCTACCAAGCGATGCGCCAAAGAAGCTTTCGAACTGGTCGCAATTGTGCCATTCGCAATATGTGTCAGGCGATTATTCTGCGCCTCTATCAGCCCCCAGCCCATAAAGCGCAATCCTGGATCTAATCCTAATAATCTTTGGGGTGAACCCATAAATCGCTACCCTTCATCAAACACTTCTTAGGCTGAAAGTTTTTCCATCACCTCTTCAGAAATATCAAAATTGGCATATACATTTTGCACATCATCAATATCGTCTAAGGCTTCCATCAGCTTGAGAACTTTTTCTGCCGCGTCTTCCTCTACGGCAATATCATTTTGTGGCCGCCACACAATCCCCGCAGATGGCGGCGGGCCAAGTTTTTCCTCAAGGCTGGCCGCTACCTGATGCAAATCTTCCATCGCACAAATAATCTCATGTCCATCTTCAGAGCTTGCAACATCTTCAGCGCCCGCCTCAATCGCAGCTTCAAAAACACTGTCAGCATCAGCTGCTTCTGGCGGATAGGCAATCGCCCCGCAACGGTCAAACATAAACGAAACCGAACCTGTTTCGCCCATATTGCCACCATTTTTTGAAAAAGTGGCACGCACATCACCCGCTGTACGATTACGGTTATCTGTCAGCGTCTCGACAATAATGCCAATACCACCGGGGCCAAACCCCTCATAGCGCACCTCTTCAAAATTATCACCGCCCGCATCTGCACTTTTTTTAATGGCACGCTCAATATTATCCTTAGGCATATTTTGCGCCCGCGCTGCGGCAATCGCCGTGCGCAATCGTGGGTTCGCGTCTGGGTCAGGCAGCCCCATTTTTGCGGCGATGGTAATTTCTTTTGACAGCCGCGAGAAAATTTTCGCACGCTTTTTGTCCTGCGCACCCTTACGGTGTTTGATATTGGCAAATTTTGAGTGTCCGGCCATCGAACAATATCTCCAGAATCAATGTTTCGGTTTTTCTTACTATTGCATCTTACAACCTGACTCACGGGCTTGCCAGTCAGTTTTCATATAAAAGCGGGTTTAATGGGTTGGTGCCAGACGCCCGCCCTGCCTGACAGGCTCAATAGATTGCGCCAGACCTGTTTTGGGGTCGACAGCCACTAAAACGCCACAAATGGTTGAGCGCTGTGAGGCTGGCGTGAAACGCCCACGCCGTAATTTGGTGGTAAATCGATATAAAGGCTCATCAATTTCCATGCCGATGACGCTATTATAATCACCACACATGCCCAAATCCGTTTGATAGGCCGTCCCATTGGGTAAGATTTGCGCATCGGCTGTTGGCACATGCGTATGGCTGCCGACAACCAAACTCGCCCGCCCATCACAAAAATGGCCAATGCCCATTTTTTCAGAACTCGCTTCGCCATGCACTTCCACAATAATTGCATCAGCATTTTGCCCCAATTCACAAGCAGCTAATTGCTCTTCAATATGTGTAAAAGGGTCTTCCAGCGTTTCCATAAACAACTGCCCCATGACGGTGACAATTAAAATTTGATGGCCAGCCTGTGTTTGAAACAAGCCGACACCCTTGCCTGGTGTGCCTTTGGGATAATTAAGCGGGCGCAATAAACGCGGCTCGCGCTCAATATGGCCCAGCGTCTCACGCTGGTCAAAGGCATGATTGCCAAGCGTAATCACATCTACGCCAGCATCAAACAACCCCTCAGCAATGGCTTCCGTAATACCGAAACCGCCAGCCGCGTTCTCGCCATTGACAATCACAAAATCGGCGTCAAGTTTTTGCCGCAAGTCAGGCAAATCAGCCATGAGATCTTCTCGCGCGCGGCGGCCAACAATATCACCTAAAAAAAGAATATTCACCCTACCCAAACCTCTCTAGGCTCATCGCCAATTATGACGCATCAAACATAAAAACCTGCTCTGCTGTGATAACAGCATTTAACGCTTCATCATGAGGGGCGCAAGGCAAACTGTCAAAAAACTGGCAGCTATAGGCCAGCCCAATCGCCTGAATAGACTTCCTCTGGCGCAAATCTGTCAAACATCGGTCATAATGCCCGCCACCGCGCCCCAGCCTGACGCCTTGCGCATCAAACCCTAATAAGGGCAGAAGCACAATATCTGGCACAAGTTCCGGCGCATTGGGCAGCGGCTCCGACATACCAAACCCGCCTTTGCACAGCGCATCACCCATCTGATAACGCCGAAATGTCATATGCGCGGCATCTGGCTGCATCACGGGCAGGCAGATTTGATGCCCACTGGCAGATAAATGTTTTAATAAAGGCATAGGATTGATTTCACTGCCCGCAGGTGCATAGCCACTTATGACTTTACGCGTTAAATCGCCTGAAAATGCCGCCACAGATTTTGTGAGATAATGCGCCCAAGCAGCACCGAGTTTGTCCGCCTCATCTGTGCCATATTGCTGGTGATGGGCTTTGCGCCGCGCAAGTGCCGAACCTCTAATGCGCTTTTTTTCATCATCTAGATTTTGCATATATTCAGCCATCAGATTTCAGCCATCAGATTTCAGCCATCAGATTTCAGCCATCATATTTCAGCCATCAGATTTCAGCCATCAGATTTCAGCCAAAGGAGAAAGTGGAACTGTCTCGGTGCCAAGCCTGATCCCCGGTGACCTACTGGTGTAGGTGGGCGCCGTGTGCAAAAGACCACGATCTAGCGCAGTGACAGCTCCCTATAGGATCGTAAGGTCCCGAGCGTAATATCGACCCAGCTCTCCGGACAGTCCCTATTCTTGTCATACGCCCTTCAATCCATTTTAGCAAGCCGCACTGACAGCTAAAAACGGCGCCCCTTAATCCGGCACAATTTCAGAATATTCAGTCGGCCATTCATAGCTTTGACTGAGCGGCTTATCAAAACTGCGCTCCAAAATATACTGACAAACCAGTTCAACATTATGCAGGGCATGAATTTTATCATGGCCTGCCTGCGCCAGTTTTTGCCGCAACGCGTCATGCGCCAAAAAATACTCCACCTTTTCTGCCAGCTCTTCTATTGATGAAAAGAACACGGCCTCTTCATCATTAAAAAATCTCTCTAGCCCGCTTGCGCGGTCCAAAACTGTGAGCAAGCCATTGCCCATATAATGAGCAATCCGGTCAGAAGTATAAAGATAGTGATCCTCAAAACGGCTGAAGTTTAGGCCAATACGCGCACTGGCCATTTCAGAAAAATACCGCATGCCCCAGATTGATGGGATACCACCAAAACCAAAATAATTATAATTCGCATGCGGCACCCAGCGGGCTAGTTCCAGCGCCTTATCCACGCGCTCTGGTGACCCTTTATAAGAGCCGACAGAGAAAAACACATCATGAGACTGGTCAGTCTTGGCAAAAATATTTTCATTTTCTACCCGCTTATCAACGGCATTGGGAATGAAATAAAGATTGGGAACCTGCTCTTGCAGTTTTGCAAAAGCGGTACCTGCTGTCGTCACAAAACTCACATCGACCACTTTTTGATAAGCCGCGACGCGCCTGCGGTTGCGCTGGCTATCAAGCGGGTCCAAAAAAACATTGGCAATGCGTGTGCCGGGGAATTTATCGCGCACTTTTTGCAAAGTTTGCGGAGTGATTAAATCAGCAAAATTAAGCACAATTAAATCTGGCTGGAAATGCAAACAACAGGAAAAAAATGCCTCGTTCACGCGTCTTTTACCCAATGAACGCGAAGGAATAATATTCGCCACCCGCGCCATCATGCGGTCATCAAAATTATAGACATTGTGACCATTGGAAACAAAGCCATTGCTCAGCTTGCGACACATAACATAAAAAAGCTGCGCTTGGCGGGCGTAGTAAAAATTACCAACATTGAGAACACGCATGAAGTTTACGGCGCCTCCACATCAGAACGGTCCGCAGAGGATTTTATATCACTGGTCAGCGCTTGAACCTGAGCCGTCGCTTTGGTCAGGCTTGAAACAACATGTTTTTCAAGATCCTGCACGCGCGTATCAATCTCTTCCCGCGTTTGCCGAGAGGCTTCAATGTGTTGACGCACCTCCTCGAGCTGTTTTTGCAACTCTTTCATTTCATCAATCATGGTCAGGCCAGCCAAAACAAGCAAGCGCGAATCCCCTGCCTCACCAGCCGATTTTTTAATATCGCTAATCCGCGCTGCAAGCTCTTCCGCCAGCCGAGATACGCGATGCTCGTCACCATCTGCGCAAGCAATTTGAAATGGCCGATTATTGATAGATATATTCAACTCACCCATTGGCATTCTCCAAAGCATCATGAATCTCGCCCAAAAGCGCTTCAACTTGCTGTTCAGCTTTTTGATGTATGGCGTTTTGCTGTTGAACCTGTTTTTTCAAGGCCGATACTTCCGCCCGCAAATGCGCACAATCTAAATTTAACTTGTCAATCTCAGCCTGATAAGTCTCGCTTTTAGCATCGGCCATAGCTGTTTGCTGGCTCTTCGTTTCCTGAACATGGCGTTGCAGCCCGTCAAGCGCTTCCATAAATGTTTCAAAAGCCTTGTCAATTTGCGACATAGAACCGATTCTCCTTTTCCTTAAGCATAGAGGCGAGACAGTTTTGGCGTCAACTGAATAGCTGACCATGGATAAATTCTATGTTGATAAATAATTTCGTCCACAATTAAAAATTTCAATAAAATCAATGACTCCAACTTCACAAAGAAAGAAAACATTTGACAGTTGAGCCCAAGGACAATAATCCACCATTGACTCTGTAACGAAGGGTATTCATTCTGACGCAGTCTAGAACATTGTTAGAATAAGTGTAAAAGGTAAGCCGGTTTCGGCGAGGGATAATGATTATGTCATCTAGCGAGAAGCTAAATGAGGATTCGCGTTTAACAGCCATGTCAAATGCCATCCGCGCGCTTTCAATGGATGCGGTTCAGGCAGCAAATTCAGGTCACCCTGGCCTACCACTTGGCGCTGCTGATATCGCGACAGTTTTATTTTCAAAATTTCTAAAAATTGACCCGCGCTGTCCGGATTGGGCAGACCGTGACCGGTTTGTGCTTTCTGCCGGGCATGGCTCTATGCTCATTTATGCGCTGCATTATCTTTTGGGTTATGAGGATATGACCATTGAGGAAATTAAAAATTTCCGGCAACTTGGCGCCCGTACGGCTGGTCATCCGGAATATGGCCATGCGGCGGGGATTGAAACCACCACTGGCCCGCTTGGTCAGGGCATATCCACAGCCGTTGGCATGGCGCTCGCTGAGCGCATGCTCAATGCCCGATTTGGCGATGAACTGGTGGATCATTTCACCTATGTGCTGGCCTCTGATGGCGATTTAATGGAAGGCATTAGCCATGAAGCCATCAGCATTGCAGGGCATATGCAATTGTCGCGTCTTATTGTGTTGTATGATGACAATGATATTTCCATTGATGGCCCGCTTGATTTGGCAGAAAGCGGCGATGCACTGAAAAGATTCGAGGCAGCAGGCTGGAACGCTGTTCGCATCAATGGGCACGACCATCATGCGATTGAAGCCGCCATTGAACAGGCCAAGCAATCCGACAAGCCAAGCCTGATTGCCTGTAAAACTGTAATTGGCTATGGCGCGCCCAACAAGCAAGGCACATCTGGCTCGCATGGTGCGCCTTTGGGTGAAGATGAGATTGCCCTAACCCGTGAAGCCTTAGGCTGGGAAGCTGGTCCATTTGAAATTCCATCAGATATTCTTGATGCGTGGCGCATGGTTGGCCTTTCGCACACATCTGAGCGCAAAGCTTGGCAAGAGCGTCTGGAAGCGCAGGACACAAGCATTAAAAACCGTTTCAATCGTTTAATGGCCAATAAGCTGCCAAATGCTTATGAGGCGGCTGCGCAGGACTATAAAAAACTTCTCGCTGAAGAACAGCCTAAATGGGCGACCCGCAAATCCTCAGAAGAAGCGCTAAAGGCGCTGGTGCCAGCGGTGCCTGAAATGATTGGTGGCTCAGCAGACCTGACCGGCTCAAACAACACACGCACCCCTGAACAAGATGCAGTCGCCGCTGATAATTTTGCGGGTAGCTTCATTCATTGGGGCATTCGGGAACATGGCATGGCGGCAGCGATGAATGGCATGGCACTGCATGGTGGGTTCATTCCTTATTCTGGTACATTTCTGGTTTTTTCAGATTATTTGCGCCCTGCCCTCAGACTATCTGCCTTGATGGGCAAGCAGGTGATACATGTCTTGACCCATGACTCGATTGGTCTTGGCGAAGACGGCCCTACCCATCAGCCGGTTGAACATCTTGCCGCGCTGCGGGCGATTCCAAATCTGCTCACTTTTCGTCCGGCAGATGCGATGGAGACATTAGAATGCTGGCAGTTGGCCTTAGAGCATAAAACCACACCCAGCGCCCTCGCCCTTACACGGCAAGGATTACCTGCGCTGCGCGATAGCTATTGCGAAAAAAATATGTGCGCCAAAGGGGCTTACGAAATTTTATCAAGCTCAGGCAAAGCAGGACAGGCCGATGTGACCCTATTAGCCACTGGCTCAGAGGTGCATTTGGCGATAGAAGCCGCCCAACAGCTTGAATCAGATGGCATGACCTGCCGCGTGGTTTCCATGCCTTGTTTTGAGTTATTTGACCAGCAAGAGGATAGTTTTATTGCGGATATATTGGGCGACAGTCCGGTCAGAATCGCGATAGAAGCCGCTGTAAGACAAGGTTGGGATAAATATTTACGCCAAGGCGATGTCTTTATTGGCATGGAAGGGTTTGGTGCCAGCGCGCCGGCCAATCTATTGTTTGAACATTTTGGCATCACCACAGAGGCGATTGTCAAAGCGGCAAAAGACAAATTGGCATAAATTTCTACCCGCTCGAGCCGATAAATGTTTTGATAAATATTTTTTGATGAAAACAAAAACCAAGAGGGAATAAATGGTTACACGTGTTGCACTCACCGGCTTTGGGCGTATCGGTCGCCTCACCTTGAGAGGGATCGTTGAATCAAAACGCAAAGATATAAAAATTGTCGCGCTCAATGCCAGTGGTAGCATTGATACAGCCGCACATCTTTTACAATATGACACAGTGCATGGGCGCTATGCGGGTAAAATCAAAACCACCAAATCCTCAATGGATCTTGGTAGCGGCCCGTTCAAAGTTTTCACAGAGCGCGACCCAGCAAAACTGCCTTGGGGAGGTTTAGGGGTTGATGTCGTGCTTGAATGCACAGGCGCGTTTAACTCAAAAGAAGCCAGCATGGCGCATATTGAAGCTGGCGCAAAAAAAGTTTTAATTTCAGCACCGGCCAGCAATGTTGATAACACTATTGTTTATGGGGTGAACCACAAGTCCTTGCGCAAAAGCCATAAGATTGTCTCAAATGCATCTTGCACCACAAATGCGCTGGCGCCATTAGCGATGGTGTTGGACGATTTATGCGGCATTAAATCGGGATATATGACCACCATTCATGCTTATACGGGCGACCAAAGACTGGTCGATAATCGCCATAAAGATATGCGCCGGGCGCGGGGCGCTGCGCAGTCCATGATACCAACCTCAACGGGTGCGGCCAAAGCGCTTGGGCTGGTCCTGCCAAAATTGGCGGGGAAATTAGATGGCACCGCCATTCGTGTTCCCACACCCAATGTGTCTCTGGTTGACCTTGTGTTCACACCGCAGAAAAAAACCACGATTGACGCCATTCATGAAGCCATGAAAAAGGCAAGTCGTGGCAAGCTGAAAGGCATTCTTGGATATGAAGACGCGCCTTTGGTATCAACAGATTTTAATCATCAGCCCTTCTCCTGCACTTATGATGCAACTGGCACACAAATTGTCGGCAATAATTTGGTGCGGGTCATGTGCTGGTATGACAATGAATGGGGCTTTTCATTGCGTATGGCTGACACAGCCGTTGCCATGCACAAAATCGGTTAAGAAATATGCCAACCACACAAACACTTGAACAGTTAATATCACAAACTGATATTCGCGGCCTTCAGGTGCTTGTGCGTGCGGATTTGAATGTGCCACTTACCCCAGACGGCACCATTCGCGACACAACGCGGATTGACCGCTTGCTGCCAAGCTTTCGTGCGCTGATGGAAGCTGGCGCAAAAATAGGTATTTTATCTCATTTTGGGCGGCCAAAAGGCGTGCCTAATCCGGCTATGAGTTTGGAGCCTATATCGCAAGCCCTCGCCAAACTACTTGGGGAACCGGTTGCATTTGCGCAAGATTGCATTGGGCCCGCAGCGCAAGCTGGCATGGCGGCGCTTGAAAACGGGCAGCTTCTGGTATTTGAGAACACCCGCTTTCATGCTGGCGAAGAAGAAAATGATCCAGCATTTGCCGCGCAATTGGCTGAAAATGGTGCGGCTTATGTCAATGATGCTTTTTCAACGGCCCATCGCGCCCACGCCTCAACCGAAGCGCTTGCCCATCTCATGCCAGCCTATGCGGGCTTATCCATGCAAGCCGAGCTTGATGCCATACAGATTGCGCTCGAAAACCCTGCCCGCCCGCTCATGGCGGTGGTGGGCGGTGCAAAAATTTCAACCAAGATTGCCTTGCTGTCAAACCTTGTCGAGAAAGTCGATAAGCTGGTGATTGGCGGCGGCATGGCCAATACATTTTTGGCCGCTCAAGGCGTTTCAATTGGGCGCTCGCTTTGCGAGGATACGATGCTGGCCACCGCCAATGATATTATGGCCAAAGCCGCGCAAACCAATTGCCAAATCATTTTGCCCCAAGATGTTGTGCTGGCTGCAGAGTTTGGGCCATGCGATAGTCCTGTCATAGAAGATGTACATCATGTTCCGCAAGATATGATGATTTTAGATGCAGGGCCCAAAGCCATTGAAGAAATAAAAGAGCAAATGGCGGAGTGTGAAACCCTTGTCTGGAATGGACCATTGGGCGCATTTGAGCTGACACCATTTGACAATGGCACAAACCTAGCCTCACAATATGCAGCAATGTTGACGCAAAAAAATAAGCTGACGAGCATTGCGGGTGGTGGAGACACTGTCGCCGCCCTGAATCACTCTGGCGCCGCGCCTGAATTTAGTTATATATCAACAGCAGGCGGTGCGTTTTTAGAATGGCTAGAAGGCAAAACACTGCCCGGCGTTAAAGCGCTCGAAATGGCAGCCCAAAGATGAAGATGAAATAAGAGGAAAAGCGAATGGATAAGCAAAGTTTAGAACAAATCGCCCAGGCAATGGTTGCAGATGGCAAAGGGTTGCTGGCGGCTGATGAAAGCACTGGCACCATCAAAAAACGATTTGATAGCATCTCGCATGAATCCAGCTATGAGTCGCGGCGCGATTATCGTGAAATGTTGTTTCGCACCAAAGAAGCAATGGAAAACCATATTTCAGGTGTCATTTTATATGACGAAACCATTCGCCAAGACGCCGCTGATGGCACACCCTTAACCGACATTATCTCGGCGGCTGGGTCTATACCGGGTATTAAAGTGGATACAGGCGCAAAAGATTTAGCGGGCCATGCGGGCGAAATGGTCACTGAAGGCCTTGATGGTTTGCGGGACCGCTTGCGGGAATATTACGACCTCGGCGCGCGGTTTGCCAAATGGCGGGCGGTGATAAATATTGCTGATAACATGCCCAGCCGCGCCTGTTTGAGCGCCAACACACATGCGCTGGCGCGCTATGCGGCTTTGTGCCAAGAAAATAATATCGTCCCGATTGTTGAGCCAGAAGTGATTATGGACGGCCAGCACAGCCAGGCACGCTGTTTGGAGGTCACATCCGCCACGCTTAAACAGCTTTATGAGCAGCTCGATGAACAAAATGTGCATCTTGAAGGCACAATTTTGAAACCCAATATGATTGTTTCTGGCACGCAACATGCTGAGCAAGCTGGTATTGAGCAAGTGGCGGAAGCAACATTGGCCTGTTTCCGTGAGAATGTGCCAGAAGCTGTTCCCGGCATTGTATTTTTATCGGGCGGGCAATCCGATATTGACGCCACCGCGCATCTGGACGCGATGAATAAAATCGGTGGTTTTTCTTGGAAACTAAGCTTTTCATATGGCCGCGCTCTGCAAGCCGCACCATTAAACACATGGGGCGGTAAATCAGAAAACATCGCCGCCGCGCAAGCTGCCTTTAACCATCGTGCCAAAATGAACGGCCTCGCCGCGCTCGGCCAATGGGACAAGGGACTGGAGGGCTAAAGGCTTTTTTTGAGGGCTAAAGGCTTTTTTGCGCCGCCAATAAAAACTCACGATTGCCTTTTGGCCCCAGCACCGGGCTTGGCGTGATGCCGACCACCTGCCAGCCAGACTGGCTTTGAACAAAAACCTCAATGCGCTGGCATATTTCATGATGCAGAGCGTCATCTTTGACCACGCCTGCCTTGCCGAGCTTGTCTTTGCCAACCTCAAATTGCGGCTTAATCAAAGCAAGCATCCAGCAGTCTTTCTCGGCCAATGCCATAGCGGCGGGCAAAGCCAATGTGAGCGAAATAAAACTCACATCGCACACCAAAGCCGAGATGGCATAATGGGGCGGCAAGTCTTGTTGTGTCAGATGCCGAGCATTGCATTTATCTTTTTGGGTCACACGCGCATCAGCCGCCAAACCGGCATCAAGCTGCCCATGCCCCACATCAAGGGCGACCACATGCGCCGCGCCCGCTTGCAATAAAACATCTGTAAAGCCGCCTGTGGACGCGCCCAAATCGAGGCCATGGCAGTCTGTAGCTGAAAACCCAAAATGGGCTAAACCATGTGCCAGCTTCACCCCGCCCCGCGAGACATAAGGATGAGCGGCTTGATGGGTAATCACATCTGAGGCTTGGCATTTATGCGCCGCTTTGCGGATTGTTTGCCCATTCACGCAGACCAAACCATTTTGAATAGCTGCCTGCGCCTGCGCCCGACTCGCAAACGCGCCTTGCGTAACAAGCATCTGGTCAAGTCGTTCAGATGATGGGCTATGCTGGGGTTTTTTAACCATTTATCTGGCTTTGTTAGCGACGGTTAAGCCGATTTGGGGTTGGCCGCATTCGGGTTGAGAGCCACCAGCGCATCATCGCCACCCCGCACTGCCTGACGCGCTGTTTCCATAATCGTCTGTGCGTTTAAGCCCGCTATTTCATACATTTTTTCAGACTTATCATGGTCAATAAAATTATCTGGCAAAGTGAGGGTGCGTATTTTCACCCCCTTATCCAATTGTCCAGACTGCGCCAGATAATGCAACACATGCGCGCCAAATCCGCCCACACTGCCCTCTTCAATGGTCACAATCACATCATGGTTTTTAACCAATTCATCAATCATCTGCGTGTCGAGTGGTTTCATAAAGCGCGCATCAGCGACAGTTGTGGACAGGCCTTCTGCGTCTAGCATATCTGCCGCCAAACAAGCTTGCTCCAAGCGTGTGCCAAGACTAAGCAAAGCAATTTGCGTGCCTTCGCGAATGACACGCCCGCGCCCAATTTCCAGCGGTTTAATCAGCTCCGGCATATCCATGCCAGTAGCTTCACCACGCGGATAACGAAACGCCGATGGTGCGTCGTCTATCAAAACACTGGTCTTAACCATGCGCGTCAATTCAACCTCATCAGCCGCTGCCATCAACACCATGTCAGGCAGCACGCCCAAATAAGCTAAATCAAACGAGCCGGCATGGGTTGGGCCATCTGCCCCCACCAAACCAGCGCGGTCAATTGCAAAACGAACCGGTAGTTTTTGTATCGCAACATCATGCACTATTTGGTCATAGGCGCGCTGCAGGAAAGTTGAATAAATCGCCGTAAATGGCTTATAGCCCTCGCAAGCCAGCCCTGCCGCAAATGTCACTGCATGTTGCTCGGCAATGCCAACATCAAAACTGCGCTCTGGATAAAGCTCCGCGAATTTATCAAGCCCTGTCCCGTCAGGCATAGCGGCGGTAATGGCGACAATCTTATCATCTTGCTCGGCTTCGCGTATCAGCGCTTGTGAAAACACGCTGGTATAAGAGGGCGCATTGGCTACAGGTTTGTCTTGCTTGCCAGTGACAACATTAAATCGCGAGACACCATGATATTTATCTGGCGATTCTTCAGCGGGCGAATAGCCATGTCCTTTTTGCGTAACCACATGCAATAAAATCGGGCCATCTTTACTGTCGCGCACATTTTCCAGCACCGGCACCAAATGGTCTAGATTATGCCCATCAATTGGCCCCACATAATAAAAACCCATTTCTTCAAACAAAGTGCCACCTGTCGCGAAACCGCGGGCATATTCTTCGACTTTGCGGCTGGCTTCAGCGAATTGTTTAGGAAGTTTTTTTGAAGCTGATTTTAAAACATTACGAATGCTACGATAAGTCCCGCCCGATAAAAGCCGTGCAAAATATGCGCTCATCGCCCCAACAGGCGGAGCAATCGACATATCATTATCATTCAAAATCACCACCAAGCGGCTATCCATCGCACCGGCATTATTCATTGCCTCATAGGCCATGCCCGCGCTCATCGCGCCATCGCCAATCACGGCAACTACATTATTATCATTACCAGCTAAATCGCGGCCAACGGCCATGCCAAGCCCTGCTGAAATCGAAGTAGAAGAATGCGCCGCGCCAAATGGGTCAAATTCACTTTCGGCGCGCTTGGTGAAACCAGACAATCCGCCACCCTGCCTTAGGGTACGAATTTGCGCGCGGCGGCCAGTTAAAATTTTATGCGGATAGGCCTGATGCCCAACATCCCAAATCACTTTATCGTCTGGTGTATTAAACACATGATGCAAAGCCACTGTCAGTTCAACCACGCCAAGCCCTGCTCCCAAATGACCCCCTGTTTCCGACACAGCCGAAACTGTCTCAGCGCGCAACTCATCAGCCAATTGCTTGAGGTCAGACAAGCTTAAGTCACGCATTTTATCCGGCGTGACAATCTCGTCTAATAATGGGGTTTCGGGTTTTTCTGTCATCTATCTCTTTAGGTTTCTCATATGGGTTTCAATGTCTTAATCAAAAACCAGCTTTGTTTATCAGTTTTGGCGATGAATAACAAATCGCGCCGCTTCGCGCAGCGTCTCTGCCTCTTTACCAAATATAGATATATGCTGAATTGCCTGCTCTACAAGCATATTTGCCTGCGCTTCAGCCCGCTCTACACCGAGCAAAGAGACAAAAGTCACCTTGCCACTCGCCGCGTCTTTGCCCGCGGTTTTGCCAAGCACATCTGACGTTTCCAGCACATCAAGCAAATCATCAGCAATCTGGAACGCCAAGCCAATATCATGCGCATAAGCAATCAGAGCGTGCCGTTTATCTGTATCGGCAAAACCCAAAATCGCCCCTGCCTCAACCGAAAAACGAATAAGCGCGCCGGTTTTTAACTGCTGCAAATGCGTCAGACTGCCCGCATCAAGCTCCATTTGCGGGCTGAGTAAATCAAATATCTGCCCGCCAACCATGCCCGCAACACCAGAGGCTTTGGCCAGCCCTGCAATCAAATCCAGCCGCACGGCTTTGCGTGGGTGCGTTGCCTCATCTGATAAAATCTCAAAAGCAAGCGTCAGCAGCGCATCACCCGCCAAAATCGCTGTCGCCTCGTCATAAGCCCGATGCAAAGAAGGCTTACCGCGCCGCATGTCATCATCGTCCATGCAGGGCAAGTCGTCATGTATCAGGGAATAGCTATGTATGCACTCTATGGCAGATGCCGCCCGCGCCGCATGCATGGGGTCCACATTAAATAAATTGGCTGTCGCACAACATAAAAAAGCACGAAAACGCTTACCACCGCCCAAAACGCTATAGCGCATAGCCTCGACAATTTTGCCCTCTGGGCTTTCTGGTTTGGTTAAAATCTGATGCAAGCATTTATCCACCAGCGCGGCGGCTTCACTTGCTTGCTTATTCATATGATGCATTAGTCTTCAATATCCAAAGCTTCGCGCGCGGACCCATTATCGGTAATTTTTTCAATTTTAGCTTGCGCGTCTTTCAGCTTATTATCGCAATGTGCGCGCAACTGATTGCCGCGCTGATAAATCGCAATTGATTCCTCTAAAGCCACATCACCTGTTTCCAAACGATTAACAATGTCTTCAAGGGCGGCCAGAGCCTGCTCAAAGCTCATTTCCAAAATATCGTCAGCAATTGTTTTTTCGTCGCTCATATTCCACCTTACTCGTTCTTTATGCTTTCACCGCTTCATACCATAAAACACCTTTTTCGTCTTGGCTATGGCGTACCAAACCGCGATTGATAAGACAATTTAGATGCGACAGTGTTTCGCTCAGTGCCATACCTAAATTTGTTTCATCAATTTTGCGCTTAAAAAGCTGCTTAAACAGGACATTATCACTCGCCTTATGCGGCGTTTCTAAAATGGCTAAAAGGCGCATCAGGGCGTTTTCATGATTATCAATCAAATTTTGCAAGCGCACATGCAGCCCATAAAAAGGGGTGTTATGGGCTGGTAAAACAAGCACATTTTCTGGCACACGCTGTTTAATCGCGGCGCAACTTTCAATCCAGTCCCTCAAATTATCTGATGCTGGCTCAGTAGGAAAAGTACCAATATGCGAGGAAATTTTTGGCAAAACCTGATCGCCGGTGATAAACACCCCCAATTCAGCACAATATAGGCAAAGATGTTCCGGTGAATGCCCATTGCCGCCAATCAGTTCCCAATCGCGCCCGCCAATCGTCAAAATATCTCGGTCCTTCATGCGGGTATAATTTTGTGGCATGCGATAAATAACCCGCCCAAACGCGCCGAACATTTTCTTGTAACCTTCGATAAACGCATCAGACATATCATGCTGGCGATAAAATTTAATCCCTTCTGGCGGCGCGCTTTTGCCAGTATCTGCCGCCAAAACACGACAGGTTAAATATTCCAGACGCGACATCAGCAAATCACCGTCAAATTTTTCAACCAGCCAACCAGCAAGCCCAACATGGTCAGGGTGCATATGTGTGCAAAAGACCCGCTTTATCGGTTTGTTTTGGCAATATTGCGCGATAATTTCTTCCCAAATCTCGCGCATATCCGGTGTGTCCATTGAGGTATCAACCAACACCCAGCCATCGCCATCATCTAAAAGCCATAAATTAATATGGTCGAGCGAGAATTTAAGTGGCATGCGAATCCAAAAAACCCCTGACGCAACCTCCATTATGGTCGATTTTTCAGGCACTTCCTCAAATGGATAAGACAGCTTATCGATTGATGAAGGCGGCGTTGGAAATGCGCTTTGCGATGGGTTGGTCATGTTTTTGCTTTCTGTCAAAAGGACATAAAGTCAGCTTATCAGAATTTGGGGAGAATTTTCTATGCTGGAATTTATATTTGTTTTGTCATTATAGACTAGCCAGTGCGTTTGGCTCAAGCTATGAAAGAGTATTGAAGCCATGAAAAGGTGTGTGTTGATGATTTTTGCACCCACAACAGAAAATATAAGCCTGTTAGCGGCAGAAATCCGGCAAGGAAACTGCGTCGCCTTTCCCACTGAAACCGTCTATGGGCTCGGCGCTGACGCAACAAATGGCACCGCCATTGCGCAAATTTTTTTAACCAAACAAAGACCGAGCTTCAATCCGCTCATTGTCCATGTGCCAAACCTTGCTGCCGCAACAAAAATCGGTGTGTTTGATGAAACCGCGCTGGCCTTGGCGGAAAAATTTTGGCCAGGCCCGCTCACCCTCGTTGTGCCACGCCAGCCAGATTGTCAGATACATGATTTGGTGAGTGCTGGCTTGCCAACCATTGCCCTGCGGGTGCCAGCCAACCCATTGGCGCGCACGCTCATTGAACAAGCTGATTGCCCGATTGCCGCGCCAAGCGCCAATCAATCTGGCACTTTAAGTCCAACAAAAGCGATTCATGTACAAAACTCTTTGCCTGATATTTCAATATTAGAGGGAGATACAGAGGGACATGCGGCTGAAATCGGACTGGAGTCCACAATCATTGGCTGCCTGTCTGAGACCCCTACTGTTTTGCGCTTAGGCGGCCTTGCGACTGAAGAAATCGAGGCATATTTGGGGTGTAAAATATCACATCTTCCAGAGTCAGATGACACCGCAGACGCGACAAGCGCCAAACTCGCGCCAGGTCGGTTGCTTAAACATTATGCCCCGCAGGCCACGCTGCGCATTAACGCCACCCACGTTGAACCAGACGAGGCTTTGTTAGCCTTTGGCCCGCCGCTTGCGCATGAGGGGCCATTGATAAATTTAAGTGAAACCAGAAATCTGAACGAGGCAGCCGCCAATCTTTTTGCCGCTTTACATGAGCTTGACAGCAAGACTGAAAAAATTGCGGTCATGCATATTCCAGAAACTGGCTTGGGCGCGGCCATAAATGACCGCCTCACACGCGCCGCGCAAGGGCGTTAAAATAAATCCATTTGCGGGTTTGGTTTTTGTGTTACCGCAGGCTCACGCGGTTTCGTTTCCACATCCACCGCCTGCCAAAGCTTAGACGAGTCATTTTCAAGCTTATTCACAGCGCGATCAATCGCCACGGCCTCAAAATCAGCTTCAGGCGCGGCTGTTAGCAAAGGCTGTAAATTTTTAGCTTTACCAGCAGGGGTTTCCAACCAATCTGCCCAGTCTGTTTGGGCCAACATGACGGGCATACGATGATGTATGGGCGATAAGGTTTCATTGGCTTGGGTTGTGATAACCGCGCAGCTTTCAATCTCACTGCCGTCCGCGCCCTGCCAGAACGCCGCCAGCCCCGCCATCATAAACGGCGCACCATCGCGGCGGCGCACACAAAAAGGCTGTTTGGTTTTTGGATTCCATTCATAAAAAGCATCGGCAGGGATAAGACAACGGTGATGCGCAAAGGAGTCTCGGAAAAAAGGTTTTTCGGCCACTGTTTCACCGCGGGCATTATGCTGTGGGCGCTGGCTTTGCGCGACTTGCTCTGGCTTCAACCAGCTGGGAACAAACCCCCAGCGCACTGTGGCCAGCTCCCGACTACCTGCGGGCTGGCGCAAAATTTGAACAGGCTGTGTTGGCGCAATATTATAACGCGCCGGAAAATTCGGCTGATTTGTGAAATCTAATAATTTCCGCAAAGACTCAGGGGGTGTAATTAACGCATATCGCCCACACATTATTCACTCCTTTCGCTTTGCTGACAGCGCGACCTATGGCAGGGCTGAAAGCTGGATAAAATGACCTGCTTCAATTCCTAATTTTTGCGCAAAGCCAGCGTTGATTTCAAGCACATAGCGCACATTACCTGTTGATAGGCTGGGGCTGTCTGATTGCGTATCCCAGCGCGTCACAATAGTTTCAATTTCGCCATTGGACTTAATAAAAATCATATCCAACGGGATAAGCGTGTTCCGCATCCAAAACCGCGCCTGACGCGGCTTATTAAAAACAAATAACATGCCCGCATTATCAGCCAATGTGGGGCGAAACATCAGCCCCTGCCTTTGGTGTTCTGGGGTGCGGGCAAGCTCTACAATAAAATCAGCCCGCTTTTCTTGCCGACTTGAAGTTGAAAATATACTGAGCTGTGCTTTTGGAAGCACTGCAACGGACGCGGTTTCATTTTGGGTTTGAGCAGATACCGGTAAAGCATGCATCAAACCCAAACTGGCAATCACCACCAAAACCAATCTGCCAATATCAAATTTAAGTTGAAAAACCATCAAAGATTAAATTTTATGGGCGCGCCAATTGATGGAGTCACCAATTGGTTTTCCCACATCACCTGATGCCCGCGCACCATTGTGCCAACCGCCCAGCCTTGAATTTCCATGCCGGTAAAAGGCGACCACCCACAACGGCTGGCGACCCAATCCTCTTCAATCGTCTCGCGGCGTTTCAAATCAACAAAAGTTAAATCAGCATCATTACCCAGCTTCACCTCGCCCTTAGAGGTAAAATTAAACAGCTTATGCGCATTAGCACTGGTCAATGCCACCAGTTTTTCAAGTGATAACTTGCCCTCAGCCATATGGTTTAACATAAGGGGTAGGAGGGTTTGCACGCCTGGCATGCCAGAAGGGGAATTGGGAAAAGCATTGGCTTTTTCTTCACGCGTATGCGGCGCGTGGTCAGAACCAACCACATCAACCACCCCTTGCTCTAACGCCTTCCACAAAGCAGCACGATGGCGCGCACCTCTGATAGGCGGGTTCATTTGTGCAAATGTGCCAAGCCTCTCATAACAATCCGGCGCCACCAGCGTTAAATGCTGCGGCGTGACTTCCACTGACACCAAATCACGATTGGCGGCCAGCATGTGCATTTCTTCTTCTGTGGTGACATGCAAAACATGAATTTTTTTACCCGCTTCACGCGCCAATTTCAGCAAACGGCGGGTTGATAAAATTGCGGTTTCCTCATCGCGCCACACAGGATGCGTCATCACATTGCCGGTTTCTGCTAAGGGGCGGCGCTCACGCAATCGAAACTCATCTTCACTATGAAACGCGGCGCGGCGCTGAATATTGCGTAAAACTTTACCAACACCCTCATCATCAGGCACCAGTAAATTGCCTGTTGAAGACCCCATAAAAACTTTAATGCCACAAACACCTTCTTGGCGCTCAAGCTCGCCCAGCGTATCGGCATTTTCGGCGGTGCCGCCTGCGTAAAAAGCAAAATCACAATGCATGCGGTCACGCCCGCGTTTCACCTTATCGGCAATGGCCTCAACCGTTGTGGTGGGTGGTTTTGTGTTCGGCATTTCAAAAACTGCTGTCACACCGCCCATGACAGCCGCCAAAGAACCGCTTTCTAAATCTTCCTTGCCCTCATTGCCTGGCTCTCGAAAATGCACTTGTGTGTCAATCACACCAGGCAAAATCGTTAACCCTGTCGCATCAATAATCTGCGCACCTTGTGCAGCCTCAACATCACCAATCGCCGCAAATTTGCCATCATTGATTGCAATATCGGTTTCAACAACTCCATCTAATGTTGCCAGCACGCCGCCTTTAATAATCGTCTCATAACTCATTTTTTATTTCCTGTTTTCCAAGCAATTCCAATACGCCCTGATAAGCCTGCTCGACGGTTATATCCCCCATAAAACTGTCACGACTGTCATAATGAAACTCATGCCGCGCCATAATTGCTTCATATGATTGCCCGCGTACAGTTTTTGTATGCGCGCCCCATGGGGCATATAAATCATCTCGCGTTGGGCCAAAAAGCGCAAGTGTTGGTATCCCAACCGCTGCTGCCAAATGTGTCAAACCGCTATCATTACCAATATAGACCGCCGCTTTTTCCATACTTGCCGCCGCCATCATTAAATCACAACCTGCGAGATTGGTCACCTGCCCAGGGGGTAAAGCTGTCAAAATCGGCTCAAGTTCTCTTTCTTCACCAGGCCCGCCCTGCAAAACAATTTGGGCATTGGGTAACACCCCGTCTGGGCGCGCTATATGCCAAACCAATTGCGCAAAGCGCTCAGCTGGCCATGATTTCGGCGCCCAATTAGATGTTGACCCAATCGTCACAATGGGGCGGTCTTGCGGCAATTGTGCCGCCACTTTTTGCCGCGAGGCCTCATCAATCCATATGCGCGGTGCGGGCGGTGGCGATAGCCCCATCACCCCGCCAATATGCTCAACCCTTGGCAATTCATGGTCAGCCCGCAAAACATGGCGATGGCGCGCCCATAATAAATAGGCTGTGGCTGACCCGCGCAAATCAATAACCCGATGCCATTGCCGGCCAAGCGTTTTAGCCATCAAGCCCAGCCAGTGCCGTGAAAACGATTTTTTTCGCATCACATGCACTTCAACCACATTTGGCACATTAACAAATAAATCATGCGCCAAAGGGCCACAAGCAACTGTGATTTGCACATCAGGATCTTGCTCTATCAAATAGCCCAGCAAACCGGTTGATAAAATGGCATCTCCAATACGATTGGAAGTGATAAAAAGGATTTGACGCGAATCGAGCATAGCTATGTTTTACATGAATAATGGCAACAGCTTAACACAAACAGTAATAAATCTCTATCCGGTGCCCGTAATTTTGCTTATAGTCAGCTGAAATTAAATACCCGAAGCACCCATTCGTATATGCATCAAAATAAAAGGCCATTTATGACGATGACCCACCAATTTGAAAATGCCATCGCCACGCTAACAGACCGCGCCATTTTGCGGGTGAGCGGCCCGCAAAGCCGAAGTTTTTTACAAGGGCTGGTGAGCAATGATATTGATGCCCTGACCCCCGAAAACCCGCTCTATAGCTGCTTATTAAGCCCGCAAGGCAAGGTTATGTTTGATTTTTTTCTGTATCAACACGCCGATGCCATATTGATTGATGTCAGCCACGAAAGCCGACCCTTACTGGAAAAGCGTCTTGGCTTTTATAAATTGCGCGCTGATGTCACCATAAATGCAGAAGAAATGACCGTTTCAGCAATTTGGGGCAGTACGCCTGAGCCAGCTGAGACTATTTTTCCAGACCCGCGTCATTCGGCACTGGGCTTTCGGGCATTAAACCTAAACCCACAATCTGCCAATAAAACCCTCAAAGATTATATCGCTCATAGATTGGCTTTGGGCATATGCGAAGGACAGGGTGAAATCGACCCAAACAGCGCTTTTCCGCTTGAATATCGCCTTGACCACCTAAACGCCATTGCTTTCCAAAAGGGCTGCTTTATTGGTCAAGAAGTCACCTCACGCGCTTATCGCAAAGGGCAATTGCGCAAACAGATTTTTCCAGTGGCGATAACAGGCAAAGCTCAAATTGGTGATGCTATTAAGGCAGGCGACAGACGGGTTGGAGAAATCCGTGCCATTTGCGGCGACCAGGCTGTTGCTCTGATAAGGCTTGATGCCAGCCAAGACGCCCTCAACACAGATCAGGCTGACATTACCATCAAACCCATGAGCTAATTTTTTTAGCCATTGCCATGAGCTTTTGTCGTTTTTTTATAGAAACGCACCCCCTTACACTTTAATATGACCCTATCTTGGAGGGGATTATGACGCGTATTTTAATCAGTGGAACCGGTGTTTACACACCACCGCACAGCATTAGCAATGAGGAATTGGTTGCCAGCTATAATGCCTATGTTGATAAATTTAATACGGAAAACAAACAAGCGATTGAGGCAGGCGAGCTAGAGGCCAAAGAGCATTCCAGCGCGGCCTTTATCCATAAAGCGTCTGGTATTGAAAGCCGCTATGTGGTCGATAAAGAAAATGTGCTGGATATTAACATTATGGCCCCACGCCTGCGCCCGCGCAGCAATGAAGAACCTTCCATATTCGCTGAAATTTCTGTTAACGCGGCAAAACAAGCGCTTGAGAACGCCAATTTACAACCCAATGATATAGACGCGGTGATTGTGTCTTGCTCAAACACAGAGCGCGCCTATCCGCAAATTGCCGTTGAGGTGCAAGACCTGCTCGGCATTCAGGGTTTTGGGTTTGACATGATAGTCGGCTGCGCATCGGCTGCATTTGCCATTAATGTCGCCAGCGATATGATTAAGTCAGGCTCGGCAGGGCGTGTGCTGATGCTCAATCCTGAAATTTGCTCCGGGCATTTGAATTTTTGTGACCGCGACAGTCATTTTATATTTGGTGATGTTTGCACAGCTGCGATTATTGAGCGTGAGGATTTATGCCAGTCTGAAAATGCTTTTGAGGTGCTGGCGACCAAACTTTACACACAATTTTCAAACAATATTCGAAACAATGGCGGCTATCTCAATCGCGCCACCCCCGAAACCATGTTTGATGATGATAAATTATTTGTGCAAAATGGGCGCAGCGTTTTTAAGGAAGTCTTACCCCTCGTATCACAAATGATTTTAGACCATTTAGCTGAACATAATTTGACATCGGACAATCTGTCACGCATGTGGTTGCATCAGGCCAATATCAATATGAATGATTTTTTAGGAAAAAAAATCATGGGCCGCACGCCAGAGCCATCAGAGCAGCCCAATATTTTGCAAAAATATGCTAATACCAGTTCAGCTGGCTCCATCATTGCTTTTCACCAAAATAAACTTGATTTGAATATTGGTGATATTGGTATTTTATGTGCTTTTGGCGCCGGTTATTCAGCCGGAAATATGATTTTGAAAAAATATAATTAACCCTGCGACCGAAAACCCGCATCTGGAGCTTGCCAAAGCCCTGTATTGCGCCATATATTAGCCACCTATTGAATTGAAAGCTGGAATTTCGCTTTTTTAATAAATTTCTCACATGGAGAAGATTAAATGAGTAATGAGGGGACACAATCACTCAACCCTGCTTCACTTGGCAACACTGCCCAAGCGATTTTAGACCAAATGGGGATTGAGTATTCTGCCGCGTTGGAGACAGAAATGTCACCACTCTATGAGCGTGTGAAATCGGTGATACCTTCAGTTGAGTGGCCATTTTTCGCGCCTTATATCAAAGCCATTAATGAGCTGAAAAAGCAAAAAAACGCTGTGATTCTGGCGCATAATTATCAAACCCCTGAAATTTTTCATTGCGTAGCTGATGTGGTTGGGGACAGTTTACAACTTGCCCGCGAAGCCGCCCGCGCTGAAGGTGACATCATCATTCAATGCGGTGTGCATTTTATGGCGGAAACCTCGAAGCTGCTCAATCCAGACAAAAAAGTTCTGATACCCGATATGGGGGCTGGCTGTTCGCTCGCTGAAAGCATTACCGGCGCTGATGTGCGCGCCCTGCGCGAGGCATATCCGGGTGTGCCAATCGTGACTTATGTCAATACATCTGCCGAAGTGAAAGCTGAAAGTGATGTGTGTTGCACCTCTTCCAACGCCGTAAAAGTTGTCAATGCCATCGCCAAAGAATTTAACAGCGATAAAGTTTTGTGTATTCCTGATGAATTTTTGGCACAAAATATCGCCAAAGAAACCGATATTGAAGTGATTGCATGGAAAGGGCGCTGCGAGGTTCATGAACAATTTACCGCAGAAGAAATTCGCACCTATCGCGAAAATGATCCGGGCCTTGTCGTGATTGCGCACCCAGAATGCCCACCTGAAGTTGTTGATGTTTCTGACTTTTCAGGCTCAACCTCTGGCATGATTAAATGGGTGCAAGACCAGCAACCTGAAAAAGTGCTGATGGTGACCGAATGCTCAATGAGCGACAATGTTGCGGTTGAAAACCCAAATGTTAATTTCGTGCGCCCGTGCAATCTTTGCCCGCATATGAAAAAAATCACCCTCCCCAAAATTTTAGAAGCACTGGTGGAAGAGCAGGAAGAAATTTTTGTAGATAGTGATGTGGCCGAAGCCGCGCGCCAAGCTGTTGAACGGATGATTGCGCTCAGCCAATAGGCTTTGCGGGGCAAACATGGTGCAGACTCCAAATATTATTGATGCTGGTGATGTCCTGATTGTTGGGGCAGGCCTGGCGGGGCTTTTCACAGCCCTCAAACTTGCCCATCGGCAAGTGACTGTCATGGCCGCAGATAAGCCTAAAAAAAACAGCGCGAGTGCTTGGGCGCAAGGCGGCATCGCCGCCGCTTTGGGAAAAGACGACCATGCAGATTTACATATTGCTGACACCATGAAAGCGGGTGATGGCTTGGTAGATGAAAAAATTGCCCGAATATTGGCAGAGGAATCAAAAGCCCGCATAAACGACCTCATCGCTTTTGGTGTGCCTTTTGACCGCGATGCCGCCGGACAATTAAAACTTGGGCGCGAAGCCGCGCATTCACGCCACCGTATTGTTGGGGTGCAGGGTGACCGCGCAGGCCGCGAGATTATGTCCGCATTAGGCAAACGCGCAACTGACAGCCCTTCTATCAGAAAATTAGTTGGCTTTTCAGCCTATGAATTAGCCATTGAAGATGGTCGCGTGGTGGGTGTCTTTGCCCGCCCCGTCAATCAACATGGTTATAGCAGCCCCATGCTCATCAAAGCACGCGCCGTAATTCTTGCTTGTGGCGGTGCGGGATATTTATACGCCACCACCACAAATCCTGTCTTTGCCAAGGGCGAAGCCATTGCCATGGCCGCACGCGCAGGCGCAGTCATAGCTGATGCTGAATTTGTGCAATTCCACCCAACAGCATTTGCAGGCATGGGCGACCCTGCCCCACTCGCAACAGAAGCCTTGCGCGGCGAAGGGGCGCAATTGATAAATGCGCAGGGCGTGCGGTTCATGCCAGATATTCACCCTGATGCAGAGCTTGCCCCACGCGATATTGTCGCACGGGCGGTTTTTGATGAGATTGAAAAAACCGGCAGTGTCAAACTTGACTTGCGCACAGGCACAAACCCTAGCTTAGCTGAGATGCTGGCAACGCGCTTCCCGACTGTTTATGGCTATTGCCAACAAGCGGGCATCGACCCAAGCCGCGAAGCTTTGCCCGTTGCCCCTGCGGCGCATTATCATATGGGCGGCATAAAAGTTGATGAATATGGCTGCACCTCACTGCCCGGCTTATGGGCCTGCGGAGAAGTGGCCGCCACTGGCGCACATGGCGCCAACCGCCTTGCCAGCAACTCGCTGCTTGAAGCGATTGTGTTTGGCGCGCGTATCGCATTGAGCATTGACAATACAGTGCCAATTAAAGCCATTACCGCACCCGAGCCTGCCAAAACAGATTTGAACGAGCCAGAAGTGAATTTACCCCAAGCCATTACAGAATTGCGTAATACGATGAGCCAGCATGTAGGCGTGATGCGCAATCGTGAGGGATTGATAAAAGCATTGGCGACCATTAAACGACTAGACCGCATCAGCGCAGGTGTTGCGCCATTGGCAAATATGACCATGACAGCTTTGATGATGACAAGCGCGGCACTGGCACGCGAGGAAAGCCGTGGCGGGCATTATCGAACAGATTTTCCGTTGAAAAAACCTGATACATCACGCAATTTTATGACCTTGACGCAAGCGCAGGAAATTGCTGACAAAGCGTTAATGGATAGCCCTTCCCCCCATATTCAAGAGAAAATGACAGGTCAATAATGTCTGATATATCAATCACACCGCTTCCTTCATTGCTTGTCCAACAGGCTGTCGAAACCGCTTTAGCTGAAGATTTTGGGCGAGCGGGTGACATCACTTCGCAATTGGTTGTACCAAAAACCGCGCAAGCAAAAGGTGTGATTGCTGCGCGCCAAAATGGTGTGCTGGCAGGTCTTGACCTTGCCATGCAGGCTTTCCAAAAATGCGATCCCTCGATTGAACTCAAAGCGGTTAAACAAGATGGCCAAAACCTAACGGCTGGCGACACGGTTCTCCAGATTCAGGGCAATGGTCGAGCCGTTCTGGCGGCTGAACGCGTGGCCTTAAATTATCTTGGGCATTTATCTGGCATTGCTTCGCTCACCCGTGCTTATGTCGATGCGATTAAAGGCACACAAGCGCGCATCACTTGCACCCGCAAAACCACACCCAATATGCGCGCACTTGAAAAATACGCTGTGCGTTGTGGTGGTGGCGTTAATCATCGTTTTGGCCTTGATGATGGGGTTTTGATTAAAGATAACCATATTGCCGTTGCGGGCGGTGTCGCGGCAGCTGTTAAAGCTGCGCTGGCAGGTGCCGGGCATATGGTGCGGGTTGAAATTGAGGTCGATACGCTGGCGCAATTAGAAGAAGCGCTCAATGCCGGTGCGCAAGCTGTATTGCTGGATAATATGCCGCCTGAAACACTGCGCGAGGCCATGCACATCATTAAGGGCCGCGCCGCTGCAGAGGCTTCGGGCAATGTGTCTTTGGAAACTGTAAAAGCGATTGCCGAAACCGGCGTTGATTATATCTCCGTCGGGCGCCTGACACATTCAGCACCTTGTCTGGATCTTGGACTGGATTTTGAAATCAGCCTGTAAGCTTTAGAGATTATTTTCAGCTTTACGCTGCGGGCGGGCAAGCGGCAAAGGTTTGCGCCCCCCTTCATCTTCAACATAAAAAATATGACGGCCAATTTTGGTGATTGGTTGCATATGAACAGACCATTTCGGTGCCACATAATCAGCATGGTAATGCGTGGCAATACCAGCAACCTCAGAGTCTGACCCTTTAATGAGCAGCTCACCTGCTAAATCATAAGCCTGTTGCCAGAAGCTTTTATTATAGGCGCGGTCAGAACGCCCGTCACAGGCAAATGAGAATTGGCAATTATGGCGGCGGAACTCACCTTGAAAAACCACATCACAAACCGTGTTGGGATAGCGCTGGTCGCGCACACGATTGATCACAACATCGCCGACAGCCTGCCAGCCCTCAATCGGCTCACTGCGCGCTTCAAAATACATGGCTTGTGCCAAACAATGACGCGCTTGTTGGAAGTTCTCACCCTTTTCTTGAGAGCTGTTTTTTACGGCAAAGGTTTTTGGCGCATTAAGTGTTGCAACGATGCGCTCTACGCCATTTTCTCTCACCAGCTTAAACAGCGGCGCGGATTGGCGGGTTTGTTTCATATCAGAAAGCGTGGTCGCAGCAGAAAAGCGATAGACTTCGTTTAGATCTGCCACAACAGACGAAGTTGAGCTATAGACGACCAGCACAAACAATGCCAGCACAGGGGTGACGACTGCCATCGCCCGCCATTTCTGGCGCGCAATATAGCCTCCCAACATGGCGCGTATGCCTAACCATTCCAGCAATAATCGCATATTCATCTCCCACCAGCACTATATATAGAATTTTAATCCATAAGAACACTATATATGGTGCTTGATACTACACACTTATATAAGCTTTTCACCTGATTTGGCAAGCCTAATCGAAACCACTTAAGACAAAGTTAACAAGGATACAAAGACGCTTTACGCTTTTTTAAGCGCGGCCTGCGCCGCCGCAAGACGGGCTATGGGCACACGATAGGGGGAACAAGAAACATAATCCAGCCCCAAACTTTCACAAAATGTGATAGATGCCGGATCCCCGCCATGCTCACCACAAATACCCAGTTTAATATCAGGCCGCGTTTCGCGACCAGCCTCGCTGGCAATTTGCACCAAAGCCCCAACGCCTTTTTGGTCTAATGTCACAAAAGGATCTTGCTCGATAATTCCCTTTTGCAAGTAAGGGGACAAAAAAGTCGCCGCATCATCGCGGCTAATACCAAAAGTAGTTTGCGTCAAATCATTGGTGCCGAAAGAAAAATATTCCGCCGTGCGGGCAATTTCTTTGGCTTGCAAGGCGGCGCGTGGCAATTCTATCATGGTGCCAATTTGATATTCAACCGTCTGGCCTGCTGTGGCCATCACCTCATCAGCAAGCTTGGTTAGTCTTGCCGCTAGAATTTCAAGCTCTTTTGCATCAGCCACAAGGGGAATCATAATCTCAAGCTTCACGCCGTCTTGACCATTTTTTTGCACCTGCGCCGCCGCCTCAATAATGGCGCGCATCTGCATTTCATAAATTTCAGGATAGGTCAGCCCAATCCGGCAGCCGCGATGCCCGAGCATTGGGTTCACTTCAGCCAATTCTGCCACACGGGTTTGGATATGCGCTAAATCCAAGCCGCTTGCTTCAGCCATCGCTGCTTGCTCTTGCTCTGTTTGTGGCAAGAACTCGTGTAAAGGTGGGTCCAGCAAGCGGATATTGACAGGCCGACCCGCCATAATGGTGAATAAATCAACAAAATCCTGGCGCTGCATTGGTAAAATCTCAGCAAGAGGCGCCTCTCGCCCTTCACTGCTTTCGGCCAAAATCATTTGGCGCACATGCAAAATACGCTCAGCATCAAAAAACATATGCTCGGTGCGGCAAAGGCCAATCCCCTCTGCGCCAAATTTAATCGCCGTTTCCGCGTCCACTGGCGTTTCCGCATTAGTGCGCACGCGCATTCTGCGGTGACTATCTGCCCAAGACATAAGCTGGGCAAAATCACCCGATAATTCAGGTTGCAATGTCGGCACCGAGCCTGCCATCACACGCCCATTACCGCCATCAATTGTAATAATTTCGCCCTTTTTAACTTCGCGTCCGGATACGGTGAAAACCTGCTCTTGCATATTAATACGCACCGTGCCAGCACCAGACACACATGGCCGCCCCATGCCCCGCGCAACCACCGCCGCATGGCTGGTCATGCCACCGCGTGAGGTCAAAATACCAACCGCCGCATGCATACCATGAATATCTTCTGGACTGGTTTCCATGCGCACCAAAATGACATCTTTACCCTGCTCTTTTAAGGCTTCAGCCTCATCAGCCGTAAACACCACCTCACCACTTGCTGCCCCCGGTGACGCGGGCAAGCCTGTCGCAATAATATCGGTCTCAACATTAGGGTCCAGCATCGGGTGCAAAAGCTGGTCAAGCGCCATCGGGTCGATACGCCCAATCGCCTCTTCTTTACTAATCAACCCCTCTTCAACCATTTCCACCGCGATTTTCAATGCCGCTTTCGTGGTGCGCTTGCCCGAACGGGTTTGCAACATCCAGAGCTTTTCTTCCTGCACTGTGAATTCAATATCCTGCATATCGCGATAATGCGATTCCAGCCGGTCAAAAACCGCAATCAGCTCACCATAAACTGATGGCATTGCCTCTTCCATGCTCGGAGCTGTGGCGCCAGCTTCTTCCCGCGCCTGCTTGGTTAAGTGTTGCGGCGTTCGAATACCTGCCACCACATCTTCACCCTGCGCATTGATTAAAAACTCGCCATAATAGGCGTTCTCGCCAGTTGATGGATTACGGGTAAAGGCAACACCTGTTGCCGATGTTGTGCCCAAATTACCAAACACCATCGCCTGCACATTAACCGCAGTTCCCCAGCTTTCGGGAATATTATTCAATCGGCGATAAGTTTCAGCCCGCGCATTGCGCCATGAACCAAAAACCGCACCAATCGCACCCCAAAGCTGCTCCATCACATTTTGAGGAAACGCCTGACCATATACTTCTTCCACACGCGCTTTATAAAGCGAAACAATATGTTGCCAGTCGCTAGCGTCTAAATCTGTGTCCGACGAAAAATTTTCCTGCAACTTATAATCGTCCAAAATTTCCTCAAAATGGTCATGGCCAACCCCAAGAACCACATCAGAATACATTTGGATAAACCGGCGATAGCTGTCCCAAGCAAAACGCTCATCATTAGCTTTTTGCGCCAGACCAGCGACGGTTATGTCATTCAATCCAAGATTAAGAACTGTGTCCATCATGCCAGGCATAGAGGCTCTCGCCCCTGAGCGCACTGAGACCAATAATGGATTTTTTTCATCGCCAAAAACCGCGCCCACTTGCGCACCTACTTTAGCAATCGCGTCATGCACCTGCGCCTCAAGACCATCGGGATAATTTCGGTCATTATCATAAAACGCATTACAAACTTGCGTGGTGATGGTTAAACCGGGCGGCACGGGCAAACCTAAGCGGCACATTTCTGCCAAATTCGCCCCTTTGCCCCCAAGCAGGTCTTTCATTTCGACAGTGCCTTCAGCTGCCCCATCGCCAAATCCATAAACCCATTTTGTTTCTGACATGTAAAATCCTATTCAATACAATCAAAACGAGCCGCAAATTGCATTTTATCAACAAGCGCCACGAGCAAATTAAAACGATTCTGCCGAATCTCGGCGTTTTCATCATTCACCATCACATTTTCAAAAAACGCATCTACAGGTGCGCGCAATGTCGATAAATTATCTAAATATGCGGCAAAGGAATCATAATCGCCAATATCAACCGTCTTAATCGTCTCAATCGCTTGGTGCAGTTCTTTTTCTGCCTTATCACGCAAAAGCGACTTATCAATCGCGCCTGACTTATGGTCTGACTTACTCAAAATCCCATGCGCTCGGCGGAAAGCCGCTAGGAGGTTTTGTCCATCGTCGCCAGCCAGAAAACCAGCAAGCGCTTTGGCACGGGCGACCAAATCCACCACATCATCTGCTGATTGCGCAAAGACAGCATCAACAATATCATGTGCAATATTTTCTTTATCGCGCAAATAAACCCGCAATCGCCTGCCAACAAAATCGGCAAGGCTTTGCGTCAAAGCGTGGCTATCTTCTTGGCCATGCGCACTAAAGCCTTTTTCAAATAAGTCAGACAAGGATAAACGGCTTGAGGTCTCAACCAAAATACGGATAACCCCTAAGGCAGCACGGCGCAAAGCATAAGGGTCTTTCGAGCCTGTTGGTTTTTCATCAATCGACCAAAAGCCGGTGAGCGTATCAATTTTATCGGCCAGCGCAACCACGCACCCTTCGCGGGTTTCAGGTATCGCATCTGACGGGCCAAGCGGCTTATAATGGTCGCGTATTGCCACGCCCAGCTCTGCATTATCAGCATAATAGCCGCCCATGATACCTTGCAATTCAGGGAATTCATAAACCATGCCCGAAACCAAATCGGCTTTTGATAATTCCGCCGCTTGAGCGGCCACATCTGGCTTAGCGCCCATTTGAGCAGCAATGCCTTGCGCCAAGCCTGACATGCGCTGGGTTTTTTCGCGCACTGAGCCTAATTTGGCATGGAAAACAATTTTCTCCAATTCAGGCAAACGGTCTTGCAAAGAAGTCTCGCGGTCTTTATCCCAGAAAAATTTTCCATCGGCCAAACGCGCACGCAACACCCGTTCATTACCATTGATAATCGCCGCGCCCTTATCTTTTGTCACCATATTCGCAACCGTGATAAAATAAGGCGCAAGCTTGCCAGTTTGGCTGTCCTGCACAGTGAAATATTTTTGATGCGTGCGCATAACCGAAGTCAGCACCTCATCTGGCACTTCCATAAAAGCATCATCAATGCGCCCCATCAAACAAACCGGCCATTCCACCAGCCCTGTTGTTTCCATTTCCAATGCAGCGTCCTCGACCAGTTCTAACCCTTGGGCTTGGGCTAAATCCTGAGCTTGGCGCACAATATCTGCGCGCCGCAATTGCGGGTCCACTTGCACATAGGCTTTTTCAAGCAATGACACATAATCTTGCGGCTGCTTAATTTCTATCGCGTCAGGTGCCATAAAGCGATGCCCATAAGTATGACCATCTGCGCGCAACCCATCTATCTCAAACGGGACAACATCACCATTAAAGCGGCATAAAATGGCCCGCAAAGGGCGCACCCAACGCAATTTTCCACGACCCCAGCGCATGGATTTTGGCCAGCTAAAACCAGCAATCACATCTGGCAATGCCGCGGCAAAAATATCCGCTAGCGCCTGGCCCTTCTGCGTGTTTTCTAAAATATAAAACTCACCCTTAGGGTGGCTTTCAACCCGCAAGCCGTCCGTATTCTCCAGCCCATTTGCCCGCAAAAACCCTTCAATCGCTTTTTCAGGCGCGTCCAGCTTAGGGCCTTTTTTCTCAATTTTTTGGTCCTCAGTGCTAAGTGGCAAATCATAAATCATGACCGCCAGACGCTGCGGCGCAAAATAGGTTTTCAAGGCATCAGGATTATTCAGCTCAACCCCATTTAGAGACAAAATATCCCCCAGCGCACGCGCTAAATCTGCGGCGGCACGAGCCTGCATACCAGCTGGAATTTCTTCGGAATAAAGCTCTAAAATAAAATCTGCATGTTTACTCATATCAGCCACGACCTATTTTCGCTTTCGCCGCTTCGGCTTTTTCCAAACCTGCCACATAGCCTTCTGCACAGGCTTTAGCTAAGGCGCGCACGCGGCCGATATAGGCCTGTCTTTCGGTCACAGAAATAACCCCACGCGCATCTAACAAATTGAAATTATGACTGGCTTTCATGCACTGGTCATAGGCTGGCAGCACCAATCCTTTATCCACCAGTTGCAGGCATTCTTTTTCAGCATCTACAAAATGCTGAAACAATATATCCGTGCTGGCCGCTTCAAAATTATAATGCGAGAACTCAACCTCATTACGGTGGAACACATCACCATAAGTCACGCCCTGCCCATTATAATCAAGGTCAAAGCCATTATCGACGCCTTGAATATACATAGCCAGCCGCTCAATCCCATAAGTCAGCTCGCCCGATACCATCTCAACATCAATGCCGCCAACTTGCTGAAAATAAGTGAATTGGGATACTTCCATGCCATCGCACCAAACCTCCCAGCCCAGCCCCCAGGCACCCAAAGTCGGGCTTTCCCAGTCATCTTCGACAAAGCGTATATCATGCGCCAGCGGGTCAATACCCAAAACTTTAAGGCTGTCCAAATATAATTGCTGAATATTATCTGGCGATGGCTTTAAGATGACCTGAAACTGATAATAATGTTGAAAGCGATTTGGGTTTTCGCCATATCGGCCATCGGTGGGGCGTCTTGAGGGTTGCACATAGGCTGCATTCCATTCTTCTGGCCCCAGCGCGCGCAGCACTGTCGCTGGATGAAATGTCCCCGCCCCCATTTCCATATCATAGGGTTGCAGAATAACACAGCCTTGTTCTGCCCAATATTTCTGCAGATTTAAGATTAAATCCTGCAAGGAATTTTTTGTCGATGCGCTCATCAATTCTATTCCACCTAAGTTTAGGGCAACCTACCCATGTCAGGTCACAAATGCAATAATAAAGCTTGTCCCATAAGCTTTGTTTACCAGTCCAAACGCGCCCCATGTCGTAAAATTGACTCAATCTGGGGCTGATAGCTTTTATCGGCCTGATGCAAAATAAGCGGCGGTAAAATCTGGAACGGGGCGCGACTGTCCCGCCAACCGCGAATTAACACTCTTTTGGCAGCTGCGTCTGCAAAGGGCATAATCGGCAACACCTCAATCCCGCCCAATCGCGGCGTCATTTCAGCCAAAAGCGCAGGCAAAGCCTCTGGCACATGGATTAATGTCAAACAGCCATTGGCTTTCAATAAGCTCACCCCCCGCTTCACCCAAATAGCCAGCGTGTCAGGCTGGGCCATATGCGCTTTTTCTTTATGCTCATTAGGCGGCGATGGTTTTTGCGTGGCGGCATAAAAAGGCGGATTTGCAAAAACTTGGTCACATGGCAAAGTTTGCGTCCATTTTGAAAAGGGCGCGTGAATATCCTGCTGCACAAACTGCACATCGGACAACTTATTTTGCTTTACATTTTGTTTTGCATTTTGCTGGGCGAGTGCGATTGACGGGGCGTCAATATCATAACCAATGATAGAAATACCCGACTGGCGCGCCGCCAAACACAGGCTGGCCACTCCAACACCACAACCAAGCTCGGCAATTTGCATGTTAGCTGTTGCCGATATGGAGGCGGCTAGCAACACTGCATCAATACCACTACGATGGCCTTTTGCTGGCTGGTTAATCAGCAATTTACCGCCCAAAAAGCCATCTTGCGTGATGTCACTCATAATCGCCCTTTTGCCTTATTGCCCTTAAGCCTTTTGCTGATGAAAATATGACGCACCTGCAAATCGACCTTAAAACTTGCCAGAGCGCGTCACTTCCCTTTATATGCTTAGCATAATCAAATGAAGCTGCGATTGCATGTCTAAAATGTCTAAAATTACCAAAATGGAACCAAAGACAGACAACCCCTATGATGGGTTGCGGCATTTAGTGGCTGATGAGATGAAACATGTGTCTCAGCTTATCAATGAAAAAATGTCATCAGATGAAAGCACCATTCCCGATATTGGTGAACATATCACCAAAGCAGGTGGAAAACGGCTTCGCCCCATGCTCACGCTTGCATCTGCGCATTTGTGCCAATATGAAGGCCGCGACCATATTGCGCTGGCGGCGGCGGTGGAGCTGATGCACACAGCGACTTTGCTGCATGATGATGTTGTGGACGAAAGCGATATGCGGCGCGGCATGGCAACCTCGCGCTTGAATTGGGGCAATGCCGCGAGTGTTTTGGTTGGCGATTTCATGTTGGGTCAGGCCTTTAAGCTTATGGTCGCCACAGGCAGTATAGAAGCACTTGATGTGTTGTCTAATGCAGCAGCTGTGATTGCCGAGGGCGAAGTCATGCAGCTTGCCGCGATGAATAAAATCGATGTTTCCAACACAATTTATATGAAAGTCATTGATGCGAAAACCGCCGCGCTTTTTGCCTCTGCGACAGAAGTCGGCGCGGTGATTGCAGGGCAGGACAAAACCACGCGCAATGCGTTGGCCTCTTATGGGCGCAATCTTGGGATTGCCTTTCAACTCGCTGACGATGCGCTGGATTATAGCGATGCGAGTAAAACAGGTAAAAATATTGGTGATGATTTTCGCGAAGGCAAAGTCACGCTGCCTGTTTCGCTCGCCTATGAAAAAGCGGACGCAACTGAGCGCGCCTTTTGGCACCGCACTTTTCAAGATAAAAACCAACAATCCGGCGACCTTGAACATGCCATTGAATTGATGGAAAAACACCAGACCATTGAGCTGACACTACAACGCGCCCGCGATTTTGGGCATACAGCCTTAGATGCTTTGGCTATTTTTCCGGATTCACCCTATCGCAAATCCATGCTGGATATTGTTGCTTTTTGCATACAGCGCACGCATTAAGCATCATTCAACCATATTATTCAACAGGGCGAAGCGTGGTTGCGACGACAAACGCTTTTGGATATATATCGCTCAGCTGCGCCGCCGCTTGATGGGCGGCTTCAGGGTCAGCATAAAGCCCAAAACAAGTTGCCCCACTGCCAGACATAGACGCGATTAAAGCTTGTGTTGCCCCAATCTGCGCTATCATTTCGCCAATTGCGGGGGCTATGCGACAAGCGGGTTCAAGCAAATCATTGCCTTGCGCTTTCATGTAAGTCACCACATCTGACAGCGCATCAAAAGCGGGCGGACAGCTGACCGACGCAGTACGCTCATGGTCAAAATTAGGGTCATGCTGCTGGCGGCCAAGCGCGGCAAAAACAGGCCCTGTCGGCATAACAATGCCCGCATTAACCAGCACAATAGAGCAGCTTGGAAAAGCCGTGAGCGGCGTGATGTCTTCCCCGCGTTGGCGCATAAAACAGGGTTTGGACATCACACAAACCGGCACATCAGACCCAAGTTCCAGCCCTATTTCTGCTAGTTCTGTATCTGTGAAACCCAACGCCCAAAGTGCGTTTAACGCGCGCAACATCGCGGCAGCGTCACTCGACCCACCCCCCAAACCAGCCGCAAGGGGTAGGTTTTTTTCAATCTCTAGACGCACGCCATCAAGACGCACACCCTCAAAACGGGCTTCATGGCGAGCCTGAACATGCTTTTGCAATAATTTTGCCGCCTTGATAAAACTCAATTCTGCTTCTGGCATATCAGCCAGTTTTGAGGCAAAAGGCCCGTTTATCTGGGCTGTTATTTCCGGATTGGTTTGCACTTTCATATGATCGCCATAATCAGCAAAGGCAACCAAGCTGGTTAAATTGTGATAGCCATCAGCGCGGCGGTCATGCACGCGAAGAGTAAGGTTAACTTTCGCAAACGCGTCTTGATCGTTCTGAGCGTTCTGAGCGTTCTGAGCGTCTTGAGCGTCTTGAGCAATCATAGCTTATCCAATTTACAGTCAATTAGAGCGCCGGCTTTTCGCCAGAAAACTCTTCATACACACCCACATCAATTTTCTTTAAGATTTTGTCGCGAGTCACATCAGATATATCGAGCGTTAATGTGCGCTGCCAGTGATACCGCGCCTCATATTCGCGACCAGCTTGCCACAACGCATCGCCTAAATGATCCATAATCTCTGCTTCATCAGGCAAAATCATCACCGCATGTTCGAGCAAACGCACCGCCTTATCAAATTCGCCCAAACGATAAAAAGCCCAGCCAAGACTATCAATGAAATAGCCATTATTCGGCTCTGCCTGCACGGCTTTTTCAACCATTGCCAAGCCCTGATTGATATTCTCCCCATTATCAATCCAGCTATAACCGAGATAATTCAACACATAAGGCCGATTGTCAGAAAGCTCCAAAGCTTTTAATAAATCGCGTTCAGCTGCTGGCCAATGCCCTAACTGCTCATGCACAATCCCGCGCCCATAAAACAATTCCCAATCCGTAGGCTTGACTGTTTCAAGCTGCTCTATCAACCAGTTATAATTTAATTCTGCCTGCTCATAAGCCTCTTGTCGGCGCAGCATATCTGCCAAAACTTTCACAAGAAAAAAATTCTGATTTTCTAGCTTCGCGGTTTCCAGCAGAAAAATCGCTCTTTGGGTTTCCTCTTTGGCTTCGTGCAATAAGGCGATGGAGGCCACAATCAAATCTTTATAATATGGTGCTTGATTGGGGTCTTGCAGCATAGTCTCATAAAGCGCAATGGCCTCATCATATGCTTCATTATCGGCCAGTGCTTCTGCTAACGCCATCATCACGCGGCGCTCATCAGGCATTAACCAATGCGCAAAACGAGCATATTTCATGGCTTGAATTTCATTGTCAGACGCCCCAAGCGCAGATATTGCGGCCATAGCTTGTGCCACTGCTTTTTGCGGGGTCATACGCTCTAAGCCGTTTGGCGCAACTTGCAAAACTGGCTTTACATGGCGGTAAACAGCATGATGCGGGTTTTGCCCGCCAATAGCGGTGAAAAACTCGTCACGCATTTGCGGAAAATCATGCTGGTGCAAAAAGAAAACATAATCCAGCGCGTGGTCAATTTTGGGAAACCCATATTGACGACCAATTTGGCGATAAAGTGCCTCTGCTTCCTCAACAGATGCCTTATGTGCATAAAACAACGCCAAATTTCGCAGGCCAATATCAGCATAGTGTTTTTGTTGTTTTAGTTTTTCAATAACAGCCTCAACTGCTGGCGTATCACCTAGCGCGTCATAGGCCCATAGCTGAATGATTAAGCCTAAAACGCCCGCCGCATTTTTGGACGGAAGCATTTGCGCATGTCTTGTGGCCTTTTGCCAATCATTTTGGCGCAAGGCCTGTACAGCCAAAAGGGTTTGCACAATCTCATCATGCGGATATGCGACCATCAAATCTTGCGCATGCTGATGGGCTTTTGCCATTTCGCCCAACTCAAGATAACTATCCATGAGCCGCGATTTAATATCGGTATTATCTGGCTGGATTTTATGGGCGCGCTGATAATAGATAATCATGGCGGGCAGGTCATTTTCGCGTTCGGCAAAATCTGCGGCCAATAACGCCCCCTCCAATGACGAAGTCGGCGTGATAGAAACGGCGGGGCGATAGTGCGAGGCCAAATAAGACCATAGATAAAGACTACTCAGGCACAAAAGCCCAAGCAGAAAAGGCAGTTTGTTTTGCGCAGGCAGTTTCAGCCGATTGAGAGAAAATATATTTGCCAAAGACCGAAACATGCGCGCTAAAACCACCAATTACATATTCGGGTAGTTTGGACCGCCCGCCCCTTCAGGCACAACCCAGTTAATATTCTGGCTTGGACATTTAATATCGCAGGTTTTGCAATGCACGCAATTTTGCGCATTAATTTGCAGTCGCGGGCTGCCCTCTTCTTCACCGACAATCTCATACACACCCGCCGGACAATAACGCTGGGCTGGCTCATCATATTCCGCCAAATTGACCTCAATTGGCACATTGGCATCTTTCAATGTCAAATGCGCGGGCTGGTCTTCTTCATGATTGGTTGCCGACAAAAACACCGATGATAATTTATCAAATGAAACCTCACCATCGGGCTTTGGATAATCAATTTTTGGGCATTCAGAAGCTTTTTTCAAACTGGCATGGTCGGGCTTGCCATGGCTAATGGTAAAGGGCAAACCAATACCAAGTGTGCGCATCCACATTTCCACGCCACCCAGCATGGTGCCGATGAAATTACCAAATTTAGACAAAAGCGGCTTCACATTGCGCACCTTTTTCAGCTCTTTATAAATATCCGAGCCTTCATATGCCGTTTGATAAGCACTTAACTCATCATATGAACGCCCTTCTGAAAGCGCATCAAAAGCAGCTTGCGCGGCCAAAATACCAGATTCAATTGCGTTATGGCTGCCCTTGATACGCGGCACATTGACAAAACCAGCCGCGCAGCCAAGCAACGCACCGCCTGGAAATGTTAATTTTGGCACAGATTGGAAACCACCTTCCGTAATCGCCCGCGCCCCATAAGAAATCCGCTTGCCACCCTCAAGCAGCCCCCGAATTTTAGGGTGCATTTTGAAACGCTGGAATTCGTCATAAGGTGACAAATGCGGGTTTTCGTAATTGAGGTGCGTTACAAAGCCAATAGACACAAATTGCTCACCAAAATGATAAAGCCACGACCCACCGCCTGTGCGATTGTCAAGCGGCCAGCCAAGTGTGTGTTGCACAAAGCCTGGCTCGTGCTTTTCAGGCGCAACCTGCCACAGCTCTTTAATGCCAATGCCGTATTTTTGGAAATCGGCATCTTTGGCCAAATCAAAATGCTCAATCATGGCCTTAGACAATGAACCGCGGGCGCCTTCTGCCAAAAATGTGTATTTCGCCAAAAGCTCCATACCTGGCATCCAGCCGTCTTTTTTCTCGCCTTCTTTAGAGACACCCATATCCCCAGTCGCGACACCGCGCACCGCGCCATTATCATCAAATAAAATTTCAGCAGCGGCAAATCCCGGATAGACCTCAACCCCAAGCGCTTCTGCCTGCTCTGCCAACCAGCGAGCAACATTGCCCAAGCTGGCAATATAATTGCCATGATTTTTCATCAAAGGCGGCAACGCAAAATTGGGTATCGGCAAAGCCCCTGTTTCGCTCAGCCATAAAAAACGATCCTTGGTAACTTCAGTTTCAAGCGGCGCGCCTTGCTCTTTCCAGTCTGGGAACAAACGCGATAAGCCACGCGGGTCAATCACCGCGCCTGATAAAATATGCGCGCCAATCTCTGAACCTTTTTCAAGCACACAGACAGAAACCTCTTCGCCTTTTTCAGCCGCAAGCTGTTTAAGATGTATCGCCGCCGACAGACCTGCAGGCCCACCGCCAACAATCACCACATCATATTCCATGCTCTCGCGTTCTTCGGGTGCCAAAACCCAACCTTGGCGTGCATTGACTTTATTCACAGCATTATCAGACATATTTTTCCCCTAAATACGATTTAGACCATATTTAGCACACAATTTAGCGCGATAAATGCTAAAAATAAGAGGAATCACTAAATCGAGACAATTTATCGCCCCCAGGACGCTTTTGCCCATTTGTTAGAGATTAATTATGAGTTTTGAGAAGAATAAAAACCAAAGCCAGACGACATTTTCACGCTTGGAAATGCTTCAGATGATGCGCTATCAATTTGATATTGGGGTAGATGAAACGCTGACAGAGATACCGCAAAACCGATATCAAGCGGCACGCCAAGCATTGGACAAGCTGCCGCAAGCAACAGCCCCTCAAACACATATGAGCGAGGCACCGGCAAACATGCCTGCGCCCGCTCAAAATAGCCCTCAAAGCAGCCTGCAAACCAGCTCGCAAACAATCGCTCATGCCAAGCCGCCCGCCAATATTCAGGAAGATGACTTCGCCAGCGCGCAGGCTTTGGCTGATGCCGCCAAAGATATTGACGCCCTAAAACAAGCGGTGATGGGGTTTGACGCCTGCCCCTTAAAAAAGCAGGCGCGCAACACCGTTTTTAGCGATGGGCCAACCAGTGCTCATATTATGCTGATTGGCGAAGCACCCGGCAAAGAAGAGGATAAAGAAGGCAAGCCATTTGTGGGCATGAGCGGCCAGCTCTTGAACAAAATGCTGTCTTATATCGGGTTAGAACGGGACATGGTTTATATCACCAATATTCTGCCATGGCGCCCGCCAGCCAATCGTGCCCCGCGCCCTGATGAAACCGCATTGTGCCTGCCTTTCGTCAAAAAACATATTGAGCTTATTGACCCGCAACTCATTTTGCTGGTTGGTGGCACATCAGCTAAGGAATTGCTGCAAACCACTGACGGAATCACAAAATTACGGGGCAAAATGCAAACAATCGATATAAATGGCTCCACTTATGACACCATGGCCATGTTGCACCCTGCTTATTTATTGCGTAACCCCATTCGCAAAGCTGAAAGCTGGCAAGATTTGCTTAAAGTCAAACAATTCATCAACGCAAAAGGCACAGCAAAGGCTTAATGCACATTATGGTGGCAGCTAAACACACTCGGCAAAATCATTTGATGCATGGGGTCGCTTACCCCTTATTGATGGTGCTGGGCTTCATTTTTTATGGGTTTCTATCCACGCCAGTGGCCGCTAAAATTACCCATATCCCCGTGCCACGCCCTGATTACACACCGCCCCCGCCAACGCCAGATGCGGTGCTTTATCAGCAGATTTTTGACCTTCAGGAAGATGCCAAATGGAAAGAAGCTGATCTGCTTATCCGCAAAGTCAGAGATAAAAGCCTGATGGGGCATGTCTATCGTTTGCGTTATATGCACCCAACAGCCTACCGCGCGAGCTGGGCAGAAATGCGTGATTGGTTGCAAAAATATGGCGACCACCCGGGCGCATGGCAGGTCTATAAGCTGGCTGAAAAACGCAAACCCCGCGGGGCAAAAATGCCAAAAGCCCCGCCCTCGCGGGTTTGGCAACAAGCAAGTTCACGGGTTGAGAATAAACTATTTCGCTCACGCGCCAGTCGGACAATCCGGCGGGAAATTCAACGCTTAACCTATCGCGAACGCCCAACACAGGCTTTGAAATATATCACTAAGAAATCCATTGACCGGCAGCTCACGGCTGGTGAGACTGATTGGTTGCGGTCACTCATTGCGCGCTCTTATTATATTGAGGGCAAGCCAGAAAATTCATATAAGCTCGCTATCAAAGCCACGCGCAGCAGAGAGCTTGTGCCGCTGAGCGATTGGAATGTAGGATTGGCAGCTTGGCGATTAGGGCGGTTCAACTCAGCCCTGACCCATTTCACCTATTTGTTAGATAATGAAAAAGCGTCCAAAAGATACCGCGCTGCGGCGGGTGTTTGGGCGGCGCGCATACATGAAATTAGGGGCAATGATAAACAAATGAAAACCCTGCTGGCGCGTGCGGCAGAGATAGGCGGCAATAATTTTTATGGATTATTGGCCCAACAAAAACTCAATCGGCGCATCAAAGTGGCATGGGTGTATCAACCCCCAGAGGAAAAATCTGATTTGAGCCATCACAAAGCGATTGCGCGGGCGGAGAAATTGCTCAGCGCCAGCCAGCAAGAACTCGCCGAGCTTGAATTGCTGTATCTGGGTGAAAGGCTGGGGCAAACACAGGCGCGCAATTTGCTGGAAATAGCCCGCGAAAAGCAACTGCCTGCCGTCGAGCTGGCCATGACCTATCAAACCGATTTAGGGCAAAAATTTGAAGCAAATGAAATATCAGAAGGTCAGTTTCCCTTACCAGGCTATGGGCCCACAACGGGGTACCGCATAGATAAAGCTGTTCTATACGGCCTTATCCGGCAGGAAAGCCGGTTCAAAGCGCGGGCAAAATCATCAGCTGGGGCGCGTGGTTTGATGCAAATCATGCCCAGCACGGCGGCTTTTGTTACGGGAGACCGCAAACTTCGCTATCGTTCTGGT
The DNA here is from genome assembly GCA_965217015.1 of Parvibaculaceae bacterium. Taxonomy (GTDB): domain Bacteria; phylum Pseudomonadota; class Alphaproteobacteria; order RS24; family RS24; genus JAYQKL01. The sequence continues at coordinate 145,428 of OZ244224.1, read as the reverse complement.
CGCGATAAATTATATCGCATATCGTTTAATATGAATATCGGCCAGTCTTATCTAGAAGGGTTGCTGCAAGACAAACAAATTCAAAATAATTTATTATTCGCGCTGGCCTCCTATAATGCAGGGCCTGGCAATGTGCGGCGCTGGAAAAAAGAAATCGGCCCTAATGAAGACCCGCTTTTATTTATTGAGAGCCTGCCCGCCCCAGAAACGCGCCATTATATCCAAAAAGTCATGCGCAATATTTGGCTTTATCAAAACAAGCTCGACCAGAATGTGACGGGGCTTGAGCAAATGGCACGCAATCAATGGCCGATATATCAATCGCAGGACGAAAAAAAGCCCTCTCCCAGACAACGGTAATTTAATGTCTAAGAAAGGGCTTTTTTTAATGCTTGCGATTAATTAGTGAAGGCTTTTCGCCAAACCGCTAATGGTCTCATCAACCAATTTTTTGCTTTGGCTGGCTGACAGATTATCAGCAATCAGCGCCGCTGCTGCATTGATGGCCAAATTAACGGTTGCGCGCCGGACTTCTTGCGATAATTGCGCTTCAGCTCGCGCAATTTTTTCTTCAGCTTGCGCTGTGCGCCGCTCAAGACGCTCCTGTAACGCAATCTCAGCTTCCGCTGCAATGCGCTTGGCGTCCTCTTCAGCCTGTTTTACCAATGCAGAGGCCTCTTGCTCTGCCTCTTTGGCACGCTTTTCATAATCCGCCAATAAATCCATTGCTTCTTGACGTAAAGCGCGGGCTTCATCGAGTTCATTCTTAATGTTCTCTGCCCGCTCATCAAGCATACCAGCAACTTTGCTCGGCAGTTTGAGACGGATAAAGCCTAGAATAACCAGCACAAAAGAAAGAGCGACAAAAAACGATGCATCAAACTTCATAATTTTATCCTTTCAGAGCTGCGTCTGTTTCAGCTTGCACTGAATGCAAAGCCTCTTGAACAGATTTCTCTGACACTTCTTTACCAGTTGCCGCCGCAACAATATCGCCTGTGATATTAACCGCCGCGACTTGCACTTGTTGCAAAGCTTCATCACGTGTATCGGCCAGACGTTTTTCAGCCGCCGCGAGATGAGACGCAAGCTTGGCGTCCAATTCAGCCTCTTGCGCCGCGATGGTTTCATTAGCTGCGTCACGCGCCTGCTGGGCAATCGCGAGAGCTTTACTACGCGCATCAGCAAGCGCAGCTTCATAAGCTTCCAGCGCTTTTTCTGCATCGTCGCGTAATTTAGCGGCTTGTGCTAAATCATCATCAATGCGCGATTTGCGCTCAGCAATAATACCGCCAATTTTCGGTAATGCGAATTTCGACAATATGACATAAAGCGCGATAAAGGTGATTGCCAACCAGACAAGCTGGGGAGCAAAAACCGTTGGGTCAAGCTGTGGCATACTCGCCTCTTTTCAAAGTGTTGTCCCCCCAAGCTGATAACAACAAGGGGGAAAAATTTCTCTTAATTAGACAACAAAGAGAAGAATCAAGGCAACAATCAAGCCAAACAGGCCAGTCGCTTCTGCCAAAGCAAAGCCGAGTAGCAAGTTCGGGAACTGGCTTTGTGCGGCTGATGGGTTGCGCAGGGCACCGGCAAGATAATTACCAAAGATTGTACCAATTGAGATACCTGCACCGGCTAGAGCGATACATGCGATACCGGCACCAATATATTTAGCTGCTTCTGCTTCCATAATGTTTTCTCCGTAAAAATGCCCGAAGGCGGTTAAAGTTAAAATTAATGATCAAGGTGAATAGCATCATTCAGATAGATACATGTCAAAATTGTGAACACATAAGCCTGAAGAAATGCAATGAGGAATTCCAATCCGGTGAAAGCGACCATCATGGCGACGGGCGCGATGGCGCCGGCAGACATCAGTCCACCAGCAGATAAAAACGCCACAGCGAACCCGCCAAATACTTTCAGCATTGTATGACCTGCCATCATATTGGCAAACAAACGAACAGAAAGGCTGACGGGGCGTGTTAAATAGGAAATAAGCTCAATGACAACCAATAGCGGCATCAGAGCTGCGGGAATGCCAGACGGCACAAAAAGCTTCAAAAAACCAATGCCATGACGCGCAAAACCAACAGCTGTCACCAGTAAAAAGACAACAGAGGCCAGCGCGAAAGTCACAATCAAATGAGATGTCACGGTAAAGGAATAAGGCACCATGCCGAGCATGTTGCAAAATAAAACAAAGATAAACAGCGTAAAGACGAATGGGAAATATTTCAGCCCCTCTGTGCCTGTGTTTTCGCGTATCATATTAGCGACAAACTCATAGGCCAGCTCACCCATAGATTGCAGACGCCCTGGCACCAGACTTGCCCCGCGAGCCGCAGAGGTCAGGAACAGCGTTGCCGCAGCAACAACAATGACCATCCATAAAGAAGAATTAGTGAAACTCGGATCAATACCGGCAATTTCAGGAAGTTTGAAAATGGGGGTTACTTCAAACTGGTGCATCGGGTCGACATTAAAACCACCAGTCTCTTGTCCGTTCGCAGATGAAGCCACGCCTTCACTCCTCTTTTTGGGAATCTTCATTCCCGGTCTCATCTAACCCCATGCGTGCATTCATTTCACGTGAGGTTCGCAACATATTTATCACACCTGCTGCCATGCCAAGCACCAGCATAATCAGCAAGAAAAGCGGGCCCGTGCCTAAATAACCATCGAGCCACCAACCAAGATAACCACCCACCACAATGCCAACCACAAGCTCAATTGAGAGCCGATAGGCCAGACCTATGGCAGAGGACCTACCACGCTGGGTGGTGTGTCCACCGGTCCGCTTCGTTTGCGCCTGTTCAACCTTGTTTGAGAGTGTTTCAAGAGCAGAATGCTTATCTGAAAGCCGCTTTTTTTCAGGGGCGGTTTCGGATGTGGCTTCTGTTTTATCCTCTTTATCGTTTGTTCCCAAAGGACTGTCCAAATGATTCTCTCAAGCTCGGTTAACAAAGACCCAAACTCGCGCGCACACTATCCTTAGACGCGGTTTCTGTCAAGCGTCACCAATGCGTTTAGCTGGCTGTTTTTGCCTGATTTTGCTCATTTTCAGATGCGACATTTCCGCCGGTTTCGGCAAATTGCTCTGCTGTTGCCAAATCTACTGAAATAAGCTGGCTCACACCGCGCTCTTGCATGGTGACACCAAACAAACGGTCAACCCGCGCCATTGTCAATGCATGGTGCGTGATAAGCAAAAACCGCGTATCTGTCGATTCGGCAATTTCAGAAATCATATTGCAAAAACGCTCAACATTCGCATCATCAAGCGGCGCATCAACCTCATCTAACACACAAATTGGCGATGGATTGGTTAAAAACACGGCAAAAATCAATGACATGGCAGTCAACGCCTGCTCACCACCCGATAGTAACGACATCACTTGCGGCTTTTTGCCAGGCGGGTGCGCGATGATTTCAAGCCCTGCCTGTAGCGGGTCATCAGATTCGGTGAATTTCAACTCTGCCGTGCCGCCCCCAAATAGCTGGGTGAAGAGGCGTTTGAAATGCCCGTTCACGGTTTCAAAAGCGGCCAATAAACGCTCCCGCCCCTCGCGGTTTAACTGGCCAATGCCATGCCGCAATTTGTTTATGGCTTGGGTCAAATCTTCTTTTTCAGTACTTAACTCTTCAATTTGCGCGGCAATTTCTTCCGCTTCTTCTTCCGCCCGTAAATTGACACCGCCCAGATTTTCTCTTTCGCGGCGATAACGCTCAAGCTTATTTTCAATTTCTTCCGCATTCGGAAACGGCTTATCAGCATTATGGTTAGCAACTGCCAAAGCCTCTTCTGGCGCGACCTGTAAGGTTTCGCGTATGCGTTGCCCCCATTCGCTCACGCGCTCCTGATTGCCCTCTAATGTTGCTTCCAATCGCGCTTTTAATTCACGCGCTTCAGACGCATCAGACTGTAAGCTGCGGAGCATTTTATCAGCTTCAGCCAATTGAGTTTCGGCCTCAGCCAATTTATCGGCAGCGTCTTGACGGGTTTTTTCAGCTGCCTCAATCGTATCCACCAAAGCCAGTCGGCGCGCTGACAATGCCTCTGGAATTTTTTCAGCCTCTTGCTGTTGTGTTTGAATATCAGTTTCGCGCCGCACAAATTCTGCCAATTGGCTTTGCGCACCCGTCACGCGATTTTGCCATTCTGTCATTTCAGTCTGCAGCGCCGCCAAACGATTCTCGCGGGCTTCGCGCTCGCGTGTTAAGCCTGTTTGTTCGGTGCGTCTGGCGGCCAGCTCTGCTCGTGCCTCGGCAACTTTGGTTTGGCGCGCTTCCTGCTCAATTGCAGGGTCTTCTTGCTGCTCAATCGCTTTGGTCTGATTTTCCATTTCGCTCAGATTTTGCGTGACCTCATTCAAATCGCTGGTGAGGCGTTGAAACGCTTCTTCAATGGCCGCAAGTCTGGACACATGTTTGGCCGCACCGCGTTCCAAATCAGCTAAATCCTGCCGTTTTTGGGCCAAATCTGCCTGAGCGGTGCGCAGGGCTGTGCGCGCCTGGTTATCTTTATCGCTTGCATCACGCGCCTTGTCCCGCGCCTGCGTAGCAGCCTGACCAGCTGATTGCGCCAAATTTTGCGCAGTTTGCAATTCTTTTTCCAGCTCGTTTAAGCGATTGCGCTGTTCCAATCTTTGCGCCGCAGGGGTGGGCGCATCTGCTGCCACACAATAGCCGTCCCATCGCCATACATCACCCTCTGGGCTCACCAATCTTTGCCCCGGTGCAAGCTGATAGCGCAAAGCCTCTCCCTGTTCCTTATCGACCACGCCAATCTGGCCCAATCGCAAAGATAAAACTGCCGCGCCTTTCACAAAATCCGACAAAGGTTTTACACCATCTGGCAATGCGTGGTTTTGTTGATTTGCCATCTCCGCTTTGCGCCAATGAGCGGGCGCATCTGTATCGGCGGAAGCGTCCAAATCATCACCCAAAACAGCCCCAAGCGCGGTTTCAAAACCAGCTTCTACCGAAACGGAGTCAATCAGGCTAGGCCAGCTTGGGCCATCAGGCTTAGCAAACATGGCCGATAAAGCGGCGCGCTCTCCAACCAGTCTTTCCACCACAGCTTGTGCGTCTTTTTCAGGAATTAAACAATCGTCAAGCTTTGCATTTGCTCGCGCCAGCGATTCCTGCGCTTGATTGGCAGCATCAAGCGCGGATTTCTCAACCGCTTCGGCTTCTGTGACCGCTTGCATCAAAGCCTGTTTTTCATCTTCAGAAACATGGTCAGCGAGCAGGTTTTCACGCTCTTCCACCAAACGCTCTTGCTCGGTTTGAATACGGGTTTGTTTTTGCGCCGCCGCCTGAGCTGACGCTGCCAACTCACCCAAACGGGCGCGCCGTTCAGCAATTTTGCGATTGGTTTCATCAAGTGCTGCTTCTGCTTCCGCCAAGACCGCTTCAGCCGCGCTTACAGCTTCTTGCGCACGCAGCTCGGCGGCTTCCTCTGCCTCTGTATCGGCTTGATTAAGCGCCTCAAATTCTGTTTGGCGGCGCTCATATTGGGCTTGCGCATCTTGCAAAGAGGCTTGCTCGCGCGTTTTATCCTGCTCTAAGACCTGCATTTGCTGCTCAAGCCGCGACATCGTCTCACGCGCTTGTTGCTCTTCTTTTTCCAAACCATCGCGCTCAACAATCAGCCGTCGCAAGGCCGCTGCCGCCGCCACTTCCTCATCGCGCAGTGGTGGCACTTGGGCTTGCAGAGTCAATTGCGTGGTATTGGCTTCACTCACTTTGCCTGTCAGTGCTGCCACAGCCTGTTCTGCCTCGCGCAAAGCCTGCCCTGCCTCTTGCGCGGCATCTACAGCCTGTTGCCAGCGTAGATGCAAAAACAGCGCTTCGACTTCACGGATTTGTCCCGACAAATTACGATAGCGTTTGGCTTGGCGCGCCTGGCGTTGCAAACTGCGCAATTGGGTTTCCATATTGCCCAATGAATCATCAAGTTTTTCAAGATTGCTTTCTGCCCCGCGCAATTTTAATTCCGCATCATGGCGGCGCGTATGCAAGCCTGAAATGCCCGCCGCTTCTTCCAAAATTTTGCGCCGCGCCTCTGGCTTGGCATTTATCAATTCACCAATCTGGCCTTGTTTCACAAGCGCAGGCGAACGCGCGCCCGTAGAGGCATCAGCAAACATAAGCTGCACATCACGCGCGCGCACATCTTTGCTGTTAATTTTATAAGCCGAGCCATCATCACGCTCAATCCGGCGAATAACCTCAATGAGGTCTTCATCATTATATTCAGGCGGCGCGGTGTGTTCCTGGTTGTCCAACACCAATGCCACTTCGGCAAAATTGCGTGCAGGGCGCGTATTGGTGCCAGAAAAAATCACATCTTCCATGCCTGATCCGCGCATGGATTTATAAGAAGTTTCGCCCATCACCCAGCGCAATGCCTCAAGCAAATTTGATTTACCACACCCATTAGGGCCAACAACGCCTGTCAGGCCCGGTAAAATATCCAAATCCACTGGGTCAACGAAAGACTTAAACCCGGATAGTCTGAGCTTGGAAAATTTCATCTTAAAAGTCTCCTGCGGCGAGTTTTTTATTCAGGATTTTTTTAAACCCCTCAACGCCGATATTGCCCTCAACCTTTTCGCCATTGATAAAAAAGGTTGGGGTTGAATTCACCCCCAAAACGCGGCTGGCATCGGCCTGCATTTGACGAATACCATCGAGCGTGTCCTGACTTTGCAAGCAAGCCTTAAACCCAGCCTCCGACAGCCCCACCTGTTTGGCATAAGTTTGCAACGCATTATAAGGCTGAGGGTTAGACAACCATTCTTGCTGGCGCGCGAAAATCACATCTAAAAACACCAGTCTGGCGCGGGCTGGCACACATTGCGCCAACATGGCACCCGCCATGCCATAGCCATCAAATGGGAAAGGCCTAAACAAAAACTTAACCTTGCCTGTTGCCACATAATCCGCTTTTAACTGCGGCAGCACTTTGGCGTGAAAGTCACCACAGTGACCGCATGTCATGGACGCATATTCAATTACGGTCACGGGCGCATCGGGCTGGCCGAGGACAATCTCGCCCAATGGGTTGGGTGTACCAAGCACCAAATCCGCATCAGAATCACCAAAAATTGACACTTCCATCGGGGCTGGCACATGCGACAATGTCGCTTGGTCTTTGAGCGTCAAATCACCCTGTGCGCGGTCAGCAAAAGCTGCACGCCCCAGCCCGCCAACCAGCATGCCGCCGCCAATCAGGACAAACGCCATAATATAAAGGCTCAGGCGCGGCATCGCCAAAAAGCGTTTCATCAAACGGGACAGGGTCTGCATATGTTTTCAATCCTTATGCTTTTTTCGCGAATCGTTTCGCCATATCTCATTATAGACGACCCAGCCACACACGCCCACGACTCCTTTGCCCAAACCCAAAAGCCTGTGGAAAAGTCTTAAAGGACAAAAATGATTATTCTTGATTATCGCGCGCCGAAAGCCGCAAAGACAAACGCGCCAGAGCCTGCCTTAGGCGCGGCGAGTCAATATCTTCCATACTATCGCTAAGTTCGCTCACCGCTTCACGGCTGGGTGGTTTGGGCGCATCGGGCGCGGGGCGATGATATATCGGGCCTTGAATAATATTCAGCTTGCCAATTGCAGGATAGCCATAATAGCTGTTCAGGCGCTCAATGATTTGCGGCGCCAAATGCTGCAATTCCAGCGCCATCGCGCCTTCGACCTTAATCGTCAACACGCCGCCCTGCCCATCTCGGGTGGCCTTACGCGACAGCCGCACCGGTTGCGACAGGCGCGCCAGCGGCGCCCCAACAATATCTGGCCAGTGCTGTATCAGGGTCTGGTCCGAAAACCCGCGCCGCCGCATGGAAGATTTTGTAATCTTCCACAAAAATCGGCTGATATGCGGCGTGCCATAAGAGCGTTTCGGGTTTTGTGAATTTTGGGTCATGTTTCTATTTCTAAGCGTTCTTCCCTATCATAACACTTTATGGCACAACAGACAGACATATATAAAATTTCTTCTTTCGATACTCAATCATGACCGCATCATCAAAACCAGCTCCAAAACCTGTCCCAACATCAGACCCTCAAGACCTTTTGGACTGGTATGACAAGCATCGCCGGCAAATGCCGTGGCGGGCGGTGGCGGGGCAGAAGCCAGACCCGTATCATGTTTGGCTGTCGGAGGTCATGTTGCAGCAAACCACCGTGGCCACGGTTAAGCCCTATTTTGACAAATTTAAGCGCTTGTTCCCCACCGTGCATGATTTGGCGGCGGCAGATGATGAAACCGTCATGGCGGCCTGGGCGGGGCTTGGCTATTACAGCCGCGCGCGCAATTTGCTGAAATGCGCCCGCCAGATTGTGGCTGAATATGATGGGCAGGTGCCGGCAGATGAAGCGGCCTTACTGGCCCTGCCCGGCATTGGCCCCTATACGGCGGCGGCGGTGGCGGCGATTGCTTTTGGCCTGCCCACCGCACCAGTGGACGGCAATATTGAGCGCGTGATTGCGCGCAGCTTTGGCCTGACCACGCCTTTGCCCAAACTCAAGCAAGAAGTGCGCCCACTGATGGAGCAGCTGGTAGCGCGCCTGCCGCATGGGCGAGCAGGCGATTTTGCACAAGCCATGATGGATTTAGGCTCTGGCATTTGCACGCCCAAACGCCCACATTGTGCGGCCTGCCCATTGCAGGCGGATTGTGTCGCGCATGCACAAGGCAGCGCCGAGACGCTGCCACGCCGCGCCCCGAAAAAGCCCAAGCCCGAGCGGCAGGGCACGATTTTTTGGCTGGAAAATGCGCAAGGCGCGGTGCTGATGATGCGCCGCCCTGAAAAGGGTCTATTGGGCGGTATGATGTGTTTGCCCTCTATTGGTTGGGACCCGCAAAATGACACGACCCTGCCGCAGCTTCTGCCCGATGGCTGGACGGCGCTGGGCGGCGAGGTGGTGCATGTGTTCACGCATTTTCGCCTGACGCTGGAGGTACATGCCCAAACCGCCCCAAAAGGCTTTCGCAAACCAGCAGGCGTGGATATGGCTGGTTCTGCTGGTGGCTCTGCTGCTGGTGGGGTTTCTTATGATGGGGGTGCTGATGGGGGTGGCGATAGTGATGGCGGCAAAAATGGCGGGACATATGAATGGGTGCACCCGCGCGACTTCCCCAACCGCGCCCTACCTTCTGTGATGCGCAAAGTCATCACGCATGTGATGGGGTAACGTCAATGGCGGGTTGATTTAGCTGCTAAATAAGTGTTAAATCGTGGCAATTAACAAGAATAAGAAGTAGCATGATAATGACCCATTTTTCTCTTATCGTCGTCAACGACCACATTCCCGAATACTCAGACCCTCCCGAAGAAGGGCGGGTAAAATGCCCTAAAGAGCGCATCTTTGAGTATACCGATGACGATATGGAAGCAAAATACAAAGGCCATTGGAACCCTTCGCATTGGAACTCTTTGAAAGGAATGTTATGCATCATAACGAATGAAATAAGCCCTCCTTCATCTAAACCACGTGTATCACTCATTGCCAAAATTAAGGGTGTCACAAACCTAAAGAGCAAGGAGGTTAAAATTATCTATGAACCCTTGCACCCTTTAGATAACAAAAGATTCTGGGAAAACACAGATTTAATGACGGCATTACAAATTGAAGATTTTGAAAAACACCGCAACCATTGGGCTATCAAGCCGGTTGACCTTCTGGAAACTCTTAAGAGAAAAGCGGTTATTGATGAAGGAACAGCCAAAAAGATTCGTGGACGAGAGGGACAAAAACCTGCCAACGATGCGGAACGCAGTCAAAGCATCAAAAAACACGTAACTTATCTGGCCGAGAATCCACAGCTTACCAATCTTCAAGCGTGTGCCGCGGCTGAGGCACTTGAAGAAATTAAACGCATTTACCTAAATGAAATAAAAAGAAATGACTTTCCAGAAGAACTGGAGAACCTGCTTAATATTTTGCGTGCCATTGAAGAACAAACCAGCACGCAAGACCAACCACAGATTGCAGAATTGGAAAAACGGATTGAAGAACTAGAACGACAGGTTGTACAATTCAAGGAAAATGAAAGCGCATGGAAAACTTTCAAACAATCCCTCGCAGACAACGCGGGGAAAGAATTGGCCAAGTTTCCAAGATACACCCTTATCGCGGGAGTTGCTTATCTAGGTAGGGCTGATATTACCGATATTATAATTAAGATTCTCGGATAGCCCCCCTTCCCCGCCTTTCAGACGCGGTGGGGGACAAGGCGGAGCCTTGCTGTCGGCGAGCCGACAGGCGGGTCAACCCGCACCCCCACCGCGTCTGAAAGGCGGGTGCAAAAAGGCAGATACATCTTAATGAAATTTTGAAAGGGTCGCTTCGCGCCAGCTCGGTGCGGGCTTCTAGACCATTCCGCCGTTTCACATTTGCGAAACGCCTTCATCGGGGCAAGGCGTGCTGGGCCTGCCATAAGACAGGCTGGCACTTTTAGCCCCATTCCGCCGTTTCACATTTGCGAAACGCCTTCATCGGGGCAAGGCGCAGTAAGGCAACAAGTTGCCAACTGCTTATAGCCCCCCCTATTCCTCGCTGCGCAATTTTTGCCGCAGCGTGTCAATCGGCACCAGCTCGTCGCCTTGTTCCACATGCCAGAAGGTCCAGCCATTGCAGCTTTGCGCGCCCTGCACGGCGGCGCCGATTTTATGAATCGAGCCAGTGGTCTGCTCAACAGGCGCGGGCGCATGGGCGGTGCCGAGTTTCAGGCTGCCATCAGCGCGCACCATCGCCTGCACCCGTTTTTGCGCCTTGCGCGCCGGCCCAAACAGGCGGGTGCCGGGCTTGACCATGCCGTTTTCAACCAATGTGCCAAACGGAATGCGCTTTTGTTGCTTGGGCGAGCGCGTCACATCAAGGCTCGCCGCGTCCAGCGGTTTGATTTTACCAATGCGCATCATCGCCGCCTCGGCATATTTCGGGTCGGCCTCAATGCCAATAAAATGCCGCCCAAGTTTTTTCGCCACCGCGCCGGTTGTGCCAGTGCCGAAAAACGGGTCCAGCACCACATCGCCCGCTTGCGTGGAGGCCAGCAACACACGATGCAGCAGACTTTCCGGCTTTTGCGTGGGGTGCAATTTATCGCCCTGCGTATCCTTCAGCCGCTCGCCGCCATTGCAAATCGGCAGCACCCAGTCCGAGCGCATCTGCACATCATCATTCAGCGCCTTCATGGCCTGATAATTGAAAGTATAGCCGCTGGCTTTTTCATCGCGCGCCGCCCAAATCAGCGTTTCATGCGCATTGGTAAATCGTGTGCCGCGAAAATTCGGCATCGGGTTGGCTTTGCGCCAAATAATATCATTGAGCAACCAATAGCCCAAATCCTGCATAATGCTGCCAACGCGGAAAATATTATGATAAGAGCCAATCACCCAAAGCGTGCCATTGGGCTTCAAAACGCGGCGTGCCTCCTGCATCCAGTCGCGGGTAAACGCATCATAAGCGGCAAAGCTGGCGAATTTATCCCAGTCATCGTCAACCGCATCAACCTTGCTGTCATCGGGGCGGTGCAGCGCGCCTTTCAATTGCAAATTATAAGGCGGGTCAGCAAACACAACATCAACACAAGCATCTGGCAAGGCGCGCAATTGCGCAATGCAATCACCTTGCAAAATTGTATCTAGCTTATCAGCCACGACAGATTTTTCAGCTTTCTTTTGGGTCATGCCGCTAGCATGAGTCAAAGCAGGGCTGGCGTCAAGAATCTATTGATTCCAATAGGTTATAAATTTATAGCTTATCCACAGACCTATCCCTCAACCACAAGATAGAGTCAGTTCTCACCCGTCGGGACTCAATATCTTGCGTATCGGGGCGAAAGATTTTCGATGATGGGGTGTCACCCCCCGCTCTGCCAGACCTATTTGATGGGCTTTGGTGCCATAACCCATATTTTGCGCCCAACCATAACCCGGAAATTCCCGGTCCAGCGCCGCCATATATCGGTCTCGCGTCACTTTTGCCAAAACTGAAGCCGCCGCGATTGACGGAGACAGGCTATCGCCTTTCACAATTGCACTGGCCGCATAGGGCCAGTCGGGCAACTTATGGCCATCAACCAAAATATGCGCCGGCGGGTTTGGCATCGCCGCCACCGCGCGATGCATGGCCAGCAGGCTGGCTAGCAAAATATTCAGCGTGTCAATTTCCTCGACATTGGCCTGCCCAATGCCGTGTGGAAGCTCTGCTAAAATGTCAAATAAAGCTGCGCGCTTTTTTTCTGTCAGCTTTTTACTGTCATTGAGCGTGGCTAAACCTGTTTCGGCATAATCAGGGGGCAAAACAATACAAGCCGCAACCACTGGCCCAGCCCAAGGACCACGCCCGACTTCATCAACCCCCGCCACTGACCGCGCTGGCCACCCTTGTGCTTTTTCTAAATCAGGTGCCAGCGCCTTCTTCAGCTCAGTGGACAGCTTAGGGTGCGGCATTGATTATTCTGCCGCTTCCGCCGTGACGGTGTCTTTCGCATGCCAGCGCAATACGGGGTTGCGCGCAGCTTGGGTTTCGTCCAAACGCTGGCGTGGCGCAAAACGCGGCGCTTGTTTGAACCGGTCAAGCTCCCCTGCTTTGGCGGATTTGGTTAAATCCAGCAAAGTCGCAATAAACAAATCCAGCGTTTCCTTGCTTTCAGTTTCTGTTGGCTCAATCAACATTGCCCCATGCACCACTAAGGGAAAATACATGGTCATCGGGTGATAGCCTTCATCAATCATAGCTTTGGCAAAATCCAGCGTATCCACGCCTGTTTCTTTCAAGAAACGGTCATCAAACAAGGCCTCATGCATGCAAGGCCCCGCAAAAGATGCTGTCATCTCATCTTTTAGGCTGGCCAAAATATAATTCGCATTCAGCACGGCATCTTCTGCGACCTGACGCAAGCCGTCTGCGCCATGGCTCATCATATAAGCCAGTGCGCGCACGAACATGCCCATTTGGCCATGAAAGGCGACCATGCGGCCAAAAGGTGCAGCTTGGGTTTGCGCGTCATGTTCAATAAGCTGGAAACCATTTTCATCGGCCACGACAAAAGGCAATGGCGTGAATGGCGCAAGGCGTTCAGACAAAACCGTCGGCCCCGCCCCTGGCCCGCCGCCGCCATGCGGGGTTGAAAATGTTTTGTGCAAATTAATATGCATGGCATCAATGCCCAAATCACCCGGACATACGCGGCCAACAATGGCGTTAAAATTCGCACCATCGCAATAAAAATACCCACCAACCGCATGCAGCGCATCAGCAATTTCAATAATATCGCGCTCAAACAAACCGCAAGTGTTGGGGTTGGTTAGCATAATCGCCGCAACATCAGTGTCGAGCTTGTCTTTGAAAGCTGCTAAATCAACGCGCCCCTCATCATTGGCCGGAATTTCATCAACCTTAAAGCCAAGCAAAGCCGCCGTTGCAGGGTTTGTGCCATGGGCAGATTCAGGCACCAGCACGCGTTTGCGCGTTTCTACCTCGCCCTTAGCAACAATCGCTGCTTTAATGGCCATCATGCCGCATAACTCACCATGTGCGCCCGCTTTTGGCGACATCGCAACCGCTGGCATATTCGTCAGGCACATTAACCAACGCGCTAATTCGTCCATTAATTCTAACGCGCCCTGCACTGTAGATTGGGGTTGCAATGGGTGGATATCAGCAAAGCCCGCCAAGCGCGCCATTTTTTCGTTCAAGCGCGGATTATGCTTCATGGTGCAAGAGCCAAGCGGATAAAGCCCCGCATCAATCGCGTGGTTTTTCTGGCTCAAACGCACATAATGGCGCATGGTTTCTGGCTCGGTCAAACCCGGCAAATTCACCGGCATTGGATTGGCACAATCCCCCAAACGCGCAGGCTTTTCCGGCGCAGATGGAATATCGACACCAGATTTGTCCTGCTGGCCAATGTCAAAAATCAACGCTTCTTCTAACACCAGCCCTTTATTGCCAGTAAATGTTTCGCGATTACTCATGACAGCACCTCCTTCAGGGCTTGTTGATAGTGCGTGATATCCGCATCTGTTGTGACTTCTGTTGCCGCCACAATCAGCAGGTTTTGCATTTCCGCATCTGGTAATAAGCGCGATGCTGGCACGCCAGCAATCACACCCTTACCAGCCATTTGCTCCACAAAATCTGCGGCTGCCATGGGCAGCTCAAGGGTGAATTCATTGAAAAAGCTCGGCGTTAAACAGCGCACATTATCAAGGGTCTCGAGCGTTTCGACCAATTGAACCGCGCGCGCATGATTGGCCTGCGCCAAGTCGCGTAAGCCTTGCCCGCCAAGCAGCGTCATATGCGCGGTAAAAGCCAGCGCACACAGGCCTGAATTTGTACAAATATTAGATGTCGCTTTATCACGGCGAATATGTTGCTCGCGTGTTGAAAGTGTCAGCACAAATCCGCGCTTGCCACTTGCATCGACGGTCTCACCACAAAGCCGACCTGGCATTTGCCGAATATATTTTTGCCGCGTCGCAAAAAGCCCAACATAAGGCCCGCCAAAATTGAGACCATTGCCAAGGCTTTGGCCCTCGCCGACAACAATATCCGCGCCCATATCACCTGGCCGCTTCAACAGACCAAGCGAGACAATTTCTGGTACGGCCACAACCAGCAAAATATTGCGCGCATGAAGTGCATCTGCCAATTTTGAGAAATCCTGAATATGGCCAAAAAAGTCTGGATTTTGTATCACAACACATGATGTGTCATCATCAACAAGCGCCAGCAAATCTTCTGCTTCATCTGCAGAGGGTGCGGGCTGGGCAAGCTCGAACCCGCCCATATCCGACAGGTTTTCTATCACTGCTTTATAATGCGGGTGCAAGCGAGCAGACAAAACAGCGCGGTTTTTGCGCGTCACTCGATGCGCCATCAACACCGCCTCGCCAGCCGCAGTTGAGCCGTCATACATTGACGCATTGGCAACTTCCATACCCGTTAATTCGGACACTTGGGTTTGGAACTCAAACAAATATTGCAATGTGCCTTGTGTGATTTCAGGCTGATATGGCGTATATGAAGTTAAAAATTCCGAGCGTTGGATAATATGGTCCACAGTGGCTGGCACATGGTGCTTATAAGCCCCCGCGCCACAAAAAAACGGCACATGGCTGGCTGATATATTTTTGCTGGCCATCTGGTGGAAACGCCGCTCCACATCAAGCTCACTTTGATGATGAGGTAAATCTAGCAAGTCCTGCCGGCGTGCTGCTTCTGGTACATCAACGAATAAATCATCAATTGACGCAACGCCAATACGCGCCAGCATTTGCTCGCGATCTGTTGGGGTAAGCGGGAGATAACGCATTATCCAAGCTCCTTCAAATAGGCTTCATAGGCAGCTTCGTCCATCAAGCCTTCTGTTTCATCTGGTGATGAAAGTTTCATCTTAAAAAACCAGCCAGCGATATTCGGGTCGTCATTGACCAAAGCTGGATTTTCATCTAGCGCGGCATTGCCTTCCAAAATCTCGCCTGAAACCGGCGCATAAACATCACTGGCCGCCTTCACGCTTTCGACAACAGCCGCATCATCGCCTTGCGCAACCTGACGCCCACTCTCTGGCACCTCAACAAACACAACATCGCCAAGCTGGGCTTGGGCGTAGTCGGTGATGCCGACAATAGCTGTATCGCCGTCAATTTGTATCCATTCATGGTCTTTGGTAAAAAGCTTGCTCATGATTTTCCCCTATAATAATTTTGCGGCACAAATGGCAGCGCCGTGATTTTTGCCGGCAAGGCCTTGCCGCGCACAATAAGTTGAATTTGTGAATCTATTTCGCTTTTATCGGCAGCAACATAACCCATGGCGATGGGTGCTTTTAAGCTTGGGCTAAAACCGCCACTTGTTACCACGCCAATTTCTTCGCCATCGCGAGACTGGATAATCGCCCCTTCTCGAGCGGGGGCGCGCCCCTCCAGCGCAATGCCGACACGCTTGCGTCCAATTGTTTTGGCAATTTGACTTTGAATGACCGCCGCGCCCGGAAAATCACCAGCCTCTAAACGACGCTTTGGGACAGACCACATTAAATCGGCCTGTGCGGGTGTGGTTGTGGTGTCAATGTCATGTCCATAAAGGCAAAGCCCCGCCTCAAGCCGCAAGCTGTCACGCGCGCCCAGACCAATCATTTCAACCGCTTCATCAGCCAAAAGACATTGCGCGAAAGCCACGCTTTGCGCTTCTGGCAAAGAAATCTCAAAGCCATCTTCGCCTGTATAACCGCAACGCGAAACCAATAAATCCACCACCTGCGACTCCACTTGCCATTCCACATGGCAGGCACTCATAAACGGCATATCAGCAAGTTGAGGAAACAGTTTCGACAAAACCGCCGCCGCTTTCGGCCCTTGTAAAGCCAGCAAAGCGCGGGTTTCAATCTCTAGATGAGCCTGCCCCGCTAAGGCAGATTGAATATGGGCATAATCAGCGTCTTTACACGCCGCGTTCACCACCAGCCAAAGGGTTTGCCCAAACCGTGTTGCCATTAAATCATCTAAGATACCCCCCTCCTGATTGGTGAGCTGGGTATAGCGAATACGCCCTTCTTTCAGCGTGGTCAGACCTGCTGGCACGAGCTGTTCAAAAATCTGCCCCGCATCAGCATCGGCATCGGAGTCGGCATTGACATCAGCATTGACATCAGCATTGATAGGCACCAAACGCGCCTGCCCCATATGCGACACATCAAACAATCCAGCCTGAGTGCGGGTATGCAAATGCTCACCCATCACGCCAAGCGGATAGTGCACCGGCATGTCATAGCCCGCAAACGGCACCATTTTTGCGCCCAGCTCAAGATGTAAATCATAAAGCGGGGTCCGCAAAAGCGGGGCATCTGGTTCGGTTATTTTGGCAGCTTCAGCCATTTTACTTCCGTTCTTCAATCCGACTTTTCAGTCGTTTTAGGGTCAACATACAGAGTCCTGAGTCGTCGAAAACTAAACCAAAGGTTTAATTAAAGACGCCCTCCTCTGTCGCTGTACCTGAGAGATTGAAGACCGGTTGGCCTCTTACCCCGTCGGTGAGGTTTGCACGAAACCTACTTTCCAGAGTTTCATCATATTGCGGTCCTTTTGCCTGAGAGTTTCCGAGGGCGGTTGCTCCTTCGGCGCCGACTAAACAAATTGACTTAACAAATTCCTGTCGGTCTCTTCCGCAATAATCAAATGATGGTTTCAAAATACGCATTAACAACAAAATGTCAAACCGCGCCTGTGCATAACCCAATAAAGCGCAGGGGCGTAAAAATTAAACCAGAGTTTTGAGTATGTTAGCGCGGGTGCTGAAAATTATAACCGAAGGCGGTTTTTATAATTGATGCGGTTTTTTTGCAATTGCGCCGCAGTGAGTCGGAATCCCACCAAAATGGCATAATCTTCAACATTGTCATTTTCAGATAATGTGATGGTTTGGCGACCAATTTCTTGCATAAAAGCAGCCTGTTCAGCTTGTTGATTGCCACTGACAGAAATGATGAAATCTTTGCGCGTCATGACTTCATCTTGGCCGTTGAGAATAATCATAAATGCTGGCAGGCTCAGCTTTGATGGCATGCTGCCCTGCGCCTCGACCAGACCGCTCACGCTCAACACGGTTTCAATTTTTCGCGTTTCTGGGTTCCAAGCACAATCCATAACCGTGCCGGTGATATTGGCTATCCATGCTGGCTGACCATCACGGTCAAAAACCAATCGCTCTGTATCTGCCAAAACGCCTTCAGTGGGGCAATATTGGCGGCTGACTTCAATATCTGCACCGCATGCAGAAAGCGCCAATGCCACGCCCATGAAACCTAGATTTTTTTTAAAAAAAGCAGATAAAAAGCGCATGAAAAACCTCAAAAAAAAGCTTGTTATTTTCAACTCTTCAAAGAATTGGTGTATAAGCTAATGAAACATTAAGTGTAACCTACCTAATGATTGTGTTGACAGCAAGTGCCGTTTAAGAGGGGCCCGTGACGAAAAGCAAATTAAATATTCTGCTCGCCGCACCACGCGGCTTTTGTGCAGGTGTTGACCGCGCGATTTTGATTGTCGAGCAAGCGTTGGCCAAATATGGCGCGCCGGTTTATGTGCGCCATGAGATTGTGCATAATCGTTATGTGGTGGACGGGCTTAAAAAGCGCGGGGCCATTTTTGTTGATGAGCTTGATGAGGTGCCAGATGATGCGCATGTTATTTTTTCAGCGCATGGCGTGCCAAAATCAGTTCCATCTGAAGCCCAACGGCGCGCCCTTAACTGGCTTGACGCCACCTGCCCGCTTGTTTCAAAAGTCCATATTGAAGCCCAACGCCATTTTGAGCAGGGCCATCACATTATTTTAATCGGCCATGCCGGCCACCCTGAAGTGATTGGCACATTGGGGCAATTGCCAGACGGCGCGATTGAATTGATTGAAACGGTTGATGATGTGGCAAAGCTTGAAATTGCCAATCCTAACCAGCTGGCCTATCTGACCCAAACCACCTTATCGGTAGATGACACGGCAGATATTATCGCCGCATTGCAAAAGCGGTTCCCCAAAATTCAGGCGCCCCATAAAGAAGATATTTGTTATGCCACAACCAATCGACAGCAAGCTGTCAAAGAGCTGGCTGAACAGGCTGATGGCTTATTGGTGATTGGTGCTCCAAACTCTTCCAATTCATTGCGTTTGGTTGAGCTGGGCAAACGGCTCGGCTGTCAATTTTCAGAATTGATAAATGGCCTTGACCCGATTGATTTTGACCAGCTGGACAATATTAAAACACTCGGCATTAGCGCTGGCGCATCGGCCCCTGAAGAATTGGTGCAAAATGTGCTGGAACAACTCAAAAGCCAATATGACTGCACCATCACGGAAATTGTCACAACCCAAGAAAATGTTGAGTTCAAACTGCCCAAAGTTTTACGCGGGGAAACGGTTTCCGCTGAAGAGGGGCAAGCATAATGGCGGTCTATACGCAAATTGAACCCGCAGAGCTTGACGCCCTCTTATCTGACTATGATATCGGCGCCCCCATAAGCCTTAAAGGCATTGCGGAAGGGGTCGAGAATTCAAACTATTTGCTTGAGACCGAAACTGGCAAATATATCCTAACAGTTTATGAAAAACGGGTTGCCCCAGAAGATTTACCCTTTTTTCTCGACCTTAAAGCCCATCTCGCCAAAGCGGGTATTCATTGCCCTGTTCCTATAAAGCGCAAACAAGGCGGTGTTTTATCACATGTGAAAAACCGACCTGCCGCGATTATTAGTTTTTTAGAGGGCGCCAGCATGCGCAGACCACAAGTGTCTCATTGCTTTAAGCTGGGTCAGGCCATGGCGCAACTTCATCTCGCTGGCATGGATTTTGACCAAAGCCGCGCTAATAATTTGAGCCTTGATGCTTGGCAGGGTTTATTTGAGCAAAACCGCCATCAGGTCAATCAGGTTCACCCAAATATGGAAAGCTATATTTCTGAAGAACTGGCATTGATGCAAGAAAACTGGCCCAAAAACCTGCCCACAGGCATTATCCATGCGGATTTATTTATCGATAATGTGTTTTTTCTCAATGATGAAGTCTCTGGCATTATTGATTTTTATTTTGCCTGCACAGACCAGCTTGTCTATGACATCGCCATCACTCTCAATGCTTGGTGTTTTGAAGCCGATGTGAATTTTAACATCACCAAGGCCAAAGCTATTTTGGAAGGGTATCAGACGGTGCGCCCGCTATCAGAGGCGGAAATACAAGCCCTGCCCATTTTATCGCGGGGCGCGGCATTGCGGTTTTTGCTGACCCGTTTGCATGATTGGTTTAACCACGATCCTGAGGCGCTTGTGCGACCCAAAAATCCGACAGATTATTTGCGCCGTTTGCGGTTTCACAAAACCGCTACCCGCCCGCAAGATTACGGCATCACCCAAGAAAAAATTTAAGGAACCGCTCATCATGACCGAAATCACCATTTATACAGATGGCGCTTGCTCAGGCAATCCTGGGCCTGGTGGCTGGGGAGTGCTGATTATTGAAAATGGGCAAGAAACGAGCTTTTGCGGCGGCGCGGCTGAAACCACAAATAACCGCATGGAAATGATGGCCGCGATTGAAGCGCTTAAAAAAATTGAGCCCGGCACAGCCATTCGGCTGATAACGGACTCAAACTATCTGAAAGATGGCATCACAAGCTGGATTCATAATTGGAAAAAACGCGGCTGGAAAACCGCTGCCAAAAAACCTGTGAAAAATGTCGATTTATGGCAAATGCTCGATGCTGAAAATAGCCGTCATAATGTGCAATGGGAATGGATTAAAGGCCATGCCGGTCACGCCGGCAATGAACGTGCCGATGAATTAGCGCGTGAAGGCATGGCGCAATATTTATAAACTAAGCTTAAAGCTGACCCAACATGGTTTCCGCGCCTGAGTCTTTGGCCTCACCCGGATTTGACTCAACATTCAAAACCTCAACAACCCCATCACGCACAATCATTGAATAACGCAATGAGCGGGTGCCCATACCAAAACCAGAGCCGTCCATTTCAAGCCCAATTGCAGCGGTAAATTCGCCATTACCATCGGCCAGCATCATGACTTTGCCATCGGCATTTTGCTGCTTGCCCCATGCGTCCATCACAAAAGCATCATTCACAGATAGGCAGATAATGGTGTCTAACCCTTTTTCGCGCAGCGCCTCGGCCTGCTGAATAAAACCTGGCAAATGCTGGTTTGAGCAGGTTGGGGTAAACGCACCCGGCAGAGCAAACAACCCGACATTTTTACCGCTGAATAGCGCTTCTGTCGTAATCGGCGCAGGGCCCGCATCGCTCATATGCATGAAAGTCACTTCTGGTAATTTATCGCCTACTGAAATTGTCATCAGTTTCTCCTATTGAAAATAATCTCTTGCTATAGAATAAGTTAATTTACAAAAAAACAAGCCCCAGAGAGCATCAATTTACAGAATTTATAGCAAAATAATCAGCATATTGAATCTCGGACATAACGACAGTCGCACCCGCTTCATGAAATAGTCGTGTCTTTTTTACCTTTGCATCATTTCCAAACGCTTATTTTAGCGATAGGCTAGAGTTAATGAATACAGCACATAAAAAAACACCAAGCCTTGCTGGCAAATTATTACTGGCGACCCCGACAATTGGGGATACGCGGTTTAATCAAACCCTGATTTATCTGCATGAACATAATGCCGAAGGCGCGATGGGGTTTGTGATAAACCAACAGGCGGAAGATATTGTGCTGACAGATATTATTGAAAGTCTTGAACTACCAGACGCAGAGCGCCCGACAAATGACCCGGTTTTTATTGGCGGGCCTGTCGATACGGGGCGCGGCTTTGTTTTGCATGACAGCACCTATAAAAGCAGCTCCACCGTTTTTAATGCCAATGGTCAAATAGGTGTCACCGCTACTTTGGACGTTCTTGAGGTTCTATGCTCGCGCCACCCCATTGAAAATGCCATTATTTTACTGGGCTATTCAGGCTGGGGTGCGGGGCAATTGGAACAGGAATTGATTGAGAATGCTTGGCTGATTTGTGACTTTAATCTGGATTTGATTTTTGCCATTGCGCCAGAGAAGAAATATCTAGCTGGCATGCGCCTGATGGGCATTGACCCCGGCATGCTTAGTTCCGATCAGGGGTCAGCTTAGAGCGACCCGGAAATAGAAAATATAAATTGCTCGCCAAGCACAATAATAAAGCTGTCATGGCTAAAGCAAATTCAAGCCATTCTGTGCTTATGCTGTCCAGAAAATCGGACTCAAAATATAAAGTGATCCAACCCAGCACGCATAAAAACAGCAAAACATCAATCGACAGCACCACTGTGCGCCAATATCGCCGTTCCGTCCATGGCAGGCGCAGCAAGGCACGATGCGCAAACACCACATAAGCCAACCCAACCAATAACAGGAAGCGCAGATAAGCGAGACCATTTGCCAGCTGCGCGGCCTCCCACCGTAAATATAAAACACCACCAATGGATAGCGCAAAAAAAGCAGGCAATAAAAGCCGCCAGCGCTTCAGGCGATAGGCTGCTGGCACACATAAAAAGGCAAATACAGCTAATGAGACAAGCAAAATCTGGCGAAAAACGGCTTGGTTTTGCTCAAAACTTTTGTGGTAATTCCTGTCCCAAAACCAAAATTTCGCATGTGCGGGCGTTTCGCCAATCAATAAAAACCGCTTCACTTCACCCGGCATAAGCGCGATTGGCAGGCGATTGGGGTGCTGTGGCACAGAGGTTGTTTCCTGGTCATCAGAACTCACAAGCCGATAAGGTGTGGGCGGCGCATTATCGCGATAACCCAAAACAGCCTGATGAAAAATGTCACGCCCTGTTATATGAAGCTCAAAAACAAGCACCACATCGCTGGTATTTTGCACAGCAAACTCGGTTTCATTAGGCCGCGTGCGCACCATTGTGTCGCTGACATTCATTACCCGCAATTGATTGGAAACCAAAACAACATCAACCGCGCTGGCTGCCCTGACTGGCATTGCCCCGATGACACAGAATATCGACATCAGCCCCAACACCAAGCTCCCAAATACCGCCCTACCAAAGACCGGCCTGCCAAATACCGGCATGAGGACGGTTTTGGTTTGGCAATTTTGAAACAAGGCCTTTAGAAATTGAGATTGCATAAGATAATTTTGCCAAATCTCACCCAAAAGAGCGAGGAAATTATGCGTTATTGAGCGCACGTGTTTTGGCGCGTATATAAGCTTGCACTTGAGCTAAATCATTTGGCAAATCATCACTGCGCTCTGGTTGGGTCATCATATCCACAACACGCTGCGGGGCTGGCGCAGGCGCGCCACAGGCCTTTTCAACAGAAGCGGGAAACTTTGCCGGGTGAGCGGTGGCCAAAGTCACCATCGGAATATCATGATCAAGCTGAGATTGCCACGCCGCGCCCAAACCAATGGCTGTATGCGGGTCTAAAATCATACCCATATCATTTTGCACTTTGCGCATCACCTCAAATGTTTGCGCCTCGTCTATTCTGACAGCCTCAAATTGCGCAGTAATTTTTTCGCGCATCTCATCTGACAGGGTGAAGCTTTTCTCTGATGCCAATTGCGCCATTAAAGAGCTGACCATCTCGGCATCACGGCCAGAGGCTTCAAATAATAAGCGTTCAAAATTACTCGAAACCTGAATATCCATTGACGGGCTGGCGGTTGCGACCACATCACCAATTTCATACACACCCGTTGCCAACACCCGCGCCAAAATATCATTCACATTGGTGGCAATCATCAAGCTGGCGATAGGCAGCCCCATTTTGGCCGCCACATAGCCAGCAAAAATGTCGCCGAAATTGCCTGTTGGCACAGAAAACCCAATAGGTTTTTGCGCCCCGACCAGCTTTGCAGATGCGGTGAAATAATAAACCGTTTGCGCCATTACCCGCGCCCAATTAATCGAATTCACCCCCGCCAAACCAACCTGATGGCGGAACTCTGAATCGTTAAACATAGACTTCACCAATGCCTGACAATCATCAAATGTGCCATCAACCGCAACCGCACGCACATTGTCATCTTGCGGGGTGGTCATTTGTTTGCGCTGCACATCAGAAACCCGCCCTTGCGGATATAAAATAAAGACATCAATGGCTTCACGCCCACGAAAAGCCTCTATCGCTGCCCCACCCGTATCGCCTGAGGTCGCGCCAACAATAGTGGCACGCTGACCGCGTTTGGCCAAAGCATCGTCCATGAGGCGCGCCAGCAATTGCATCGCCACATCTTTGAAAGCTAAAGTGGGCCCATGGAAAAGCTCCAATAAATAATGCGCACGGCCATTTTCTTGCATTAACGGCACCAGTGGGGCAACCTCTGGCGCGTCAAAACATGCATAGGCTTGTTGGATAATTTCTTGAAACCGCGCCAAATCTGCATCGGCGCCAAGAAAAGGCGATAACACCTCAAACGCGACTTCTGCATAAGATTTATCGGCAAAACTGCGCAGGGTTTCAGCAGGCAAGCGCGGCCAGCTTTCAGGCACATAAAGCCCGCCATCTGTCGCCAAACCTGCCAGAAGCGTATCCTCAAAACTTAATATTGGGGCCTGCCCGCGTGTGCTTATATATTTCATCAATCAATCATCATCAGGTTTTCTATGTTGAGGCACGATGTGCCACAAAATGAAGATAACCACAAGTGTTAGTGCAAGACCATACCATGTCATGGCATATTCTAAATGGCGATTGGAAAATTGCACACGAGTCTGGCCAGCTATGGGCCCCCCCTCAAAACCGCTATCTGCATCTAACTCAATAAAAAACGGCGCCACCTCAAGGCCTAAATAATCCGCCATTTGGTCAAGATCACGCACAAACCATAAATTATTTTTTGTGTCATTTTCAGGCTCAAACATGCCGCGTTGGCTTGGCCATCGCATCAGGCCGGAAAGATTATGATGCCCTTCAAGCTGACCTTGGGCGCGGGTTTTTGGATCTTTTAACCGGTCTGGCACAAAGCCGCGATTGACCAGAATATAAGTGCCATCAAGCTGCTGCAGCGGGGTGATAACATGCACCCCCGTCTCACCGCGATAAGCACCCGCATACCAATAAATCTCTTTGTCATAATCAAATTTGCCAGCAAATAAAACGCGCTTATAAGCATTTTGCGCCGCGCTTAATTCTGGCCAACGCCGCGTATTGGGAACCCATTCGGGCGGCGCGTCCAAACGCTCACTCACCCGCGCGATGAGCGCCTCTTTCCACGCCAGACGCTCCATTTGCCAATTACCAAGTTGGATTAAGCCCACCAGAACAAAAAGGCTTATGACGCTTGGTATTATTTGAGGTTTTCTCATAATTTATTTATTGCCAAAAGCCGAAATTGGTAAAAGAAAAGAAGAAGGGACGCCCCACAAGGCGCCCCTTTTTTGTTGTGCTAAAAACAGCATAAGGTTTTGCATCAGCTATTAGCTTAATGCGCGGCTGGTGTGCCAGACCCCAACACATAAATAACCGCGAATAAAAACAGCCAAACGACATCAACAAAATGCCAATACCAAGCCGCCGCTTCAAACCCAAAATGCTGCTTGGATGTGAAATCCCCGCCCAATGCGCGCAATAGGCATACCAGCAAGAAAATCGTGCCAACCAACACATGGAACCCATGAAAGCCTGTCGCCATATAGAAAGTTGCGCCATAAATATGGCCAGAAAAACCAAAGGCAGCATGCGTATATTCATAAACCTGTAAGACAGAAAACAATGCCCCCAAAATACAGGTGAGGATAAGCCCCCATTTTAGGCCTTGGCGGTCATCATGCTGCAAAGCGTGATGCGCCCAAGTGACAGTCGTGCCACTGGTCAGCAATATCAGCGTATTGATAAACGGCAAATGCCAAGGGTCAAAAGTCTCAATGCCTTGTGGTGGCCACTGCCCGCCAGTTAATTCAGTCCGCAGTTCTTGCAATGGGTGAGCCGTCATGAGGCTGGCATCAAAATAAGCCCAAAACCACGCCACAAAGAACATCACCTCAGAGGCGATAAACATCATCATGCCATAACGATGGTGAAGTTGGACAACTGGAGTGTGGTCGCCTTGATTGGCTTCGCGTATCACATCGCGCCACCAAGCATACATCACATAAAGAACACCGACAAAACCAATTGTCATCACCCAATGCGTGTAATCATGCATGAACAAGACAGCCCCAACGGCCAAGATAAAAACACTTACCGATGCGATAAACGGCCATGGGCTAGGGTCAACCAAATGGTAGTCATGATTTTTTGCGTGTGCGTCAGCCATATTCAATCCCTTTTCTATCCTTTCGGGCTTAAAGTTTTTTCTGCAGACTTATTGTCTGCTGACTTTTCAGACCTGAAGAAAGTATATGACAAAGTGATGGTTTTGACATCATTCATTTCCTTGTCATTCACAATTTCAGGGTCAATAAAAAATGTAACGGGCATATCAACACTTTGCCCGGGTTCAAGCACTTGCTCTGTAAAGCAAAAACAATCAATTTTCGAAAAATAATACCCCGCTTTTTGCGGCGTCACATTATAGGTTGCGGTACCTGTAATGGTTTCATCAGTCAGGTTTTGAGCCTGATAAAAGGCCAAACCTGTTTCGCCAACTTTCAGCGCAACAGTTTCAGCTGGCGGGTTAAACGCCCAAGGCATTTTCCGGTTTAGGCTCGCATCAAAACGGATTTCAATCACACGCTCACCAATGACTTGCGAAGCTTGCTCAGCTCGATTGGTTGTGCCGCCAAAACCGGTCACACGACAAAATAGGTCATAAAGCGGGACAGAGGCATACGCCAAACCAATCATCAACACCACCCCACCCAAACAGGCAAAAGCCGTGCGGCGATGCTTATCTTGTTGATTGTGATGCTGTGTATGCTCGCTCATAATATATCAAACTCTCGCTTATAAAGGCCGGTTCACAATATTGGCACCAAGGCGCACAACCGTAATCAGGAAAAACAAGACAACAAAAGCGCCCAGCAAAAACGCAGTCACACGCGCGCGCCGGCGGCGGGTGGCCAGCAAGTCTTCGTTCCAAGTGCCAATTTCGGCATTTTTATTTGTTTCTGTTTTTTTATCGGACATGTTTAACCTTGTGTTGAACTTAAAAGTTGATCTGCTGGCAAACTGGCAAAAAGCAGAAATAAATAAAAGATTGAATAGACAAATAAACGCCGTGCAGGCTGGGCAAGCTGCTCTTTATTGGCAAGCAATAACCAAACCGCCAGCGCCAAAAAGAGCGCATTTAAACTCAGCGCCGTCAGGCCATAAAACAAACCCGCATAGCCCATTGCATAGGGCAAGAAACTCACACCAACCAGAATGAGGCTATATAAAACAATTTGCAGGCGGGTGGCCTCTATGCCAGCCGTCACCGGCAGCATGGGGACATTTACCGCTTTATATTCATCATTTTTTAACAACGCTAATGCCCAAAAATGTGGCGGCGTCCAGAAAAAGATAATGGCGAAAAGCACGATAGAATAAAGGCCAATTTCGCCTGTTGCGACGGCCCAGCCAATCATTGGCGGAAACGCCCCTGCCGCGCCGCCAATCACAATATTTTGGGCGGTGCTGCGCTTAAGCCAAATCGTATAGACCACAGCATAAAAGAAAATCGTAAAGGCCAGCAATGCAGCCGCTGTCCAGTTAATAAAAACGCCCAAACAAAAAACCGAAATGCCCGCCAACCATAAACCAAAAGCCAGACTTGTTGACTTATCTATGCGACCAGATGGTATGGGCCGTAAGGCCGTGCGTGTCATTTGAGCGTCAATATCTGCATCATACCACATATTAAGAGCGGCTGATGCGCCCGCCCCAATAGCAATAAACAAAAGCCCAGCAAATGCCATCACAGGGTGCACGCTCACTGGGGCCACAACCAGTCCAATAAAGGCGGTAAAGATGACCAAAGACATAACACGCGGCTTTAGCAGCTCAAAATAATCTGCGGCAGAGCCGGCATCTGTTATAGACACCGGCTCTTGCGCTTTTTCATTTTGTCCCAAACTATCGTTCATTTGGTTTTTTCCGTTCCAGACTGCCTATTTGATTTTTGGCAGTTCGTTAAACTGGTGGAATGGTGGTGGCGAGCTGAGTGTCCACTCAAGCGTATCCGCACCTTCACCCCATGGGTTATTGGCAGCTTTTTCATTGCGCATAAAGGCATGCACAACACCAATGAGGAAAATAACCACCCCAAAGGCTGAGATGTAACTACCGATTGATGAAACATAGTTCCAACCCGCATAGGCATCTGGATAATCCGCATAGCGGCGTGGCATGCCAGCCATACCCAAGAAATGCTGTGGGAAGAAAATCAGATTCACACCAATAAATGTGACCCAGAAATGCAATTTACCGATGAACTCTGAATAGGTTACACCGAACATTTTACCGAACCAGTAATACCACGCAGAGAAAATCGCAAATACCGCACCCAATGACAGCACATAATGGAAATGCGCCACGACGAAATAAGTATCGTGGTAAGAGCGGTCAACACCAGCATTGGCCAGCATCACACCGGTGACACCCCCAAGCGTAAACAAGAAGATAAAGCCAAACGCCCAAAGCATAGGTGTTTTTAGCTCGATTGAGCCGCCCCACATGGTCGCAATCCAAGAGAAAATCTTCACCCCTGTCGGCACCGCAATCACCATTGTCGCAGCCACAAAATAGGCTTGCGCATTAACAGACATGCCCACTGTGTACATGTGGTGCGCCCACACAACAAAGCCAACACCGCCAATTGCAACCATCGCATAGGCCATGCCCAAATAACCAAAAACAGGCTTGCGCGAGAAGGTTGATACAACATGAGAGACAATACCAAAGCCGGGCAAAATCAGAATATAAACTTCAGGGTGACCAAAGAACCAGAACAAATGCTGGTATAAAATCGGATCACCGCCACCGGCTGGATCAAAGAAAGTTGTGCCGAAATTACGGTCCGTCAACAACATGGTAATCGCCCCTGCAAGCACTGGCAAAGACAAGAGCAGCAAGAAAGCGGTCACCAAAACAGACCAGACAAATAGCGGCATTTTATGCATTGTCATGCCCGGTGCGCGCATGTTCAAAATTGTGGTGATGAAGTTAATCGCACCCAAAATTGATGAAATACCACCAACATGCAAAGCAAAAATTGCCAAATCCATTGCCGGACCAGGCTGGCCAGAAGTTGAGAGAGGTGGATAAATTGTCCAACCGCCACCAACTCCATTATTACCGGGCGGGCCCTCAACAAAAATAGACAGCAGCAAAAGCGCGAGCGCAAAAGGCAATAGCCAGAATGAAATATTATTCATACGCGGGAACGCCATATCTGGTGCGCCAATCATGAGCGGCACAAACCAGTTACCAAAACCACCAATCATGGCGGGCATGACCATAAAGAAAATCATAATCAGGCCATGACCAGTGACAAGCACATTATAAAGGTGATGGTCACCGCCTAAAATGCCGTCACCCGGTGCTTGCAATTCCATGCGGATAAGCACAGACATTGCGCCACCAATGACGCCACCAAGAATCGCAAAGATAAGATACATGGTTCCAATATCTTTGTGATTGGTTGAGTATAAATAGCGTTTCCACCCTCTTGGGTGGTCTTCGTGATGGTTATCTACAGCATGTTCAGTTGCCATATTGACAGCTCCTTTTACTGGTTAGCCGATGCTGAAACCGATGAAGCATCTGCCAGCTTCACCGCGTCAGTATCGGTATCAATTTTTGCAAATTCGACTTTGGCCTGCTCGACCCAAGCGGTAAATTCTTCTTTTTCAACGACTTTCACCATAATCGGCATAAAGGCGTGACGGATACCGCAAAGTTCAGAACACTGACCATAATATGTGCCGGTTTTTTCCGCTCTGAACCATGTTTCGTTCAAACGACCCGGTATCGCGTCCATTTTATTGCCAAAGGCAGGCATGGCCCAGTTGTGAATCACATCAGCAGATGTCACCACAACGCGAATGGTGGTATCAACGGGCACCACAACCGCATTATCGGTTGCTAACAAACGGGGTTGCTCAGCTTCCAGCTCGTCTTCTTCAAGCATAATAGCGTCAAAAGCGAAATCACCATGATCGGGATATTCATATCCCCAATACCATTGATAGCCAGTCGCTTTAATGGTCATATCAAATTCTGGCAGCTCCACTTGCTCATAAAGCAAACGGAAAGATGGAATGGCGATGACAACCAAAATCAAAATTGGCACGACTGTCCAAATCACCTCAATCAGCGTGTTGTGACTGGTTTTGGAAGGCTCTGGGTTTGACTTGGCGTTAAAGCGAAACAAAACATAAAGCAATAGACCAAGCACAAAGACAGAAATCACTGTCATTAGAATGAGCAGGAAATTATTGAAGTCTGTAATTTGTGTCATAATATCGGTGGCAGCAGGCTGAAACCCAAGCTGCCATGGCTCAGGCTGGGCCGCATGCGCCGCGCCTGAAAAAGACATAACACCAAGACACAAGAATATAAAAAGGCGCGCGAAAAGCGGGCTCTTAGACATATGTGCAAATTTTAAAAAATGCATTTTATTCATCATGATTATTCCATTCATCTGTTTCTGTCAGATATGTAGCGCCAATCCGACTTTTAAGATAGAGCGATTATACCCAAAATCACAAGAAAACCCATAGCCATATGGCTGATGCGACCAAATGCCCATACGCCATCTCATTCAGCATGACATGGCTAAGCAGAATACAGATTTGACCGCTTTTTTTGTGATTTAAGGCGGGCAAATGTGGCAAATAACGCGCCCTCATCATTAAGTTTTGCGTTTTGGGCTTGCTCTTGGGACAAGAAGCACACATATTTCTTGGCATGAAGCTAGATATTCACCTTATGAAAGTATTGGACATCACATGAGCGCGCCGCAAGCCCCTTCCCCGCAAGATTTATTTTTTGGCACTGCCGAGATTGCCGATTCGGCTCCGAATCAAACCGGCCTTGACGAAACACAGGCTTTGGCGTTGACCGAAAAAGCACTTGCAGGGGCTGATGATGGCGAATTATTTTTAGAATATACCCTCTCAGAGAGCTTTTCTTTTGATGATAATCGCTTGCGGGCGGCGAGTTATGACACGGCGCAAGGGTTTGGTCTGCGCGCCATAGCCGATGAAGCGACGGGCTTTGCCCACTCTTCAGATATATCAGCCGCTGCGATTGAGCGCGCGGGCGCGTCTTTATCGCCCATTCTATCTGGCCATTCTGGCAGCCCAACCCCCGCTCCTAAAGCTGGCGGCGCGGCACTTTATGTTGGCGAGAACCCGCTCGATGGCACTGAATTTATTGATAAAATCAAATTATTAGAAGACATAAACGCCTATGCCCGCGCCAAAGATAATCGGGTGCGGCAGGTGTCCATTGGCCTGTCTGGTGAATGGCAGGTGGTGAGTATTATACGGCCAAATTGCGCGCCGCTTTATGATATACGCCCATTGGTGCGGCTTGATGTTTCGATTGTTGCGGGTGAAGGTGACCGGCAAGAGTCAGGACATTGCGGGCGCGGTGGGCGCGCGGGCTATGCCCAATGGCTCAGCCCTGAAAACTGGCAGTCGCAGGTCAATGAAGCGCTGCGCGGAGCTTTGGTAAATTTAGAGTCAATCCCTGCCCCCGCGGGCGAAATGGATGTCGTGCTAGGGCCAGGTTGGCCGGGCATTTTACTGCATGAGGCGGTTGGGCATGGCCTTGAGGGTGACTTTAACCGCAAACAAACTTCGACTTTCTCAGGCCGTATTGGCGAGCGTGTCGCCGCACCAGGCGTCACGGTGATTGATGATGGCACAATCCCCAATCGGCGCGGGTCATTAACAATTGATGATGAAGGCACACCGACAGAAAAAACAGTCCTGATTGAGGACGGTATTTTGAAAGGCTATATGCAAGACCGTATGAATGCGCGCCTGATGGGTATGGCACCAACTGGCAATGGCCGGCGCGAAAGCTATGCCTGCCAACCCCTACCGCGCATGACCAATACCTATATGCTGGGCGGCACGCATGAACCTGAAGAAATTATGGCCTCGGTAAAAGACGGCATATATGCCACTGCATTTGGCGGCGGACAGGTGGATATTACCTCTGGCAAATTCGTGTTTTCCTGCACCGAAGCCTATGAAATTAAAAATGGCAAATTAGGCGCACCCTTAAAAGGCGCCACGCTGATTGGCACAGGTCCAGAAAGCATGCAGCGCATCTCAATGATTGGCAATGATATGGCGATGGACGAGGGCATTGGCACTTGCGGCAAAGACGGGCAAGGCGTGCCGGTTGGTGTCGGGCAGCCAAGCCTGCGCCTAGACGGGCTGACAGTTGGCGGCACTGCTTAAGCTGGTTTTAAGAAACTCAAAAGGCTAATTCAGAGAAAATGGGGCGGACATCTTCGCCCCATTTTTCATGATATTTCGCCAGCAATTTTTCAGCAGGTGTTTGGCCTGTCTCAAGCGTATCTTTGAGCGGGCGTAAGAAGATGGTTTCATCGCCCCCTGCCCCATCTGAACACGCGCGCGTTTTCAAACCCTGTTCAGCCAGCGTCAAAATCTGGCGCCCAACATCAAGTAAAGTGCCATCACGAAACGGCGTTGCCAAACCCTGCACTGGGGCTTGCGCCCGCAAGGCATCGCGCTCAGCCTGTGTCCAGTCCTCAATCAAGGCGGCCACTTGTTTTTGCGTCTCAGCATCATAAAGCAAACCCACCCAAAAAGCGGGCAAGGCACAAAGCGTGTTCCAAGGGCCGCTATCAGCGCCGCGCATTTCGATAAATCTTTTGACCCGCGCCTCTGGAAAAAGTGTTGTCAGATGGTCTTCCCAATCCTGTTCCGTTGGCAATTCACCCGGCAAGGCGGGCAGCTCGCCGCGCATAAAGTCTCGAAAACTCATACCCAGCGCGTCCACAAAATGGCCATCGCGCACAATAAAATACATCGGCACATCAAGCGCATAATCCACATATTGCTCAAAACCAAAGCCATCTTCAAACGCCATTGGCAGCATGCCCGTGCGCTTGGGGTCAAGGGTTAGCCATGTGAGCGAACGCTCGGACAAATTACCGGTGGGCTGGCCTTGCTTGAAAGGTGAATTGGCAAATAGCGCGGTTGCTAAGGGCTGCAACGCCAAGCCGATTTTAAGTTTTTCAACCATGTCAGCTTCTGAGCCGAAATCCAAATTAACCTGAACCGTGCAGGACAAATACATCATGTCCAAGCCGCGCTCACCCTGTTTAGGCATATATTCGCGCATCAAATCATAACGCCCTTTGGGCATATGCGGCGCCTCATCAAGCCCCCATAAAGGCGAAAAGCCAGCCCCCAAATAACCCTGCCCAAGCCTTTCCGCGATGGTGTGCACTTCCTTGAGATGTTTGTTCACTTCGCGGCAGGTCTCATGAATCGTGCGCAATGGCGCGCCCGATAATTCAAGTTGCCCACCTGGCTCAAGCGTCACCGAACCCCCGCCTTGCTCTGCGGGTCGATAAAGCGCAATGACCTTATCGCCTTCAAATTTAGGCAGCCAACCAAATTCCTGCAGCCCTTCCAGCATGGCGCGTATTCCATCTGGCCCCTCATAGGCCAATGGGGTAAGCGCGTCTTTGTGGAAACCGAACTTCTCATGCTCCGTGCCAATCCGCCACTGCGTCTGTGGTTTAGCGCCGGCTAACATCCAGTCAATAAGTTGGGATTTACTTTCTATTGGCGTGTGGTCTGCCATTTAATCTCCTCAGCCCTATGTCTTGCTCCAAGTCATATGTTGCAAAAGTCCGACATATTTATGGGTAGTGGACTAAGACTTCTGGCATAGAATTAGGGTTTTTTGGTATGGGAAGCAAGCCAAATTATGCAAGCTTTGACCTTCTACCAGTCGCCCAAATAAATCTGGCAAGCCGTTAATGCGGCAATAGCGGCGGTGTCCGCCCGTAATATGCGCGGGCCCAGACTGATAATATGGGTTTCTGACATCGCGCTCAGCGCCGCCCTTTCAGTATCGCTAAACCCACCTTCTGGCCCAATCAAAAGTGCAATGGGTTGGCCTTTAAGGGGTTTAAGCGCGGCCAAACCGTCTGTGGTCGCAGCCTTTTCATCACAAAAAATCAATTGCCGGTTTGGCGCCATTTGCCCCCAATTGCTGATTATATTTTGTAAATCTGTTTGGTCGTTTATGGCTGGCACTGATAGCAAACCGCATTGTTCAGCCGCTTCGATGGCATTGGCGCGCAAACGGCTTTCTTTGAGCGTGCCGCCTTGCGTAAAGGCTGTGCGCACTGGCCATATCACCCGTGCGCCCATTTCAGTTGCTTTTTGCGCCATATAATCCAACCGCCCTTTTTTAATCGGCGCGAATAGCAGCCAAATATCGGGCAACTCTGTTTGCGCGCGCACAGGCTGCAGCAGGGTGATGCGGGTGAACTTTTTCGACATTTCAGCTATTTCAGCCTGCCATTCGCCGTCCTGCCCATTAAACACTAACAGCCTATCAGCAGGCGCACACCGCATCACATTGCGTAAATAATGGTGCTGGTCTGGCGATACATCAAATTGCGCGCGAGCTTCAAAACGCTGCGGTTTTTCTGACACACTGTCAGTTTCAGCACCAAGATAAAGCCTGATTTTAGAAGGGGGTGTTTTTTGATTTTCCATCAAAGCTGTTTCCTTCTGTCTTGCCTCAACATTAACGCATTCAATCCACAAAATTGGCAGGCCTTCCACCAACCAATACTATATCAATTATCAGGAATCTGTCAGATTAACGACTAATTTATCAAGATAGGTCATGCCATGAGCGACGCCAAAACATTAGACTCTGAAAAAAACTGGGTTGACCGCCTGCCGCTCAAGATACGCCCTTATGCGCGCATGATAAGGCTAGACCGCCCAATTGGGTCTTGGCTGCTATTTATCCCCTGTAGCTGGGGGCTCACACTCGCCGCCGTTACCACTGGTCAATCAGGACAAACGTCATCGGGGGAATGGCCATCGCTTTATTTATTGGCATTATTTGCGCTTGGTGCGGTGATTATGCGCGGCGCAGGGTGTATTTTTAACGATATTGTTGATCGCGAGTTGGACGCTCAAGTTGCCCGCACCCGCCAGCGGCCAATTCCAGCAGGGCTTATCAAAGTCTGGCAAGCATGGCTGTTTTTATTTGTGATGTGCCTGCTGGGTCTTATCATTCTATTACAGCTTGATATCGCCGCTATCGCGCTTGGCTTTATGTCCATAGGCCCCATCGCGCTTTATCCGTTTATGAAGCGGATCACTTGGTGGCCGCAATTATTTTTAGGGCTCACATTTAACTGGGGCGCGCTTATGGGATATGCCGCCCATCAGGGCAGTCTGGACCCTGCCGCGATTGGGCTATATGCCGCTGGCATTTTTTGGACCTTAGGCTATGACACCATCTATGCCCATCAAGACCGCGAAGATGACGCGCTTGCGGGCATCAAATCTTCGGCACGCTGGCTTGGCTCAAGCACCAAAACCGCACTTGTGATTTTTTACTCTGCCACGCTAATCGCGCTTTTATATGCTGCGTTTGTTGCAGGGCTTAGCGGGGTGACATGCGCGCTTTTAATGTTGGGCGGGGTGCATTTGTTTTGGCAGATTTACCGCTTGGATATTGATAATCCGACCCTTTGCCTCTATCTCTTTAAGTCGAACCGTAATTTTGGGCTATATATCACTGCGGCATTATTATCTGCTTTATATATTTAAGCCAAACATACCATCGCTTTAATTTAACTGGTCAAATGAAAGAAAAGACATGTCCGAACAACTTGAGTTAGCGTCAAACCTTGTCGAGCTAGCCCTTAAAAATGGTGCTGAAGCTGCCGATGCCATGGTCAGTGAAGGGGTTTCTCTGAGTGCGAGCGCGCGCTTGGGGAAAATTGAAGATGTTGAACGCGCCGAAACCAAAGAGACGGGTTTGCGGGTAATTATTGGGCAAAAACAAGCCTTTATTTCAGGGTCAGGCCTGAGCCAAAATGACCTCGACACGATTGCCAAACGAGCGGTGGATATGGCGCGCCTGGCGCCTGATGACCCCTATTGCGGGCTGGCGCCAAAAGACCGGCTGGCCAAAGATTTCGAGGATTTAGATATTCTGGACCCCACCGAGCCAGATATTGAGCAGCTGCAAAATCTGGCGCAAGAAACCGAAGCAACAGCGCGCGGGGTTGCGGGGATTACCAATTCTGAAGGGGCGGGTGCCAGCTGGGCACGCGGCACAACCGGACTGGTCACGAGTGACGGGTTTTCAGGCAGCTAC
The DNA here is from genome assembly GCA_965217015.1 of Parvibaculaceae bacterium. Classification (GTDB taxonomy): domain Bacteria; phylum Pseudomonadota; class Alphaproteobacteria; order RS24; family RS24; genus JAYQKL01. The sequence goes on along the minus strand of OZ244224.1, from coordinate 109,595 downwards.
ACAGCCAGCTCATGGTCGCTTTCCTGCGCAGTGCTTGGGGGCGAAGGCGAGGCAATGGAACGGGATTATGCCGCGCATGGTAGTCGTCATTTTGCCGATTTAGAAACCCCACAACAAATTGGACAACGCGCGGCTGAGCGCACATTAGCGCGCCTTAACCCTAGAAAAATCGCCAGTATGAAAGCCCCTGTTATATTTTCTCCGCGTGTCTCTAAATCACTGCTGGGCCATTTTGCTTCAGCCATTTCAGGCAGTGCGGTTGCGCGTGGCACAAGCTTTTTGAAAGAAAAAATGGGCGCGCAAATTTTTGCCTCTGGCATAAACATTATTGATGACCCAAAACGCAAGCGCGGTATTCGCTCTTTGAGTTTTGATGGCGAAGGTGTCGCGGTTGAAAAACTCAATCTAATTAAAAATGGCATTTTACAATGCTGGCTTTTAGACAGCTCAGCCGCAAAACAACTTGGACTGGAAACCAATGGCCGCGCAGCGCGTGGCATTGGTGGCCCGCCGCACCCCACCACCACTAATTTACATATTGAAGCGGGCGCTTTGTCACCTGAGGACATGCAAAAACAAATTGGCACCGGTTTGCTGGTGACAGAATTAATTGGCATGGGGGTGAATGGTGTCACTGGCGATTATAGCCGCGGCGCGGCAGGGTTTTGGATTGAAAATGGTGAAATTGCCTACCCTGTTAGCGAAATCACCATTGCCAGCAATTTGATGGATATGTTCCAAAACCTGACCCCTGCCAGTGACCTTGAATTCAAACACGGGGTCAATGCGCCATCATTGCTGATAAATGAGATGTCTCTTGCCGGATTATAATCACGCGGATTTTGATCTACTAAAACAATCCGTGCGCGAAGCCGGCGAATTGGCCATGACATTTTTTGGCAACAGCCCGCAAAGCTGGTCGAAAGAAGATGACCAGCCTGTATGTGAAGCCGATATTGCGGTTAATGATTTCTTATATGAAAAACTCATGACTGCGCGGCCCGACTATGGCTGGCTTTCAGAGGAAACCGCCGACCAAAAAGCGCGCGTGGCACGGCTGCAAAAAACAAAATGTTGGGTGATAGACCCGATTGACGGCACTTCCGCTTTCATAAAAAACAAAGCTGAATTTGCGGTGTCCGCTGCTTTGATAGACAATCATCAGCCCATTTTAGCCTGTGTTTTTAACCCTGCGACTGACGAATTTTACGCCGCTATGGCTGGGCATGGCGCCACCAAAAACGACCAAATCATTAGTTTTTCTGGCGCGCCAAAAGTGCAAGACGATATGCATGTTTGCGTTTATCCGCCAATTTTATCGCATCCCGCATGGCAAAAGGCATGGCACAATAACTGGCCTGATGTGCGTATTGGCAATCCAAAATCAGTGGCCTATCGCTTATGCCTTTTGGCCGAGGGGCATTTTGATATGTTAATTATTCTCAACACAAAAAATGATTGGGATATTGCCGCCGGTGATTTAATCATACGCGAAGCGGGCGCACATTTTACCAATCTTGAAGGCGAAAAATTTAGCTATCACCACAAAACTTATGAACACCCGCGCATGATTGCGGGTCACCCCCATGCTCTGCAAGAACTCGGGCAAGGCATTCAAAGGTTTTTAGGTGCTTTGTGAAGCCCAAAGCATATGCTAAAGAATTGAGTAATAGTTTTTGAGACACAAGCTCATATATAGGTTGGGAAATTGACCAAAACCGATACGCAAAGTCAGCACAATCAAGACAACGAGCAGGCGCGTCAATCCATTGTTGGGCGAATGGTGTCGGTTTATCTGCGCCCCTATCTTAAACTTATTTTTATCGGCATTCTGGCCAATATTTTAGTCGCTGGCGCGGCTGGCTCGCTCCCTTGGTTTATCCAGCAAGCTGTTGATAGCGTTTTCACCAATGGTGACCGCGAAAAATTATGGCTTATCCCCATCGGCGTGATTATTGTGTCACTGATACGCGGTGGCGCCACCTATTTATCGAGCGTGATTTTGAATTATGTAGGCCAGCGCATAACCGCCACGCTGCAATCTGATGTTTTTGAAAACCTTGTCCAAGCTGATTTGGCGTTTATTTCAGAAACCCATACAGGCAATCATGTGGCGATTTTCTTAAATGACGCCAAGCAACTCGCCAATGTCATTAACAATACAGTGATTAATTTATTTCGGCACTTGCTCACCTTAGTCATGCTGACAGGCATGATGTTTGTGATGAACTGGTATTTAGCCACGATTTTTGTTGTGATCGTGATACCTGCTGGCGCGATTTTGATGCGCCGCTTGAGCAAAGTCACGCGCCGTGCCGCGCATGATGGCTTGACCGAAACAGGTGAATTATCCTCGCTTATTTCTGAAACATTAACTGGTCTGCGCGTTGTCAAAGCCTATGGGCAAGAACAGCGCCAAATTGCCAATGCCCGCACAACCATTGAGCGTGTGCTTGATTTTACCATGCGCGCCGTCAAAGCGCGTTCGGCAGCGTCGCCCGCTGTCGAGGCACTGGCCGGGGTGGCGATTGCAGGGATTATTTTTTGGGGCGGCTATGAAAGCATTCGCGGCAATCTGACCGCTGGTGAATTTATGGGCTTCATCTCAGCCTTGTTAATGGCCTATCAACCTTTGCGCGCCGTTGCCAATTTACCCGTGCTCATGCAAGAAGGCGTGGCAGCTGGCATGCGCGTGTTTCATATTATCGATAAAGAAACCGAAATTGTGGACACACCAAACGCGCCTGATTTAGAGATTAAAAAGGGCAATATCAGTTTCGAGAATGTTTCTTTCGCATATAAAAATCGCGACACGCAGGCCCTCAAAAACATCTCGCTGGACATTACCGAAAAAGGCACCATCGCCTTTGTCGGACCGTCAGGGGCGGGCAAATCCACATTATTAAATTTGGTTTTGCGATTTTTTGATACGACCAGCGGCATGGTTAAAATAGATGAGCAGGATATTCGCTCAGTGAGTTTGAAAAGCCTGCGCGAGGCCACCGCTTTGGTCACGCAAGAGCCTTTTTTGTTTGATGATACCATCGCCGCGAATATTGCCTATGGCACGCCGCAGGCCAGCATGGAAGAGATACAAGCCGCTGCAAAAGCCGCCGCCGCTGAAGAGTTTATACTCGACTTCCCTGACGGATACCAAACCAGATGTGGCGAAGGCGGTATGCAATTATCGGGCGGACAACGCCAACGAATCGCCATTGCCCGCGCAATGCTCAAAAATGCTCCGATTTTATTATTAGATGAGGCGACATCAGCCCTAGACACAGCCTCTGAACAACAGGTTCAAAAAGCATTAACGCGGTTGATGAAAAACCGCACCGCACTGGTCATTGCGCATCGATTATCCACCATCATGAACGCAGACTGCATTTATGTTATTGATAAAGGCCAAATTGTTCAGTCTGGCACGCATGAGCAACTGCTCGCGCAAGGCGGGCTTTATGCAGATTTATATGACGCTCAATTTGAGAAGTCCGAAATGGCGCCAGCATCACGCGAGGAATAAATGCCGCTTGTTTTTTATGCTTATATCGCACTGACATGGCTGTTCCTGCCCTTTATCTGGATATTTCTTAAATGGCGGCTGGCCAAGGGGCGCGAAGACTCAGCGCGGTTAAGAGAACGACGGGGCCATGCCTCTGCGCCGCGCCCTGAGGGAAAATTAATTTGGTTTCACGCGGCCAGTGTTGGCGAAGTTAATTCCATTTTGCCTTTGATTGAAGATTTTCTGGCTCATATTGAAAAGACGCAAAAACCAGTTTCCATTTTGCTAACAAGCGGTACAACCACCTCTGCGCAAATTCTTGCGCGCAAAAATATATCCGGTCTTATTCATCAATATGTGCCAGTGGACCAGCCTTTATTTGCCCGCCGCTTTATGCAGTATTGGCACCCTGATATGGCGGTTTTTGTTGAGTCAGAGATTTGGCCGAACCTTTTGCGGCATTTACACAAACACGCCACCCCCACTGTGCTGATAAATGCGCGCATGTCCGAAAAATCTTTCACAGCCTGGAAACGCCTGCCAAATACCATTCAAAAATTACTTGGGTTTTTTGATAGCATCTTGGCGCAAGATGAATTAAGCGAGCGGCGTTTGCGCAATCTGGGCGCAACAAACCTACAAGTCCCAGGCAATCTGAAACTTGACGCCCCGCCGCCAAATTTTGATGCACAAGCGCTTGCGCAATTAAAAACCCTCATCGGGCAACGCCCTGTTTGGCTGGCCGCAAGCACGCATATGGGTGAGGAAGAGCAAATCGCGCGCACGCATAAAACCCTGAGCGTGGACATGCCTGATTTACTGACCATTATTGTGCCGCGCCACCCCCATCGCGGTGCGGAAATTCAGCAAACGCTCACCCCTTTTGGTCTGGTCACGAAATTGCGCTCGCAAAACCAACAACCCGATAAAGATTGCGCGCTATATATTGCTGATAGTCTGGGGGAATTAGGGTTGTTTTACAGCCTTTGCCCAGTGAGTTTTATTGGTGGCTCATTGGTGCCGCATGGCGGGCAAAATCCAATTGAGGCCGCGCTGATTGGCTCTGCAATTATCACTGGCCCCTATTATCAAAACTTCGCGGCAGTATATCGGCATTTTTTAGAGGCCGAAGCAGTGTTCAAAATTGCGGATAATATCGAGCTGACCTCGATATTGAATCGATTGATAAAAAACCCGCAACTGGTCAATCAGATGCAGAATAAGGCCGTGCAGAGCTGCGCCCAACATGGCGGCGCGCGCGAGAAAACACTGGCGCATTTAATAAAAAAAATAAACCAGCAGGAGGGCGTATAAATGAAAGCACCTCGTTTTTGGCAACAACCACCAAATTTATTAAGCCATGTTTTGCAGCCTCTTGCTGCTGCTTATAGCTTAGCGGGTCAGGCAAGGTTCAAAATGGCCACGCCTAATCATTGTGGGCGCCCTGTGATTTGCGTTGGCAATATCAATATGGGGGGCACGGGCAAAACACCTGTGAGCCTGATGCTGGCAGAATTATTGCAACAGGCCCAAATCCAAACCGCGATTTTGTCGCGAGGCTATAAAGGCAAAATCTCCAGCCAAACACCGACCCATATTGACCTGCAAAAACATGACGCCAAAATGGTGGGCGATGAGCCTTTTATGATGGCGCATCATGCACCGGTTTTCATTGGCGCCCAAAGAGAGGCTGTTGCGCGTTTCGCGCTGCAAACCCAGCAACAAAAACATGGGCATATGCCTGATGCTTTCATTATGGATGACGGGTTACAAAACCCACACCTCAAGCGCGCCTATAATTTAGCCGTGATAGATGCAGAGGCAGGTTTTGGGAACGGGCGGGTTTTCCCCGCAGGCCCATTGCGAGAAAAACCCGAAAATGCCCTCAAGCGTCTAGATGGTGTTCTTATTATGCACCCTATTTGGGATTTCAAAACCCCACAGCCTAATGGCGCCATGCGTGATGACATTGCGCAATTTATCGCCACTTGCGAAACACAAGGCCGTGATGTGTTTCATGCTTGCTTAAAACCTAGCGCAGATTTTCAACCGCAAGAAAGCACCAATTATATTGCCTTTTGCGGTATTGGGCGGGGCGATAAGTTTTTCAATATGTTGGCTGGTTTGGGGTTCCCATTATCGGAAAAAAGAGATTACCCCGACCATCACGCTTACAGTATGCGTGATGCTGAAAATATTCTCGATTTGGCAGACCAGCACAAGGCGGTTATTTTAACCACCGAGAAAGACCAAATGCGCTTGCTCGGCTGGCCCACGCAGGACCCACGCACGCAGTTAGCCCAAAAGCTGCAAACCGTGCCTATTAGCTGCGCCATGCCATCACCGCAGAATTTATTGCATAGAATACAAACCGCTATGGCTGAGGATATGCAATCTAGATACTATACAAATTTCGAAGCCCTGATATAAAGTGGCCATGACCAGACTGATTGACATTTTGCGCAAGGCCATTATGCCCCTTCGCTATATTCTTGAAGCGATATTGGCGTATAGTTTGATTGGCCTGATACGCCTGCTCGGCCTTGAGCGCGGTGGCGCTTTTATGGCTTTTCTGGCAGGCTTTTTTGGCCCAATGAGCCGAGTGAATTATGTCGCGCGCGACAATCTTAATCGCGCTTATCCTGAAAAGCCTTCATCTGAAATTGACCTCCTGACCAAGCAAGTCTGGGAAAATGCAGGCCGCACATTTGGTGAATTGGTCAATCTCGATAAATTGCTCAATGAACAAGAAACACGACTCAAAATTACCGGCGCGCAAAAAGCAAAAGAAATTGCTGCACAGGGTCGCGGGCTGATTTTATTTTCAGCCCATATGGGAAATTGGGAAGCGATGTCAATGGCCATTCGCCTGTCAGGGCTTGATGCTACAGGCGTTTACCGCCATGCCAATAATCCTATTCTCAATCGCTGGATGATTAAAAAACGCCTTAATAATGTCATTTCTCATCAAGTGCCAAAAGGCAGTCAGGGCGCGAAAGAATTGATTAAACGCCTCAAACAAGGCGCCTCTATTTGCATGCTGGTTGACCAAAAAATGAACGATGGGATTGAGGCGCAGTTTTTTGGCCGGCGCGCGATGACCCCATCAGCTGCGGCCAGCATGGCACGGCGCTATAATGTCCCGCTTATGCTCATCACCAATAAACGCATTGGAAGCTGTCATTTTGAAGTTGAGTTTCATGACGCTTTTGAGGCGGATAAGACTGATGACGCCGCCGCTGATATTTTGGCGACCACGCAAAAACTTAATGACCAGCTAGAAGCCGCGATAAATGAAAATCCTGGCCAGTGGTTGTGGCTTCACAAGCGCTGGAAAAAACGCGATGATGACCCGCTCGCGGAAACAACATTTGACGCGCTTTAATCCGATAAATTTAACTGCGCTTTTTGCTGCGTATTGAGCAGTTTCGCAGGATTAAGCCTTTTATTTTGCCAATAAATCCGCCAATCAAGATGCGCGCCTGTGCTGCGCCCCTGCTGAGCGCCAATCGCGCCAATTATCTGCCCTTTTTCAACTTTATCTCCGGCTTTGACGCGCAGCTCGCCAAGATGCAAATAAGCCGAAACCACATCTAACCCATGATCAATAAAAATCAACCCGCCTTCATAATACATGTCTGTTTCAGCCAATGTCACCTGCCCCGCCAACATGGCATGAACAGGCGTACCAGCAGGCGCGGCAATATCTAAGCCGTAATGCGGGCGGCGGGGCTGGCCATTAAAAATGCGTTGCGAGCCGTAAACGCCACTGACACGGCCTTTGACAGGCAGATGAAAACCATCGCGAAAAGCGGGCAGGTTAAACTGGCTTTGTCGGGCTTTTCGTTTTTGTTGAGCCTCAGCAGAAATCCGCGCCAGAACATGCTCTGGCGGGGTCACATATTTTTGTTCCACCCCTTCAATACGCTGAACATCATAAATACCAGCTGCAATGTTTTTTTGAATATTGAGGGTTTCGCCATTTTTGCGCAAAATAATTTGGCTAGCGCCTTTGGCGTCCCGCCCATAACCAAACACTGCGAGGTGGTGATGCGTCTTAACAGCGATACCATCAACCTCAAGCGTCACATCGGGCGCCAACTGCATCGCCACAAGACTGCCAGCTGAAAACTCACCAGAAACATGCTCAACCCAATCAGATTTGGTCATGCTCTCATCAAGCTGAACAGGGGTGAGGTTTAACAAACCAGCAAATAGCAGATTTGAAAAAAAACCAGACATAATGGTTAGGCCTTTTGGCTCGTTTGATGCGCGGTCAAAGAGGTTTGTGCATCAAGATAAGCTTCTTGGCGCTCAACATTCCAATAGCGCAACAGTTCAAGCAAAATCGGCTTGCCTGTGACCGCACATATAACATGCGTGCCGGGCCGCATGATTTCAAAATCACCATCTAAATATCGAATTTCGGCAACAGCCCCAAGTTTTGTATTTTGTAAATCCATTTTTGAATCCATATGTCAATTTTGCAGTTATGTCTAAAATAAATCGCCTTGCTTATCATCGGTTTTATCCGCTTTTTTGACTTTTGATGACACAGTTTGTTTGGTTGTGATGTGTTTTTCAGGCTTTGGCTTTGGCTTTGGCTTTGGCTCCATATCCGTTTTTGCATCAGTTATATCAGCCTTTAGCTGTTCATTTTGCGCCAAATGAATGGTCACCGCGCTGCCAACCGGCACTTGCGCGGCTTTGCGCACAGCTTGCCCCGAAGCGTCCATCACCAGCGCAAAACCGCGCGCAAGCACCGACTCATGACTGAGCAAATCCAACTGTTTTGAAATTGCCGCCAGCTTTGCATAGCGTTGGTTCAACCCGTCAAGCTGGCGCCTTTTTAAGCGTCCATGAAAGTCCTGCACACGAGTTTGATGGCTGGTGAGCGATTGCGCCACCATGCGCAATGATAGTCGCTGGGTAAATTGGTCTAGCCGCGCTTTTTGCTTTTCAGTTTGGCGCGTCAGAGCAAGGTCGAGACGCTCGCGCAAATAATCCAGTTTTTGGCGTGGCACAGCTAAAATATCTTCTAATTTGGGCAAACCACGCGATAAACCATCTAATTGCTGGCGTCGGTTTTGCAGTAATTGTGCGCCGCCGCGCAATTGGCGTTTGCCTAAATCGAGAATTTGAGCTTGTAATTCCGCCCGCACTGGCACCGCCATTTCTGCCGCCGCCGTTGGAGTTGGTGCGCGTAAATCCGCCACAAAATCCACCAAAGTGACATCGGTTTCATGACCAACAGCCGAGATAATCGGAATGTCAGATTGCGCCACTGTGCGGGCCACAATTTCTTCATTAAAGCCCCATAAATCTTCCAAGCTGCCACCGCCTCTGGCAATGATTAACACATCGGGGCGAGCGATATCGCCACCCGCTTTCAACGCGTTAAAGCCTGCAATGGCTTGGGCAACCTCTTGTGCGCAGGTCTCGCCTTGCACACGCACAGGCCAAACCAATACTGGGCGCGGAAAGCGATCTTTCAAGCGATGCAAAATATCACGAATAACCGCACCAGAAGGGCTGGTTATCACGCCAATCACATCGGGCAGATAGGGAATTGGTTTTTTGCGCGCATCATCAAACAAGCCCTCGGCCGCTAGCATTTTTTTACGCTCTTCCAACAAGGCCATCAGCGCGCCAATGCCCGCTGGTTCAATATGGTCAATCACAAGCTGATAGCGCGATTGACCCGGAAAAGTTGTCAGCTTGCCGGTGCAAATAACCTCCAAACCCTGCTCGGGCTGGATTTTCATTTTTTGCGCCACGCCTTTCCAAATCACTGCTGCCAGCACGGCTTTTTCATCTTTCAAGTCAACATAAAGATGGCCGGATTGAGGGCGCGACACACGCCCCAACTCGCCCCGCACGCGCACATAGCCAAAACCCTCCTCAATGGATTTTTTGACCGCGCCAGACAGTTCACTAACTGAATATTCTGTCAGATTATCTTTGCTCATATTATCTTGGCTCATAGGTTTATTATTAGCATAGTCTGGATAACATCAAACAGAACATATTTATTTTATGAAGAGACTTGCTAGGCTTTCTTAGATTTTATAAACAAGAACATGGTAAAACTTTAGCCATTCATGGCGCGTAAAGGAAAATAAAATGAATATTCTCGTTTTGGGTGGCGGTGGCCGCGAACATGCTTTGTGTTGGAAAATCGCTCAAAGCCCGCTTCTCAATACACTTTATTGCGCGCCCGGCAATGGCGGTATTAACAATCTGGCCAAACCTTGCGCCATCAACCCTGAAAACCCTGAAGAAGTCGTCAGTTTCGCGCAGGACAATCAAATCGAACTGGTTGTGATTGGCCCAGAAGCCCCACTTGTCGCAGGGGTGGCTGATGCATTAGAAGCCGCAGGCATTGCCGCATTTGGGCCCACAGCCTTTGCCGCCCAACTTGAGGGTTCAAAAGGTTTCACCAAAGATATTTGCGCGGCCTATAATATTCCTACCGCCGCCTATGCGCGCTTTGATAAAGCCAGCGAGGCGCATGACTATCTCACCACGCACCCTGCCCCAATTGTGATTAAAGCTGATGGCCTTGCCGCGGGTAAAGGGGTGATTATTGCCGAAAACGACCAGCAAGCCCATGAGGCGGTGGATATGATTTTTGATGGCGGTTTTGGTGATGCTGGCGCCGAGCTTGTTATTGAAGAATTTTTGACCGGCGAAGAAGCCAGCTTTTTTGTGTTATGTGACGGCCAGCGCGCCTTGCCGCTTGCCACAGCCCAAGACCACAAACGCGTTGGCGAAGGCGACACCGGGCCAAACACAGGCGGCATGGGGGCTTATTCTCCTGCCCGCATCATGACGCCAGCACTGATTGAAGAAACATTAGACCGCATCATTGAACCCACACTGAAAGCCATGCGCGATAAAGGCCAGCCTTATCGTGGTGTGCTATATGCAGGGCTGATGTTGACCGAAAGTGGCCCCCAACTGATTGAATATAACGCCCGTTTTGGCGATCCTGAATGTCAGGTGCTGATGATGCGCCTTGAAAGCGATATTGTGCCAGCCCTGATGGCCACAGCTTGTGGCGATTTAAGCGAGATTGGGTTGGACTGGTCGCAAGATACCGCCATGACAGTTGTGATGGCCGCGCAGGGCTATCCGGGTTCTTATGAGAAAAACACCGAAATAAAAGAGTTAGACAAAGCCGAAGAAACCGGTGCGGTGGTTTTCCATGCCGGCACCAAAGCGGATAATGGGAAAATCTTGGCCACTGGCGGGCGGGTTTTGAATGTGACCGCACGCGGCGAGACAGTTACTCAGGCATGCGAAAAAGCTTATCAAGCGGTTGACCAAATTGACTGGCCACACGGATTTTGCCGCCGCGATATTGGTTATCGTGAAATAAACCGAGAAAAATCTGGCAGCTAACCAGCGGTTAAGACGACCTGCATGTCAGGAAAATAAGCTCAGTATCCCCATATTGGCGCCGGTCTGTTTCGTCAAATCCATCAATCGATATAAAATCAGCGCGTCTGTCCTCTTCAACAATGATGCGCGCACCAGCTGCAATCCAGCCGCCTGTTAAGGCCGCCGCTAAAGCTTGTTCGGCCAAGCCCTTGCCATAGGGCGGGTCAGCAAACACCAAATCAAATGCGTCTATATTGGCCGGGCGTGAGCCAAGCCGAGTGGCATCGCGGCGAAACACCTTACTCACGCCTTGCGCCTGTAACTGCTCCATATTATCGCGAATAAGCCCCCGCGCTGCCGCATTATCCTCAACAAATAAACAATAAGATGCCCCGCGTGACAGTGCCTCAAAACCCAAAGCACCCGTGCCGGCAAACAAATCCAACACCCGCATCGTGGTGAAGGAAAAGTCAGGCATGGCGGTTAAAATTGAGAACAAAGCCTCACGCGTGCGGTCAGAGGTTGGTCGTGTGAGCTGGTTTTTTGGACGCGCCAAGGGCTGCCCACGCCATCGCCCGCCAACAATGCGCATCACCGAACCTCCCTTTTTGACAGTTGTGCTTGGCTGAACATTATTTTTTAGGTCTTTTGTTTGAAGGCTTTTGCGATGCCATATCCCATGGGGCAAGATTGGCCTTTGCGTCATTGCCACGGTTTTCCGCATTTTTAGATTTATATGGTTTGGCTTTATACGATTTGTCTTTATGCGATTTAGCTGGCTCAGATGTTTTCTTTTGAGGCTTTTTTAGTTTTGGTTGCGATTTTTTATCCGATGCAGGCGCCTTTGCCGGTTTTTTACGGGTTTTAGGCAGTGATGGCTCGCGGCCTTCAACAATATCTACCCAAGCCGCCCCCAATTGCTGGCGCAACACCCGACGCGGAATTTCTTCAACAGCTCCCGCTTCTAAACTACCCAGCTGAAACGGGCCAAAAGAAAGTCTTATCAGACGGTTCACTTGTAGCCCCGCATAATCGAGCAGTTTCTTGATTTCGCGATTTTTGCCCTCGCGCAGAGCAATGGTCAGCCAGAAATTATCACCTTGCTGGCGTTCAATCTCCAATTCAACTTCGCGATAAACCACGCGGTCAACCACCACCCCTTTTTTTATTTCTTCCAGCCGTTTCATATCCGGACGCCCATAAGCACGCACCCGATAACGGCGTAACCAGCCTGTTTCAGGCAGTTCCAAATAACGCTTCAACCCGCCATCATTGGTCATCAATAACAGCCCTTCCGTGTTGATGTCCAACCGACCAACCGATACCACCCGCGGTAATTCTTTGGGCATGGCTGCAAAAACTGTAGGGCGTCCTTGCGGGTCGCGCTCAGTGGTCACCAGCCCGCGCTTTTTATGATACCGCCAAAGGCGAGGCGGGTCCGGCTCGGCAATAGGTTTGCCATCACACAAAATCTTTGCGCCGGGCAAAACATTCAAGGCGGGAGATTTTATCGGCTTCCCATTCACGCTGATGCGACCATCGACAATCATTTTTTCAGCTTCGCGGCGCGAGGCGACACCCGCGCGCGCTAAGACTTTGGCAATACGCTCGCCTTTAAGTTCACCTTTGCCCTCACTTGATGAGGCGGTTTTTGATGTTTTTTTCGGATTTTGATTTGAGTTGGTCATCTGCTTTGAAAACTTTGGCTAAACTGCGAGAGTGTTAGCATTAAAAAAACCATTCGTCCCGCCTTAAAATTGAGTATAAAGCATTATGACTGGAAAATCTGAAAAGATTAGCACGCCGCTGCATCACCCTCATGACGCAGATGACGCAAATGACCCAAATGACCCAAATGACCCAATGGCGCTCGCCATTGCGCAAGCGGAACTGGCTGCACAGCGCGATGAAGTGCCGGTTGGCGCTGTGATAGTCAATGCGACAGGGCAAGTCCTCGCCGCTAATGGCAATCGCATGCGTGAAAAAAATGACCCCACCGCGCATGCAGAAATTTTAGTGTTGCGCGAGGCAGGCGAAAAACTTGGCAATGAACGCCTGCTCGACTGCACGCTTTATGTCACTTTAGAGCCCTGCACTATGTGTGCTGGCGCGATTTCACTGGCGCGCCTGAAACGGCTTTATTATGGCGCAGCTGACGAAAAAACTGGCGCCTGCGACCATGGCGCGCGGGTGTTTCACCAGCCGAGCTGTCATCATAAGCCAGAAATTTATGGTGGGCTTAGAGAGAAAGACTGCGCAGAACTTTTGCGCGGTTTTTTTAATCAAAAAAGAAAATAAAACTCGCAATTCATCAAAATTAAAGGCACTTTATGGTAAGTTTCATAGGGGGAAGATATGAATTTTGATTATAGCGAAAAAACAATAAAGCTAATGGCCGATGTGCAGGCCTTTATGGACGCACATATTTATCCAAATATTGTGACCTATCACGACCAAATGGAAAGTTTCGGCACAGAACGCTGGCAGGTTCCAGCGATTATTGAGGACCTTAAGAAAAAAGCTAAATCCGCAGGCCTATGGAATTTGTTTTTGCCTGAAAGTGAGCATGGTTCGGGTCTGACCAATTTGGAATATGCCCCTTTGGCTGAAATTATGGGGCGTGTGAGCTGGGCGTCTGAGGTATTTAACTGCAACGCACCCGACACAGGCAATATGGAAGTGCTGGATCGCTATGGCACTGACGCGCAAAAAGAGCAATGGCTGAAGCCGCTATTGGCGGGTGAAATTCGCTCTGCCTTTTTAATGACCGAGCCAGATGTGGCGTCTTCAGATGCGACCAATATTGAAACCAGCATTTTGCGCGATGGTAATGATTATGTCATTAATGGGCGTAAATGGTGGTCATCTGGGGCAGGCGACCCGCGCTGCAAGCTGGCAATTGTCATGGGCAAAACGCTGTTTGAGGAAGCCACGCATAAGCAACAATCTATGATACTCATGCCGCTTGATGCGCCGGGTGTGAAGCTGGTGCGCCCATTGAAAGTGTTTGGCTATGATGACGCACCGCATGGGCATTTTGAAATTGTTTTGGACAATGTGCGCGTGCCGGCTGAAAATTTATTGCTGGGCGAAGGGCGCGGCTTTGAAATCGCGCAAGGCCGGCTTGGGCCTGGCCGCATTCATCACTGCATGCGCACGATTGGGGTGGCAGAAATGGCGCTTGAAAAAATGTGCAAGCGCCTTTTGAGCCGCACCGCTTTTGGCAAAAAAGTGGCCGAGCATTCTTTATGGGAAGAGCGCATCGCGCGCGCGCGCACCGATATAGAAATGACACGGCTTTTGTGCCTCAAGGCAGCCTATATGATGGATACAGTCGGCAATAAACAGGCCAAAACAGAAATCGCCATGATTAAAGTAGCAGGCCCGAATATTGCATTGAAAGTGATTGATGATGCGATACAGGCGCATGGTGGCGGCGGCGTGAGCCAAGATTTTGGCCTCGCAGATGCCTATGCTGGTATCCGCACTTTGCGTTTAGCTGATGGGCCAGATGAAGTGCATAACCGCACCATTGCACGTTTGGAAATGAAAAAATATCTGGATTTATCGCAAGCGCGCTAGCGGCGGCCAAATAATTTTTCAATTTCACTGCGCTTGAGTTCAACATAAGTCGGGCGGCCATGATTGCATTGGCCCGCATGAGGCGTCGCTTCCATTTCGCGCAACAATGCGTTCATCTCTTCTTGCGAGAGACGCCGCCCCGCACGCACAGAACCATGACACGCCATTGTGCCGCAAATATCCGCCAGTTTTTCTTTCAACGATAAGGCTGTGCCAAGCTCTGCAATTTCATCGGCTAAATCACGCACCAAACCTTCGAGATTGGTTTTTTCTAGCAGCGCCGGAATTTCACGCACCAGCACAGCACCCGGCCCAAAACGCTCCAACTCAAAACCCAACTCAGCCAATTCTGCTTGCCGCGCCATGAGCTGCTCAGCCAGCTCTTCGTCCATCTCCACGACTTCAGGAATAAGCAAAAGCTGGCGCGTCACACCATTTTCCGCCATGTCGCGTTTCATGCGCTCATAGACTAAACGCTCATGCGCCGCGTGCTGGTCAACAATGACAAAACCATCAGCTGTTTGCGCGATAATATAGGTTTCATGCAATTGCGCACGCGCCAACCCGAGCGGCAATTTAGCCAGTGCATCAGCATTTTGCGCAGAAAGTGGCTCAGCCAAAGCCGCATCATATGAATTTATCGATTCTGGTAGATTTGGTGTGCTGTAGCCGCCCAAATCAGAAAAACCCCCTTGCCCCGCTTGTCTTTGAGTGGATATTGGAACTTGCGGATTTAATGTTTGCATTGCCGGCTCGCCAAAACCAGATTGGCCCGCCTGCATTGGCTGCGCATCAAAAGCTGACAAAGCAGCATCAGCAACCGTGGTGGCAGCGCGATGACCTGCGGCATTTAAGGCTGTGCGCAGGCCACCAACAATCATTGAGCGCACCAGCCCTGCTTGACGAAACCGCACTTCGGTTTTTGCCGGATGCACATTGATGTCAACCTCACTTGCTGGCACCGTGAAAAACAAGGCAACCGCCGGATGTCGATTGCGCGCTAGAAAATCCTGATACGCGCCGCGTATCGCGCCATTGAGCAAGCGGTCTTTAACAGGCCGCCCGTTCACAAACATAAATTGCGCCCGCGCCGTGGCCTGATTATAAGTGGGCAAGCCAGCAAAACCCGTCAGCTGATAGCCCTCACGCTCGGCCAAAACCGGCACCGCATTATCTGCAAAAGTACCCCCCATCACACGCCCCAAACGATTGAGCCGCGCATTTTCATCACCTGCTAATTCTGGCGGATACTGAAACAAACGCCGCCCCTCCGACAAAAGCGTGAAGCCGACATATGGGTGCGCCATCGCAAGGCGTTTTATGACATCTGAAATCGCCGTGGTTTCAGCGCGGTCAGACTTTAAGAATTTAAGCCTTGCCGGCGTCGCATAAAACAAGTCTCGCACCTCAATCCGTGTGCCTTTTTGTCCAGCGGCAGGCTTGAGTTGCGAAGCGCGGCCAGCTTGCACAGAAATTTGCATCGCCGTGTCAGCCCGTTGCGGGCGAGAGGTGATGGTCATTTTGGACACGGCCCCGATTGAGGGCAAAGCCTCCCCACGAAACCCTAAAGTTTGAATATGAAACAACCGGTCACCGCTATCGCCCTCTGGCAGTTTTGATGTGGCATGACGCTCTATGGCTAATGTTAAGTCATCAGCACTCATACCCACCCCATCATCACTGACACTCAACAGGCTCTTGCCGCCTTGCGCCAGCGCCACTTCAATATTTTGCGCGCCCGCATCAATAGCATTTTCAACCAGCTCTTTTACCGCGCTAAACGGACGCTCAATCACCTCGCCAGCGGCAATGCGATTGATTGTGCCTTCGCTCAGGCGTTGAATAACCGGTTTTTTGGACGGCTCACCCAAAATAATCTCCTGTTTCGACTCACTCATAGCATATCAACTGTTGGCAGGCTTTGCCCCCCCTGTTACACATAAGACTGCGAAAGATTGTGAATAATTTTTTAAGGTGCGTGAAATGGCAATGGAAATGGAAAATTGGCGTGGACAACTCGGTTTCTTAATTATTGTTTTTGCCGTCATGATTGGTGGTTTTGCTCTTCTGACGGGCAATAAAAACAAAGAGGTGGATTTTGAGGTGATAGCCTATGTCAATCATCAACCCATCAGCAAGCAAGTTTATGAGTCGATTTTGTCTGAAATGGAAACGCTTAAACAAGAGGCGCTGACAGAGACAGAAAAAGACCAGCTGGTTGATTTAATCATTGATGAAGAGCTGATGATTCAAGAGATTTTACGCCAAAACATACTGGCCCAAAACTCTGAATTAAGACGCCAGCTTTCTAATCTGTATATGCTAGAGCGCCAGCAAGCATGGTTTCAAGAAGATGTGGCAGACACAGAGTTAAAAGCCTTTTTTGAAGAAAATAAATCAGCTTTCGCCCCCAGCGCGCAGATTTATGTCAAACGAATTTTTGTGCGGGGCGCGCAGGAAAATGTCACGCTCAAGCTCAACCAAATCCGCAACGCATTTCAACAAGGGCAAAGTTTTGAAGAAGTCGCCATCGCCTATGGTGATGATTTACCACCCGCAATACCAGCCAAATTATTGACGCTTGATGCATTAAAAAAATATATTGGGCCGGCCTTAGTTGAGCGGATACAAAATCTACCAACAGGCACTTTAACCGATGCTATTCAGGCGGGCAGTGGCTGGCATTTTATCTATATTGTTGACCGCCTCACCGGTACACCGCCAGCATTTGATGATGTGCGCAATAAGGTTCAGGATCTGTATCGTAATGCAAGTTTTGAGGCTTATTTAGATGAGCAAATTTCAATCCTGCGCGATGCAGCAAAAATTGATAGGCTCAAATAACAATCTGAAGCCATAAAAAAAGCCTGCGAGACTGACTGAACAGCCGCAGGCTTTTTCATATCATGAACCGTTTTTTAGAACTGGTTCATAGTGTTTTGTTCACCCGATGCCAAAAGCGCATTGTCACCAGAGAAATAGAGTTTGTGGTCATCGCCAATATTGGAACCAGCCAAATCCTGGTGTTTCACTGAGGCCTGCTCGCGGCGAATCTCACGGCGTTGTACATCGCGCACATAGGCCAGCATACCCAAATCACCAAAATAGCCCTCAGACAGAATATCCGTCCCCAAAGCTGTGTCGTGATAAGTTGGAAGCGTGATAAGGTGGTGGAAAATACCCGCCTCACGCGCTGCATCTTTCTGGAAGTTTTGAATCAAGCGGTCAGCTTCTTGCGCCAATTCGCTATTATCGAACTCTTCGTCCATGAGTGCCTTAGCATTGGTGGCCACATCAGGATAGGCAGATAAATCTTTACCCGCATCTTGCCACTCTTGATAGACCTGCTCGCGGAAAGCCAGCGTCCAGTTAAAGCTTGGTGAGTTATTATAAACCAATTTGGCATTTGGGACGACTTGGCGAATACGGTTTACCATGCCCGCAATTTGCGCAACATTTGGTTTTTCGGTCTCAATCCACAAAAGGTCGGCGCCATTTTGCAGGCTTGTGATGCAATCGAGAACCACGCGATCTTCACCCGTGCCTGCTTTGAATGCATAAAGGCCATTTTCCAAACGCGTTGGCTTGACCAATTGACCGTCTTGGTGCATCGCCACATCGCCTTCTTGCAAATCGTCAGGGCCAGCAACCGGTGTCGTTTCAAGATATGCATTATACTGGCTCGCCAAGTCACCAGGCTCGCGTGAGACCGGAATTTTTTGTGTCAGACCCGCGCCAAGCGAGTCAGTCCGCGCAACAATTACCCCATCTTCAACACCTAATTCTAAAAAGGCATAGCGCACGGCGTTGATTTTCGCGAGGAAGTCCTCATGCGGCACCGTCACTTTACCGTCTTGGTGCCCACATTGCTTGGCGTCAGAAACCTGATTCTCAATCTGGATACAGCATGCGCCGCTCTCAATCATTTTCTTTGCCAGCAAATATGTTGCTTCTTCATTACCAAAACCAGCGTCAATATCAGCAATGATAGGGACAATATGTGTTTCGTAATTATCAATTTTCTCAATGACCGCGCTTTCATCACCACCCGCGGCGCGCACTTCGTCCAGCTCAGCAAATACATGGCGCAACTCGCGTGCATCAGCCTGCTTCAAAAATGTATAGATTTCTTCAATCAGGTTTGGCACGGCGGTTTTTTCGTGCATTGACTGGTCTGGCAATGGGCCAAAATCCGAGCGCAATGCAGCGACCATCCAACCTGAGAGATAGACATAATTTTGTTTGGTGGTTTTGCGGTGGCGCTTAATGGCCATCAGCATTTGTTGGGCGGTAAAACCATGCCAGCAACCAAGCGATTGGGTGTAGTTTTCCCACTGATTGTCATAAGCCGCCATATCGGCGCGCATGATTGAGGCCGTGTAACGCGCAATATCAAGTCCTGTTTTGAAACGATTTTGCAAACGCATACGCGCAGCATATTCGGGGTTAATGCCTGTCCAGCTCGCACCAAGCGCGCTTTTATGGGCTTCAAATTCTTTAATAAGATCGAGATATTTGGTCATGGCTTCATCCTGTTCTATGGGCCGGTTAATATTTATGGTCTGAGACCAAGTTGGGAAAGCGACCATAATAACCCTGAAAGGGAGGCACTTATTATGGCCGCAATCACTAGGTCAAAAAATACTCCCCCGAGCAAAAAAATTGACCTGTAGCTGTCCATAGGCCTGCTTTATAACAAGCAGCATATCGACACGCTTTTACATACAACTTTTACATTATCTTTCAAGCATATATTTAAGTTATTGATTATATTAAAGTAAACATATTTACAAATTTATGATTGATTTTTGTAAAGTTTGTAAATATTGTAAACTTATGGCACTTAAGCAATTGAGATTCATGGCAAAACATTATGGTTGAAAACTCCTCTCCCCGCCCCGCGCTTGTGGACAGAAAACTTTTTGCTGGCCCTAAAATTCGCCGTTTACGACGTGAGCTGCGCCTCACCCAAGCCGCTATGGCCGATGCTTTGGGTGTCTCGACCAGCTATTTGAATTTGATTGAGCGCGACCAACGCCCGATTTCAGCACAGATTCTTTTGCGTCTGGTAGAGGCATTTGATATTGACCCGCGCGGGCTGGCCGGTGATGAAGAGGCGCGCGCCTATGCCCAATTGCGGGAAGTTTTTTCCGACCCGTTTTTTGCCGATAATCAAATATCTGAACAAGAAATTAAAGAAATGGCCAGCATCAGCCCTGTGGCGGCTGATGCGATTGCGCGCCTGTTCCAGACCTATCGTGAGAACACAACCACAACCAGCCTTTTGGCACAAAGGCTTGGCGATCATGGGCGCGGCGAAAATAATCCGATAACTTTGCCACATGAAGAAGTGCGCGATTTCATTACGCAAAAATCCAATCATTTTTCACAGATTGATGAGGCTGCTGAGACATTACATAATGATATCGGCCTTGCCAATGATGACCCGCTTCATATTTTGCGCGATTATTTGGACCAAAAACACCGCATTCAGGTTAAAATAGGTAAGACCGACCTGATGGGCCCCACCTTGCGCCGCTATGACCACCATCGGCAAACTGTTTTTATTTCAGAACTGCTGGACCAACCTGGCCGTTGCTTTCAGCTGGCTTATCAAATTGCCTATTTAGAGCATACGGATTTATTGGAAGATGAAGTGCAGCTTGGCGGTTTTGAAAATGAGGACGCCAAAAGCCTGGCCCGCAAATCACTGGCCAATTATTTCGCCGCCGCGCTGATGATGCCCTATGCCGCGTTTTACCAAACCGCTGAAGAAACACATTACGATATCAGCTTGCTGGGACGCCGTTTTGGCACGAGCTTTGAGCAGGTTTGCCACCGCCTCACTACTTTGCAACGCGCAGATATGAAAGGCATTCCGTTTTTTCTCATTCGGGTTGATAATGCGGGCAATATTTCCAAGCGATTTTCAGCCGCAGGGTTTCACTTCTCACGGTTTGGTGGCACCTGCCCTTTATGGAAAATCCATGACGCGTTTCGTGTGCCAGGCCAAATTTTGACACAAATTATACAAATGGAAGACCGCACGCGCTATTTTTCTGTCACCCGAACTGTCGGGCGTATCACTTCAGGCTTTGGCGTGCCGGGCAATCAATTCGCGATTGGCTTGGGCTGTGACATCACCCATGCCCGCAAGTTGGTTTATGCCACTGGCTATGATTTGGATCAGGTCGATAAAGACACAAAAATTGGTATTAACTGCCGTTTTTGCGAGCGCGCTGACTGCCAACAGCGGGCGACCCCGCCACTGAACCGGCAATTACAACTTGATGAGCAAACACGCGGCTTCAGCCCGTTTGATTTTTAACATGAGGTCTTGGGTGCAGACTTGCATTCAGCCAGACAATAGATTAGGAAGCTAAAAGACAAATAGAGCGTTTCATTATGGCGAAAAAGCAAAAAACATTTAAACCTAAAGCCCGCATTCCGCGCGGCATGCGTGATATGTCAGGCGCGGAGCTTGAGCTGCAATCCAATATGATTGCAATAATTTCTGACATCTATGCCAATTATGGCTTTGAGGCGCTCGACACATCGGCTTTTGAATATGCTGATGCTTTGGGCAAGTTTTTGCCTGATGATGACCGCCCCAATGAGGGGGTTTTTGCCTTAGAAGATGATGACGGGCAGTGGTTAAGCTTACGCTATGACTTAACCGCGCCTTTAGCACGCTATGTGGCAGAGCATTATGACCGCTTGCCAAAACCTTTTCGGCGCTACCAATATGGCGCGGTTTATCGCAACGAAAAACCAGGCCCTGGACGCTTTCGGCAATTTTTGCAATTTGATGCTGATACTGTCGGCGCGGCCGGCCAGCAAGCTGACACTGAAATTTGTGCTATGGCCGCCGATTGTATGGAAGCTCTAGGCATTAACCGTGGTGATTATGTTGTGCGCGTCAATAACCGCAAAATACTTGATGGCGTTTTACAAATCATTGGCTTAACGCCTGAGCAAGAAAATTACGATATGCGCCGCCTGACTGTTTTGCGCGCTATGGATAAGCTTGACCGGCTGGGCATTGAGGGCGTACGCCAATTGCTCGGCACAGGGCGCAAGGACGAAAGCGGCGATTTTACTGCAGGCGCCGAACTCGCCCCTGAAGCGATAGATAAAATTATCAGCTTTGTTGATTGCGGCGGCGGCACACGCGCCGAAGTGTTGGCGCGTTTGGAAAAACTCGTGTCGGGCAGTGAGTTGGGGTTGGCCGGCATTGAGGAATTGCGCCAGATGGATAGCCTGCTCACCGCATTAGGCTATGACATAGACCGCGTGATTTTTGACCCATCAGTGGTGCGCGGGCTTGGCTATTATACCGGGCCTGTTTTTGAAATTGACCTGACTTTTGAAGCTGAAAATGAAGACGGCACGCTCAGCCGCTTTGGTGCGGTTGGAGGCGGCGGACGCTATGATGATTTGGTCAAGCGCTTCAAGGGTGTTGAAATTCCCGCAACTGGCATTTCAATCGGTGTGAGCCGTTTAGCGGCAGCGCTGACAGCTTTAGGCAAACATGAGATTGCACAACAAGCCCCGCTTATTGTGGTGCTGGTGATGGACCGCGAGCGCCTTGCTGATTATGCCTGCCTGGTGCAAGAGCTAAGGCAAGCAGGCATTCGCGCCGAAATGTATATGGGCGAAAGCGGCATGAAGGCGCAAATGCGATACGCCGATAACCGCAAAGCGCGCTTGGTGATTATTGAGGGCGAAGATGAGCACGCAAAAGGGGTGGTCACGATTAAAGATTTGGAACTTGGCGCGCAAAAGTCAGCAGAAATTGATGATAATGCAGAATGGCGCGCCTCAGCCCACGCCCAACAAGAGGTCAAGAAATCTGAATTATCTGACAAAATAAAACAGATTATTGCCTAAGTTCATAAAATTTGAACTTCAATTTTTATGAAATAAACTATATTTTTCATTTTACATGAATTTTGAGCCGTGCTATGCACAGGCATGACATTAAAAACCACATCAGACATTATTGATGCTTTGGGCGGCACACAGGCACTGGCGAAAATGCTGGGGGTTGGTGCCTCTGCAATTTCAAATTACCGCAAAAACGGCTTCCCTGCCGCCAAGCATTATGCGCTGGCCAAGGCGTGTGAAGCGCAGGGGCTGCATGTTGACGAGGCGCTTTTTGGCGGTGCCACCATTGAAAGAGGCCAAGCGACACGGCATTTTCGCTATGAGTTGACAGTCACCCCAGAGGCCAACAGCCTATTGGCAGGGTTTACCGCGCAAGGCTTTACGCCTGTGGAGTTTCCGATTTTGCAACCAAGCGCGCCTTTTATCAATCGGCTTGGGGCTGAAATGCAGCGCCGCCTCTATCGGTTTACAGACCCAGGCGGCGAAGAGCTTTGTTTGCGCCCTGACCTAACCATACCAACGGCCTTAAAATATATTGAAACACGCCAAACCGGCATGATGCGTTATTGCTATCAGGGCACGGCCTTTCGCTATCAACCGCGTGGGGCTGGCAAGCCAGAAGAATTCACCCAAGCGGGGATTGAGATTATTGGCGGGGCTTCTGGCGAAAAAGCAATAGAAGATGATGTCGCCGTGCTGGTGCAAATTTTAAGCGCGCTCAAAATGGCGGGGCTGAAAGATATGACGCTCACGCTTCGCGATATTACACAAATGGCGCGCAGGCTCAGCCAGCTTGATATGCCGCTAGACTTATCCAATCTGTTAATACAAACCCTCAACCGCACTCAAGGTATTGATGGTTTGAGACAAAATATAACCCGCCTTTTGGCTGAAGCAGAAAATGATGACACAACCGAACGCCCCATTGCCCCCGCGCAAGACCGGCTGATTGCGGGGCGTCAGGGTCGGGATATTGTGGCGCGGTTAGAGCAAAAACGCCTAGCGCGCGATCTTATAAAAACGCATCGGGCGCGGCTTCAGGCTTTTCTAGACACTGAAATCAACCAAATTTTTGAAGCGGATAAAGACGGCCTTGCGGCGATGGCGCCTTTACAACAGGCCGCGCTTGAGCAGAATATACCGTCAAATAAAATTGAGATTGAAAATACGAACGGGCAAAACCCCACGCAGAAAATGGCCTATTATACCGGACTTTCTTTCGACATTCGCGTACCAGCACTTGGCCCGCGCCAAATCATTGCCAGTGGTGGGCGCTATGATGATTTACTGCAAAATCTGGGGGCGGGTTCTGGCGTGCCAGCTGTTGGCGGTGCGATTGCGCTCGAGCGCCTGCATGAAGCTTTAACATTGGAGGGTGCCTGATGTCTCGCACTGACCCATTCATTATTGCTGTGCCTTCAAAAGGCCGTTTGGAAGAAAAAACCGCTGATATTTTTACCGCCGCAGGGCTGCGTCTGAAACGCGCTGGCGCGCGCGGCTATAGCGGCACAGTTGCGGGCATGGACAATGTTGAAATCGCTTATTTATCGGCCAGTGAAATTGCCAGCCGCCTGCGCGATGGGGCGGTACATTTTGGCATTACAGGCGAAGATTTATTACGCGAGGAAGTGCCAGACCTCGAAAGCTGTTTGCAGCTCGTCACCCCGCTTGGCTTTGGCAAAGCCGATGTGGTCGTGGCCATTCCAGATGCTTGGGTTGATGTCACCTCTATGGCAGATTTGGCAGAAGTCGCGGCTGATTTTCGGGTGCAAAATAGCCGATTAATGCGTGTGGCCACGAAATATGTACACCTCACTAATGATTATTTTGCCGCTCATGGGGTGCAGGATTTTCAAACCGTCAATAGCTTTGGTGCGACAGAGGGCGCGCCTGCCAGTGGCGCAGCCGAGCTGATTGTGGACATCACCTCCACTGGCGCAACTTTGGCAGCTAATGATTTGCGTGTTTTAGATGATGGGGTGATTTTACAAAGTCAGGCAAATTTAACCGCCTCGCTGACCGCCCAATGGGACGACAGCCACCGCCAAAGCGCCAAACATATATTGGCCCGCCTTGCCGCCTGGCAAAAAGCTCAAAGCACCTGCCTTGTTGATTTTGCCTATGGCACCAGCGCGTCCAGTGCGCGCCTTGATGCCGCTGAGCTTGCCCAATTGGCGCAGCAATATGAAGCACAAGAAATTGGCCAATATACAGGCACGCCAAATCACAGCGCTGGCGGCTATCGCTTTCAGTTGCCGCAAAATAATATGGCCGCTTTTTGCACAGATATGACAGCGCGCGGCTTTGCTCATGCCAGTGTCACCCGCCCTGATTATGTTTTTGAAAACGCCAATCGCTTATATGAACGCCTAGCCGGAGCATTGTGATGTCACTGCTCACTCTGCTCACCATTTGGCTTGGCACATTTTTTACCGCCGCCATGTCGAGCATTTTTGGCATGACAGGCGGTATGATTTTGATGGGGCTTTTAACGGCGGTTCTGTCGGTCAGCGCGACAATGGTTTTGCATGGCATGATTCAGCTGACCTCAAACGCCTATCGTGCCTATTTGAATCGTGAAGCCATACGCTGGGATATTATTCGCGGCTATTTGCTCGGCAGTGTTGGCGCAGTTGGGTTGTTTCTCTATCTCGTCACCAGCTTTGACCGCCCACCCGCCGCTTTGGTTTATCTCGCGCTTGGCGCATTACCTTTTATTGCCTTTTCGTTGCCCGAAAAGCTAAAGCTCGATATCACACGCCCCTTTATGGCACCATTAAGTGGGGTACTGATAGGCACCACAAATTTACTGGCAGGCGTTGCGGGGCCTTTATTAGATGTATTTTTCCAACGCAGTGGCCTGACCCGTCACGAAGTTGTGGCTGGCAAAGCCATGACACAAGTTATCGCGCATGTGATTAAAATTTTCTTTTATGGATATTTAGCCGAAACTTTCAGCCCAACAGGCGAAGCGATTTGGCCGCCGCTTTGGGTGTTTGCCATCTGTATTTTATTATCTGTTGCCGGCACTTATTTAGGCAAAATTATTCTTGATGCGATGAGTGATAAAAATTTCTATAGCTGGACTCGCCGTATCATGATGCTGGTCGGCTTTACTTTTATTATTCGTGGCCTGATGCTTTTATCTCCCTAGCCCTTCAAACCTTATGTGATAAAAAAGGGTGGCTGCGTGCTGCCAATAACACCACGCAGCCGTCAGAAATCTCAACCGCAGGTAGGTGGGAGAAACCCGCAAATCAAAAATTTTCTGACATGCATGAAGCATGGACTTATTTGATGCATTTTCGTCCTCTTTGAAAAGTCTATAAATTTCAATAAATTCAATAGGTTAAAAATTCTTCTTTTTATTTGATATTTTAATCAGTTTTTTTTTATTTTTTCGTAAATTAGCCCTTGAAACTCTGTGGTTTGGGTCTTATCTCAAGCGTGAAGCTTATTAAAGATTGCACGAGGGCAACCTTTTTAAGCTTAAAAATTGTTTAACTAAACCTTGCAATTTCGCAGCAAGTCTGGAGGAGAAAAAATGACTTTCCGCCCTTTACATGATCGCGTTCTCGTACGTCGCGTCGAAGAAATGACGAAAACAGCTGGAGGGATTATTATCCCTGACTCAGCTCAAGAAAAACCATCAGAAGGCGTTATCGTTGCTGTTGGCAGTGGGACAAAAGCCGAAGATGGCAGCGTCACCCCATTAGATGTTAAACCAAAAGACAAAGTTCTTTTTGGAAAATGGTCAGGCACAGAAATCACCCTTAATGGTGAAGAGCTCCTGATTATGAAAGAGTCCGATATTTTGGGCGTTATTGGCTAACCCTTACAGATAGGAAGAAATAAAATGGCAAAAGATGTAAAATTCGGCTCTGAAGCCCGAGAAAAAATGTTGAAAGGTGTCGATATTCTCGCCGACGCTGTAAAAGTAACGCTGGGCCCGAAAGGCCGTAATGTGGTGCTGGATAAAGCCTTTGGCGCACCTCGCACCACGAAAGATGGTGTATCTGTCGCCAAAGAGATTGAGCTGGAAGATAAGTTTGAGAATATGGGCGCACAAATGGTGCGTGAGGTTGCCTCGCGCACAAATGATGTCGCCGGTGATGGCACAACAACAGCTACAGTTTTGACCCAAGCAATTGTGCGTGAGGGGTGCAAAGCCGTTGCTGCTGGCCTAAATCCAATGGATCTCAAGCGCGGTATTGACCAGGCTGTAAGTGTAGCGCTGGCCGATTTGGAAAAGCGTTCCAAAAAAGTCAAATCAAATGATGAAATCGCGCAGGTCGGCACAATCTCTGCAAATGGTGAAGCTGAAATCGGTCAGATGATTGCTGAAGCCATGCAGAAAGTTGGCAATGAGGGCGTGATTACTGTTGAAGAAGCCAAAGGCTTGGACAGCGAACTTGATGTTGTTGAAGGCATGCAATTTGACCGTGGTTATTTATCACCATACTTCATCACCAATCCTGACAAAATGACAGCGGATTTGGAAAATCCACTTATCCTGCTGCATGAATCTAAGCTTTCTAACCTGCAATCCCTGCTGCCACTTCTCGAAGCAGTCGTTCAGTCTTCACGCCCATTATTGATTATCGCGGAAGACATTGAAGGCGAAGCTTTGGCGGCCTTGGTTGTGAACAAATTGCGCGGCGGCCTGAAAATTGCGGCCGTCAAAGCACCTGGCTTCGGTGACCGCCGTAAAGCCATGCTTGAGGATATCGCTGTTTTAACAGGTGGCGAGGTTATCTCTGAAGATTTGGGCATTAAGCTTGAAAACACCACAATTGACATGCTGGGCTCTGCAAAGCGTGTGAACATCAGCAAAGATGACACAACGATTGTTGATGGCGTTGGCAAGAAAAAAGAAATTCAGGCCCGCGTTGCACAAATCCGCACACAGATTGAGTCAACAAGCTCAGACTATGACCGCGAGAAACTGCAAGAGCGCCTTGCCAAACTGGCTGGTGGTGTTGCTGTCATCAAAGTTGGTGGTGCTACCGAAGTGGAAGTGAAAGAACGCAAAGACCGTGTTGATGATGCATTGAATGCCACACGCGCTGCGGTTGAAAGCGGTATCGTACCAGGCGGCGGCACAGCATTGTTGCTGGCGAAAAAAGCCGTTGGCAAGCTCACTGACGATAATGCAGATATCCAAGCTGGTATCAATCTGGTGATGAATGCACTGGAAGCACCTGCGCGCCAGATTGCAGAAAATGCTGGTGTTGATGGCTCTATCGTTATCAACAAAGTGTTGGAAGCAAACGGCAAGCTTGGCTTTGATGCGCAAAACGAAAAATATGTTGATTTGATTGCAGCTGGTATTGTGGATCCGGGCAAAGTGGTCTCCACGGCTTTGCGTGACGCATCTTCTGTCGCCAGCCTGATGATTACAACAGAAGCAATGGTTGCTGACAAACCAGCACCAGCATCAGCAGCCCCTGCAATGCCTGATATGGGCGGCATGGGTGGCATGGGCGGTATGGGCGGCATGATGTAACCCAGTCCCGTTTAATGCAGAGTAATGCAAAGTAATGCATAGAAAAACCCGCTCATTTGAGCGGGTTTTTTTTGGCTTATAGGGCGTGAAAGCTGGGCGTTTTTCCCTTAAATATGAGAAATAGTCTCCCCACCATCAATCACCATAGACTGACCTGTCATAAAGCTCCCACTCTCGCCCGCCAGAAACACAACCGCACCAGCAATTTCATCAACCTGACCAATGCGTTTCAAAGGTGAACCTGCAACAGCCCGCTCGAGGATTTTTTCATTATCCCAAAGTGCTTTTGAAAAATCGGTTTTAATCAGACCTGGCACAACCGCATTGGCGCGAATATTATCTTTGCCATGCTCGGCGGCTAGGTTGCGGGCCAATGCCATATCTGCCGCTTTGGAAATGCCATAAGCACCAATCATTTCCTGCCCAAGCAAACCCGCAATTGAAGAAATAATAATAATGCTGCCGCCACCCGCTTTTCGCATATGGGGCAAAACCATATTGGACAGCCAGTGATTTGACTTCACATTGCTTGATAGAATTTTATCAAAGGCATCATCAGGGCATTCTTCGGCTGGCCCAAAATATGGGTTCACCGCTGCATTACAGACTAAAATATCCAGCCCGCCAAAATGCGCGACTGTCTCGTCAACCAGATTTTGCAAAGCTGGCTTATCGCTAATGCTGGCGACAATTGTTTTGGCGCGGCCTGGAAATTTGTCATTAATTTCATTGGTGACCAAATCGCAGGCATCACCCTTGCGGCTGGAGACCACAACATTGGCGCCCTGCTCGGCCATGCGGATAGCAATGGCTTTGCCAATTCCGCGTGACGCACCTGTGATAATGGCTGTTTTTCCTGATAAATCAAAAAGACTCATATTTTCCCCCTCTATTTATGTGCAAGACTTTACCCACTTATGTCTTGCCACTCAACGAGAATTAAAGCATTTTGCGGGCATGAAAGAATTAATTTTACCTGAAAAAGTTTCTGGTGTTCAGCATTTACGCCAAAATTACGATGTTTTGCTGTGTGATGTGTGGGGCGTTATTCATAACGGCATTCAATTATTTGCGGGCGTCGAAGAGGCTCTCGTGTCATGGCGGCAGTCGGGCGGGCATGTTGTTTTGCTCACCAACGCACCACGGCCCGCCTCAACGGTACAAAAGCGACTAGACGCGCTGGGCCTGTCGCGCGCGGCCTATGATGATATTTTATCCTCAGGTGATGCGGCACGCGACATGTTAAAAGAACGCGCAGCCAAAAATCAAACTTGTCATTTTGTCGGCGCGGGGAAAGACACAGATTTGGTTGCGGGCATTGATATTGCCTTTGCCGAGGCAGATAAGGCTGATTTTATTTTGCTTACAGGCATGGAAGACGACACGACAGAAACACCTGATGATTATGCCGATGCCATCAGAACATGGCGCCAGCATAATTTGACCTTGATTTGCGCGAATCCGGACCGCGTTGTGCAAATTGGCGACCAAATTATGTATTGCGCGGGGGCGCTGGCTGAAATTTATGAACAACAGGGCGGCACCGTGATTTGGCTGGGCAAGCCTTATATGCCAATTTACCAAACCGCCGCCAATCGGGTAGCGCGCCTGACCGATTGCCCGAAACAGCGTGTTTTGGCGATAGGTGATGGACATAAAACAGATATTTTAGGCGCCAATCATGCTGGATATGATGTGCTTTATGTAACGGGTGGCTTGGCAGAAACACTTGAAAACCCTCCAGAAACAGCCGAACAAGCGGCGCAGTTTTTATCCCAGCATGACGCTTTTTCACGCTATTTCATCAAGCATCTGGTATGGTAGAGCTATGAGTTTGTTTCGCACATTAGACAGTCTGACTGACGCGGGGCGTCATGGGGTTGTGGTGATTGGCAATTTTGATGGCGTGCATAAAGGCCATCAGGCCGTCTTGCGCCAAGCCCGTGCGCTGGCACAAAAATATAGCGACACATCAGAGCCTGCACCGGTCACGGTGCTTGTTTTTGATCCTCACCCAAGACAGTTTTTTGCTCCGCATGCGCCCTCTTTGCGCTTAACACGGCTGGTCACCCGCGATGCCTTGCTGCAGCATTATGGTGCCGACCACACGCTTGCGCTGACTTTTGATGCCGATATGGCCGCCATGTCGCCAGAAGATTTTATTGATAAAATCATCATCGGGGCGTTAAACGCCAAAGCTGTTTGTGTGGGGCATGATTTTCATTTTGGCAAAAACCGCGCTGGCACGCCAGAAATGCTCAAGCAATATGGCGCCGCAAATAATTTTGATGTGGTGATTTTAGACGCGGTCACGCCCGATGAACAAGGCGCACGGCCCTATTCATCAACGGCTATTCGTGAATGCCTGACACGCGGCGAAGTGCGTTTTGCGGCCAAATTGCTCGGCCATGCATGGCGTCTTGAAGGTGTTGTCAGCCAAGGCGACCAGCGCGGGCGCACAATTAACTTCCCAACCGCAAATATTGAGCTGGACGACTATCATTTGCCGCTTTTTGGGGTTTATGCCATACGCACCACCATTCAAACCGGCACGCTGGCAGGCCAGCATTTTGAGGGCGTGGCCAATTTGGGAATCCGCCCAAGTTTTGAGACCGAAGCCCCGCGTTTGGAAGTTCATTTATTTGATTTTGACGCAGATATTTATGGCGAGACATTGAGTGTTGCCCTGATTGATTTCATCAGACCCGAACAAAAATTTGATGGGCTTGAGGCCCTCAAAACCCAAATCGCAGCAGATGCGGAAGCGGCAAAAAAACAACTTGCGGTGCATCACACGCTTGCGACAACGCCAACAGACTGATAAAACCCCCGCATGAGTGATAGTTCAAAAACCCCCGAAAATGGGCGCGATTATAAAGATACATTAAATCTGCCGCAGACCGATTTTCCTATGAAAGCTGGCCTGCCCAAGCGCGAGCCAGATATTTTAGCGTTTTGGGCGCAGTCAAAGCTCTATGAGCAATTGCGCCAATCGGCTAAAGGGCGTGAAAAATTTATCCTGCATGATGGCCCGCCATATGCAAATGGCAATCTGCATATTGGCCATGCATTGAACAAAATCTTAAAAGACATCATCACCCGCGCCCAGCAAATGATGGGCAAAAACGCGATTTATGTGCCAGGCTGGGATTGTCATGGCCTACCGATTGAATGGAAGATTGAAGAAAAATATCGCAATAAAGGCTTGGATAAAGACCAAGTGCCATTGATTGATTTTCGCGCTGAGTGCCGAAAATTTGCTGAAGAATGGGTGGCGATACAATCTGAACAATTCCAACGACTTGGCGTGGTTGGTGATTGGGACAATCCGTACACCACAATGGCATTTGATGCCGAGGCGGCGATTGTTGCAGAGTTCCAAAAATTCATCATGAATGGCGGGCTGTATCGCGGGTCTAAGCCTGTCATGTGGTCAGCCGTTGAAAAAACCGCATTGGCTGAAGCTGAGGTGGAATATGAGGAACATGTTTCACCAACAGTTTTTGTGAAGTTCCCCATTTTGGAAGGGCCAGAAAACACGCAAAATGCCTCCATTGTGATTTGGACAACAACCCCATGGACGATACCCGCCAATCGCGGCGTCGCTTATGCTCCTGATTTAAGTTATGGGCTATATGACACCGGCACCGAGCAGCTTGTTTTATGTGACAGCCTTGCGCAAAGCGTGATGGAAGTGGCTGGCATTGAAGCGCCGAAACGGCTTGGCGATGTGACCATGCCCGAGATTAAAAAGCTCGCCCACCCTTTTGCCGCGCATGGCTATGATTTTGATGTCCCGCTTATGGCTGGTGATTTTGTGACCGATGAGACTGGCACAGGGCTGGTGCATATTGCGCCCGGTCATGGACAAGATGACTTTGAGCTGGGCTTACAGCACAATCTTGAAATCCCATTCACGATTGATGAAAGCGGGACCTATTATCCGCATGTGCCGCTTTTTGCTGGCAAAACAGTGGTGGATAGCAAGGGGAAAATGGGCGATGCCAATGGCGCGGTGATTGCGCAATTAATTGACGATGACCGCTTATTGGCCAAAGGCAAATTACGCCATCAATACCCGCATAGCTGGCGCTCTAAAGCGCCCTTGATTTTCCGCAACACGCCGCAATGGTTTATTTCAATGGAAACCAATGCGTTGCGCCAAACCGCTTTGTCAGAAATTGAGGCCGTGAAATTTGTGCCCGAGGCAGGCCGCAATCGCATTCAGGCTATGGTTGAAAGCCGCCCTGATTGGGTGATTTCGCGCCAGCGAAGCTGGGGGGTTCCGCTCACTGTTTTTGTGCATAAACAAACCGGCGAGATATTGCGCGATGAAGCGGTCAATGCGCGCATTGTGGAAGCGGTTAAAGAAAACGGCGCCGATGCCTGGTTTCAAACACCAGCACAAACCTTTTTAGGTGATGCCTATCAGGCTGATGATTATGAGCAGGTTATGGATGTGCTTGATGTCTGGTTTGATAGCGGCACAACGCATTCTTTCGTGCTAGAAAACCGCGAGGAGCTGACCAGCCCTGCCGATGTTTATCTTGAAGGCTCCGACCAGCATCGTGGCTGGTTCCAGTCTTCTTTGCTTGAGAGCTGCGGCACTCGCGGCAAAGCGCCGTATAAAGCTGTCGTCACCCATGGTTTTGTGATGGACGATAAAGGGCGTAAAATGTCAAAATCGGCGGGCAATGTGGTTGACCCGCTCAAAGTGATTCAACAATCAGGCGCCGATATTATTCGGCTTTGGGTCATGAGTTCAGATTATTCTGAAGATCTGCGCATAGGCCAAGAGATTATCAAATCCAACACAGACGCTTATCGCAAAATGCGCAATACATTCCGTTTCATGTTGGGTAATCTTTCAAATTATGACCCTGAAGACAGCGTGGCGCATGCGCAAATGCCCGAATTAGAACAACTCATGTTACACAAGCTTTACACGCTCGATAGGCAGGTGCGTCAAGCTTATGAAGAGTTTGATTTTAGAAAAATTTATCAGTCACTCTTTAATTTTATGACACTGGATTTGTCGTCCTTTTATTTTGATATTCGCAAAGATGCGCTTTATTGCGACCCGAATGCAAGCCTTCATCGCCGCGCCTGCCGCACCGTGATGCAGGAGATTTTTTCATGCCTGACGGCATGGTTAGCGCCTGTTTTATGCTTCACTATGGAAGAGGTTTGGCAGGCACGCCATCAAGATAATAATGATAACAAGACAGACTCTGTGCATTTGCGCCAATTCCCTGATGTGCCAGAGCAATGGGCCCAAACTGCATTGGCTGAAAAATGGGACAAAATTAAAAATGTTCGCCGCGTGGTAACAGGGGCTTTGGAAATTGAACGCCGAGAAAAGCGTATTGGCTCAAGCCTTGAAGCCGCGCCGATGGTTTATATTGAAGATGACAGCTTACGCAGCCTGATTGAAGCGCAAAATATGGCAGATATTTGCATTACCTCCCAAATTGAGATTTTAAGCGGTCCGGTGCCGGCAGATAGTTTCACACTTGATGATGTGGCCGGTATTGGTGTTGTGCCGGCTCATGCGCAAGGGCAAAAATGCCAGCGCTCTTGGAAAATTTTACCAGATATTGGCGCTGACCCAGACTATCCGGATTTAAGCCCACGTGATGCTATCGCGGTGAAAGAATTTGATGAACGCGCTTAAAAAGATTTTATCCGCCTATCAAACGCGCCCAAATGCGCGCCAGGCTGGTTTGATTGTTTTTTTAAGCCTGATAACCGACCAGCTGAGCAAATGGTTGATTTTATCCAGCTCGGTGGTTTATCAACCCCAAACTGTTTTGCCGTTTTTGGATTTCACATTGGTTTGGAACCGTGGCATTAGCTATGGCCTGTTCAGCCAAAACAGTTTTGTCGCTCAATATGGGTTTGCCATTTTATCGCTGCTGATAAGCCTGTATTTTATGTATCTTATCAGCACAACAAAAAGCAAGTTTTATGCCTTAGGGCTTGGGCTGGTGGTAGGCGGCGCGCTCGGCAATGGGCTTGATCGGGTGCTGCACGGCGCGGTAGTTGATTTTATCAGCCCGCATTATCAAGATTATTACTGGTATGTCTTTAATCTTGCCGATATTTGGATTACACTTGGCTGTATTCTTGTTTTGTTTGACAGTTTCTTTCAAAAAGAAGAAGCTGAAAAATAATGATATGATTTATTACTCTCTTTTTATTATACTTTTTATATTATCAAGGACGTTTTCTGATGACGCAAAGTCAAAAGCTTTTAAGTAAAAAATTCTTCAAAACTGCCTTTATCGTAACAGCTGCCAGCTTCACATTAACGGCCTGTGGCGATGATTTGAAAGAAACCTTTGGGTATTCCAAAAACGCGCCTGATGAATTTGCTGTGATTACCAAATCGCCCCTTATTTTACCGCCAGATTACTCTTTACGCCCGCCTAATAAGCTGGCATCTGGCCCGCGTGAGGCCAATCCTAGAGAACAGGTTCGCGATTTATTATTGGGTGAAAAAGAATCACAACCAACAAATGTGGCAGGCATTGAAAAAAGTCTTTTAGAAAAAGCCGGCGCACTTAATGCAGATGATTCCATTCGCACCACAATTGAGCAAGATGGCAAAACCACCATTCGTAAAAAAGGCAATTTTGTTGAAGAATTGCTATTTGGCGATGATGCAGCCACTGCTGATGTCATTGACCCTGAAGCAGAAGCCGAGCGTCTTGAAAAAAACAAACAGGACGGCAAAAAGCCTAATGAAGGCCAATCAGACCTCATCAGTGGGGAATGGTCTGTGCTTGACAAAAACCTCGGTGATTAAAGCCCGCTATGGCGCGACTTTTTTCAGCTGACACTCAAGATTTGAAGCGTTTTCTATTTTATGCGGCTTTGGCTCTTTTACTAAGTGGCATTGCCATGCTGAACATGGCGCGCACAATAACACCAGACACTCAAAGCACACTAGGCTTACCCAAAACCAGTCTTGATTGGCAAATTGGCCGCCTTGCCAATGGCATGGATATATTTGTGATAACCGATAAGCGTGTGCCAGTGGCAACGCATATGGTCTGGTATAAGGTCGGCTCGGCTGACGAACCCAAAGGCAAATCTGGCATTGCCCATTATTTTGAACATTTAATGTTCAAAGGCACCGATAAAATTGAGGCTGGTGCTTTTTCCAAGAAAGTTGCGGCGCTTGGCGGTCAGGATAATGCCTTCACCTCTTATGATTACACGGCTTATTTTCAGCGTATTGGGGTCGAGCATTTAGAAACCGTCATGGCGATGGAAGCCAATCGCATGCAAAATTTAATTTTAACAGATGCCGTTATCAATGCTGAACGCGATGTGGTGCTTGAGGAGCGTTCTATGCGCACCGATACAAATCCTGCCGCTTTGTTAAGTGAAACCATGCGCGCCAAGCTTTATGGCGACCACCCTTATGGCATTCCTGTTATTGGGTGGCGTAAAGAAATTGAACAGCTTTCTTTAGAAGATGCGATGCGTTTTTATCAGCGCTATTACGCGCCAGATAATGCGATTTTGGTTGTTGTCGGTGATGTTGACTTCACCGAAGTGATGCGGCTGGCAAAAAAACATTATGGGCCATTAAAAGCGCAAAACAAACCGCGCAACCCGCGCCCCGCGCTGACGCCGCTCAAAAAAGCAGAAACTGTTGAGCGCATAGATAAACGCACCCAGCAAATGCAATGGTCGCGCTATTATCAGCTTTTTTTACCGACAGATAAAACCACCAGACATCAGCATATTGCCGCGATAGATGTTCTGTTTGAAATTCTCAATCAAGCAGCCATCAGCCCGCTTTATCAATCATTGGTCAAAGACAAAAAACGCGCAACACAAGTCAGCGCATATGCGGTGACATCAATGCTTGATGAAGGCTATTTGGCGTTTTTTGTCACGCCTCAAAATAAGACGAATATTCAAGAGCTGGAGTCAATCATAACGACAAGCCTGACACAAGCGGGACAAAAACTATTTTCAGAGGCTGATTTGCAACAGGCGAAAATGTCTTTGCTGTCCGATTATTTCTACAGCCAAGACAAGCAATTTGTCATGGCGCGGATTTTTGGAGCAACCCTCGCAAATGGCGAACGGCCAGAGGATATTGCGGCTTGGGTTGACGCAGTTGAAAATGTGCAGGCAGAAGATGTGCGCCGTGCCGCTCAGCTTTATCTCGATGTGACAAAATCGGTGACAGGTATTTTACGCCCCGCCCAAACCGCCGAGAAAGGCATATCGCAATGATTTGTAAAATTATCAGTGACACACGCATGCCGATAATAAACCGCGCTATCCGTTTTGGGTTTTTGCTCATCGCGTGTCTCGCTTTGTATGGGCCTGCCTTCTTCACCCTGCCAGCACATGCAGCGTCTAATTTTAAGCTTGAGATTAAAGAATTGGTCACCCCATCGGGCATTCGGTTTTGGTTTGTCGCCGACACGAGCCGCCCAATTGTGAGCCTTAAAATGGCATGGAAAGGCGGTGCGGTGAGTGAAGCGCCTGCACAAGGCGGCATTACGCAACTCATGGCGCATTTACTTGATGAAGGCGCGGGGGATTTGTCAGCGTCTGAATTTCAAAATGCTTTATCAGCGCAAGGCATTCGGCTGAGTTTCAGCGCTGGCCTTGAGACAGTTACTGGATCTTTGCAATTTTTAACCCATCAACAAAAACCAGCGCTATCGCTGTTAAAGCTGGCTTTACAACAGCCGCGTTTTGACCCTGAAGCCATTGAGCGCATGCGCGTTTTGCAAATCAGCCAGCGTAAGCGCGCCTTAAGCAATCCTGATGTGCTGAATAATGAAAATTGGTGGCGGCTGGCCTATGGCGACCACGCCTATGCGCGCCCAATATCTGGCACACAAAAGACCATTCAAACCCTGACCCGCGACCAGTTAGTGGCACGCCATCAAGCCCATTTTGCCCGCGATAATTTGTTCATCGCGCTGGTCGGGCATATGCAGGAAGACGAAGCTATTGCAAGTGTGGACGCCGTATTTTCAGCCCTGCCCGCCCATGCGCAAGTAACCCAAATTGAGAAAAAACCCTTATCGCAGGCCACCCGTGCATCAGATAACAACCAAAACCGCAGAAAACTTATCTACCCCACACCGCAAAGCGATATTATTTTCGGGCTGGAAGGCATTGCCTATCAGGACAAAGATTTTTTTGCGGCTTATGTGATGAATTATATTCTGGGTGGCGGTGGCTTGTCAGCGCGGTTAATGGAAGAAATTCGAGAAAAGCGCGGGCTAGCCTATAGTGTTTACAGCTCTTTATATGAGCTTGATATCAGCGCATTATGGACGGGTAATATGGCCAGCTCGCCAGAAAATGTAGATTTAGCAATTGCGCTTTTGGAAACCGAGATGCAAAAAATGCGCCAAACCCCTGTCAGCGCAACCGAACTTGCCAATGCCAAGGCCTATTTAATTGGCAGCTATTTATTTCGTTTTGACAGTGGTGAAAAAATTGCCCGCCAATTATTAAGCATGCAATTAAATGGGTTTGGCCGCGACTACCCTAATCAACGCCAAGCGCGTATTGAGGCTGTGCAAGCGGCAGATATTCAGCGTGTGGCACAACGCATATTAACCCCAGAGCATTTGCTGATAAGTGTTTTAACGCCGCCCGCAAAAGAGACGGACTAAACGCTGATGTTTTTCTTTCCGCTCAGAGACGATAACCCAACCGCCACTAAGCCATATTTGGTTTGGGCGTTAATCGCGCTGTGTGGGGTCGTATTTTTGTGGCAATTGGGGCTTGCCGAAGATGGCAGGCGCGCCATTTTAGCCTATGGCGTGACCCCAGCCACGCTGATTGGCGGTGCGCAATTGCCAGCCGAAATCAATCAAATCCCGCCAATCATGACGGTTTTCACCTCTATGTTCATGCATGGTGGGGTGATGCATTTTGCTGGGAACATGCTGTATTTGTGGATTTTCGGCGACAATATTGAGGAAGCCGTTGGCTCTAAGTTCCGCTTTATCTGTTTTTATCTTATTTGCGGCATGGCGGCAGCTTTTGCACAAGCACTGGTTGACCCGCAATCTGAAATTCCAATGATTGGCGCATCGGGCGCGATTGCGGGCATGCTAGGGGCTTATTTGGTGCTGTTTCCAAGAGCAAATGTGCATTGTCTGGTTGGGTTTTTCATTTTCTTCCGCATGATGGCGGTTCCGGCTTTTCTGGTCTTATTGGGCTGGATTGGCCTGCAATTTCTTAATCTGGGACAAACCGGTTCAGGGGTGGCTTATGTGGCACATATTGGCGGGTTTGTAGCGGGTGTGGTGCTAATACCCTTTTTCAAAAAGCGCCAGATGCGTTTATTTGCACCGGCCCATAGCCGCGCTTTTGAAGTGGAGCGCGTGACCAGTCAATCTTTACATATTCCCTCAATGGTGCAGAAAAGAAACACAGCGCGCACAATCGCACAAGATCCAGAGCCGACAAAACCAGCCCGCCCTAACCAGCGCCACCCCTGGGACGATGGACCTTGATGATGGGCTTTAAGAGATTTGCCTCCCCCCTGATTTTCACCTAAGCTGAGCAAATATTGAATGAGTGGTTCTGCGTATGAGCGTGAAGTTGAGCAATCTGTATTCCCAGTTGAGAAATATGAAAATTGTTTCTTTCCTACTGCCTTTTGTTTTCCTGCTCGCCAGCGTTTATGCCCTGTTGAGTGTGCCACCCTTTATTGCCAACACACAAAACCGCGTCTTTGACCAATATAATCGCTGGCAGCCACGTCAGCCGCTTAATGATGCGGTGGTTTTTGTGGATATTGATGAAGCCAGCTTACAAAAATATGGGCAATTTCCCTGGCCACGCAATTTATTTGGCGACCTTGTGCTTTCCATGACCGAAGCTGGCGCAGCAGCGATTGCGCTTGATGTTCTCTTTCCAGAGCCAGACCGCACTGCGCCGCAGTCTATTATCCGTGAATGGAGCGATTTGCAGAAAAACCCTGACGCAAGCGAATGGCAGCAACTGCAAGAAAAACTTACAGATATAATTGACGACCCAGACAGATATTTTGCCCGCATTCTAGCCAATACGCCGTCCATTATTTCGATTATGCTGCACCCTGATGGGGCTGGCTTGCCCGCGCCCAAAACTGGTTTTGCGCTCAGAAGCAGTGGCGACCCAATCACAGGTGCGCCCGTCACCAGCCCCTATCAAACCTTACAAGGCGAAAACAAAGCGATTGTAAACATCGCCCCAATTCAAAATGCGGCTTTGGCTCAAGGCGCCATAAATGCACGCATCGACTCTGATGGCATCATCAGACGCACCGCATTATTGCTCAAAGGCGGCGAAGCGCTCATTTATCCAAGCCTTGGACTGGAAGCTTTGCGCGTGGCGCAAGGCGCGGGTGGTTTTGCCCTCAAAGCATCAACCATTCAGGGGGAAGAGGCCTATGCCTCAGGGCTTGGTCTGTCGCGCCTAAAAGTGGGGCAGTTTGTTGTTCCCATTGAAGCTGATGGATCCATGCGGTTATATTATGCCGACCCTGATGCTGTGACAAAAATATCAGCCAGTGACATATTAGCGCCTAACTTTGAGCGCGATAAATTGGCAGGACGCATCGCTTTTATTGGCACATCAGCCGCTGGCTTAAAAGATTTGCGCGCCACACCCCTTGACCCTGCCATGGCGGGGGTGTTGGTACATGCACAAGCCGCACAGCAAATTATTGATGGGGTCTTTCTGCGCCGTCCGGTTTGGCTACAAACAACCGAGCCACTGATAGCCCTGCTCGCGGGCCTATTGCTGATAATTATCACGCTGCGATATGGCGTGACCCTCGCCAGCATTATGTTGGCTGTCATTTTGGCTGGCCTTGCCTATAGCTCATGGTGGGCGTTTGAAACGCATTTGCATTTATTGGACCCCGTCCTGCCGGGCTTTGTCATAACATGCAGTTTCTTATTGGCTGGCTTTATAAATTATCTGCAAACCGAGCGCGAACGCCGCGAAGTGCGACAAGCTTTTGGGCAATATTTATCACCAGAACTGGTTGAAGAAATTGCGCAAAACCCGCAAAACCTCCAATTAGGGGGTGCTGAAAAACCCGTTACTGTCATGTTCGCAGATATTCGGGGTTTCACACAAATCTCAGAGCAACTCAAAAATCACCCGCATGAATTAACGCGAGTGATTAATCTTTTCCTAACGGATTTATCACAGGCTATTCAAGATGCTGGCGGCACAATTGATAAATATATTGGTGATTGCATTATGGCGTTTTGGAACGCACCGTCTGAGATTGAGACCCATGCGCAAGCAGCTTGTATGGCGGCTCTGCGCATGAAAGAGCAACTCATTGCCTTAAACCAACAACTGGCCGATGATGAGGCATTAAAAAATCTTTGGTCTGGGCAATTAGCCATCGGCGTTGGCGTGAATACGGGGCAATGTTTGGTAGGTAATGTCGGCTCGCGCCAGCGGTTTAATTATTCGGTGATGGGCGATCCGGTCAATATTGCCGCGCGCCTTGAAAGCCAGACAAAAAATTATGGCCTGCCAATATTAGTTGGTTCAAAAACCCGCGCCGAAATTGATAATCTCGCCTTTTTAGAATTGGATTTGATATCGTTAAAAGGCAAACAGGAGGCCGAGCGCGTGTTTGCTTTGATGGGTGATGATACTGTTTTACACTGCGCAGATTTTAAGGCACTTGAGCAGACTCATCGGGATATGTTGCAAGCTTATCGCGCACAAGACTGGTCAAAAGCACTCACGCTTATCACACAGCTAGAGACGCAGCATTCAGGCGGGGCAGAATTGCAAACCTTATATGATTTATACAAGCAGCGCATTGATGCATTTGAAACCTCGCCACCGCCCATTGACTGGAATGGCGTCTTTCTGGCACAAGAAAAATAGGTGCGAAAATGAGCGAAATGATGAGTGATGTTTATTTGAAATTTTGGGGGACACGCGGGTCTTTACCCGTCAGCGGCCCCATGCATCAAAAATATGGCGGCAATTCATCATGTGTTGAATTGGCATATCATGACCAGCACATCATCATTGATGGCGGCTCTGGGTTACGGTTTTTGGGTGATGAGCTGGTGCAAAAAGGTGTAAAAAATATCACGCTTTTAATATCGCATTTTCATAATGACCATTTATGCGGTATCCCGTTTTTTGCGCCGCTTTTTGACCCTGAGGTTACTATCAAAATATATGCGCTGCCCAATGATGAGGGGGTTACGCTCAAACAAGCATTGGCTCGCTATATGGCGCCCCCAACTTATCCGGTGGGTTTAGATATTTTCAAGGCTAATATTGAGTTTGTAAATGGCTGCTCGGGGGAAGAATGGGCAATTGGGGATATAGCCATTAAAAGCCACCCTATCCCGCATCCGGGCGGCTGCCATGCCTATCGTCTTTCTACGCCAAGTCAGTCCATTGTTTATGCCACAGATACAGAACATGTGATTGGGGCGCTCAATCAAGAGCTTGCGGATTTTGCCCGACAGGCCGATTATTTATTATATGATTGCACCTATGATGATGACGAATTTGACAAATTTATCGGCTTTGGTCATTCCACTTGGCAAGAAGGGGTTCGGTTGTGCCAGCATGCTGAAATTGAAAATTTAGCTATTATTCATCACGCACCAGAGCTGACAGATGCTATGCTTGATGAACGGGCCGACAGAGCAGCGAAAATATTCAAAAATGCTTTTGTTGCCTCTGATTTTTTAAAGATTCATCTTAACCATAGCTGACCTATTTAGAATCGTTTTGTTTTGGGGTATGATGAAAGTTGATTTTTGGAAGTTTGAGCATGTCTTTGGATAAATTAACAAAAAATCTGTCTTATTTTATTGGCGATGATATTGGCCTTATTATCGGGGCTGGCGTGGCCTTTATCCTTTTGGTTACATTTTTAATTTATCGAGCACTCAGTGGCCGTCAGGCCAAAAAATCGGCACGCCGCGCCCCACCTGCTATTTTAACTTCTGATGAAACGGCTGAGAAAAAAGAGGCTCAAGGCCTTGCCGCCATTATGGAAACCTTGAACCAGCAAGATGCAGATACTGCGCAAGATACGGTGCCATTGACGCTTGAGGAAGAAGACGACGCCCTAAATGAAGCCGAGGCACAGGCAGAAAACATAGAGGATTTCCCCTTAAGCACAGAAGATGCAGAAACCTCTGAGCAAGACGAAGCAAACGCCGTTGATACAGATATCGAGATTCCGAAATTAGGCGCAACTCCAGCAAAGAAAAAGAAAAAAGGGTTTTTCTCTTTTGGGCGCAATAAAACAGAAGACGAAGCTGATGAGAGTGTAACAACAGACCTGCCAGATGTGGCACATGATGACAACACGACAGATAGTGACGAAGAAGAGAGCGTTGAAGAAAGCTTAGAGGAAAGCTTAGAAAGTAACGAACAAGCAGAAAATTCAGACGCTTTATCTGTTCAAGATATTATGGACGAGATTGCCGCAGATGTGACCGCTAATCTTGAACAGAACCAAGAAACCCCAGAGCCAGAAGCGCCGAGCGCCCCCTCACGCAAAGAAACGCTGCAAGATATTGAACGCCAAATGAAAGCCTTGCGTGAATTGCATGATGCGGGGCTGATTGCCACAGAAATTTATCTTCACAAATCCCGTGAGCTTGCGCGTAAAATTAATGGATAAAATGAGTAAAGAACAAGGTGGGTTTACGCTTGTCGAAACACTCACACTTGTGGCTTTGCTCGGCGTTATTTCGGTTTCGCTTTATGCCGTAATGAACAATATCAGCCTGCAAAATGACCGCATGCGCGTATCAGGCGATTTATTGCGTGATGCAGAGTTTTCCCGCGAATTTATTGCCACTGCCGCGCAACGCGCAGGCTTCCGTTCGCAAGGCAGCGCCGCCATGACACGCGCCCAAGCTGTTAATCTGGTCTCTGCTTCGCATATACAATTTTGCGCTGATAATTTGAACGGCACCCGCCAGCTCACAGAATTTAAGCTATCAGCTATTGAAAATGGCCGCTATCGCTTGCAAAGACGCATTCATCAAAATAACTGCGCTGTTGAAACTGGTGTGGTTTGGGAGAATTTAACCAAGCCAGTCTTAACCAGCATCAATTTTTCAATGCCGAACACCACACCACCTAATTTGATGCTAAAAGCCAAATTCACCCTTACACGCGGGCGGGCTGGGTCAGAGGCTGAACAAAACCTCACTCAAAGTTATTTATTACCCACTTATGCGCTGATTGGATTGGATTAGAGGGAACCATGAAAAACACGCCGCGACAAACCGACAACCCGCAAGAACAAGGCTTTGCCATTTATTTAGTGCTGGGCTTTATTGTATTGGTGAGTCTGAACCTGTCAGCCCTGAGCCAGCAATTGGATTTTCTAACCAAGCGGCAATTGTCTCGGTTCACTCAGAAAAATATTTATCTAGAAGCCCATCATGCATTGCAATTTGGCTTTGCCGAAATGCAAGCCGAAGGCGCCGCGATATTGGCTGATGAAACGGGCTATAGCCTCGCGGCGGGCTTGAGTGATAGCAATCTTGTTTCTGACAGAGAAGTTTGCCTGACAGGGCGTGGCAGCTATACCAGCGCCTCTGCGGCTTCTTATTTATCGAGCCGTGCCGTGACTTCAAAAAATATACGGTGGCGATATTTCATCTATGATGCCTCGGCGGGCAGCACACCACGCCAATTTGAAATTTATGGCTGCGCTATAAAAGGCACACAAAACCGCGTGGTTTATGGTCTGTGGGAATATAATACTTCTACTCAAGCGTTTAACTTAATCCGAACAGAAAGTTTTTAGTTACCATGCTGCAATGAGTTGGCGCTGTTGCGACAGCGTATCACCATTGCGCGCGGTCACGCTCAGGCTGACACGCAATTCCCCAAACGCCAGTGCATTGGCGTTAAGTGTCAACCCGCTCAGGTTACACCCTGCCCCATGTGTTAGAGTTAAATTGCCCGCCGTGCCGCTAACCGCCTCAACATCACAAATATATTTCCCCGCATCAATTTGAAATTTATCTCCAGCCAGTGGCAAAACAGTGCCAGGGCTGGTGCTGGTGATAACCAATTGCCGTGTCGTGTTGTTATAAGTGGAGATGCGATAAGTCGATAAAGCTGCTAAATCGGTAAAGCTTAATGTGACATCATTTGGGGTAAAGCCATTATCGCTCAAAAAACCAGACCAATTGGTCGGCGTGAGATTGCTGACACTGGTTTTACCCAAGCCTGCGGCATATCGCATTTGAATATCGGTTAAAATACTATCGGCAATATTTTGCATCTGCCCGCGCAGGCTCGTTTGCGTAAATTGCGTGCTGTTCGAGCCAAGCAGGGCATAAGTGCCAATTAAGGCTGTCGCCAAAAGCGTTAGAGCAACAATAAACTCAATAAGGGAGAACCCTTTTTCACCCTGATTTTTTTCAGCAACTATGCGGGTCATTAACGCACCGCATTAGCTGGCACAATACCTGTTTGCGGCGTAATAACAGTCGGCGCGAGGAAAATCACCAACTCATCAGATTGCAGCTGGTCATCAACACTGCCGCCAAGCAACGGCCCTAAAAACGGTACACCGCTTAAGCCTGGCAAAGTCTCACGATTGCGTTTATTGCTTTCTTTATAAAGCCCCGCCAAAACAATCACATCGCCCGGCGCAGCATTGAGTGTTGTCGTGATATTATTTGATAATTGCGGGCTATTCGCGTCTTCACCAATAAAGCTGCTATCCTCAAAATTAATTTCAAGCGTCACATGGTCATTCAACACATTTATGGTTGGGGTCACGGATAGATTCAAGCTGGCCTCAACAGGCTCATATGTCACCTCTGTGCTGGTGACAGGTATGCCATCTGCAT
Source organism: Parvibaculaceae bacterium (assembly GCA_965217015.1). Taxonomy (GTDB): domain Bacteria; phylum Pseudomonadota; class Alphaproteobacteria; order RS24; family RS24; genus JAYQKL01. Next base: position 64,867 of record OZ244224.1, on the reverse strand, counting down.
TGAGCGTGCCAGTTGGCACTTGATTACGCACTTCGCGGAAGCGGGTCACAGTTCGGTTAATATTCGCCGCAACACGGTCTTTTGCTAAAATTGTCGGGCTGGAAATTGTGCGGCCAATATTGTTCACTTCCATAAAGTCAATCAGCGCATTCACGCTGCCGCCCTCATCAGGCATGATGGAAATTCGATTATTAAGGGACTGCTGCGCCACATTGGAAATAAACTCAACCGCGCGACCTTCAGCTTTAATGGCGCCCAAGACGCTATCAATTTGAACCTCAAGCTTGCGTTGCCAATTGCGTGTCACATTCACCATAAACACTTCAACCAGCACTTGCTTGGCTGGGATATCCAAATCATCAATCAGCTGATGCGCCAAATCAATATCTGTTTTAAGACCGGTTAAAATGATAGAGGTTTTATTGCTTTCAATTTTTGGCGGCTGGAAGTCTTGGTCACGCAAACGATTATCGGCCACCGGTGTCAACGAAATGTCTGGCGCGCGCGGTCCTGCATTGCCAATCTGTGCTGCATTTTCACCATCATTAGCGGCATTTTCTGGCTGTATCGCAGGGGTGCGGCCAAGATTGCGCGCCTCCAGACCACCGCCGCTGGCTTCTGGAATGGGGCGGTCTGCCGGATAAATCTGGTCAAAATATGTGTTGAGTGCTGATTTTATATCCTCTGAATTTTGATAGAAAATTGTAAAGCTCTCGGTGTAAATTGGCTGATTGGTCGCCAAAGACGGGTCGCGTATAACCGAAACGCGCTGGCGCTCTAATTCGATTAAACGCCGCCCTGTCACGGAGGGCTGCATTATATTTGTGGCATTTTTCGACTTATGCGTCGCTGCGGCTGGTGCTGCGGCTGGCGCTGTGTCTGGCATAGCCGAAGCCATTTGACGACTGGCTTCAAAACCAGCCTCTGCATTGCCTACCACAATTTCTAACAATTCAATTTCTTGATTCAGTGTAAAAATTTCATCAAGTAATAATTGGCGTTGATTATCCGCTTGCACTTGCGCAATGGTGACATCTTTTTGACGGCGAATAGCGAGTTCTTTTAACTGCACCAAAACCTGCGGCACTTCAATGGTGAGTGCCTCATCTAAAATCAATTGTGCCTCAATCGAGGTCAGGCGCGCCGCCTCCCCTGGCTTGTTAAAGTAACGGCTATAAAGCTCAAAAATTTGTTGGCGTTGCTTCTTCAAAGATTGAATATTTTGATAAACCAGCGCCTGCTCATTATGCGCGGAAGCAAATGCAATGGCACTTTTTAGGCGCTTGTTAAATTCAGCTTGCGTATAAAAACGCGCAATGCCCATATCTCTGTCATAAGCCAGCGCGATATCATAAGTATCAATCAAAATGTCGATAATATCGAGGACATCGCTGCGCACAACATTGAGAAATACTTTGTCAGATGATTGGCGTAAATCGGGAGATAAATAAACAGACAGACCAATAGATTTTGACAATGACTGCAAAGCCGCAGGTAAAGTCAAACCATTGAAATTCGCGCTCAATTGCCGGCTTTTGACAGTGCCATCAAGCCCATTCATGCGCCCGAGAGATACGCCGGTCACCACATCGCCACCGACAAAGAAAAAGCTTTTTTGTAAATCCACCAGCTCATCTTGCGCGGCCAAACGATTACGCCCAAACAAAATGCTTGCATCGGTCAAGGCCTGCGACTTGCTGCCAATAACCAAACTTTGTTGTGCGGCTTTAATATCTGTTTCCAGACGAGAAATTTCGCCGAGCAGGATTTTTTCAATATCAAATAAATATTCCTGCTCTGCCAACGCGCTCACTTTTGCAAAATCACGGTCTGATTTTGCCAGCCCGTCTTGATTGATTTTTAAGGCGCGCTGCTTCACCTCAAGCGCCTGCTTGCTGCGCACATAATTTTGTTGGCTGGTGACATTACTCATGCCAGAGGCGGACAAAACATCTAACGGGCCTATACCAGCGCTATCAAACCCTTCGGGGATACGCACCTGCAATAAGCGGCGGCGGTTCTTCATATTTTCAGCCTGCACCCGCAAGGCCGTGTCTTGCTGGCTTTGTTTTTCTTCATCAGAAGATTGATTGGTCATCAGGCGTTTTTTAAACAGCTCCTTCGCGCCCTGCAGGCTGACATCACGCTTAGTGCTGACACCACAAGACACTAGCAAAGCCGTCAGCCCAATCACTGACAGAACCCGCCCTATTTTTGTCTTTTGGAGTTGTAACCGCAAACGCATACTCAATACTGGCTTTTAGAGCTTTATCCTCTGTTTTTACCCACTTCGGCAATTTTGCCAATGGCTTCACTCACCACCGAACGGGCAATATCGGGCATATGTTTTTCAATCCATGCCTCAATTAAAGGCTTGGTGACATCTTGAATGGCTTGCTGAATGGTCTCGCGGGTTTTGTCTGTATCAAAAACGCTTGAGAACCTTAAAAACTCTGCCCGCAAAGCCATCGTGGCCTCTTCAGATATTAAAACATCAAGCCCGTCAAGATAGTGTTTGATTTCTGTCTCATCGGCTTGCGCGCTCATTTCTGCGGCAGGGGTTTGCCCAAAATTATCTGCATGCATGCGGGTTTCAGCGCGCGCAACACGCTCAGCCTCGCCTAACAACGCTTCAATAGACTGCTCTATTTCCTCAAGACTTCTATTTTCAGACCCCTGATTTACAGACTCATGATTTTCAGACTCATGATTTTCAGACAATTGCTTACTCCGATACGAATCTTATCCAGTTTTAAGTATATCCTTATTCTGGCGTAAAAGTGACGAAAAACCACAAAAAAAGCGGGTATAAGCATGTTTATTTAAAGATTGGGGATAATCAGTAACGCCATCTGGGCCCCATAAAACAGCCAAATGAGAGCCACTGGCACTAAAAAACAGCCAAAAGGCAGAGCCGGTGCGGTTTTTTGTGCCGCCCCATCGGGCTGTAAATAGGGTATTTTTTGCATCAAAATTAAAACAATACCACTCACCGCGCCCAGCAATGCCGCCAAAAATAAAATCGGCAAAACAGCCTCAGCCCCTAGCCAAACACCATACATGCCCATGAGTTTGACATCGCCAAACCCCAAGCCATCATGCCCGCGCCAAAGCCGATACATAAAATTAATGCTATAAAGCAGGCCAAAGCCAAAAAGACCACCCAACAGAGCCTGCATGGGCGTTGGCAAAAGCTCTATCCCAGCTCTGGGAAGCAGCAGCACAGCCAGCCCGCCAATCACCGCGCCCCCGATTGAGGCAAAATCAGGAATGATAAAAGCCTCTAAATCGGTTAAAAAAATAATGCAATTAAGCAGGATAAAAATGCCATAAATGAGCGCTTTTTCTGGCCCCAAAGCCAATAAGCTCACCACCGCTATGCCACCACAAGCCAGCTCAACAAATAAATAGCGCATGGGCAAGCGCGCACCGCAACACCCCGCCTTGCCGCCATGATGCACCCACCCGAAAACAGGCAGGTTTTGAAACCACGCTAATGGCTGCCCGCAGGCATAACAGGCTGAAGGCTGGCGTATCCAGTCTTGCCCGCGCACATAGCGCAAAGCCACCACATTTATAAAACTGCCCAAACAAAGCCCAAGCACAAATATCATGATGTTTAAGAACAACTGACTCTCGTCAAAAAACACAATTCATACCTCTGATGACTGGCAGTCTGCCTCATAAAGCGTTAAGATAGTATACATATCTTGCCTAACTTGGGCTAATGAAACCAGAGTCGTTGCGTCACATGTCAGATAATCTTGTTTACAAAATACTCGAAGAGCTACCCGCCCAATATCGCATTTCAGATTTTCATATGCGTGCTGGCGACCCGCTCGCGGTTCGCACCAATGGCGATATTAAATTATTTGATGACTATATCATCACCCATGAAATGCTTGATGAGGTCTTTCAAAAAGAACTTGGCGATAAAATCTATCACGCGTTTTGCGAGACCAATGATGTTGACTTTGCCATTGTCGTAGGCGAACAGCGGTTTCGGGCCAATGGCTACCGCACCATGAAAGGCTGGGCAATGGTTTTGCGTACCATTGTGACCGAGGTTCCCAATATAGACCAATTAGGTTTGCCGCCTGCTGTGCATCAAATCTTAAAAGAAAAAGCTGGTCTTGTTCTGGTCACAGGGCAAACTGGATCTGGTAAATCGACCTCGCTGGCCAGCATGGTCGATAAGATTAACCGTGAACGCTCGGAAAATATTATTACGATTGAAGATCCGGTTGAATTTGTTCACAAACCAATAAAGAGCATTATTTCTCAACGCGAAGTCGGGCGCGATACAATGAGTTTTGCCAGCGCGCTCAAAGGCGCATTGCGTCAAGACCCTGACATTATTCTGCTTGGGGAATTGCGTGATTATGAAACCGTGTCTATGGCGCTCACAGCGGCTGAAACTGGCCATTTGGTTTTTGGCACTTTGCACACATCAGGCGCGCCTGAAACCATTAACCGGATTATTGATGTGTTTCCGGCTGAAGAGCAAGCACAAGCACGCTCACAGCTATCGCAATCTTTGCAATTGGTGATGACCCAGCAATTACTGAAACGCAAAGGTGGAGGGCGAATTGGGGCTTTTGAAGTGATGGTCTGCGTACCAGCCGTGCGCAACCTCATCAGAGAAAATAAAATTGTTCAAATTAACACCGCCATGCAGACAGGTGCGCAATTTGGCATGATTACAATGGAAAAATATATTGAAGAGCTCGCCAAGCAAAACCTGATTGAAGAGGAAGAAGAGTAATCAAAATAAGGCCGATAAAACCGCTCGTCAGCGCAAGCGTAATTTAGCCTCAAACTCTTCAGATAATTTTGGCCGATAGGGGCGCACATAATCAATCAAGGCTTGTATTTTAGTTTCATCGGAAATCAAAACCAAAGCCTCAAACTCTATCCGCCATAATTTCACCGATGTATAAAAGGGCTTCACTTTTTGTTCGTAAATCGGCAGCAAAACGGTTTGGAGCAAATCTTTTTCATTTTCCTCAACCGCTCTTTGCATGAGATAAAGAACAGATAAAGTGGTCTGACGAGGGCCAATGAGAGGATGTTTCATATCTGAATGTTGAAACCGCCGCGCAAGAATCTCAAAAGTCGATTTGCTTTGCATCACATGAAATCGGATTGCCCCTTTGCGATCTTGCCAACTGGTTTGCACGGCAAAAAAACAAAAAACAATAATAACCCCAGCCCCTAAACCCGCCATGCAGTTTTTCATAAAACTTGACTGAAACATGGGCTCATCATCTACAGATGTGATTTTGTTTTTTGGCAAACCATCATGATGCAGCACAGCCAAACATATGAGCGCAAACATCAAATAATGGCTTGATGATGCAATATACGGATATTCCAGCAGGCAATGAATAAGAATGGGACTGAGAAGAATTGGCAGGATTAAAAGCCTCGGTTTGGACCATACCAGATAAATCATCAACGCAAGATAGGGCGTTAGCACAAGAACCGAACCCACCACCCCTGTTTCGACAAGCAGAAGTATCGCGAGATTATGCGGATTGGATAGGTTTTCTTTGAACATGAGCCCCAAATCAGGACTTAGAGTGGCATATTTATCCATATAAACATGGAAAAATGACCCAATGCCATGCCCAAAATAGGGCGCATCAAGAAAAGCCAGCAAGCTTATATGCCACATATCCAGCCTCTGTTGAACAGACGAACCTTGCACATCCCAATCTTGCGTCACGCTTGTCACATCGGACAATAAATAAGGCACAATGCTTTTACATATAAAAGCCAGGCCAATCATTAACGACCAGTTCAGCACATAACGCCGCGCACCGCCCTGCCATAAAACATATGCCCCAAACATCACCATCATGAGCAGCAAACCCAGCACAGCGAGTTTTGAGCCGTTAAAGAAAATCAAAAACGCATAGATAAAAGACAGCCCATAAAAGAAACCGCGCGCGCGTTTATCCCCTGCCCCTAAATCACCTAAACGATAAACCGCCCAGCCAAACAGGCCTATCAAGCAAGCCAGAAACGACCCCATTAGATTTTCTTGTGAAAAACCAAGATAGTCCCGAAACATAATGGTCGGGAGAACACGATAGAGAGGCTCGGGATTAAGATTGAAAAATTTGAAAAAGACCAGCAAAGTTTGCGGTAAGACCGCAAAGCCGATGAGCAAAAGCAGTCCACGCCATTGTTTGTTTGAAAGCGGAGTTTGGAGACCACCGAGAATAAACAGCCCGAAAAATAATAATAAAAGAGGGAAAATATAATAAATTTGCGGGGTGAGCGTGCTGGCAATATTTGGCGAGAAAAACGGGAGTTGCCAGATTGTGAGGCATAAAACCGGCAACAAAAAAGCCAGCGTGAAATAGCGAGACCGCCGCATTTGATTGGTTTGAAAAGGGCGCCACCATAATAATAGATTGCCCAGCGCCAGCACCACCCAGCCAAAGATATTTCTGGAATTAAAATCCCCACCCACACTCATAAAGTGAATATGAAAAAGCCCAGCAAAATAAAAACCACTAATCAGAACGAGCGGCGGCAAGCGGGAGATAAAGGATAAGAGAGACATTATAGCGTGCAAAATTTAGGCATAAAAAAAGGTGCGGAGAGATCCGCACCTTTTCTTAATTTGTTAGCTTCTACCAATCTGTGACCGTGCTGTTCACTTGCTGCAAGCGGTTGCCTGCATCTTCTTTTGAACAATAATACACATCGATATGATCAATAGTGCCTGAGACACGAACAATAATGTCACCCAAGCTTACATTGGCGCCAAGCACGCTACATGCGCTTGTGCCGCTTGTGACGGCTGATGTGCTGTCTGTTGCGTGAACAGCAGCTTCACCAGTTTGCTCTGAGTCATAAGCGTTTTTGAAATTTTCAAATGGGCCGCCTGAACCAGCAATACCTGTGTCTGTATTGTGCAGGTTAAAGCAATTACCGCTACCAACAGCGCTTGCAGAAGTTGAATCTGCTGGCAAGCTGGAAGTGCTGCACTCTGATGGTGATGTATCATAACCAGCAGCGCGCGCGCCTTGTGTGGTTAGCAACCATCTGTGGACTTGTTCTGCATTTGCTTCAGTGGTCGATTTTTTAGTGCTGTCGATATAGTTTTGATACTGGACAACACCTACAGATGCCAACACCCCGATAATGGCAACAACGACCAATAGTTCAATAAGGCTAAAACCTTTTTCGCTTCTTACACGTTCATTCATGCGAGTACTCCTTAACTCAATATAAATTTCGCGCAATGCGCGAATGAACTTACTAGACTAGAAAAGTTAACTATATTTCACATTTATTTGCAAATATGAATTAAACATAATTTAATATAATTTCTAATGTAAGTTGTAGGAAAAAACGGCCATGCCTTTTCATTTTAAGAAACATGAGAACCAACTCAAGCTCATTTTAACCGGTGATATTGACCTTGAAGTCACGCCCGATATAAAACAGCAACTTATTGAAGATATTGAGGAATCTTCTAGCCTTGATATTGATGGGGCGCAGGTCTCATATATTGATTCATCAGGTGTTTCACTCCTAGTCATAGCGATGCAAAGCTGCTCGAAAAATGATATCCCTTTCACGATAAGCAGACTAAGTGAGCAGCTTCTACGTGTAGTAGAATTAGCACATCTCGAAAAATTATTACCGATTGGTGAAAATACGGGCCCCGCTGATGTTGAAGATATTACCGATTTTGACAGTGATAGCTTTGATGATGCGGATATTTTGAAAGATATTGGCACGCAATATAACGCACCAGACAATTCATCTGAGACCTCTACCCCGCCAATGGAAGCTGAAACAACACCAATTGATGAAAGCGAAACAGATGCCGAGCTGATAGCCGATATCAATCCTACGGGTGAAGAAACAAAGTCAGACACACAAACAACTGACGACACCAGCGCAACGCCCGCTTTTAAGCCTGGTACATTTTAGACTGCAAGGCAGATATATGTCACAAACGCCCAGCCCGACATCAAACCCACAGCTCGACATTATTTTTCGCATGATGTCGGCTTTTGCATCTAATAAAAATGTGTCTGAGGCTTTGACACAGGGGCTCAGCTATGTGCAGCAACAAATCAATGCAGAAGCCGCGAGTTTCTTTCTTTTAGATGAGGCAGGCGGGAAAGTAGAATGCCACGCCTGTCTGGGGCCTGTTGATATTACGGGTCTGGCGTTTGCAAAAGATAAAGGCATTGTCGGGCGCGTGATTCATACAGGCGCGACCCAATTTATTGCAGATTGTCAAAATGACCCAAATTTTAATATGTCCGTTGATAGCGAAACCGGCTTCATCACCAAATCAATGATTTGCGCGCCAGTGATTGTGCAAAACAAAACTTATGGCGCCCTTCAATTGATCAATCGGCAAGGGCAAGACCCATTATTTGAACAAGAGGACGCGGCTCTTGTCACAGTACTGGCCAATGCAGCAGCGTTGGCGCTGGCAAATTCGGAAATGACCCAAAATCTGATTGAAGCCGAAAAAACCAATCAAGATGTGCGCATGGCCGCCCGTGTACAGGAAAACCTGTTTCCTCAATCCGCGCACGCATTTGCGTATGGCCGCAATATTCCCAAAAAAGGGGTTTCGGGTGACATTTATGATTATGTAGAGCGCGGGGAGCGGCTTTATTTTTGCCTTGGTGATGTCTCAGGCAAAGGCATAAACGCGGCTCTCGTGATGGCAAAAACGCATAGCCTGTTTCGCAGCCTTACCCGCACACTGCCCGACACGCCCACTCTGGTTCATGCGATGAACCGCGAATTAACCGAAACCGCCAGTAATGGCATGTTTGTCACCGCTATTATTGGTTATTATGAAGTTAACACCCAAAAAATTCATATATGCAATGCTGGTCATGAGCCAGCATTGATACTGACACAGGGTGGTGAATTAAAAACCATTGGAGCGCATATGCACCCGCTTGGCATTATGGATATTGAGACCTCTCATATCAAAGCAGACATAATCGATTTATCACAAGCCCGTCTTTTTGCTTTTACTGATGGTCTAACAGAAGCCAAGACAGATGGCCAAATGCTGGGCGCAGACCAATTGGGTCAACAGCTCTTGCAGCATCACCAGTCATCGCTGTCACAACAAATTGATGCGGTTGTGAATGAAATACACCAAAACGCTGATATGATTCATGATGACCTGACCCTTTTGGGTATCGGCCAATAACACACAATGGAGCGCACGCCATATGACAGAAATTCTTCGGATTACAGTAGATGCAGAAATTTCCGCATTGCGTGTACTCCGTCGCGCTTTGTCGAAAGCACTTGAATCGGCGCTCAAATCTCCGCCTTCGGCTGATAAAATTCAGGACATATTACTAGCAACCGATGAGGCTGCGCAAAACATTATCCAGCATGCATTTGGTGCGTCCGCGCAAAATAAAGAGGCCAATAATAAACTCACCATTATCGCCCAAATGAACGAGGCGCAGTTACAAATTACGCTTGATGATAACGCGCCTTTGGTTGATTTATCGCAAATCGCGCCACGCAAATTAGATGAAATTCGTGAGGGCGGCTTGGGCACGCACTTTATCAAAACATTATCCGATGAAGCGCATTGGTCTCACCATGATGAGGGCAATCGTCTGGATATGATGTGGCATTTGCCGCATTAGCCGCATTTTAGCGTGCCGCGCCCTCAATCTGGCGCAATATCTCATACATATGCTTAATCTCCGCTTTCTCCGCTTTTTGAGAGGAAAAATAACACCGGCACCAAAGATGCATATATTGCATAAGGGTAGCTTCCAGCTCATTTGCGGCCGGCTGATTTTCTGCCATATGCGCAATATAACGCCGGGCAAAATCGAAACGCCCTTCATTTTGTTTGCGTTTAAGCCCCTGTCGCGCTGCAATTTTAAGAAACTTCTTATCCAAAGACAGCAACTCATCACGCAATAAATACCACCGCAAAAGCGCAAATGGCGACACCAAAGACAAAGACACCACCAACCAGAACAAAATAAAATTAATCAGTTTCTCGAGATTCAACGATTTAAATAAATCCGAGCGGCTCTGCTCATTATACAGCACAATGTCATTATTGAGCTGAACGAAAAAGCTATCCGCCCACCGCAACCACATGGCTAAGCGCGCGCTCAACGCATTGGTTGGCTCTCTCCTATTCAGCAATGGATTTGGCGTATCGGCCAATAGATTAAGTGTTGTCTGGTTCTGAAACGGAACAAAAAGCGTCGGGTCAAAACGCTGCCAGCCCAAATTATCGGCTTTCACCTCAACCCATGCATGCGCATCGGATTGACGCACCACCATATAATCACCAAATTCATTCCAACTACCGCCAGAATAACCCACCACAATATTGGCCGGAATATTGACTGCACGCAAAATACTGGCAAAGGCTATGGCATAATGACTGCAATAGCCAATGCGCGTGTCAAAAAAGAAGCCGTCAACCTTATCGCCAGATAAGCGCGGAGCCTGTAAATTATAAGAAAAGCCCTCGCGGCTGAAATAAGCCAAAACAAAATTGATAAAATCAATATCACGCTCAAACCGCGCACGATTTTTTTGCGCCCATGCCCGCAATTTTGGATTGCCTTCAAATTGCGTGATTTCAGGCAGGTTCAAGTCGCTGTAATCTGACAAAGCGCTAACTTGCCAGGCTTTGGCCGCCAATGCTTGATTGCTTTGGGAAACCAACTCCCCGCCCCGCGTCTGGCGGATTTGAGGCGAGAAAACCTCTGCCGATGGCATGCCTAAAACAGGCAGCCAGTTCACACTTGGGCTGGCATGGCGAATTTGATATTTCCGATTGCCAGCCTGATAAGTCACAGGCTGGCTTGTTTGTGCCTCGGCAATACCGCGCACCCACTCGCCCTGATAATTTTCAGTCAGCAGATAAACCCGCCAGTAAAGTGGCTCATTTTCAGTGGGGCGCGGCATAAAAGCACGAAACGCAATTTCCTCACGGGTAATGACTGACGCAAAACGCCCCATATTAAGCTTATCCGTTACCCCGCTGCTGGCCTGCTCAAACTGAAAACTTGGTAGTTCCTGTAACTCGAGGCGTGGGAGCAGTAAAAACAAAATAACCGTCACCAGAAATGCCCCACCCAAAGTGGCAATAACGGGCAATAAACGAATACGCAAACCAGATAGCGGCATACGATTGTGGCGTAAAACAAAAACCCCAATGTAAAAGGCACAGCTCACCAGCATAAGAACAAATACCAGCAAGTTCACCGACAAAACCATGACGCAAAGCGCGGAAAAAATGACACCTAAAAGATTAAAAGGATTGGGCAAACCTGCTTTGTTTAATTGTTCTGGCACGCTAAATAGCAAAACAAGTGTCATGAAAAAAACATCACTTGGTATGGTGAGATAAAACTGCATCACTAATAAGGTCACAGGAATTGACACAATCAGCGCAAGCAGACGCCATTTATTTTTGGGCAAGGCGACAAGCGCCCACATAGCCAGCCAATTAACAAAAACCAGCCAATGGGTTTGCAGTGCAAAAGCCAATGCAATAGGCAAAAACGCGACAAACAGCAAGCTGATGCTGGTGCGTGTGTCTTGTTTTGATGCTGTATCAGCTAGATGCAAGGACATGAAACGCCTCATCAAATTGCTGTTTGGTGGAAATATAATAATCGCGCTCATCAAGCCGCATCACGACATTCAAGCCTGCGCGCTCGCTCACACAAAGACCACCGCATAAATATGACAGCCCCGCTTCTCGTGGCATATCTTTTGGCATTTGCAACAACACATCACCCGCGCCAGAAGTTTCAAATTCACGAATAAGCAATTCGCGATTGGCCGCAAAGCGTTTCCAGTCAATGCGCGAGGGCAAATCACCATCTTGATATTGACGCGGGTCCTGCCATTCTTCGACATCATGAGATGCACCCTGACGGGTTTCCCGCGCAAAATATATTTGCGGGTCAATGCGCGGATAAGCCGATAGCGCCCGCTCGTCTGGTACGGGCGCGACCAATATCTCAATAGGAGGGGCTAATCGCGTCCAACAGCGCACAATACCAAATGGAAAACGCGTTTGCAGTGTCAGGGGCGGGAAACTATGTTGCCCACGCCCTAAAGGGCTTATCGGCAGTCGATACAGCGCCAGTCCGGAAGATAAATCGATTGCAGCCGCACCCGCTAGGCCACCCAGTAATGATATATTATAGGCCGGATTGGGTTTCTTAAATCGGCAAGTGATGTGAATATCATGATGCGCGAAATAACGCTCATTTGCACTTATTTGAATATGCATGCCTTGTAAATTTCGGGCAGCTGAAATGAGTGACAACATGAAAAGCAGAAATAAAAAAATCACCCCCATCAGAATAAAGTTATTCTGCACGCGGTAGCCAATCCCAAAACCAGACATAATCAAAAAGGCCATATAGAAGCCATAATGATTGGGCATGATGAACAAATCACTTTGTCGCAAAATCTTTTTCCCGCCCAACCAGCCTTTTTTATGCAGCAAGCGATATTGCAGACTTTGAGCGAGTTTTTTAAACATTATGGCACCGCTATCTCAGCAACGAGTTCGGATAGACGGGTTTCAAATTCAAGCGATTTTGTCGTCAATCGATGGCGTAAAGCGGGGACCATCACGGCCTGTATATCCTCTGGCACCACATAATCACGCCCCTCAATAAGAGCCATAGATTGTGCCAATGATTTTATTTGTATGAGCGCGCGCACCGATAAATTAGGCATTAAGCCCTGCCGAATATGGGTCGCCAGAGTTTGCAAATAGGTCAAAATAGCGTCACTGACTTCCACCTCGCGGGCATGGTTTTGAATATCAATAAAAGCCTCTGTGGTGATAATCGGCGCCGATAAAAGTGCCAGAGCGTCCCCTGTTTTCAGCTCTCTTAACAAATCAATTTCAGTGTCTGCAGAAGGTAAGCCAAGTGAAAAAGACACCGCAAAGCGGTCAAGCTGAGACTCTGGCAAGGGCGATACGCCTATTTGTTCACCAGGGTTTTGAGTGGCAATCATGACAAACGGTTTCGGCAGTTCATAAGCCACACCATCAATACTCGCTTGGCGCTCAGCCATCGCCTCAAGCAAAGCGCTTTGACTTTTACTGGGCGCGCGATTTAATTCATCAGCTAAAAATAATTGCGCAAATACTGGGCCTTGCCGAAAAATAAATTTATCCGTTTGAGTATCAAAAATGTTAACGCCCAAAATATCAGACGGCATGGTGTCATTGGTACATTGCAAGCGTTTCCAATCAAGGCTGAGATGATGGCCCAATGCCCGCGCTAGGGTTGTTTTACCTGTGCCAGGCGCGTCTTCAATTAAAACATGGCCGCCGGAAATAAAAGCCGCCAAAGCGAGGGTGATTTGTGGCTCTTTATCTCTGATAATTTTTGCAACTTCGTCAATAACCTGTGCTGGAAGTGAACGCATAACTCAACCCTAACCATTCTGACCGATAAGTGGTCTGTCCTATTTAACCAAAAAAATATGCCACAAAAAAGGGACATGAGGTAATATATGGCGTTGTGTTAAAAAGTCAGCAGGTCGTTTATGGATAGTCAAGAATTTAGCCCCCCGCCAGCCTCAGTGCCAATTGTGCATTGCCGTCATTGCCGGTATTGGGACGCGAGCCTGATTGAACAACCCACCAAAACACCTGAAGGTCTTTGTCGCCGTCACGCACCTGCGCCAGCCATGCTAGATGAAACAATTGATAATGGCACAAGCTGGCCACGCACTTTTGAAGATGACTGGTGCGGTGATGGCGCACCATTAGAGCAAGCTTGAGCTTTTACCCCCCTGCCAAGTCACCAGCAGAGAAGATGGGAAGATAAAGCGCGACCACCATTGCCCCGACCATGCCGCCAACAAAAACAATCATAACAGGTTCAATAATTGTCGATAATCCCTCAACCACAGCGTCAAATTCTTCTTCATAATATTGCGCGATTGAATTGAGCATTTCTTCCATATTCCCCGTCCGCTCGCCCACCGCGATAAGCTGAGAAAAAGCCAAAGGAAAAACTTTTTCCTGACTGAATAAAACAGAAAGCTCAATCCCTGACATGACATCTTTCTTCACGCGGTCAAATGCACGCAAAAACAATACATTTGTAGTCACTGATTTTGATACTTCAAGCGTATCGAGAACACTCACCCCTGCCGCGAATAAATTTGCCATTAAAAGCGAGGAGCGCGCCACAACAGCTTTAACACCAATATCCCCAAAAAGTGGTAGTTTCAGCAAAATCCAGCACCAGGCCATAAAATACAACCCAACATAACGGCACATAAGCTTATGAAATGTAAGCGTGCCAAAAACCACGCCCAGCACGCTTAAAATATTATTGATATCGGCAACCCATTGGCTGGCATCGACAATGACTTGGGTCGGGCCCGGCAGTTCAGCGCCCATGCCTTCATACATTTCCTGAAAAGTAGGCACGACATTTGTCAGCATGAAAATAGTGATTAACAAAGTCACCACAAAAAGCGTAGTGGGATAAAACATTGCCGATTTAATACCGGCGCGAATCTTGGCCTGTTTTTCAAGAATTTGCACAAGCTTATCGATAAATTTATCGAGCTGGCCAGAAACCTCACCTGCTTCAATCATATTCAAATAAACATTGTCAAAATGCCGGCTTTGAGCGCGGAAAGTCGTTGTCAGCGGCTTACCTTCATTCAAATCTGCAATCATTTCGTTGATTGTGCGCTTCATATTTGGGTTTTTAGTTTGGTCACCAACCATGATGAAACTATCCAAAATAGGCAGACCAGCGCGTATCATAGTTGATAGCTTTTTCGTGAACATCAAAATTTCTTTTGCGGGGATTGAGCCAAATGGCCCCCATGTAATTTGAATATCAAGCGCGCTTTTTTTCTTTTCTTTTTGCTCTTTTATTTTGGTGATTTTGACGCGCTGCTTCCGCAATTCCGCCCGCGCACGTGACATTGTCGGCGCATCAAGTGAGCCTTTTATTTTTTTACCCTTTTGCGTTCCGACATATGTAAAAACAGCCATTACAAATAATCACCTTTATTTAATTGACCGCTAGGACGCGTGAATATTCTTCAATTGAAATCACCCCGTCCTGAATGTAGCGACGGGCAACTTCTTGCATGGTTAAAAACCCATCTGAGCGCGCGGCTTCTAATATTTCCGGCGCCTGCGCATTGCGTAAAATCGCATCTTCAACCTCTGGGGTCACGCGCAACACCTCATAAATACCCTGCCGCCCTTTATAACCAGAGCCATCACATTGCGAGCAACCACCACCTTTACGGGGCTGGATTTGTTCAATCTCATTTTCATCAAACCCAATAAATTTAAGCGCTTCATGCGTTCCCGAAGGATCCGGCTCCAGACAGTTTTGACAATTTTTACGCGCCAATCGCTGCGCCACCACCAAAGACAAGGCAGCTGAAATCATAAAATTCGGCACCCCCATATTGGTCAGGCGGGTGATGGTCGCAATGGAGTCATTCGTATGCAATGTAGATAGGAGCAAATGCCCTGTCAGTGCTGCTTTAACTGCAATTTCTACGGTTTCTTGGTCGCGAATCTCACCCACCAAAATCACCTCAGGGTCTTGGCGCAAAAAGGCGCGCAAAATCGAATTAAATGTCAGCCCAATTTTTTCATTAGCCTGCACCTGCCCCAGTCCCTCAAGGTAATACTCAACCGGATCTTCAGCCGTCATGATATTTTTGCCAGGTTCATTGATATATTGCAGCGCGCCATAAAGCGTTGTTGTTTTCCCTGAACCAGTTGGGCCCGTTACCAAAACCATGCCTTGTGGCGCGGTAATCGCTTCAATGAGTTTTTGTAAATCACTGTCTGTGAAACCAATTTTATCTATACTCAGCGATGGGTCACCTTTGAGCAACCGAATAACAATGCGCTCGCCGTTCTTGCCTGGTAGCACATTAAAGCGTGTGTCAACATCTTCCCCCTGTTTGGTCCGGAAAGTAATGGCACCATCTTGCGGTAATCTTTTTTCAGAAATATCGCAATCCGCTAATATTTTGAACCGTGTGATAATTGCCAGATAATTGGAAAATAAATATTGAGAATATTGCTCTTGAACCTC
Source organism: Parvibaculaceae bacterium (assembly GCA_965217015.1). Taxonomy (GTDB): domain Bacteria; phylum Pseudomonadota; class Alphaproteobacteria; order RS24; family RS24; genus JAYQKL01. The sequence goes on along the minus strand of OZ244224.1, from coordinate 48,752 downwards.
GAGCACACCATTGATACGAAAGCGCACGCGTGCCGTCTCGCGATAAGGCTCAATATGAATATCACTCACATCTAAATCAATTGAGCTTTGCAAAATATCATCACAAAAAGGCGCCACTAATGAGGCATCAGCCACATCAAAACGCGGCGTGCGTTTTCTGGCAACAGGGGCACGAGGCCGCGGTTTCGCAGGCTCAGCCTCTTGCTTAACAGCCGCGATATGATTAACCACTTTCTCATGCTTGATACAGGTTTCAAACTCGCTCAACTTAATGATAAAAAATTCAACATTGAAATTTGTTAGCGCTTTAATTTGCCCTGCCAATGTCGCTTTGGTGGGGTCAATTGTGCCAACACGCAAAAACCGCCCCTCTTTGGCTAAAGGCAAAATATTCTCGCTTTCCATAAATTTGAGCGGCAAGGCTTTAAGCGCTTCCTCATCAAGCGTGTCAGGCGAGACAGAGCGCCGTCGCAAAGCATAAGCGCGTGACAAGACTGTCAGCAAAATATCTTCATTAAGGCCATCGCGGATAAGCTTTTCAAGTGCTTTGCCAGACTTACCACCTGCTTCTTCAAGAGTGGCGGCTAGCTTCTCTTTTTCTATTTGTTCGCTCGCCTGCAGAATGCGCAAAACCCTATCAGCAACATCTTTACTATAATAACTCATTCACTCAACGACCTTATCCATTATGGCGCTTGACCCGTGCTGCCCGCGCGTCGTTTTTGCTCATTTTCAGCCAAACGCTTGGCGATATTTGGCACTTCAATGTCCGGCAACTCAGCATTATCAGTCAATGCAGCGGCGGCTTCAGCAGCTGCATCAAGCTGAGCCTGGCGTTCTGCTTCACGGCGGGCTTGCAAAACCTCTTGGTCTACCTCTGGCAGATAATTCAAATTAAGCGCTAATAGTTCCTCTTCTTTATCAGCCACCAGAATCTGGTCATGCGTGATTTTAATCACAACTCCTTCATCAACCCCCAGTGTCTGCCCTTCTTTTAACTGATATTCAATATCTTTAGTTTTGCCAATTTCGATAATATCTTCATCGACATCACCATTATAAAAAACGGTTGGGGACACACGAACAATTGCAGTGCTTTCAAATGTGTTCAAACGCTCCTGACCGGGCACACGCTTGACCGTTTCACACGCCAAACCACGACGGGTAAATAATTTACAATAATTTTTGCCATGCTTGCTCGACACCATTGGCCCCAAGTCAAGATTATAACCCTCCTGCCCCATCGCATCGCGCTCAAGCCGCAAAATAATATCACTATCGATAAATCGGCGATTATCATCATAAAATTCGCGCGCGCCACGCATCGCCTTAGACAAATCTGGATAGCGCGCCAAACGCACATAAACACGACGCGCCATTAAGTCAGCATTTTTATCCAGTTCAGTTGGAGCTGGCACGGCTAATTCAGCTTGCGCCTGACTGATGGTTTTATCGCGAATATGCAGTCTTTGCCCAATAATCAGCAGGTTTTCCTGCGCCAGCCGATTACGCTTTTTAATGATTGATAAAGGCATGTCATAAGTGTGCGCCAAAAGGCTTAAGCTTTCCCCTTTGCGCACGGTGTGAATAAGCGGGCCATTATCACGCGGCGAAATAAATATTATATCGCGTCCGGCTAATTGCTCAGGACTGCGGACACGGTTCATAGCTAACACATCTTGCGGGTGCAATGAAAATTTACGCGCCACAGTCCGATAGGTTTCTGACGCCGACAGTCGATAAGCCCAGCGCTGGTCCTCAGCAGACCAGAATAATGTCTGGCCAGAACGCCTTAGCTCATCATCACTCACATGGATAATCGGCAGCAACGGCGCTTCAGAAACCAAAATACCATCAAGGCGATAGCGCGGCAGCGAAAAAGCATTGCCAAAAGCTGGATCCCCAGCGATAAAATCATCACGCATATCCGCGTCAAGTTCATCATCACCCGCTTTACCGCCATATTTCATGCGTTTCATTTCTTTGCGCGCTTTGGCGAGTTCTTCTTCAACCTTTTGCCGCGCAACATCAGATGTATCCAAGCGTTTAAGCCCCCGCACAAAGGGGTCATTGGCGCCGCCTATTTCAAATACCGCGGACGCTTTATCCGTATTCTGACTGGTCGCGCTGTCAGATTGGTTAGTCGTTTGCGCCAAAACCGGTAAGGCAAAAAGACTTAGACTAACCGCATATATAGAAAAAACTTTACGACGCCACATCATCTCACTGACCTTCTTTCAAATACACAACAGCCATTTTGAGTTTAATATCAAGCTCATTTGAACCTGGCATTGCGGTAATTTTTTCTTCCAAAACAGTTACAGAGCCCATTTGCTCCATAAAAATATTTCGAATGTTCTGGTAAACATCAAACCGCGATTGCAGGCTCAAATCAAACACCATGCCTTCAATGATTTTCCCATCAGCCAATTTGGTGGTGAGCGTTTCATCAAGCGCGGTTTTATTGCTTAAAATCTTCACATTATAGCGCTCCAACGCGGTCAAAAAGGCGGCAGAAAGCAAATCAAATTCAGCCTGGCCTTTCACATTCGCCGCATAGCCGCCAAGGTTTTTTTCAAGCTTCTTTATTTTGTTCAACTGAATGGCCGAGTCGCGTTTTTTAACCTCAATTTGGGCTTTGAAATTCGCAATCTGGCTTAATTTCTGATTGTTTTCTGTGATATTGGGCTGGATATAAGCAAGGTTGATAATGGGTGGAAACGCGGCCACCAGCAAAAGACACAAAACCAGTAGCAATGTCACACCCAATGGAGATTTAGAAGTCTGGCGCTCAAAAGCCTCACGCACATTTTTCAAGCCAATATAGGTTTTCAGCGTGTCATCATCGGCGTCTTCTTGCGCCTTCCCGCCGCGTTTGAAAAATTGTTTCACCCGCTCAAAACGGCTGAGGTTTTGCGGCTGTGAATCTATCGCCTCTTCTGCGCCCGCATCACTCTCATTTTCTGAGTTTCCATCAAAAAGGGCGTCTAAATCTGGCGCCGCAAACGCCTCTTCATCAGTCACGAAAACTGTTTCATCGGCGCCATATTCCGCCTTTGTCACATTTTCCAAAAGCTCAAGCATATCAAATGCTGCCGCATCAGCATCAATATCGGCATCAGCATCATGCCCCCCATTGTCAGGCACAAGCTCTTTATTTAAGCCTATATCTGTTTCAACGGGTGGCGCAGCACCAGCAACATCATCTGTAATATCATCAAAATCTTTTTCAGATATCAGCTCCAGACTGACACGCCCATCAAGCACCAAATTCGTCAGCAATCGTTCAGCATCTTGTGACAGCTGAAGAGATTTCAAATCATGAGGAACATAAACGCCGCGCATCATCAGTTCCTCGCCACAAGTTGTGCTGTAATGGTAAAGGCAAATAAATTACCCGATTTGGATTGCGTGAACGGAGCCTTGCGCGCCAGCCCTTTTTTAATAATGTTTTGGGCAAACTGGTTAATGGCCACCGTGCTTTTAGAATATCCGGTAATCACCAGCTCGGCTTCTTTGTTTAAAGTGAGCGTTTCAAGCTCGGCTTGCTGAGGCAAAATCTCTGGCAGCGATTGCATTAAAAACGCATAGCCCTTTGCATTCACCAAATCATTCAGCTTTTTCGTATCAGCTTCGATTTTTTTAAGTTTTTTATGTAAAGCAATATTGCGTAAATTTTGACTTTGCGCATCGGCTTCCAATTCAGAATAAACTTTGACTTTTTTATTGGTTGCGAGCAGCGATGGGACATTAGCCACACCTATCAGCAAAAATGAGGCGACAAATAAAAAGCCAATACCAACCATAAGCAGCTTGTTCAACGCCGCAAATTGCCGTGTGCGGCGTATCGCGCTAACATCTGGCAAGAAATTCATATCAATGAGCCGACGGTGACGCTTATCGTCAGATTTACCAAGAATATTTAGACCCTGTGTGGCCAGCCCCAGCGCAGTTGTAAACACCGAACCATTGCGGAAATAATCAACATAACGCGCTTGATTTGACGGCACTTCAACCGCGTCCAGCGCGTCCCAGTCAACCAACCGGCTTGTGCCAATATGGTCACGCAATAAATCCGTCATATTTTGGATATTTTTATGCTCACTGACCAAATGTAATTTTGAGGTTTTCGGAAAGTCTTTTTCTTCGGCCAAAAACGAAACAGCTTGCTTAACCTGCTCCCCAATTCGAATGCCGACCTCCTCCCAAAATGGGCCATCAACCTGATCAATATCCTCAAGCTCCAGCAAGAGCGCTTCATCAAACTCTGAAATATCAACTTTTTGCATCACAATTTTATTGCGCTCAAAGCCAATAATCATATTGCTGCCAGGGCAAAGATGAAGCACTTGCACCGGATTGGCCAGCTTTTCAATATCCAGTCGTGTGTAAATGCCATTAATCAGCGAAAAGGCTTCGTTCTCAACAAAAACAGGCATTAAATCAGCATCAATCAGCAGCCCAATATAACGCCGCACTATGGGTTCAGGAATGGCCGAAAATAAAACCACGGTGCGGTCATCATTTTCATTACTATACAGCACCTGATAACGCACAATTTTCATATCCAGATTTGTTAATTCAGGGTCTTGCTCTTCCCAAAACCCCTCATAGCTGGTTTCTTCTTCCATATCTTCTTTGGGGATATAGGGCAGCGTTAAAAGCCTCGTTTCGAAAAGACTGGCGGGAATAGAAATACCAGCATCGACACCCAGAATATTGGCCTCTTCGCGCAACATGCGTATCTGGTCAACAAGATAGGGGTAGTTTTCTTCAACCGGACGCCGGCCAATATCCTTGCCCAAAGACCAGGTGACAATTCTATCCAATTGCCATTCGTCCAGCGTAGGCTCTAGCTGCATTAAAGAAACAGCGTCTGGGTGAAGTTTGACCGCCACAACATTTTCCTGCACAGACTGTAACGGGCCTGCGACCTGGACAACACCTGTCAAAAATGATTCGGCACGACTCATGGATTAAAAAACCCTTTAACACAACTCAACGCATCATCTTCTTTCAGCGCATAAAACATAAATACGCTAAAGGCCCCAATTTTCCGCAGTTTTACAAGAAAAGCTGAGAAAATGAGGTGATTCGTTTTAACCATTTTTAAAATAGCACATTGCCGGCGATAAATTTACAACAAAGCAATTTTTTCAGTCATTTATAAAATTCACATTATTTCTTATTTTTTATGAAAAGCGCGGGTGAGCGCGCGGGTTTTTTCACGCGAGCTTGACGAGGATCCAAAAAAGAAAGCAATAACCTGGTCCGCTTTAGCCGAAACATAACCAATCAATGTCCCAACAAGGGTGAGCGCACCCGCCTCAATATTTTGCAGCCCGCCCAATAGAATAAAACCAACCGTGATAAAAAACCCAAAAATCACAAAACCACCCAGAAAATTTGGAAACTGGTCCCCTAGTTTTTCTTGTCGTTCACGCGCAGAGTGGCGGTCCATCTGGTCCAACTTATCGGCAGATAAATCAAGCTCCCGCATTTGCAAAGCAAATTTCTGCTCCGCTGCTTTAACCTGCCCCACCCATTGCGACCAATCGGTTGTCTTAGCATTTAATTGCGCGCTGAGCTGCTGCTCGTCTGCAATATCATCTGCATCTGGCAGTAAATGCTGGGTTAAAACCTGCATCGCCATGCCCGCAAATGGCCCACCAAGTGCCACGCTCAGTGTCGGCGCGATTTGATGCAATAGCACCCGCCAGTCTTTTTTATCTGTCATAGCAAGCCCTTTTCGCCAGATTGTGGGATTTCAAAACGAATCCCCAAAACGAATCAATGTCCGCGAAAATGTCATATTTCCGAGAAAGGCCATAATTTTAGCAGAGATTAAAGAAACGAGGATAATCCATATAAAACAATGGATTAACATAGGGTTAAGGGGCAAGTCATGCGGCAAAACTTGACGGTTTCGGGCGGTTCAGACAAGCTAAGAGCGTTAACAACAAAAATTGGAGGGAATCCAATGCTTAATTCAGCTAAATCTTTCTTGCGTGAAGTTATTGATCTGGGTCTTTTATTGATTGCAGCTGCTGTAATCTTACAGGTGATTTTCGGTCAAGCCGTCCCCTTTATTGGTGGCGACATTGTCGGAAACATCATTACGATTATTGGTCAGCTTGGAGATGGTGGACTTGTCGGCTTAATTGCTGTTGGCATTATCCTATATCTTATCAATAAGCGTCCTGCTTAAAGGAAAAGCCCCCATCAGTTTTATTGCTGCTGGGGGCTTTTTTATGCCTTGAAATCTAATATGAAATCTAATATTGCGGTTATTGCTATTGCAGCGTTTTAATAATCGCAGAAAAATCTTCAACATCACCGCCTTGCGCGCAAAAGTTTTCATACATATCCGCACAAAGCCGTCCTAATGGTGTTTCGGCATTGCCGGTAGCCGCTGCTTCCATCGCCAAGCGTAAATCTTTCAACATCATAGCGCCTGCAAAACCTGGCTTGTAATCATTATTTGCGGGTGAGGCAGGCACAGGGCCTGGCACCGGACAATAGCTCGTCATGGACCAGCTTTGGCCAGAGGCTTGCGAGGAAATATCAAAGAAATTCTGCGCGTCCAGCCCCAGCTTTTCCGCCATTGTGAAAGCCTCGCATGTGCCAATCATGGTAATCGCCAGCAACATATTGTTACAAATTTTTGCCGCCTGCCCCGCGCCTGATGCACCTGCATGCAAAGTCGCTTTAGACATTGGCTCTAAAGCGATCTGAACGGCGTCAAAAATATCAGCCTCACAGCCCACCATAAAGGCCAATGTGCCAGCATCTGCCGCTGCCGTGCCGCCTGAAACGGGCGCATCAGCTGCTTTTAACCCCTGCTCTGTTGCCATCGCTGCCACGGCGCGTGCGGATTCAATATCAATGGTTGAGCAATCAATCAGCAATGCTGTTTTAGGGGCATTGGGCAAAATATCGTTTTCATAGACCATGCGCACATGCTTGCCTGCTGGTAACATGGTGATAATAATATCAGCATCTGTTACCGCATCTGCTGCAGAGGACGCCGCTTCGCAGCCATTTTCAACCGCACGCGCTAAGGCATCTGGCGATAGGTCAAAGGCACAAACCTGATGGCCCGCCTTCACCTGATTTGCGGCCATACCAGACCCCATATTCCCCAATCCAATAAATGCAATTTTAGACATTTTTCCCCTCTTTCAGCTCAATCCGAGATTTCTGGCAATGGCGTCCATTCATCAACACCCTCAAGCGGCATGAAATATGACTCAATAAAATCATCACCCACTTGCGCCAAATTTTCATGCTGCCATTGCGGGTTGTTATCTTTATCTGTAATCACCGCCCGCACACCTTCGTGAAATTCACTATGCATCACCGCACGACAACCAATACGATATTCCATCACCATATTATCGGCAAAGCTTGTCATTTTTGCACCGCGGCGAATTTGTTCTAAAGCCAGCTTCACGGTCAATGGCGATTTGGTCTTCATATCGGCATGTTGTTTTGAAGCAAACTCAGTATCTGACCCCGCAAGGCGTTGCTCAATCGCTTCGGCATTATCGCCCGCAAAAAGCGTGTCTATATCCGCTAATGTTTGGGCATTAAGCGTTTTCACCTCACCCGCTGCCGCCATATCATTTGGCAAAACAGCATCTATCGCCGCCTGCACCGCCGCGCCGTCACCTGCGGATATATCTGACAAGGCTGCCGAAATGCCCCTGCGTATATCAGCCAATTGCTCGCAGGCCGTAAAATGAGTTGCGATACCAGCTTGCAAACAATCCGCTGTTTTTAAGCGCGCACCCGTCATGGCCAGCCAAGCACCCAATTCCCCCGCTAAGCGCGGCAAAAACCAGCCGCCGCCCACATCTGGGAACAGACCAATACCCGTTTCAGGCATCGCAAAGACCGTGTTTTCAGTTGCCAAACGGTAACGCCCATGCACCGAAATTCCAACACCGCCGCCCATTGTGACGCCGTCCATCACCGCAATAACCGGCTTGCCAAAGCGCGCCTCATAGCTGTGCAATAAATGGTTGAGCTGATATTCAAGCCGGAAAAAATCCTGCGCCGCTTTGCCGTCTGATTGCCCGCTTTCTGACAGCAACCGAATATCACCGCCCGCGCAGAACCCCCGTGTTTCAGGCAAATGTGTAATCCAAATGGCTTTGACCTGCGCGTCATCTCGCCATGCGAGCAAGGCTTCAACCATCAGCTGACACATTTCTTTATCTAACGAATGCAGGGCTTTGGGCCGGTTCAGCACCAATAAACCCAAACCATTTTCAATTGAGGTCAAAACAGCTTGTGTATCGTTTTGGCTCATCTGCACCTCCTATTTCAGCAAATGACGCGCAATAATCACGCGCATAATTTCATTTGTCCCCTCAAGGATTTGATGCACCCGCAAATCGCGCACAATGCGCTCGACATTATATTCAGATAAATAGCCATACCCGCCATGCAATTGCAGAGCCTGATTGGCCACATCAAAACATTTATCTGTGACCAGCCGTTTTGCCATCGCACACCATGGGGTGGCATCGGGGGTTTTGGCATCAAGCTTTTGCGCCGCCGTATAAAGCATCAGGCGTGAAGACTGCAAATCGACTTCCATATCCGCTAGCTTGAATTGCGTATTCTGCATTTGCGCTAATGTCTGGTTAAACTGTTTGCGCTCTTTCACATAGTCAATCGATTGCTCTAAAGCCGATTGCGCGCCCCCAAGCGAACATGCCGCTATGTTTAGCCGCCCACCATCTAGCCCCATCATGGCAATTTTAAAACCATCGCCTTCTGAGCCAATCATTTGCGATGCTGGCACAGCCACATCGTCCATAATCACCTGACGCGTTGGCTGAGCGTTCCAGCCCATTTTTTTCTCATTGGCACCAAAAGAAAGGCCCGGTGTGTCTTTATCAACTAAAAAGGCAGAAACCCCACCCGCGCCATCATCGCCTGTGCGCGCCATAATTAAATAAACATCAGAAACACCCGCGCCTGAAATAAACTGCTTTGTGCCAGACAGCTTAAACACATCGCCATCGCGCACGGCTTTGGTTTTCAACCCACCCGCATCAGAACCAGCGCCAGGCTCGGTTAAACAATAGCTCGCAAATTTTTCCATTGTGGTTAATGAGGGAATATATTTTGCCCGCAACTCATCAGAGCCAAACCGGTCAATCATCCATGTCACCATATTGTGAATAGAAATATACGCCGCAACAGTCGGGCAGCCTTTGCTTAATTGTTCAAAAATCAAAACCGCATCAAAACGCGACAAACCAGAGCCACCAAACTCCTCGCCTGTATAAATAGCTGCAAAACCAAGTTCGGCAGAAGCGCGCATCACATCTATTGGGAAATGTTTTTCCTCGTCCCATTTAGCCGCATGCGGAGCCATATTATCAGCCGCAAAACCAGCAGCCATGTCCTGAATCATGCCCTGTTCTTCGGTCAGCTCAACACTCATTTGCAATCACCCATTACTTATCTTTAAACTCAGGCTTACGCTTTTCAACAAAGGCACTCATGCCTTCTTTTTGGTCTTGTGTGGCAAACAAAGCATGGAATAAACGCCGCTCAAAGCGCACCCCTTCAGCCGTTGACATTTCCATTGCCGCATTGACCATTTCTTTGGCCGCCATCACAGACGGAATAGAATAACCAGCAATGGTTTCTGCCGCCTCTAAGGCCACTGCCATCAGCTCGTCATGCGGCACCAATCGGCTGGCAAGGCCAAATTTCACAGCCTCTTCCGCATCAACCATACGGCCTGTCAGTATCATATCCATCGACATGGCTTTGCCGACCAGCTTGGTGAGGCGTTGCGATCCGCCCATGCCAGGCGTCACACCCAATGTGATTTCTGGTTGCCCAAACTTAGCTTTATCAGAGGCCAAAATCATATCGCACATCATGGCCAGCTCACAGCCACCACCCAGCGCGAAACCATTCACCGCTGCAATCACTGGCTTACGACAGGCTGCAAAGCGGTCCCAGCCCGCGAAAAAATTGCTGTCATACATGGAATGAAAGCTTTGCGGCTGCATTTCTTTAATATCTGCCCCGGCAGCAAAGGCACGGCCTTCACCCGTTAAAACAGAAACCGCAATTTCAGGGTTTGCATCAATCCCTTCAAAGGCTTCAACAATTTCAGCCATGACCTGACTGTTCAGAGCGTTGAGGCTATCTGGTCGGTTGAGTGAAACAATAGCCACCCGCCCCTTTATATCAATCTTAATAGTTTCAAAATCTGTTTTCATAACAAGCCTTTAGCTCATAGTCGGGATAATAAATGACTGGTCTGAAACCTCACCTGATGGCCATCTTTGTGTGATGGTTTTAACTTTAGTGAAGAAACGAACACCCTCTGGCCCATGCTGGTTGGTGTCGCCAAAGGCCGAACGCTTCCAGCCGCCAAATGTATGATACGCCACTGGCACTGGAATTGGCACATTCACGCCCACCATACCAACATTTACTTTGGTTGCAAATTCACGCGCGGCAAGTCCATTACGGGTAAAAATTGCCACCCCATTACCATATTGGTGCTGGCTTGGCAGGCGCGCCGCTTCTTCTAAATTATCAGCACGCACAACTTGCAAAACCGGCCCAAAAATCTCTTCTTGATAAGACTGCATATCAGGCGTCACCTTATCAAATAATGACGGGCCAATGAAAAAGCCATTTTCAAGACCTTGCATATTGTGACCGCGACCATCGACAAGCAATTCCGCACCTTCATCAATACCCATTTGGATATAATTCTCAATCTTGGCACGATGTTCAGCCGACACCACAGGCCCATAATGCGCGTCTGGGTCAGTTGAAACGCCAACCTTTAGCTTGGCCATTTCGTCTTGCATGCGGCTGATAAACTCATCAGCTGTATCTTTACCGACAGGCACGGCAACTGGCAAAGCCATGCATCGCTCGCCAGCTGAGCCAAAAGCAGAGCCAGCGAAATCCGCAATCACTTGGTCCATATCCGCATCTGGCATGATAATGCCGTGATTTTTCGCGCCACCCATGGCCTGCACACGCTTGCCATTGGCCGTGCCCTGCGAATAGACATAATGCGCAATATCAGATGAGCCGACAAAGCTGACGGCTTTAATTTCAGGATGCTCCAAAATCGCATCAACCGCGACTTTATCGCCATGCACCACATTCAGAATACCATCTGGCAAGCCTGCTTCTTTCATCAATTCCGCCAGGCGCAGTGGCACTGATGGGTCTTTTTCTGATGGCTTGAGGATAAACGCATTACCACAGGCAATCGCGACACCAAACATCCACATGGGTATCATGGCGGGGAAGTTAAAAGGTGTAATCCCGGCCACAACGCCTAAGGCCTCACGGCGCGACAGCACATCAATGCCCGGCCCCGCGCCCTCTGTATATTCGCCTTTCAGCAAATGCGGCACGCCACAGGCAAATTCAATCACCTCAAGCCCGCGTTGAATATCACCTTTCGCATCGGCAATCACCTTGCCATGCTCTGAGGATAATAAGGCCGCCAATTCGTCCATATTTTCTTCAAGCAGGGTTTTGAAGTTAAACATCACCCGCGCGCGTCTTTGCGGGTTGGTAGCCGCCCATGCTGGCTGGGCTTCAGCCGCATTTTTGACCGCCGCATCAAGCTCGTCAACAGTTGCAAGCTGAACCTGCGCCTGCACCTCGCCATTGCTGGGGTTATAAATATCACCAAACTTGCCCGAACTGCCTTCAAGCTGTTGGCCATTAACAAAATGATGGACTTGACGCATGATTATCCTCTCTTTTCTTTCAGGCGCAGAATTCTGGCGCCTTCTATCTGTCATAATGGTCGCTTTGGGGCATAAACTAGAGTGTGTAAATTGACTTAGCAACTAAAATAAAATGCAGTTTTTATAAGTCTTTTGCCCCATATGAGGCCGAAAAATCATAGATTTATAAAAACCCGCGCTTGATGTGCGGTGTTCATGAAATATTGTGTTCTTTGTGAACATATTAAGGTATCAATTTTTCGCCAAGCTCAAGGTCTTTTAGCTTAAATTTCTGAATTTTTGTCGCTGACATTGGCCATTCTTTGACAAAAATAACATATCTTGGAATCTTGAAATTGGATATCTGGCCTTTACAAAACTCAATCACTGTTTCTGGTGTAAGCGTCGCCCCCTCCACGCTTTCAATAAATACAGCCGCGACCTCATCTAATCGCTCATCATGAACCCCGACCACTTGCGACAACACAACATCAGGGTGGGTGTTAATATGCGACTCAATTTCAAGCGCGGCGACATTCTCACCACCAATTTTCAGCATATCTTTCCAGCGCCCAAGATATGCCAAATAGCCTTCCTCATCTAAAGCCCCTAAATCGCCAGAACGATACCAGCCATCAGCCGTCATAGCATTGGCTGTTGCTGCCTCATCTTTATAATAGCCCTCAAAAAGACAATAACCGCGAATTTGAATTTCGCCTTTTTGATTGGGTGCCAAAATATTTTCTGGGTTTTCAGGGTCAGCAATCCGCACCTCAATACCCGGAAAAGGTTTACCGCAACTATTTAATCGCTTTTCAAGACTATCTTCAACATCGCCGAAGCAAATCACCCCACCCGCCTCAGTCATGCCATAAGCGGATACACCCACGCCATGTTCGAATGCGGCATCGTAAATTTCTAAAGTTGACAGCGGTGCCACATTATTCACCAATCTCACAGATTTTAGTGCCGCCCCATCGAATTTAGGGTGATTTATAATCTCATTGGTCAGAGTTGGAAAAGCGATAAACCCAATGGTTATGCCATCAGAAATAAAAGTATCTACTGCCTCATCGGCATTGAAATAGCGCGTCGCATATAATGCGCCCATCGAACATATGCTGGCCGTTAACGGGAGTATGGTAGACATGTGGAAAAATGGTAAAGGGTCATACATTTTATCATCAGGCCCCATTTGCCATCTATCGACTTGCGCAAAAGCATTCCCCACAACAGAGCGATGCGATAAGCAACAGGCTTTTGGGTTGGCAGTCGTGCCAGATGTAAACATGATAAAAGCAATATCATCACTTTGAATTTCTGGTAAATCTAAACCATCAGTGCTTTGAGCATCTTGGCCTTGCGCATCTGGCTGTGGAGACAAAAATGCGGCATCAGAAATTTCCGGGCATGGCGCATTTTCAACCACATAGATTTTTTCTAGCGTTTTAGCCTCAGCCAGTTTTTGACTGCTTTTTGTCTCATCTAGATCCGTAAAAGCCGCTTTCAAAGTCGTGAGAAAATCTGTTTCGGGTGCAGCACTTGTAAACAGATATCTAACATCACCATGATTAAGGACATATTTTAACTCTGCGACTTTATATCTATTATTAATTGTGACAGGAATACAGCCAGCCAGCATGGCGCCGTAAAATATCTCAAGATACTCAATACTATTGGGCAATAATATGCCAACCTTATCGCCTTTTTGCGCGCCTAAATGAATGAGCTTTTGAGCCCTAACCAGAGCGCCTCGATATAACGCCTGATAGCTTCGCATATTATTATCCAAGCTTATACACAAGCCATCAGGATTGGTCTCAGCTGCTTTTTTCAAAACGCCAACCAGTGTTGGATTATCAGATTTTGTCAGCATTTTATTACCTTAAAGAATAAACCCATAAATTATGAACATAATACATTGAGCGCTTTATAGCCGCGCATCACATTACCTGGCTGGGGTGTAGTCTCTTGCCCCAATTCAATTTTATCAAATCTATCAAATAGAATATTCGAAAAAATTTCACCCTCAAGTCGCGCCAATCGCGCCCCAAGGCATTGATGGTGCCCATATCCAAAAGCAAGATGTTGATTCAGATTCTCACGCTCCAAATCATAGTCATCAGGATTGGAAAAAATATCTGGGTCGCGATTTCCAGCCCCCAATGAAAACATAACCCGTTCATCTTCGCGAATTAAATGCTCATCAAGCGAAAACTCTTGCTTGACCGTCCGGCAAATATTTTGCACTGGACTTTCAAGGCGTAAAGACTCCTCTAAAGCAGGCTTCAAAAGCGCCCTATTGTTTTTTATTTTCTCAAACAGACCAGGAATGGTGGCAAGCTGCACCGTGAAATTGCTTAAAAAATTGGCGGTGGTCTCATGCCCTGCCGCTAAGAAGAAAACACCATTAGCCACAATTTCTTCATGCGATAATTTTTCTCCATCGACCTCAGCTTTCACAATTTCTGTCATCAGGTCGTTACCAGGGTTTTTCGCTTTTTCTTCGGCTTTGAGCCGAATAAACCGCGCCATTTCAATTAAGGCGCTTCTTTGTTCTTCAGATATTTCTGTTCCCAGCCTCTCCACAAGAGCCTCTGACCAGCGCTGGAAGTCCTCACGCCTATCATCAGAAAAACCAAGCAGCTTGCAAATCACAGCGGCGGGGGCTGGATAGCAAATCGCCTGCACAATATCAAATGAACCACCTTGAACAGCGTCAAAATGCTCCATAAAGATTTTATGAATATCAGCCTCCCACGCCTTAATCGCTGGCGGGGCAAATGATTTATATAAAAATGCTTTTATTTTGGCATGTCGTGGTGGATCTGTTCGGTTGATATCGGGATAGGTTGTTGATGAAAAACGACCCGCCGGATCAACACCATGTCGGGCGTCAAAAATCTGATCATTCTTAAGTGATAGAATATCCGCAAAATGGGTCAAGACATGATTGCCATATCTCGGTTCCTGATAAACGCGCCCGCTATCTCTTATTTCCTTATAGGAAGAAAACGGACAGGCAGAAACCTCTTCCGAGAATAAATCAATCTTGTTGTTATTTTTATCTTTCATTTAACCCAATCATTTCGCTGTATAGCCACCATCAACCGGCATCATTGTACCCGTAATCCAGTTCGATTCTTCAGAAAAAAGAAACACAGCCATATTCGATACATCAATCTCCCGCCCCAAACGGCCTAATGGGTAACGTTTCGCGGTTTCAGCAAGACTTTCCTCAATGCTCGTCTCGCTTTGAGCCGTATCCAGCCTTTGTTTATAGGTTTCACGCACCAGCTCAGTTTCAATTGTGCCAGGCGCAATCGCGTTCACTCTAATATTAAACTTAGCATAATCGGTTGCCATTTGCCGGGTCATAGCCGCAATGCCACCTTTTGCTGCTGAATAGGCCACAAGATTGGGAAAACCATTTAAGGCGCAAATAGAGGACTGGAAGACAATATTACCGCTCTTCTTATCCATCATATACGGCAAGACATGCTTGGCGCACAGCCATTTGCCAGTTAGAGAAATCGTAATAAGGTTGTTCCAATCCTCTAAAGAGGTCTCGTGCGCTGCGCCCGTTCCTGCAATGCCAGCATTTGCCAGCAAACCATTTATACCGCCAAAGTGATTTTTGGCTTGCTTAACCATTTCTATAATATCAGCCTCATGGCTCATATCAGCTTGACAGGCTTGGGCTTTTCCGCCCGCAGCAATAATCATATCGGCTGTTTCTTGCGCGGTTTCGGCGTTGATATCCACACTCAGAACCTGCGCCCCCTCTTCTGCCAATCTGATGGCAGATGAACGACCAAGCCCCGCACCCGCGCCAGTGACGATGATTGATTTACCTTTTAATCTTTTAAGTTCATTTGTCATTACATGTCCTCAGGTGAGTACCAAATTGGAGAGGAGTATGCTCTCTCTCTGATGTTTTTCGGAGTTTGGGGGTCTAATAAAACGCCAAATCGGTCCTTATCAAAAGAAGTCCAACGTTTGCTCGGCACCTCCAGAACTCTGGCATAGTAAAAAGCTGGCTCATTTTTTTTGAAATTTTCATCAGTCCAGATAGCAAAAAAACTATCTGTTCCATTCCCAGTTTCTGACTCTTCAACTGTAAAAATCTTTTCATGTGTTTGACCATCTTTATCGAGCCACCCCTTAACAATTTGAAGTTTGTCAATTGGGTTTCCACGGGGGTCTTTTGCCACCTTAAAAACAAATACGGGCTTGGTCTTATTTTGATTTTGAGTTAAATCCCCCCCCATGGGCACGCCTTTTGCATAGGCCTCAGCCGCAAAAAAATTTGGTTTTTTTAGATCTGATTTTTTGTAATCCCATCCACCAAAAAACCTGAGTAATATACGTGGACCTGTGCTTGCATATGCTTCTTTACGCTTTAACGCATCAAATATAGCTTCTCTGGTGTTTTCTTCAGCCCACACTGCCGTATATCCAGAAGCAGATAATCGCCAATTATCCCATAACCTATCACCAAGTGATGTTTGAGTTCTCTCTGCTCCTGGCAGCGAGTCAACAAATTTGCCATAAAAATTTTCATCATCCGCAGTGCTGAGAGAATTATGCGTGTCTGTTGCGCCTATCAGGCCAAATTTGAAAGGGTTAACACCGGTTTTTGCCTCTACACCCAACCCATTTTTTAATGCAGCTCTTGCATATTCTCCCGACAACATGTCTGGCTTTTTGGGTGTCATTCTGAGGTTACCCTGATCCCAAGTTTCAAAATCTGCATATTCATCAGCCGGCGATAGATATGGGTGCGCTTCAGCATCACCTTTGACCTGCGTGACTTCATAAAGTGGTTCCCATTTTTGCCGACTTGATGAATAGGCTCTATCAAAATCGCTCCCATTAATTCGCTTTAATGAAAACATCTTTCCGTTAGAAACATTTCCATTATGCGGAATAGCCAACACTTGGCCGCCTGTCGTTTTTTCGTACTTGTCCATGAACCCCCATAAATCTTCTGGGTCTGGACTATCGAGAGCAGAGAAGGGAAGTATTTTTTTGGCCTTATCGGCACTATCACGATAAACGACCACACGATGTAAATTGTTACCGTTTATCATTGAGGTCCATTCATAACCAATCAGAGCTGTGAAAACGCCTGGCTCATTATATCGCTCAGCATAATCCAGCAATTTTGACCAAGCTGTTGAATTAAAATCATTAGGCAAAAACTCAATTTCTTTTTGCCTTTCAATCATTTGAACATATTCACGCGATATGGGTGATTGTTTTCCTGATGAGAAATAATCAAACCACCTTTTACCTAATTTAGAGCTTTGAATTTGCGGGTCGTTTTGTTCAAAACCCAAAAATAACCCTAGATATTCTGCATGATCGGCGACAAGAAGAAAGTCAAGCGGCTCAGCTAATTGAGCCAATTCTCCATTTGGTGCCTTAACAGGTAGCCCTCTCGCAAACTCATATGCTTTATCAGGCCCTAAAGATGTATTCCCAAATGAATAAGCATCAAACGAGAAATTACTGTGCACATGCAAATCCCCCCAAAGCAAGGTTCTTTCTGCGGTCGCTTCTTGTGCATATAAAGTTTGGCTGTACAGAGATAATACTAAGAGTAAAACCCACGAACCAATAAAGGACTTGTGATAAAACAAGATGGATTACCTTTATACTTAAATATAGAAAAGAAAAAGTGAGGCGAACCAGATTTTAAAGTCCAGTTCGCCTCTTTTGTCTTGATGAGCTTAGAATGCGTATGACGCACGCACACCGTAAGTTAACGGTGTACCACCCCAAGTCAATCTAGTAAGCGCATTGTCCAGAGCAAAGTCATGATACTCTTCATCAGTCAAGTTTTTACCGAACAATGTGACTTTCAATCCAGAATCTGCGCGCGTATAAGATACGCTTGCATCAAACAGACCATAGGCATCAGTTTTGATGGCTTCAGTATTCACAGCATCATTATAGAACTCGTCTGTGTAAGCATATGAAACTCTGAAATCCACATCAGAACCATCCTGCAACGGCATATTATAAGTTGCAGCAATTGTATATGTAAGCTCAGGTACTCTTTCAAATTTTAGAGCAGCAGCGGCAGCTGGGTCCGTATTAGGATCATAGCCTCCGCCATTTGCATCAAAACCTTCGAATGAGTCAAAGCTAGCATCTGTATAACCCAGAGCACCCTCAAATATCAGATTATCTGTAACAAATGCTTTTGCCTCAACTTCAATACCTTCAATGGTCGCTTCTGCGGCATTGATAAGGCGTTGAATACGCCCTGATGTACAAGTAGTAAGGTTAATTTGACATGATTCCAACGCTAGTTTTTGAATATCTGTATATTCAGCCTGGAAGATGGCAACATTTAGCAGAACTCTATCATCAGCTAAAAGTGACTTCATACCAATCTCGTAACTGTCAACCGTTTCTGGACCTGGTTTACTATTCAGGAAAGAGTCAATTGTACGTGCACGCGCATCAAATGAACCACTACGGAAGCCACGTGTATAGCTACCATAAAAACTCACATCTTCATTCATAATATATGTAAGAGCAAGTTTTGGAGTGAAATCATCCCATGAACCGCTTTGGGTCAAACCAATATCATCAGATGTTAACGGCGCACCACCAACAGTTCTGCCTGGACAAGCGCTGAAATCAAGATTACAGGAACCAATAGCGTTGAACAAAACATCTTTTGTTTCATCAGTCCAACGTCCACCAAGGGTTACTTTGACATTGTCAGTTGCCATGTAATCAAGCTCACCGAAAATACTCCAGCTTTCATGCTGAATTTCTGTCACACCAGCTCTGTCGAGCGTTCCAATCAAACGACGCTCACCAACAAAATATTCCTGATCAAATGAGCTTAAACCAACAACAAGATTTAAGTTTTCAGAAAGACTTCCTGCATAACGAATTTCATGTGTCGTTTGTTCCTGAGTTTCGTAATTATCAGGGAAATGGAAAATCGTGAATGGTGTGCCATCAAAATCAGTACTCGATCTATAAGTCAATTCACGATATGAAGTAACCGCCGTAATCTTACCATTATCTGTTGCATAATTTAATTCAGCAATAAATGTGTCTGTTTCCAAATCATTACCGCCCATTAAATTATGATTGATTTCATATGGATCACTAGGAGGAGTATAGCCATATGTTTGCGAACGCCGCGCTGGAGCTGTTGGGTGAACAAAATTCCGGCTATTGGCTGTACCACTTTTATCTCTAAGGAACTCAGCCATAATCGTAATGTCTAGATTATCACTTGGCGTAAAATAGAGCATTGGACGAATAATGGTTAGGTCAACATCAGGCTTCGTTCCTGATTCACCTTGTCCGGCTAAGTCATAAGCCCCCACGACACCTGAGGCCGGGGTCACTGTTCCGCCATTATTATCTTCCCAGTAACCATCACGATTACGAGACATAAAAGCAATCTTGCCAGACACTTTTCCTTCTACAAGGGGTGCCTCAAGACTGACCGAGATATCCGCGCGGTCATAATTACCTAATACTGCTTCAATTTTACCGCCATATTCACCAGTAGGTCGTTTGGTTCTAACGACAACCGCGCCACCTGTCACATTACGACCAAGCAGCGTTCCTTGCGGGCCTCGTAATATTTCAACAGACTCACGATCAAAGGTATCCAGATTTGCGCCAACTGGGAAACCTAGATAAACACCATCAACAATAACCCCTACAGTCGGGTCAAGTGAACGTGTCGTCCCACTAACACCAAGACCCCGAATCAAAAAGTTCGGTGTTGATGCAAATGTAGCTGATGGATGCAAAGTTGCATTTGGTGCAAGCCGCCCAACATCTGTAAGGTCTACAGATTGGATGTCATCCATCAAATCACCAGCGACAGCCGTAATACTTGAGGGTATATCTTGTACAGATAAAGCCTCAGAACGTTTCTGTGACGTCACAATAATCTCATCAATTTGAGCTGTTGCAGGTCCAGAAATCAAAGCGCCCATAAATGCTGTCAAAACAGCATAATGAGCGGTTTTTTTGAAATAACTAATGTTTGTTTTCATGTTTCCCTCTCCTTTAGCCCTTAAACTTTAGATAGAGAAAACAAGGCTCGGCAATAAAAATTTATATTTCTTATATCACCAGCCACCCCTTATAAGAAAATCTTATAAGGCAAAAACAGATAAAATGAAGGGGTCTTGGCCCGTTATATGATGAAATAGGGTGCTGTTTAAGCTATAGGTTCTAGAAATTTATCTCTTGCTTTTTCTAGGCACTCAATCAGCTCATTATCAAGCGGTGATAGGATTTCTTTAGAGCGCGTGACCAGCTTAATATTGATTTTCAAATCAAAGTCCTCAACATCAATGATTCGAATTTGACCGCTTTTAATCTCTTCTTTGAAAAACTTATCGGGCGCCATAATCAGATAATCCGATTGCGAGATAATCGGCAAAGCCAGTTTCATGCTTTCTAATTGTCCGGCTGGAAAATTTTTCTCAAGTTTATTGATTTGCTGCTGCGTGTGCAGTTTCTCAAAAATGAGCTGCTTCGAAATGACTGTGTAATAAGTGATGGTCGGATATTCGATTAAATCTACACAATGAACTTTTTTAAGCTGGGCGAGCGGGTGATCAGCCCGCGTGTAAAAATTGATTTTAAGACTCATAAAATCACGCTCAGTGATTTTTTCATCAACTGTCTCAACATGATTAGCTGTCACATAAAAATTTATTTCTTGGCGCAGCAGCTTTTCGCGTAGCTCGTACCAATAGCCATTGATAAAATTTGGTCTTATGTCTGAATTTTTTTGACAGAAATCCACAAGGCCTTCTGACAAGACACTATCAGCCACAATATTACCAACGCCAAACACCACATTGCCAACCCGCTTTTCGTTAATGCTATTCAGCTTAAGCATAACGCTGTCCAAATCATTAATGATATGCCCGCCCTCTTCGGACAAAAATTCACTAAACACATTTGACCGGACCATGCCGTTTTTATCGCGGTAAAAAAGGATTATACCCAGCTTCTCTTCTAAATTAGAAATCGCCATACTCAAAGCTGGCTGAGAAACACCAGCATGTTTTGCCGCCTGACTAAAGTTTTTATATTTATTAACAAGCGTCACATATCGCAGTTCTTTGAAACTAATCATAACCACAGACTATTTTGCTCGCAGACAGGGAGCAAGAACAAAATCCGCATTCGGTAAATCACTTATGAATTAACTAGCTAAAAAATTAGGCTTGTAAGCAGGCGCATTTTATTACAGGCTTTACGCATGTAATTTTTTAGAAAGTGTCAATGATGTCTTCAAATGCAAATGAACAATCTTCTCGTAAAATCTATACATGGTTTTTACTGACCCTATTTACACTTACCTATACATTTTCATTTGTTGACCGACAGGTTATCAATCTACTCGTTGAGCCTATTAAAGATGATATGGACCTCACCGATGTTCAGATAAGTTATCTGCAAGGACTCATTTTTGTTATTCCTTATGTCCTACTCAGCATTCCGATTGGACGGCTGGTTGATGTTTTTTCCAGAATTTATGTCATCATTAGCGGCATATTGGTCTGGAGTTTGGCAACAATAGCCGCTGGGCTGTCTGGCAATTACACTCAGCTTGCCATTGCACGCGGGTTTGTTGGTGCGGGTGAGGCCTCACTTACACCGGCTGTTTGGTCAATGTTTCCGGATATTTTCAGCAAATCTCAGCTTGCCGTTGCCATGAGCATTTTTTCAATGGCGCCTTATTTGGGCGCTGGTATTGCGCTCATCGCTGGCGCGCAGGTCATTGAAATATCGCAATCCGCCCCGCCTGTTGACCTGCCCGTTATTGGCGTTTTGCAACCCTGGCAAGTAACGCTTATTTTGTGCGGTGCGCCGGGCATTATTTTTGCCCTCATCTATGCCTGCATTAAAGAACCAAAAAGAATTGTAGCTGACACGCAAACAAACGAGGCCCTGCCTCTGGGCGAGGCTGTCGACTATATGAAAAAGAACTGGAAAGTTTATCTCGCCTTTTTGGGGGGCGCGCCGTTTCTTATTATCATGCTCTATAGTATTCAGGCATGGTCGCCGACACTTTTGATACGGGTTCATGAATGGGACATTGCCTATGCAGGTCGGCTTTATGGAATGGTCGCGCTTGTGACAGGAAGTTTGGGGGTTCTTTCCTCCCCATTGGTCGCAAAATTAATGATACAATTAAACATTAAAGGTTTTCCTTTGCTCATGCTTATCATCAGCACAGTGATGACGGCTCTGTTTTTATTTCTGGCTGGCCTGCAAACAGATGGCATGACCTGCCTGATATTTTTAGCACTTGCCAGTTTCTTTGTGACGATACCTTTGCCGCAACTCGCCGTGACGCTTCAAACCATCTCCCCCAATAAAATGCGTGGGCTGGTTGCTGGCATTTTTGTTGTCACCGGAAATGTTATGGGCATGGGGCTGGGGCCAACATTTGTTGCCTTTCTAACAGAACAGGTTTTCCAAGACCCGATGAGTTTAGGCATGTCGATGGGTGTGCTTGGGCTGATTGCCGCCCCCATTGCACTGCTCATATATATTAATGGATATCGCGACTTGGTGGTGATCTCTGAAACAGAAACATGATGAGATTTCACTTGAAAAAAGACAAGCTACTCTCATGTGATAATCAAGCTTGTCACTAACTTGGATTATCTTTCAAGTGTATGGACACTGTAAATATGGCGCCTGTTTTTGAAACGCTCAACATAAAACCAACCTATTTCAAAGACTGGGCGCAATAGATTGATTGGGAAAACATTCAATAACCCGCCTTAGGATAAATACTAGAGCTTTGGTTCCGCGTCTCGCAGGCCAAGATACCAGTCAACATATTCATGAAAAAACTGATTGCCGCGCTCATTCTGACCAAAAATAATCTCGTCATGTGCGCCCGCTTCAAGGCCAGCCTGAATTTGCGTGCCAACAAGATAATCCTCGTCGCGAACAACCTTATAGAGAAAATCCATCATGCTTTCTAACGCCTCTTGCTCTTCAGCAGTTGCGGCAGGCTGACGATGAAAATAATTCAGGATAGTAATATTTTTATCTGGCGTGGGACCGGGAATAAGTTGCGCCAATTGGGTGATTTTATTTGCCACAAACACCGACACATTTGGAAAAAGAATTCTGATGAAATCAAAGCCTTTATGCTCCATTTCTCCCCACTTCTCTTTTGGCACAGATTGTAAATGTTTCTCAATATTGACCTGCGGAAACCCGATGCGCAAATGCGGACCATAAGCCTGATAATGCGCGATATTCGAAGGGGTTCGAGGAGCTACAGTTTTGGGGTGAAGTGATGCAAAATGATAAGCTTCCATATAGCCATCAAAAGCGATTTTCCAATTCGCGCCAGTCAAAACCCGCTGACCCAAAAAGGTCCAGTCCTTAAAACCAAGCTCCTCAAAATCATCGAGAAAACCTTTGAAGAAATCGTCTAAATCAAATGTTTTGCCAGGCGTCATGCACACAAAAATAAGGCCGTTTTTTTCTTCACATGGCAGCTCTTTCAGGCCTTTAGTCGACTTGTCAATCTCACCAAATTTATCGGCATCTGCTACACCCATGAGCCTGCCATCTAAATCATAAGTCCAGCCATGATATTTGCAGCTCATGCGCCGCAAATGCCCGCACCCCTCAGTCACAAGCGGAGCGCCGCGATGTGCGCACACATTCAAAAAAGCCCGCACCTTTTCATCTTTGCCGCGCACCATGATAACGGGCTGGCCGAGCATATCGGTTGCTTTATAATCACCAGGGTTTTTAATTTCTGCCGTCGTGGCCAAACAAAGCGGGAGACTGAAAAAAATCGCCGACATTTCCTTTTCCCATCTCTCCGGATTTATAAAATGTGACGATGGCAAGCGAACAATTTTATCTGTTTCAAATGTGGTGCCATTTCGTACATAGTCCAGCATGGCGTTGGCGGATTGAGCATAAGCTCTTCTGGTTTTTGCAAATTTGTCTACCATCTCACCCTTCCTCAGTTACTTGAGCTGAATAAAGTTCCTCGCCAGCCTCATTGAAAATGAATAACGCATCGCCAGCCTCATGGCGCAAGCCCTGCACATGTAAAATTTCATTAACCATCGCCGAACCATTGCATCGCAATTTAATATGCTTCAAAGATTTATCTGGATTATGCATTTGCCAAGCATTCAAAACAAGACTGGTTAATATCGGGCCATGCACGACCTGGTCGGCATATCCTTCAACCGCTTGCGCGTGATGCGGGTCAAAGTGAATGCGATGGGCATTAAATGTAATTGCAGAAAATCGAAATAATTGATGCGGTGACAAGCGAACTTGATGCTCATAATCACATGCAGGACGCGGCACAGGATCTTTGGGTGGTTCAGCAGGGTTGGCTGGGCGATCTGGCAAAAAAATAAGGGTGAGTGCCTCCGACAAACAAAGCTTTTCTTCAACAAAAAAATCATTCACCACATCAACAAAAACCATTTCACCCAATGAACCGGTTTTGTTTTTTTGATCCACGATTGTAGTTGACCGCGTTACCTTGTCACCAATGCGCAAGGGCTCAATAAAAGTCAAGCTACCCCCGCCCCACACACGACGCGGCAAATCAATAAAAGGCAGTGTTTCTTCTTCATAAGCCAGACCATCAATGCGCAGTTTGTCTTCTTTTAATATATCCAGGCACAGCATCAAATAGCTGTTTAGGGGTGCGGGGGCGGCGGGCTGCAAACCATTTTCAGGTACGGACCAGTCCATTGTCGCATACATACGCGCCACCATGCTGGCTGTTAAAACATCATCTGTCTTGACAGATAAACTTGTTTCAGACCCTTTTCCTTCAGCCATGATGGTGCCTTTGACTTATCTCAATAAAGGTTTGTTAAACGCATTTTTTTATTGTTATTTTTTTACTATCACGGAAAAGGGGGGGGATACAAACTGCACTTAAAAACAGCCTCCAGTCTCACATATCTTTTTCTTGCAAATTATCGGGATCAATACCCATGCTTTTCATGCGCTCGCGCCAGCGTTTATGCGCCAGTTTTTGCATGTCTTCCACCTTGTCGGACTCGTCCATAATTTCCAAACCAATAAGCGTCTCCATCACATCTTCAATCGTCACAATACCCTGCATGGTGCCATATTCATCTAAGACCAGCGCAATATGATTTTTATCATGAATCAAACGGTCAAAGATTTTGAACGCATCGAGAAGTTCTGAAAACATTAACAATGGGCGACGAAAATCTTCCAATGATTTATCAAACTGGTCTTTGGCTTGCGCGATTAATAAATCACTTTTCAGCACATAGCCTGTCACTTCATCTTGTTTTTCGCCAAATACTGGAATACGCGAAAAAGGCTTTGTGGCATAAGCGCTAAAAAAATCTTTGACGGTCATTTTTTCAGACACAGAAAAAACAACAGGTCTGGGCGTCATAATATCGCGCACAGATAATTGATGCAGGCGCATGAGATTGGTGACAATTTTCTGCTCTTTGGCTTCTAACAACCCTTCATGCGCACCAATTTGCGCCATCGCCTCAAATTCATCACGGCTGAATGTATAAGCCCCATCGCTGGAACGCGAAATCAGGCGCGTGAGTTTCTCGGATAACCAAACAAAGGGGAATAAAATTTGTGTGAGCGCGTTTATCAGCACCCCAAACACCCCTGCTAATTGCCGCCAATATAGCGCGCCCAGCGTTTTGGGAATAATTTCCGAAAACACCAAAATCACCAGCGTTAACAAGGCAGAGGTCAGCCCGATATATTGATTGCCAAAAACCACTGCCGCTTGCGCGCCAACCCCGGCCGCGCCTACGGTATGGGCAATTGTGTTGGCGGTCAGGATTGCCGCCAGCGGGCGGTCTAAATTGTCACATAATTTTTTAAGCTGCCGAGCCTGCTTTCTGGCCCGACCTGAGCCTTTGGCTTGAAGCGTTGCAATATATGAGGGACGCACAGACAGCAAAACCGCCTCTGCCACAGAGCAAAAAAACGAGACAAGCACGGCCAATAATAAATAAAAAAGGAGAAGCGACATAACACCATCATAAAATATGGCACCTAAATTGTCACGCCTTACAAAGCAGGAAGCGCGCTAGGGTTTTGAGGGTTTTGAGGGTTTTGTTAAAAACGGTTTTGGGGGAAAGTGGTGCCCGGGGGCGGATTTGAACCACCGACACGCGGATTTTCAGTCCGCTGCTCTACCCCTGAGCTACCCGGGCATTGGGGTATTATTGGGTAACAATGTAAGGTTTATAGGGGGTTGCACCTTAGCTGTCCAGTGCAACTTCACCGAAAAGGGTAAAAAACTTTACCTAATGCAAAAGCTCATCATCTTGCGCTGGGTCTTGCGCCACCTCCTCTTCGAGCGCGGCCTCAACCTCCCATTCATCGGGCGGCTCAACAGCCGGAATGGCATATTGCCCGCCAAGCCAGCGATGCAAATCAACCTCAGCACAGCGTTTGGAACAAAAAGGGCGTGTGGCCGGCACGGTCTCCGCTTTTTTACATATTGGACAAACTGGTTTTTTATCAGCCATCATCACTCCATAAAAGACAGCGCCTTGCTCAGCGGCTGGCGCTCGCGTTTGCGAGTCATTTCAACAACACCAAAATCGGACATATCACCAATGCGCACAGGCGTTTTATCATCATCAAAGCCCGCCAGCAAAGCCTCAATAATCGGTTCGCTATTTGTATCCGCGTCCATATCAATAAAATCAATCGCGATAAGCCCCCCAATCGCACGCAAACGAATTTCACGCGCAATATGTTTCGCCGCATCGAGATTGACCTCAAAAGCCGAGCCATTTTGCGCGCCAGAATTCACATCAATTGTGGTCATGGCTTGGGTTGTTTCAATCATCAGCCACGCGCCACTGGCCAAGTCCACACGCGGCGCGCAGGCTTTATCAAGCTGGGTGTGAATATCATGGCGTTCAAAGATATCCTCATCTTGTGCCGCCTCGATTAAATCGAGCTGGTTGGCCATATTTTGCTGCATATAATCCTGCGCCGCCTGCGCCAAATCCGCCCCTTCAATAATAATTTTTTGCGTTTCTGACTGCACATGGTCGCGCAAAATTTTCGCAATGCCACCCACATCTTGATGCACCAGAAATGGCGGCTCATGCGCGTCCGCTTTGTCCAGCACAGCGTCCCAACCTGCTGCCACTTGCTGCATATCTTCTTTTAATATGTCAGCAGACACGCCCTCTGCGGCGGTGCGCAAAACCCAGCCTGCTGGCCCGTCAAGACCCTCAATATTCAATTCAGCGCGCGCGGCTTCTGCCAAATCAGCCAAACGCTGGCGCTCCGTCTCATCTGCAATAGATCGCGACACCGCAATACGAGAACTGCACGGCGCCAACACCAAATGCCGACCTGGCAAGGTCACATTCGCCGTCAGGCTGGCGCCCTTTTCACCAGAAGCGGGCCGCGTCACCTGCACCAAGACTGTATCACCAGCGGCAACACAGTCTTCAATATTGGTTTCAGGGCTTGGGTTCTCAGCTAAAATTTTAGCTTCTCGCGCGCCCAAAAACCCAGCACGGTCTTGCCCAATATCAACAAAAGCGGCTTGTAAATTTGGTACCACGCGCTCAACAAATCCAAGATAAATCAATCCGGTTTGTGCCGTGTCCAAATCAGTTGGCGCAAGTGGCTCAACAATAAGTTCGCACAATTCGCCCTGCACACACCGCGCCATTAAAATACGGTCCTGCACTTTTTTGAACAGCAACTCAGTCATTTACTTTCTCCCATTAACCGCTTCGAAAACATTACCCGCACCTATTGACGCTTTAATTGGATAACATATCGTCCCACATTGTCAGCAGTTTTTTCCAAAAAGGGCCACGCGCTAGTTTTTTATTTCTGCGGATTATATCCGCAGCACGCCGGCCCGATTTATCACGCAAATTTGGATCTGCCCCATATTGCGTTAACAATATCAACCCGTTTTCATTGACATTATTAGCCGCCAAATGCAAAGGCGTTTTACCATCATTTGCGCGCACATTTATATCAGCACCATTTTGCAGCAAAACAGGCAAAATCGGTTTTGGCCCACCCAATGCCGCCCACCAATGAATTGGCGTCCAGCCCTGTTGGTTTTGCGCTTCAATATCTGCCCCATAGGTTAGTAAAATTTCTAAAGTTTGCGTATCCACCTTATTGATAGCTGCAAAATGAATCGGCTGATTGCCATTATCATCTTGCACATCAAAGCGCGCACCAAATTTGAGCAGGGTTTTGGCAAATCGCGCTGGTTTTGATGCCGCAAAATGCAAAGGCGTTAAACCATTCTCACCGCGCGCCATTGGGTCTGCCCCATTATCTAAATCGGCTTGCATTTGCGCATAAGAAAGCCCGCGCCAATAGCCGCCCGCGCACCAATCGCCACAAGCATATTTTTTACCCTTAGTTGACCCCGCCTCAAGGGGGGCTGGCAAGGCCATAAGTAAACATAAAAATATCCAGACAGCGTTTTTCATCTTCTTATTTTTTAATAGCCTGCGGCGCGTAATAGGCTGTTGGTTTCAAAAAGCGGCAAACCAACAATACCCGAATAAGAGCCTTGAATACGCTTTACAAAGGCTGCCGCCAGCCCCTGAATCGCATATCCCCCTGCCTTGCCCTGCCATTCTTGCGAGGCCAGATAGGTTTTTATTTCTTCGGTCGATAAAGATTTCATATGCACGCGGCTTTGCACAAGCTTTAGCCCCTCATAATCGCCTTGCTGCACAGCAACTGCCGTATAAACGCGATGCGCGCGCCCTGACAATAAAGTCAAGCAAGCCAAAGCCTCATCAGCGGTTTCTGCTTTCGGTAAAATCCGCCGCCCCACAGCCACCACTGTATCAGCCGCCAATATGACCGGATTTTCGGCTTGTGCTTTATCTTGCACTTGCGCGCTAATGGCCTGACATTTTTCCTGCGCCATGCGTTTGGCATAAACCGAAGGGCGTTCACTAGGCAATGGTGTTTCATCAATGTCAGATGGGACAATTTTATCAGGGGAAATGCCAAGCTGGGTCAGCAAATCCAAACGGCGCGGTGAGGCACTCGCAAGCCAGAGTTTTTTATTTGTAGCGATAGGTAATGCGCCCTTTTGTAAGGTCATAGGGGGTCATCTCAACCAAGACTTTGTCACCAGCGAGAACACGAATTCTGTTTTTGCGCATTTTACCCGCCGTATGCGCAATGATTTCATGGTCATTTTCAAGCTTCACGCGGAAAGTCGCATTTGGCAGCAACTCAACCACTGTTCCAGGAAACTCTAAAAGTTCTTCTTTAGCCATAAACACTCTCTTTCAATATTGGCGGAGATTGCCCATAAATCGTCATAAAATCAAGTTTTTTCTGGTTTATCCGCGCATTTGCAAAACACAAATCAAGGTAAATAAACGCCGCGCAGTATCAAAATCAACATCGAGCTGCGGGGCGAGTTTTTCTTTCAAAAGATTAGACCCCTCATTATGCAAGGCACGCCGCCCTTGGTCTATCGCCTCAATTTTGTCCAAAGACGAAGCGCGAATAGCGTTGTAATAATTCTCACAAATCAAAAAATAATCTTTCACAATGCGCCGGAACGGCATCAGCGAAAGCTCGACCTCTTTCAATGGCTCATCTTGTTGCGTGCGAATATTAAAACATATCCCCTTTTCGCTGACCGATAGAGTGACCCGATAGGGGCCAGAAGCACAGTCTAGCGGGCGAAAATTATTCTCTTCCAAAAGATCAAAAATCGCGACGCGCCGCTCATGCTCAACATCAGGGTTGCGCGCAATCAACGCCTCATCTTCAAGAGATAAATGCACAATGCGTTGTGTATTCTGCGCCGGCGCGTCGCTCATTTACTTATTCAACCTTACTGAAACCGAACGCGCATGCGCGCCCAAGCCCTCGCTTTGTGCCAAGCGCACCGCTTGCGGACCAATCGCCGACAGGCTTTGCGCATCACAGGCAATCAGCGACGACCTTTTCATGAAATCCAACACCGACAAACCAGAGGCATAGCGCGACGTATGCGCGGTTGGTAGCACATGGTTTGGACCAGCAATATAATCCCCTATCGCCTCTGGAGTATAGCGACCCATAAAAATCGCACCGGCATTTTTGATATTTGCCGCCATGGCTTCTGGCGCGTCAACCGCAAGCTCTAAATGCTCTGGCGCCAAGCGGTTGATTAACTCGATTGTGGGCGCGCTTAAATCATCAACCTCAATAATCACCCCAAAATCTGCCCAGCTTTTTGCCGCAATTTCGCGCCGCTCTAGCGTTTGCAATTGCCCGTCAATCGCCTGCATAACGGCATCAGCAAAATCCTTACTATCGGTTATCAAAATAGATTGCGCCGCCACATCGTGCTCGGCTTGTGATAATAAATCAGCCGCAATCCAATCCGGATTATTTTGTCCATCAGCCACCACCAGAATTTCAGATGGGCCGGCAATCATATCAATGCCAACCTGACCAAAAACCAGCTTCTTTGCCGCCGCGACATAGGCATTACCCGGCCCCGTAATCACATCAACAGGCGCGATGGTCTGGGTGCCATAAGCCAAAGCCGCAACCGCCTGCGCGCCACCGATGCGATAAATCTCGTCAACACCAGCTAATTTTGCAGCCATTAAAACCAATGGGTTGAGTCTTCCATCTGGCGTTGGCACAACCATGACCAAACGCTCTACCCCTGCCACTTTTGCCGGAATAGCATTCATCAAAACAGATGACGGATAGCTCGCTGTGCCGCCTGGCACATAGACCCCTGCCGCTTGCACCGGCGTCCATTTATGGCCAAGCTTGACGCCAGCCTCATCTGTATAAAAATCATCATTGGGTTTTTGCCGCGCGTGATAAGCCTGAATGCGCTGTGCCGCAAGCTCAAGGGCCTGCGCATCTTCATCAGAAATTTGCGCAATGGCGACTTCAATGTCTTTTGCTGGCAAGGCCAAGCTATCAGGCGTGACCTCAAAGCGGTCAAATTTTGTTGTGAGCGCGCACAAAGCTGTATCCCCAGCCTCACGGATTTGGTCAATAATGTCCTGCGCGGCTTGAGTCACATCGTCATCTTGCTCCCGCTTCATTGTCAAAACTTGTGTAAAGCGGTTTTCAAAATCTGCATCATTCATGTTCAGACGCAAGGTCATTCGTCTTTATTCCTCTTTCAAATCATGCTGTGGTGTCGATTTTGCTGTCCAGCTTCCCATCACATCTTGCATAACAACATGTAACGCCTCGACAGTTAAACTCACCTCAGCCTCTCCTGAGAACATAAGCCGAATAATGCCTTCTGGCGAGGGGCTATTTTCATTCTCTTGCGCCGTATCAAACAAAATTGCCAGCAAAATATATGCTTGTTCAGATTTTTGCTGAATATTTTTAGCCTTAACCGCCAAAACATTCTCAAAATGCATGCCTGTTCTGGTGCGCATAGGCGGGTGAGGCTGGTGAGACGGGTGAGACGAGCGTTCCCAGCAAAAACGATTGGCCATCAGCGCAAAGCGTTTTTGAGATTTATCAAAAGCCATATCAGACGCTTTGATAACGGCATCTTGCAGGCTGGCCGATATGACCAGTAAATCCTCAGCGTCTTGCGCCCATAAATGCAGCAATTTCTCCATCAGACCGACTTATCTTCACTCTTTTTCACGCCATATTTTAGCACCGCATTGCGAGAGCTTCTCTTCTAATCTCTCATAGCCGCGATCCAAATGATACACACGGCTCACGCTTGTTTGGCCTTTTGCCATAAGACCTGCAATCACAAGTGTCACAGAGGCGCGTAAATCTGTTGCCATGACCGGCGCGCCTTGCAAGGTTTCAACCCCTGTTACAATTGCGGTGTCACCTTCTAACTGAATTTGCGCGCCCAAGCGCGCCAGCTCCTGCACATGCATAAAACGATTTTCAAAAATCGTTTCGCGTATCCGGCTCACTCCGTCCGCCCGACACATCAACCCCATAAATGGCGCTTGCAAATCGGTTGGAAAACCAGGGAAAGGTTCGGTCACAATATCAACTGCATGCGGGCGCGATTGCGGGCCAATCACCTGTAAGCCTTGAGCATGGGGATTTAATTGACACCCCGCCGCCAGTAAAGCAGGCGAAAGCGCGCCCAATAAATCTTCAGATGCCCCTTGCAAAACCACATCACCACCCGTAGCCGCTACCGCACAGGCATAGGCCCCCGCCTCAATTCGGTCACGCGAAACGCGATGGGTAACCCCGTTCAGCTTATCCACACCCGTGATTTTGAGATGCCGCGAGCCAAGCCCCTCAATATGCGCGCCCATAGCCTGCAGACACTGCCCAACATCAATAATTTCCGGCTCACAAGCTGCGTTAAGCAATTCGGTTTGCCCTTCAGCCAAACAGGCTGCCATCATCAAAACATGTGTCGCCCCAACTGAAACCTGCGGCATTTCAAATCGAGCGGCTTGTAGTTTTTTGCCATGGGTGGTGGCATTGACATATCCCTCAGCGACATCTATATCGACGCCCATTGCGGCCAGCCCGTTCAAATAAATATCCACCGGGCGAGTGCCAATCGCACAGCCGCCAGGCAATGACACCCGCGCCTGACCGCATCTGGCAAGCAAAGGCCCAATCACCCAAAAACTCGCGCGCATTTTTGAAACCAATTCATAAGACGCTGTCGTTGAAGCAATATTGGCGGCATGTAAGCTCAGCCCCTCACCTGCCCCTTGCCCAAAAAGCGCGGTTTCCACTCCCAGCTCTGCCAAAACCTGCGCGAGGGTGCGCGTATCCGCCAGTCGCGGCGTACCTTCTAGTTGCAATTTTTCATCGGTTAAAAGGCTGGCGACCATGAGCGGCAAAACAGCGTTTTTTGAACCGCTAATGGCTAAATCACCAGACAGTCTATGACCGCCTTCAATGATAATTTTATCCAAAATAGGGTCTCCTCACGCTTTTATTCAGACAAGATTTTCGGTCTGGGTTTCACCGTCATTTGGCAATAGGCTTATAGCGCCCGCGGCTTATCCGGATTGGGCGCGCCGGGTCGCTTATTTTTTCCAGCCTGTTTGCGCCGTTTCAAATTATCCCGCAAAGCCTGTCGCAACCGCGCCTGCTTATCATCTGTTTTGTTGTCTGACGATGAATTTGTCATCTCATCACTCATTCTGTTTGTTTCTGTTTAGCACGATTAATGGGTTGGTGCGAAATAATCCTCTTTTTGCCCATTGGTTTGAGCGAGCTTGCGGCGTTCATCAGCCAAATAAGCCCGAATGGCAAGCGTATCCTCTTTATCAAGAACATCGGCAAAAGACCCCATGCCGGCATATTCATAAATACCACCCAGCACTATCTCATCAAACATGGCGTCAACTTCAGGCGACAAATTCCATAAATCAGGATAGGCACCAGGATAGCCGCCCGGAATATGGCAATTGATGCAGACCAGCTCATATTTCTTTTTACCCCGCGCAATGGTTGGCGCATCAGCAGGCAGACCTGTTGGAATTGGTTGAATGATTTTCGGCTCAATTTCTGGCGGCATCTCAAGCGGCGCGCCATCAAGTTTGAATACAAATAAAGTCGTGAGGTTCTGGTATTTTTCGGTTGCAAAGCCCGGCATGTAAGACCGCGCCATGCCCCCGCCCATGCCGCCAATCACCGCAATATATTGCACCCCATCAAGTTCATAACTGATAGGCGGTGCAGAAATACCAATGCCTGTTTCAATGCGCTTGAGCAATTTGCCCGTTTGCGCGTGGTAAAAATTCAAAAACCCATCTGGCGAGCCTTGCACGGTCAAATTGCCGGCTGTCGTTAGCACTCCGCCGCCCCAATATGGCATTGGGTCGCTCTGCCACACAACGCTTGCGGTTTGCGGATTCCAAGCTTTCAGCAAAGATTGCAACACAGGCTCTGGCTTACCCTCAAGCAAAGCTAAATGCTGGTCAGGGTTAAATCCTTCAGGCAGGGTGCGGTTATTTTTGGCCAGCGGCAAATAAGCCTCTTGGTTTTTATCCTCCGACAACACAATCGGAATTTCCAAAGTTGGAATATAAACCAAATCCGCCTTTGGATTATAGGCCATAGGGTGCCAATTATGCCCACCCGTCACGCTTGGCATGACAAGTGCCTTCTTCTCACTAAAGTCTGAACTCGCCTGCACAACGGGGCGGCCGGTTTTCATATCCACATGCGACGCCCAAGTGACCGGCACAAACGGCTCAGCCGATAAAAGCGCGCCCGTGACGCGGTCAAGCACATAAAAGAAACCATTTTTTGGCGCCTGCATAATGACTTTGCGCGGCTGACCTTGCCACTCTATATCGGCCAAAATCATATGCTGGGTTGCGGTATAATCCCAACTATCAGCCGGCGTGGTTTGATAATGCCAAACCCGTTTGCCGGTTTTGGCCTGCACCGCCACAATAGAGGATAGATATAAATTATCAGGCCGCTCGCCGCCATTGCGGTCCCAAACTGGCCACGGGCTACCATTACCAACGCCAATATAAAGCAGGTCCAAATCGGCATCATAGACCATGCTATCCCAAACCGTTCCGCCACCGCCATAATCCCAACGCGTCTTGTCTGACCAGCTTTGGCGCGCAAAAGCAACATCATCATTTTCAGGTTCATTAGCACTCGGCACCGTCCAGAACCGCCAGACTTGCTTGCCCGTGCGCTGGTCATAGGCGGTCACATAACCGCGCACACCCATTTCAGCACCGCCATTGCCAATCACCACCAAATCACCTGCCAGACGCGGGGCGGCGGTGATGGTATAGCTGCTTTTGCGTTTTAAGAGTGTGTCCACCCGCCATAAAAGCTTGCCCGTATGACGGTCAAGCGCCTCAAGAAAACCGTCAAATGTTGCTAAAAACAGCGTATCACCGCGCAAGGCCATGCCGCGATTCACCGCATCACAACACGCCACACGCGGGCGCCAACCTTCAACCTCCGGGTCATGCACCCATAATTCTTCGCCCGTGCGCGCATCAACTGCATAAGCCACGCTCCATGGGCCAGTGAAATATAAAACCCCATCTTTCATCAAAGGCGTGGCTTGTGCGCCGCGCAACACACGCCCACGATTGAGAATCCCGTCATACGAAAACGCCAGCCCCAACCGATGCACATTACCATCATTAATTTGCGCGCTTGGCACATAGCGTTGCTCGCCGCCATTATAGCCGTGCAAAACCCATTCGCCTTTTTGCGCCTCTGCCGTCTTGATAATTGCTGGCGCATCACTGGTGGAAACCTGCTCACAAGCCAGCAAAGTAAAGCACATAAAGACTGCCAAAATATGAGGCGGATAACGCATAGGAAACTTTCTATAAATGTCGGTTTTTTCAAAGTTTGGTTTATTTTAATTCTTAATGAGAGCTGTGCAATCATAAACATGCGTGCCAGTAAAAAGATAAAGGATTTTTTATGGAACATTTGTTGAATAAAATCACCCACCCGATTATTTGCGCGCAATGTGAGACAGACCTCGTGGCGGGCAAAAGTGATGCCCGAAATTTACAGGAAATGATGGTTCTAGATGTTGGCTTTACCGAACAAGGCTTGCAAATTTGGTGTCGGCGGCATGACATTAACATCTGCCATATTGATTTTGCTGGGCATCAACTCAAGGCTGATTTCCGATGCTTAGAGAAACGCCCAAAAGAGTCTTAACACATTGTTTATGTTAACTTTTTAAGATTTAGGTTCAAATACAACAATATGCTGGGTCGCGTCCCCTATCGCTTCGCCCGCATGATTATACATACGCATAAATTGCGCCGTATAGCCATTTTGCGAGAAGCTCGCCTCACACTCAATCAGCCACCAACCCGCTTTAGTTTGCGGCGCAGCGTCATAAAAATTCAAATGCCAATTCATTGAGCTTAACGGCGTGCGGCCACCAAGACGCGTCATAATCGCTGGTGGTGGTCCATCTGCTATGGCCAAAAGCGGGCCCATGCCCTCATGCGAGGCTGTGTCGTGATGGCGCATCCAGAGAGAAAATTTTGGCGCGGCGGTTTTATCATCTGAAAAAGGCGGGGTGCCTTGTGCAAACATAACCTCGAAATTTTGTAAAAAATTAGGCATGCCTGAATTCGGCCCCGAACGCGGAATTGGAAAACTATCTTCAGGCGCCGGTAAATCACGCGGGGCTGTTACAAACTGGTCTGAAAACACGCGGTCATGACCAAAAATAAACAAAGCCTTCAGGCCAATACCCAGCTCATTTTCTATCTGGCCTTCAACCAATAATGTGTTTTTACTCTCGCGCAGCACGGTTTGAGAAAACCTCAGCTCGCCATAAAGCGGCCCAATAAAGGTGACTTGTAACGAGCGCAAAGGCGGCGCGTCAGGATTATGCAGGCGCACAGCTTCAAATAATAGCGCGGTGCTGATGCCGCCATAGGCCGTGCGCCCTTGCAGCCATGTTTCTGGCAGGGTAATCGCATTGACTTGCCCGCCCGCCGTTAATTGCGCGACCAAATCCTGATAGGAGACTAAGCTCATCTTGTTCAATCTACTCTTGTGTTCGTTAATGTTACTTTTGCACCATTTTTTGGGCGTTTTTGATAAAGGCTTCCTGATTTTCAGCCTCTTTATCATCGTCAGATAATAAATCACGAATATCAAATGGCACGACAATACCTTTTTGACATTTAGGGCGGGCGTCCATCGCTGCCGACCAGCGCTGCAAATGCTCTAAATCACGGCTCTCTACGCCCGACCAGCTGGCCGTGCGTGTCCAGCACCAATTGGCAATATCAGCAATCGAAAAATCTCCTGCCAGCCATTCATGATGCGCCAAATGTGTGTCCAACACCTCAAACAAACGCCGCACTTCATTTTGATAGCGGTCAATCGCAGGCTGGATTTTTTCAGGGAAATAGCGATAAAACACATTTGCCTGCCCCATCATCGGGCCAATGCCACCCATTTGGAACATCAGCCAAGACAAAGTCTCGGCACGCGCTTTCGCGTCAGTAGGCAGCAATTGACCAGCCTTTTCAGCCAGATAAATCATGATTGCCCCGCTTTCAAATACGCGTGTTTGCGTCTCGCGGTCATAAATTGCGGGTATGCGCCCATTTGGGTTGAGCGCTAAAAACTCGGGTGTCTTTTGCTCATTGGCGCCCAAATCGATTGTATGCACTTCATAGGGCATATCCAGCTCTTCAAGCGTGACAGAGGCTTTCCAACCATTTGGTGTTGGCGCGGTATGTAAATCAATCATATTTCTATCCCCCCTTTTCTTTCTAACAAAAAAGCAGAGCTGTTGCCAGCCCTGCCTCATTGCATGTGAATTACGGTAAAGGGATTAGTCGAAAGCCTCGTCCCAATTCCCTTCCGTTGCCGCTTTGGCATATTCAGTTGCACGCCCTTCAAAGAAGTTCATATGCTCAATACCATTCAACATTTCGTCCATCCATGGCAGCGGGTTTTTCTCAATATCATAAATCGGGTTGAGATTAAGCTGCGCCAAACGACGGTTACCAATAAAGCGAATATAGTCTTTCACTTCCTGAGCTTCGAGACCTTCAACGCCGCCCATTTCAAAAGCGAGATCGATAAAGGCATCTTCATGTGTCACAACTGTCTCACAGGCCTTATACAAATCAGCCTGAACTTTTTCGTTCCAAATTTCAGGGTTCTCTTGAACAAAAGTATTGAACAATTGAATGGTTGAATTGGTGTGCAGGGTTTCATCACGCGCTGACCATGTCACGATTTGCCCCATGCCCTTCATTTTATTGAAGCGTGGGAAATTCATCAAAATCGCAAAACTGGCAAAAAGCTGCAAACCTTCTGTGAAGCCGCCAAAAACAGCGAGTGTTTTGGCAATATCTTCTTTGGTTTCCACACCCCATTCCTGCATATAGTCGTATTTGTCTTTCATTTCTCCATATTTCATGAAAGCTTCATATTCCACTTCAGGCATGCCGATTGTGTCGAGCAAATGCGAGTAAGCTGCAATGTGAATGGTTTCCATATTGGAAAAAGCCGCCAGCATCATTTGCACTTCTGTTGGCTTAAACACCTGCGAATAATGCTTCATATAGCAATTATTAACTTCCACATCGGCCTGCACAAAAAAGCGGAAAATCTGCGTCAGCAAATTACGCTCCGCGCCTGTGAGTTTCTTATGCCAGTCTTTGACATCTTCAGCCAAAGGCACTTCTTCAGGCAACCAGTGAATCCGTTGCTGCGTTAACCAGGCATCATAAGCCCACGGATAACGAAAGGGTTTATATACAATACGTTCTTCCAAAAGCGACATAGCTCATACCTCTATTTATATGTTTATCAGTTTTATTCTTTGGTCACCCAGAAGGGCCGGAAATGCGTTCATTAGATTTATTGGCAAGACAGACATTCTTCATAATCCGCCGCCGCAGGTGCGGGTGCAGGCGCGCTTGCCGCAGGGCTGCCTTTCTCGTCTTTTTCAGCACGCTGAATAGACAGAGAACGACAATAGTAAAGGCTTTTCACCCCGCGCTTCCAAGCTTGGAAATGCACTTGATGCAAATCGCGCTTATGCACATTGGCGGGTAAAAACACATTGAGTGATTGAGCCTGATCAATAAGCTCAGCGCGGTCACCCGCCAGCTCAATCAAATAACGCTGGTCAATTTCAAAAGCAGTTTTGAACACAGCCTTTTCATCATCTGTTAAGAAATCAAGATGCATCACAGAGCCGCCACTGGTCACAATGCTTGACCATGTATCATCATCATTATGGCCCTTTTCATCAAGCAATTTGGCGAGATGGCGATTGCGGACATTAAAGGAACCCGACAGCGTTTTATGGGTGAAACTATTGGCGGCAATTGGCTCAATACCTGGGCTTGCACCCCCGCAAATAATTGAAATTGACGCGGTAGGTGCAATGGCCGTTTTGTTTGAAAAACGCTCATTCATGCCGCATTCAGCCGCATCTGGGCAAGCCCCGCGCTCGTCAGCCAATTGTTTGGACGAAATATCCACCTGCTCTTGAATATGGGTGAAAATCCGTTTGTTCCAAACTTTCGCCATGACCGATTCCCAGGGTATCATATTGGCCTGCAAGAAAGAATGGAAACCCATCACACCCAAGCCGACACTGCGCTCACGCATGGCGGAATAGCGAGCCTTTGCCATGCTGTCTGGCGCGCGTTGGATAAAATCTTCCAACACATTATCCAAAAAGCGCATCACATCAGGGATAAAGTTTTCATCATCTTGCCACTCATCAAATTTTTCAACATTCAAAGATGACAAGCAGCACACGGCTGTGCGGTTTTCGCCAAGATGGTCTTCACCTGTCGGCAAAGTGATTTCAGCACACAGGTTAGATGTTTTAACTTCCAGATTAAGCAGCTTTTGATGTTCAGGACGCGCATTATTTACAGTGTCTTTGAACACCATATAAGGCTCACCCGTTTCAACGCGGGCGGTCAGCATTCGAATCCACAAATCCCGCGCCTTGAGCGTTTCTTGAACAGAACCGTCTTTAGGGCTGCGCAGCGCCCACTCCTCATCAGCTTCAACAGCGCGCATAAAGGCATCAGAAATTAAAATACCATGATGCAAGTTGAGGGCTTTACGGTTCGGGTCACCGCCTGTTGGACGCCGAATTTCGATAAATTCTTCAATTTCTGGATGGTCAACAGGCAGATAAACCGCCGCAGAACCACGCCGCAAAGAACCTTGAGAAATCGCCAATGTCAGGCTGTCCATCACACGAATAAATGGAATAATCCCAGAAGTTTTGCCATTTTGACCAACTTTTTCGCCAATAGAGCGCAAATTGCCCCAATAGCTGCCAATGCCGCCGCCGCGTGAGGCCAGCCAGACATTTTCATTCCATAAATTCACAATATCGCCCAGACTGTCATCAGCCTCATTCAAGAAGCAGGAAATCGGCAGACCTCTGTCGGTGCCGCCATTAGACAAAATTGGGGTTGCAGGCATGAACCATAATTTAGAGCAATAATCATAAATGCGCTGCGCATGTGCGCCGTCATCACCATAATAAGAGGCAACACGCGCAAATAAATCCTGAAATTTTTCACCCGGCATTAAATAGCGATCTAAAAGAGTCGCCTTACCAAATTCGGTCAATAGAGAATCGCGAGAGGCATCGATTTTGACACTTGGGCGCGACTCAAACTGAACAACCTGATCAACATTTTCAAAATTCATGCGCGGTTCATCGGCGTTTTTATCGCCTTCAGCTGTGCGCTTTGAATGAACCTCTTTAGATGCGATATCTAGCATTTCCTGTACCTGTTGCTCCGCCAGTTCGACCTGCCCTTGCTTCCGATCTGAATTATTAAACATCTTGCCCTACCTCTATTTCAAAGAGAAAAATGGTTTCAATCGCCATTGCCTCTTGATAACTCCTAATAAGTTCTAGATTCAGGGCGCAGTTTGCATGCGGTGTGCGTGAACACTCCGGGAATCTTGCTATTCCTTCGGTATGAAAACTTATCCCTGCGCCCTCTCCCATTTTTGGTCGAGAACACTCGAACTACAATATATAGTGTCTGAACCGACTCAAATCGTCAACACCTTGTGAATAATTTTTTTCAAAAAAATGCCTTTTTTTTACAAAAAAATTAAAAAACCCCAGATTTCCGATTTTTTTGGGGAAAAATTTTTTTTCAAAATAGTCAAAAAAATTATCCACAGATAGTTTTTATATTAAGGCCCCCACCCCATTATGGGTGCTTAATCAATCGCGTGAAACGAAAACAAAGCCAAAAAACACTCACAATATTGCCTAAAACCATCAGTAACAGGACCCAAACCAGTGCGATGGGCTTACTGGGTTCGTAAAAAAACATCAAACAGGCCATACAAAGCGCGCCAAGCGCCAAATCGGCAAAGGTCACGAGCCACCAAGCCTCGTCAAAAATACGCTGAAACCCTGGTAAAGGGGCGCTCAGATGCGCCCAAACGCAAATCCCTATAAATAATGCCAGCATCACCCATAAGAATATATGATAAGGGGCGGAAAAGTTTTTCATGGCTCAATCTCCCAAATAGCGCTGCACTTCGCCGAGTGCCAGCTCAATCACCACCCACAACATGACCCAGAACTTAAACCGTGTCATAAAAAGGGCTTAATTGAAAATTATAGAGTGATTATGAAAAACAGCAATCAAACGACAAGCATGGCAGCTGCCTTATGGGTGGCGGTTTTGATGATGACCTTTTTGATATTGTCTTTGCCGCCCGTAAAAGCCAGCGAAGAGACGCAAGGCGGCAAGTGGCAGAGCTATCAAAAACCTGCCGAGAAAATCCTTAAAAAACAACTTAGCCCCTTGGCTTTTGAGGTGACGCAAGAAGATGGCACAGAGCCTGCTTTCAATAATAAATACTGGAACCATAATGAAGCGGGGATTTATGTTGATGTTTTATCCGGCGCGCCGCTTTTTTCGTCACGCGATAAATATAAAAGTGGTACTGGCTGGCCATCATTTACCCGCCCGATTGGCGCGCACTTCATCACAGAAAAAATTGATTTCAAACTCATCTGGCCGCGCACGGAAATCAGGTCGCGGCATGGGGATAATCATTTAGGGCATGTTTTCAAAGATGGTCCAGCCCCGACAGGTTTGCGCTATTGCATGAATTCCGCCGCGATGCGGTTTGTGCCACGCACGCAAATGGTAGCGCAGGGTTATGGTGATTATCTCAAATATGTTGATGACACAAATTCAGTCGAGGGCGGGCAACAGCCTGTTCAATAAAGCGCGGGTAATCGCTTGCGGATATTCCATTGGCAAAAAATGCGAACTCCCCGCCACAATTTCATGTGCTAAACAGTGCGGGTGTTTCTGAAAGGGTCGGTAGTGAAAAACCGTCGAACCTGTTTCGCCACGCAAAATAACATATGGGGTCGCAAGCTTTGCCAGCGCCGCATATGTGTCATGCCCCTGAGCTGAAAAATTAGCCGCCTCCCACGCAGGCGCACAAGCAAGCTGCAAAGCTTGCGCACCTGTTTCATCTGTGATGGGCAGTGTGGCCTGCGTGATATAGTCATGCAAAAACGCCTCACCCCAACTGCGAAAAGATGCGCGGCCATGATAGCGCTGCCACATCTCTTCATGGTTTTGGAAAATAAATTTGCGGTTCAACGCACCCTGCACCAACTTGGCCTCTGGTGAGCGTCCGGTTAAACGGCGAAAGATTTTTTCAAGCCATAAAAAGAATTTCGGAAAAGCAACCGGATCCGCCAGCACCAGACCGCGCACCAAATCTGGGCGTTCAGCTGCTACCAAAAGGCTGGTCGTTGCGCCCATACTATGACCGCCCAAAATAATTTTCTGCTGATGGCGCGCCACCAAAACCTCGAGCATGGCAATCATATCATCGCGGTAAATATACCAATCATGATGCTGGTTTGGGTCAGCGGCCAATTGGCTATGCCCATGCCCGCGCGCGTCCCATGCATAAACCGTCATCTTATCGCTTATCGGCTGCAGCATGCTTTGATAAGTGCGCCCGCTATAGCCATTGGCATGCGCCCAATGAAAAACCGGCGCCTCATCAGCCTCATCAGCAGCACCAGCCAGCCCATGCAAAGCCAAATCGTCAATTATCATTTCACAGCGCATGCTTCCCCCGCATTCACAATTGAGTTGATATTTACCATAAATCGTCAACCGTCACCATGACATAAGGCAGCCTAACTTTACGACCAGTTTGGGCGACCAGTTATGAGCAAAGAATTTATGGCAGTTTCTGGTCACAATCAGGTTTTTATGCTAGGAAAAGTCAGGTCGCAACCCAGCCATTGGATTTTATATATGCAAATTTATCTTCCCATTGCCGAAATCAGTGTCAGCATGTTTTTGCTGCTTGGCATGGGCGGACTTGTGGGTTTTTTGTCTGGCATGTTTGGTGTTGGTGGCGGGTTCTTAATGACACCTTTACTGATATTTGCAGGCATTCCGCCTGCCGTCGCGGTGGCGACGGAAGCCAATCAAATTTTAGCTTCCTCCGTGTCGGGCGGGCTGGCGCATTGGCAAAGACGCGCGGTTGATGTCAAAATGGGCACAGTCCTGTTTATCGGTGGCTTGATGGGCTCATTTG
The DNA here is from genome assembly GCA_965217015.1 of Parvibaculaceae bacterium. Classification (GTDB taxonomy): domain Bacteria; phylum Pseudomonadota; class Alphaproteobacteria; order RS24; family RS24; genus JAYQKL01. The sequence goes on along the minus strand of OZ244224.1, from coordinate 5,925 downwards.
TTGGGGTTCAAATTTACGCCGAATTGCGCGCCATCGGTCAAATCGATTTATTTATTTATCTTTGTTATGTGATTTTTTTGGGCGTCATTGGTAGCCTGATGCTGATAGAAAGCCTGCGTGCCATACGCTCCGCACAGCTTGGCAAGCCGATACCCGCTAAGCGGCCGGGGCAACATAGCTGGGTTCATGGCCTGCCTTTTCGTATGCGGTTTCGCGCATCTAATTTATATACCAGCGTCATACCGCCAATTGTGATTGGCTTTATTGTAGGTATTCTGGCCGCGATTATGGGTGTTGGTGGCGGCTTTATTATGGTGCCGGCTATGATTTATATTTTACGCATGCCCACCAATGTTGTGGTTGGGACATCTTTGTTTCAAATTATTTTTGTCACCGCCGCCGTATCCATTATGCATGCGGTGCAAAACCAAACCGTTGATATTGTGCTGGGCTTTATCTTATTGCTTGGCGGGGTGATTGGCGCGCAATTTGGTGCCCGTGCTGGACAAAAATTACGCGCTGAACAATTGCGAGCCTTTTTGGCACTTCTCGTTCTCGCTGTTGGCCTAAAAATCCTGCTGGATTTAATCATTCAGCCAGATGAGCTGTATTCCTTTATCAAAATACGGGAATTCAAATAATGACGCTCCTCTCGCCAAGCCGCTTTGCCGCTCAATTTTTAATGCTTCTGGTCATCAGCTTATGGGGGTTACCCGCACAGGCACTGGTCACGGATTTATCCAAAAACGAAGTTGCGATTGAAACCAATTTCACCGGCGAAAGCGTGTTGCTATTTGGCGCGATTGAGCAAGTCAAACCCGATGCGCAAGATATTGTGGTGATAATAAAAGGGCCAGACCAAGCCCTGACCGTGCGTCGCAAAAGCCAAAATTTCGGCATTTGGATAAATGGCGACAAACAGAGCTTTCAAAAAGCGCCCTCATATTATGCAGTGGCCAGCACCCGAAAATTATCTGAAATTGCCCCCGACACAGAGCTGGCCCGCCATGCCGCGGGCCTTGATAATTTACCCGTCACCTATGCGGGCAACCAACATGGCGAGTTTCAAGAATTCATCAATGGTTTAATCCGTAACAAACAAGCGGCTGGCCTTTACCGCCAAAGTGAAAATGGCGTGCAACTTATTGGCGGGCGTTTGTTTCGGGCCGAGATTGACTTGCCGCCGGGTATTCCAGTTGGTCGTTATGAAGCGCGTATTTTGCTTTTCGAAAATGGCAAAGTCATCAGCCAGCAATCCAATAAAATTGATGTTGGGATTAGCGGGGTTGAGCAATTGCTTTATAGCTGGGCGCATGGCCAGCCGATGCTATATGGTATTGTCGGTGTTATCATTTCAGTTTTTTGTGGCTGGGGAACAGCCAGTCTCTTCCGCCGCCGCAGTTAAATTTTAGCATCTAAAGCTGTATAGAAAATAAGGACAGAATAATGGCAGATGGATTTTTATTTTCGCTGATGCTGGCGGCGCTGGGCGGGCTTCTGAGTTTTCTATCGCCATGTGTGTTGCCGCTGGTGCCGGGCTATTTATGTTTTGCCGCTGGCATGGATTATGACGAGCTGACCGAAGCCAATCGTCAGGCGATTTATGCGCGCGTATTGCCGTCCGCCCTTGCTTTTGTGCTTGGGTTTTCGGTTGTTTTTATCAGTCTCGGCGCAGGCGCAGCAGCGATAAACCCGTTTATTCTGGGTCATAAAGATATTTTGGGCAAAATCGCGGGCGTGTTTATCATTCTGCTTGGCCTGCATATGAGCGGTATATTGCGGCTCAGTTTTTTGCAAAAAGAACTACGCGTGCAAAAACGTGTTGAAAAAAATAAATCATGGCAATGGCTGTCTGCCTTTGGGCTGGGGCTGGCTTTTGCATTTGGGTGGACGCCCTGTATTGGCCCAATTTTGGCAACTATTTTAACATTGGCCGCCTCCAGCGATAGCCTGTCTGATGGCATTATTCTGCTGAGTTTTTATGCGCTTGGGCTGGGTGTGCCTTTCATACTTACAGCTTTGGGCGTTTCATATTTTATGCAATCAAGCAGCCGCCTCAAAAAACATATGCGCAAAATTGAAATCTTCACAGGTGGGCTTTTAATGGCAACCGGCCTGTTGATTTATCTCGGCTCATTGCAAAATCTGGCGACCTATTTGCTCGATTGGTTCCCCTTCATGTCAAAACTTGGTTAATCAAAATTTCAGCGGATTGATTACATCATGACAGAAACACACACCATTCAAGCAGATAAACAAATCCCTTTGCCAGCGCTGATACTTGGCGGGGCGGGGCTTATTCCCTTTCTTGTGCCGACCTTGGTGGCTTTGACGCCCGCGCTTGAAAGCTGGCGACAGGTTGGGGTGATGTTTACCCTCACTTATGGGGCCGTTATTTTATCTTTCATGGCGGGCATTCGCTGGGGAACAAGCATGCTGGTTTTTCAACAAGATAAAATGCAGCTGACGAAAGGGTTAAGCCTGAGTGTGATACCCGCGCTGCTGGCCTATTTTCTGTTGATTTTTCCAGCCACTATATGGGCGCCACTGGCGCTGGCCTTATTGCATATTTTGCAAGCGGCGTCTGATATAAGAGCCAGTCAAAAAGGCGAGCTGCCCGTCTGGTATGCGAACCTTCGGTTTGGATTAACCTTCGGCGCCAGTGCGTGTTTGTTGGCTGTTGCGGGCGTGCAATTAGGGCTTACTTAATTTCTGCCAACCCATCAATCCCTTCCAGAGCAAGTGTCGCGGCAAATTTTGCCGCCTGCTGCGGATCGGGATTCTCGCGCTTCATCATCACATCTAAAATTGAAAACGCAATGCCTGTCGCGGCTGCGGCCAGATAATCGACATCAATTTGGGGCAGGTTATTTTTGCGAATATAAATCTGAATATCCTGACGTAGCTCGTCAAGGCCGGCGCGAATTTGGGGGCCACTTACATGCCCGCCCTCGCGCCCGCGATTGGAGCGAACCAGCGCATAATCAGCAGGGTTTTCCGCGAAAAACGCGAAATAGGCGTAAAAGCTTTCCTCAACGCTTTTCTCAAGCGTGTCAGCCTGACGGCGGCTTTGTGACAAACGCAAGCGCAAACGCTCACCCATATCCTCAATCAATGCCTGAAAGATTTCCTCTTTGCCTTGAAAGTAATTGTAAAAAGTGCCGCTTGCCAAACCTGTCTGGCGGATAATATCGCGCACAGTCGTAGCGCCAAAACCGCGCTCCGAGAACACCTGGCGCGCTGCTTTCAAAATCGCAATATGATTGTCGATGCGTTTATGATAGCGGCGGCCCTTTTTTTCATCTCCACCGGTCTCTAATTGTGACATGAATTTTCTCCCCCCCGAGAGTAAAGCACTTAATGCGTTTTATTCCAAGCACCTCGCATTAGAGTATTTCAAGAACATTTTCAGGCGGGCGCCCTAAAGCCGCTTTGCGCCCTTTCACCACAATCGGGCGCTCAATTAAAATCGGGTTATCCGCCATCGCCTGAATGAGCTTTTGGGCATCGCTCTCTTCTTTTAATTTTAACTCTTTATAGACCGTTTCACCTTTGCGCAATAAAGCGGCAGGCTCAATTTTCAATTTTGTCACCAGCTTGGCAATCTCATCTGCGCTGAGCGGCTCTTTCAAATATTCCACAATCTTTACGCTTTCGCCCTTCTCTTCCAGCAAGGCTAAGGTTTGGCGCGATTTCGTGCAACGCGGATTGTGATAAATAGTGGTGGTCATTTTCCTCTCTCCTTTTTGTTTCTTCACAGCAGTTTTCTTCATGGCAGGCTTGGCAAGCTTGGCAGGTTTGGCAGATTTGGCTGGCTTTGCTGGCTTTTTCTTCACCGTTTGTTTTAATGGCACATCAGCGCCTACTGCCTCAGCAATATTTTGAAACCCATCAGCGCGCAACAACTCAGCCAAATCACGCTTCATATTTTCAACCAAACGCGGCCCCTGATACACCATAGCCGTATAAAGCTGCACCAAATTTGCGCCCGCACGGATTTTAGCATAAGCATCTGCAGCGCTGGCAACACCACCCGCACCAATTAACAAAATCTGCCCCTTCGTCAGCACCCGCATTTTACTTAAAATCTGCGTGGCAGGCTCCATTAAGGGCCGGCCCGATAAGCCGCCTTCTTTAGCAGCATGTTTTTCGCCCGCCACAAAGGCGCGATCAAGTGTCGTGTTTGAAACAATCAAGCCGTCAATTTTGGTGGCCAATGCACAAGCGGCAATATCTTCAAGCTGGGCATCGTCCAAATCGGGCGCGATTTTCAATAAAACGGGTGTGGTGCGGGCAGATTTTTTGACCTTTTTCAGTAATTCTGTCAGCGGTTTACGCGCCTGCAAATCGCGCAAACCCGGCGTATTGGGAGAGGACACATTAACGGTCAAATAGCTTGCATAATCGCCAAAAACTTCCGCGCCAAGCGTGTAATCCGCAATCCGGTCTGTGGCCGCTTTATTGGCGCCAATATTCACCCCCACCAGACCATAAGGCGCGCGGCGCGACAGCCTTGCGCGTACCGCCTCATGGCCTTGATTGTTAAACCCTAAGCGATTGATAACCGCCTCTGACTGGCGCAATCGAAAAACTCGCGGCTTGTCATTGCCGGATTGCGGCAAAGGGGTCACGGTGCCGATTTCTGTAAATCCAAATCCCGATTTGAGAATACCATCAATAGCTTCTGCGTTTTTATCAAACCCAGCCGCCAGCCCAAATGGGTTGGTAAACACATGCCCCAGCAAGTCTTGGCGTAAAATATAATCATCTTTGCCCGCCAATGGCGCCACACGGCCAAAAAGGTTTAGGGCCAGCAATGTCATTTTATGCGCAAATTCTGGCGGCAGTAAAAATAATACAGGGCGCAGGATTTTATATATCGGCATTAGCTTGTCTCATCGTTGATATTCATATGACTATTTTTGCGGCGCGTCCGTCAACTCGGCAAGTGGTTTCGTCTTTCCATCTGCACATGCTAGCACAGGCTGGCCATCACAATCCCAAAGAAAATCCCAAATTTGACTGACCTGTTGGGGCAAAAGCGCGCCATAAAGATGCGGAAACTTCTCCCCGCCCCGCGACACTTCCCATAAAAGCGCACCATTTGATAATGCGTCCACTGGCACCTGAAGCAATATCAAACCATCTTGCCCTGAAAAATATTTTTTGGCCGTGCCCTCAATTTGATGGGCAGACGAGAAATGAATAAACCCATCATCAACATCAATCCCTGCGCCTGAAAAACCATCTCGCGCACAAGCTTGCGCCCAATCCTGGCGGGCGCAAATTTTATAAATATAATGTGCCTGTTGCTCTGGTTGTTGCAAGCCGCTCATGACTCACCCATGATTGTTTCCATCAAGACCATTTTCATCTAACGCCTGCTTGATGAGAGCAATGGTTTTATCCAGTCCATAAAGCGCCACAAAAGACCCAAATCGCGGCCCCTGACTTTGACCTAATAAAATCTCATAAAGTGCCTTGAACCAATCGCGCAAATTATCTTCGAAAAACGCTTTTCCTACCGCGTAAATCTCGGTTTGAATTGTTTCTGCATCAGATTTTTCGGGCAAGGTCTCAAGCTGTGCCAGCAAGTGTGATAGAGCTTGTTTTTCCTCATCTGTTGGCGCGCGATAGGCTTTATTGGGTTTCACAAAATCATGAAAATAAGTCACCGCATAGGCCGCAAGCTGGTCAAGCATAGGCATCGCCTCTGGGCTGGCATCAGGCGCATAGGTTTTAATAAAGCCCCATAAGGTTTCTTTATTATCAGCATTACTGGCAGAAACAAGATTCAGCAAAAGCGCGAAACTCACAGGCAATCCTTTTGCGGGCGGTTGACCCTGATGAATATGCCAAACCGGATTGGCCAATTGGTCTTTTGGTTCTTGCGCGGCATATTTATCTAAAAAGACGAGATATTCA